>NZ_JAGGOT010000009.1 GCF_018614195.1 Streptomyces sp. ISL-43
ACTTCCGCGGAGCAGCACTAGGGCGCCCGGGGCCGCCGGTCTTGAACGAATCGGACACCCTCACTCGGCGTCCTCCTCCGGCGGCAGGTGCCGGTAGACCGTGGCCCGGGAGACGCCGAGGGCGGCGGCGATCGCGGTCGCCCCACTGCCCGCGGCGTGCATCCGGCGGGCGGCCTCGACCATGGCCGGGCTCATCGCGGCGGGGCGCCCGCGCCGGCCTCCGGGCACGGGCCGCCCGGTCGCGGGCGCGGCCTCGGCGGCCCCGTCCAGCAGCCGTCGTACGCCGTCCAGTACGGCCGCGCGCAGATCGGGGACCGGGGCGTCCGCGAAGAGCACCACCGGGTCGGAGAGCATCGCGATGGCCTGGGCGGCCCGCACCCGCTCCGCGAACCCCGGATCCGCCCCCGCGACAAGGGAGTTCGCCCGGAGCATGGCGTCGCGCAGGCGGGCGAAGGCCGGGCCGGGGGTGGCCAGGTCCATGTCCTGGAGGTTCAGCCGGAGCAGGTGGCGGTGCTTCAGCCAGACGTCGAGGACCCCCTCGATCGCGGCCCACCGCGCCCGGTCGGACACGCCCGACCCGTTGGCCCCACCTGACCCACCCGACCCACCCGACCCACCCGACCCGGACGCCGCCGGGGCGGAGGTCGCGGCGCGGGCCAGGGCGGCCGCCAGATCGCGGAGCATCGGTTCGACCAGGGCGCCGAGGATGTCGGCCTTGCCGGGGAAGTGGTAGAGCACCGCCGGCTTGGAGACGCCCACCCGTTCGGCGATCTCCCGCACCGAGGTCTCGTGGAAGCCGTGGACTCCGAACAGCTCCATGGCCACCCGCAGAATCCGCCTCCTGGTGTCGGAAGGCGTCTCGATAATCGACTCATTACGAGACGCGACGAAGGTAGTTCGCGTCTCGTAAATCGTCTCAGAATCTGCGGTTTCGAGGTTCTCCATGAGGAACAGCTTAGTGCCTTGCCCGACTTGGAGGCAGGTTCCTCAGATCGTCCCTGACCGACGGTAAGTCCGCGTCCGAGTCCCGATTCGGCGCCCCGAGCCTGATCCGGCGTCAAACGCGAAGAACCGCGAGAACGAGGAGGCCTCCGTGAGCGACGTCCCGCGGCCGCGACGCCCTGCTCGGCGACGCGGCCCGTAAAAGAACTGGCGCGCTCCTGAGAGGGCTTGTTACGGTGGGGACGTTCCCGCCGATCGGCGTGGGACCGCTCGTCAGTACGTTTGTACGACCCGGAGGTGAGTTCATTGATGACTGTCATGGCGCAGGGCGCTGCCCGCACTCAGAAGACCATCAATGTCACTTCTGTGGTCTCCGGCTGACCTCACACTCCTCTCGCGCTCTGTGAGCAGCGCGCCGCCGGGGCCACCCTGTGAAGGGTTTCCCTTGTCTTTCTCTTCCTTCCCGCAGGCTTCGCTCTCGCACGCCCTCAGCCCCTACGGCTGGGACGACGCCTGGGCGGCAGAGTTCACCCCGTACGCCGAGCAGGGCCTCGTGGCCGGCCGGGTGGTACGGGTCGACCGCGGCCAGTGCGACGTCATGACGGCGGACGGCACCGTCCGCGCCGACACCGCCTTCGTCACCCCGCACGACCCGCTCCGGGTCATCTGCACCGGCGACTGGGCGGTACTGGAGGCGCACGGCAATCCGCGCTACGTCAAGACGTACCTGCCGCGCCGGACCGCCTTCGTACGGTCCACCTCCTCACAGCGGTCCGAGGGTCAGATCCTCGCCGCGAACGTCGACCACGCGATCATCGCGGTGTCGCTGGCCGTGGAACTGGACCTCGGCCGCATCGAGCGGTTCCTCGCGCTCGCCTGGGAATCAGGGGCGCAGCCCCTCGTCGTCCTGACCAAGGCGGACCTCGTGCCGGACCCGGTCACCCTCGGACACCTCGTCCAGGACGTCGAGACGACGGCTCCCGGCGTCCAGGTCCTCACCGTGTCCTCGATGACCGGGGAGGGCACGGACGTGCTCGCCGCGGTGGTCGGCGGCGGTACGAGCGTGCTCCTCGGAATCTCCGGCGCGGGCAAGTCCACGCTGGCCAACGCCCTGCTCGGCGAGGACGTGATGGAGGTCCAGGAGACGCGCGACGTCGACGGCAAGGGCCGCCACACGACCACGACGCGCAACCTCCTGGCGCTGCCGGGCGGCGGCGTGCTGATCGACACCCCCGGGCTGCGGGGCGTCGGGCTCTTCGACGCGGAGGCGGGCGTCGGGCAGGTCTTCTCGGAGATCGAGGAGTACGCCCGCAAGTGCCGCTTCCACGACTGCGTGCACGAGGCCGAGCCTGGGTGCGCGGTGACGGCGGCGGTGGCCGGCGGCGAACTGCCCGAGCGACGGCTCGAGAGCTACCGCAAGCTGCTGCGGGAGAACCAGCGGATCGTCGCCAAGACGGACGCCAGGCTCCGCTCGGAGCTCAGGCGGGACTGGCGTCTGCGCTCGGCGGAGGGCCGCGCGAACTACGCGGCCAAGCGCACCGGCCGGGCCTGACCTCCCGCCGGGTCCCGGCCCGGATCCGGAAACCCGCAGCCTCCTCGGAATCACCCGGGGAGGCCGCGGGTGTACCGCTGCGCGGGGAAAGAGACGGATTACGGGACAGCCCTTAGGTGTCGAGGCCCCAGGTGAGGACCCGGGCCGGGTGGATGCGGATCACTTCCGGGCTGAAGTGGGGGCCCAGGGTGTGGGGGCCGCTCTCCAGGGTGGCGTGGCCGCGGATCTCGACGCCGCGGACCTTCCACGGGCGGGTGCTCACCAGGTCGTCCACGACCAGGGACAGCCGGGGGTTCCCGGCGAGGTTGCGCCACTTCTTCGTCGTGCCCATCGCCAGCCCGCCCACCAGGAGCGTCCCGTCGTCCTGCGGGAAGAACCCCACCGGGTTCGCCTGCGGCTGCCCGGCCGCGTCGACCGTCGCCAGCCGCCCCAGGTGCTGCGAGCGCAGGTATGCCAGTTCCGGTTCGCTGAAACCCTCGAAGTCCGTCATGCGGCAGACGATCCCAGCCCGCGCCGCCCGGCGCATCGGGCCGTGGACCTACGCCGAACGGCCCGGCCGGACGGCCGGCCTACGCCCCCACCAGCGTGCCCACCCACGCCCCCACCGCCAGCAGGCACGCGAACAGCTCCACCAGCACGCTCGTCCCCACCGCCCGCATCACCGCCCGGACCGACGCCCACGCCTCGCCGTGGGTGCCCAGCCGGCGGCGTTCGCAGAGGTAGATCCCGCCCACGAAGCCCGGCACCGTCCCGACCACCGGCAGCAGCACGAAGCCCAGTACGGCCCCCGTGCCCGCGTAGACCACCATCCGGCGGGTGACGCCCACGCCCCGGAGCCGGCGCGGGGGCAGCAGCCACTTCACCACCTGCACCACCAGCAGCAGCGCCGTCGCCCCCACCAGCAGGCCCCACGCCACCGCCGAGCGCTCGTGCAGCGCCCACCACAGCAGCCCGGCCCAGACCAGCAGGGTTCCCGGCGCGCCCGGGATCAGTACCCCGACCACCCCGAGCAGCAGCACCATCCCCACGAGGAGGAGCTGGGGCAGCTGAGGCAGATCCATCTGCTCAGCGTGCCTGGCCTGGGGCTATCGGGCCACCCAGCCCCGTTCGTAGGCGATCCAGCCCAACTGGAGCCGGGTCGTGACCCCGGACAGCTCCATCAGGCCCTTGACCCGCCGCTGCACCGTCCGCAGACCCAGCTCCAGGTGCTTCGCCACGCTCGCGTCCGTCATCCCCGCCAGGAGGAGCGAAAGGATCTCGAGGTCCGTGATGTCCGGGCCGCAGTCCCCCTCCTCCGGGGCTCCGGAGGAGCCCAGCCGCAGCGGCAGCGACTCCCGCCAGACCGCCTCGAAGAGGCCCATCAGCGATTCCAGCAGCCCCGACGCGTGCACCACCAGCGCCGCCGGCTCCGCGCCGCGCGCCGTCAGCGGCACCATGGCCAGCGTCCGGTCCGCGATCACCAGTTTGGTCGGCACCTGGCCCGTCACCCGGATGTGCTCGCCGCGCGCCAGCGCCGTCGACGCCTCCCGGATCCCGCTCGGCAGGGCCAGTACCTCCCGCTCGATGACCACCCGGTACGCGACGCCCCGTACCGAGGCCCGCTCCTCCGCCTCGTTCTCCGTCCCCGTCACCACCTGGGGGCGGCCGCCGACCAGCGCGCACACCTCTTCCGCCGCGCCCAGCTGGAGCTGGTGGAAGCGGTGGGCCACCGCGCTCGCGCCCGTCACCACCTCCACCAGATCGTGCACGGCCGGCTCTGACGCCTCCGCCCGGTACTCCTCGGCGAGCAGCGCCGCCGCCAGCTCCGCCTGCTCCAGCTCGTGCCGCTGCTGCGTGAGCAGAGCGCCCAGAGCTACCCCCGGCGGGGCCGCCACCCACCGGCCGGGCCGGGCGGAGGACTGGGCCGCCAGCCCCTGGCGCTCCAGGTGGCGCAGGGCCCGTTCGGTCTGCGGCACCGGCAGCGTCAGCCGGTGCGCGAGGTCGGGTATCTCCGCCGCCCCCAGCGCGACCAGCGCGCGGTACGCCGACTCCTGCCCCTCGTCGAGGCCTATCGCACCCAGCATCCGGTCCATCCCACCCTCTTCACATCGTTCCTGGCGGGAAGCGGCCACGGCGCGAACCCGCCGCCGACATCATCGCCGCACCCCCCGCCTCTCTGCCAAGGTGACGCCACCGCAGCACCAACATCCGCTGGCCAGAAGCCATTTACGCGGCGCTTTCGCCGTGCAATGCACCAGTTGGCCGGAATTCACCTGGGGAGAGCGATGCGTCCGATATCGCGTACGGCACTGGGAGCGGCCATCGCGGCCGTCCTGGCCGTCACCGCCGTGGGCCCGTCCACGGCACAGCCGAGCGACGGTGCGTCCGGGACAGCGAAGAGGCCCCTCACGGGCAGCGGGGCGGCGGCGCAGCAGCCCACCGCACCCGTCACGGTGACACTGGTCACCGGCGACCGCGTCCTGGTCTCCACCGACGCGGCGGGGCGCAGCGCCGCCACCGCGATGCCCCGCGCGGACGGCTCGCAACCGCTCGTGCAGACCCGCCAGTCGGGCAAGGACCTGTACGTCTACCCCGAGAGCGCGGTCAAGGCGCTCGCCGCGGGCAAGGTCGACGAGGAACTCTTCAACGTCACCGGCCTGATCCGGCAGGGCTACGACGACGCTCACACCAAGAAGCTCCCGCTCATCGCGGTCTACGAGGGCTCCGCGAGCCTGGCGCGCAGCGCCCCGCCCGTGCCGCGCGGCGCCGAGCGCTCGCTCGTCCTCGACTCCATCGGCGGTGTCGCGCTCGCCGCCGACAAGGAGAAGGCCGCCGACTTCTGGTCGGACGTCACCGGGGCCGCCACCGGCGCCCACTCGCGGTCCGCCGCCTCCGCCCCGCTGAAGAAGCTGTGGCTGGACGGCAAGGTCCAGGCGAACCTGGAGCGTTCCACCAAGCAGGTGAACGCGACCGCCGCGTGGGCCGCCGGACTCGACGGTACGGGCACCAAGGTCGCCGTCCTCGACACCGGCACCGACCTGGAGCACCCCGACCTCAAGGGCCGGGTCGCCGAGGCGAAGAACTTCACCGACTCGGACACGGCCGAGGACCGCCAGGGCCACGGCACCCACACCATCTCCACCGTCGGCGGCTCCGGCGCCGAGAGCGGTGGAGCGAAGAAGGGCGTCGCCCCCGGCGCCCGGCTGCTCAGCGGCAAGGTCCTCAACGACTCAGCTACGGCCTGGACTCGTGGATCATCGCGGGCATGCAGTGGGCCGTCGACAGCAAGGCCGACGTGGTCTCCATGAGCCTGGGCGACCCCTCCCAGCTCTCCTGCGACGACCCGATGGCCGCCGCCACCGAGGCGCTGGCCAAGAGCGGCAACACGCTCTTCGTCATCGCCGCCGGCAACTCCGGCCCCGGCAACAACACCGTCTCGTCGCCCGGTTGCGCGCCCAGCGTGCTGACCGTCGGCGCCGTCGACCGCGACGACACGACCGCCCCCTTCTCCAGCCGCGGCCCGGCCGGCCTGCAGCACACCCTCAAGCCCGAGATCGCCGCTCCCGGCGTCGGGATCTCCGCCGCCAACATGGGCGGCCGCGGGGTGTACGCGTACCAGTCCATGTCCGGTACCTCCATGGCCACCCCGCACGTCGCGGGCGCCGCCGCCATCGTCAAGCAGCGCCACCCCGACTGGACCCCGCAGCAGATCAAGGCCGCGCTGGTCGGTTCCGCGAACACCGCGATCCCCGGCGACGTACGGGAGACCGGCGGCGGCCGGCTCGACGTCAAGGCGGCCGTCGACACCACGGTCGTCGGCGCCTCCTCGCTCCAGGGCGGCGCCTACAACTGGCCGCAGGACCGCAGCGACCGCACCAGCGTCGAGGTCCCGTACACCAACCCGGGCGCCAATCCCGTCACGCTGAACCTCTCCGTCGAGAAGGTCACCGGCAACGACGGCTCCACGGTCCGCGGCCAGGTCGCCCGCCTGGAGAAGCGCACCGTGACCGTCCCGGCCGGCGCCACCGTCAAGGTGCCGCTCGCCCTGGACCCCTCCGCGAAGCTGGAGCGGTCCCAGTACGGGGACGTCGCCGGCCGTGTCGTCGCCACCGCCGACGGCGTGCACGTCTCGACCCCCTTCTCGCTCTACGTGGAGCCCGAGACGGTCACCCTGCGCGTCAGGCTCGTCGACCGCGCGGGCAAGCCGGCCGCCGGCCCGTCCTCCCTGGACGTGATCGGCACCGACGACGCCTCCGGTGAGCGCCGCTTCAACGACGGCTCCGCCGACCAGGTCTACCGGGTCCGCCCGGGCGCGTACTTCCTCTCCGCCTTCGTCGGCACCCCCGACGCCGGCGAGAACGCGACGATGACCGACTCGCTCACCTACCTCGGCCGTCCGCAGACGGAGATCAAGAAGGACACGGTGATCGTGCTGGACGCCCGCAAGGCGGCCAGGCTGAGCATCGGGACCGACAAGCCCACCGAGGCGCGCGGCACCACCCTCGCCTTCTCCCGCTACTGGGACGAGGCCTGGCTGCACGCGGGCACCGCCATGGGCGGGCGCACCATCCGCGGCTACTACGCCTCCGTCGAGGGCAAGGCGAAGGACGGCGAGTACGAGTTCGGCAGCTACTGGCGGGCGGCCGCGCCGCTGCTCTCCGAGCTGAAGGCGGACGGCGGCCCGGTGCTGCACCCGCTCACCGCCTCCACGGGCAGCGACAACCTCGACGGCACCGGCAGCGCCCCGCTCGTCGACGCGGGCGCGGGTACGGCCGAGGAGCTCGCCGCCGTCGCCGCCAAGGACGCGATCGTGCTGGTCAAGACGGAAGACGCATCGCTGTACGAGATCGCGGACAACGCGAAGAAGGCCGGCGCCAAGGCCGTCCTCGCCCACCGCGACGCCCCCGGCCGCTGGCAGGGCTTCACCGGCTACGCGGGCGGCGCGCTCCCGGCCATGTCCATCGAGGCCGGCGAGGGCCAGGCCCTGCTGGCCAAGCTCGCCAAGGCCCCCCAGGGCAAGGTCACGCTGAGCTGGAAGGGCAACGCGAAGAGCCCGTACGTCTACAACCTCGCGCAGATCGAGAAGGGGCAGGTCCACGGCGACCGCACCTACCGGGTGCGCGACCGGGACCTCGCCACCGTCGAGTCGGCCTACCAGT
The DNA here is from genome assembly GCF_018614195.1 of Streptomyces sp. ISL-43. Taxonomy (GTDB): domain Bacteria; phylum Actinomycetota; class Actinomycetes; order Streptomycetales; family Streptomycetaceae; genus Streptomyces. Next base: position 7,633 of record NZ_JAGGOT010000009.1, read on the forward strand.
CGATGGGCGTCGCGGCCGACTTCATCGACGTCACCGGCGCCTACCGCCCGCTCGGCAACGCCGTGTACTTCGGCAGCCTCGACACCGTCGCGGTGCCGGGCAAGCGCACGGAGTTCTACTCCGCGGGGGACACGGCCTGGGACCACCTCGTCTCCAGCAGCTTCCCGTGGGGCGAGTTCATGACCGACCAGCACCGCACGTACAAGGCCGGCTCCCGGCGCGCCGAGAACTGGTACGACGGGGTCATCGGCCCGGTGGCGCCGCGCGACACCGCGGGCAAGGAGCTGCTGGCCGCCGAGCGCCAGGGCAACCTGATCGGCTTCGCCTCCGCGATGTGGGGCGACAGCGGGCACTACGCGCAGCAGGGCGGCTTCGGCGACCTCGGCAACGTCTCGCTCAAGCGCGACGGCGAATCGCTGGGCGACAGCGGCTACCCGTCCGGGGTCTTCGAGGTCCCGGCCGGGGAGGCCACGTACGAACTGACCCAGCAGATCGAGAAGTTCGGCCAGCCGGCCCGGACCTGGCAGCGCTCCCAGGCGGTCCTCACCTCCTGGACCTTCCGCTCGAAGCTGGACGCCGCGCAGTACTCGCAGCCCCTGCCGATCCTCTTCCCGCGGATCTCCGCTCCGCTGGACGGCATGAAGACGCTCGCCGCGGCCGACGGCCAGAAGATCACCCTCGGGGTCGGCGGGCACGCGGGCTACACGCCCGGCGCGCTCAAGTCGGCCAAGCTGTCGTACTCGTACGACGGTGAGAGCTGGACCGAGGCGAAGGCGAGCGCGAGCGGCGGGCAGTGGGCGGCGACCGTGGACCACGCCGGCGCCGCGGGCAAGCAGGTCATGCTCAAGGTCGAGCTGACCGACACGAACGGCGCCACCGTCACCCAGACGGTCGCGCGGGCGTACGGCATTCGCTAAGTAGTACGCCGAATACGAGGGGGGTCCATCGGACGGCGGTCCGATGGCCCCCCTTTTCGTGAGTTCGCCGTATTCCGGCCGCTCCGGGGCCCGACAATGAGGGCCATGAGTCAGCAGGGCGCGGACGACTGGTGGCAGAAGCTCTACTACGAGGACCCCGACACGGGCCCGGACCCCGACCCCCGGGACACGCTGGACCACCGCTTCCGCTCGGCGGCGGTCCTGGTGGCCAGACCGGCGGTCCCGGCACCCCGCAGGGACCCGGAGCGGCCGGCGGAACGGGCACCGGCCCCGGCGTCCGGGCCGCCGGAGCCGGTTCCCGAGTCCTGGCCGGTGCCGGACGACCGCCCGCCGGCGCTCGGGACCGCGCCCGGTTCCGCGGCCCTGCCGGAGCCGGAGGCCGCGTACACCGACTCGGTGCTGCCGCCTCCACGGGATCCCCGGGAAGGCGGGCAGACCTGGTACGCGCTGGGCGACGTCGCCGTTCCGCCCGCGCTGCCCGCCGAGGCGGAGCCGGGATCAGGCTTCGGCCCCGGCCTCGGCCCCGGCTTCGAACCCGGGTCCAGCCCCGGTGCCGGATCCGGCTGGGACTCCGGTCCCGACTCCGGTGCCGGTTCCGGCCCAGGGGGCCAGGCCGATCCCGGACCCGCTCCGGGCCTTGACGCCGGCCCCGGTCCAGGTGCAGACTCCGGGGCTGACGCGGACGCGGACGGGGACGCGGACGGGGCCCGGGCCTCCGGGCCGGAGCCGGTGGAGGAGCCTGTTCCGCCGCGGCCGGCGGTCACGCATCTGGGGGACCGGCCGCCCACCTACGCCGCCGAGCCCGTCGCGCTGCCCGCCGCCGATCCGGGCGGGCTCGACGCGCTGACCCCCGACACCGTGCTGGAGGGGGCCCAGTACGGCGCCTACACCCTGCGCGCCGCCTCCCTGCGCGGGGACTCCGCCCGGTTCCGGGGCGAGGCCCGGCGGGACTTCCTGCTCACCGCCCGCTTCGGCAGCGGCCCCGACGCCCTGGTCCTGGTCGTGCTCGCCGGCGGGGACCGGGCCGCGCCCGGAGCCGCCGAGGCCGCCGCCGAGGTGTGCCGGTCCGTCGCGGGGGCTGTCGGGCGGAGCCAGGAGCGGCTTGCCGACGACATCCGCGCCGGGCGCCGCGAGGCCCTGCGCTCCGGGCTCCAGCGGCTCACCGACCGGGGTTACGGGCGGCTGCGCGCCCGCGCGGCCGATCTGGGCCTGGAGGAGGACGCGTACACGGCCGGGCTGCGCGCCCTGCTGCTGCCCGTCGATCCGCAGTGCCGGACCAGGGTCTGCTTCGGCGCGGGCTCCGGCGGGCTGTTCCGGCTCCGCGCGGGGCAGTGGCGGGACCTGGAGGAGGTTCCGCCCGCGGACGCCGGCGGGTTCCGCTTCCGGGCCTCCGTGGCCCGGCCCGGGGACACCCTGCTCCTGTGCTCCGGCGGCTTCGCGGACCCGATGCGGGAGGAGGAGCCGCTGTCGGCGGAGCTCGCCGCCCGCTGGTCGCGGACGGTCCCGCCGGGCCTGGCGGCCTTCCTCGCGGACACCCAGCTCCGCCTCAAGGGGTACGCCGACGACCGGACGGCCGCCGCGGTCTGGGAGGCGTAACCGGACGGACCGTGCATGGATGGGAGGCGCACGCGGCAGAGCCGAACCGGAAAGGGCGCCCCCTCCATGGCCAAGCAGAACGTGGCGGAGCAGTTTGTCGACATCCTCGTACGCGCGGGCGTGCGGCGGATGTACGGAGTCGTCGGCGACAGCCTCAACCCCGTCGTGGACGCGATCCGCCGGACGGGCGGCATCGAGTGGATCCAGGTCCGCCACGAGGAGACCGCCGCCTTCGCGGCCGGCGCCGAGGCCCAGATCACCGGCCGGCTCGCCGCCTGCGCGGGCTCCTGCGGCCCGGGCAACCTGCACCTCATCAACGGCCTCTACGACGCCCACCGGTCGATGGCCCCGGTCCTCGCGCTGGCCTCGCACATCCCCTCCACCGAGATCGGCCTCGGCTACTTCCAGGAGACCCACCCCGACCGGCTGTTCACCGAATGCAGCCACTACAGCGAGCTGATCTCCAACCCGCAGCAGATGCCCCGGGTCCTGCAGAGCGCCATCCAGCACGCCATCGGCCGCAGCGGGGTCGGGGTGATCTCCCTGCCGGGCGACATCGCCTCCCTGCCCGCGCCGGACAAGAGCATCGAGCACGCGCTCGTCACCGCGCGGCCGACTGTACGGCCCGGCGACGGGGAGATCGACAAGCTGGTCCGGCTGATCGACGAGGCCGACAAGGTGACGCTGTTCTGCGGCAGCGGCACCGCCGGGGCGCACGCCGAGGTGATGGAGTTCGCCGGCCGGGTCAAGGCCCCCGTCGGGCACGCCCTGCGCGGCAAGGAGTGGATCCAGTACGACAACCCGTACTGAGTGATCCTGCGCATGTACACTCCCGTCATGACTACGCGAGTGCTGGGCGCGCGCCGCCTCAGCCGCATGACCGACACCTCAACGTCGTTCGACCGCCAGGGACTTGCCATCGAGGACGTTACTCGGGCTATCGGGGGGCGAGTGGTCGACTGGGCAGACGACCCTGACGTCAGTGCCGCCAAGGTAGCGCCCAAGGATCGCCCCGAGCTTGGCCCCTGGCTTCTCCGTCCCGACGAGTATGACGCCATCGCGTGGTGGCGCCTGGACCGTGCCGTGCGCAGCATGCGGGACATGGCATGGCTCGCCGGATGGGCACGCGACCATAAGAAGCGGCTGATCTTCGCTGAGGGCCCCGGGGGCGGACGCCTGGAACTGGACATGACGTCACCCATGTCCGAGCTGATCCTGATGATCCTCGCCTTCGCCGCACAGATGGAAGTGCAGGCGATCCAGGAGCGCACCAGTGGCGCTAGTGAGTACCTCCGGACCGTCGGCCGCTGGAGCGGAGGGCGGATTCCCTTCGGTCGAATTCCGGTACCTCACCCAAGGGAAGAGAGCGGGTGGTGGCTGGACAAGCACGATGACAGCGCCGAGATCATCGAAGACATTGTCAGCCTCGTACTCGACAAAAAGAGCTATAACGCCGTCGCTGCGTGGCTGAACCTCAAACACCCTGCGAAGACACCCGCCAACCACCGGCGCGCACTGGCGCACCCGCCGCGGGAACCGAAGGAAGACGCGCGCTGGAATCCCGGGATGGTTAGCTCGCTCCTGCGGCAGCCTTCCCTTCGCGGATGGGGAATGCTGAATGGTGAGCCCGTGCGGGATGAAGAGGGGGAACCCGTCAAGATTGGCCCTCCTCTCATTGACGATGTCACGTGGCGCCGGCTTCAGGTCGAAATGGACAGTCGAGAGCTGCCCGACGCGGAACGCAACAAGTCCGACGCACACCCGCTTTTGGGCGTGCTCTTCTGCGGCACATGCGGGGGCAAGCTGTATCAGGGTTGGATGTCTCCCGGGCCCAATCGGAAGGTGGCCAAACGCCAATACCGGTGCGCAGCCAAGGCACATGGCCGTGTGTGCGCGAAGCCGGCGTACGTTTCCGCCGATCCGGTTGACGCCTACGTTGACGAGAAGTTCACCGCCCACTTCGGGAGAGTGGAGCTTGTGGAGGTCATCACCATCCCCGGCGTTGACCACCGAGACGAGATTGCGGAACTGACTGCGGATATCCAGACACTGGCAGGGCAGCTCGGCAACATGCGTGGCGCAGCAGCCGCAGCCGTCGCCAAGCAGCTCCAGGGGCGTTCGGACAAGCTGGAGCGGCTGGAGGCCCAACCCGTCGTCCCCGCCCGCACAGAAGAGGTGCGCACAGGTGTGACGTACGCAGAGGCATGGATGCGTGCCAAGGCGCGGGGCGATATCGGGGAGTGCCGCGAAATGCTGCGCAACGTCGGCGTGCGCGTAGAGGTGGGGGAGACGTATCGGGGGGCCCGGGACGTCACGGCACGGCTGAGCTTCGATATCGTGACGCCCGATCACGTCGACCTGGAGCAGGATGCCTTGGACGATGCGGCCTATCAGTCATCGCTCTAGTGCGTTGGCCACGAACGTTCGCCGGGTTTGATCAGGCGGCTTTGAGTCGTGGGCGACCCCAGCGTTGCTGGCGTTCGCTGCGGACTTTGGCACGTTCACGGCGTTGGGCGGACAGGACGTCGGGGTGACGGGCATTGGCGTTGCGCCACCGCAGGTAGTCCTGGAGTTTCCGGGCGAGCACCGTGTGGTTGGGGTGGTTGGAGCCGCCCATGACGAAGTTACGCAACGGTCCGAACTGGGCCTCGATCGGGTTGGCCCACGATGCACTGGTCGGCGTCAGGCACAGCTCGACCTTGTTCCTCCCCGCCCAGGTCCGGATCGCTGGGGTCTTGTTCGCCGACAGGTTGTCCATGATCACGTAGATGGGGGCGCCGTCGGGCCGGGCGGCCCGGATCGACTTCAGCGCCGCCAGGCTATGGTCACCGCCTTTACGGCGGCGGGTCACACCCCACAACTGGTCGTCACCGAGGGAGTAACAGCCGTGGAAGTACCGGATGCCGTGAGTGCGGTGATAGGTGGCCGGCAGCCGGTCCGGTTTCTTCGCCTCGGCCCAGCTGGAGCCGTGGCAGGGGCGGATGGACAGCGGGCCGAACTGGTCGAAGGCGAAACACCGGTCCGGGAAGTGGCTGGTCACGTGCTCGATGCGGTCGAGTTTGGAGTCTTTGTCGGGGTCCTTGGACTCCTTCCAGGTTCGGGTGCGCTGGAAGGAGATCCCGTGCTCGCGCAGGATCTGCCGGAGTCGTTCCCGGCCGATCTTCACCGTCCTGACCCGGTTGCGGGCCGGGTAGTCGGTGAGCTTACGAAGGCTCCAGTGCGTGAAGGGGCGACCCAGCGCGACCGGGCGGGTCTTGGCCGTCGCGATGATGAACTCGCGTTCGTCATCGCTGATCAGGCGGGGACGGCCTCCCGCCCACTGAGGGTCCAGGGCGGCCAGGCCCTTCTCGTTGAACGCGTGGATCACGTCCCGGACGGTGTCCTCGTGGGCGGCGACCAACTGCGCGATCGCCGTCACGGTGGTGCCCGATGCCGACGCCATGATGATCAGTGCCCGACGGACCCGCACCGACTCGTGGCGGCCCCGCCGGACGATCTGCTGCAGTCTCTGTCCCTCTTGATCAGTCAACCGCCGTGCCCTGACCGGCTCTGCCATTCAAGACCTCACTCTCATCAGCAACCACATTGCCAGCGAGAGTGAGGCCGTCAGACCCCGACACCGCGAACATCCACCGGCGTGTCACCAGACCCGGTCAAGGTTCGTGGCCAACGCACTAGATAACGACTAGGTAACGAAGGCTGTACGGTTGACGGGCGAATGTGGACGCGGCTCATCGCCCTCCCTCGTCAGCCGAACATCCTCCCCCAGCCGCGCGGTTCTGAGTTATCCACAGCCCGCCTGTGGATAACTGCATTAAGTAGCAACTGAGCACGTTCAAGTTACTCTGCGTGCATCGTCGCGTCGAAACCTCGCTCAAAATGGCAAACTAACCCCAATACCAGTGACTTAATGATCCCAGGCGCGTGGGACCTTCACTGGTGGGTTGATCGGGGCAGTTTTGTGGTGCGGGGCGATGGTCACGGCCTTGGCTGGGTCGAGTGTGGGCTGCGGCCAGAGCCGGTGCTCGGCTCGTCTGACGCCGAAGTTGGACATCTTGCGTTTGACGACGCGGGCGTTCGAGCGTCGGCGGCGTAGGGGCAGCAGGTGGCGGGCTATCTCGCGCAACCCGTCTGTGAGGGCTGCCGCCAGGTGGTCAGGGGGAAAAGGCCGCCTGCGCGGTGACTTGACGTCGGGCGAGGCGGAGGGTGCGGGTGAAGGAGAGCCGGTCGGTATCGGTGCCGGCGCCTTCGGCGGCGGTGTGCATGAGCTGGCGGATCGCATGGTGGACGAGCAGGTGGCCCCAGACCTCCTGCTCGACGCCGTCGGGCGAACGGGAGCGCAGGACCTGGGCGGGGCCGCGCTGGTGGGTCTTCAGCTCGTCCAGCGTGGTCTCGATCTCCCATCGCTCGTTGTAGAGGGCCGCCAACTCCGTTGCGGGTGCCGCCTCGTGGTCAAGGATGGTGGTGATCAGCCGGTACGGGACGGTGTGCTGCGGTCGGCCGGGGTCGTCCAGGGTGTACTCGATGACGCGCACGACGGTCGCGTCGGCGCGCTTGCGGTCGCCCGCGGCGGCGATGTCGGACAGGTAGGAGCCGTCGGGAAGCTCGCGCCGCACGGGCAGGACGGCGTTGGACTTGATGCGCCACAGCAGGTCGGCACCGCCGGCCGATGCCGCCCGCCACTGTTCCAGGCCGGCGAAGCCCCGGTCGGCCATCAGCAGGTCATGGGGCCCAAGGGCATCGAACAGCTCCCGCGCGATCACGGACTCGGCGGTGGTGAACGGCCCCAGAGCGGCGTGGGTGATCGCGTGCGTGCCGCACTCGGCCAGCGCCACCACCCGCACCTGCGGGAACGCGGACCGCTCGCCCCGATGGGTCTTGGGACGGCCGAACCGCGCGTCGTTCTCCTCGCTGTCCGGCACATCGAACGTGGTCCCATCGACCGCGACCAGACGCCAACGGCCGTACCAGGCACCGGCAGTTGACTCGGTCGCCACAGGCCCAGCGGTCTGCTCGAACAGCGCCTTGAGCGGCTCCGGCCCGAGCCTGACCCGGGCCCGGGAGATCGCACCGGGCGTCGGCACCTGCCACGACCCCGACCAGCGCCGCGCCCACGCGAGGCCCTCGGTCAGCAGCCGCGCGACCTCCTCATAACCCTGACCGGAGAACAGACACATCGCCAGCACGAAGTAGACGACCACTCGCGGAGGCAGCAACCGGCTGCGCTGCCCGGATTTCCCGGATTCCTCCACAATCCGGTCCACCAGATCCGGCGGGAACGTACGCGTCAGCAGTCCAATCGCGATCCGATCAGACAACCGCTCGTCCGTTTCCGGCTTGACCTGTCCAGGGCGTGGCATCCAGGCACCTCCTGAACAGGCAGCCTACCAGCCAAGATCCTTAAGTCACTGGTATTGGGGTTAGTTTGACGCTTTGACTCAAGTCTGTCTGCGGCGGGGGACGAGCAAGATCATTCCCGCGTCACACGCGACCCATAACACTAGTAGAGGGAAGATCGGCGATCGTCGCGATTGGCGGACGATCCCCTCCCTCCGACGGCCGGCGCCGCTCCTGCGCTCCCCGCACTCTCCTCCGGGTAGATGCGCGGTAGAGCGGCGTCGGTCTGTCCCAAGACTTCCCAGCCGCACTGCCCGCGACGGTCTACACCTGGACCTCACGGTCCGGACGAGGGTGCGTGACCGTTACGGGGTCAGGTAGCTGCTCCGGTTCGATCCCGGGCGCACCCCACCGCGGGACGTAGCGCAGAGGTAGTGCGCCGGCTTTGGGAGCCGGATGTCGCAGGTTCGATCCCTGCCGTCCCGACACAGGCACCACCTACACAGGGGCGCCCGTCGTCCCACGACGACGACGAGGATCCCATGACGACGCCAACGACCGATTACACCCTGAGACCTGAAGACTTCGGCGCGAAGCCCGGGGCGGACGCCACGGACGCCTTCCGCAAGCTCTTCGCGGAGGTCAACCGCCGGCTGAAGCCGGACGCGGGTGGAGGCGTCCCCGTCTCTACGGTGACTGTGCTCCTGTCGTCGACGTACAGCGTCAGCCGCACCATCATGGAGTCCGCTCCTGGCCGTGCTCAGGGCCTGACGATCCGCGGAATCGGAAAGCGCTCGTCAGAGATCGTAATGACGGGCCCTGAGCCGCTCCTCGTGAACGCCGATCGATGGATGGGCGTCAGGTTCTACGACGTGTCGTTCAGGTCGACGAACCCCAGGGCTTCATTCCTCTACAGCTCCTCCACGGGCGGCGCTGAGGACTGGGGCTTCACGAACTGTGAGTGGCGCGGGACGTGGCGCTACGGCATCGGCCTTGACGGTCCAGCCGCGTCGAACTGCAACTCAGAGTGGACGTTCACCGGATGCCACGTGAACGGTTCCTACGACGTTGCGTTCCTCTGGAGCGGGATGACGGCCCACGCGGCGCAGGATCAGTTCCTGAACTTCAGCTTCCGTGACTGCAAGGTCGAATACGACCACGGTGACTTCCTCCGCTTCGACAAGGGCGGCTTCATCACGGTCGACGGTGGACAAGGGGAGCGCCTTCATGTACGGGCACTCTGAGCTGTACACGGGCAGGTTCACCCTCATCGACGGGACCGAGATTGATGAGTCGACCGGCCGGAAGAGGTTGATCGTCAACGAGCCGCTGATGAAGCAGGCGCGAGAAGTGCTACCGGCTGGCGCGCTGACCGGCTGATCTGGTAGACGAGCCCCGACCACCCTACGGTGGTCGGGGCTTTTCCGTGACTTCCCGTACAACGCCTTCCTCCCCGACGACGTGAAGATCGTGCAGGTGGACATCCGGCCCGAGCACCTCGGGCGCCGTTCGAAGCTGGACCTCGCGGTCTGGGGTGACGTACGGGAGACCCTGCGCGCGCTGAACACCCGGGTGAAGGCCAAGACGGACCGCCGGTTCCTGGACCGGATGCTGAAGAAGCACGCGGACGCGCTGGAGGGGGTGGTGAAGGCGTACACGCGCAAGGTGGAGAAGCACACGCCCATCCATCCCGAGTACGTGGCCGCCGTACTCGACGAACTCGCCGACGAGGACGCCGTCTTCACCGTCGACACGGGCATGTGCAACGTGTGGGCGGCGCGCTATCTTTCCCCGAACGGCAAGCGCCGCATCATCGGCTCCTTCAGCCACGGCTCCATGGCCAACGCCCTCCCGCAGGCCATCGGGGCACAGTTCACCGATCGCGGACGTCAAGTGGTGTCGATGTCGGGCGACGGCGGTTTCTCCATGCTGATGGGAGATTTCCTCACCCTGGTGCAGTACGACCTCCCCGTCAAAGTGGTTCTCTTCAACAACTCATCCCTCGGGATGGTCGAGTTGGAGATGCTCGTTTCCGGCCTGCCTTCGTACGGAACGACGAACAAGAACCCCGACTTCGCGGCGATCGCGCGCGCCGCCGGCGCGTACGGGGTCCGGGTGGAGAAGCCCAAGCAGCTCACGGCGGCTTTGAAGGATGCTTTCAAGCACAAGGGACCCGCACTGGTGGACGTGGTGACCGACCCCAACGCCCTGTCGATTCCTCCGAGGATCAGCGCTGAGATGGTGACCGGATTCGCACTGTCCGCCAGCAAGATCGTGCTGGACGGAGGGGTCGGCCGGATGATCCAGATGGCGCGATCCAACCTGCGCAACGTACCGCGCCCGTGAGCCCGGATGCGTGCGGATTCCCCCGGCGGGCATGCATCCCGTAGGCCTGTTCGAGAGGCGGGCCGATTCGGGGTCGAGTGCATTCGGGAGGTACATCGCCGTGCGGGTGGGGGCGAAGACCGGAAAACTGTGGAAGAGAGGGCGGCCGGTACCGCGTGAACCGTCCGTCGAGGACGGGGGAGCGGTGGACGCGCTGGGGATCACCCGTAGCGTGCGGCGGGCCGATCTCAAGGCGGTGGGAGAAGTCCGCCGGGCGTTACGGGAGTTGATGCGCCACCGGTGCCGGTCGGATGCGGCGGACGTGGCCGAGCTGCTGATCACCGAGCTCGTCACCAACGCCCTCGTGCATACCGATCAGGGCGCCGAGGTCTCCGCGACGATCGCCGCGGACCGCCTGCGGGTGGAGGTCCGGGACTACGCGGCCCGCCGGCCACGGCCGTACGTACCGTCCGCCGACGACGGTACGCACGGCAGGGGACTGGTGCTGGTCCAGACGCTCGCCGACGCCTGGGGCGTGGACGCGCTGGCGCTGGACGGTGGCAAGGTGGTGTGGTTCGAGCTCGAAGGGGCGACCGACGCGGGGCCGGCCTGACCGAGAGGTCGGGCCGGCCCCGCGCGGGAGTTCCGATCAGCCGAACTGCTGTTCCAGATCCTTCAGTTTGCGCTCGAGGGAATCGAGCCGGGGAAGCGTCTGGGTGTCGTCCTCGGCGGTGAGGTCCACCGTCCGGGGGCCACCGGCCGTGTCAGCGGATTCCGTTCCGCTCACGGCCAGCAGGGAGGGCCTTCGTCGTAGGGGCAGCTGTCCCGTTTCCGCTATGGCCGGCTCCGCGCCGACCGGCGCGGAGCCCGCTCCGGGGGCCAGCCCCGGCACGTCGACCTGGCGGGCGCGGGCCACGCGCCCGAACGCCCGGTTCTGCCGGCCGAGCGCCTTGATGTGCGCGCGGTCCAGGCGGTGTTGCTCCCGCCTGCGGTGCCGGTCCTGCTCCTTCTCCTTCTTGTCCTCGCGCACCTCGTCCACGGCCTCGTCGAGCGTGCGCACCCCTTCCAGCAGCATCAACGACCAGGCGCCGAAGGTCTCGCGGGGGGCCCGCAGCCAGCGCACCATCCGGATCTGCGGCAACGGCCTCGGGATCAGGCCCTGTTCGCGCAGTGCGGCCCGACGGGTCTGCTTCAGCGCGCGGTCGAAGAGCACGGCCGCCGAGAGAGACATGCCGGAGAAGAACTGCGGGGCGCCGTCGTGGCCGATGCCGCGCGGGGCGTGCACCCAGTTGAACCAGGCGGCCGCGCCCGCGAACAGCCAGACCAGCATGCGCGACCCGAGGGCCGCGTCTCCGTGGCTGGCCTCGCGGACGGCGAGCACCGAGCAGAACATGGCGGCGCCGTCGAGCCCGAAGGGGACCAGGTACTCCCAGCCCCCGGAGAGGTTGAGGTTTTGCCGGCCGAAGCCGACCAGCCCGTGGAAGGAGAGCGCGGCGGCCACCGCCGCGCAGCAGAAGAGCAGGACGTAGGAGGCGGTCCCGTAGACGGCTTCCTTGCGCCGCCGCCGCTCCTCGCTGCGCTCCCAGCTGTCCTCGGCCGCCGCGGCCTTCTCGCCTTCGCGCTTGCCCCGGGCCAGTACCGCCACTGCCGCAAGTACGCCCAGGATCAGCAGGCTGCCGGGCAGCAGCCAGTCGAGCGATATGTCGGTCAGTCTCATGCGGATGTCCTTGCCTCGCGTATGCGGCTGTTCGGCTTGTGGCCGGTGCGGCTTTCCGGGCGCCATAGTGGCGCAGGCGGTGAGCCGTACACGCGGGTTTCGGGGCAAGTGGACGCCATCGGGGGGTGGAGCCCGCCGGATAGGGTGTTGCGGCTCGAACTACCGTTCGTACGCGATGGTTTGGGTTCGATTCCGGTTCAGCCGGACGGGTGGGTTCAGTCGGTGCCGGACGACTCGGTCCCGGGCGTCGACGACCCGGAGCGCGACGGCCCCGGCCGTCGGTGAGCCGTCGCTCCGAAGCCGGCCCGTCGTCAGCTCGTCGTCAGCCGTGCCACGCGGTCCGCGTCGCAGGTGCGGGGGCAGGTGACGCAGGTGTCCTCGGGGCGGACCGTGTAGAAGAAGCAGCAGCTCGCCCGGTCCCGGGTGGGCAGCTCCCGGCCGTCCGGGCCCTCGAGCGTGCGGAAGCCCGCGCCGCCCGTGTACGGGAGCGTCGCGCCGGGGAGCAGCAGCTCCAGCTCGCGCACGGCCCGCCGCTCCTCGGCCTCGCCGAGCAGGTGGCCGAGGTACCAGAGGCCCTCGACGACCTCGTCGGTCGCCATGCCCCACAGGGCGCGCCGCCCGCGCCGCATGCGCGGGCCGAAGCCCTCCAGGACCGGTTCGAGGTGCCGGGCCACCGCGACCCGCACCTCTTGGCGCAGCGCCTCCTCGTCGGGCACGACCCGGGCCCCCGGGAGCGCGGCCGCCGGGTCGTCCGGCAGGCAGGCGAAGGGCCCGACGCGCACGGCCATGCGGCCCTCCGTCCGGTGGAAGGACACCGAGTCCGGGGGCAGCAGGGGCACCCGCCGGTCAAGGAACCAGGGCATGGTGATCAGCAGGCAGGCGGGCCACGCGTACCGGTGGAACCCGAAGCCCGCGACCACGTGGGGCCGGGCCTGGCGTCCGTGGTCGCGCAGCACCTGGGCGTCGTCCCATGCCAGGAACGCCTCCAGGGCCTCGCCGCCCGCCGCGAGCCCGTCCGCGCCGACCCACCCCGCACCGCGAGGGGAGGGTTCGTGCGGGGCGAGCTCGGTGACGCGCAGAGCGCCGTACGCCCCGCCGAGCCGTGCGTAGGCCGACGCCACCGGAGAGCCGGCCGGGGCGTGGGCTCGTACGGGCTTGACGGCCATGACGGTCATGGGGGGCCACCGAATCACACGATCGTTAACAGGTGAGCCTTACCTTACCTGAACTCTTTCCGGTTCGGGATACCCTCTGGTCAGGTCTAGACCCGTAGGAGGACCGAGTGCGTGACACGGCCCGAGCCCGGGTTCCGGCACAGCAGACGCGGAAGGTGTCCCGCCATTCGGTGCGCGGGCAGATCCTCGACGCCCTGCGCGCCGCGCTCGTCGAAGGCGAGCTGGTACCCGGGGAGATCTACTCCGGACCGGCCCTGGGGGAGAGGTTCGGGGTCTCCGCGACGCCCGTGCGCGAGGCGATGGCCCAGCTGGCGCTGGAGGGGGCGGTGGAATGCCTGCCGAACCGCGGCTTCCGGGTCCTGACCCGCACCCCGCGGGAGCTGGCGGAGCTGGCCGAGGTCCGGGCGCTGCTCGAAGTCCCCGTGATGCTGCGGCTCGCCCGCACGGTGGCCCCCGAGGCCTGGGCCGCGCTGCGCCCGGCGGCGGCCGCGACGGCACACGCCGCGGTCTCGGGCGATCTGGCGGGCTACGCGGACGCGGACCGGGCCTTCCACCGCGCGGTGCTTGCCCTGGCGGGCAACGGCCAGCTGCTCCTGGTGGCGGACGGCCTCCACCGCCGCTCCCAGTGGCCCCTGCCGGGAGCCGCGCGGGCGCGCCGCGGGGACCTCGTCGCGGACGCGGCGGAGCACGTGGCGCTGCTGGACGCGCTGGTGGCGGGCGACCTGCCGGTGGTGGAGTCCCTGGTACGGGAGCACTTCGCGGGAGCCTGACGCGGACGTCCCGGGGACCCCTTGGAGGGGCCCCCGGGCGGGGCCGGATCCGGCCCGCCGGTCAGGCCGCCGGAGCCGGGTGGAGCTGGTCCGCCAGCCAGGTGGGGATGCCGCCCAGGAGGTGGAACAGGCGGCGGGCCTCCGCGCGCAGCCGGGTGGCCTCCGGCTCCGGTTCGGCTTCGGCCAGGGCCGCCAGCGCCGGAGCCGTGCCCACCAGGAAGCCCAGGTCCTCGCGGATCCGGAGGGATTCCGCGAAGCCCTTGCGGGCCTCGGCGACCTCCCCGTCCCGCAGGGACAGCGCGGCCAGGTGCCGCCACGTGAAGGACAGCAGGAGCGTGTCGCCGTGGGCCAGCGCCCCCGCGTGGGCCCGCTGGTACGCGGGCAGCGCGGACTGCGGGGCGTCCGCCAGGTGCTCGGCGACCAGGCCCCGCCGGAAGTCCAGCAGCGGTCGGGTCCGGGACCCCGGCGACAGCAGCGCCGCCGCCCGGCCGAGCGCGGAGCGGGCTTCGTCGGCCCGGTCCCGCACGCCCAGTACGGTCGCCGCGTACGCCAGGTGACCGCGCTCGCAGGCGGCGGCGCCCCGGTCGTCGTCGTCCTGGGACACGGCCTCGGCCACGCGCAGCGCGTCCTCGGCCTCGGCCCAGCCCTGCCCGGTGAACAGGCAGCGCTCGACCAGCAGCGCGGTCCGCTGTACGGCGGCTCCGGCATCGTGCAAGTGCGGCGTCAGCAGGGCCGCCGCGTCGGTCCAACAGCCGCGCGAGCGCAGCCGCCATATCGCCCGCTGGAGGGGGTCGTCTCCCCCGGTAGTTCCGGCACCGGACATGGCGGTATCCGCCACATTGCCCTCCCCAAAGCAACCAAGCAGCACGTCGTTGAGCCCTGGGGCGAAATGAGAGCACGGATCGGCGGGTTCGGCCAAGGGGTCGGGTGAACTCTTTCACAAAGTCCGGACGGATCATCAGCCGACCCGCTCCGGCTCCACCCCGCCCCCGCCCGGCCCCGACCGGCCCTCGGGGCCGGTCAGGAAGCGGATCTTCTCAGCTCATCCGCAGTGCCAGGAAGAAGTCGAGCTTGTCCTCCAGCCGGGAAAGGTCCCGCCCCGTCAACTGCTCGATTCGCCCGACCCGGTACCTCAGCGTGTTGACGTGCAGGTGCAGCCGGGTCGCGCAGCGGGTCCACGAGCCGTCGCAGTCGAGGAAGGCCTCGAGCGTGGGGATGAGCTCCGCCCGGTGGCGGCGGTCGTAGTCGCGCAGCGGGTCCAGCAGCCGGGCCGTGAAGGCGCGGCGCACGTCGTCCGGGACGAAGGGCAGCAGCAGGACGTGCGAGGCCAGCTCGTGGTGGCCGGCCGCGCAGACCCGGCCCGGGCGCGCCGCCGCGACCCGGCGGGCGTGCCGGGCCTCTTCCAGGGCCCCGCGCAGCCCCTCGGCGGAGTGCACGGCCGCGCTGACGCCCAGCGTGAGCCGGCCGTCGTCGGCGAGTCCGGCCGCCAGGGGCTCGCGTACGGCCGCGAGCAGCGTCTCGGCGTGCAGGGCGGTGTCGGGGCCCTTCTCCTCCCCGGCTTCCCCGGCCGGTGCGGGCAGCGGTACGAGGGCGATCGCCTCGTCCCCGGCGTGCGCGACGGCGATCCGGTCCGCGGGCTCGGGCCCGGAGACGGACGGGTCGACGAGGATCTCCTCCAGCAGCGACTGGGCGACGGGCCCGCCGGCGATGTCTCCGCCGTCCCAGTCCACCCGGGCCACGACGACCTGCCAGTGCGGGGCGGTCCCCAGGCCCGGCAGGAGCACCGGCGCGGCCACCCGCAGGCGGGCGGCGATCTCGGCGGGCGGCGCGCCCGTCTGGACCAGCTCCAGGACCTCCTGGGCGAGGCGGCGGCGCACGGTGCGCGCCGCGTCGCGGCGGTCCCGCTCGACCGCGATCAGCTGGGTGACGCCCTGGAGCAGGTCGAGCCGCTCGGCGGGCCAGTCGCCCGCGTCGGCCTCGACGGCCAGCAGCCAGTCGGAGAGCACGCTCTCGCGCACGTCACGGGCTCCCGGGGCGCCCGGGGCCCGCCCGGCTCCCCTGATCGGGAAGAGGGAGTAGGTAATACCCTGGATGGAGATCCGGTGCGGGCCCCGGCGGCCCGTCCGGACCGCCGCGAGGTGTTCGCTCGCCAGTGCCGCGCAGACGCCCGGCGCCAGCGGCTCCCCGGCCCCGGCGATCTGCCGGCCCGTGGGCGAGAGCACCCAGGCCCGGAGATCGAGGTCAGTGGTGAGCAGATCGAGCACCACATCGGGGCCCCCACCGGCCGGACCCGAGGTCATGAGGCGGCGGTGGCGGTCCACGACTGCCGCGAGATCGCCGGCGCGCTCGCCGGAGACCTGCCGGACCACATACTCGGTGATCGTGGCGAATGCAACGTCTTCGTTTACAGCGAACAACGGCAGACGGTTGCGCAGACACGCCGTGACGAGGTCGTCGGGAATGTCGCCCAGCTCCGCCTCGCCGGCCGCGAGCCCCGCGACACCGGCGCTCGCGAGGATTCGTACGAATGGCTCGGAGTCGGCTGAATTTCGTCGCCAGGCCAGGCCAGTGAGGACGAGTTCGCCTCCCGAGAGGTATCGGCTGGGATCACGCAGGTCGGTCGTCATGACCCCGCGGACCGTCCGGTCGAGTTCTTCCTCGCCGCCGAGCAGCCGCAGCCCCAGCGCCTCGGTTTCCAGCAGTGCGCGCAGCCGCATGATGTCGCCGCCGATCTGTCTCGAATGTTGCCGTTGGAAATCGGGCAGGTCGTCGCATCCTGCCTTTCATACGAATCTACAAGACGAGGGAGGCCGCCAGCCAACTCCTTCATGGTTTCGGTGACTGCACCCGGGGGATAGGCGGCCGGTGTACTGAGTCCACACCGCGTTAACAGCACGTGAACGACCAGTCGAGGGTCCTTAGGCCTCCTGGCTTGAAGTGAACGACCCGATGAAGAAGAAGAGAGCCGTACATGGACTTCCTTCGCCCCGCCAGCTGGGAGGAGGCGCTCGCCGCTAAGGCCGAGTTCCCCACAGCTGTGCCGATTGCGGGTGGCACCGATGTGATGGTCGAGATCAACTTCGACCACCGTCGGCCGGAGTACCTCCTGGACCTGAACCGCATCGGTCTGCTGCGGGAGTGGGAGGTCGGCGAGGACGTGGTTCGTCTGGGCGCCTCCGTCCCGTACACGCAGATCATGGAGAACCTCCGCACGGAGCTTCCGGGACTCGCGCTCGCCTCGCACACGGTCGCGTCCCCGCAGATCCGCAACCGCGGCGGTGTCGGCGGCAACCTCGGTTGCGCCTCGCCGGCAGGCGACTCCCACCCGGCGCTGCTCGCGGCGGGTGCCGAGGTCGAGGTGGAGTCCGTACGCGGATCCCGCCTGATCCCGATCGACGAGTTCTACACGGGCGTCAAGCGCAACGCGCTCGCCGCCGACGAACTCATCAAGACCGTCCACATCAAGAAGGCGGACGGCCCCCAGCAGTACTCCAAGGTCGGCTCCCGCAACGCGATGGTCATCGCGGTCTGCGCGTTCGGTCTGGCACTGCACCCCGAGACCCGCACGGTCCGTACCGGCATCGGTTCGGCCGCGCCGACCCCGATCCGGGCGAAGGCCGCCGAGGAGTTCTTGAACGCCGCGCTCGAAGAGGGCGGCTTCTGGGAGTCCGGCAAGGTCATCAGCCCGTCGATCGCCAAGCAGTTCGGTGACCTCGCCTCCGGCGCGGCCAACCCGATCGACGACGTCCGCGGCACGGCGAAGTACCGCCGTCACGCGGTCGGCATCATGGCTCGCCGCCAGCTGGTCTGGACGTGGGAGCAGTACCGCGGTTCGAACAACGGCCGCTCGCTTGAAGGGGCTGCGTAATCATGCGCGTCAATTTCACTGTCAACGGCCGTCAGCAGGAAGCCGACGACGTCTGGGAGGGCGAGTCCCTCCTCTACGTCCTGCGCGAGCGCCTGGGCCTGCCCGGTTCGAAGAACGCCTGTGAGCAGGGCGAGTGCGGTTCCTGCACCGTCCGCCTCGACGGCGTGCCGGTCTGTTCCTGTCTGGTCGCGGCCGGTCAGGTCGAGGGCCGCGACGTCGTGACCGTCGAGGGTCTGGCGGAGTTCGCCAAGCAGCGCGACGAGCACGGCCACGGCGGTGCCTGCGGCACCGGCGGCGGTTGCGGCAGCAAGGGCGGCGTCTCCCTGGACGCGGCCAAGCAGTGGCAGGCCAAGCCCGGCGACTCGCAGACCGGCGAGGGCGTGGAGCTCTCCACGATCCAGCAGGCGTTCATCGACGCCGGCGCGGTCCAGTGCGGTTTCTGCACCCCGGGTCTGCTGGTCCAGGCGGACGCGCTGCTGGAGGAGAACTCCTCCCCGTCCGACCAGGACATCCGTGAGGCCCTGTCCGGCAACCTCTGCCGCTGCACGGGCTACGAGAAGATCCTCGACGCGGTCCGCCTCGCGGCCGCCCGTCAGTCTGAGGCGGTCTGACCATGGCCCAGAACACGCGCACGGTCCCGGCGGGTACGCCGACCAACGTCACGCAGAAGCACAACAAGGGCGGCATCGGCGAGTCCACGCTGCGCCCGGACGGCACCCTCAAGGTGACCGGTGAGTTCGCGTACTCCTCGGACATGTGGCACGAGGACATGCTGTGGGGCCAGACGCTCCGCAGCACCGTGGCCCACGCCGAGATCGTCTCGATCGACATCTCCGAGGCCCTGGCGATGCCGGGTGTCTACTCGGTCCTGACGTACGACGACCTGCCGGCCGAGATGAAGAACTACGGCCTGGAGATCCAGGACACCCCGGTTCTCGCCAACGGCCGGGTACGCCACCACGGTGAGCCGGTCGCCCTCGTGGCCGCCGACCACCCGGAGACCGCCCGCCGCGCGGCCGCCAAGATCAAGATCGACTACAAGGAGCTGCCGCTCGTCACGGACGAGGCCTCCGCCCTCGCCCCCGGCGCGCCGCTGATCCACGAGGGCCGCGACGACCACCACATCGGTCACGTCCCGCACCCGAACATCGTGCACCGCCAGCCGATCATCCGCGGCAACGTGGAAGAGGCCCGCAAGCGCGCCGACGTCATCGTCGAGGGCGAGTACACCTTCGGCATGCAGGACCAGGCCTTCCTCGGCCCGGAGTCCGGTCTGGCCGTGCCGTCCGAGGACGGCGGCGTCGAGCTGTACGTCGCCACCCAGTGGCTGCACTCGGACCTCCAGCAGATCGCCCCGGTCCTGGGCCTCCCGCCGGAGAAGGTCCGCATGACGCTCTCGGGCGTCGGCGGTGCCTTCGGTGGCCGCGAGGACATCTCGATGCAGATCCACGCCTGCCTCCTGGCCCTGGCCACGAACAAGCCGGTCAAGATCGTCTACAACCGGTTCGAGTCCTTCTTCGGCCACGTGCACCGTCACCCGGCGAAGCTCTACTACGAGCACGGCGCCACCAAGGACGGCAAGCTCACGCACATGAAGTGCAAGATCGTCCTGGACGGCGGCGCGTACGCGTCCGCTTCCCCGGCGGTCGTGGGCAACGCCTCCTCGCTCTCGGTGGGTCCCTACGTCCTGGAGGACGTGGACATCGAGGCGATCGCGCTCTACACGAACAACCCGCCCTGTGGCGCGATGCGCGGCTTCGGCGCCGTCCAGGCCTGCTTCGCGTACGAGGCCCAGATGGACAAGCTCGCGGCGAAGCTGGGCATGGACCCGGTCGAGTTCCGCCAGCTGAACGCCATGGAGATGGGCACGGTCATGCCGACCGGCCAGGTCGTGGACGCCCCGGCGCCCGTCGCCGAGCTGCTGCGCCGGGTCAAGTCCCGCCCGCTGCCGCCCGAGCGCCAGTGGGAGACCGCCGGCGAGAACGCGGACGTCCGCGCGCTGCCCGGCGGCCTCTCCAACACCACCCACGGTGAGGGCGTCGTCCGCGGCGTCGGCTACGCGGTCGGCATCAAGAACGTCGGCTTCTCCGAGGGCTTCGACGACTACTCGACCGCCCGCGTGCGCCTCGAGGTCATCAACGGCGAGCCCGTCGCGATGGTCCACACGGCCATGGCGGAGGTCGGCCAGGGCGGCATCACCGTCCACGCGCAGATCGCCCGTACCGAGCTGGGTGTCACGCAGGTGACCATCCACCCGGCCGACACGCAGGTCGGCTCCGCCGGTTCCACGTCCGCCTCGCGGCAGACGTACATGACCGGTGGCGCCGTGAAGAACACCTGTGAGGCCGTCCGCGAGGCGGTCCTGGAGATCGGCCGGCGCAAGAACGGCTCGTACCACCCCGCGTGGGCGACCGCCGAGCTGCTCCTCGAAGGCGGCAAGGTCGTCACCGATGGCGGAGAGGTCCTCGCGGACCTGGCCGACATCCTGGAGGGCGAGGAGGCGATCGACCTGGAGCTGGAGTACCGCCACCACCCGACCGTCCCGTTCGACCTGGTCACCGGTCAGGGCAACGGCCACGTCCAGTACACCTTCGCCGCGCACCGCGCGGTCGTCGAGGTGGACACCGAGCTCGGCCTCGTCAAGGTCGTCGAGCTCGCGACCGCCCAGGACGTCGGCAAGGCGCTGAACATGCTCTCCGTGGTCGGCCAGATCCAGGGTGGTACCACCCAGGGCCTGGGCGTCGCGATCATGGAAGAGATCATCGTGGACCCGAAGACCGCGAAGGTGCGCAACCCCTCCTTCACGGACTACCTGATCCCGACCATCCTCGACACCCCGACCATCCCGGTCGACGTCCTGGAGCTCGCCGACCCGAAGGCCCCGTACGGCCTGCGCGGTATGGGCGAGGCCCCGACCCTCTCGTCCACCCCGGCCGTCCTCGCGGCGATCCGGCAGGCGACCGGTCTCGAGCTCAACAAGACGCCGATCCGTCCGGAAGCCCTCACCGGCACCCTCTAGGACGGCGTGGTCCGGGGGCCGCGAGGCCCCCGGACCCCCCACAGATTTCCGGGCGGTGCGACACGGGAACGTCACACTTTTCAGTCGCACCGCCCGGAGCACAGAAGTCCGGAGTCATCAGTACCGCACCGCTCGCGGTCAGTTTCACCGGCAGTCCCCCCCAGAAGAACCTGCGGTCGTACCAACCACCCCCGGTGCCACCAGCAGTACCAGCAGTACCGCAGAAACCCCGCAGTACCCGCAGTACACGCAGTGAACATTCGCGTCGCCTCGGGCCGTCACCCCGGGTCGTGCAGCCAACGCAGTTTCCCAAATCCCGTGTCTCCAATCTTTATGCGGGTGCCCCTTTGAACCTTGGGAGTTAGGCACCATGACCCAATCGTCAGTGGAGCCCAAGACCAGTGCGGAAGAGGCCGGCGACGGCTCTCTGAACCCCGCCGGACGGTCTTGGCTCGATCGGTACTTTCACATCTCGCAGCGTGGATCCAAGGTCGGCAACGAAGTCCGTGGCGGTATCACGACCTTCATGGCCATGGCCTACATCCTCCTGCTGAACCCCCTGCTCCTCTCGGGCAAGGACGTCGCGGGCACCTCGATGGCCGCCTCGGCGATCATCACCGCCACGGCGTTCGCCGCTGCCGTCACGACGCTCCTCATGGGCTTCGTCGGCAAGGTCCCGCTCGCGCTCGCCGCGGGTCTCTCCGTGTCCGGCGTGCTGGCCTCGCAGGTGGCCCCCCAGATGACCTGGCCGCAGGCCATGGGCATGTGCGTGGTCTACGGCGTCGTGATCTGTCTCCTGGTCGTCACCGGCCTCCGAGAGATGATCATGAACGCGATCCCCCTCGCGCTCAAGCATGCGATCACCATGGGCATCGGCATGTTCGTCGCCCTCATCGGCCTCGTGAAGGCCGGGTTCGTGGGCAGAGGCCCGGAATTCGGTCCCCCCGTGCAGCTCGGTTCCGTCGGTGAACTCGCCGGCTGGCCCGTCCTCATCTTCTGCCTGACCCTGCTCGCCATCTTCATGCTGCAGGCACGCAAGGTTCCCGGCGCGATCCTGATCGGCATCGTCGGCGGAACCGTTCTCGCCGCCATCGTGAACGCCGTGGTCGACATCGACCCGAAGGCCTGGAAGAGCGGCCCGCCGGAGCTCAGCGGCTCCGCGGTCTCGATGCCGGACTTCTCCCTCTTCGGCGACGTCTCCTTCGGCGGCTGGGGCGAAGTCGGCTACATGACGGTCGGCATGATCGTCTTCACCCTGGTGCTCGCCGGCTTCTTCGACGCGATGGCCACCATCATCGGCGTCGGCACCGAGGCCAAGCTCGCCGACGACAAGGGCCGCATGCCGGGCCTGTCCAAGGCGCTGTTCATCGACGGTGCCGGTGGCGCCATCGGTGGCATCGCGGGCGGCTCCGGCCAGACCGTGTTCGTCGAGTCCGCGACCGGCGTCGGTGAGGGTGCCCGCACAGGCCTCGCCTCCGCCGTCACCGGCCTGTTCTTCGCCGCCTGCCTCTTCTTCACCCCGATCACTCAGATCGTCCCGGGTGAGGTCGCCTCCGCGGCCCTGGTCGTCATCGGCGCGATGATGATGCAGAACGCCCGCCACGTGGACTGGGCCGACAGCGCGACCGCGATCCCGGTCTTCCTGACCGTCGTGATCATGCCGTTCACCTACTCGATCACCGCTGGTGTCGCCGCGGGCGTCATCTCCTTCGTCGCCATCAAGATCGCTCAGGGCAAGGCCCGCGAGATCGGCGGCTTCATGTGGGGTCTGACCGCGATCTTCGTGGTCTTCTACGCCCTGCACCCGATCGAGGGCTGGCTCGGCGTCGGCTGAGCCGGCCGGACCTGATCCGTAGCGAACGACCGCACACTCCACGTATCCGATACTGGAAACCGAACCCCTCCGAGGAGGCCGCAATGCTGGACATCGCCGAAGAACTGAACCGGTGGGTCGAGCAGGGACGCGATTTCGCCGTCGCCACGGTCGTGGCCGTCGGCGGCAGCGCTCCCCGGCAGCCCGGAGCGGCCCTCGCCGTCGACAGTGACGGCACGGCCATCGGCTCGGTTTCCGGCGGATGCGTGGAGGGTGCGGTCTACGAGCTGTGCCGGCAGGCGCTGGAGGACGGCGAGAGCATCCTCGAGCGCTTCGGCTACAGCGATGACGATGCCTTCGCGGTGGGTCTGACCTGCGGCGGGATCATCGACATCCTGGTCACGCCGCTCCACGCGGGCTCTCCCGCACGGGAGGTGTTCGCGGCCTCGCTCGCCGCCGCCGCCCGAGGTGAGGCGGCCGCGGTCGCGAGGATCGCCGATGGTCCGGCCGAGCTGATGGGCCGCGCCGTACTGGTCCGCGGCGAAGGCGCCCACGAGGGCGGTTTCGGCGGACACCCCGAGCTGGACCGGGCCATCGCCGACGAGGCCCGCGCCATGCTCGACGCCGGCAAGACCGGCGTGCTGGAGATCGGCGCCGACGGCCGCCTCTGCGGAGAGCCGCTCAAGGTGCTGGTCGAGTCCAGCGTCCCGCCGCCGCGGATGATCGTCTTCGGCGCCATCGACTTCGCGTCCGCCCTGGTGCGGATCGGCAAGTTCCTCGGCTACCGGGTGACCCTGTGTGACGCGCGGCCCGTGTTCGCCACGAAGAACCGTTTCCCCGAAGCGGACGAGATCGTGGTCGGCTGGCCGCACCGCTACCTGGAGGAGCAGTCTTCCGCCGGAGCCGTCGACGGCCGGACCGTCCTGTGCGTCCTCACGCACGACGCCAAGTTCGACGTGCCGCTCCTCGAACTGGCCCTGAGGCTTCCCGTCGCCTACGTCGGCGCCATGGGCTCCCGCCGCACCCACGAGGACCGCAACAAGCGGCTCCGCGAAGTCGGTGTGAGCGAGCTCGAACTGGCCCGGCTGCGCTCCCCGATCGGACTGGACCTCGGCGCCCGCTCCCCGGAGGAGACCGCGCTGTCCATCGCCGCCGAAATCGTGGCCAACCGGCGCGGCGGCACCGGTGCGGCCCTGACCGGCGCGCACATCCCGATCCACCCGGACACCTCCAATACGGTGATCAGCCGGATCGGGTCCGTCGCTTGAAGAGGTAGCGAGCTGTAACACGGTGTGGAAGGGCGCAACCCCGTCGGAGGTTTCGGGGTTGCGTCCTTTCGGCGTTCGGTCTATTTTACCCGCCGGTAACAGCGTCTCCCCGCAACGGAGTTGACCGGATGTCTGCCGTTCCTATACGTGCCCGCCGTACCGCTGGGGCTCTGGCGGCCCTGGTCGCTCTGGCCTCCGCCGCCCTCCTGGCGGGACCCCTCCCCGCGGCGGGCGCCGAGACCGCCGCCGGACCGGCCCCCCGCGAGGTGCTGTTCGTGGGCAACAACTGGGAGGGCACCGCCGACGTCCTCGCCTCCACCGGCGACCTGGCCCGCATCGGCCGGATCGACATCGTCCCGGACAAGGCGGAACGGCTCCGGGAGATCTACCTCAACCCCGTGAAGCTCGGCTACTTCCTGGGCGTCCGGCTCACGGCGGGCGAGGGTCACGACCAGTTCGTGGACGACATGTACACCACCCCGGACGGCACCGCCGTCGTCGCCTCCCGCCCCAGCTTCGCCGACGTGGTCTCCATCGACCTGCGCACCGGCAGGATCAACTGGCGCTTCCCCGTGGCCGGTTACCGGGCCGACCATATGGCGCTCTCCCCGGACGGCACCCGCGTCGCCGTCTCGGCCTCCACCGCCAACACCGTGCACGTCCTCGACATCGCCACCGGCCGCCAGGCCGGCTCCTTCACCACGGGCGACAAACCGCACGAGAACACCTTCACCCAGGGCGGCCGCTTCCTGTGGAACAGCTCCATCGGTGACGTGACCTCCGCCCTCGACGCGACGTGGCTGGACTGGACGAAGGGCGACCGGAAGATCACCGTCGTCGACGCGCAGACCTTCCGCCCGGTCCGGACGATCGACATGCGGGCGCGCCTCGACGCCTTCGGGCGCTCCGACCTGTCCGACGCGGTACGGCCCATGTCCTTCAGTCCGGACGAGTCGAAGCTCTACTTCCAGGTGTCGTTCTTCAACGGCGTCGTCGAGTACGACGTGGCCGCCGACCGGATCACGCGGATCAAGACCCTGCCCGAGAACCCGGCCACCAGCACCGACCGCACCACCTGGGTCAACGACTCCCGCCACCACGGCATGTCCATGAGCCCCGACGGGGCCAGGCTCTGCGTCGCGGGGACCATGGACGACTACGTGACCGTCGTGGACCGGGCCACCCTCGCCGAAGGCCCGCTCGTGCCCGCCGTCAAGCCGTACTGGGCGACCGTCGACGGAGACGGCACCGGCTGCGTGATCTCCGAGAGCGGCGCCGACCGGGTCACGGCCATCGACTTCGCCACCGGCACCAAGCGGGTCTCCGTCCCCGTCGGCGACCACCCGCAGCGGGTACGGATCGGCCACGTCCCGGAGGGCTGGACGGGTCCGGCGGCGCGCTGACCGGAAGGAACGGCCCGGGGCCGTGACCCGACAGGGCGCGGCCCCGGGCGGGCTCCGGATCCGGCAGCGCCGGCGAAGCCACCCTTTATGAAGTGACTGGTCCGCGATGACCGATTAGTCTCCGGATCATGGTAGACATCCGCGAGGTACCCGAGGCCGACATCGACCGCGCTCTGGAGCTCGCGTACCTGGTCTTCCACGACCGCCCCGAGAAGGAGGGGCGCGAGCGGCACCACGACATGCTCCGCCACTGCGTGCGGATCGGCGCCTACGAAGAGGACGCGATCGTCGGCTTCATGGCCGCGCACGACTTCCGGCTCTCGGTGCCCGGGGCGGACCTGCCCTGCCCCGGGCTCACCTTCGTCTCCGTCACCCCCACCCACCGCCGCCGGGGCGTCCTGACGGCCCTGATGGGAGAGATGATGCGGCGCGCCGGGGCCGCCGGCAGTCCCATCGCCGCCCTGTGGGCCTCCGAGTCGGCGATCTACGGGCGCTTCGGCTACGGCAGCGCCACCCAGGGCGCCACCATCGAGATCGACTCCACCCGGCCGCTGGCCCTGCGCATCGACCCGGACCGGCGCCCGCTGCGCCTGGTGGACCCCGGGGACGCGGTCGCCGTCGTCGGCCCGTACCACGAGGCGGCCCGCGCGACCCGGGCCGGCCGGCCGACCCGCACCGCCTGGCGCTGGACCGAGGAGTGGCTGCCCGAGGAGGACGAGGAGGACGAGGAGCTCGGCCCGCCCCGGATCATCGTCCTCGGTGATCCGGGCGAACCGATCGCGGGCTACGTGCTCTACCGCACGAAGGCGGAGTCCTCCGAGACGGGGGCCGGTTCCGTGCGCACCCCGGGCCTGGTGCAGGTCTACGAACTGGAGGCGGACACCCCGGCGGTCG
Source organism: Streptomyces sp. ISL-43 (assembly GCF_018614195.1). GTDB lineage: Bacteria > Actinomycetota > Actinomycetes > Streptomycetales > Streptomycetaceae > Streptomyces. The sequence continues at coordinate 33,756 of NZ_JAGGOT010000009.1, forward strand.
CCGCCGCACTGTGGGAGTGCCTGGCCTCCCTCGACCTCACCGGCAAGGTCAGCGCGTGGGGCCGCCCGGCCGACGACCCGCTGCTGCACTTCGCGGCCGACCGGGACCAGGTCAGGGTCACCGCTGTGTTCCCGGCGCTCTGGCTGCGGCTGGTCGACGTGGCGGCGGCGCTGACCGGGCGGTCGTGGGCCGCGCCCGTGGAACTCGTACTGGAGCTGACCGATGTACGGGTCCCCGCGAACGCGGGGCTCTTCCGGCTGAAGGCGGGGCCGGCCGGGGCCGCGTACGAGCCCGCCGACGGCCAGGCGCCGGACCTGACCCTCGACGTACGGGAGCTCGCGGCCTGCTACCTCGGCGGGACCCGGGCCGTCGAACTGGTCGCGGCCGCCCTGGTGGTGGAGCACACCCCCGGCGCGGCGGCCACCCTGGACGCGGGCCTGCGCACCGAGCTGCTGCCGCACACCGCCGACGAGTTCTAGAGCCGGCCGCCGCGTCGGCGGAGCGGGGCGGGGGCGGGCGAGCGGACCGCCCCCGCCCGGTGACGCGGCGACCGGTGTTCAGCGGGCGGGCAGGGAGATCCGGGCCGCCGACATGCCGAAGGAGGAGCTCCAGGCGGCGGTGGAGATCCCGTCGCCCAGCCGGTGCAGGTCCTCCTCGCGGTAACGCTTCGCCTTCCGGTGCCAGTTGAGGATTCCGGCGAGCCAGTCCTGCAACTCGGTGACGTAGGCGTCGAGTCCGGCCCGCGCCCCCGCTTCCAGCTTCCAGTCGTCGTAGAGCAGCGGCAGCCGGCCGGCGACGATGTGCTCGAACTCCTCGGTCCGCTGCGTCATCAACGAGTGGCAGATGTGCAGCGCCTCCTCGTAGCCGATGTCGAAGAAGTTCCGGGTGACGAGCACGTAGTTGTGCACCTCGCCCTCGACCTCCACCTCCTTCTGGTACGAGAAGATGTCGTTGATCAGGCAAGCGGCGTCGGCTGCCGCGTTCTCCAGGGAGCGGATGGTGCCGGAGGCGTAGATCTCCTCGGGGATGCCCCGGCCCGCCTGGCCGAGGCGGCACAGGTACATGGTCAGGTAGGTGCCGAAGGTGCGGCGGCGCATCTCGGCGTAGTCCACCGGGTCCGGGATGCGGTTCAGGATCTGGTTCTCCACCTCCCACAGCCAGCTCTCCAGCATGTCCACGAGGGTGGCCCGGAACTCCGTGCGCACCCGGGGGCTCATGTCCCCGCTGGTGCGCACCCACAGGTCGCCGAGCGAGCGCTCCATCGCGGTGGACGGCGCCGCCTGCTCGGCGTGGTCCACCGGGATCATGGCGACGAGCCGGGCGTGGGTGGCCTTGGCGGCCGGCAGATTCCTGGCCTGTGCGAAGACCACCGGGTAGTAGTCGTCCCCGTACGTGCCCCAGGTCAGCCAGGAGGCGTTGAGGGTCAGGGCCTCGGGCGTGGCGTCGGGGTCGAGGCCGGCGGAGCAGAGCGCGAAGTCGTAGCCGCGCAGCCTCTCCTCGGTCCAGATCGCCGAGCCGGGGTCGCCGATCTGCGGGTCGAGCAGGCCCATCTCCCGGGCCCACGCGACGGATTCCTCGCGGGCGCGGGCATGGTGCGGGCTGAGCGTGAGCGGGAACGGCATGTAGACGTCCGGGACGACGGACGGGCCGGTGCGCTCGAAGGGGACGTGGGTGAAGGAGCGGCGGCGCATCTCCAGGGCGCGGGGGGCGAGGATCGAGCGGAGGTCGAGGGCGGTGGTGCCCAGGCCCGAGGGGAGGAAGGGCAGGGTGAGCGGCGCGGTGGCCCGGGCCTCCTTGTTCATGTAGCGGCTGGAGACCATGTGCCACTCGTGGCCGCCGGACTGCCAGTCCTGGAGGCCCTTGGCGTAGGCGAGGACGGCGGCGATCTCCGCCGGGTTCATGGCGTGGTCGGCGAAGAGCTGGGGGAGTTCGGCGAGGGCGGTCTGCTCGAACTGCTGGAGCCGGGAGGTGAGGAGGTCGTTGGAGGCCTCGGCGGCCTCCTGGGTGCTGCAGCCGAGGAAGGTCTCCAACACCAGGACGGCATTGGAGAGTTCGCCCTCGTCGGCGACCTCGCGCTGGTAGGAGAAGAGGTCGTTCCTGATGTGCACGGCGTCGGAGAAGGCATCGCGCAGCACCCCGAGCGGCCGGGAGTGCGCGACGCGCGCCGGGACCTCGGCGGACACGTACTCGATGAGCCCGGCCGACCAGGGGGCGCCGCCGACCTTGCGCCGCATCTCGATGTATTCGAGGGGGTTGGCGACCCGCCCGATGTTGATGTTGGCGAGCTCCCACATCGACTCGTCGAGCAGGTTCCTGGTGGACTCGGAGAATCGTTCCCGCCAGTCCATCGACATGGCCGGGACGGTACGGGCCCACAGGTCGGCGAGGCCGGCCTCGACGGGGTTGGTGGCCTCGGGGAAGCCGTCGGCCAGGTCCATGGGCATGAAGGCGGCGAGCCGGTCCAGGTAGCTCTTGGCGCCGTCGCGGTCCTGGGAGCGCTTGTACATCTCCAGGAAGTGGTCGTCGAAGAAGAACACCCACACGTACCAGTCGGTGACCAGCGACAGCGCCTCGCCGTCGCAGTCGGGGTGGGTGTAGGAGCACAGCAGGGCGTAGTCGTGCGAGTCGAGGTCGCTCTCCTCCCAGACGCCGGAACCTTCCAGCATCCCGAAGCCGCGGGCCCACTTCTTGGTGTGGAACCTCGCGTCCTCCAGATGGGGGTTCAGTCGCGCCGGATAAGGCACATAGAAATCCGGCAGTTGAAACGGCTGCGTCACGGCGGGGTGGGCCTTTCGTCCGTCTGTCCCGATGAAGAAGCGGAAGGCCTTGGAAGCGGCCTTCCCCACGAGATCAGCAGTGCCCTACCCGTGGTGCCGGTGGGATAAGGGGGAGTTCACTTCATCAGGTGACAGGGGCGCGGTTCCCGGACGAAGGGAGCGGCCGGCAGGTTAAGGGGAAGGGCTGGGCCGGGCGGGGCTGGGCCGGGCGGGGCTGGGCCGGGGCGGGGAGGGTCAGTCCGCGCACACGGCCGGGTGCCCGGCCAGGACGGCGCGGGTGGCCGCGTACACGGCCTGGGCGGTGGCCTCGGCGCCCTGGGCGAGGAGGGCGTCGGACATCACCTCGGCGGAGACCCGGGTCCGGACGCCGTGTGCCTCCAGGAGTCCCAGCAGCCGCCGGGCGGCATCGGTCCGGCTGCCGGGGACCAGACGCAGGTGGAGCGACTCCTGCCGCATGTCCGGCAGGGGATCGGGTCCTACGTCGCACAGCTGGACGGTGAAGATCCGCGCGGCGGGGACGGGGGAGAGGTCCTCGGGCGCGGTCGCGCCGCGCACCCAGTGCCAGACGTCGAGGACCAGTCCGGCGTTGGGGCGCCCGGTGCGGCGCACCAGTTCCCAGGCCGTGGGCAGGTCGGGCACCGCGCCGAAGGGCATGTACTCCAGGGCGATCCGCAGTTCGCCGGCCCGCTCGCACAGGGCCGTGAACCGGTCGGCCATGACGTCCAGCGGCGTCGCGTCGAAGAGGCCGACGTTGATGTGGTCGGCCCCGAAGGTGCGGGCGATGTGGAACGCGGTGAGTTCCTTCGCGGAAGGTATCGCGCCGTCGCCGTCGCCGTCGCCGTCTCCTTCGCCGTCTCCTGCGCGGCCGTCGGCCCGGGGAGCCCAGTCGCTGAGGAACTCCACCTCGCCGAGGGTGAGCCCGTGCTCGTCGAGGAGGGCGCGCATGGCGTCGTCGTCGAGTCCGGACCGGCGGGCCTCCCCGTAGGCCTCGACGCTGAGGCCCACGGACTGGAAACCCGCGGCTGCCGCCGCCCGGATCCGTTCCCGGAAAGGGGCCGTCCCCAGGGTCAGCGAACTGATCGTCAGAGGGCAGGTAACGACAGTTCCCATGGTCAGTGCCTACATTTCAACGATTTTCCGCTGGTTGAAATCCGGGTAGAACTTGCGCAGCAGACCGAAGGTCTCGGAGAAGTCGAGCTGACCCGGTGCGGAGCTGGTCCCGAAGAAGGAGTAGGTGATCCGGGACCCGAGGGCGGGGAAGAAGACGCGCGAGACGGCGCCGGTCTCGCCCATGGCGATCACGATCAGCCGGGTGCCGTCCTCGCCGGCGCGCAGCAGCAGGGAGGCGAGGCGGCGCACGTCGCTTTCGGACGTCACCATGGCGGACACCTTGACGACATCGGCTCCGGCGGTCTTCGCGTCGTCGATGACGGCCTGGAGTTCCTCGGTGCTCGGGGTGAATTCGAAATTGTGGTAGGAGACGATCACCACGGTGTCGTTCCCGTGGGCGGCCGCGATGACCTCCGACAGGATTTCCCGGGAGGAGAGCTCGATGTCCACGGCGTCCACGCGGGGAGCGAGGGCGCGGAAGAGTTCGAGGCGCTCCTCCTCCGTGCCGGCCCATTCGCCGCCTTCGCGGGTGGAGCGCAGCGTGGCCAGAATCGGCAGGGCCTTGAACGCCTCGACCTGCGCCAGGACGTGGTCCGCCCCGGTGCGCGAAAACCTGTCGACGCGCAGCTCGGCCACGTCGACGCCGGCGGCCTTCGCCTCTTCCGCGCGCAGCGCGGCTTCGTCGTCGTCGAAGCTGACGGCCACCAGCGGAATCCCGCCGTCGAGGAGCGCCCGCATAGAGTTCATTTACTAGTCACAGCCTTTGCGATTCCTGGACATGTCCCGTGCTGCTCTGCTGCCCTGCTGCTTCACCGACGGGGTGCGAATTTCCATCCGCTTCCCTCGGCGGCCTGGATCGCCGCGCCGATGAGTGACGAGTCGGGGGCGGTCACCGCGTGCTGGATGACATCGGTCCCGAATTTCTCCCTGCACAGGGTTTCCGGGAAACCGTTCATGAATCTGCGAAGGTAGTCATTCGAACGGGCGATCAGTCCGGGTACTTGCGAGATACCCGATCCGACGCGAACCGTGGTGAACGGGGAGGAGTATACAAGGGTCGCGCAGGCCCGTGCAATGTATCTCGCCTGTAGGTCCCATGCCTCGTGATGGGCCGGAAGTTCGCACGCGGGTACCTGCCAACGGCCGAAAATCGCCCGCCCGGAGGCGAGGCCCTGGAAACAACTCCCGTGAAATCGGCAACTCCCCGGATAAGGGTCGTCGGTTTCCCGTGGCAGCGGCATGTGCCCGAGTTGCGGCGGCTCGACCGGGGAGGGGACCGGTGAGACGACCGGATGGACCGGGCGGGAAAAGGCCCCGCCGATTCCGGTTCCGATCGAGAGGTAGACGAATCCGGCCGAGGCGGGCGGACGTTCGCGTTCCTCCGCGGATGCGGCGGAATTGACGTCGAAATCGAAATGGACGGGCACTCGGAAGCGGTGGGAAAGCAGCGACGGAATGTTCACTCCGGACCACTGCGGCTCGGAACTTCCGACGATCGCGCCGAAGTCGGGCCGCAGCGGATCGGTCTCCAGTGGGCCGAAGACCGAGAGTCCGATGGAATCCACGGCGTGGCGCCGGAAGAGATCGGCGACACGCAATTCCAGCAGCTCCAGGGTTTCGGAGGCCGTGGTGACGGAAATGCGGTGGCGTTCGACTTCGACCGTAGGTTTCGACCGGGTGAAGACGCCCATGAGGAATTTCGTCTTCCCGGCGTCGATGGCCACGACGGCGGTGCCGTCCTCGTCCGGGTGGGGCTCCGTCACGTCCGGGGCGCCGGTACGGGTGCGGACGCGGATGCGGGTACGGGCGCCGGATGGACGGGGATCTGGCCGGGCTGCCTGCTCCAGTTCTCGAAGAGTTCGAAGAGGTGCTCGGTCCGGGAGTTCCGTCCGTAGTAGCGGTATTCCAGGGATTTGTCGGCCAGCCGCCCGGTCCGCAGGTCCCAGGACGGGAAGGTGACCAGCAGGTGGGAGCGGCCGATGGACAGGCCCAGGAGGAAGGGGAAGGCGGGATAGTGCCAGATCTCCAGGCCGGCCTTCCCCTCGCAGAGGGACTTCAGCCGGTCCACGGTCTCGGCCTCCTCCCGCTCCCAGTGCGCGGGGTACCGGCTGCCGTCGGTCAGGGAGAAGTCGATCGTCCGCATCACGATGTTCAGCTTGTCCGGGTTCTGCTGGACGAGGTCCCTGAGCAGCGCGGTCGTGAAGGTGCCGCCGGTGAAGGCGAGGATCTCGATGTCGATGGGGCCGCGCTGCGAGGGTTCCTTCGCGACGATCTCGCGAATGAAGTCGACGGTGCCGCTGACGTCGTCGGGGAACTTGATGCCCGCCTCGGTCGCCCCGATGCTGTTCTGCACCACGCGCGCGAGCCGGTCCTCGTTGCGCTGGCCGATGGGGCCGAGTACGAGGTACAGCGCCGGGAAGACGACGAGCGCCGTGATGATGTTGGGCAGGCAGGCCCTGATGAACTCGATGCCGGTGCCCGCTCGTTCCGGAGGCGGAAGCAGGAAGTAGATGACGGTCAGAGCGGCCAGCGTGACGACCGCGAGCACCAGCTTCAGCCATTCGACCGCCGATTCGTTCCCCTGGTCCTGCTGCCCCCGCATTGCCCGTCCCCGTTTCGCGCGTCCCCGTGTCCCCCTGCGGTCCGCAAGCCTATCCAGCCGTCACGCGCCGCGGGAGGGTGTCGTAGCGCGGGATGTTTGTCTAATTGTTCTAGATTTGCCCCATCGGTACAGATTTCGGCGTTCCGGGAGGGACACTCATGGCGATCGAACTCGACAAGGTGCTGGACAAGGCGTGGGTCGACAAGCCGCTCTCGGAGGTGCTCGCGGCTCCGGTCGCCGCGCTCAAGGGCGTCACCGACAAGGACGGTGAACTGCTGCTGGAGGCCTTCGGCGTGAAGACCGTCGCGGACTTCGGCCAACTGAAGTACGCGCGCTGGGCGCACGCCCTGGTCGCGCTGAACCAGACCGTCAAGCACTAGGCCGGCCCCCTGCCGTCCGGCCGGGCCTCCCGGCTACCCGGCGGGCCTCAGGTCGCCACCGGGATGCGCCGCGCGCCAGGCCGCGATGGACAGGTCCAGTCGTCGCCCGTCAGGGCGGTGAGGGAGGCGCGGAAGAGGCCGTCCTCCTCGCCCTTCCAGTGGGCGAGGAGGACGGCCGTCATGTCCGATACGAGGGCGCGCGCCTTCGGGAGGTCTCCGGAGTCCAGGGCGCGCAGGGCGTCGCCCGCCGCGTCCGTCACCGCCTCGTGCTCGGCGATGAACCCTTTGATCAGAGGGATCTCACGGCAGCCGCAGTAATGGCACATGCGGCCCAGTCTGATCCAGCCCCGGAACGGTTACTCGCTTTCGGCCTCGAGGTTGCCCTCCGTGTCCAGGTACACCTGGCGCAGCGCCTCCAGGACCTGCGGGTCCGGCTTCTCCCACATGCCGCGGGACTCGGCCTCCAGCAGCCGCTCCGCGATCCCGTGCAGGGCCCAGGGGTTGGCCTCCTCCAGGAAGGCGCGGTTCTCCGGGTCCAGGACGTACGTCTCGGTCAGCTTGTCGTACATCCAGTCGGCCACCACACCCGTCGTGGCGTCGTAGCCGAAGAGGTAGTCGACCGTCGCCGCCAGCTCGAAGGCCCCCTTGTAACCGTGGCGGCGCATCGCCTCGATCCACTTCGGGTTCACGACGCGGGCGCGGAAGACGCGGGACGTCTCCTCCACCAGCGTGCGCGTCTTGACCGTCTCGGGGCGGGTCGAGTCGCCGATGTACGCCTCGGGGGCCGTGCCGCGCAGCGCGCGGACGGTGGCCACCATGCCGCCGTGGTACTGGAAGTAGTCGTCGGAGTCGGCGATGTCGTGCTCGCGGGTGTCCGTGTTCTTCGCGGCGACCGTGATCCGCTTGTAGGCGGTCTCCATCTCGTCGCGCGCCGGGCGCCCTTCGAGGCCGCGGCCGTACGCGTACCCGCCCCACACCGTGTAGACCTCCGCGAGGTCGGCGTCGGTGCGCCAGTCGCGGGAGTCGATCAGCTGCAGGATGCCCGCGCCGTACGTGCCCGGGCGCGAGCCGAAGATACGGGTCGTCGCGCGCCGCTCGTCACCGTGCACGGCCAGGTCCGCCTGCGCGTGGGCCCGTACGAAGTTGTCCTCGGCGGGCTCCTCCAGCGAGGCCGCCAGCCGTACCGCGTCGTCCAGCAGGCCGATGACGTGCGGGAACGCGTCGCGGAAGAAGCCCGAGATGCGCAGGGTCACATCGATGCGCGGGCGGCCGAGCTCGGCGAGCGGGATCGGCTCCAGGCCGGTCACCCGGCGCGAGGCCTCGTCCCAGACGGGGCGGACGCCCAGCAGCGCCATGGCCTCGGCCACGTCGTCGCCGGAGGTGCGCATCGCGCTCGTGCCCCACAGGGACAGGCCGACGGAGGCGGGCCATTCGCCGTTGTCCGTGCGGTAGCGGGTCAGGAGCGAGTCGGCCAGGGCCTGGCCGGTCTCCCACGCCAGGCGGGAGGGGACGGCCTTCGGGTCGACCGAGTAGAAGTTCCGGCCGGTCGGCAGCACGTTGACCAGGCCGCGCAGCGGGGACCCGGAGGGGCCCGCCGGGACGAAGCAGCCGTCCAGGGCGCTGACGACGTGGGCGATCTCGTCGGTGGTGCCGGCCAGGCGCGGGACGACCTCGCGGGCCGCGAAGTCCAGTACGGCCGCCACGTCCGCGGAGTATCCGGCAGCCGCGGAAGCCACCGCTTCCGGGGCCCAGTTCGCGTCCTCCATCGCCTGGACCAGCGCGCGGGCTGTTTCCTCCGCCTCGTCGGCGGTGGTGCGGGTGGCCGCGGACTCGTCGAGGCCGAGCGCCTCGCGCAGACCCGGGAGCGCCGTCGTGCCGCCCCAGATCTGGCGGGCGCGCAGGATGGCGAGGACCAGGTTGACGCGGGCCGCGCCGGTCGGGGCGCCGCCCAGGACGTGCAGACCGTCGCGGATCTGGGCGTCCTTGACCTCGCACAGCCAGCCGTCGACGTGCAGCAGGAAGTCGTCGAAGCCGTCGTCGTCCGGGCGCTCCGCCAGGCCCAGGTCGTGGTCGAGCTTCGCGGCCTGGATCAGCGTCCAGATCTGGGCGCGGATGGCCGGCAGCTTGGCCGGGTCCATCGCGGAGATCTGGGCGTACTCGTCGAGGTGCTGCTCCAGGCGCGCGATGTCGCCGTACGACTCCGCGCGCGCCATCGGCGGCACCAGGTGGTCGACCAGGGTGGCGTGCACGCGGCGCTTGGCCTGGGTGCCCTCGCCCGGGTCGTTGACCAGGAACGGGTAGATGAGGGGCAGGTCGCCGAGCGCGGCGTCGGGGGCGCAGGCCGCCGACAGGCCGGCGTTCTTGCCCGGCAGCCACTCCAGGTTGCCGTGCTTGCCCAGGTGGATCATCGCGTCGGCACCGAAACCGCCGTCCTCGGCGCGGGCCTGGATCCAGCGGTACGCGGCCAGGTAGTGGTGCGAGGGCGGCAGGTCCGGGTCGTGGTAGATCGCGATCGGGTTCTCGCCGAAGCCGCGCGGCGGCTGGATGAGGATGAGCAGGTTCCCGCGGCGCAGGGCCGCGAGCACGATGTCGCCCTCGGGGTTGGCGGAGCGGTCCACGAACATGTTGCCCGGGGCCTCGCCCCAGTGCTGCTCGACGCTTTCGCGCAGCTCGGCCGGGAGCTCGGCGAACCAGCGCTTGTAGTCGGCCGCCGGGATCCGGACCGGGTTGCGGGCCAGCTGCTCCTCGGTCAGCCAGTCCTGGTCGTGGCCGCCGGCCTCGATCAGGGCGCGGATCAGCTCGTCGCCGTCGCCGGACACCAGGCCCGGGACGTCCTCGACGGGACCGAAGTCGTAGCCGCCCGCGATGAGCGTGCGCAGCAGCTCGACGGCGCTGGCCGGGGTGTCGAGACCGACCGCGTTGCCGATGCGGGAGTGCTTGGTGGGGTACGCGGAGAGGACGAGCGCGATCTTCTTGTCGCGGCGCTCGATGTGCCGCAGCCGGGCGTGGCGCACGGCGATGCCGGCCACGCGGGCGGCCCGCTCGGGGTCGGCGACGTAGGCGGGCAGCCCGTCCTCGTCCAGCTCCTTGAAGGAGAACGGGACCGTGATCAGCCGGCCGTCGAACTCCGGGACGGCGACCTGGGTGGCGGCGTCGAGGGGGGACAGGCCCTCGTCGTTCTCCTCCCAGGCGCTGCGCGAACCGGTCAGGCACAGGGCCTGCAGGATCGGCACGCCGAGGCCGGCCAGCGCACCCGCGTCCCAGGACTCGTCGTCGCCGCCCGCCGAGGCGGTCGCGGGCTTGGTGCCGCCGGCCGCGAGGACGGTGGTGACGATCGCGTCGGCCGACTCCAGCGCGGCGATCAGCCCCGGCTCCGGGCTGCGCAGCGAGGAGACGTAGAGGGGGATCGGCTGGGCGCCGTGGGCCTCGATGGCCTCGCAGAGCGAGTGCACGAAGCCGGTGTTGCCGCTCATCTGGTGCGCGCGGTAGTAGAGCACCGCGATCCGGGGGCCCTCGGTCCGCTGCGCGGTGCGCTCCAGCGGGCCCCACGTGGGAGAGGCCGCCGGGGGCTCGAAACCGTGGCCGGTCAGCAGGACGGTGTCGGAGAGGAAGCGCGCCAGCTGGTCCAGGTTGGCCGGGCCGCCGTGGGCGAGGTAGCCGTGCGCCTCGGCCGCGATGCCGATCGGGACCGTCGAGGCCTCCATCAGCTGGGCGTCGGGGGCCTGTTCGCCGGTCAGGACGACGACCGGACGGGTCTGGGAGGGGGCGAGGAGCAGGTCCAGGCCCTCCTGCCAGGCGCGCAGACCGCCGAGGAGGCGTACGACGACCAGGTCGACGCCGTCGAGGAGACCGGGGAGGTCGTCGAGGGGAAGGCGGGACGGGTTCGCGAACCGGTACGGGACGGGGCCGTCCGCCGTGTTCGCGGCGCGAGCGCTGAGCAGATCGGTGTCGGACGTCGACAGCAGCAGGATCATGCGGCGGCAGGCCTTCCTCGGGGTTTCCGCGCCCCGGGCAGTGAGGACAGCGGGAGTTCCTGACTCATCCGGTGGCCGTGGGCTCGCGGATTCACAGTGGCGGGACCGCGCCGGATTCACACCGGGCTTCCTCCCATGTCGCCGTCCTCGGCGATGGCGGGCCTGTTGGCCGCCGAGGACTCATCTTAGGGGCCGCTGGGTGCGGGCAGGCGGGCGGGTGCGGCCCCGTTGCCGGGGCTCTGCCCCGGACCCCGCGCCTCAAAGGCCGGCGGGGCCGGACGAGGCGGGGCCGGGAGATGGCACTGGCGGGGCCGGGAGATGGCACTGGCGGGGCCGGGTGCCGCTGGTTGTGGCCGGTTCGGGGTGGTGATCGACACAGGGGACGGGCACAGAATCGTGGGTATGCTCGCCGCCATGCCCACGCCCCCTTCCGCCGCAGTGCGGGACGAACCCGTCATACGGGATCGCGGCGACGCCTGCCCGGGCGCGCTGCGGCTGCACGCGGCGGACGACGGGTTCCTCGCGCGGGTACGGATCCCGGGTGGGCTGCTCAGCGCCGCGCAGGCCGCCGCGCTGGCGGAGGCCGCCGACCGCTTCGGTGACGGGCACCTGGAACTCACCTCGCGCGGGAACGTCCAACTGCGCGCTCTGACCGACGGGTGCGGGAGCGGACTCGCGGAGCTGCTGGACGCGGCCGGGCTGCTGCCCGCGCCCTCGCACGAGCGGATCCGCAACATCGTCGCCAGCCCGCTGGCGGATCCCGCTCCGGTGCGCGCCCTGGACGAGGCGCTCTGCGCCGACCCGAAGGCCGCCGCCCTGTCCGGCCGGTTCCTGTTCGCCGTCGACGACGGGCGCGGGGACGTGGCCGCCCTCGACCCCGACGTGACCCTGCTCGCGCAGCCCGGCGGCCGGGTGCTCGTCCGGCTCGGCGCCGCGCCGGACGCCGTGGAGGTGGCAGCCGCCGAAGCCGCGCCGGCCGCGCTTCAGGCGGCCCACCACTTCCTCGACGCCGCGGCCGCCGCCGGCACCCGGGCCTGGCGGATCGCCGAACTGCCCGCCGGACACGCCTTGGACACCGAGGAGTTCACCGCCAGGCTGATCGGGCGGGGCATCCGCGCACGGTACGTACCCGACGCGCCCCGGCCGTACGCGGACCCGCCCGCGCCCGGGGTGCACGCGGACGCGCTCTGCGTACTGGTCCCCCTCGGCCGGCTGAGCACCGACCAGTGGCGGGAACTGCGCGGCGAGCTGCGGATCACGCCGTGGCGCAGCATCCTCGTCACCGACACCGCCGCCCGCCCCGTCGGGCTCGTCACCGTGCCCGACGGCCCCTGGGAGTCCGTCACCGCCTGCACGGGCCGGCCCGGCTGCGCCAAGTCCCTGGCCGACGTACGCGCCGACGCGCGAGCCGTCGCCGAGCGGGCGCGGGGGCCGCTGCCCGTCCACTGGTCCGGGTGCGAACGCCGCTGCGGACATCCGCGCGGCACCGCCTGGGTGGACGTGGTGGCCACGGACGACGGCTACCGGATCGACGGCGGGTCCGTACCCGTACCGGCCCACGACCTTGCCGCGGCCCTCGCCGCAGCGCGCAACTCCACCCATGTCCCCCAGGTTTCAGAAGACGCAGTGAAGAAATGAGCGAGTACACCGTGTTCGAGTACGAGAAGGACGGCGCCGAGATCTACCGCCAGTCCTTTGCCACGATCCGCGCCGAGGCGGACCTCTCCGGGCTGCCCGCCTCGGTGGCCCAGGTCGCGGTGCGCATGATTCACGCCTGCGGGATGACCGACCTGACGCACGACCTGGGTTACACGCCCGAGGTCGTGCTGCGGGCGCGCGCCGCCCTGGAGGCCGGCGCGCCGATCCTGTGCGACGTGCAGATGGTCGCCAGCGGGGTCACCCGCAAGCGGCTGCCCGCCGACAACGAGGTGATCTGCACGCTCTCCGACCCGGCCGTGCCGGAGCTCGCCGCGAAGATGGGCACGACGCGCAGCGCCGCCGCCCTCGAAGTCTGGCGCGACCGGGGGCTGTTGGAGGGTTCGGTGATCGCCGTCGGGAACGCGCCGACCGCGCTCTTCCGGCTGCTGGAGATGATCGAGGAGGGCGCGCCGCGCCCCGCCGCCGTCATCGGGGTCCCCGTCGGCTTCATCGGCGCCGCCGAGTCCAAGGACGCCCTCGCCGAACACCCCTCGGGGCTCGACCACTTGATCGTCCGGGGCCGGCGCGGCGGCAGCGCCATGGCCGCGGCCGCCGTCAACGCCATCGCGAGCGTGGCCGAATGAGCACGGGCAAGCTGTACGGAGTCGGGCTCGGGCCCGGCGACCCCTCCCTGATGACGCTGCGCGCCGTCGAGGTGATCGGGGCGGCGGACGTCGTCGCCTACCACTCCGCCCGCCACGGCCGCTCGATCGCCCGCTCGATCGCCGCGAAGCACCTGCGCGCCGACCACGTCGAGGAGCCGCTGGTCTACCCGGTCACCACCGAGACCACCGACCACCCCGGTGGCTACCAGGGCGCGATGGAGGAGTTCTACGAGGCCTCCGCCGCACGGCTCGCCGTCCACCTGGACGCCGGCCGCACCGTGGCCGTGCTCGCGGAGGGCGACCCGCTCTTCTACGGCTCGTACATGCACATGCACAAGCGGCTCGCGGACCGCTACGAGGCCGAGGTGATCCCCGGAGTGACCTCGGTGAGCGCCGCCGCGGCCCGGCTCGGCACCCCGCTCGTGGAGGGCGAGGAGGTGCTGACCATCCTGCCCGGCACCCTGTCCGAGGAGGAGCTCACCGCGCGCCTCGCCGCCACCGACTCGGCGGTCGTGATGAAGCTCGGCCGCACCTTCCCGACCGTGCGGCGGGCGATGGAGAACAGCGGGCGGCTCGCCGAGGCGCGGTACGTGGAGCGCGCGACGATGGCGGGCGAGCGGACCGGCCTCCTCGCCGACACCGACCCCGAGACCGTGCCCTACTTCGCCGTCGCCGTGGTGCCCAGCCGGATCGGCAACCCGGGCAGCGTGCCGTCCGGACCGGGCGAGGTCGCCGTCGTCGGCACCGGCCCGGCCGGGCCGCTGTGGCTGACCGCCGAGACCCGGCGGGTGCTGGCCGACGCCGAGGTGCTGGTCGGGTACACGACGTACCTGGACCGGGTCCCGGTGAAGCCGGGCCAGATCCGGCACGGCTCCGACAACAAGGTCGAGTCCGAGCGCGCCGAGTTCGCGCTCGACCTCGCCCGGCGCGGCAAGCGGGTGGCCGTGGTCTCCGGCGGCGACCCGGGGGTCTTCGCCATGGCCACCGCCGTCCTGGAGGTCGCCGGGCAGGCGGAGTACAAGGACGTGCCGGTACGGGTGCTGCCCGGGGTGACGGCCGCCAACGCGGCGGCCGCCGCGGCCGGTGCGCCGCTCGGCCACGACTACGCCACGATCTCGCTCTCCGACCGGCTCAAGCCGTGGGAGGTCATCGCGGAGCGGCTGCGCGCGGCCGCCGCCGCCGACCTCGTGCTCGCCCTGTACAACCCCGGCTCGCGGAGCCGGACGTGGCAGGTGGCGCAGGCCCGGGAGCTGCTGCTGGAGCTGCGCGCGCCCGAGACCCCGGTGGTCGTCGCGCGCGACGTGGGCGGCCCGCAGCAGTCGGTCCGCATCGTCACGCTGGCCGAACTGGAGCCGTCCGAAGTGGACATGAGGACGATCCTGCTGATCGGCTCCTCGCAGACGCAGGTCACCGAGCGGCCCGACGGGTCGAGGGTGACATGGACGCCGCGCCGCTACCCGTGACCGATAGCAAGCGCTGAGACGAGGCCCGGGACGGTTCGCCGGACGCTGTCGGTCAATTCGGGCCCGTGCGTGACGTCGGTCCTCAAGACCTGGTTGTGGTCTTGGGGACCGACGTTGTCGTTCGGGGAGGGTGTCGACGTCGTTGCAGCCGAAGGCGTCGGGGGAGATCCCGGTGGAGACGGTACGGGTGGCGCGGGCCGCGTTCCCGAAGGGGAGTCCGGCGATCCGGGTCCGGGACCCCGCTCACGGTCATCACGACCGCGACGAACGTCAACGAGCCCTCAAGGTCAGATGGGCGGCATCAGATCGCTCTCGCTGATGGTGTACGTCAGCAGGGGGTAGATGAAGTCCGTTTCAGTGTTCTCACGGCGCCGTAGTCGGTAAAACTCGCGCCTCTGCTCATCGTCGGCCGACATGAGGCGCTCACCCTGCGGGAGGTATGCATGTCCGTCGCGAAACCGAACGAAGGTCTTTGACGTTCGAAACGTTACACCCAACCATTGGTTGTCCGCCGTCTGGACAGGCGTGTCCAATACGATTTTGTGCCTGAGTCGCCGATTCGAGTCGACAGAAAACGCGACGATACTGTTGTGGGCGAGGGGGATCTCGAATTTCTCGCCACCGGACCCCTTTGATTCGAAGATCAGCTTCCTCGGCGGGCTCGCTTCGGGATGCTGATAGCAGGAGAAGACGGCGATGAACGACTCGTTGGCCAGATCGAGGGCTTGGTCGGAATGGCTGCCCATGGTTGTGTAAGCGTTCGTGTAGCTCTCGATGAGAGCGTTGTTGAAGCCGACCGAAAGCGCCGCACGTTCTTGAATCTGTTGCGCCAGCCGTTCGTGCACCGCCCGGAAACTCTGCGTCGGGCTGCTGTATCGAGTGGTAGTACGTACGAGAGGCACACCACCCGCCTCGTCGATCTTGGTAAGCGCGGCGCCTCGCCGGCCTTTTCCTACGTCTTCCAAACGAGCCGACGCGGACAGCTCCGCGAAGAGATTCTCCTCGGTTGGCAAAGCGCACGAGAGGATCTCATCCGAGATCCTAGACCCGAGGGGCAACGTAGTCTCCCGTGTTCATGCTGAAGAGAAATTCGTCGCCGTAATCAATGAAGGACGAGGTCCTGTTCTCCTCGGCGTACAGCCTGCGCAGCTCGTCCATGCCGGCCGGTGTGGGTGGCCCCAGCTCCACCAAATCTCCGGCCACTTTGAGGAACGTGTCACCGTTCTTGTGAACGGCTTCGGCGCTCGAACAGCGCACCACGTATCCCAGTCGGGTCGGGAGCAACTCGGCGTCCAACGTTGAGGGCCGGATTTCGTGCGTATACAGGCGGTTGGTGGACAGCGGCATGAAGAACACGGAGCCGGGGTAGAGAGTCAGGGTGAACTGCGGGGGGAGCGCGACCCCGTCGCGTTCTTCGGTCGGCTCCTTGAGGCGAAAGTGGAGTTTGGTCAGCCCGCTGGCACCCTTCACGCCATAGTCGAAGGCGTCTTCGGCCAGGGGCTGCAGCTTGTCGGGCCGGTCATAGAAGGTGCAGAAGGCCATGATGCCATTGACGGGCATGTCCTTGGTCTTGTCGGCATGGGCCGAGATCTTGGCCTTGGACTGCTTGCGCTCGGCCGTGGCAAGGGTGTTGTGGTAGATCTGAGCGAGGACGTGATTGAGCGGCGCCTGGTTCCGGAAGACGGCGGCGGCCTCGCGGTTCAGAGCCTCGACGATGCGCGTATCGGTCGGGCGAAAGCTCTCGGTCGGCCCCGAGAGATTCGTGGAGCACCGGAGCAGGCGGAAATGTAGTTCGTCACCGTTCCGTGTGACGGGCGTCAGATAGATTCCGCTGCGATGGGCTGTTCCAGGCTTGGTGGACTCCGTCAGGGACTGGAACGCGTGCTCCGCACGGATCCGTCCGAAGTGATCGGCGCCGAGTCCGAAAAAGCGGCGGTAGTACACGCCGACGCCGTGTACCCGGATGGGAACTCGGCCGGCGTCGACGAGGGTCCAAGGTTTGTCGACGTCCTCGCGGTAACCGTGTGATAGCTCCCGGATAACGAATACCCGGGCAGCCGCGTGCAGTTGGCGGCCACTGATCCCGGATATATCGCCACACAGGTAGACAGTCTTCTGCGCGAGGTTGGGCGAACCGGAAGCAAGGTCCTCTGGCGTGATTATGGACCCGAAGAAGTCCCTGATCAAGTCATTATCTTGCAACATCGAAGGCGCAACCAAGGTGTTGCTCGCATCCTCGATGCAGGCTTCTGTCAGCTCTGTTGTGTCCATCAAACGGTACCTGTCATTCGGGCTCGACAGTGGGCAACGGGTTAATATCCTCCATGGACTCGGATCGCAGGCAGCAGATCGGCATCAACTTCCTGCGGTACCGCGCACCGAAGTTCCTGCTGAATCTTCCGTAGCGCACTCTCGTAGGCAAAGGCAGGATCTCCACTGTCGATGGCCGACCTGTAGCCCGTGAGAGATTCAAGAATTTCAGGCCGCGCCCCATAATCGCGGTCAGGGAAAAGGGGATCGAAAGAGGATAGAACTTCCCCGTCCTCTGCGTATGAAATCCATGCAGCCATTGCCTCACTCAACTGCACGCACAGGGCGGCCGTACCGCGAGAGGCTGCCTCAAGGAGCCCTGGGCCCGCGAGATACGGCCCCTCGGGTTCCACCACGAAAGACCAGTTTCCGTGAGTTCCAGCACGCAATAGCGGGCCGTCATTTACCAGAATCCCAGCACGCTCAAGGTCTTCCATGTCTGCCTCGGGGACGGCCCCGTCTTCGGCGTCTTCATCTTCACCAAGCATCCGAATGGCTTCCGCCGCCATCCGGCTCAGCGAGATTGGCTGGATGCCCTCGCGTGAAACTCTGGACAAAAGTTCGACTGCGGAAACATTTCTTGCAAAAATAACGCAATAGCCGGTGTCGTACAGCTGCGAATTCGGGAGGAGCTTTGCCGTCACTTCATACCTCCATACGTCACCACGATCGCACGACGGGCCAGCCTGCCAGGTGGAGGCCCGAATTGACCAACAGCGTCCGGTTCGCTGCCCCGGGTCTTTCGCGTCGCGCGGGCCCGCTACCGCAGCGGCGGCAGGGTCACCGTCGGGATCGACGGGTCCTTCGGGTCGAACGGGGTGGGCGTCCGTTCCGCCGGCCGGGAGGTTTCGGCGGCCGGGGGCGCGTCCCGGGGCGAGTCCAGCCAGTGCAGCGCTTCGGGGACCGAGGCCGCCTGGGGCACGCCCGCCGGGATCGGGGGGCGGCGGACGACGAGCACCGGGATGCCGGCCTCACGGGCGGCGGTGAACTTGGGGGCGGTGGCGGAGCCGCCGCTGTCCTTGGTCACCAGGACGTCGATGCGGTGCCGTGCGAGCAGCTCCCGCTCGGCTTCGAGACCGAACGGGCCCCGGTCCAGCAGCACTTCGAGGCGCGGCGGCGCCGGGGCGGCCGGAGGGTCCACCGAACGCACCAGGAACCAGGGCTCGGTGAGGTGCGCGAAGCTGTGCAGGCCCATCCGGCCGGTGGTCAGGAAGACGCGGGAGCCGAGGCCCGGCAGCAGGGCGGCCGCCTCGGCGAGGGAGTCCGCGAAATGCCAGTCGTCCCCCGGGTCCGGGGCCCAGCCGGGGCGGCGCAGCGCCAGCAGCGGGACGCCCGAAAGGGCCGCCGCCTCGGCCGCGTTGAAGCTCATCCGCTCCGCGAAGGGGTGCGTGGCGTCGACCAGGTGCGTGACCCTGTGGGCGGTGACCCACTCCGCGAGCCCGGCCGAGCCGCCGAAGCCGCCGATCCGGGTCTCGCCCGGCGGGAGCACCGGGGAGGCGACCCGGCCGGCCAGCGACGTGGTCACCCGGTACGGGGCGCCGTCCTCGGCGGCCAGCGCCTGCGCCAGGCGGCGGGCCTCCGTGGTGCCGCCGAGGATCAGGACGTGCGGGCGGCCGGGGCCACCGGGATCAGCAGGCATGCCGGTCGCGCTCGGCGGAGTACAGGTGGCTGTCGCGGAACTGCTCGGCGCCCAGGGTGCGGCCCACCAGGATGACCGCGGTGCGGACCAGTCCGGCCTCCTTCACCTGCCCGGCGATGTCGCCCAGCGTCCCGCGCAGGATCAGCTCGTCGGGGCGGCTGGCCATCGCGACCACCGCCGCCGGGCACTGGGCCCCGTAGTGCGGCAGCAGCTCGTCCACGACCCGGTCGACGTAGCGGGTGGCCAGGTGCAGCACCAGCAGCGCCCCGCTGCGGCCCAGGGTGGCGAGGTCCTCGCCGGGCGGCATGGGCGTGGCCTGCTGGGAGACCCGGGTCAGGATCACGGTCTGGCCGACGGTGGGGACGGTGAGTTCCCGCTTCAGCGCGGCGGCCGCGGCGGCGAAGGCGGGGACACCGGGGACCACCTCGTACGGGATGCCGGCCGCGTCGAGCCGCCGCATCTGCTCCGCGACGGCGCTGAAGACGGACGGGTCGCCGGAGTGCAGCCGCGCCACGTCCTGGCCGGCCGCGTGCGCCCGTACGCACTCGGCGATGATCTCGTCCAGGTTCAGCTGCGCGGTGTCGATCAGCCGGGCGTCCGGCGGGCATTCGGCGAGCAGCTCGCGCGGGACCAGGCTGCCGGCGTACAGGCAGACGGGGGCGGCGGCCAGCCTGCGGGCGCCGCGCACCGTGATCAGGTCGGCGGCGCCGGGGCCCGCACCGATGAAGTACACGGTCATATCGTCTGATCCACCATTTCGGGGTAGGGCTTGGTAACCGACCACTGGGTGACGGGCATCGCTTGGCGCCAGCCCGTGAAGCCGCCGACCGGCACGGCGTGCGCCACGGCCAGTTTCACCAGTTCGCCGCCGTGGCGCCGGTAGCGCTCGGTGAGGACGGCCTCCGACTCCAGGGTGACCGTGTTGACCACGAGCCGGCCGCCGGGGGCCAGCGCCTCCCAGGCCGCGTCGAGCAGGCCCGGCGCGGTCAGGCCGCCGCCGATGAACACCGCGTCGGGTGCGGGCAGTCCGGCGAGCGCCTCGGGCGCGGCGCCGGTGACCACGCGCAGGCCGGGCACGCCGAGTGCCGCCGCGTTACGGGTGATCCGCGCGGCCCGCTCGGTCACCCGCTCCACGGTCACGGCGCGGCAGGAGGGGTGCGTGCGCATCCACTCGATGCCGATGGAGCCGGAGCCGCCGCCGATGTCCCACAGCAGTTCGCCGGGGGCGGGGGCGAGCGCGCAGAGGGTGGCGGCGCGGACGTGGCGTTTGGTGAGCTGGCCGTCGTGCTCGTAGGCGGCGTCGGGCAGGCCGGGGGTCGCGCCGAGCCGGGGGGCCTCGGCGGCGGGGTCGCGACGGCAGTCGACGGCGACCACGTTGAGGGGGTCGCCGGGCGCGTGGTCCCAGCTCCGGGCGAGGCCCTCGTACGCGTCCTCGTGCTCGGAGCCGAGCTGTTCCAGGACGCGCATCCGGCTGGGGCCGAAGCCCCGCTCTCGAAGCAGAGCGGCGATCTCGTTCGGGGTCACTGCTCCGGCGCTCAGGACCAGCACCCGCCGGCCCTCGTACAACGCGGCCGCGAGCCGGGCCACCGGGCGGCCGACGACGGTGACGACCTCGGTGTCCTCCACCGGCCAGCCGAGGCGCGCGCAGGCGTACGACACGGAGGAGGGGTGCGGCAGGACGTGCAGGGCGCCCGGGCCGAGCTCCTCGGACAGCGCGCGGCCGATCCCGTAGAACATCGGGTCGCCGCTGGCCAGCACCGCGATCCGGCGGCCCGCGTGCTCCGCCGTCAGCTTGGGCACGGCCGGGCGCAGCGGACTCGGCCACGCCACCCTGACCCCGCCGCACTCCTCGCGCGGGAGCAGGTCCAGCTGGCGGGGCCCGCCGATCAGCACCTCGGCCCCGGCCAGCGCGGCCCGCGCGGAAGCGGTCAGCCCGCCCCAGCCGTCGGCGCCGAGGCCGACGACCGACACGGGTACGGGGGGCGGTGGCGGTGCGGAGCTCACTGCGCGGAACCTCGGGGGTACGGGAAGGGGGTGGACCCGCAGCCTACTGGGCCCGGGCCCGCTCCCCGGGGCCAGGGTGACGAGGATTACCAGGCCGGAGGCGGCGGCGAGTGGCCGGGAGTAGGGTGCCGGGAGGCCGCCGGGGCCGCCCCGGGCGGACCCGGCCGACGTGAGGAGCTGTCATGCCGGGCTGGAAGGCCGCGCACATACCCGACCAGAGCGGCCGCACGGCCGTCGTCACCGGGGCCAACAGCGGGATCGGCTATTTCGCCGCGCGCGAGCTGGCCCGGCGCGGGGCCACGGTCGTGCTGGCCTGCCGCAGCGCGGCCCGGGGGCGGGCGGCCGAGGTCGGGCTGCGCGCCGAAGTGCCCGGCGCGGACGTGCGGTTCATGCCGCTGGACCTCGCCGACCTGGCCACCGTCCGGGAGTTCGCGCGGGAGTTCGGGCAGCGGCACGGCAGCCTCGACCTCCTCGTCAACAACGCCGGGGTGATGGCCCTGCCGTACGGGCGGACCGCCGACGGGTTCGAGACGCAGTTCGGGGTCAACCACCTCGGCCACTTCGCCCTCACCGGGCTGCTCCTGCCCGGCCTGCTCGCCGCCGGATCCGGGGCCCGGATCGTGAACCTCTCCAGCGGCTTCCACGCGCTGGGGGACGTGGACCACGAGGATCTGAACGGCGAGCGCCGGTACCGGCGTTGGATCGCCTACGGCCGCTCCAAGACCGCCAACCTGCTCTTCACCCACGAGCTCGCCCGACGGCTCGCGGCCGCCGGTTCCGGGATCGTCACGGCCGCCGCCCATCCCGGCTACTCCGCCACCAACCTGCACGTCGGGGCGACCCCGCAGGCGGGCACCACACTCACCTCGCGGATCGCGGTCGCCGCCAACCACCTCGGCAACGCCGTGGGCAACACCGTCATCGCGCAGTCCGCCGCCTCCGGCGCCCTGCCCGCGCTGTACGCGGCCACCGCGCCCGGGATCCGGCCGGACGAGTTCATCGGCCCGCGGCTCGGCTGGCGCGGGGCGCCCGCCCGCTCCTGGCGCGCGAAATGGACCTTGGACGACACGTCCGGCGAACGGCTCTGGGCCGCCTCCGAAAAGCTCACGGGAGTCTCGTACACGTCCCTATCGCGCTGAATGCCCGGGGGCCAACTTGCCACTCGCCAGTCACTTCAGGCTGTCGGGCCGCATCCCCTGGGAGAGCCATGCGCAGAGCCGCCCTGCCCGTGCCCCTGCTGTTCCCGCTGCTCATCGCCACGGTCGCCGCGCTCGTCGCGGCCGTCCTCACCGCCCCGCCCGCGCGGGCCGCCGCGAGCGCGGAGCGGCGTACGCCGGTCGTCCTCGTCCACGGCTACGGGGACACCGCGGCCTCCCTCGACGGGCTCGAGGACTTCCTGCACGCGCAGGGCCGGCTGTCGAGGACCTCGCCGCGTTCGGCTACGACTGGGCCGCGACCGGGTCCGCGTGGACCGGGCGGAGTTGACCTACTTCGACGACGGCACGACCCGGCCCGCGCTGTACGGGGACATCGTGGTCCGGACCGGCGACGGTACGCGCAGCGCCGTGTGGTCGCGCTCCTCGTCGGACCCGTACGAGCGATTTCCACGGGGACGACGGCGGGCACGTGAAGGTCACCTGGACCGTCCTGTGCCCCTGATCGGGCCCCAGACCGGCCCCCGCCGGGCCCCCGCCCAGGTCGAACGGCCGTGTGGGCGCCCCGGTATGAGCCCGTCCGCCCCCGTCGAGCCTCAGGGCGCCCCGTCCGGGCCCTGACCCGGGCGCCCGGTCCGCAGCAGACTCGGCGGAATGGACGACGACGCTACGGACAACCACCCACACCGACTCCGAGCCCGGGGACCCACGCGGTGGTCCTCGGAGCGGGGACGGCCGGGCTGCCGGCCGTCCCGGAGACCGCCGACTGCCCGGCCCACCACGGGCAGCCGAAGGGATGGCCCGCCTCCGGCAGGCGGCTGGGCCTAACCGCTGACGGCGCGCTCGTAGAGCTCGCGGGTGCTGCCGTCGAAGGAGGAGCTGTAGGAGGTCTCGTCGTCGCCGCCTCCGTCCCGGCCGCCGATCACCCCGATCAGGGCGTCCCCGTCGGTCAGCACCGGCCCGCCGCTGGTGCCGTTGGGTACGTCCGGGCAGTCCAGCCGCAGTTGCGCGGGCCCGGCGGCCACGGCCCGGGTCAGGCAGGCCAGAGGCCGTTCGGAGGTGTTCGGGTAGCCCACCAGGCGGGCGGGCACCGGGAGTTCGGTGCCGAAGCGGAGCGTCCAGGCGGCGCCGGTGACGTCCTCCAGCCGCTCCCCGGGGTGGCCCGGGCGGCGCACGCGCACGAAGGCCACGTCGTGATCGGGATCGCGGCCGGCGGTCCAGCGGGGATCCACGTGGATCCGGGTCGGGACCCAGACCCCGTAGGGGAACGCGCCGTCGTGGTAGCCGGGGGCGAAGACGAGGTTGGTGCGGAAGCCGATCGTGTGGACGCAGTGGGCGGCGGTGACGATGAGGTCACCGCCGGGGGAGTGGACCACGCCGGCCGAGCAGTGGTGGCCGGGGTCGCCGTCGGCGCCGGGGGAGAACAGCGCGCCGACGGCCGGCTCGGCGGGGACGGGTCCGGCGGTCGGGGGGCCGGAGGGCTCGGAGCGTACGGAGAGCTCCGAGTGACCTGAGGAGTCGGGGGAGATGGGGGAGTCGGGGGACCCGGGGGGCCCGGGGGACCCGGCGGGCAGCGGTTCGGCGGCGCCCCCCTTGCCGGAGTCCTCGCCGCCGGCGACGCCGTCCAGCAGCTCGACCACCGCGCTGTCGGCGCTCCGGGGGTCCTGGACGTAGCGGCCCCGGCCGGGATCCCCCTCCGCGACGTACCCGGCCAGGCCGCGCAGCCCCCACACGTACCCGGCGCCCCCGAGGAGCAGGGCGCAGCAGATCCCGGACAGCGCGAAGCCCCGTACGGCCCTCCCGCGAACCTTGGTGAACATGTGGCACTCCCGCCCCGACGAAGTACTCCTGCGATCGGTCCATGATCGCTGAGATGCGGTGCGTGGTGGGCGGGCGGGCGCGTGCAGGCCGGTAC
This sequence comes from Streptomyces sp. ISL-43, assembly GCF_018614195.1. Taxonomy (GTDB): domain Bacteria; phylum Actinomycetota; class Actinomycetes; order Streptomycetales; family Streptomycetaceae; genus Streptomyces. The sequence continues at coordinate 57,387 of NZ_JAGGOT010000009.1, forward strand.
CCTTATTGCGAATAGTTCGCAATAAGGGTGAGGGTGAGGGTGTGACGGGGTCTCCGGTGGTGCTCGGGATCGAGTCTTCGTGCGACGAGACCGGGGCGGGCATCGTGCGGGACGGGCGGCTGCTCGCGCACGTCGTCGCCTCCAGCATGGACGAGCACGCCCGCTTCGGTGGCGTCGTCCCCGAGATCGCGGCCCGCGCCCACCTGCACTCCTTCAACCCCGTGGTCCGCCAGGCCCTCGACCAGGCGGGGCTGCGCGCCGACCAGCTCGACGCGATCGCCGTCACCACCGGTCCCGGCCTCTCCGGCGCCCTCCAGGTCGGCCTGGCCGGCGCCAAGACCCTCGCCTACGCGCTCGGCCTGCCGCTCTACGGCGTCCACCACCTGGCCGGCCACGTCGCCGCCGACACCCTGGAGCACGGGCCGCTGCCCGAGCCCTGCGTGGTGCTGATCGTCTCCGGCGGCCACACCTCGCTGCTCCTCGTACGCGACCTCGTGCGCGAGCCGATCCTGCACCTCGGCGACACCCTCGACGACGCCGCGGGCGAGTGCTTCGACAAGGTCGCCCGCGTCCTCGGCCTGCCCTACCCGGGCGGCCCGGCCATCGACCGCGCCGCCCGCGGAGGCGACCCCAAGGCCGTCGCCTTCCCCCGTCCGCTGACCGGCGGGCCGCGCTCGGGGGACCCGTACGCGTACTCCTTCTCCTTCTCGGGGCTCAAGACGGCCGCCGCCCGCTGGGCCGAGAGCCACCGGCTGCGGGGCGAGGAGCCGCCGGTCGCCGACGGCGCGGCCTCGCTCCAGGAGGCGGTGGCCGACGTGCTCACCCGCAAGGCGGTCGCGGCCTGCGGGGAGTACGGGGTACGGACCCTGGTGGTGGTCGGCGGAGTGGCCGCCAACTCCCGGGTCCGCGAGCTGGCGGAGCGGCGCTGCGCCTCCGCCGGGATCGAGCTGCGAGTGCCGCCGATGACGCTCTGCACCGACAACGGGGCGATGATCGCCGCCATCGGCGACCTGCTGGTGCGGGCGGGCGTGGAGCCGGCCCCGCACCAGCTGACCATCGACCCGTCCGCACCACTGGAGTACGCCTCGCTCAACCCGCCGGCCCTGGTCTGACCGGTGCGGGCCGGCGGTTGCCGGCGGTTGCCGGACCCCGCAGGACCGGGGCCGCCGGCGGCCTGTGACTACCGCGAGGGGCTCACCTGCACCGTCGTCACCGCCCCGCCCGAGGCCTCCTTCACGACCGCGATCCGGGTCCCGGTGTCCGGCACCTTGACCCCGAGCTGCGGCAGCCGCGCGTCCCAGTAGGACCCGTGGCGGTCGTCGAAGACCGGTACGCCCGGCCGCGCCGGGATCACCGTCGGCGCGCCCGCCTTGTGCAGGACGATCCTGTCGCTCTTCCCGAGCGAGAAGGTGGCGTCGAAGGTCTGCGCGCGGGCGTTCAGCAGCGTGCCGTCCGCGAACGTCAGCGGCTCCGGCCGGGCGTCGACGGGCAGTAGCATGCCCTCTCCCGGGTGCGACTTGGTGACGTTGTCGCTGTGCGCCGTGTTCCAGAGCCAGATCAACGCGCCCTGCTGGTACGGGAAGAACTCCACCTTGTCGCCCGTGAAGCCGAAGTTGTACGGCCCCGTCTTCAGCATGCTGCCGTAGCCGGTGTAGCGCCGGTTCTCCACGAAGTACGCGCGCGGGTGCTGCTCGCTGCCCGTACGGCCCTCCGTGCGCGACCACTTGACGGCCGTCCAGCCGTTCGCGCCCTGCTCCGCCCCGTCGCGCAGCAGCTCACGCCCGTCGGCCGCCGTGACGCGGATGTCGTCGAAGGTGACGCCCTTGCCGTGAGTGTTGCTGTCGGAGGTGACGCGCAGCCTCAACTGCACGCTCTGCCCGGCGAACCGGTCCAGCGCGACGGACAGCCGCGCCCAGCCGGCCGAGGTGCCGGTGATCCCCTTCGCCCCGATCGGCGCGGAGTCCACCGTGCCGGTCAGCGCCGTCCATGCGGCCCCGCCGTCCGTGGAGGCCTCCACCGTCAGGTAGTCGAAGTCCTGCTCGATGTCGTACCAGACCCGGGCGTCGAGCCGGGCGGCCGTCCCGGACCCGGTGCCCGTCAAGTCGACCGTGCGGGACAGGGTGTTGTCCATGAAGTCGCCGGTGCCGCTCCACCACTGGCTGCCGCCCTCGTACGGGTCGGTCAGTTCGGTCTTGGTCAGCGAGGGCGGCAGATGCACCAACAGTGCCTGTGGGTCCTCGGTGTTGTACCCCGAGACGCCGAGCGTCGCGCGCGTGGTGCGGCCCGCGTCCGCCTCCGTGTACTGGAGCCAGCCCAGCTGCAGCTTGCTCCACGGGTCGAGGTCCCCCGGGAACTCGCCGGTGGAGTTGCGGCCCTTGCCCAGGTAGGAGGCGGAGGACATCAGCGACCAGAAGTTGACGCTGTTGTCCCCGTCCGAGCTGTACAGGTCCGGCAGGCCGAGATCATGCCCGAACTCGTGCGAGAAGAGCCCGGCGCCACTGTTCTCGCCGCCGGTCAGGTAGTCGCCGGCCCAGATACCGGTGTCGCCGACCGGTGTGCCGCCCGCCTTGTTGCCCTCGGGGCCCGCGCTGCCGGCCTGGTTCCAATAGGCGAACCAGCGGTGGGCCCACACGGCGTCCTTGCCCTGCGGGCCGCCGCCCCAGGTCCCGTCCTTGCCCGCGTGGACGACGACGAGGTGGTCGAGGTAGCCGTCCGGCTCGTCGAAGTTCCCGTCGTGGTCGGCGTCGTAGCGGTCCCACACGTCGTACTCGGCGAGCTGTGCCTTGATCTGTTCGGGCGTACGGCCCTTTCCGAGCTCGGAGTCGTACCAGGCGGCCGTGGCGTCCCGGATCATGTCCCAGTTGGTCCGGCACTGGCCGGCCTCGGAGCAGTGGTCGGTCCCGTAACGGGCTTCGTTCCAGGGGAGTTTGACCCAGTCGCTCACCGTGCCGTCCATGTCGTAGCGGCCGGAGGACTGGAGCCGGTAGTAGGCGCGCATGGATGCCGACTGCGGATCGGTGGAGAAGAACTGCTTCTGATAGAAGGACCGGTCGAAGTCTTTGCGCCACAGGGTGTGGTTGTCGTCCTTGGCCGGCTTGGCGATGGTGTTGTGCAGCGGGCCTGGGGTGCCGCCGAAGCGCGGCTTGCCCTCGAACTCGGTGGTGTTGTCCACCTGGTCGCCGAACTCGGCGAGGATCACGAAGACCTTGTCCTTGCGCTCCTGGGCCAGCTCGACGTACCGCTTCCCGACCTTCGCCTGGCGCGGGAGCGTGCCGTCCGCCTCGGCCCGCAGGCCGGCGGCGCGGCCGCCGCCCGCGCCGGCCGCGATGTCTTCGAGTGCTTGGCGGCGCAGGGCCTGGCGCTGTAGTTCCAGCGGGGCGAGCGGCGGGGCGGCGGCCTGTTCGGCCTGCTGCTGTCCGGCCGGGGGAGGGGAAGGGGGCGCGGTGGAGGCGAGTGCGGAGCCGGCGAGTGCCGGGGCGGCGAGGAGGGCGAGGGATATCGCCGCTCCCACCGCAGCGAGTCTGCGCAAGGTGGCTGGCCTTTCCGGGAGTTCGGATCGAAGCGCGAGTAATATTTCACATGTGACAGGTGATTGATAGGTGTCGGTGTACGCACACGTGAACTCGCCGTTCCACGGGCCGCGTTCGCCGGGCGGCGCTATCGTGCCGAGCGGGGGACGACTGTGCGAGGGGGCGGAGCCGCGATGCGATTTCTGTTTGTGCACGGCACGGGGGTGCGGCGCGAGCGGCACGACACCCTCTTCGGGCTGGTCCGGGAGCGGCTGACCGCCCGGTTCCCCGACGGGGCCGTCGACTCCTGCTTCTGGGGGGAGCGGTTCGGAGCCACCCTCGGCGCCGACGGCCGGTCCGTGCCCGGACTGCGCGCCCCCGACGGAGCCCCCGGCCCGGGGGACGCCGAGACCGCCGAGTGGGCGCTGCTGATCGCCGACCCGCTGTGCGAGGTGCGGGTGCTGGCCGAGGCTGGCTGGGACACGGGAACCGGCGCGGACGACGACGCCTTCGCCATGCCGGGCGTCCGCTCCGCCGGGGCCGGCGTGCTGGAACTGCTGGCCGGCGTCCGCGGGGTGCCCGACGGCGGGGAACAGGCCGCGCTGCTGCTCGGCACCGGCCTCGCCGCCGGATTCCCGGCGGCCCTGGAGACCGTGGCCCGCTCGGCCGAGGCCGCCCGCGCCGGCGCCCGCGCCACCGGACAGCCGCAGGCCCGCGAGCTGGCGACCGCCCTCGCCCGCGCGGTGACCGCCGCCGCGCTCGCCTCGGCCGGAGCCGAGGCCGACTGCACCGGCGCCGAACGCGACCGCCTCGTCGAGCTGCTCACCACCCGCCTCGGCGGCGACGCCCGGGTCCCCGGTGCCCGCGCGGCCGCGGTCCTCGGCCGCCTCGCGATGCGCGTCACCACGCAGCCGCTGCTCAACGCCTGGCGCGGCTCCCTCACCGTCGGCGCCACCCCCGCCCTCGGCGACATCCTGCGCTACCAGGCCCGGGGCGCGGGCCTGCGCGCCTTCCTGCACGACCGGATCACCGCCGAGCCGGGACCGACCGTGCTCATCGGACACAGCCTCGGCGGCATCGCCCTGGTGGACCTCCTCGCGCTCGCGGCCGCCCGCGGCGAGCCCGTTCCCGGGGCCGCGCTGCTCGTCACCGTCGGATCGCAGGCGCCCTTCCTCCACGAACTCGGGGCGCTGGCGGGGATCGCGCCCGCCGCGTCGCTCCCGTACGCCTTCCCGCGCTGGCTCAACGTCTACGACCGCCATGACGTGCTCTCGTACCTCGCCGAGCCCGTCTTCCCCGGCGACCCCCGCGTCAGAGACCACGAGATCGGCAGCGGCCAGCCGTTCCCGGCCTGTCACAGCGCCTACTGGAAACAGGACTCCCTCTACGCGCGCATCGAACAGGCGGTGGACGAAGCGGAGATCGGGTGATTCCCCCCGGCTACCTGCCCCCGACCCTGGGGCCGCGGCGCACCTTCGCGCTCGTCGCCGGGGTCGAGAGCTATGCCGTCAGCCACCACTGGAACCTGCGCGGACCGGCCCGCGACGCCTTACGGTTCGCCCGCTGGCTGACCGGGCCGGGGCAGGTGCCGCCGGGCCACGTAAGGCTGTTGCTCTCCCCGCTCGACGACCCGGACGCCCTCGACTGGTCGGCCTCGGCGGAGCTGGAAGCCCTGCGGGGCACCTACCGGCCGGCCACCGAGGAGAACGTGAAATCGGCGCTACTCGACGAACTCCCCGAGTGCGACGGCGACTTGTTGTGGATCTTCTGGGCCGGGCACGGCTACACCGAACCGCGGCGCGGCGAGCTGATGCTGCCCTGCGCCGACGCCCGCCCCGGCCAGATCCGCCACCTCAACCTCGACTCCGCGCTGCGCTGGTGGCGCACCGACCTCGTCAAGCACCGCCGGTTCCCGCTCCAGGCGGCCCTGGTGGACGCCTGCCGCGTCGACGCGCCGCGCGACGCCCGGTGGAACTTCGGCACCAGCGACTACGGGGGCGGCGTCACCGTCCCCGGGCGGCGGCAGTTCCGGCTGTACGCCTCCCGCGAGGGCGAGGCCGCGCAGAACGACGCCGAGCGCGGCGCGGGCCGCTTCACCGAGGCGCTCCTCGGCGAACTCGGCGAGCGCTCCGTGCGGGAGGGCGTCGCCGGCCTCGCCGACACCGCCCGCTCCATCCACCGCACCTTCGGTGAACTGCGCGAGCGCGGCGAGGGCTGGCAGCTCCCGCAGTTCGTCGTGGACCGGGACTGGGACGCCTGCTCCTTCCTCGACGAGGACCAGCCCGGGGTGACGCAGCCGCGCGCGGCCCGCCTCGACCAGGCCGCCTGGGACGGGCTCGGCCGGCTCTTCGAAGGCCGTGACCTGCCCCGATGCGCCTACGAGGCGTACGCGTGGGCGTTCCGGGCGACCGGCTGCGCGGCCCCGCTCCAGGGCGGCCTGCCGGGCGACACCCTGCTGGCGGTGGCCTGTGACCTCGACGAACGCCACGGCGGCCCGGACGGGATGCCGCTCGCGGTGCCCTTCGTACGGTTCCTCGGCGAACGGGCCGGCGCGGGCGACGAGCGGTGGGCGGACCGGCTCCGCGACTGGGTGAGCACCACCCTCGAACGCCTCGCCCTGCCCGTGCTCCCGCCCCCGCCCCCACCGCCGCGCAGAACGGCCCTGCACGTGCGGTTGGAGCCGCCGCCGGGCGGGGAGGGCGGATTCCTGGCCCGGATGTGGCTGCGGCGGGACGCGCCCGAACGCGTCCGGGAGCAGGAGGGCGGGCCCGTCCGGCGGGAGGCGTCCGAGCACATCTGGGAGTCGGAGGGCGAACCCGTGCGGCTGGACGCGATCCGGGACGAACTCGTACGCCAACTGGGCGGTGTGGGCCGTGCGTCGGGCGGGCACGCCGAGGCAGGGCGGCCGTCCGACGCGGTGGAGCGGATCGAGTTCCACGTGCCTTACGAACTGCTGGACCTGGACTTCGACCAGTGGCCGGTCCCGCGCGGCCCCGGCGGGCGGACCCGGGCCCTCGGGCTGGTCTACCAGGTGGTGGTGCGCTGCCCGCAGGAACGCGAGGACACCGGCGCGGAGTGGCGGGGCAAATGGCGCTGGCTGTGGGCCCAGGGCGGCCGGCACGCCGACGCGGTCCGGGTGATCGCCGACGCGGAGGTCCACGACGGGCTCGGCATGGAGCTGGGGGCGGCGCCGGCGCCGGCGTGCGTCCTGGCGCACACGCGGAGCGGGGCGCGGACGGAGGCGGCGGTGGAAGCGGTACTGGAGGGCGGCGTCCCGGTGGCGGTCTGGCGCCGCCCGGCCCCGGCGGCCGCCGCGGCGGACCCCCACGACCTGCTGGCCCTGCTCGCGCCCGCCGGCGACGACGGGCGTCCCGACCCCGGCGCACTCGACGTGCTCGCACTGCCCGCGCGCGTACGGGAGGTGCGCCGGGCGGCCGCCGTCGCGGCGGCGGGCGCCCCCGGAGGCAAGCGACAACAGTCCTCAGGGGCAGACCGGTTGGTCCTCTTGTGGGACGATCCCGACGACACGCTCACCTTCCGGTCCCTGGCCTGAACCCGCGCCCCCGACTCCACCCCCGACTCCGCCCCGACCCCGATGCCCGTCCCCGGGCGACACCGACGCCGGCGTCGACACCGACTCCGACACCCCCAGCGACAGCAGCAGTGATACGAGAGGGAGGCACAGGCAGTGGCGAAGGACTGGTGGCTGTACCACGGGACCGGAGAGGCCGCCGAGCGCCGGGCCAGGCTGGAGGCCGGACCGCCACCGCCCTGGCGCGATTTCACCGGCGTACCCGACCCGGGGTACACGCCCCCCGGCTGCGGGGGACCGGCATGGGAGCGCACCTGGCGGCGCGGCGAAGGCTACGCACCCGACGAACCCGAGAAGGATGTGGTCAACACCGCCCTGCACCTGCGCAGGCCGCTCCTCATCACCGGCAAACCGGGCGTCGGCAAGTCCACGCTCGCCTACAGCATCGCCTCCGACCTGGACCTGGGCCCCGTACTGCACTGGCCGGTCACCAGCCGCACCGTCCTGCGCGACGGGCTGTACCTCTACGACGCGATCGGCCGGCTCCAGGAGGCCGGGCTGGAACAGCTGCGCACGCCCGGCGCCGCCCAAGGCGTCACGGCAGCCGCGGGAGCCCCGCGAGCCGCGGGCGTCAAGGGGGCCGAGGCGGGCCCGGCGGCGGCCCCGGACCCCGTCGCCGGCGGCCCGTCCATCGCCCGCTACCTGCGCCTCGGCCCGCTCGGCACGGCCCTGCTGCCCCAGGACCGGCCGCGGGTCCTGCTCGTGGACGAGATCGACAAGAGCGACATCGACCTCCCCGGCGACCTGCTCACCGTCTTCGAGGACGGCGGCTTCGTGATCCCCGAACTCGCGCGGCTCGCGAAGGAGGACCCGACCGTCGCCATCGGCACCGACGACGACCCGGACGCCGCCGTCCGGATCACCCAAGGCCGCGTGCAGTGCCGGTACTTCCCCATCGTCGTCCTCACCAGCAACGGCGAACGCGACTTCCCGCCGGCCTTCCTGCGCCGCTGCGTCCGGCTCCACCTCGAACCGCCGAAGATCGACAAGCTCGCCCGCATCGTGCGCGGCCGGCTCGGCGTGGACATCGAGCACAACAGCGAGTACCGCGAGCTCGCCCAGAGTTTCCTCGACCGGGCCGAGGACGGTGACCTGGCCACCGACCAGCTCCTCAACGCCATCCAACTCCGTCTGGCCGGAGCCTGGTCGGCCCCCGACGAACGCGAACGCTTCATCGCCACCGTCATGCACCACCTCACCGGGCCCTCCGCGTGATCGAGAGGCTCCTCGCCGCCTTCGCCGAAGGCGGCGAGGACGGCGGCCCCCGCCCCGGCGTCGGGGCGGAGGAGATCGCCGACATCCTGTGGCTGGCCACGCGCGTGGACGCGGCGGACCGCCCGCAGGCCGCCGGGCCGACGCCGACGGATCCGGAGCCGCCGCCCGCCACCGAACGACCCGCTCCCGCAGCGGAGTTACCCGCCGACCTCCGGGCGGACGAGGAAGCCGCCGCCCAGTTCTTTCCCGCGGCCCGGCCCGGACCCGCCGTTCCCCGCGACCCCGCCGGGCAGGCCGCGGGAGCCGTCCCGGCGGCCGCGGCGGCCCGCCGGGGCACCGCGCTGCGCCTGCCGCGCGCTCCGTCCCTCGACGACCCGCTCGCCCTGATGCGCGCCCTGCGCCCCGTGGGCCGCCGCAACATCGGCGGCCCGGGCGAGGAGCTGGACGAACAGCTCACCGTGGAGCGCAGCATCGAGCGGATGGTGCTCACCCCGGTCCTGCGCCCCGCCGAGAGCCGCTGGCTGGACGTGGCCCTGGTCGTGGACGCGCACCACTCGATGCTGCTCTGGTCCGACCTGGTCGAAGAGGTGCGCGGGGTCCTCACCCGCAGCGGAGTCTTCCGCGACGTGCGGGCCTGGCGGCTCACGGGCACCGGCCCCGGCGGCACCCCCATGGTCGCGCACGGCCGCGACACCCCGCCCCGCAACCCCCTGGAGCTCGCCGACCCGGCGGGCCGCCGGCTGATCCTGGTCCTCTCCGACACGGTGGCCGGCGGCTGGCGGGAAGCCCCCCTGCGCCGAGTGCTCCGGCAGTGGTCCGCGCACAACGCCGTGGCCGTACTGAACGTCCTGCCCGAGCGGCTCTGGACGCGCGGCGCGGTCAGCCCGGTCCCCTTCGCCGTCCGCGCGGACCGCCCCGCGGCCGCCACCCGCTCCTGGCAGCGGGTACCGATGGTCCGGCGGGCCCGCGGGGGCGGGGCGGTGGTCCCGGTGGTCGGCATCGCCTCGGGGAGCCTGGCCCGGCTGATCCGCGTGGTCTCCGGGGACGGGCGCTGGCGGCGGCTGGCCTGCCTGCGGCTGGACGCCGAGCCCAAGCACGAGGCGGCGTACGAGACTCCCGAGCCTTCGGACCCCTTCCCGGACCCCCTGGACGCGATCGAGCGCTTCCGCGCGAGCGCCTCCCCGACCGCCCAGCGGCTCGCCGCCCACCTGGCCGCCGTACCGCTCACGCTGCCCGTGATGACCCTCGTACGGCGCTCCCTGTTGCGGGACTCCGAGCACAGCCACCTCGCGGAGGTGGCGCTGGGCGGCCTCTTCGCCCCCTGGGGAGCCGAACAAGCAACGGACCAGCCGGAGTTCGAGTTCCTGCCAGGGGTACGGGAGGCACTGCTCGGCTCGCAGCTGCGCGGGGACGTGGCCGCCGTACGGGAGCTGGTCCGGCGGCGCGTGTGGGAGTACATGTCCCGACACCGGGGCACCGGCCGGGACTTCACGGCGATCCGGCTCACGGACGGCGCGGAGGGGCGCCGCGAAGTGCCGGACGGCTCCATCCCGTTCGCCACGGCGGCCCGACCGGAACCAGGACTGGCCGACCGCGTGGTGCGGGTCCGCTTCGAGCCGACGCCGGAGCCGCAGTCGGTCGGCGTGCTGCTGTCCGCCCGCATGGTCCTGGCGGTCGGGGAGGGGATCGGCCGCAACGCCATCGCGTGGGTCCGGGCCGGCGGCCGCGAGCTGTCCTGCCGCTCGGTCTGGTGGGACGGGGCCACGCCCACGGTGTTCCTGCTGCTGGCCGACGAGGACCTGGTGGATCCGCGGGCCTGGCCGCCACCGCGGTGGGGCGAAGGTGCGGGCGAGGGAGCCCGGCTGCGGGTCGACGGCTTCACCGACCAGGGCGAGCCGGCCTCGCTGACCGGCGAGGCCCTGCCGTACGAGGGGGAGCGGAACGGGGAGATCGTCCGGCTCTCCTCCGAACCGCAGCCCTGGACCCACTACGTGGGCGCCCCCGTCTCCCGCGGCGGGCGGCTGGCCGGCATCGTGCACACCGTCTGGCCGGACCGGATGGTGTTCCTGTCGGGGCGGGCGCTCCTCGAACAGCCCGGATTCCGCGAGGTCTTGACGGCTCACGCGCGCGCCGGGAGCGAGATCTCCGGCATCTGTCTGGCGGTACGGACCGAAGTGGCCGTGGGGCCGATCGGCCGGTCGGTGGAGTCGGCGATGGTCGAACTCCTCATGCAGGCGGAGGGGGAGACCGGCGTGATGGGGATGTCCGCCCCGGCGCAGGACGGGGTCCTGTGCGTCACGGTTGCGGATCCGGACGCCCTCGGCAAGGCGGGGCTGCTGCTTGCCGCTCTGCCCGGAGCCCTGGCGCGGCTGCGCGCGGGCTCCGGCGAGTGGGAGGTCTCCCTGGCGGTGGCCCTGGCCAGGGGCGAGTTCACCGCCGACGGGGAAGGAGTGAGCGGACCGGCGCCGGAGGAGGCCGGACGGCTCGTCCGCCGGCAGGCGGTCGCCGCGCGGCTGGGCCGGCGGGCCGGACCGGGAGCGATCGTCCTGGTGACGGGCGAGTCGCTGCGCGACGTCGGCGGTCTCGACTCGCTCAGGGTCGAGCGGATGGACCCGGACGTCGACCTGGAGGCGGAGTCGGAGGTCGAGTCGGAGGTCGAGGCGGAGGAGCCGCCGGCAACGTCCGGCCCGGGGAAGGGGGCCGGAGGCGGCCCTGCCGGGTGGTTCTGCCTGGACACCCCCGCCGACATGGCCAGGGCCCTGATCGACGCCGGGCTGAGGGTCGAGGACCCGGCGGTCGACTGGCAGCACTGCGGGTACGGTGCCACGGCGGCGGACCCGGCCGGATGCGTCGGCATCCGGATGTGGCCCCGCGAGTACTGCCTCGCCCACCTTGCGCCGGACGAACAGGCCGCCCAGCTGAGGGAGTTCAGGCCCGGCGGGGACGTCGACCTGCGGGGCACCACCTTCGCCGACGGCCTCCTCGAACGCCTGCTGCACCATCTGCGCGACCCCTCGACGGGACACGTCCGGATGGGGGCCGCGGCCTTCGAGCGCGCGCATTTCGTCGACGAATGGAGCACGGTGGGAGCCGAGTTCGACGACCGCACGTCCTTCGACCGTGCCGTCTTCGACGAGCGGGCGGGATTCGAGTCCTCCCGCTTCAAGGGGACGGCCTCCTTCGGGCGGACCGTGTTCCGCCGCGGCGGCGCCTTCGACGGGAGCACCTTCGACCGTGACGCGCGGTTCGGCAGGGCGGACTTCGGCGGCAGCGCCGGCTTCAAGCACGCCCTGTTCGTCCAGGGATTCGACATGGCCTGGGCGGAATTGTGGGGTGAGACCCTCATGAGCGGGACGAGGGTGCGGGGGGCGGCCGACTTCGCGCACACGGTCTTCCACGGCGGGAACGAATGGGCGCTCTCCGCCTTCCTCGGGCGGGCCTCCTTCGCGCACACCGTCTGGGGGTGCCCGGTGGCCTTCGAGGGGGTCCGCTTCGGGGGCCAGGCCTCCTTCGACCACGCCACCTTCGCCGCCACCGCCCGCTTCGCGCACGTGCACTTCGAGGAGAGGACGACCTTCGAGCGGGCCGACTTCGCGGACACCGCCGACTTCGTGGAGACGTACTTCGCCCAGCCGTCCTGGCTCCCCTACGAGTGGCGGGTTCCCTTGACCCGGCCGGGTGCCGTCACCTTCGTCCTCGACCCCCTGCCGGGCGAGTCGGAACGGTGAGCTCGGGCAACGGGCGCCCCGGCCCCGGTGATCGGGGCGTGCACCGGCCGGGGCCGGGGGCCGGAAGGCCCCGCGCCCGCGGCCGGTGCCCGGCGGTCAGGTGCCCGGCGGCACCCGTCCCGGACGGCCCGCGCCCCGGGTCAGGCGGTATCCGCCGATGCCGGCGAGCGCGGCGAGCAGCCCGCCGGCCGCCGTCCAGAGCCAGCGGTCGGACCACCAGGCGCCGGACCAGCCGCCCTCCGGTTCGACACCGGCAGCGGTGCCCGCGCCGGGGACGAGCGGCGCGGCGAGCGTGTTGTCCGCCGCGTAGGCGCCGCCGACGTCCTTCGCCTCGGCCCGCAGGCGTGCCCGTACCGGCTGGCCGAGGTCCTCCTGCGCGAGGTCGGTGACCGTGAGGCGGATGTAATAGGCGCCCTTCAGCGGGTCGTTGCCCCACTGGTCGGCGCCCGAGCGGACCGGGCGCAGCGTGCAGGACAGGTCGATCGTCGCGGCGTCCTTGGCGGCCGTACCGGTCTGCGTGCCGTACATGCAGGGCTGGCGGCGGCGCAGACCGTCGTAGACGTCGAGCTGCCACGTCGAGGCGGCGTGCCGGCCGGTTGCGGCGGGCAGGGTGACGGACGCCTTGACGGTGGCGCGCTGTCCCGAGTCCAGCGGGAGCACCCAGTAGAGGTAGTCGCCGGTGGAGGCGTCGGCCGTGGCCTCCTGGCCCAGCCGGACCGGGGTGGCCGTACGGAAGGCCGTGCCGGCCTCGGTCGGCTCCTGCGCACCGCCGCTGGGGCTCGGCGACGGCGACGGCGAGGCCGCCACACCGAGCAGGCCGCCGCCCACGAGCAGCGCGGCGGTCAGCGCGCGCCGAACACCTCGTACGCCGTCTGCGCGGGGTGCGCTTCGCTCATCCCTTGCGGTCCTTCTCACGGCACTCATCAGTTGGTCCTCCAGACCGCGATACGCCAGCGGGAGACCCAGCCCCACACCAGACCGGCCAGGAAGCCGGTGAGCACCAGTACGCCGATCAGCCACCAGCCGCGCCCGAGGCCGAAGGCGGCCACGTCACTCGCGACGTCCGGGCCGTCCACCACGTCGATGGTCAGCTCGACGGGCATGCCCGGGGTGGTCTTGACGGCGGCGGGCGCCGAGAAGGAGTTGCTGACCTGCAGACACACGGTCTCCGCCGGCTCCGCGTCCTCGTCGTCCCCGCTGCCGCTCTTGGGATAGCGCAGCCCGGAGGAGATCAGGTCGGTACGCCCGTCCCCGGCCTCCTGGCCGCGTACGATCTCCCGCCCGCTCAGCGTCGTGGCGCGCAGCAGGATGCCGTAGTCGTTGTTGACGGCGCGGTCGGCCCCGATGCTCGCCGAAGCCCGCAGCTCCTGGCCGGGCTTGACGCTCACCCGGTACCAGCGGTGCTGGCCGAAGCTCTCGCGGTCGCTGTAGAGGCCCGGCTTCAACTCCGGAGCGCTTCGGCACTCCTCGGCGCCCTCGGTGGCCACCGGGTTGACTGCCGGTGTGGCCGCCCGGTCCACCAACTGACGGACCCTGCCCGAAAGTTCGGCGGTGTGCTGCACCGAGGTGTACGTGCCGCCCGTGGCCTCCGCGATGCAGATCAGCTGGCTGCGGGTCTTGGCGTCGGGGACGAGCCCGAGGGTGTCGATGACCAGGTGGATCCCCTTGGCCGCGATCTCCCGGGCCACTTCGCAGGGGTCGAGCGGGGCGCAGGTGTCCTCGCCGTCGGTGATGAGCACGATCCGCCGGGTGGCGTCGCCGCCCTTGAGGTCCTCGGCAGCCCCGAGCAGGGCCGGCCCGATCGGCGTCCACCCGGTGGGGGCGAGCGTGGCGACCGCGGTCTTGGCCTCGGTCCGGTTCAGCGGCCCGACCGGGTAGAGCTGCTTGGTGTCCTTGCAGCCCTGGTTCTTGTCGTCGCCGGGATAGCCGGCGCCGAGCGTCCGTATCCCGAGCTGCACTTCGGCGGGCACGGCGTCCAGTACCTCGTTGAACGCCTGTTTGGCGGCGGACATCCGAGACTGTCCGTCGATGTCCTGTGCGCGCATCGAGCCGCTGACGTCCAGCACCAACTCGACCTTGGGCGCTTCCTTCGCCACCGGTTCACCGGCGACGGCACCTGCCGGGAACAACCCGGCAGCCAGGGTGACAAGCAGACCGCACGCACCGGCCGCCACCCATCTTCTAGTGATCATCGCCGGATCGTATTGAGATTCCCCCCGCCCGCCAAACCGAGCGCCGCACGCGGGAGGCTCATCCGACCGTGGCGGTGACGGCGGTCACGGACAGGGCGAACGCCCGTCCGTCACGGTGCGCGACGAACGGCGGTGGTGACGTTCGCGAGGGGCGCCACACCACCGTGGCGGTCGTGCGCGGGCCCGGGAACCGCAGGGGCGGGGAGGCCGCCGCGTTGATCGATGCATCCATAGAATGGCTCTATGCCCATCTCGCCGCGCGTCCCCGACCTGCCCGCCCTCGACCTGCTGCTCAGCGTCATCGAGCTGGGCAGTCTGGGGCGGGCGGCCGAGGCGCACGGCATCAGCCAGCCCTCGGCCAGCTCCCGCATCCGCTATCTGGAGAAGCTCGTCGGCCTGCCCGTACTGGAGCGCTCCGCGCTCGGCTCGAAGCCCACGCCGGCCGGTGCGCTGATCGCGGAGTGGGCCCGTACCGTCATCGACGCGGCGCACGAGCTGGACGCCGGCATCGGAGCCCTGCGCGAACGGCGCAGCTCGCACCTGAAGGTCGCGGCCAGCCAGACGGTCGCCGAGTACCTGGTCCCCAAGTGGCTCATCGGGCTCCGCGCGCAGCATCCCGCCACCAGCGTCGCACTCGAATCGGGGAACTCCGCCGACGTCGCCCGGGCGGTCCTGGAGGGCCGCGCCGAGATCGGCTTCATCGAGAGCCCCCGCGCGCCGAAGGGGCTGGAGAGCCGCCCCGTGGCCAGGGACCGCCTGCTCGTCGTCGTGGCACCGGCGCACCCCTGGGCGCGGCGCACCGCCATCACCCTCGAGGAACTCGCCGGAGCCTCGTTGATCCAGCGGGAAGCGGGATCGGGTACCCGTACCGCCTTCGAGCGCGCGATCACGGCCCACCTTCCCGACTGGCAGCCCTCCGCCCTCCTGGAGCTCGCCTCCACCACCGCCATCAAGACCGCCGTGGCGGGCGGCGGCGGACCCGCCGTCCTCAGCTCGCTCGCCGTCGCCGACGAACTGGCCGCCGGCACCCTGCGGTCCCCGGCGGTGACCGGCCTCGACCTCGGCCGCTCGCTGCGCGCCGTCTGGCCCACCGGCAGGCGCCCGACCGGCCCGGCCAGGGACCTGTACGCACTCGCCCGCAGGCACCTCGCCGCCGAGGGGGCCCCGACCCGCGAGGGCCGGGCATGACCTCCCCGGTCATAGATCCGCTCTATGGATCCATCGATCCGTTACCGCTACCGGGCCGGAACTCCCCGCCGGAGGATGAAGTCGTAATCCTCCGATGAAGCAGGGACACCACTGGCAGATGCCCGGGGACCCCACCGGCTACCAGTTCTTCGCCGACCTCTTCTGATTCCCGGCAGCCCCGGCAGCCCCGGCAGCCCGGTAGCCCGTAGCCTCCGCATCCGCCGCTTCCCCGTCCGGCCACCGGCCCGGCCGGGGAAGCGGCACGTACGGGTCGCGCCGCACCGGACCGGGTCGCGCCGCACCGGGTCGCGCAGCACCGGGTCGCGCCGCACCGGATCGCGCACCGGACCGGCTACGACGCCGGAGCGAGGGTTCCGGCGAACAGCCCGCGCAGCGTGTGGAACCCGGCCACCAGCCAGGCCAGTACGAGGAACACGTACAGCCCGCCGGCGAGCCAGGCGCAGGCCGTCAGACCGGTGTGCCGCGCCAGCCCCTCCGCGCCGGTCACGCAGGTGCCGACGGGGAAGGTGAGGGCCCACCACGTCATGGAGAAGCCCATGCCCTGGCGCCGGGCGCGCAGGACCACCGCGCACGCCAGGGCGAACCAGAGCAGCGCGAACCCCATCGTCGGCACCCCGTAGAGCACCGCGAGCATCCTGAACCCTTCGGCGTAGGGGGCCGGGAACACCTGCGGCGCGGCATCGGCGAAGTTGTTCGCCGCCGTCGTGGACTGCCCCAGCGGGCCGAGGACCAGGAACAGCGTCGGCGTCAGGGCGAGCGGCAGCCGCGGGCCGGCCAGCAGCCGCGCGAAGACGATGGGGAGCAGGAACAACGTCGCCAGCAGGCTCAGGCCGAACATCGCGTAGCAGCCGAGCAGGAGTGCCTGCTGCCACTGGCCGGCCGGCAGGTGCGGGATCAGCAGCGGTCCCAGTGCGGCGGCGACCATCGGCGCGACCACCGGCAGGATCCACACGGGCGAGGCGCTGCCCGGCTTCAGCTCGTGGCGCGCCGCCATCAGATAGGGGATGGCGGCGGCCACGAGCAGCCCTACCGCCGTTCCGGCGGTGAACAGCACCGTGTCCACGGCGACGGCCGCGCCCACGCCGATCCAGTCCTTCCCGACCAGCATCGTGCCCCCTCCCACCGCCAGGAGCGCCATGGAGAGGCAGCCGTAGAACGGGGCCACCGCCGGGTCGAGCAGATGGGCGCGCGCCTGGTCGCCGTGGCGGGCCCAATGGGCCGTCCGGGTGAGGAGCAGGACCGCCAGCACCACCGCGGACAGCGCCCAGACCGCCGTGCACGCCGTACGCAGGCCCGGGACGTGCCAGGGGAGGGCCGCGCCGGCGTTGGCGACGATGGCGGTACCCATCACGCTCGCGTACCAGTTGGGGCCGAGATGCCGCACGCGCGAGCCCGTGGAGCCGGTTTCGAGGCGGATCGCGGAGCTGGGCGGGGCGGGTGTGGTCATGTGTCCACGGTGACCCGGCCCCGGCGCCCCGACCATTCGGCGTTCGGACGGGACGGCGAGTCATGGCGGGCCTGCGGCGACCACCGTGTCTCATTTCACCGTCCGCGATGTGGATCGGTTTACTCGTACTCAGCCGAGCGCCCTAGGCTGGCGGATGCAGCTGGTTCGCCCCCGTCCGCCAGACGGGGCGCGTCGCAAGAGGGAACCCGGTGGGAATCCGGGACTGCCCCGCAGCGGTGAGTGGGAACGAAAGCCGTCATACGCACTGGGCCCGGACGGGTCTGGGAAGCGACGGCCGGTAGGTGTCTGCCCCCGGCAGAGGTGCCCGCGAGTCCGAAGACCTGCCCGTTGCCCGTGCGCGACCGATCGCGCGCGGAAATCCCGGTGACCTCGTGGGCGGGTCGGCGACACATATCAGGCGGACGTCCCGCGCGTACCCATGTGTACGCGCTGCCGGCGGACCGCCCGGTGCGTCACCCTTCGCGCTCTCGCCCGTCGCCGGGTCCATGGAGACACGCTCGCGAAGGAGAGTTCCGTGACGACCGACACGCCCGACACGACGACGAGTACGACCGGCACGACGACGAGTGCGACCGGCACGACGACCGGCACGACGACGAGTACGACCGGCGGGACCGCGACATCCGCTGCGGCACGGGCCACCGTGTACGGCTACCCCCGCCAGGGCCGGAACCGGGAACTGAAGAAGGCCGTCGAGGGCTACTGGAAGGGCCGCGTCAGCGCCGACGCCCTCCGGGAGACCGCCCGCGAACTGCGCGGCGCCAACTGGCTGCAGCTGGCCGACGCCGGCATCGGCGAGGTCCCGACCGGCGACTTCTCGTACTACGACCACGTCCTGGACACCACCGTCATGGTCGGCGCGATCCCGGCCCGCCACCGCACCGCCGTCGAACTCGACGCCCTGGACGGGTACTTCGCGATGGCCCGCGGCACACAGGACGTCGCCCCGCTGGAAATGACCAAGTGGTTCGACACCAACTACCACTACCTCGTCCCCGAACTGGGCCCCGACACCCGGTTCACGGCGAATCCCGCCAAGCAGGTCGCCGAACTCACGGAAGCCGTCGCCCTCGGCCACACCGCACGCCCCGTGCTGGTCGGGCCGGTCACCTACCTGCTGCTGGCCAAGCCGGCCCCCGGGGTCGCGGCCGACTTCGAACCGCTCACCCTGCTCGACCGGCTGCTGCCCGTCTACGCCGAGGTCCTCGCCGCACTGCGCGCCGCGGGCGCCGAGTGGGTCCAGCTGGACGAGCCCGCCCTCGTCCAGGACCGCACCCCCGCCGAACTGAACGCCGCCGCCCGCACCTACCGCGAACTCGGCGCCCTCAGCCCCCTCACCGAGCGGCCCAAGCTCCTCGTCGCCTCCTACTTCGAGCGGCTCGGCGACGCCCTTCCCGTACTCGCCAAGTCCCCCGTCGAGGGCCTGGCCCTCGACTTCACCGGGGCCGCCGCGGCGAACCTCGCCGACCTCGCGGCCGTAGGCGGCCTCCCCGGCAAGCGCCTGGTCGCGGGCGTGGTCAACGGCCGCAACATCTGGATCAACGACTACCAGAAGTCGCTGACCACCCTCGGTACCCTCCTCGGCCTCGCCGACCGCGTCGACGTCGCCGCCTCCTGCTCCCTGCTCCACGTCCCCCTGGACGCCGACGCGGAACGCGACATCGACCCGCAGGTCCGGCGCTGGCTCGCCTTCGCCCGCCAGAAGACCGCCGAGATCACCACCCTGGCACGCGGACTCGCCCGGGGCACCGGCGCGATCACCGCCGAACTCGCCGCCAACCGCGCCGATCTGGCCTCCCGCGCCACCTCCGCGATCACCCACGACCCCGCCGTCCGCGCCCGCACCGCGGCCGTCACCGACGCCGACGGGCGCCGCCCCCAGCCCTATGCCGAGCGCGCCGCCGCCCAGCGCGCCCACCTGTCCCTGCCGCCGCTGCCCACCACCACCATCGGCTCCTTCCCACAGACGGACGAACTGCGCACGGCCCGCGCCGACTTGCGCGCCGGACGCATCGACGCCGCCGAGTACGAGGAGCGCATCAAGGCGGAGATCCGAGAGGTCGTCTCCTTCCAGGAGAAGACCGGCGTCGACGTCCTCGTGCACGGCGAGCCCGAACGCAACGACATGGTCCAGTACTTCGCCGAGCAGCTCACCGGCTACCTCGCCACCCAGCACGGCTGGGTCCAGTCCTACGGCACCCGCTACGTGCGCCCGCCGCTCCTGGCCGGCGACGTCTCCCGCCCCGATCCGATGACCGTGCGCTGGACGGCGTACGCCCAAGGGCAGACGGCCAAGCCGGTCAAGGGCATGCTCACCGGGCCGGTCACCATGCTCGCCTGGTCCTTCGTACGCGACGACCAGCCCCTCGGCGAGACCGCCCGGCAGGTCGCGCTGGCCCTGCGCGACGAGGTCGACGAACTGGAGTCGGCGGGCACTTCGGTGATCCAGGTCGACGAGCCCGCACTGCGCGAAACGCTGCCGCTGCGCGCCGACGGCCACGCCGACTACCTGGCGTGGGCCACCGAGTCCTTCCGCCTCACCACCAGCGGCGTCCGTCCGGACACCCAGATCCACACCCACATGTGCTACGCGGAGTTCGGCGACATCCTGCAGGCCATCGACGACCTCGACGCCGACGTCATCAGCCTCGAGGCGGCCCGCTCCCACATGCGAGTCGCCGACGAACTCGCCTCCGCCGGCTACCCCCGCGAAGTCGGCCCCGGCGTCTGGGACATCCACTCACCCCGCGTCCCCTCCACCGCCGAGGCGGCCGCCCTCCTGCGCAAGGGCCTGCAGGCCATCCCCGCCGACCGCCTGTGGGTCAACCCGGACTGCGGCCTGAAGACCCGGGGCTGGCCCGAGACCCGCGCCTCCCTGGAACACCTGGTGGCGGCGGCCCGCGAAGTCCGCACGGAGACCACTCCCACAGCCACCGCCTGACCCCCCCCGCCCGGGCCGGAACGCCACCCCACCTGACCCCACCCACGCCGTTCCGGCCCGTCGGGCCCCATCGGTGATCCGGTCCCGGCCGGGCGGAGCTCGGGCCGCGGGGCCGGCGCGGCGACGGCGTGCGAGACGCGTCGGGTGAATCTCGCTGGCGGGGCCGGGAAGGGCCCCGTTAGCATCCGACGATGACGACGCCGGCAGACAAGTCCTTCCACGACGCGGTGCGTCGAGCCGACGTCGGCTGGCTGGCCGGCCATCTCGACGCGCAGTTCTGCCCGCCGGCCGTCTTCGCACGGCTCATCCGGCACGACGATCCCCGCCTGCGGCATCTGGGGCTGGTCCTCCTGGCCGAGCGCGTCACGCCGGATCGGATGGGCGACGAGCGGGAGATGGCCGAGTTCGCGGGGCTGCTGCCGGCGTCAGTGGAGGGACCGCCGGAGGCGGTGCTCGCCCTGGCGCGGCTCTACGAACGACTGGGGCCGTATCTACGGGGGCGCCGCCTGCCGTCGTGGCGTACGGCCGAGCTGCCGGCACGGGTGGAGATCGCATGGCTGTGCGCCGAGCTTCTGAACGAGCCGACGGTGATCCGGAAGGAGCCTCCGGGCGAACTGCTGTACCAGGCGGTGCGGGAAACGACCGTCATCCGCGCGCACAGGCCTGAGCGACTCGTGAACGAGCTGGTCAACAGCGGTGACCCGGTGTTGCAGGCCGCGGCGCTGCGGCTGGCCAGGGAGGGGCTGCACGCCGGTCTGCTGGCTCCCGCACTGGTTCGCGAGCACGTGATCAGCCTGCTCGGTGCCGGCAGCGCCGACGTCGTCGCGGCCGCACTGGGTGAACTCGCCGAGCCGTGGGCGGCGTTGGATCCGCTGCAGCCGGTACGCCTGTCTCCCTTTCTCGCCGCCGATCCGGTGAACAGTCGGCCCGAGGTGGCAGATGCCGCACTCGCGGCCGCGGCCCATCACGGGCACCGCGGCCTGCTGCGGCAGGTCATCGACAGTCCGGATCTGCCGCCGGGTCTTCGTCGGCGGGCCATGGAACTGCTCGGTGACCTGGCGGACCGCGATGACATCGGCGCATTGACGGCCATCGCTGTAGCGGACCCGCTGCTGTTCGGCGGGCCGGCGGTGACATGCCTGCGCGGGCTCCACCGGCGCGGGCACTTCCCGCGCGATGCGCACGTCCCGTCCATCATCGGCCTGGCTCTGGCCGATCACTCGATCGCGCCCCACGAGGTCGCGACGATCCTCTTCACCTGCCGACAGGCGACGTTCCGTGTCCTGGTGGACGCGCCCGCCGACGATCCGAGCTGGCCGCGGCGGCTCACGCTGCTGGTCGCCCTGGCCGGACAGGGGGCGGAGGAGCTTGCGATCGGGCACGCGATCACACGCGTCCTTCCCTCGGCTCCCGCGCCGGGGCCGTTCCTCGCCGCGATCCGTGCGCTGCGCCATGCGGATGCCGAGGACGCCGTGATCGCTCTCCTGCCGTCGGCGCCCGCAGCGGCCCTGGACGCCCTGGAGGCCATCGGCGGGCACCGGACGATGACAGCGCTGAGGGAAGGGCTCGGTCTCGCTCCGAACGGGAGCGCGGGCGTGATCGCGCCGCATCTCCGCGCGGTACGGGGCAGCGCCCTCTCGGTGCTGTGGCATCTGACCCACGATCCGTCACAGCGGCGTAACCTCCTCGCCCGTCTCGACCCGGCCGATCTGCCGGCCCGCATCTCGGCGGATCTCGGCGGCCCGGACGAGCGGGAACTGGCGCTCCTGAGTTCCCACCTGGACCCGGACGAGCCGGTGGCGGCACTGTGCAGACTGGCCGCCCACGGCGGCGCCGGCACGCTGCCGATTATCGCTGACCTGCTCCTGCGCATCGTGGCCGAGCTGGCGGCGTCCCGGGAGCCGGGCGGGGCCGCCCCGCGACTCGAAGGCGGACAGCCGGCCGGGGAGCCCGTGGTACCCCGGGAGGTCCTGGATGCCGTACACGGCCTGGGCCGTCGCCTCCACGAGCGGGGACGGATCAGGCCGTCCTGCCTGCTCGACGCGCAGACCGCACCAGAGGCCGGACACGCACTCGTGGCGACCATGGCGCTGGATCTGCTGGACCGGCCCGGACTGTCGAGCGGCGAGCAGGTGATCCTGCTCGAACTCCTGCTCCGAGCCCCCTACGCACGCACCCGTGCGCGAGCGCACCGACTGCTTCGCCACCGCGACCGGCACGTGCGCAAGCACGTGATCGCGTTGCTCGCCCGCGACGCCACGGGGGACGACGCGCAGGCGTTGTCGGCGACCCTGATCTCGCTGACCGCCGCCCAGGACGTCCAGACCGTCCGGCAGGCGCTGCTCGCCCTCGGCCACGCGCGGGCCCGCTGGGCCTCCACCGCGATCGCCGCGTGCCTCGGCCATCCGAACATGAACATCAAGAAGACCGCCGCCGCGGTACTGGTCCGCGCGGGCACGCCCACGGCGGTACCGGCACTGCTCTCCTGGCTCGGGCGTCACGACAATCCGGGCCTGCGCGGCACGCTCGTCGAGGCGCTGCGCGCCATCCTCGGCGACGCCTACCCGGCGACCGTCCTCGCCGCCGCCGAGCACAGCGAAGCCGGCCGCGCCCGCGAACTGCTGCTGGAAGGCCTCGACCGCACACTGCCGTCGCGCTCGGTCCTCGCACTGGACGACCAGGCGTCACCGGTCGCACCGACCCTGCTCACCCTGGTGGCGACCGGGCGGGTCGGCCTCGCTTCCGGCACGATCGAGGACCTGTCGACGGTCATGGCCAAGCACGGGATCACCCCGCCCGCCGCGCCGCGGCCGGCGGTGGACACCGCAGCGGATGTCACGTCGCTGACGGCGGAGGGCTGGAATCCGTCCGTCGCGCTGCGCATCGCCGAAAGGCACGAGTTGCCGCGCCCCGCCCTGCTACGGGTGCTGCGGCCCATGCTGGCGGACTGGCTTTGCCTGGCCGGTTCCGAAGCCGCTGTCCGAGGCCGCGTACTGCGGCTCGCGCTGCGGCTCTGTCCCGCACCGTGGACGACCGCGGAACTGACGGCATTCGCCCGGTTCGCCGAGGTCCTGCTCGACGGGCTCGCCGAGGCCTCGGGCGAAGACCGGCACGACCTCATCGCGGTACTCGAAGCGGTCGCGCCGACTCTGCCGGCGGCCCTGAAGCCGGCAGTCGCCGACGCGGTACGCGCGCTGCCCCGCGCACCCGGAGGAAGCCGGTCTACTCTGGCGCTGCTCCGCGGCCTCGGCGCGGTGCTGGTGCGCGCCGACCTCGAGCAGGCACTCGCTTCGGCCCGGCTGGGCGCCGACCCCTGGCAGGCCGAGACCGCCGTGCTGCGGGACGCGTTCGCCGCTCCGCGGTCTCCTGCAGCCGGCGCGCCGGCCACGTCCAAAGCCGAGGCGGAGGCCGAGGCGTGGCGAGCCGCGCTGGACGACGCAGTGCGCACTCCGGGCGCCTTGGAGGAATTCCGCCGGTCCTGCCGGCAGCACGACGGCATCCCGGGCTCCCGGGACCGCCTGAGCGCACTGATCGATGTCCACGCCTCCGCCGGACCCGAGGTCCGCGCCGCCCTCATCGACTGGATGACGGTCATCCAGCCCCTCGACGCACCACCCTGGACCATCGCCGAGACCACCCACGCGCCGGTGCCGCGACCGCGGACCGTGCACGTCGACGACCTCGACCAGCCCCGTTCGACCGCACTGCGGGAGCGCCTGCTGGCCATGCTGGGGGCATCCGCTCCGGACCGCCGGCACACCGCGGCCCTGGCGCTGTCGCAGTGGCCCGAGCCCGAGGCCGCGCTTCCCGTGCTCCGAGCGTTCCTGCGAGGCCGCGTCGACGTACCCGTCGGTGTCGAGCCGGCCCGCATGCTGAGCGCCCTCGGCGAGAGGGAACTGCGCGCGGACGACATCCTGCACGACAGGGTCGCTCTCGCGGCGGGCCGGCTCGACCCGTGGGACCTGGAACCGCTGGTCCCGCTGCTGCTGGAATGGTGGGAGCACGACCCGCCGTCCAGCAGCTCCGCGGCCGGGCAGGCGCTGCGCCGGGTCCCCGCCGACGTACTGGCGGAACACCTCGGCGACCGCCTCGACGCCGGCGCCTGGGGGTTCCTCGACCTGCTCGGCGGGCGTTCCCTGCTGCGCACCCCCGCGCTGACGCGGACTTGCCGGCGGCTGCGCGCCGAAGGCCGCGACGACCTCGCGGACGGACTGCTCCTCGTCGAGGGTCCGCTGCGCCGCCCGGACGCCGTACGGCAGGACGCCGCCGCGCTGGCAGCGCTCCGTGACCGGGCTCCGGCCGCGTCGGCAGGAGCGTCGCGACCCCCGTCCCGGCAGGACCTGTTGGACCTGGCCCGCACCGGCGACCCGGTGCGGATACGCCAAGCGCTCACGCGACTGGCCGAGGGACACAGCGGCCCTGACCCGGACCAGGACCCCGGCCTGCGGGACCTGATCGGCGAGTTGCTGCACCATCCCAAGCCCAGGGTCCGCCTGCACGCCCAGCGGACCTCGCGGGCCGTGCTGGACCGGCAGACCTACCTGCACCACACGTCGATCCTACTGGACGACCCCCAGCCGGACCTGGTGCGCACGGCGATCCGGACCCTCTGCCACGCGAACTGGGCACCCGCGATCCCCGCCGTGACCGGAATGCTGGAGCACTCCCATCCCGTCGTCCGCAAGACCGCGGCCGAGGGGCTCATCTCCATGGGCACGCCGGCGATACCCGCTCTCAGACACGCCGCCGTCCACGCCCGTCCCGACAAGCGGCTCCTCTACACAGAGGTCCTCGAACAGATCACGACCGCCGAAGCCGATCCAGGTGTCGGGACGGGCCGCGCGACGTAGTCGAAGTCGGGCGGGAGCAGGGTCGCCGTGCGGTGGCGCGGTCACAGGCCGCGTACCCGGCGCGAGGCCCGGGGCGCTGCCTGCGACCTGGTCCGTGAGGCCGCTTCCAGCTCCGCGGACGCGCGCACCACGGCCGCCCTGCGGGCCGGTGTCGAACCCTCTACGGCGATCCGGGTGCGCCGTGTGTGCTCCTCCTCCGTCCTCACGGCGGTGCGGTGGCCGATCCAGGCGCGGACCAGGGCGATGGCGGCTCCGACGGTCATGAGAACGGCAGCAAGAACGGGATCGACGGCTGTGAACTGAGTCATGGGATCTCCTCGCCGAGAGTGGGCGGTGAAGGGGTGTGCCACAACTCTGCGACCCGGTCGGAGTTTCCCTCTACGCTTGAGAAACTCCGGGAAATCAAGGGGCAGTCGGCGACACGGGGGAGCGATGGTCGGGGGCCGTCCACCGAAAGGTGATCAGCAGCGCTATCCGGAACTCGAGGAACTGGCGTCGTGGTTTCGCGAGGCTGTGACGGACGCCGGCTACGAGAGCCTCAACGCCGTGGTGCGGGGGGAGATCGCCCACAAGAACGTCGTCTATGGAGTCTGCAACGCCACAAGGATGGTGAAGCCGGAGGTCATCCGGTCCTTCGCCGTGGCCCTGGGGCGTGAGACCTCAGACGTCATGCCGGTCTGGACTCGGGCCAAGGAAGCCATGGACCGTGCCGCGAGCGCGGCCCGGCAGGCACAGGCACCCAGGCTGTCCTCGTGGAGCGAACTGCCGCTGCCGACACTCATGGTGCGCAATTTGCTGGAGGCCCAGGCCAAGGCGGTGGAACGGCTGCCTTACGACAGGCTGGGCGTTGCCGAACCACCCTTGTCCGCCGTGTACGTGAGGCAGAAGAT
Organism: Streptomyces sp. ISL-43; assembly: GCF_018614195.1. Classification (GTDB taxonomy): domain Bacteria; phylum Actinomycetota; class Actinomycetes; order Streptomycetales; family Streptomycetaceae; genus Streptomyces. The sequence continues at coordinate 82,981 of NZ_JAGGOT010000009.1, forward strand.
CCGAATTCCCGACGCGGTGGGGGACGGCTCGAGCCGCAAGGAAATGTCGTCGGCCGAAGGACACGACGCGCTCCCGCCGGTGAGTACTTCCCACCACGACGGCACCCAGAGCACCGAAACCCAGCTGCCGGTGCCGAAGGCGATGGTCCGGCACCGGCATCTCCTGATCACCGGCGAGCCCGGTGCCGGCAAGTCCACGCTGTCGAGTCACCTCGCCTGGTCCCTTTCCCGCATCTGGTTACGGGAGGACACCAGCCTCGAGGCGCCGGTCGACGAGCCTCTGCTCCCCGTCAAGGTCGCCGCTCACACCCTCTTGGGTGAGACGGGCTCGTGGAGCGCCGTACTGAGAGAGGCCGTGTCCCGCAGCCTGGGACACAGCCTGATCGCCGATCCCGATCCCGGGCTCTTCCGCGGCCGCGTGCAGGGGGCACGCTGGCTGGTTCTGGTGGACGGCCTGGACGAGGTCGCCGACCGGGAGTCACGCGCCGAGGTCATCCGGATGATCGCGCTGCACACCCGTACGGACGGGGACTACCGCTTTGTGATCACCAGCCGCCCGCTGCCCGACGGTGAGCTCGCTCCGCTGCGCGGGCCATCGGTGGGCGAGTACACCATGGAGCCCTTCGGCGCCGAGGAGCTGAAGGGCTTCGCCGACAAGTGGTTCGTTGCGCAGTACGGGGACAAGGCGTCGGCGCGGGCCGCCGCCGAGCGGTTCGTCGAGGAGGTGAAGGACAGCCGGCTCCAGGAACTGGTCCACAACCCCTTGTTGGCCACCATCGCGGCGGTCAATGCCACCGTGGACCCAGCGAACCCGCTCCCGACCAGCCGGCTCAGCCTCTACCAGCGCTTCTTCGGGCACCTCCTCACACACCGTGCCGGAGGCCGGGCAGAGCTGCGCCGACGTTACGCGTCCGAACCGGAACGACTGGCCCTGACCCTCTGGCTGGACGGACAGAAGCGCCGGCTCCTCGGGGCGCTCGGGCGGCACCGGCTCGAGGGCGAGGAGTCGCTGTTCGAGGCGGCGTTGGCCTGGACGCGCGAACACGGCAGTGAGTACCTCGTCCTGGAGGACTGGCAGACCGACGTCAGGGACTTTCTGCAAGGGACAGGGCTGCTCGTACAGGAGCAGCGCGACTACCGCTTCTTGCACCACTCCTTCGCCGAGTTCTTCGCCGCCCGGTCGTACGCGGAGGGCATCGGCCCGGATTTCCCCGACCTGGAGTCCTGGATCCTGCGCGCCTTCGACGAGGACAAGCAGACCTTGGCCATGTTCGTCCTCTGCCTGTGGGCGGAGCGGGAGGAGTGCGAGGCCGATCGGATCGCCGACCGGTTGCGTACCGGGACGGTCGGAGGTCATGAGCGGCCGCTGCTGGCGGGTCTGCTCCTCGCCGAGGGGGTTGCCTTCGGGGAGGACAACCGCCGGCTCTTGGTGGACCGGTTGGAGAGCATCGGCTGCTGCGCCCGCGACGAGGTCCACCAGGAAGCGGCATTCGCGGCTCTGGGTGCGCTCGGGGCGCAGTCCGGTGTGCTGGACAGGCTGGAGCGCATGGCCCGCAGCCGGATTCTCGCGGGCGGGAATCGGCTCCTCGCAGTGGAGGCATTCAGCCGGTGCGGACCGCCGGATCTGACGGAGGAACTCCTCAGGGAGGTGCTGAGCGATGTGTCCGGCTGGCTGGGCAAGGCCGCACGCGTGGCCGTCGCACTCGGCGACCGGGCTCGGGAACTGGTCCGCCGGCGAGCCTGGGAACTGGTGGCGGAGCCCGGCAGGAACAGCTGGGACGTCTCGTACGCGGCGCAGGCTCTCGCGCAGATGGGAATGCGCGCGGACGCCGTTCAGCTCGCCCGCAAGGTACTGGAGGACCCGTCCGCAGGGGGGTACTCCATACAACGGGCCAGCGAAGCCTGGCTCACCGCGATGCCCGGTGCGGGGGAGGAACTGGCCGAGATCGTGATGTCCTGGCCGCCCACCGACCAATTCAGCCCCATGGCTGTGGGCAAGGCGTTGGAGAAGTCCGGCGACATCCGGGCCGCCGCCCGTGTGGCTCTGACGCTGCTCCGAAGGGATGCCACCGGCCAGCACATAATGGATTGGGCGGCATCCTTGTGGGCCAAGGCACACGGGCAGGAAGCACGCTCCGAGCTCCGGACGGCCTTCGAACGCAGCGGCGCCGACGCGGGGCACTACTTGTGGGTCCCTGCGCGCCTCCAACAGGCCCTGGCGTCCCTCGGCGAGGAGCAAGGGGCCCTCGACTGGGCGGACGAGGTGCAGGGCGGCGGCCGGTGGGGGACGTTCGAGGCGGGGAGCGCCGTCACGATCTGGCTGGAAGCGGCAGGGCCGGCCGGCGTGGGCGGGGTGATGGACCGCATCTCCCGCGGGAGGTCGCTCACCCCCGCCGACCGGCCGGCCGTCGCGGAAGTGCTCCTGAACAGCGGTGCGCCTGACGAGGCGGGAGAAGTCGCCGAGCTCGCGTTGCGAACACCCTTCTGCTCTCGTAGCGGGTACGAGGAGGCGACGCGGGTGCTGCTCAAGGCCCGAGGCGCCAGCGCGGCCGGTCGCCTGCTGGAGATCTGGGACGGCACCCCGGCCCTGGCCGACGGCAGCGACTGGCTCCAAGGAGTTCTGCAGGTCCTGCGACATCAGGAGGACCACCTCGAGGCGACCGGCATCCTTGCCCGACGGCTGGTGACCTTGCCCGCCGGCGATGCGGATGACGCACTGCGCGGCCTACGCGTGCTCCTCGCCCTGCAAGGCGGCGAGGCGGTGCCCTATGTCATCGATGCCGCGCTGACCCACCCCTGGGTCAAATGGCATCAGGTGTGCGAACTCGCCACGGAGCTCGCGGCATTGGGGGAACGGGAGGCCGCCCTGCGCCTGTGGAAGCACGCCCTCGGATTCCCGGACCCTCCCCTAGGGGTCGAGCTCTCCTTGCTCATCGACATGCAGGCCGCGGGACTTGACGCCGAGGCCGCCGCCCATATCGAGACACTCATCACCTGCCCGGGAACCCACGCGTCGCGGCGGCTGAGGCTGCGGCAGTTGCTGGCTTGGCTCAACGCTGCCGGGGCGGCACCGGAGTGGTGAGTCCGGCGCGTTCGGCGAGGGCGCCGCCCTGGAACCGGCTCTCGGCGCCGAGCTCCTCCAGCAGGTCGGCAATGTGGCGGCGGCAGGTGCGCAGGGACATGCCCATCCGCCGGGCGATCACCTCGTCCTTCGCGCCCTCGGCCAGCAGCCCCACCAGCGCCCGGCGCAGGCTCGGGCCGACCTCCTTGTAGGCGGCCTCGCTGCTGCCGTGGAACGGGGTCGCGCCGGACCACTGCTGGTCGAACACCCGGCACAGGTACGCCACCACGTCCGGGTCCCGGACCAGCACGGCCCCTTCGCCCGGGCCGCCGTCGACACGTCGGGGCAGGAAGGCCACCGAGCGGTCGAACACCACGGCCCGGTCGGGTAGTTCGGCGGCGGTGCGGTACTCGGCGCCGGCCCCGGTGAGGGTCTCGACGTACCCCTGTGTGGAGAGGCTGGCGCGCGCCGAGTGCTGGTAGAGGGTGCGCATCCGCACCCCGCGGCGCAGCATCGCGAGGTCCCGTTCGATGGCGTCCCCGAGCCGGTGCGGGGCCCGGCCGCCGCCGGGCTGGATGCTGAACACCTCCTCCCGGCACCGGGCCGACTCCTCGGTGAGCATCGCCGAGGCGGCCGTGAGGTCCGCCAGCACGTCCACGCCCTGCCGGTGGTCGCGTTCGCGCCGGGCGGTGAGGTAGTGCGGCATCAGGGAGCGCAGGTCCTCGCGTACGGACTGGGCGTGCGCGGCGGCCTGCGCGACCTGGGCCTCCAGCGGGCCGACGACCTCCGCGGCGGCGGCGTCCGGGCTGACCGGGATCAGTTCCTCGGGACTGCCGGGCGCCGGGCGCAGCAGCCGGAGCAGCAGCAGGGTGCGGCAAGCCCGCTCGACCTCCTCCGGAGTCATGTCGAGGGCCTCGGGTACGTCGGGCGGCCACCTCTTGAGGCTGCCCTGCGACAGCGCGTACTCGAAGACGGCGACGGCCCGGTCGTCCAGTCGCGGCAGTTCGATGGAATTGGTATGTGTGGTCATGATTTCCCCTGTAATGCGGCCCTGCTACTTCCGTGTCATGCAGGCTATTGCCAGCCCACAGGGCTGGACCAAGGGGGCGTGCCGGTATGAACTTTGAGCATCCGGCCGGGCCACACCCATCAGGCCGATATGCCGATATACGGCGCGAACCGCCCGACGCGGGCGTTCGCCGCTCGATCCACGATCTCCCAACCAGGAGCTGCGCCATGTCCCGAACCCTCAGCTGTCTGTTCCTCCTCACGGTCCTGCTGGCCGGCGGTTCCGTCGCCGCCCGGTCCGAGGCGGGGCCGGGGGCGGCCGATGGGTATCTGGGTGCGCGGGACGGGGCGACCGCGGTCCTCGCCGCGGACATTCTCGACACGAGCTGGGGTGACGAGAACATCCGGCCCTCTCTTTAGGGCCCGCCGGCCCATCCCGTCCGCCTCATTGGTTCCGCCGTGCGAAGTGCGAAGTGCGAGGTCGTAGAGCGTGTCATCACTGCCCGAGACTCCGTCCCGGTCCCTCACCGGGCCGCGGCGGACACGCGCGGAGGGCCCCGCGGACCTGGCGCTGCTGCCCGATCTGGTACGCGCCGTCCTCGCGCGGGGCGAGGCCGGCCGGGCCGGGGCACCGGAGGACTGGGCCGTGGAAACGGGCGAGTTCTGGTGCCACGTCCGGCCGGGGGATGCCGTCCGCCGGACCCAGGGGTGGAAGCTGCACGTCTCGGCCACCCCGCTGTCGGCCCCACTGGTGCTGGCCAGGTCCGCCCAGGTGCTGACCGCCCACCGGGCGCCGTTCAAGTTCGCGGCCAGCCCCGCGCGGGTCGCCGCCCTGGTCTCGGGGCGCTTCGCCCGGGGTGGGGGCGGCAAGTTCATCACGGTCTACCCGGTCGACGACACGCAGTTCCGGCTGCTCGCCGAGGAGTTGCACCGGGCCACCGTGGGGCTGCCCGGTCCCGCGGTGCTCTCCGACCGGCGCTACCTGCCGGACAGTCAGGTCTACTACCGCTACGGGGTGTTCGCGGCGGCCCCCGAGCTCACGGCCGACGGCGCCTTCGCCGCCCGCCTGAGGGACCCCGAGGGCCGGCCGGTACCCGACGAGCGCAACGCCTGGTACAGCCCGCCGTCCTGGGCGGGCGACCCGTTCCCGGGCCGCCCGGTCGCTCCGGCCCGCAGCACGGCCACCGCGAAGCCCGTGCTGCTGCACGAGCGCTACCTCGTGCGTGGGGCGATCCAGCACTCCAACAAGGGGGGTGTCTTCCGGGCGGAGGACACCGCCACCGGCGCCCAGGTGGTCGTCAAACAGGCCCGTCCCCATGTGGGCGCCGGCCTCGAAGGGCTGGACGTACGGGACCTGCTGCGCCGGGAGGCGGCCCTGCTGGAACGTTTCGGCAAGCGGTTCCCCGACCGGGTCCCCCGGGTCGTCGAGGTATTCGAGCAGCAGGGCAGCACCTTCCTGGTCGCCGAGTCCGTTCCCGGAGCGACGCTGCGACGGACCGTGGCCGAGCGGTTGATCCGGGAGGGCGCCGGCTGTCCCGACGAGCGGACCGCCGACTCCCTCGTCCGGCAACTGCTCGACCTGGTCGCCGCGGCCCACGAACTCGGCGTCACCCTGCACGACTTCAACCCCAACAACGTCATGGTCACCCCCGACGGACAGCTGCGGCTGATCGACCTGGAGATGGCCGCCGAGGAGGGCGAACGCTGGGTGCTCGGCGCCACCCCCGGCTACACCGCCCCCGAATTGCGCGCCGCCGACCCGGTGGCCCCCGCGTTCGGGCCCGGTGTGGACCTCTACGCCCTGGGCGCCACCGTCCTGCACGCCCTGACCGGCGCCGATCCGCTCTTCGCGGGTGACCGGCCCGAAGCGGAGGCCCGCCCGGACGAGGAGCGACTGTCCCGGCTCCTGGATCTGCTGGGCCGCGACCAGCCGCTCGTACGACGCCACGGGCCGCTGGTCCGGGGGCTGATGCGGGACGCGCCCGCGGACCGCTGGACGCTGGAGCGGGCTCGGGAGGCCCTTGCCGGCGGCGCGGCACCGGCGGAATCGGCGGCACCCGCCGCACCCGCCCGCGCTACGGGGTCCACGGGGTCCACGGGCCCGGCGGAGGTGCGCGCACGGCTGCTGCACGACGGCATCGCCCACCTGCTGGCCACCATGCGCCCGGCGGACCCCGACCGGCTCTGGGCCGCGGACTCCTTCGGCGAGACCTGCGACCCGGTGGCCCTCCAGCACGGCTCGGCCGGCGGAGTGGGCGTGCTCGCCCGGGCCCTGCGCCACGCGGACGACCTCGCGGCCGGCTCCCCGTACGGACCGCCGGTCACCCGGGAGGCCCTGCGCGCGGGGCTGCGTAGGGCCGCGCTCTGGACGGCGGACCGGCAGGAGGCGCTGCCCGGCAACCTGCCCGGACTCCACTTCGGCCGCTCGGGCACGGCTTGGGCCCTGCTCGACGCCGCCGGGGCGCTTCGGGACGCGGCGCTCACCGAACGCGCCGTCGCGCTCGCCCTGGCGCTGCCCGTGGAGTGGCCCAACCCCGACGTCTGCCACGGCGCGGCCGGCGTCGGCCTGACCCAGCTGCACTTCTGGCGCACCACGGGGGACCCGCGCTTCCTCGACCGTGCCGCGCAGGCCGCCGAAGGGCTGCTGGCAGCGGCTCGGCGTACGCCCGAGGGCATCTTCTGGCCGGTGCCCGAGGACTTCGACTCCGGTCTGGCGGGTGCCTGGCACTACGGGTTCGCGCACGGGGTGGCCGGCGTCGGTACCTTCCTGCTCCTGGCCTGGGAGGCAACGGGCGACGAGCGGCTGCGCGCCGCGGCCGTGGCGGCGGGCGCCACCCTCGCCGAGGCCGCCCGCCGCGGCCCGGCAGGCACGTTGTGGCCCGTGGACCGGGCCCGGCACCTGTCGGACTCCCCGGACCTGGCCAGGCACTGGTGCAGCGGTTCCTCCGGCGTGGGCACCTTCCTGGTCCGCCTCCGCTCGGTCACCGGCACCCGCGACGAGGGCCTGGCCGACCTGGTGGAGGGCGCGGCTGCCGCCGTCAGGGCGGGCAGGGTGACCGATTCGCCCGCCACCTGCCACGGACTCGCGGGCAACGCCGAGTTCCTGCTCGACGCCGCCGAGCTGACGGGCGATGCGCGCCACCGGGCCGGAGCCGAGCTGCTGGTCGAGCACATGGCGGCCCAGGCGGTGCTGCGCGATGGCCGGCTGCTGGTGCCCGACGAGAACCGCAAGGCCGTGCTGGCCGAGTACGCCACCGGTCTGGCCGGGAGCCTCTCGCTGCTGCTGCGCTTGAGGTACGGCGGCCCGCGAGCCTGGCTGCCCGAGGGCGAATCCGCCCACCCCTGAGTGTCCGGTGGCCGTGGGCCACCGGCTGCCGGGCCCATCCGGGTCCGGTGTTCCATCCGCAGTTCGATCCGCACAGAAGGAGACCGCCATGGCGGAGTTCGACATCGATGCCCTCCAGGTCCTGCCCGAGGACGTCCGTACCGAGGACGCCCGCGGCGAGGAGCACGCCGCCGCGCTGATCACGGCCTGCCGCTGGCACACGAGCGGCTGCTGATCGCCCGCCGCACCGGCGGCGATCCCCTGTAGCCGCCCCCCGGGAGGGGACCGGAGCCCTGCCTCGGTCCCCTCCCTCAGCCATCCCTCGCCGGGCCCCGCCTGGGCGAGGGGGCGCCGCGTCTTTCCCCGTACCGCGCCTCACCCTTCCTTCGGGTCGAGGTCGGCGAGTGCCGCTCCCAGCCGACGTGCGCCTTCGGTCAGCTCGGCGTGATCGGCGGTCGCGGCGAAGCCGATACGCAGGTGAGCCGCGGGCGGCTCGGTGGCGAAGTAGCGACTGCCGGCGCTCACGGTGACGCCGCGCTGCCGGGCGGCGCTGGTGAGGACGGTGTCGTCCACGCCCGACGGCAGGCGAACCCACAGGTGCAGTCCGCCCGTGGGCAACCCGGCCACGGTCGCACCGGGGACCTCCTGGCTGACCGCGGCGGCCAGCACGGCGCACCGCTCCCGCAGCGCCGTACCGAGCGAGCGGACGTGCCGGTCCCAGGACGGTGAGCTGAGCACTTCCAACGCGGCCTCCTGGAGTGGGCGCGTGACGAAGAAGTCGTCGACCAGGCGCACCGCGCGCATGCGCTCCATGACCGGTCCGCGGGCCACCAGCGCACCGATCCGCAGGCTCGGTGCGGCGGGCTTGGTGAGTGAGGTGACGTGGACGACCGTGCCGTCGCGGTCGTCGGCGACCAGTGGCCGCGGTACGGCGCCGCCGTGTCCCAGGTGCCGTGCGAAGTCGTCCTCGAGCACGAACGCGCCCGAGGCGCGCGCCACATCGAGGATCTGGCGGCGCCGTTCGGGCGTGAGTACGGTGCCGGTCGGGTTCTGGTAGGTCGGCTGGCAGTACAGCAGTCGCGCGCCGGTCATCGCGAACGCGTCGGCCAGCATGTCGGGCCGCAGGCCGTCGGCGTCGAGTGGTACCGGAACGGGCCGCAGCCCCGCGGCGCGGGCGGCGGCCAGGGCCCGGGGATAGGTGGGGGACTCCACCAGAACCGGGCTGCCGGGCCCGGCGATGGCCCGGAACGCGATCGACAGGGCGCTCTGCCCGCCGGCGGTGACCAGCACGTCCTCCGGCGTCACGCTGCCGCCGACGATCCGGGCGAACACGGTGCGCAGCGCCATCAGGCCGCCGGCCGGGGCGCGGTCCCAGGCATCCGGACGGCGTGCCGCCCGCGCAAGCGCCGCGCTCAGGGCCCGGGTGGGCTGGAGCGAGCGGTGGACGTAGCCGCCGTCCAGCGTGATCGTCCCGGCCGGTGGCGGGCCGAGCGGGTCGGCGATCAGGTGGGTGTCGACGGCGCGGTCGGTGAGGGCGACGGTCTGCCAGTCGGTATCCGTGTCGCTGCCGCCGGCTGCGTCGCGGAGCCGGTCGCGCCGGGCCACGAACGTCCCGCTGCCCGGCCGGGTCACCACCGCGCCCTCGGCGGCCAGTGCGGCGATGGCCCGCGCCACGGTCGCCGGGCCGACCCGGTACTCCTTGATCAGCTCCCGGCTGCTCGGCAGTCGGTCGCCGGGCATCAGCCGGGAGATCAACGTACGGAGGCTGTCGGCCAACTCGACAGAAGTGCTACCGTCATTCATGAGAGACAACAGTAGCGCTTCTGGCTCTGGTCAGGAAGCACTTCAGCTGGACGTCGCCGCTCTGCGGGCCGACACCCCGGGGTGCCGCCATGTCATCCACTTCAACAACGCGGGCTGCGGGCTGCTGGCGGCGCCCGTGCGGGACGCGATGGTCGGCCATCTGAACCTCGAAGCCCGGATGGGCGGTTACGAGGCGTCGGCCGCCCGGGCCGCCGAAGTCCGCGAGTTCTACACGGAGATTGCCGCCCTCATCAACGCGACGCCCGACAACATCGCTTTCGCGGGCAGTGCCACCCACGCCTACGCCAACGCCCTGTCCTCGATCCCGTTCGAGACCGACGACGTCATCCTCACCACCCGCGACGACTTCATCTCCAACCAGATCGCCTTCCTCTCCCTGCGCAAGCGATTCGGCGTACGCGTCGTCCACGCGCCCAACACCCCGGAGGGCGGGGTCGATGTGGAGGCGATGGCCGCGCTGATGCGGATCCACCGCCCCCGCCTGGTGTCCGCCACCCATGTCCCCACCAACTCGGGCCTCGTCTCGCCCGTCGCCGAAATCGGCCGTCACTGCCGCGAGTTGGACCTGCTCTACCTGGTCGACGCCTGCCAGTCGGTGGGCCAGTTCGTCATCGACGTGGAGGAGATCGGCTGCGACCTCCTCACCGCCACCTGCCGCAAGTTCCTCCGCGGCCCGCGCGGTTCCGGATTCCTGTACGTATCCGATCGCGTCCTGCGCGCGGGCTACGAACCCCTGTTCATCGATATGCACGGGGCCCGCTGGACCGAGCCGGGCGGCTACGAGCCCGTGGCGACGGCGGCCCGGTTCGAGGAGTGGGAGTTCCCGTACGCCACGGTGCTCGGCAGCGCCGCCGCGACGCGCTACGCCCGAAAGGTCGGCATCGAGGCCATCGAGCGGCGGACCCCGGCGCTCGCGGCCCGGCTCCGCGACCGGCTCGCGCCGATCCCGGGGGTGCGCGTGCTCGACCGCGGCCCGCGCCTTGCCGCGCTCGTCACCTTCGGCGTAGCGGGCTGGCAGCCGCAGCCGTTCAAGGCGGCCATGGATGACCGCGGTATCAACTCGGCGCTCAGCTTCCGTGAGTTCGCACAGTTCGACTTCGGGGACAAGGACGTCGACTGGTGCCTGCGCCTGTCGCCGCACTACTACAACACCGAGGAGGAAGTGGACCACGTCGCGGACGTGGTCGCGGACCTCGCCGGCCAGGGACGGCGATGACCGCCACGCGGACACGCACCGAGGAGCCGTCCACGAAGAGCCTCTGGCGCAACGGCGACTTCCTCAAGTTCTGGCTCGGTGAGACCCTCTCGCTCCTCGGCACCCAGGTCACGAACCTCGCCCTGCCGCTGACCGCGATCACCGCCTTCAACGCCACCGACGAGCAGGTCGGTGTCCTGCGATTCCTGCAGCTCGTCCCGTATCTCGGTCTCGCCCTGGTCTTCGGGGTGTGGGTGGACCGGGCCCGGCGTCGGCGGATCATGCTCGGAGCCAACCTCGTCCGGATGATCCTGCTGGCCCTCGTACCCGTCCTGTACTGGACGGACGCGCTCGGTCTGGGATCGCTGCTGGTGATCGCCTGCGCAGTCGGCGTCGCCTCGGTGCTGTTCGACGTGAGCTGGATGTCGTACGTACCCACGCTCGTGCGCGACCCCAAGCACTATGTGGAAGCCGGCGCCAAGATGGGGATGACCTCATCGGCGGCCGATGTGGCAGGGCCGGGGATCGCGGGTGTCCTGGTCGGCGCCCTGACCGCGCCCGTGGCGCTGATCGTCGACGCCTTCTCCTATCTGGTGTCCCTGATCTCGCTGTTGCTCATCCGCACGCCCGAGCCCCGTCCCGAAGCGCCGGCAGCACGACGGCACATGCCGACCGAACTCCGGGACGGTTTGCGCTTGGTGCTGAAGAACCCGGTTCTGCGGTCGCTGGCCCTGATCGGGTTCTGCTGCAACTTCTCCATGATCACCGTTTGGACGATGTTCCTGCTGTACGGAACGCGCGAGCTGCACCTGGACTCGGCGACCCTCGGCGGCATCTTCGCCACTGCCTCCGTGGGCGGTCTGATCGGCGCGGCGATCTCCCGCAAGGTCATCCGGCGCTTCCGGCTCGGCCTCGTCTACCTCGTCGCGCAGTCGGCCCTCCTCATCGGCCCGACGCTGATCGTCCTGGCGGCCGGCCCCCGGCCGGTGATGGTGGGGATGTTCGTCATCTCCTTCTTCACCACCTACCTCGGACTCGGCGTCGCCGGCGTCGTCATCGTCAGCCTGCGCCAGGCCAGTACCCGGCAGTCGATGATGGGCCGGATGACGGCGGTCTTCCGCACCCTGCTCTTCGGCGGCGGCGCACTCGGCGGCCTGTTCGCGGGCCTGCTGTCCGGCCGGATCGGTGCCCGGGGGGCATTGACCGTGGCGGCGATCGGCTCCGCCGCCGTGCTGATCGCGCTCGTCCTGTCCCCGGTGTGCCGACTGCGTGCCCTGCCGTCGGCACCGGAAGAACCCGTCACGGCGGCAGCGGACGGGCACGCCGTCGACTGACACGGAGAACGTCGAAGGGCCCCACCGCGAACGGTCGGGCCCTTCGACATCGTGCCCGGTGAGACGCCGCGAATGGATGCCGAGCCGCCAACGGTGGAAGCCGGAGCGGGAAGACATGGGACGCCCGCGAGAATCGGGCTTCGCGGCTCTGACAGGGGTAAGTCGAGCTGTGAAGTTGCCTGTTCCTCGACCGAGTGGACCTCACCCCGGCCGAGAAGAGGTGCCCGACCCGATCGTGAGTGGTCAGGTGCATCGCCGCGCACTGTGCCCGCCACACGCGCCAGGTACCCGGCCGTCCCCGTGCCTCGGCGGCCCGTGGCGGGACGGACGCCCGGATCGGCCCGGGAGGATCAGCCCCTCGCGTGCTGGTGGAGAGCGGCTGCCAGGAGATGGGAGTCGAGCAGGGAGACGTCTGCCGTCCTGTCCGCCCGTGCGTAGCCGGCCAGCATCCGTTTGGTCAGGACGAGTGCTTCGGGCGAGCGTCGGACGAGGGGCCTGGTCCAGGAATCGATCACCTTGTCCAGCTGGTCGAGTGGGGCGGTCCGGTGGAGCAGACCGATACGGTGGGCCGTGTCGGCGTCGAAGACGTCGCAGGTGAGCATGAGCTCGCGAATCCTGGAGGTGCCGGCCTCGGAGACCAGGCGTCCCATCGCCCCGCCCCATGCCGGCGGTAGCCCTATGCCGACCTCCGGCATGCGAAAACGGCTGGTGTCGGCACCGGCGCGCAGATCGCAGAAGGAGGCGAGGGCGAGACCCGCGCCGATGACCCGCCCGTGCAACCGGGCGATGGTGACCGCGTGAGTGTTCTCCAGGGCCTGGCACAGGCGGTGCGCCTTGTCGGCGATGCGCCGCAGGGCCACTCCGGACGGATCGGCGGCCAGTGCCTCCTGGTACTCGTTGCGGTCGGCGCCCAGGCAGAAGTCCGTACCCAGTGACGACAGCGTCAGGATCCGGACGTCGGGTCTCTCGTGGAGGTCGTCGAGCAGGGTGGCGAGGTCGTCGAGGACTGCGGTGTCCAACGTGTCGTCCTGCCCCCAGGGGTTGAGGCGGACATGCAGTACGGGGCCGTCCTGCTCGACACGTATCGCCTTGGGAGCGGTCCGGGCGCGTACGGGGGTGGGGGTGGGGGTCGATTCGGTCATGCGAGTGCTACGTCCAGGTTCAGCAGGCGCCGGAACGCCACACGGGGCGCCATCGACGGGGGGCGTACGAGGGTGAGGCGGGGAAGGCGCCGGATCAGTTGGCGGAGAAGGGTCTGGGCTTCGAGGCGGGCCAGCGGCGCGCCGAGGCAGTAGTGGATGCCGCCACTGAACGCGAGGTGGCCGGGCGTGCGGGCGGGGTCGAACCGGTCCGCGTCGCTGTGTCTGGCCGGGTCTCGGTGCGCCGCTCCGACCATGAGGTGGACCATCTCGTCGCGGCGGATCTCGACGCCTCCCAGCACGGAGTCCTGCGAGGCGACCCTGCTGATCACGTGGGTAGGCGGGTCGTAGCGGAGCGTCTCCTCCACGAACCCGGGTACGAGGTCCGGGTTGTCGGCGATCATGTCCCAGCGTTCCGGGCTTTCGACGAGCCGGAGTGTCATCGTCGAGAGGAGGGTCCCGGTGGTTTCCAGGGCGGCCAGCAGGACGAACAACACCAGGAAGTAGACTGCCTCGTCGGCCTTGTCCTGGTCGGGCTCGATCGCGTCCCACGTCTGGATCCACCGGGTGACGGGGTCATCACCGGGGTGGGAGCGCCGATCACGCACCAGGTCCATGAAATGGGTGCGGAGTTCGGCCGTGGCCGCGTCGGACAATGCCAGTTGGCTGGCCGACGGCAGCAGCTCCTGGGTGAAGACCTGATCGTGTGTCAACTGCCGGAGCCTGGGCCAGTCGGCCGGCGGCAGCCCGAGCCAGTCACCTATGGTGGCCACCGGCAGCTCCTCGCAGACCAGCTCCGAGATGTCCGCCTCGCCGGTGCGTATTCGCTCCGTGAAGGCGTCGAGGAGCCTATCCGCGGTCCGGTTCACATTGCGGCCGATGCGCTCCATGGCGGCTCGGTCGAACGTGCCCGCCGCGCGTCGCACCTTGGTGTGGTCCGGGGGGTTGAGCGCGGCGAGCGTGTTGCTCATCTCGCGTGAGGAGGGCGCGTTCCAGCGTGTCCCGGGCCCCTGGCGCTCCCGCCATTCCCTGTCGGGCTCCAGCCATTGACGGCTGCGCAGAACCTGGTCGCAGGCGGCGAAGCCCGTCACGACGGAGCCGCCCCAGGGGGCGGGCACCACCTCGCCCCGCGAGCGGAGTTCGGCGTATATAGGGAAGGGGTCGGCCTGCCCTCCGGCCGTCCGCAGACGGGAGAAGAGGGAGGCGGACGCCCGGCGGTCGTACGACGGAGTTGTGGCAACCCCCATGATGGCGGCTCCTTTCTGAGAACCAGCCGCCATGCATACCCATGTGATCGTTAAGGCATCCACTACCACTGAGTACGCGGGAGGTTACTAGAATCACACTTGCCTCACTCGCCCCTGGTCCACGCCAGGAAGCGGCTGAACAGGCCGCCCTTGGGCTGCGTGGTGACACCGGCGTTCGTACGCGAGGGGCCGGCGTTGGAGGGCGAGGAGGCGGCTGTCTGCTGCTGGGGCATCTGGCCCGCGTTCGATCCGGCCGACCCGGCTGCCTGGGGAACAGCCCTCGGGGTGAAGCGGATCGGGAGGGTGACCAGTGTGCGGCTCCACGGGCTCGGCGCCCAGGTGAGCGCCTTGAACGGGACCCGCATCTCGACGTCGAGAAGCTGGTTGAGCAGTGCCTCTACGGCAGTCACGGCGATCATGAAAGCCGGGTCCTTGGCGGGGCAGGCGTGCGGGCCCGCTCCGAACGCCAAGTGCGCCTTGGCGCTGAGCTGTTCGCGGTGTTCGGTCAGCTTCGGGTCGGTGTTGGCCGCGGCGAACGAGATCAGGACCGGGTCGTTGGCCCGGATCACCCTGCCGCCGAGCTCGACGTCGTGAGTCGGGTAGTGAGCCGCGTAGTTGGCGATCGGCGCGTAGTTCCAGAGGGTCTGGGAGACCGCGTCCTCGACGGGGAGGCCGACCTGCCAGTCCTCTCCGAGGTACAGGGCGCTACTGGTGCCGATGGCCGCGGCCAGCGGCGCGGTGCCACCGGAGAGCAGGGTGACCAGCTGGTGCAGCACCTCCTCGTCGCTCAGCTGGGCCGGGTGCTCCATCAGACGTGTCGTCAGGTCGGCTGTCGGGCGCCGCCGCTTGAGGTCGATCAGCTCGGTGAGCGCCCCGCCGAGCACCTCGTCGGCTCCGGGTGTTCCCTCGAAGATGCCACTGATCCCGGCGATCACGCGGTCGCCGATCTCGGGCGGGCAGCCGAACAGCTCGCTGAAGACCAGCAGAGGCAGCGGCTGGGCGTACTCGGCCATCAGCTCCGCCTGGCCGCGGATGTCGGTACTGAACTGGCTGATCAAGTAGTTGGCGGACTGCTGTGTCTGCCTGATGAGCTGGTGCTCGTTGATCGTGGCGAGACTGTCGGTAACGGCCCGACGCAGTCTGGCATGTGCCGCACCGTCACTGAAGAGCGCGTTGGGGCGGTAGCCCATCATGGGCAGTGCCGGGCTGTCGGCCGGGACGCGCCCTTCGTTGAGGGCGTTCCAGCGGCGGGAGTCGCGCACGAAGGAGGCGGGGTTCTGCAGCACGTACAGGGCGGCGTCGTAGCTGGTGACGAGCTCGGCCTGGACGTCGGGGGCGATGTCCACGGGCGCACTGAGACCGAACGAACGCAGCTGTGCGTAGTGGCTGTCGGGGTCGGCTCCGAACGAGGGGCCGTACATCTGGACGTTCCCGTGCGCGGGGCAGCCGGGGGGTATCTCCTGCGGTTCAAGTGGCTGTTGCATTCCTGCGCTCCTAGCCGAGTTGGGACATGAGGTGTTTCACGAGGATGATGAGGGCCTGCGCCGAGGAGTTCTCGTCCCGTACGTCGCACTCCACGACAGGGGTCTCGGCGGTGAGGTTCAGGGCCTCGCGCACCTCGTCGAGCGGGTAGTCCGTGGTGCCCTCGAAGTGGTTCACGGCGATGGCGAACGTCAGGCCGAAACGTTCGACGAGGTCCAGGACGGGGAAGGACTCGTGCAGTCGCTCCGGGTCGACTAGGACCAGCGCGCCCAGAGCGCCCCGGGAGAGCTCCTCCCACATCTCCTTGAAGCGCTCCTGGCCGGGCGTTCCGAAGAGGTAGAGCACCAGGGTGTCGCTGAGGGTGAGCCGGCCGAAGTCCATGGCGACGGTGGTGGTCTTCTTGTCGGGTGTGCCCGACAGGTCATCGAAGCCCACGCTGGCCTCGGTGATCTCTTCCTCGGTCCGTAGGGGCTCGATCTCGGAGAGACTGCCGATGCAGGTGGTCTTGCCGACCCCGAAGTGCCCCACTATGAGGATCTTCACCGCGTGGGAGACATCTGGATCCAGGTACACGCGTTACGCTCCGAATCGATTCTTCAGGCCCTCGAGCACGGCGCTGACCAGTTCTCTGTCGACACGGTCGGCGCGCGGTATCGGCCTCCTCGCGAGGATGAGACTGTCCTCCTCCAACTGCATCAGCAGGATGCGGACGATGCCCAGGGGCAGGTGCGTGTGCCCTGCCACCTCGGCCACGGACAGGAAGCCGTTCGCGACCAGGTCCATGACCTGTCCCGCCTCCGGGGACAGCGTGCGCGCCGCGGCCTGTCCGTTCTCTGCCGCCGCCGCCGTCACGAGCGTCGTGTGCTCGTACTCGTGGTCCGGGGGCAGCGCTCGTCCGTTCGTGATCACGAAGAGGGGGACTAACGGAGACGTCAGTTCCAGCTCTTCATCCTGTTCGGGCCCGTCAGGCATGGCCTGTCCCCTTCCCCGGTGTCGCCGACGCGGTCAGTCTGGGAACCACCTCGTGCAGACGCGTGGTGAACTCCTCCAGGTCGCAGTCGTGTTCGGCGGCAGCGGCCAGCAAGGCATCGGGGCCGGCCGCCATCAGGAAGATCCAGCCATGCTGGAACTCGATGACCGTCTGACGCCATTCCGGTTCCTCGATGACCCCCGCGAACTGGGAGGTGACCCGGCTGTAGGCGTGGATGCCCGTCATGGCCGCCGAGATCGTGTCCGCGAGGTCGCGGCTCAGTCCGTTGGTCGCCCCGCGGGGAAGGCCGTCCGATCCCAGCAGCACCGCGTGGCGGGCACCCTTGACCTCGGACATCACCTGGTCGAGCTCGCCGAGGACGAATCCCGCGTCACCGGAGTTCTGCTGCCGGGGGGCGTTCCCCCGCGCACTTCCGGCGTCCTCGGCGCTCACCCTCGGCGGTGAGGTGAGGTTGTTGCCCAGTCGGGCGACAAGGCGGTGCATGCGGAAGGAGATCTGCTGCATGTCCACATCGGGCGCGGCTGCGGCGGCGAGGTAGGAGCCCTGCCCTGCCCCGATCAGGAAGCTCCAGCCATGCGAGAACTCGATGATGGTCTGGTTCCACTGCCGGTCCTCCTCCGGTCCGGCGAAGTGGGCCGTCGCCCGGCTGAGCGACTGCATCCCGGCCATGGCGGCGGAGATGGTGCGCACATCCTTCTCGGCCAGGCCTTCCGTCGCGCCGCGAGGAAGGCCGTCCGCGGACAGCAGGACGGCGTGCCGTGCACGGGGCACGTTGTGCACGATGTCCTCGAGCATCCACGACAGGTCTGCGGTCATGCCTCTTCGGGCCCTTCGAGCGAGGTGGCGTCAAGGTCGCGGCCGGAGAGCGTGCCGCGCTGGAAGGCCCCCAGGCTGCGCCCGGAAGCGCGGCCTGTCTCCCCCGGGGTCCGCGGCGCCGGCGAGGTGGTGTCGGGATCGGGGACGCTCGCGATGGGCGCCTGGCGTGCGCCGCGCTTGGGCAGACCGTGCATCGTGCGCGACGTCGGGCTCTGGGGCCGGCTCTCGGGGGCGCGCCGGATATCGCTGACCGGAGCCTCCTGGGCGGGCGGCATCTCCTCCATGGTCCACAGCTCCTCGGGCAAGAGGACGACGGCCCTGACGCCGCCGTATCGGGAGACTCCGGTGACATCCACCTTGAAACCGTGCTGACGCGCGATCAGGCCGACGACCGGGAAGCCGAACCTCGGCTGAGTCCCGAGCTGCGACAGACGGGGGGCGACTTCTCCGGAGAGCAGCGCGGTCGCCCGCTGCCGCTCTTCGTCGTTCATGCTGACACCGGCGTCGTCGATGACGATGCACAGGTTGTTCTGGACGCGCTGGAACGTCACCTCGATCGGCGCGTCGTGCTGCGAGAAGCTGGCAGCGTTGTCAAGCAGCTCCGCCACGGCGAGGGCGACGGGCGCGACAGCGGACGCCTTCAGGGCGAGACTGGTCTGCTGCATGATGGCGACCCGGTGGAAGTTGCGGATCTGGCCCTGGGCACTGCGCACCACGTCGTAGACGCTGGCGGGCCTGTTGCGACGGCCGAGCGGCGCACCGCACATGACGGCGATGCCCTGAGCCTTGCGCGCCATCTGCGCGTTGGCGTGGTTGACGTCCAACAGGTCGCTCAGGACGGCGTGTCCGCCGTACTTGCGCTGGATGCCGTCCAGAAGTGTCGTCTGCTCGGCCGCGAGGCTCTGCAGGAAGCTGGCGGCACCCTTGAGGACGGCCTTGGTGTTCTCCTCCGCCGCTTCCTTGGCCTCGCGGAGCATGGCGTCCTGCTCGTTCCGGAACCTCTGCAGCTCGGCGCGCGACGAGTTCAGGTGGCTGTCTGCTGCGAGTAGCTGGTGCCTCAGTTCGGCCTCGGTATGCTGCTTCTTCGCCCCCAGCGCTCTGTTGCGGGCGACGAGTGCCACGACCGCGACAACGGCTATCGCCGCCACCGCAACCAAGCACCACACAAGTGCGTCTCGATTCATGGAAACCTTTCCCGGCGCATGGCATGCGGACGGCTGCGGATCCACCTCGCGAGGACCCGCAACACAGCTGATCGGCACGGTTCACCTGCTGTTACGCGGAGAGCATGCCGCCGATCGCGAGTCAGCATCTGCGTCAAATGGATCAAGATCACAGATGTCGGGATGCTATCACCGGATCATCGCATCCCCGGACGCCTGCTATGGCGCCGCATACGCCCAACCCGGCTGCCACAGCAGCGGGTTGACATGGTCTTTCCACCCCGCATCCACCATCCGTCACCCCTCTCGTCACCGATCCGTCAATCAGCTCTTCATAAGAGGAGTGACAATCTCTCACATCGATCTGAGGCACCGTCAACCGGACCCTTGAAGGACCCCATCGGCAGGTGGCGGCGCCCAGTACGCAGGTGCCGAGTGCGTGTGGGGGTTTGCCCCTGTTTGTGAACATCTCTTGAGGATCGGATCGTGGGATCCGAGATGGAGGTGTTCTGGTGGGTGTTGCCCGGTATTCGGAGGGGTTCAAGCGGGACGCGGTCGAGCTGGTGCGGTCAAGCGGCCGGACGGTCGGTTCGGGGGCCGGGGGCCGGGGGCCGGGGGGCTCGGCGTCAACGGCGAGTCGTTGCGGCAGTGGGTCCGGCGGGCCGAGGCGATGGCCGGCAGCGGCGGTGACGTGATGGCGCCGTCGGAGCGGGAGGAGCTGAAGCGGCTGCGCGAGCAGGTCCGTGAGCTGGAGCTGCGGAAGGAAATCCTTCGCAAGGCTGCCCGGCATTTTGCGAAGGAGATGGGTCGTTGACCGGCCGCCGGCGGTTCATCTCCGACCACCATGTGGAGTGCGGCATAAAGCGGCTGTGCAGAATCCTGGGGGTCTCCGGATCGGGTTTCCACCGCTGGCGCATCGCGGAGCCGCCCCGTCAGGCCAGGGCTGCGGCCCGAGGGGCGAAGCCCGGATTCTCTCCAGGAGGCCGGACGGCCCATTTCCTTATATTCACAAGTGCGAAGTTGATCTGCGACCGTGGCTGGCTGTCTATAGCCAGTCGCGCTTCTTGAAGATGACGTACAGGGTCACGCAGACCACTGCCATCAGTAGGATCGCGAAGGGGTAGCCCGCTGCCCACTTCAGTTCCGGCATGGTCTCGAAGTTCATGCCGTAGATGGTTCCCACGGGTGTGGGTGCAAACAAGATGGCGGCCCACGAGGAGATCTTCTTGAAGTCGTCACCCTCACGCCGTTGACCTGGGGAAATCGACTAGAAAAGCGCTCTGGCCTGCGGCGATCCGCCTTTCCGCCCCTTTCACCGTGCTGCCCGTTTGTGCAGCCGATCCTCCCCAGCCGCTCCCCAACGGGCCTTCATCTCCCCAGATTCTCCCCAGCCGCGGCCGCCTGCGAAGGAGCATCACCGCTGGTTAGGGGCTCGATCCGGGCGGCGGGACCGACTACTCATCAGGTGCCAGGTGCCAGGTGCCAGGTGATGACGAGGATCGAGGGGGCGACGGCGACGATGGCTTTGGCGTGGCCTCGGCGTTTGACGATGCGCCGGTAGCGGGCGCCGAGGAAGGTGTCGGTGCGGGCGGCGGCGTTGGCGGCTTCGCCGAGGGCGCCCTTGGGCCAGGGATTCCGCTGGCCCGCGGGGCCTGCCGAGCTCTTCGCTCCGGACTGGATGGTTCTCGGACATAGCTTGGCCCACGAGACGAGGTGTTCGGGGGTGGGGAAACGGCTCATATCCAGGCCGATCTCGGCGAGGACGATCTGGGCGGTGACCGGTCCGACGCCGGGAATGACGTCCAGCCGTTCGGCCAGGCCACGTGTGGTTCGTCCCGCGCCGGACGGGACGTTGCCGGCTGCGTCGATGTTGAACCCGGTTCGAGTGGCGGCTTTCTTGGCTACGGCAGGGCGGCGAGTGCCTGCTGGTTGCCGGTCGAGCCTCTACCGCCCCGATTACTCCATGTGACGGGAGTCGGCTTCACGTTGGAGGCGGCCAGGGCGTGGATGGGTCTCGTACATGCGGGCCGCGACGAGGAGGCCGGACGCGGCGGTGAGGGCGGCGACTGCCCAGATGGCGGTGGTGAGGCCGTAGGTGCCGGCGAGGGATCCGGCGAGCAGGGCGCCGACGGCGAAGCCGCCGTCGCGCCAGAGGCGGTAGACGCCGATGGCGCGGGCGCGCCAGGCGGGGTGGGCGACGTCGCCGATGACGGCGAGGAGTGTGGGGTAGACGAGGGCGGTGCCGAGGCCGAGCAGGACTTGGGCGATGGCCCAGACGGCGAAGGTGGTTCCGAGGGCGATCAGGGCGATGGCCGCTGCCTGCAGCAGCATGCCCGCGGTGATCAGGTGTTTGCGGCCGACGCGGTCGGACCACCAGCCGGTGAGGATTTGGCCGGCGCCCCAGACGGCCGGGTAGATGGCGGCCAGGGCGCCGATCTGTCCGATGGGCAGTCCGTGGGCGGCGAAGAGCAGCGGGAAGATGCCCCAGGCCAGGGCGTCGTTGAGGTTGTTGACGAGACCGGCCTGGCTGGCGGCGGAGAGGGCCTTGTCGGTGAAGCTGGTACGTCGGGCTATCTGTGCGGTGGTCAGCTGGGTGTCGGTCCCGTGCTGGGCGGGGTGGAGGGCTGCTTCGGCGCGGGCGTGTTCACGGGTCTCGCGTACGGCGAAGACCGACAGGCCGAGGCCGAGGGCAGCGTATGCGGCGCCGAGGAGGAAGGGCTCGGGGCGCAGCCCGGCGTGGGCTGCGATGGCGCCGGTGGCGACAGAGGTGGCGGCGACGGCGACGTATCCGGCTGCCTCGTTGAAGCCCATGGCCAGGCCGCGTCGTTCGGGTCCGGCGAGGTCGATCTTCATGATGACGGTGGTGGACCAGGTCAGTCCCTGGGAGGCGCCGAGCAGGATGTTGGCGGCGATGATCCAGCCCCAGGTGGGCCCCCAGGCGAGCATGGCGGGCACGGGCAGTGCGATGAGCCAGCCGCCGATGAGGACGGGCTTGCGTCCGTATCGGTCGGAGAGGGTGCCGGCGAAGAAGTTGGTGACCGCCTTGGTGGCGCCGAAGGCCAGGATGTAGGTGAGCGCGCTCACCGAGGCCGCCAGGTGGAAGACCTGGCCGGCCAGGAGCGGCAGGACGACTCTCTCCTGGCCGAGCATGCCGCCCACCAGGGCGTTGACGGCGACGAGCAGGGTGAACTGGGCGAGATTTGCGCGCAGTCCGAGCCGGATGCCGTCCTGGGGCGTTGTCGCGGTCACGGGCTCTCCTGGAGCGGGCGGCCGGTGGTCTCGGCCCAGTCGTCGGGGCCGCCGGCGAGGACGGCGAGGCCGTGGTGTCCGGCGCGCTGGAGGAGGCTTGCACCGGTCATGGCCCGTTCGCCGTGCGCGCAGGCGACCACGGCGCGGGCCGGTGCTTCACCGGCGCGAGCCGCCAGTTCACCCAGCTCGATGCCGATGGCGCCGGGGATGTGTCCGGCGGCGTGCTCGGAGTGCTGGCGTATGTCGAGGACGGGTCGGGCGGTGATGCGGTCTGCGGTGAGAAGTTCGATGGTTTCCCGTTCTCCGCCCTCGGCCGTCCAGGTGGTCATGTCGAGGTGGCCGGCCAGCCGCTCGTATCCGATCTTCAGGGCCTGCCAGGTGAGTTCGGCGAGGTCCTGACCCGGTGCGGTGATGAAGACGGCCGAGGTGTCGGCGGGCAGCAGCCAGCCCAGCCAGGTGGCGAACTGGGCGCGTAGGGCGATCGAGATCGCGCCGGGGATGTGGCCTGCGGCGAAGTCCGCGACGGGGCGTACGTCGACGAGGTGGGCGCCGTTGCCCAGCAGCGTCCGTACCTCGGCCGGGGCGAGTGCCGGGAGTGCGGGCGCGGAGGTGAGGACGGCGGGTCCGCGGCGGTTGAGCTCGCCCAGGCGGTCGAAGTAGGCGGGATAGGAGCCGAGGCTGCTCAGCAACTGCTGTACGAAGGTGTCCTCGTCGTCGGCGGCGAGCAGCGGGTTGGCCCGCCGCTGTGTGCCGATGGTGGTGGTGCGCTCGGACCCGGGCGGGGCGGAGCAGAACGAGCCTGCGCCGTGGGTGGGCCAGACCGCCACCTCGTCCGGAAGCTCGGCCAGGCGTTTCAGCGAGTGGTACTGGGCGCGGGCCAGTTCCTCGGCCCGGTCCGCGCCGAGCAGGTCGGTGCGGGCGGCGGAGCCGACGATCAGCGAGCCGCCGGTGAAGACCCCGAGTTCGCGGGAGCCGTCCAGGAGCAGGAAGGACAGGTGCTCGTCGGTGTGGCCGGGGGTGGCCAGCGCCCGCAGGGTGAGGCCGCCCAGATCTCTCTCGTCGCCGTCGCCCAGACCGTGGTGGGGGAAAGCGCGCCGCCCGGCGGTGGAGGCGTAGACGGTGGCTCCGTCGTCGTGGGCGAGCTGGACGGCGCCGGAGAGGAAATCGGCGTGCAGGTGGGTGTCGATCGCGTACGCGACCTTCAGCCCGCGCCTGGCAGCGGCGGCCCGCAGCACGCGCAGGTCCCGGCTCGCGTCGACTGCCAGGGCGCGGCCGTCACCGAGGTCGACGAGATAGGCGCTGTTTCCCAGCCCCGTGTCGACCAGTGGGATGAGGTGATCGTCGGCGAAGCCCATCGCGTCCTCCAATGTCAGGGTAGGGGTCGGGTCGCTTCCCCGCCCGCCACTAGATATAATATTCCATGGATTTATGGATGATGGGAGTTCGGTCATGGGAGACGCCACGCGCAAGGCCGCGCTGTACGACGCCTTCGCCCGCACCGGCAAGGCTCTGAGCAGCGGAAAGCGTCTGGAGCTGCTCGACCTGCTGGCTCAGGGTGAGCGCACCGTCGATGCCCTGGCCAGGGCCGCCGGTCTGAACCTGACCACTGCCTCGGCGCACCTGCAGACCCTCAAGCAGGCAGGGCTCGTCGCCACCCGCCGCGAGGGCGTACGCATCCATTACCGGCTGGCGGGAGACGACGTGGCTTCCCTCTACGCGCTGCTGCGCCAGGTCGCCCGGGCCCATCAGGAAGCGGTCGAGCCCGCCCGCACCGCCTACCTGGGCACCGACGACGCCGTGGAGATCGGCCGGGAGGAACTGCTGGCCCGAGCCCGGGCCGGAGAGATTCTCGTCCTGGACGTACGCCCCGCCGAGGAGTACGCGGCCGGCCACATCCCCGGCGCGCTGTCCATTCCCGTCACGGAACTCGCCGACCGCATCGCCGAACTCCCCGACGGAACCGAGGTGGTTGCCTACTGCCGCGGCGCCTACTGCGTGATGGCCTACGACGCCGTGCGCCTCCTCCGTGAACGCGGCCGCAAGGCGGTCCGGCTGACCGACGGCATGCTCGAGTGGCGTCTGGCCGACCTGCCCGTGGATGCAGCGGCGATCGCCTGATCCCACGGACGTGCGCTGAGGTGAGCACTCGCGGCCTGGCCGTGGGTGCTAGCCAGCCGCGATGACGTCCCGTTTCGTAGGCCTTGCCTGCGGCCTGGTCCGCGAGGGGCCTCAACCACCCAGGCAGCCTGGGCACTCGGCCTCGGCGGCGCGGGCCAGACCCTCGGCCGCACCCTCTGCGCGACCCTCGCCCGGCACACCACCGTCACCACCCGCACCCCAGCCCTCGTCGCCGCAGGTGGCGCCACCACCGCCGCGCTGGCCCTTGTACCCGGCCCACTGACGGCACTCACCCTGATCGCGGTGGCCGCCGGCCTCATCCGCGGCAACCTTACCCTCCTCCAGGCCACCGCCGTCACCGACCGCTGGGGCACCACCCACTACGGCCGCCTCTCCGCCCTCCTCAGCGCCCCCCCGCCACCATCACCGCAGCCCTCGCCCCTTTCGTAGGAGCGGCCGCACTGTCAGGCATGGCGGCGGTGCTCACCGTCGGCGCCCGGCCTTCGGCACCCGCCGTTTCGAGAACCGGCCGGTGATGAGGTGCCAGTTCGCCGGCCGTCGGCATCTCTGCGGCGGGGAGCTGACGGGGTCACCACCGGCCGTGCTGTTCGGACAGCGGGTGTGGGGGATTCGCCCCAGGTCGGACTGCCACATGGGCCGAAGCTACCGGTACCCGACTACGTCGGCTATTTCGTCGGCGCTGGCCTCATCAGCGGCGCCGTCCTCGTCCCGGCCGGTAACAGCCTCCCAGCAGAGGGAGGTGTGCTCTCCTACACGGTGCCCGCCACGCCGCCAGACCGGGACGGATGACGTGCTCGCGAGGGATAGTGGACTGACCGACTTGGAAAACTGGCGTAAAGAGCGTTGAAATCCGCACCCTACGCCCCCTTGAGTCTGCGGGAGGCGTTGGTCTGTCAGGGCAATCGGTCGCACAGGTGAGCCGCCCGTAGCGCGAGCCACACCTCGGTGAGGTCGGCTGTCGATGACAGGTTCTTGCCGCTGAGTCCGGCGAACCGGCGCAGGCGGTAGAGCAGGGTGTTGGGGTGGATGTGGAGTGCGCGCGCCGCCTCCTCGGTGGACCGGTCCCGCTCCAGCCAGGTCAGCGTCGAGAGGAGCAGTGCGCTGCCGTGCTCGGTGTCGTACCGCAGCACCGCGCCGAGCACCTGGTCCACCAGCCCGTGCAGGACGGACGGGTCGTCGTGCAGCCAGCGTTCCGTCATGTCGTCGCTGAACACCACCATGGATTCGCCCGAGGCACCCGCCCGCCGGAGCGCCAGAACGGCTTCGCGGCGGGCGAGGCCCAGGGTCGCGCCAGGAGTGAAGGGGCGTGAGACGCCGGCTCTGGTGCGGGGTACGGCTGTGAGGGCGGAGCGGGCCTGGGGGGAGTCGGCGAGCAGCACGTACAGCCCATCGCGGCGGCGCAGCACCAGGTGGGGGACGGCAGAGTCGTCAAGGGCCTGCACCACCGCGGCGTCGTCGAGCGGTCCGTCGTCCGCTCCGTCGAGGACGGCGAGGAGGGCGGCCGCTTCGGCGGTGAATCCCAGGCGGGTGAGGTGCCGGCGGGCGGTGTCCGGATCCAGGGCGTCCTGGAGGAGTTCCGCGAGCGTCTCCGCCCCCTGGCGGCGAAGCGTCTCACGCTCGTGGCGCACCATGGAGACCTGCAGTGCCGCGACGGTCGCTATGTGCTGGACGACACCGAGGCCTGCCGGTTCCACGCCCTCCCCTCGCCGGTCGCCCTGCCGTTCCAGCGCCAGCAGATATCCGGCGGGCCTGCCGGGCGCCGGTACGGGCAGGACGTAGCCACCGGGGACGGTCGGGGCGGGGTCGGCCGAGTCGGGCAGCAGCGCCGCGTGCCGCGCGGCGGGTACGGGTACGCCGGGCAGCAGGGGGCCTCCGGCGGGCGTGCACAGGTAGAGCGAGTAGCCGGACAGCCGCTCCAGCCTGCGGAAGAGTTCCGCGGCGGTGAGGTCCTCGGCGGCGAGCCAGCGCAGCGCGCCGAAAACTTGTAGCTGTGCGCCCGGTTGACGCCGGGCGCCGGCCTGCAGAGCGGCGGCCACCTCCTGGGCCACGGCGATGAAGGGCACCTGCAAGGGCAACTCAAGTACTGGTAGGGACCGTTCGTCCGCCGTGGAAAGGAACTCCTGCCGCAACGGCGGTACATGGAGATGGGCGGAGAGGGCGAGCGCCGACACGCCGGCGTCGGCCAGCCGCTCGATGTAGGCGCGCTGCCGGACGGCGGTCCGGGGGATCGCGATACCCGTCGTCATGATCAGCTCCGCTCCGAGGAGCCACGGGGAGGGATCCTCCAGCTCGCTCACGTGCGCCCATGACACGGGCCGGTGCAGCCCGTCCTCGCCGGCCAGGACACGAAGCTGGAGGCCGGGGGAACGCACGAGGTCGTGGACCCGGAGGGCGGCTGTCGGTGCTGTCATCGCGCACATGCTGCATCGTGGCGCCCCACAAAGGAAGGGGTCGGGTTTGAGCGTTGCACAATTGCCGCCCGGATCACGGTGACCGCACACTCAGGCCCTCCGGTTCCGGGTCGTGGTGTCCCGGAGCGAACGGCAACGGGAGGGTCCATGGCGGTCCGGACTGACCAGCGCTCAAATATCCAGCACAGTGGCGCGGATGTCATCGAAAGCCTCTCCATCCAGCACGTCCCCTTCGCCGAACGGCACGGCAAGCTGTGGAAACAGGGCCCCTTCTGGTTCCAGGGGAACTTCCAACCCTTCACCCTGTCCCTCGGATTCATCGGCCCCGGGCTCGGCCTGTCCATCGGATGGACGGTACTGGCCAGCGCACTCGGGCTGGCGGTGGGCACCTTCTTCATGGCGTTCCACGCCAGCCAGGGCCCGCAGCTGGGGCTGCCGCAGATGATCCAGTCCCGGGGCCAGTTCGGCTACCGGGGAGTGATCGTGCCCCTGGCGGCAACGCTGTTCACCTTCGTCGGTTTCAACGTCGTCGACACGATCATCATCGGCAACGGTCTGAACGCGGTGTTCGGCTGGGACGTGACCGCCGTCGGGATCGGCATCACCGTCGCCGCGGTGGTCCTGGCCGTGTACGGACACGACTGGCTCCACCGGGCGTTCCAGGTGCTCTTCTGGTGCTCGGCCCCGTGCTGGCTGGTGCTGTCGATCGGCATCCTCGTCGGCCGGGTGACCGGACCCGCCGACGTGGCCCCGGTCGCCGGGGGCTTCACGCTGGTCGCCTTCATGGTGCAGTTCACCGCCGCCGCCGGCTACAACATCTCGTACGCCCCGTACGTCTCCGACTACTCGCGCTATCTGCCGCGCGACACCCCGACGTCCCGGATCGTCGCCTCCGTCTTCGGCGGCGCCGCGGGTTCGCCGATGTGGCTCATCCCCATCGGCGCCTGGATGGCCGCCACCCTCGGTGTGAACGACCCGCTGGCCGGCACGCGCGACGCCGGGGACCAGGTGGTGGGCGGCCTGGGCGCCGTCCTGACCGTACTGTCGGTGCTCGCGCTGGTGGCCACCATGGGGCTCAACGCCTACAGCGGCATGCTCACGGTCCTCACCGGGATCGACTCGGTCCGCCCGCTCCGCCCCGGCCGCCGGGCCCGGGTGCTGACCATCGTCGGCCTCGCCGTCGTCTGGTGCGCCGTGGGCCTGGGCGTCTCGGCCGACTTCTCCACCGCCTTGGGCAACGCCCTGCTGCTCATGCTGTACCTGCTGATCCCGTGGACCGCGGTGAATCTGGTCGACTACTTCTTCGTCCGGCGCGGCCACTACGCCATCACCCACCTCTTCCGCACCGACGGCATCTATGGCACTTGGGCCTGGCGCGGTCTGCTGTCCTACGGCACGGGCCTGCTTCTGATGGTGCCGTTCATGGTGATGGGCCCCTTCACCGGGCCCGTCGCCCAGGCCCTCGGCGGGGTCGACGTGGCGTTCGTGGTGGGGCTCGCCGTCTCCGGGACCCTGTACTACGCCCTGACTCGCGGGATGGATCTGTCGGCGGAGGAACCCGCGGTGGCCGCCAGCGAGCGTGAACTCGCCCAGCGGGAACCGGCGGCCGCCGACGCCGCGCCGGTCCCGGCGCAGGCCGTCGGCAGGACCGGCGAGCCGGCGGCGCCCGGCGGCCGGACCGCTTCGGCGGACGGGCTCCCGACCGTGGACGGCCCCCCGACGGTGGACCGATGAGCACCGGCGCCGAAACCGAGGTACGGACCGCCGCCGCCGAACTGCTGGCCGCCTTCGCCGCACACGACACGGACCGCTACTTCGCGGCCTTCGCCGAGGACGCCACGTTCCTCTTCCCTACGCATCACGGCCTTCTCGCCACCCGAGCCGCTTACGAGGCCGCTTGGCGTGCCTGGGAGCTGGACGGGTTCCGCGTGCTGGGCTGCCGTACGGACGACACCGAGGTACGCGTCGTCGCCGACGGCCTGGCGGTGCTGACCCACCGGGTGCACACCCGCCTCGCCGCGAAGGACGCCGCCGACGGCGAGGAGGTCCGGGAGCGGGAGACCGTCGTCTTCCGGCGGTCCCCGGACGGGCGCTGGCTCGTCGTCCACGAACACCTCTCGCCCGAGCCGTGATACCGGCTCCCCGACTCGGGCGGGAGGGTAGGCCACGGGCACCGCGCCCGGGGCGCACGGCATCATCCACCACAGGAAGGACAGTCATGAGACGCACAGCACGAAGCGGACGCACGGCCCGCACCTGGATCGCCGCGGCGGCGATGGCGCTCGGCGCGCTGCTGGCCACCGGCATCGGCCCGGCCTCGGCGACCGACGGCCCGACGGATCTGCTACCCGCCCTCGAACCGCTCCAGCGGGAACTCGCGGACAACGACCTGGTCCGTGAGCCCGTCACCGGCATCACCTGGCTCCGCTTCACCGGCGCGCCCGCGAACCTCGGCACCGGCGCCCTGGAGGTAACCGGGCGGCGCACCAGGGAGGAGGCGGCCGCCGCCACTCCCGGAAACAATGTGTTGCCCGCGTACCAGCGGATCACCCGCTCTGACGGTTCCTCGTACGAGGTGCCCGTCGGGCGGATGACGTACCACGAGGAGCACAAGCACTTCCACATGGAAGGCATCTCCCGCTACCGGCTCATCAACGGGGCCGGCCAGGTGGTGCGTGAGTCGCCGAAGGTGGCGTTCTGCCTGGTCGACCTGGACATCGCGAACTCCACGCTCCCCGGGTTCCCTGTCAACCCGGTCTACAACTCCTGTTCGCACAACGCCAACGCGACGTCCCTGACGATGGGCATCTCCGTCGGCTGGGCGGACGTCTACGCCAAGGACCTGGTCGGACAGTCCTTCGACGTCGGCGCGTTGATGAATCTCCCGCCGCAGCAATACACGCTGGAGATGACGACAAACCCGCTCGGCGTCCTGCACGAGACCAACCGGACCGCCCCCAGGACGACATCCGTGAACGTCACGATCGGCCAGGGAGTACCGGTGGGGGTCGGCGGCCCACGTCCGGGCGCCTGACCGGAGCTGCATCCGGCTTACAGCGAACCGTCCCTACGCGAAGCCGCCTTCCGCGTAGGGACGGTTGTCCCGACGCCGCCAAGCCGGCGGACTACGTGCGTGTCAGTCGGGCGATGGCCTTGGTTGCCTCGTCCACCTTGGCCTGGCCCCGGCTCTGGGCGATGGCCTCGGTGAAGCAGCAGATGAGGTGTTGGGTCGAGCAGGGTCACGGCGCGGGACTGAAGGGCGGCGTTGATCGCGGACACCTGGGTCAGTACGTCAACGCAGTCGATGTCGCCGTCCGCCATCCGCTGCACCCTGCGGACCTGGCCCTCGAGCCGCCGCAGGCGTTTGATGACGTCGTCCTTGTGTTCTACGTAACCGGGCACCAGGGCCTCCTCCGTTGGCGGGGCCCGGAAGCCGCTCAGACGCAGGCTGCTGCCGACGACGAGGACGGAGGAGAAGGCCATGGCCGCTCCTGCGATCACTGGGTTAAGCAGTCCGGCGCAGCGAGCGGCAACGGCCGGATCCCCGATCCCTAGGCGATCACCCGCCCCGCCCGATCGGGTGCGACTATCGCACCGACCCGTCCGCCGCCGACACCCGCTGATGCGGCGCTGTGTTGGGTGAAGGCCGGCAACAAGGGGGAGGTGTCGAGCCTGAAACTGTTCAACACGAAGAGTGGCGCGACCGAGGTCGCGCCGCGTCTGGTAGCCGCCTGCCCACTTGAGTTCCGGCCACGCGGCTTCATTCTCCCCAGATTCTCCCCAGCGACGGCGCCCCCGACAGCGAATCGCCGCTGACAGAGGGCGCCCTGCGTAGTCCGTCGAGCGGTGGGTCGCCGTTTCCCGTCGCGGCCCTCGGCCACCTGGTGTCGGCCGCACGGGATCGCCGGGGCCGCGCACGCCGCGGGGAGGGCCGCCGGGGGAGCGGCAGGGGTCGCGGCATCATGCGGACAATGCACCCGGTGACGGCACGTTCACGGCGGACTCGCAGGCCATCGCGATGTCACTGCCCTCCTTGCCGTCGCACGTGTGGTCTCGGTCGCGTCGGCCGTCTCAGTGCCGCCGTTGAGTACGTCGTTGCCGGCCTCGCCCGCCGCCACCGCCGCCACCGCCGCTCCGGTCGGGTCCGGGCCGCTGCCCGCACTGGCACCCCGAGCCGCAGCCGGGGCGGCGGAGGATTCTCCCGTCATGCTGTCGTCCTATTGCCCCTACCGGCGACCGCCAGGCGAGGATTTCGGCGTCGGGGCGGAAACCCCGGTCGGGGGGCGCTCCGGAGCACCCCCCCTGCGGTCCTACGGGCAGCCGGGGCCCGTGGCGGGGTTGGTGCAGACGTCAGCGCCCGGACCGCCGTCATTGGTGTTGGTGCCGGGGCCGCCGTCGAGGGTGTCACGGCCGACCTCACCGAACAGGGCGTCGTCGCCGTCGCCGCCCGTCATGGTGTCGTCGCCGGCCTGGCCGTGCAGGATGTCGTTGCCGGCATCGCCGGAGATCTGGTCGTTGCCGGCGCCGCCGGTGACCGTGTCCGCGCCGCGACCGCCGCAGATGAGGTCGTTGCCGGCCCCCCCCGTTGACGGTGTCGTTCCCGGCGCGGGCCAGGATGACGTCGCGCTGGGGCGTGCCGGTGATCTGGTCGTCGCCCGGGGTGCCGGTGATCGTCGGCTGCTCGCCGAAGCACGTGTCCGGATCGACAGTGGTGGTCTCCGGGGCGAGGTCGTTCGCCGGGACCGGGTCCGAGACGGCGCCGGCCACCGCCGCCGTGTCGGTGTGGAGGCCGGCGGTGGTGGCCGTGGTGGTGATGGTCCTGATGGCGGTGGACCCGGCGGTGAGCGTCCCGAGTTCACAGGTGACGACGTCCGGTGTGGTACCGGAGGCGGTGCATCCGGCGGATGCGGAGGCGAACTGGAGCCCGGCGGGCAGGGTGTCCTTCAGGACGACCCCCTCGGCGGTCTGCGGGCCGTTGTTGGTGGCGGTGAGGGTGTACGTCACGCTCTGCCCCACCTCCACGGGGTCGGAACCGGTGTCGGACTTCGCGACCCCGAGGTCGGCCTCGGTCAGGTCGAGACGCCCGATCCGGCCCGCGGTCTCGGCGAACCAGATGTCACCGTCCGGTCCGGTCGTGATCCCCCAGGGGCCGCTCTCCGAGGAAGGCAGCGGGAACTCGGCGATGACACCGGCCGTGCTGATCCGCCCGATCTTCCCGCTGTTGCGCTCGGTGAACCACAGGCTGTCGTCCGGACCCGCGGTGATTTCCTCCGGCTGACCCGAGGTGGTGGGGATGGGGTACTCGCTGATGGCGCCGGCCGTGGTGATCCGGCCGATCTTCTCGCCGCCGAACTCGGTGAACCACAGGGCGCCGTCAGGACCGGCGGCGATCCCGGTCGGGGCGCCGCCGCCCGGAATCGGGAACTCGGTGACCGCGCCGGCGGGCGTGTTGTGGGGCCCGCGGCGCGCTGGACGCGGGCCCGTATTCCACCGATCGGAGTACGCGGCCCACGGTCGGGCCCGTTGGTGGGCGGCGCAAGAAATGTGGGGGCTCAGCGCGCATGTGCTGTACCCGGGGCCGCAGTTGACTTGGACATGCCGACCGGCCGACCGGCCGGACGGGTGGTACCCGGACCCGAGCCCGCGTGCGTGGCCCGCACGACCAAGGAGGTGATCCGGATGAGCCTGCTCAAGCTCCAGAAGCTCGCGGCGGCACCCGGCTGCAGCAACTGGACGAGGGCTCCTGGCGGAGTGGAAGAGCGGCCATGGCAGCGAGTGCGGCGGTGGCCTGGGGCCGGGCGGGGGTCCGGGCAAGACCGATCAGCTGCTTGCCTTCGGTGAGCCGGAGCGACATCGCGTAGCCGTCGCTGTGGCGGGCCGACTCCAGGACCGTTTCGAACGAGTTGAGGAACCTTGCCTCGTGAGCAGACGGCGGCGGGGTCTCGGGCCCGCGCACGTAGGCGATAGGGATGAAACTCGCCATCCTCCTCACCGCCCACAGCACGCGTCCGACCCGGCCGACACCTGGTCGGCCGCCGGTACGCGGGCCCACGAAGTCCGCGCCGAATCGGCTGAAAGCCGCCAGTGGCCGACGTGGGCCGGAACGGGGCGGGTGTCCCTGCGGCGGGACCGCCCGGACACCCCCCTCCACCGCTCCGGACACCGACCCGTCGGCGCCCCCGACCAGCTTGGCCTGCTTGTGACTTGCCGGGATTGCCGATCCGCGTCGGTGACACGGATCAGCCACCGCGCGGGGGCCGGATCCGGTAGAACGCGCTGCCACACCGAGTTCGCCGACTGGAGAGGACCCCCCATGCATCTGAGTCGTAGGCGCCACAGCCACCGGCGCCCCGGCCGTACCGCGGTACGCGCCGCCGTGTGCGGGCTGCTGCTGGCGCTCGCCGGCGTGCCCGGCGGGAGCCCGGCCCTGGCCGCGCCCGGCGGTGACACCGCCGTATGCCGGCCGCCCGCGCAGACGGACCCGGACCACACCGACGAGCGCGGCCGCTGCCTCGCCGTCACGCTGCGCCTGTCCGAGGCGCCCGTCCTGGGCGGGACGGCCCGGCTCGACATCGAGGTATCCGCCGTCGCCCGCGACAGGGATGTACGCCTCGACGTACAGCTCCCCGCAGGCCTGGAATGGGTGAGCGCGCCCGCCGGGCTCAGCACCTCCACGGCCGCCTCGCTCGTCCCCGTCCAGGGCGGCCGCCTACACCGGGCCGAGGGCACCGGCCGTGCCGGGCAGCAGCGCCCGTGGCGGCTCAGCGGCACCGTACGCGCCGTCGCCGAGGGCCCGGCCGGCGTCCGGGCCACCGCCACCTCGGCCGCCGACCCGGAGGACACCGACGCGGGCAGCGTCTTCGTCACGGTCGGGGCACGGCATTCGCAGTTCGGCATCCCGGTCGGGAGTGTCAGCCCCGCGGCCCGGGCGGCCTCCGGCGCGAGCCGTACCCGGCCGGGCCTCGCCCACCGCCCCGCCGAGCCGGCCTCCGCCCCGGCGGGCACGACCACCGCGGCGGACACCGCCTGCGCCACCGGGACCTGGAACTACGTAGACCACACCGGCGTGACCCGGGTCTCCGCCAACGCCCGCGTGGCCGTCTACGACGACGACGCGCGCGGCACGGACGACCTCCTGACCACCGGTGTGACGGGCGCCGACGGCGGCTTCACGCTCTGCTTCGACAACACGGACGAGGAGGGCGGCGGCCAGGACGTCTACGTCCAGTTCGCCACCGAGAACCAGAACTGGGTGATACGCAACGGCAAGTCCCGTCAGCCGTATCGTTTCGCCACCCCGGTCCGCGCCGACGTCCCCGCCGGCTCCACCGCCGACGTCGGCGCCTTCCAGCCGGCCGACGCGGCGTTGATGCGCGGGGTCGAGGCCTTCGACGCGGTCAACACCGGCTGGAACTGGAAGCCGGGCAACTGCTGGGACGCCCGGGACACCACCTGCCGCCGTGGCCTGGTCAACTGGGCCCCGGATTCCACCGACGGCACGTACTACTCGCTCCAGGGCAACGCCGTGCACCTCGCCGCCGAGGACCCCGACGCGCCCATCCTCGTCCTGCACGAGTTCGGCCACGCGATGATGGACGACGTCTACGAGGACGCCTTCCCCACCTCCCCCGACTGCAGCCCGCACTACATCACCAAGACGAGCTCGGCGGGCTGCGCCTGGACCGAGGGCTTCGCCACCTGGTTCGGTGTCGCGGCGCTCGGCGACCCCACCTTCCGCTGGCCCGGCGGCCGCACCCAGGACCTGGAGGGACCGACCTGGGGCACCACGGGCTGGGACAACGGTGACACGGTCGAGGGCCGGGTCCTCGGCTCGATGATCGACCTGTACGACACCGCGAACGAGCCCGGCGACACCTGCACGGAAGACCCGGCCGGGCCGCTGTGGAACACCTTCCTCGGCCATGTGTCCGGCAGCTTCCGCCAGTTCTGGAGCCACCGCGCCGCCGACGGCTACGACGTGGGCGCGGGCCCCCTGTCCTGCCTGCACCACAACACGATCGACTACTGACCCGCCGCCGTGCGACGCACCACCCCGGCCTTCTCGGGCCGAGGTGGTGCGTCCGCCGCACCGCGTTGGTACCTTGCCGCCCATGGCAACGGGGGAGGTCGGCGAGGCACTGCGGCGGCTGGGCATCAGTGCCGCCGCGATCCGGCTCTACCTGGCCCTGCTGGAGCTGGCGCCCGTACGACTTCCCGAGCTGGGCGCGGCCACCGCCCTGACGGGGGCCGAACTGGCGGCCGCCTACGCCGAGTTGGTCCAGGCGGGGCTCGGCAGCGCGGCCGCCGACGGCCGCGAGACCGTCGCCCCCCTGCCGCCCGCCGCCGGACTGCAACGCCTCGGCCGCCGCCGGGCCGCCGAGCTCGACGCCTCCTGCATCACCGTCGCCGGGGCCTTCGACGCCTTCCGCCGCCGGCGGCCGGCCGCGTTCAAGAACGACCTGGTCGAGGTAGTCACCGGGGAGGAGATCGGCCCCCGGCTGCGCCAGGCCTGGGCCAGCGCCTGCGGCCAGATCCGCCAGCTGGACTCCCCGCCGTACTTCCCGATCCCCACCGCCACCGACGAGGCTCTGGCCACCCTCGCCCGGGGCGTGACCCAGCGCGTGGTGTACTCGCGGGAGTCGCTGGAATTCCCCGGCAACCTCATCCGCTCCATCGAGCCGTGCATCGCCGCCGGCGAGCAGGCGAGGGTGGTGCGCTCGGTACCCGTGAAGCTGATCATCATCGACGACGCCTGCGCGCTGGTCTCCCTGTCCATCCAGGAGGTCGACGTGCACCACACCCTGCTCATCGTGCAGCCGTGCGGGCTGTTCTCGGCGCTGGCGGCGCTGTTCGAGCAGACCTGGCACAGCGCACTGCCGCTGCACGCCTCCCGCACACCCTCCCTGCGCGGCCCCGCCGGCCCGCCGCAGCGCCCGCTGCCCGCCGACCGCCGCCTGCTCGCGCTGCTCGCGGGCGGTGTGCCGGACCAGGACATCGCCCGCGAACTCGGCATCAGCCGCCGCACCCTGTTCCGCCGCGTGGAGCTCCTGATGGCCCGCCTGGGCGCCACCACCCGCTTCCAGCTCGCCCTCCACGCCCAGCGCCGCGGCTGGCTGTGAGGTTGGCGCTACCGCGGCAGGTCGATCTGGTACCTGACGAATCCGGTGTGGCGCGCGCCACCCGGTCGTACAGGCGACGAGCTGGGGCCCGCTGGTGGAACTGGCCCACGCCCACGGTGCCACGGTGTCACGGTGACGGCGTACTGGTTCCCACCGGATCCGGCCGGGTCGCTGCGGCGCAACGCCGCCCGCGAGGGCCGCGACCGTGTCCCGGACGTCGGGGTCCTCGCCACGCTGAAGCGTCTGTGCAGGCCATATCGCCGGGGAACGGTTCGACGCCGTGCGGGAGGTGCGGTTCGACGGGCGCGGCGGCTTCCGGGTACGCCCCTGACAGCACTGCTCACCGCGCGGCGCGCGCGGCCGCTGCGCTGCGCCAGTCGCGTGCATCTGCGGAGCCGCTCCGTAGGACCCCGTCCCCGCGGGGTATGAGGCCACCATGGCTGGAATCAAGCTCAAGAGCAGTGCTTTCAACGACGGCTCCTTCATCCCGCGCCGCTACGCGAAGGAGGGCCAGGACGTCTCGCCCGACCTGACCTGGTCGGGCGTGCCCGACGACGCGGCCGAACTGGTCCTCCTCTGCGAGGACCCAGACGCCCCGTCGGGAACCTTCGTCCACTGGCTCGTCACCGGCGTCGATCCGACGAGCGGCGGCGTGGAGGCCGGGCAGACGCCCCCCGGCGGTCAGGAGCGGCCCAACGGCTACGGGGGCTCCGGCTGGGGAGGCCCCAACCCGCCCGCCGGTGACCAGGCCCACCGGTACGTGTTCCACCTCTACGCGCTTCCCGAGCCGGTCTCCCTGCCGGACAACGCGACGGCGGACGACGTCCACGCGGCCGTGGACAGGCGCCGGCTGGCCGACGGCACCCTCGTGGGGCTCTACCACCGCTGAACCGGAGCCCTCCCGGTGTCCAGCGCTCGGCCGTGGCAAGGTCGCGGCCGCCCGGCGACTTCCGTACGACGTCTGACGTGGTGAGGACCGAATGACCGAATACGAACGCTCACGCACGATGCCCGCCCTTCCCGAGCACGTCTTCGACCAGGCCGCCGCCGTCGACCAAATGGACGAGTGGCTGCCCGGGGAACTGCATGTGCATGTCGATCAATTGCCGGCCGTGACCGTGCACGAGGACCGGTCCGACCAGGACACTTCGGCGCTGCTGCGGGCGCAGAAGGACCAGATGAGGCTGGAGTGGGGCACGCGAGAGGAGGGCAGCTACGCCGGCTGGCTCCAGGTGTCGGGCCTGGACGGCGGACCCACGGAGGTCACCGTGCACCTGTCGTTCTTCAACGAGGAGCACGACCCCGGCGAGAAGGCGGTGAACGAGGCACTCGACCGCAGTCTTGAGCGTCTGGAAGAACTGGTGCGTCCTCGCGTCGACGGCGCCGCGGGCTGAGCCACGTCCAAGGCAGACGGCCCGCAGTGGCCGGGGTGACGCCGTCCCTCGCAGGCAGGTGTTCTACGCCGAGTGGGCCCACGGGAGGGGGCGCCGGTCTCCTCGTGGAACCCAGCCCGCGCTACAAGGTCCCCGGGAACGCGCAGGTCGATGTAGCCGTCGTCGAACGTCTCCTTCCCGAACCGTTCCATGAGCCGATTGCAGTCGCCCGGCAAACCGGTATCCGGGTGCATCGTCTTGCTCGAAACAACCCCTACCTGCAGTTATTTACGTGTCAGAGTCACTCACTCACGGCAGCGGGGTGGGGAGAGTGTCCAGCCAGCTTTGCCAGGCGGGGGCGCGCAGCGGGGCGGCCGTGGGGAGGGTGATGCCGGTCCAGGCGGTGACGGGCCGCAGGCCGTGGAGGGCGTTGGTCACCCAGATCTCGCGGTCCGCCAGGGCAGACAGCCGGCGCCGGACGGGGCGTACGGGTACGCCGGTGCGGGCGGCGTGGTCCAGGAGCAGTGCGGCGGTGACCCCGGGGAGGACGGGCAGTTCGCCGGCCGGGTGGCACAGGGTCTCACCCTCCCACCACAGGAAGGAGGAGTTCGCCGCTTCGAGGACCACCCCGTCGGCGGTCACCAGGAGCGCTTCGTCGGCGTCCGCTGCGGCGGCCCTGGCGCGGACGGCGGCCAGGGCCGCCAGGTCCGGGCCCTTGTGGCGGGGGGTGCGGCGGGGGTCGCAGACGGCCATGCCCCAGACCCTGGCCGTGGTGCTGCGGGCGGGGGCGGGGCGCAGCCGGTACAGCAGGCGGTGGGCGCCGGGCAGGAGCGTGCCCGGGGGTGCGTCCGCCGGGGCGCGTTCGAGCTCCACGCGGGGGAACCAGGCACCGGCGTCCCGGGGCAGGAGGTCCTCCACTGCGGTCCAGAAGGTGTCCAGGTGTGCTCGGGGGATGTCCGCGGTCTCGGCGCAGGTGGTGGTGAACCGGTGCCGGTGACGGTCCAGGGCGCGCACCCGGCCGTCGGTGACGAGCCAGGAGTCGGCAGCCAGGAGCGTACCGTCGGGGTCGGTGTGCGGGAGCTCGCGCAGGGCGCCGGAGTCGGTGAGGGCGTAGAGGCGGTCGGCGCCGCCCGGGGTCGTCAACGGGAGACCAGGGGGGCCGTGGGCGAAGCTGTGTCCACGGGCCCCATGTTGTCCTCACGGCCGGGCAAGGCGGTGTCGAGCAGGCGGAGTAGGGGGGGCACCTTGGTGATGGTCTCCTTGTCGGGGTCGGAAAGGGCGCCGGTCATCGAGCCGCCCGGGAACGCCGTGCGCGCGCACTCCACCTGGTCCGCAACGACCTCCGCCGTGCGCGGAGATCGGCTCGGTCCACGCGCGAAGGGGGAGCAGCGCGGCGGGTTTTGACTTCGGGGGCCCCAGTCTGCCGTTCTGGCGTTCATTTAGATCGTCGCGGAGCGAATGCCAGGACTGGCGGCGCGGCTACGGAGGCGGAGTCCGGCTGCGCCGTTGTCGTGCGGGCCGTTCAGCCCTGCCGCGTCGCGCTGGTCACGCGAGCGGCCAGGGCCGCGGCGCCGGTCTGGGTGAGGTTGCCGTGGAGGCGCAGGCGGGCCAGGCCTCCGTCGGGGTAGACGTCCAGGCGGGCGTGGGTGGCGGTGGTGGGGACCGTCAGGGGAAGGCGGTGCAGGGTGTCGGGCTGGAGAGCGGTTCGTGGCAGTACCTCGGTCCAGTCGGCGGCCTCGTCGTCCTTGACCGACAGGGACACCCAGCCTGCGGCGTTGCCCTTGAGGTTGGCCGTGTCGACTTCCACCGCACGGATCTCGCTCTGGGCGGCGAGCCGGTACTCGATCCAGTCGTTGCCCTTGTCGCGGCGGCGCCTGGTCTCCCAACCGTCGTCCTGCTTCTGCGAGAGTCCCGGCATGATGGTGTTGTCCGGCGAGGAGTAGAAGCCGTCCGACGCGTCAGTCACACTGCCGCCGTTGGTGACGCAGGCCACGTCGAAGGTTCCGAGCAGATCCAGCCACGCCGGGTCGGGGACGACCTCGCCGTGGACGCGGAGGCGGGCGATGCCGCCGTCGGGGTGCTGGTTGATCCGCAGGTGCGTCCAGCGGCGGTCCGAGTCGACTGGGAGAGCGTTGGCGGCGTGGCCGCGGACGGGGGTGCGGGGCAGGATGACCTCCCATGCACCGTCGTTCTCCAGGAGTTCCGCGACGGAGGGCGTGCCGTCGAACGCGGCGGCCTCGACACTGACCTGCTGGGGGAAGTTCCCCCGGAAGTGGGCGGTGTCCACGACTATGCCGCGGATGACGCCGGCGACGCCGAGGCGGATCAGGGCCCAGTCGTGGTCGGCGTCTGTGGGGAAGGGGTGGTCGGCGTCGGCCCCGCGGCGGCGGCGGGTCTCCCAGCCGTCCATGACCTTGCCCTTGTTCCCGTAGTCGTGGACGTCGAAGGCGGAGGGGGTGCGGGAGAGGAGGTTCTCCCGGTCCGCGAAGAACTCGTCGTTGGTCGCGACGACGCCCGCTCCGAGCCGGCGGTCGGCGAGGTCGGTCAGCCGGGTGAAGGCGGCGTCGCTGCCGCGGTAGTCGGCGTACGGGTCGCCGGAGACGTACGGAGCGGCGAATGCGGACTGGGCGGGAACGGAGTGCCCGGCGGGGGAAGGACTCATGAGTGAGGGACGCCTCTCTGTGGTGCCTGCAGGGGAGTTGGGGTGACACGGGCAACCCTCACAGCCCACGATCACTTACGTCCATCGACTGTTTTCGATCTTTCATTTCAGTAGATCTGAACGGTCCGCCCCGCGTGGCACATACGTGCCCCGGAGGGTTTGTGCCGCGCCGGGCAGCACCGGCGGGGCGGGGTCCCGTGACAACGTTGGCCCTAGGGCAGCAGGCCGTGTTCCGAGGCACGCTGACCCAACTGGAATCTGCTCTGCGCACCCAGCTGGTCGGAGAGATCGCTGATCATGCGCCGCTCCGTCCGGAGGGAAATGCCGAGCTTGCGTGCCGCGGCGTCGTCCGTGAGCCCCTGGGACAGCAGTCGGAGCAACTCGCGCTCCTGCGGCGTGAGCGGACCGGAGTTCCGGGCCGGCACGGCCCCGAGGGGGGTGGCGGAGTTCCATACGGATTCGAAGAGGGCGACCAGTGCCGCGATCAGACCCGGCTCCCCGACGAGCAGCGCGCCTTGCGCGGAGTCCTCGGGGTCGATGGGGACCAGGGCGGACGCGCGGTCCACGATCTGGAGTCGCAGCGGCAGGACCGGAGTACTGCGGGACTCTCCGCCGTGCCGGCTCAGCCAGTGAGCGTATTCGAGACTGGCCGGGTCGTTGCGCACGCTGTCCAGGTAGACGGTCTTCACCGTCACCGAACGCTCCAGGAGGCGGCGCGTCAGAGCCTGGCTGGCCTCCCGGTTGTCCGTCAGCTGCGGGCCGCCGGGAGCGAGTGCGAGTGTCTCGCGTTCGGCGGAGGCTCCGAGTTCCTTCATTCGCCGGCGGACCGCGGCCACCCCGTCGAGGCGCTCCACCAGGCGGCTGCGGTCGGCTGACTCCCCATCCAGGTAGTCGGCCACCAGGGCGGCGGCCGCGCGCTGCCCTGCTTCGATCTCCTGTTGCCTTTGGGCCAGCTCAAGCTTCTGTTTGGCCAGGAGGGTCTGCAGGCCGGTCTCCGGACTCACCGGGACGACACTCCCGCCGTCCGGCGAGGAACGTCCGATCAACGCGAGATCGGCGAGTGTGTCGAGTGCCGCCGCGA
The DNA here is from genome assembly GCF_018614195.1 of Streptomyces sp. ISL-43. GTDB lineage: Bacteria > Actinomycetota > Actinomycetes > Streptomycetales > Streptomycetaceae > Streptomyces. The sequence continues at coordinate 123,600 of NZ_JAGGOT010000009.1, forward strand.
TCTCGCTCTCGGTCATGCCGACATGGTCGGCGAGCGCCTGAATATCGCTTCCGGGGTCCGACAGGAGGGCCCGGTAGACCGCCTCCGCATGGCCCGTCAAGCCTAAAGACTCAAGCACAGGCTCTCCTCGTTCTCGATCAGTCGCGCGCCGGCGAAGCAGTATCGAACAAGTGGTGTGAACCGGCAAAGCGTTTCCATCAAGCGGACGGACGGGCAAGGTGAACAACCCTCAAGTGAGCCTGATTCTGGTCGAATTCAGGACGAAGGACCGGTTCGCGCCGGACGTCGCCGAGCTGCTGGCGGCGCGGTTGCGCCACGCGGGTTCCGGCGATGGATCACTGCTGCACTTGCGCCTCCACCCGTCCCGCGCCGGAGCCGTCGGCGGGCTGTTCCTCATGGGTGACGTCCTTACCGCCGAGGCCCGCTGCCGCGAGCTGTGTCTGGGTGCGCTCGCGGGTGAAGCCGGCCTTCAGGAGTGGGTGTTGGACTCCTGCACCCGCTCCGACCTGCTCTGACCCTTGCCTGACCGTTCCGAGCCGGCCGCCGGGCCGCACGACCGGACGCTGGCATAGACGTGTCACGGATCGAATGGTGCCAGCCGTTCCCTCTGGTTCCCGCCTTCCGCTCTGTGGATTATTGATTCCGAAAGCGCCGCACAGAACGGGGATGACCGTGCACCTGAGGAAATTTGTGAGCCCGACCGGAATCGGTATCGGCCTGGGGGCGGCTGCCCTCTGGATCGTCGCCCTGGCGGGTGCCGAGGCCACCGCCGTCGAACTGCCGACCGAATCCACGACCGCGACTCAGTCGGCAAACAACGATCTCGGATGGCAGTGACAGAAATGACCGACAACAGCACCCCCCAGGTGAGCGCGGAAGACGTACTCTCCGCCATCACCGAGAGCATGAACCTGCAGGCAGCGGGTGGCATCCAACCCGACACCCCGATTGTTGTCGACTCCTTCGCCCTGGTCTGGCTCCAGCACCTCCTAGAGGAAAAGCACGCCCTCGTCATCGACCCGGACTACGCGGACCTACAGAACTTCACGTCTCCCGGCGCCATTCACCAGTACCTCCGGACGCAATATCCGGACCGAATCGCCGCCTGAATGTATGTCTCGATTTCCCTGCATTAGATGGAAAAGGATTTCCGTGCCCCAGCTCACTGACTTCACCGGAGACGCACAGCCCTATGAGGGCGGCGACACGTACGCGGACTACCGCAGGACGGACGTCCCGTTCACACGGCTGGTCAACCTCGCGGACCGTCGTCTCGGTGCCGGTGTGGTCGCCACCAACGACGACCTGTTCGCCGAGGGCGACAACCTCGTCATGCCCCAGAAGCCCCGCTTCGACTGGGACACCTTCGACCACAAGGGCAAGGTGATGGACGGATGGGAGAGCCGCCGCCGCCGCGGCACCAGTGCTGACGAGCCCCACCCCATCGACTCCGACCACGACTGGGCCCTGGTGCGCCTCGGACTGCCCGGCGTCGTCCGCGGTGTCATCGTGGACACGGCCCACTTCCGCGGCAACTACCCCCAGCAGGTCAGCCTCGAGGCCACCCGGGCCCTTCCCTCCGCCTCCGCCGTGGAGCTGCTCTCGCCAGACACGACGTGGGTCGAGATCGTCCCCCGCTCCTCCGTCGGCGGGCACGCCGCCAACGCCTTCTCCGTGGAGGGCGAGGCCGTCTACACCCACCTGCGCCTCAAGCAACACCCGGACGGCGGTGTCGCCCGCCTTCGCGTCCACGGTGACGTGGTCCCCGACGTCTCCTGGTTCGACCGGATCGGCTCGCTCGACCTCGTGGCACTGGAGAACGGTGCGGCCGTCGAAGACGCCTCGGACCTCTTCTACTCGCCGCCGAGCAACCTCATCATGCCGGGCCGCCCGCAGAACACGGGCGACTGTTGGGAGACCCGGCGCCGCCGCGACAAGGCCAACGACTGGGTCCGCTACCGCCTCGCCGAGCAGGGCGAGATCCGCGCCGCCGAGGTCGACACCACCTGCCTGAAGGGCAACGCCGCAGGCTGGGCCGCCCTTTTCGGCTTTGATGCGGAGTCTGGCGCTGACATCACCGATGCCGCCGCATGGTTCGAGATCCTGCCGCGCACCCGCCTGCAGCCCGACACGCAGCACCGCTTCAAGGTGGACAGCGCCGTGGCCACTCACGTACGCCTCGACATCTTCCCCGACGGGGGCCTGGCCCGCCTCCGGCTGCACGGCAGCCTGACGTACGCGGCGGCCCGGCGACTCGCCGACCGGGCGGCGGCCGACGTCAGCTGATCCGGACCAGTACCCGTCGAGGCGGGCGGCGGGCTCCTCGCCGCCCGCCTCGCGGGAACCCGTCCGGACCGCCGACTCACGAGGACACACGTGGACTTCAGCCTCTTCTACTTCGGGAACGCCACGCCCCAGGGCGCCCCGGCCGACCCCGCCGGCACCCCCGACCGCAATATCTACGACCTGGTTCTGGAAGGCGCCAAGTTCGCCGACCGCAACGGCTTCACCGCGGTGTGGACACCCGAGCGCCACTTCAGCCCGTTCGGCGGCCTGTACCCGAACCCCGCCGTCACCGGCGCCGCCATCGCCGCGGTGACCGAGCGCGTCGCCATCCGGGCGGGCAGCGTCGTCGGTCCCCTCCACCATCCGCTGCGCATCGCCGAGGAATGGTCCGTCGTGGACAACCTCTCCGGTGGACGTGCCGGCATCGCCTTCGCTTCCGGCTGGCACGCCACGGACTTCGCCCTGCGCCCCGAGGCGTACGCGGACCGGCGGGACGTCCTCACCGAGACGGTTGCCCAGGTCCGCCACCTCTGGCAGGGCGGCACCCTGGACCTGCCCGACGGCAACGGCGTCACGGGGCCCGTGGGCATCCACCCGCGGCCGGTCCGGCCGGAGCTGCCCGCGTGGATCACGAGCTCGGGTGACCCGGCCACCTTCGTCAAGGCCGGCGCGGCCGGCGCCGGCGTCCTCACGCATCTCGTCGGCCAGGATCTTGCCTCGCTCACCGATTCCGTCGCCGCCTACCGCAAGGCGTACGCCGAACGGCCGGACGCCGACGGCGGATCCGGGCACGTGGTGCTCATGCTCCACACCTTCCTCGGCGAAGACGAGGCCTGGGTACGGGAACAGGTCCGAGCGCCCATGTCCGCGTACCTGCGGAGCTCGCTGAACCTCCTGCTCGGCTCGCAGACGCTCGGGGTCTCCCGTCCCATCGACCCGTCCAAGCTCAGCGAGCGGCACATCGACACCATGGTCGCCCGCGCGTTCGACCGGTACTACGAGGACGGCAGCCTGTTCGGCACCCTGCCCCGGGCCGTCGCCACCGTCGAGCGGCTGCGGACCGCCGGCGTCGACGAGATCGCCTGCTTCATCGACTTCGGACTGCCCGACGAGAAGGTCCTCGACGGCCTGCGACACCTGGCGGAACTCCGCCGCAAGACGGCCCGTACACCGGAGGCGAGCTCATGACCACAGCTGCCCAGCAGGAACGGTCCGGACCGGGCCCAGTCGGACCGGACAGCCCGGACAAGCCGGCCGGACAGCTCTGGAACGTCAACTTCCGCCTGTACTTCACCGCCCGTACGGTCGCCACGCTCGGCGACGCGATGCTGCCCGTGGCACAGGTTGCCGGCATGATCCAGCTGGGCTTCGGGGCCGGCGACATCGGCCTCGCGGTCGGCTCGTTCATGGCCTTCTTCGCCGGACTGGTCATCTTCGGCGGCGTGTTCTCCGACCGGTTCAATGCCCGACGCCTCATGATCGGCGCGGACCTGGCCCGGGTCCTGACGCAGTCCGCGGTGGCGCTCATGTACGCCACCGGCCATGTCGTCCTGTGGCAGCTCTGCGTCCTGGGAGCTCTCAACGGCACCGCCGCGGCCATGTTCCAGCCCGGCGTCGCCAGCACCGTTCCCCGCGTAGCCGCCGACGTACAGCGGGGCAACGGTGTCCTGCGCACCGCCGAGGCCCTCATGACCCTCGGTGGCCCCGCCCTGGCGGGGATCATGGTCAGCCTGATCAGCCCCGCCGCCGTCTTCACCGTCCACGCCGGAACGTACGCGGTCAGCGCGCTGTGCCTCGGCACGCTGCGCCTCGCCCCCCTCCCCCGGCCCGGCGAACAGACCGCTGCACCGGGAAGGACCAGCTTCCGGGCCGATCTCGTCGAAGGATGGCGGGAGTTCATGGCCCGGACCTGGCTGTGGTCCGTCATCGGCCTCTGGATGGTCCTCACCCTCGCCGTTCTCGGACCGCTCACCCCCGTGGCGGGAGCCTCACTCGTCTCCGAGCACGGGGCCGGGGCCTACGGCCTGGTCAACTCGGCGCTCGGCGCGGGCGGCGTGCTCGGCGGTCTGGTGGCCCTGCGGCTGAGACCGGCCAAACCACTGCGCGCGGGGGCACTCGCCCTCACCGGCTACGCGCTCTTCCCGCTGGCGGTCGGCTCCCACCTCCCCGTCTGGGCCGTCATGTGCTGTGTGCTCGTCGCGGGCGCCGGCTGGGCGTTCTGGGGCGTGATGTGGGCCACCAGCGTCCAAACCCAGATCCCCGGCGACATCCTGAACCGGATCCATTCCTACGAAGTGGCCGGATCCATGGCCATGTTCCCCGTCGGGCAGGCCCTGGCCGGCCCGGCCGCCGCCCTCCTGGGCAGCGACAGCCTGCTGCTGGGCGGCGGCGCCGTGGCGCTGGCCGTCTGCGCCGGTCTGCTCGCCATCCCCGCCGTACGCGGCCTCGGCCGGGCCACGGCCTGACCCCCTCCACCGGTCCGCCCGGGCAGCACATCGGGGACGCAGCTCACCGGGAACCCGGCGCACCCGGAGCGGCCCGCTCGGGGCGCACCCACCCGCACTTTTCCCAGACAGAAACGATGGTCGAAAGAGCCGACATGGTTGACGTGAACAGCAACAACACCGACCTGCCCAGCAGCATCCCCGAGGCGTACGACGTGGCAGTGGTCGGAAACGGGGTCCTCGGCCTGTCCCTGGCCCTGTCCCTGGCCCGGCGCGGCTCCCGGGTGGCGGTCATAGGCGATCCCTCCCGCCCCTGGGCCGCCTCCACCGCGGCCGGAGCGATGCTCGGCTGCTTCGGCGAGGTCACCTCCACCCTGCTGGAGAGCGCCGGCGGGCGGGCCAAACTGGACCTCGCGGTGCAGGCGACCGAACGCTGGCCGGCCTGGCTCGCCGCGCTCGCCGAAGACACCGGCGGCGAGGCCGGGGGCACGGACCTGCGCGTCGCCGACGGCACCTTCGTCCTGCTCAACGCCATCGGCGTCCCCGGCATCGACACGGCCAACTTCAAGGCGATCAAGGCCGCCCTGAACTCCTATGACCGAAAGTACGAGGACCTCGACCCCGCCGACGTGCCGTGGATCAGCCCGGACGCCGCCGGCCGGCCCTTCGAGGCCATGTACCTGCCCGACGAGCACGCGGTGAACAGCGCGCTGCTGCTGAAGCGCCTGGAGCAGGCGATCACGCTCCACGGCGGCCGCATCGTCGGTGAACTCGCCACCGGCGTCCTGCAGGACCGGGACCGGGCCACCGGGGTCAGCCTCGCCTCGGGCGCCGTCCTGCACGCCGGGTCGGTCGTCCTCGCCGCGGGTACCCGTACGCAGGGCCTGATCGACACCGTCCCTCAGCTCGCCGGCCGCACCCCGCAGCTCATCGCCGGATTCGGGGTGTCCGCGCTGCTGGACACCCCCGACGCCCAAGGGCCCGGCAGCGTCATCCGCACGCCCAACCGCGCCTTCGCCTGCGGCCTGCACATCGTCCCCCGCCAGGCCGGCCAGGTCTACGTGGGTGCCACCAACATCATCTCGCCCACCGCTGTCGACGCACCCGTGGTCCGCGACGCCCAGTTCCTCCTGGACTGCGCGGTCAAGCAGGTCCACCGCGACCTGTGGAGCAGCCCCGTCCGCGCGCTCCAGGTCGGCAACCGTCCGGTGTCCCTGGACGGTTACCCCCTCATCGGCCAAGCGGGCCCGGACGGCCTGTGGCTGCTCACCGGCACCTACCGGGACGGCCTGCACCTCTCACCCCTGCTGGCCGACGAACTGGCCCGCCAGATCCTCGGCGAGGACTCCGACCTCGACCTCTCGCTCTTCACACCCGTCCGGGCGCCCGCACAGCCGACGACCCGCCGCGACACCGTCGAGACCGCCGTCACCCACATGCTCGCCACCGGCTACGAGCACGACTGGCGGCTGCCCGTGGACTGGCCCCGGACCATCGAGCACAGCCTCCGGCTGGAGTTCTCCTCCTTCGCCGACGAGATCCACCCGTCGTTCACGCCTCCCCCCGAGATCCTCGCCGCCGCCCGGTACTCCCCGGTCATCACCATGATGCTCCGCCGCTACTACGCCGCACACGACACCAACAGCTGAAAGGTCGCACCGAGATGGCATCCGACGACTGGTGGGGCGCCCACCTGCTGGGCCGGGGCAAGGCCGACGCCCCGTGGGCGACCATGGGTACGCCCGTCAGCCGCGGCCGGCTGCGCACCGGCGTCGCCGAGTCGGCCGCATTGCTGAACCGGCACGGCATCACCGCAGGTTCCACCGTCGCGGTCGTGCTGCCGCCCGGCATCACCCTCCTGAAAACCATCCTCGCCGTGTGGTCCCGCGGTGCCCAGCTCCACCTTCTCGACGCCAGGGGCACCGACTCCGAGATCGCGGGGCTGCTGGCCAGGTGCGAACCCGAGCACCTCGTCACGGCCGCGGGGCCCGCCCGCGGCCAGGCCGGGCCGGTTCGCGACTACCCCCTCGACGTGGTCCGCCGACCCACCGGGCGCCCGGCCGAGGACGTCGACGTACGCCTCGTCCAGTTCAGCTCGGGATCGACCGGTGTACCGAAGGTCATCGGCCGCACGGCGCGGAGCATCCTCGGTGAGCTCGACCGGTACTCGGCCCTCGCCGGGATGCCCGAGCGCGGAGAGCGCGTCCTGCTCCTCAACTCCCTCATCCACACGATGGGCCTGGTCGGTGGCTTCCTCCACGGCCTGGAGCGCGGTACGCACCTCCTGCTGCCGACACGTCCCGGCATGGCCGCAGTGGCCGCCCTGCTGGGTGACACGGCCGGCAGCGGTGCACACGCCGTGCTCGGAGTACCCCTCCACTTCGACCTGCTCTCCCGCGACCGGGGGACGGCCGGCTCCACCACACACCTGCGCCTGGCCGTCTCCGCCGGAGAGCCTTTGCCGCTCCCGGTCCAGGAACGCTTCACCGGGCGGTACGGCGTAACCGTCTCCCCGGTGTACGGAACCACCGAAACCGGGCTTGTCGCCGCACAACTCCACGGCCACTGCCCCCCGCCCGAAGTCGGGCGGACGACCGGACTGCCCGTAAGGGTCCGCGACGGACAGATCGAAGTCGCCCTCGACCGGACGCCGTACCTGCGCGACGACGGCCCGGAGCGCTACGTCGACGGCTGGCTGCGCACCTTCGACCGCGGTGAGCTCGACCCTGCCACCGGGGCGTTGAAGGTACTCGGCCGATCCGATTCGGTCGTCACCGTGGGAGGGATGAAGATCGACCTGATGGAGGTCGAAGCCGTCCTGCGCACCTGCCCCGGGGTCGACGAGGCCGTCGTGGTCTTCGGCGACACGATCGAGGCCCACACCGGGGGAACGGCCCGCCCACACGATCTGGCGCTCTGGGCCCGGGAGCGGCTCGCCGCGTTCAAAACCCCCAAGCACTACTTCACTGCTACGGCCCTGCCCCGCAATGCCAACGGCAAGATCCTGCGCGACCGCGCGCTGCTCCACGAGCGAGGACAGCTGTGAGAACCCTCATCATCGACAACTACGACTCTTTCACGCACAACCTGTTCCACGACCTCGCGGTCGTCAACGGCAGCGAACCAGTCGTGATTCGCAACGACAGCCCCCTGTGGAATCCCGCGCTGCTCGACGACTTCGACAACGTGGTCGTCTCCCCGGGGCCGGGCCACCCCGGCCGGCAGGCCGACTTCGGCATCTGCGCCGAAGTCATCGCCACCGCCCGGATACCCGTGCTCGGGGTGTGCCTCGGGCATCAGGGCATCGCGCACGTCCTCGGCGGCAGCGTCGTACCGGCACCCGAAGTCAGTCACGGCCGCACCAGTGAAGTGACGCACACCGGGACGGAACTGTTCGCCGGGCTGCCCTCACCCTTCACCGCGGTCCGGTACCACTCGCTGGCCGTCGGCCGGCTGCCCGACGAACTCGAGCCGGTGGCATGGGCCGAGGACGGGGTTCTCATGGGAATACGGCACCGCGAACGGCCCCTATGGGGCGTGCAGTTCCACCCGGAGTCGATTTGCACCGACCACGGGCGGACGCTCATGCGCAACTTCCACGACCTCACCCTGCAGTGGCAGCGCGCCACCGGATTCCGTCCCGCGCCGCCCGCCCCCAGCCGTCAGCCGTCCCCGCCCCGTGCGGACGTCGTGGACCGCCCGACCCATGTCGTGCTCACCCGCACCGTGGAATCCGGTGCCGACGCCGAAACCGTCTTCGATGCTCTCTACGCGGACAGCCCCCACGCGTTCTGGCTCGACAGCAGCGCGGCCGGCACCGCGAACGGCCGGTTCTCCTTCATGGGAGACACCTCCGGCCCCCTCGCCCGGGTGGCCACCGCGGATGTGTGGAACCGCTCCGTCACCGTCACCGGCGCGGACGGCACGAAGACCGTCCCGAGCGGGTTCTTCGACTGGTTGGAGGCCGACCTGGCCCGCCACTGGATCCGGACGCCTCCGTTGCCGTTCGACTTCGCGACCGGCTGGGTGGGCTGCCTGGGCTACGAACTCAAGGCGGAATGCGGCGGTGACCGCGTCCACCGGTCACCCCGCCCGGACGCCGCCATGATCTTCGCCGACCGCGTCGTGGCCCACGACCACGCCACCGGCGCCGTCCACCTCCTCGCCCTGGCCGAGACCGGCCGGGAAACCGATGCCCGGCACTGGCTCGACACCGTCGGGGTACACCTCACCGGCCCCGCTCCGCGTACCCCGTCCGCGCCCCCGCGGGAACGCGACGCGGCGGCCCTCGGCCCCTTGGGGCTGCGCCACGACCGCGACGCCTACCTGGGCCTCATCGACATCTGCCAGAAGGAGATCGAGGCGGGCGAAACGTACGAGGTGTGCCTGACCAACAAGGTGGAGGCATCCGGCCGGATCGACCCCTGGCCCGCCTACAGGCTCCTGCGCCGGCTCAGTCCCGCCCCCTACGGCGCCTTCCTGCGCACGGGGCAGACCGCGGTCCTCAGCTCCTCCCCGGAGCGCTTCCTGCGGATCACGGCCGACGGCACCGCCGAGTCCAAGCCGATCAAGGGAACCCGCCCGCGCGGCACGAACCCCGCCGAGGACGACGCACTGCGCCGCGAGCTCGCCGCCAGCGCGAAGGACCGCGCCGAGAACCTGATGATCGTGGACCTGGTCCGCAACGACCTCGGCAGATGCGCCGAGCCCGGATCCGTGCGCACGGGCCCCCTCTTCGACGTCGAGACGTACGCGAACGTCCACCAACTGGTGAGCACCGTCCACGCGCGGTTGCGCCCCGAGGTGACGACCGTCGGCGCCGTCCGGGCGGTCTTCCCCGGCGGGTCGATGACGGGCGCGCCGAAGATCCGCACCATGCAGATCATCGACCGGCTGGAGAACGGACCGCGCGGGCTGTACTCCGGAGCCCTGGGCTACTTCTCCCTGTCCGGCGCCGCCGACCTCGGCATGGTCATCCGTACGCTCGTGGTCGGCGAGGACAGCGTGGAGTTCGGCGTGGGCGGCGCGGTCATCGCCTTGTCGGACCCGGTGGCCGAGTTCGAGGAGACGGCGGTCAAGTCGGCGGCCCTGCTCGACCTCACCGGCCAGTCGTTCCCCGGCCGGGAAGAGCACCGATGACCAGATCCGTTCTGGTCACGGGAGGCAACCGGGGGATCGGCCTGGCCATCGCCCGGAAGTTCGCCGCACAGGGGGACCGGGTGGCGGTCGCCCACCGGTCCGGTGACGGCCCGGACGGCCTGCTGTCCCTTTCTTGCGACGTCACCGACTCCGACTCCGTCACCGCAGCCTTCGCCCGTGCCGCCGAGGCACACGGCCCCCTGGACGTACTGGTCGCCAACGCGGGCACCTCCGAGGACGGCCTACTCATCGGCATGAAGGACGCCTCGTTCCAACGCGTGCTTGACACCAACCTGACCGGTGCCTTCCGGGCCGCCCGGCAGGCGGCCCTCGGCATGACCCGTCGCCGGCAGGGCCGACTCGTCTTCATCTCCTCCGTTGCCGCCCACCGGGGCTATCCCGGGCAGGCGAACTACGCGGCCAGCAAGGCCGGGCTGGTCGGCATGGCCCGGGCCCTGGCCCGGGAGCTCGCCCCCTTCGGGATCACCGCCAACGTGGTGGCCCCCGGACTGGTCGATGCCGGACTCACCGAGTCGCTCACTCCCCAACAGCGCCGACGGATCACGCAGGACGTACCTCTGGGCCGTCTCGCGAGCGCCGACGATGTGGCCGCCGCCGTGCTGTGGCTCTCCTCGCCCGAGGCGGCGTACGTCACCGGCGTCACCGTCGCCGTCGACGGCGGCCTCGGCATCGGCCATTGACCCCCACCCGGCTTGGAGCACCCATGACACACGACGTCGCCATCACCGGATTCGGCGTCCTCACGGCCTTCGGCCTCGGCGCGGCGAATCTGCGCGGCGGCGTCTTCGCCGGCCGCCAGGTTTTCGCCCCCGTCACCCGCTTCGACACTACGCGCTTCCTCGCACGGCACGCCGCCACCCTCCCGTCCGACCCGCCGCCCACCCAGTACGAGGCACTCCTCGCCTGTGCCCGGGCCGCCCTGGAGATGTCGGGAGCCGACGTGCGGCGGGCGCCCGTACTGGTCGGAACCGGAGGGGACTTCGCCCGCGCCCGGCTCCGCGACGGCCGACCGGCCGTCTCGGAGCCGGGTGAAGGATGTGCGGGCCCCGACCCGGAGACCCTGTCCGACCTGCTGGACACCTTGCCCGCAGTGCTGCCCGAGCGGCTCGGCGCAGAGCTCGGACTCGGGACGCCGCGGCTCGCCTTCGTCAACGCGTGCACCGCCTCGACCACGGCGCTTGCCCACGGCGCCGAACTGATCCGCCAGGGCCTCGCCGACACCGTGGTCTGCGGCGGCGCCCACCTGGTCTCGGAGGACGGATTCGCCAAGTTCGACTCCGGCAAGGCGCTCAGCCCCACCGGAGTGCAACGGCCTTTCTCGGCCGGGCGGGACGGCCTCCTGCTCGGCGACGGCGCGGCCGTCCTCGTCCTGGAGTCGGCGGAGCGGGTCGTCGAACGCGGAGGCCGCGTCCTGGCGTGGCTGCGCGGCTGGGGCCTGTCCTCGGACGCCCACCATCCCATCCGGCCGCACCCGCAGGGCCACGGCCTGGAGGCCGCAGCCTCGGCGGCAATCCGGACGGCGGGCATCGACCCGCAGGACATCGACTACGTCAACGCGCACGGCACCGGGACCCTGTTCAACGATCCTGCCGAGGCGGCGGCCCTGTACCGGCTCCTGGGACCGGCACTCACCTGCACGCCGGTGAGCTCCACCAAGAGCACGACCGGCCACATGCTGGAGGCGACCGGAGCCGTCGAGGCCGTCATCACCCTCCTCGCTCTGCAGGACCAGACCGTACCGCCCACCGCGGGTCATCTCGGCGACGACGCCGCCTGCCCCCTCGATACCGTCCCGAACACGCCCCGTGAAGCCACCTTGCGCTACGCCCTCTCCCTCAACGCCGCCTTCGGGGGAGCCAACGCCGCCCTGCTCCTGGAGCGCCCATGACGACCCGACCGCCCCGCGCGAGCCCCCGCCCCCCGGAGGGCGCAGGGAACGCCCAACTGGAGGCACTGGCACAGGGGGTGTCGAGCACCGCGGACACCCCGGGCCCGCCTGCGGTCAGCGGCTTCGCCTTCTCCCCCTTCGGCCCGCTCGTCGCCGAAGCGGCTGCCCGGTGCCTGAACACCGCCCCGGGAGGACCCGAGGCCGTCGCCGGGCCCGGCACGGCTGTCGTCCTGGTCACTACGTTCGGGGACACGGTCACCGCCGATGCGGTGACCCTGGCCCTGGCCGAGGGGAGGACTCCCTCGCCCGTCCTGTTCTTCCAGTCGGTCCCCACCTCCATCCTCGGCCACATCACCCGCGTCTTCCGTATCACCGGCCCCATGGTCTGTCTCTCCGAGCTGCCCGGCACCGAGGGGCACGGAGAGACGACCGCGCGCCTGCTGCTGGCATCGGGAACCACCGAACGAGTCCTGCTCATCGAGGTCGAACTGGCCGCGGGCCCACGGGACTCGCCGGTGCGTGCCCATCTTCAGCCGTCCGGTCCGGTCCCACGGTCCGACCGCGCGACCGCGACCCTGTTCCACCGAGAGGCTCCGAGCCAATGACCGACACCCCCATCCCGGTCCCCGTCCCTGCCCCCCTACCCGTCCGCTCCCGCGTCAGCCTGGAGTTCACGGCCGGCCCGGACCGCGAGGGCCCCATGGCCTGGGGCCAGGCCAAACTCCACCGCGAACTGCAGGACCATCCCGACGACCGCTACCTCGCCTTCCTCCCCCTCCTGCTGCCTGTCCCGCCCGGAAGAACCGTGGATACGGTGCTCCACGCCCTCCGCACGATCATGAGCTGCTACGAGTCCCTGCGCACCGTGTACCCGGTCCACGGTCGCCAGTCGGTCTCCGGCACCGTCCGGCTCTCCGTCCACCTCGTGGACACCGACGATCGCGAAGCGGCCGCCACGGCCACCCGTAACCTGCGCGAGGAGTTGCGGTCCGCAGTCTTCGACACCGCACGCGAACTGCCACTCCGGGCAGGCATCGTGACCGAAGCGGGACACCCGTCCCACCTCGTCCTGGTCCTGTCTCACATGGCGGTCGACGGACTCGCCCTCCAGATCGTCGAGGACCACCTGACAGCACTGCTCACCGGCGGCGCGTTCACCCTTCGAGGGCTCGACCGCGCGGCCCAGCCCCTCGACCTGGCGCGTGACCAGGCCTCACCGGTCGGCCTGAGCAGAGGAGCCCGGGCCCTGGCCCAATGGGAGGACGCCTACCGCCGCACGCCCCCGGCCATGTTCGCCACGGCGCACGCCGAGGCGACAGCGGCTCCCGTCTACTGGGAGGGGTTCATGACGTCCCGACGGATCGCCGAGGCCACCCGCACGATCTCCGAGCGCACCGGAGCGGGACGCTCCACTGTCGTCCTCGCCGCCGTGGAGGCCGTCTTCGCGGCACGCACGGGCGTCGGTCGCACCGGCATCACCTCCATCTCGGCGAACCGGGCCAGCCCCAGCACCGCGGCCGCCGTGACCACCCTGGCCCAGGACGCGCTGATCGTGGTGGACACCGCGGAGGCCCACTCGTTCGACCACCTGATCGGCCTGAACCGGCAGGACGCCCAGCGCGCCTACCGGTACAGCCCCGTGGACCCGGCCGCCCAGCGTGAAGTCCGTGAACGGATCGACGCCGAGAGGGGCACACCCTTCACACGCGACCTCGTCTACAACGACATGAGCGCCTACCCCACCGCCACCGGCCCCGTGCCCCCCGGCCTGGGAACGGGAGAGCGGGCCGACATCCGGGTGGAGGCGGCCACCTTCATGCCCGTGCACGCCTACGTGACGGTCTATCGCATGGACGAGACCGCGGAGATCACCCTGTGGGCGGACGGACGCACACTGGAACCGCGGGACATCGTGTCGTGGCTGCGGGCCGTCGAAGCGGTCCTCGTCTCCGCCGCCGACCAGGACCTCCCCGCACACGTCCTTGATGGACTCTGCTCGGGCGGGCGGCCCGTATGAACCTCGTAGCCCTGGGCCTCCAGCCGGAGACCGACACACTGTACGAGGACTTGCTGGCGCACCCCGGCCTACCGCCCGAGGACGCCGTCGAGCGACTCGGCTGGGAGCTCTCCGTACTCGACCACGCCCTGGTGGAGCTCCTCGATCACGGGCTGGTCGTACTGACGGACGACCGCCGGACCGTCCCCACCGACCCTGCGGTCGCACTGGAGCTACTCGTCGCCCAGCGCACCTCGGAACTCGCCCGGCGGGTCGCCCTCGTCGACTCAGTCCGCTCGGCCATCCCCGCACTGCACCGGATCTGGAGCTATGACCGCGGTCACCGCCGGCCGGCCGTCACCGGCCCCGGCAAGCGCTTCGACCGCTACTCCTACCTGGCGTACCGCGAGGTGCTCGTCATCCACCCCCCTGGCCCGCTCACCCGCGGCCACATGGCCGCCGCCCTACCCGTACACCGCAGACTGCTCCGCCGAGGAGTCTCCCTACGCAAGATCGTCGCCCCCGAAGCCCACGCCGACCCGGACAGCAACCGCTACCTTGGTGAACTCGCCGCCCTGGGCGCGGACATCCGGCTGCACCGGGTGGTGACACCCCACACCCTGCTCATCGACGGCGCGATCGCTCTGATCTGCGGCGACCAGGTGTCAACCTCCCGTGCCAAGAACCGCGTCCAGGCACTGACCGACGAGTTCGAGCGCTTCTGGCACATCGCCGAGCCCTTTGCCGCGACGGCGGACAAGAGTCCGCCCCTCCGGTGACGGGCCCCGCCACCGGAGCCTCATCAACCGGGCGGCCAGGCAGGGCAGGGGGTTGGTCGTCGCTGCTGGAGGGGCTGGATGTGGACTCGGTGCAGGTGCTGTCGTACCGGGCCGGGCGATAAGCGGTCTTACGTTCTTGGACGGGTTGATCGAGCCATTCGTAGGTTGGGTTGCCCAGGGGTTCTGAGTGTGGCTGACAAGTGGCTGCATCTGGACGAAGTCTTCGTCAAGATCCGCGGCGAGTGGAAGTACCTGTGGCGGGCCGTCGACCAGGACGGCAACGTCCTCGACATCCTCGTGCAGGGCCGCCGGGATACGGTCGCGGCCAGGCGGTTCCTCAAGAAGCTCCCCAAAAGGACCGCCGCGGTCCCCAGGGTGGTGGTCACCGACAAGCTCCACTCCTACGGCGCCGCCCTGCAAGGGACTGGGCATGCCGTTGGGCGAGCACTGTTCCCACAAGGGCTTGAACAACCGGGCGGAGAAGTCCCACCAGCCCACCCGGGAACGCGAGCCCGTCACCACCGCCAGGACATGACCGTCCGCTTCACCGCGCCGAACACCGTGACCGGCGTGCCCGCGACTGCCTGAACCAGCGCGGTCCCCGCGGGCGAACACGTCCCGATCCCGGAACGGCCCGCCCAACTCACGCTCAGTTGACGACGGCCCCCCCACCGCACTCCTCGGCCCCTGGCACACCCACCTCGGGGGACGCCGCAGTTGGCTGAATCCGCCCCCAGTCACACCCCCACGGAGGGACTTCGTGCACCACCAGCCCCAGGTCGCAGTCATCACGCCCACCGGCATGCGCAGCAACCGCCGCCGCTACCTCGGCGAGCTCTACGACTCGCTAACCGCCCAGGACATCGCCTGGGAATGGATCGTCGCCCCCAACGGCCGCCATGCCGACCCGGACCGCCTCCCCGCCGCCATTGCCGCAGACCCGCGGGTGACCATCTGCGCTCGCCCCGATCCCGGCGCCGCACCCGCCCGCAACACCTCCCTCAACTACGTCACCGCCCCGTACGTTTGCTACGCGGACGACGACGACCTGCTGCCATCGGCCTCCCTGTCCGTGCGCTACCACCGCGCGGAGTCAGCCGGCCTCGGATGGGTCGCCGGACACTCGGCCGACCTCAAAAAGAACGGCCGGCTCCAGACCTGGGAATGCGCCGCCCCTGCCGGCCTCCACGACGCCGGCGACGTCTGGGCCTACTGGCCCTCGCCGCACGACGGCAAGCCGCCGGTGGGGCACACCATGCTGCTCACCCGCACCGAGATCGCCCGCGCCTACGCCGGCCACGGAGGACTGACCAAGGGCGAGGACTACGTCTACGTCATGTCCGTCACTGGCAACAGCGACGGCGAACTCCTTCCGGACGTCGTCTACCACTACCGCCAGCACCGCGGGCAGTGGACGAAGCAGGCGTCGTACCGCGACAGGGCCGAGTACGACGCCCGGACCTTCGCATGGAACCAGGGCCGGGCCTTGCGCGAAGTACGCCGACGCGCGGTCCTCACCGGCGGGCCTTGACTCCGGACTTTGAACACGTCTATGCGGCTTGGGCCAGGGTAGTTGCTGCTGCTGGTAGGAAGTCGTTCTCGTAGGCGATCGGAGATCGCTGGCCGAGGCGGGAGTGCCGGCACCGGGTGTTGTAACGGGTCAGCCAGCGGAACGCGTCGAGCCTGGCCTCGCGCTCGCTCGACCAGGCTTTTCGGCCCTTGAGTTTCTCTCTCTTGAAGGCGGCGTTTGAAGCTCTCCGCTGCGGCGTTGTCCGCGCTGGACCCAACCGCGCCCATGCTCTGCCGGACCCCTGCTGACCTGCAGATCTCAGCGAACGCCCTACTCGTATATTGGGCGTGTTCAACCAGTCGTTGCAACACCGGGCTGTTGCAGCGAGCGTAGCTGCTCTTCGAAGACCTCGGCCGGTGTCCGCCAACCGAGGACCTTGCGAGGCCGGTTGTTGATCGCCATAGCGACGGCTTCGAGGTCCGTCGACGACCAACGGGAGAGATCAGTGCCTTTCGGGAAGTACTGACGCAGCAGCCCGTTCGTGTTCTCGTTTGTCGGTCGTTGCCAGGGCGAGTGCGGATCGGCGAAGAACACCTTCGTCCCAGTATCGAGAGCGAACTGGGCATGACCGGAGAGTTCCTTCCCGCGGTCCCAGGTGAGGGTCTTGCGTAGCTGCTCGGGCAGCTGCGTCATCGACATGGTGAGCGCCGCGTTCATCGCGATCGCGCCGTAGCCCCCGAGCGAGGGACCGTTCTTCACGGGCGGAGTCTCACCCCAGCCCTCGAGCCGAGGCAGGTGCACCAGGAGCGTGGAGCGGCTGCTGCGCTCGACAAGCGTGCCGATTGCGGAGCGGCCGGTCCCGATGATCAAATCGCCTTCCCAGTGTCCGGGGACCGCGCGGTCCCCGGCCTCGGCGGGCCGTTCACTGAGGATGACGTCCGCGGTGACATGCCCTTGCGGCTTGTTCTGCGACCGTGCACGGGGAACCCGCAGCGCCCGGCCGGTGCGCAGACACGTGACCAGTTCCCGCTTGAGCGCGCCACGGCCTTCGATGAACAGAGCCTGGTAGATCGCTTCGTGGCTGATGCGCATGGACTCATCCTCGGGGAAGTCGACAGGGAGCCGGTGCGAGATCTGCTGCGGGCTCCATGCCGTCACCCAACGCCTGTCCTGCCGATGCGGCTTGTTCAGCCCTTTCCACCCAGGCGTCTGCGGCCCCGTGACGATCATGCCGTCGGGGCGACGGACGCTGCCGGCGAGCCGCTCCTGCACGTACTCACGCAACCTGTCGTCGCCTGCGAGCTTTGCGTTCTTCGGGCGCTTCGCAGCCTGCTGCGCTTTCCACTGCGCCACCAGAGCCCGGTAGACCGGTTTGCCGCCCCGGGTCGCCGCGTTGCGGCGCAGCTCGCGTGAGACCGTGCCCGCGTCGCGGCCGATCCTGCGAGCGATCTCCCGCACGCCGAACTCCTGGGCGCGCAGCAGCGCGATCTCCTCACGCTCAGCGAACGACAGATAGCGGCCGGTGGGCTCATCCAGGCTGATCGGCGGCATCCCGCCAGCGTGACGGAACCACCGGGTTCCGACCGGACATGACACGCCAACAGCCACCGCGGCCTCTGCCGTCGTCACTCCCGACGCGATCCGCTGCCAGAAGTGGCGCTGCACCGCACGAGACGGCTCCGGCCGACCCGGTGAACGCATCGGCGGTCGCATCGCCCGATCCGCCGCCCACTGCCGTCGCGCTCCCGCAGGCGCCTCCGGCACCCTCTGACTCTGGTCTCGTCCCATCGCATACCTCCGTGATCAAGGTGTTGCGACGACCGGTTGAATCCGCCTT
>NZ_JAGGOT010000099.1 GCF_018614195.1 Streptomyces sp. ISL-43
CTAACGCGGCGCAGCACTAGCTTGGGAGAAGACGCGGCGCACGGGGCGGCGCGTCGGGAGGGGGACACGCATGTACCGGCAGGGGGACGTACTCATCGTGCCGCTCGAGGAATCGGCGGTGCCTTCGTACGCCGCTGACGCGCCCTCGGAACCCCGGGACGGGCGCGGGCGGCTCGTACTGGCGCTGGGCGAGGTGACAGGGCACGCACACGCAGTGCTGGGGCCGGGCCGACTGGTGCGGGAGCCGGGGCCGTTGGCGCCGCTGCTGCTGCATCTGCCCGACGGGGGGCGGGTGGTGCACGAGGAGCACGCCGCGATACCGCTGCCGAAGGGCTGGTTCCGGGTGGTCCGGCAGCGGGAGTACGTGCCCGGCTCGGTGCGGATCGTGGCGGACTGAGTGACCGAGGGGGACGTGGTGACGGCGGCGGAGGGGGTCCTGATGGAGGGGATGGGGCAGGTGGGCGGGCCGGAGAGACTTGACGTGACGGACGTGACGGACGGAGTGCACGGGGTCGACGGGTGGCGGGCGGTAGCCGCGGCGACCGGGCCCGCGGACCGGGCGGCGGCGGAGGCCGGCGTGCGTCTCGGCTACCGCACGGCGGGGCTGCCCGAGCCGGAGCGGATCGTGTGGGCCGACTCGCCGCGCGCCGCGCTAGGCCTGCTGGGCGATTCGGACGGCCCGTGGGGGACGGACGTGCGGGGGCGCAGCGTGCGGGAGGCGGTCCGCAGCGCGCCCTGGGCGGCCGAGCGTGCCCGCTGCCACGAGCTGCTGGGCCCCCGGGGCTGGGGCCGGAGATGGGCGCTGACGGGCGGCCGGCTGTGGGAGAACACCGAGCGACTGGCCGGCCGGATCCGCACCGGGCTCGTCGAGGAGCAGGCGGGAGACACCGCGGAGGAAGCCGAGGTCCGGCTGCTGCTCCTGGACGCCGTGCTCGGCCAGCACGACGCGGCCTGGCTGTGCGCGTTCGACACGGGCGAGGGCACACCGCTGGAGGGGCTCGCCGCGGTCGCCCGGGCGGCGGGCTGGTGGTGGCCGTACGAGCGGCTTGCCGTGCTGTGCGAGCGCCCGGTGGAGCTGCACCGGGACGAGGCGGGCCGCCTGGACCGCGGTGACGGCCCCGCCCTCGCGTTCCCGGACGGCTTCGCGCTGTACGCGTGGCGCGGGATGCCCGTGCCCGCGGATTTCCTGGCCGGGCTGGACGCGTTGACGCCCGAGCGCATCCGGGACGAGGAGAACGCGGAGCTGCGCCGGGTGATGCTGGAGCACTACGGCTACGAGCGCTACCTCGCCGAATCGGGCGCCGAGCCCGTGCACCGGGACGGGACGGGCGTCCTGTGGCGGACGCCGCTGCCGGGCGACGAGGACGTCGTGATGGTGGAGGTGGTCAACTCCACGCCGGAGCCGGACGGCACGAGCCGCACGTACTGGCTGCGGGTGCCGCCGGACACGCGGACCGCGAGGCAGGGGGTGGCCTGGACCTTCGGCCTCGACGCGGAGGTGTACTCACCGGTACGGGAGACCTGACGCGCCCGGGCCTCAGCCCCGGCCCCGGCGCGGGACCGGCGGGGTGCGGCCGAGGATCAGGCCGAGGACGACCATGGCCAGGCCCAGACCGAAGTGCAGCCAGTTGTCCGCGGTGTTGACCGGGATGAAGTTGGCGTCGGTGCCGCGGTCGACGAGGAGCCCGTACAGCCACAGCACCAGGTAGACGGCTCCGCCGCCGATCAGGTAGGTGCGCGCCGTGCCCGGGGTGCGCGAGAGGGCGATACCGGCGAGCCCGAAGATCAGGTGCACGATGTTGTGCAGGACCGACACCTGGAAGAGGCCGAACAGCTCGGCGCCCGAGTCGTGTCCGGCGAAGGTCATCGCGTCGTAGTTCGTGGTGGGGCCGGGGATCATGCCGAGCACTCCGGCCACGAGGAACGCCGCGCCGATCAGCAGCGCGGCCCACTGCACCAGCGATCCGGGAGCCGCGGCGGGGCGGCTGCGAGGGGACATGGCGAGCCTCCTTCGCTCAGGACGGCCCCGGGACGAAAGCCCGGACCCCGTCCCCTGGCGGCTACCCCGGTTTCCGGAGACTACGCGGTGCCACCGCTGGAGCGCGTGTCTCTTGGGAGGCCAAGATGACGATCTGGTCGAAGCGCGCGCCGACCTGCCGAGTGTATTGGTCCGCCCGGGTAGGCGGCCTTCAGCCGAGCCGCTCCAGTGCGGTGAGGACCCGCGCCGCGCCGTCCTCACGGGAGAGCCCGGCGGCGAGGTGGTGGGAGCGGGCGGCGAAGGCCGGGGTGCGGGTGGCTGCGACGATCGCGGCGGCCAGCCGGGTTGTGGTCAGGCGTTGGTAGCGAAGCGGTGGGCCGCAGACGCCCAGAGCGTTGAGGCGGGCAGCCCAGAAGTGCTGGTCCAACTGCACCGGTACGGGGATGGCCGGGACCCCTGCGCGCAGACCGGCCGCCGTGGTGCCGGCGCCGGCGTGGTGGATCACGGCGGCGGTGCGCGGGAACAGCCAGGCGTGGGGCACCTCTTGGACGGTGAGCAGCTCGTCGCCCTCGGCGTGCAGGCCCGACCATCCCGCCTGGACGATGCCGCGCACCTTGGCCCGTCGCAGGGCCTCGGAGACGAGGGCGCTCAGCCGCTCCGCATCGGCGGCGACGAAGCTGCCGAAGCCGACGAACACGGGCGGGGGCCCCGCGTCGAGGAAATCCAGCAGCCGTGGTTCGGGTTGCCAGCCGGGCGGTGTCGCGGGCCACCAGTACCCGGAGATCTGGTGGCCTTCGGGCCAGTCCGCGGGGCGGCGGACGACCATCGGGCTGAAACCGTGCAGGACCGTGCGTCCGGGCGGCAGGCCCAGCGGGCCGCCGAACCGCCGTGCGGGCAGGCCCAGTTCACGCCGTAGTTCGCTCACCGCCGGGGCGAAGATGCGGTCCGTGGCGGCCCACAGGGCCCGCGCCGCCAGCCTGTTGCCGTACGGCCCGAACGACCGGGACCCCGTGACCAAGGGCGGGAAGGCGCCCGTCGGTTCGATCGGCTGCAGGTAGACGCCGATGCTGGGCAGCCCGGACGCTTCGCCGAGTGCCGAGCACATGGGGTCGGTGAGCGTGGAGGTCAGGAGTACGTCAGCGCCCTGCCGGACGGCGTCCACGACGCCCTCGGTGAGCCGGGGCATGAACTCCCGGGCCATGCGCATCAGCCGGGCCATGGCCACGGGAGGGCTGACCGCGCGGGCCAGTCCCTGGCCGGCCGCCGAAGCCAGTTCCTCGCGCGGGTCCAGGGGAAGCGGACGGAAGCCGAGTCCGAGGGCCGTCACCGCGCTGTCGAAGCGGCTGTGCGTGGCGATCGTCACCTCGTGTCCCGCAGAACGCAGCCGCGTCCCCAATCCGGTGTAAGGGGCGACGTCGCCCCAGGATCCCGCGGTCACGATCAGTACGCGCACGACCTCATGATGTCACGCCCGAACCTGGGCGAGGAATGTCGCCGCCCAGGTCGAAGAGGGTCTCGGGCTCTGCCCGGAGATCCGCAGCCCGGCCGACGGCCCGGCCGACGGCCCGGCCGACGGTCTCAGGAACGGCAGGGTGTCGGGATGGAGAA
Organism: Streptomyces sp. ISL-43; assembly: GCF_018614195.1. Lineage (GTDB taxonomy): Bacteria > Actinomycetota > Actinomycetes > Streptomycetales > Streptomycetaceae > Streptomyces. The sequence goes on from NZ_JAGGOT010000099.1 coordinate 3,587, forward strand.
GCTTCGGCGCGAGAAGCCGGACAGCTTCTCCGTTGTTGCGGAGACGTATGGGGACGGCTTCCACTCGTAGCTCCGGAGCTCGACACAGGTACGTTCCGCTCCGCGGCCCGGCTCAGGGGCGGAAGCGCAGTGGGTGATCGGCCGGCACCTCCACGACGGCGATGCGCACGCCGTCCGGGTCGGCGAGCCACATCTCGATCAGGCCCCAGGGCTCGCGGAGCGGAGGCCGCAGCACCTCCGCACCCCGGCCGCGCAGTTCCTCGTACGCCGCCTGCGCGTCGGCGACTTGGAGCCACAGTCGCAGCCCGGGCGCGGGCGGCGCCTCGGCGCGGCCCGACACCTCCAGGAACCCGCCGCCGAGGAAGTAGACCGTGCCGCGCTCGGGGCCGGTCCCGAACTCGCGGTAGACGGCGAGGCCCAGGACGTCCCCGTAGAAGACGCGTGAGCGCTCGGGATCGGTGGGGCACAGCAGAACCCTGCTGCCCAGTACGTGCACCATGGTCGAACCTTCGCTCACTCGCAGCCCGAACGGAACGGCCGGGCGTCGCCCTCACCCCGGTGTCCCGAGATCATCCTCATCGGAGCGTGCCTTCGGCGAGGGCCGCCAGGACGCGGTCCGGGGTGAGGGGGAGTTCACGGATCCGGTGGCCGCTCGCGTGGTGGAAGGCGTTGCCGATGGCCGCCGCCGTGCCGACGATGCCGATCTCGCCGATGCCCTTGCTGCCCATCGGGTTGAGGTGCTTGTCGTGCTCGTCCACCCAGTGCACCTCGATGTCGGGCACGTCGGCGTGGGCGGGGATGTGGTACGAGGCGAGGTCGTTCTCGGTGAAGTCCCCGAAGGCGGGGTCCACGGTGCTGTGTTCGGTGAGGGCCATGCCCAGCCCCATGATCATGCCGCCGACGAGTTGGGAACGGGCGGTCAGCGGGTTGAGGATGCGGCCCGCGGCGAAGACGCCCAGCAGCCGCCGCACCCGGACCTCGCCGGTGACGGTGTCGGCCTGCACCTCCGCGAAGTGGGCGCCGAAGGCGTGCCGGGCGTACGGGGACTTCTGCTTGGCGGAGGCCGTCGTATCCGCGGGGACGGACACCCCGGCCTCCGGGAGCGGGCCGGTGCGGCGGGCGAGGAGGTCGAGGAGGCTCGTGCAGGCGTCGTGGACCGCCCAGCCCCAGGAGGCGGTGCCCGCCGAGCCGCCGGCCACCGAGCCCTGCGGCAGCGCGGAGTGCCCGATCTCCACCGTCACCCGGTCCAGGGGGACCCGTAGCGCGTCGGCGGCGATCTGCGCCAGGACGGTACGGGCGCCGGTGCCGAGGTCGGTGGCGTTGGTCTGGACGAGGTACGTGCCGTCGGGGAGGGCGTGCGCCCGTGCGGAGGAGGGAGCGATGTACACCGGGTAGGTGGCGGCGGCGACCCCGGTGCCGATCAGCAGCGGGCCGTCCCGGCCGGGTGTGCGCCGGGCGGCCCAGTCGAAGCGGGCGGCCCCCTCGCGCAGGCATTCCACCAGGTGGCGGCTGCTGAACGGGTGGCCGCTGTCGGGTTCCGCGTGGGGTTCGTTGCGGACGCGCAGCTCGACCGGGTCGATGCCGAGGGCGTCGGCCAGCTCGTCCATGGCCGATTCCAGGGCGTACATGCCGGGGCACTCGCCGGGAGCCCGCATCCAGGAGGGCGTGGGCACGTCGAGCGGGACGACGCGGTGGGTGGTGAGGAGCGCGGGTGCGGCGTACATGACGCGGGCGGGGACGGCTGCCTGTTCTACGAACTCGCGGACGCGGGAGGTGTGGGTGGTGACCTCGTGGGCGACGGCGGTGAGCGTGCCGTCCGTACGGGCGCCCAGGCGCACGCGGTGCAGGGTGGGCGCGCGGTGGCCGACGACGGCCGCGAGGTGGCGCCGGGGGAGGGCGACGGTGACGGGGCGGCCGGTGTGCCGTGCGGCCATCACGGCGAGGACGACGTGCGGGCGGGGGGTGCCCTTGCAGCCGAAGGCGCCGCCGATGTGCTCGGAGACCACCGTGACGCGGTCTTCGGGCAGCGCGAAGAGGGAAGCCAGGGTGGAGCGTACGAGTCCGGAGCCCTGGCTGGAGTCGTACACGGTGAGGGTGCCGGCGTCGGCGTCCGCGTCGGTGCCGGCCTCCCACTGGGCGGTGGCGGCGTGCGGCTCCATGGGGTGGTTGTGCAGCGGCGGCACGGTGTACGCGCAGTCCACCCGGACCGGCGCGGCGGCGAACGCGGCGGCCGCGTCGCCCTGTTCGCGGTGGGCGGGGTAGCCGCCGTTGACCTGTTCGGGGGTGTAGGCGGCCGGGTGGGCGGTGTGCAGGACGACGTCGTGGGGCTCGGTGTCGTAGGCGACGCGGACTGCGGCCGCCGCGGCGCGGGCCGCCTCCAGGGTCTCGGCGACGGCCAGGGCCACGTACCAGCCGCGGTGGGGCACGTCGGGGTCCTGGAGCACACGGAGGGTGGGGTCGTCGGCGGGGCCCAGCCTGGGTGCGTCGTAGGGGGTGAGGACGGCGAGGACGCCGGGCTGCGCGAGCGCGTCGGCGGTGTCGACGGCGGTGACGCGGCCGCCGGCGACGGTGGCCGGGACCGGCCATCCGTACACCCGGCCCGGCGGGGCGTACTCGGCCGCGTAGAGAGCCCTTCCGGTGACCTTCTCCCGGCCCTCGAGGCGGGTGGCGGGGCTGCCGAGGGCGGGCGCGGGGGCGGCGGGGCTGGAGTCCATGGCGGGTCCTCGCGATCCGGGGTGGCGTGGGGCGGAGGGACAGGTTCGGGAGCGGGCGCGCGGGAGGTTCGGGAGCGGGTGGAGGGAAGGGCCGGGAGCGGGCCGTGCGGGAGGTTTGGGAGCGGGGGAGGGAAGGGCCGGGAGCGGGCCGCGCGGGAGGTTCAGGAGCGGGCGCCCCGGGCGGGGGAGTCCGGTACGAGGGAGTTCAGCACGTCGCAGGCGAGATTGCGGGCGAGGGCCACCTTGAAGGCGTTGTCGCGCAGCGGCTCCGCCCGGTCGAGCTCGGCGTCGACGGCGTCCCGTACGGCGCTCTCGGTGGGGATGGCGCCCAGCAGCGCTTCCTCGGCGGTGGTGGCGCGCCAGGGCCGGTGCGCGAGCCCGCCGAAGGCGAGCGCGACATGGCGTACGCGACCCTCCGCGATGTCGAGCACGGCGGCGACGGAGGCGAGCGCGAAGGCGTACGAGGCGCGGTCGCGGGCCTTGCGGTACCGCGAGGGCAGCCCGGCGCACCGCGGCGGGAGCGTGACCGCCGTGACGATCTCGCCGGGCTCCACGACGGTGTCCTGTTCGGGGCGGTCGCCAGGCAGCCGGTGGAACGCGCTCGCGGGTACGGTACGGGCGCCGTCCGGGCCCTGGAGCTCGACGGCCGCGTCGAGTGCGGCGAGCGCCACGGCCATGTCGGACGGGTGGGTGGCGATGCACTGCGCCGAGTGGCCGAGGACGGCGTGGTCGCGGTGCACCCCGTCGCGTGCGCCGCAGCCGGTGCCGGGCTCCCGCTTGTTGCAGGGTTTGGCGACGTCCTGGAAATAGGGGCAGCGGGTGCGCTGGAGCAGGTTGCCGCCGGTGGTGGCGACGTTGCGCAGCTGGGCCGACGCGCCGGCCAGGAGTGCCTGGGACAGGGCGGGGTAGCGGTCGCGGACGAGGGGGTGGAGCGCGAGGTCGCTGCCCCGGACCCCGGAGCCGATCCGCAGGCCGCCGTCGGTGGCCTCCTCGACGGAAGCGAGCGGCAGCCCGGTGAGATCGACGAGGGTGTCGGGGGATTCGACCCCGAGCTTCATGAGGTCCACGAGGTTGGTGCCGCCGCCGAGATAGCGGGAGCCGGGCCGCCCGCCGTGGGCGGCGACGGCCTCCGGGAGGCTGGTGGCGCGCACGTACGCGAACGGCTTCACGCGAGCACCTGCCCGTCGCCGGACACCGTCGCCGGGGCGGCGTCCTCGGAGGGCGCTGCCGGTGGGGGACCTTCGGAGGCCGCCACGACGTCCAGGACGGCGTCCACGATGCGGGGGTAGGCGCCGCAGCGGCACAGGTTGCCGCTCATCGCCTCGGCGATCCCGGTACGGCTGAGGTCCGCGGCCCCCGGGTCGGCGGCGGCCTCGGCGAGCAGGCCGGCGGCGGAGCAGAGCTGGCCGGGGGTGCAGTAGCCGCACTGGAGGGCGTCCCGTTCCACGAAGGCCTCCTGCAAGGGGTGCGGCCCCCGCGTGTCGTCGGCCAGTCCTTCCACGGTGGTGACCTGGGTGCCGTCGTGGGCGACGGCGAGCAGCAGGCAGCTGTTGGCGCGCCGCCCGTCGACCAGGACGGTGCAGGCACCGCACTGGCCGTGGTCACAGCCCTTCTTGGCGCCGGTCAGGCCGAGGTGCTCCCGCAGCAGGTCCAGGAGCGTGACGCGGTGGTCCACGTCGAGCTCGTACCGCCGGCCGTTCACATGCAGCCCGACGCGGGAGCGGGTCTCCTGGGGTGGATGCGGCACGGCTTCCCCTTTGTCATGGAGTGTGGAGGTACTTCCTCTCGGATAACCGGTCGGAGCGGATCTCACACCTCATGTGTGGGGCAAGCGGGTGCGCAGGCAGGCCGGGCCGGTCGCGCGGTCCGGCGCCGCACCGGGGTTCGCGCGGGCCACGGCCGGCATGCGGGTGGCGGGATCCCCAGGCGGGCGGCGAACCGGCCCTTAGCCGGCCGTCCGCGGGGGCCGGATCAGGCGGCGGACGGATTCGACCACCGTCTCGCGGTGGCGGGCCAGCCGCTCCGGGGGCCAGGCGGCGCCCGGGCCGCCCGTCGCCACGCCGCCCACCCTGCCCGTCCACGACCCGGCCATGCCCATCACCAGTGCGAGCAGGTCCGCCGGATCGAGTCCGGGGTCGATCAGTCCCGCCCCCTGGGCCCGCTCCACCGCCGCGATCTTGCCCCGGTAGGACTCCGCCTCGGCGTCGGTGGTGCCCGGCCGCTCCAGCTGCTTCCACTGCATGAGCCGCATCAGGTCCGGCCGTGCCGCGAGGTGGTCGAAGACCGCGCCGACGTAGCCCGGCAGGTCCTCCGCGTCGAAGGGCACCGACTCCGAGCCCGTCTCGAGGGCGCGCTGGAGCACGGCGTCGAACAGCTGCTCCTTGTTGCCGTAGTAGACGTAGATGAGCCGCTTGTTCGCCTGGGCGGCCTCCGCGATGCGGTCGACCCGCGCCCCGGCGATGCCGTACGCGGCGAACTCGGCGAAGGCCGAGTCGAGGAGACGTGCCTTCGTTGCGCTGGAATCCCTTGCCATGGCAGGCAGCCTAGCAAGTAACTATCTAGTTATTGACATCCGGCGGGTTCGTGGCGCAGACTCGAACTATCCAGTTAGTTACTCCATTGCTCGCTGGTCCACCACCTCACCCCCCACACGGAGGACACCATGGAGATCCGCGCACTGGGCGCCCAGGGACTGAAGGTCGGCGCCGAAGGCCTTGGCCTCATGGGCATGAGCGCCCACTACGGAGCCACCGACGAGACCGAGTCCCTCGCCACCATCGACCGTGCCCTCGAACTGGGCGTGACCCTGCTCGACACCGCCGAGGGCTACGGGCCCTTCCGCAACGAGCAGCTCCTCGGCAAGGCCCTCACCGGCCGCCGCGACGCCGCCGTCATCGCCACGAAGACCGGCGTCGAGTTCACCGACGAAGGCGCCTTCCGGGGCCACAACGGCACCCCCGAGTACATCCGCCGCTCCGCCGACCGCTCCCTGCGCCACCTCGGCACCGACCACATCGACCTGTACTACCTCCACCGCGTCGACCCGAACGTGCCGATCGAGGAGAGCGTCGGCGCCATGGCCGAGCTGGTCGCCGCCGGCAAGGTCGGCCACATCGGGATCTGCGAGGCCGCCGCGCCCACCATCGCCCGCGCCCACGCCGTCCACCCGCTGGCCGCCGTACAGACCGAGTACAGCCTCTTCGAGCGCGGGATCGAGCACGACGGCGTCCTGGACACCCTGCGCGGGCTCGGGATCGGTCTCGTCGCCTACTCCCCGCTCGGCCGCGGCTTCCTCTCCGGAGCCGTGACCAGCCCGGACGATTTCGCGGCCGACGACTTCCGCCGCACCGACCCCCGCTTCCAGGGCGAGAACTTCGACCGCAACCTGGCCGTCGTCGACCGGGTCCGCCGCCTCGCCGCGGAGAAGGGGGTCACCCCCTCGCAGCTCGCGCTTGCCTGGACCCTGCACAGGGGCGCCGTCCCGATCCCCGGGACCAAGCGCCGCCGCTACCTGGAGGAGAACGTCGCCGCGACCGCGGTCACCCTCACCGACGCCGACCTGGCCTCCATCGACGCCGTCGCGCCGCACGGCGTGGTCGCGGGGGACCGGTACGCGCCCGAGCTCATGACCTCGCTGAACGGCTGACGCCGCCGGGGGCTTCGCCGCCGGGCAATTCGCCGCAGTCCGTGCGGACGCATTCGATCAGGTGATCGCCGCTCTCCGGATCCACGCTCACCCCGTGGGCCTCGCTGTGGACCGGGTCCGGCAGGCAGTAGCGATGAACGCCTCGGTGAACCGCTCGTGTTCGACCGGGGCCGCGGCGCCGACTTGACGTGGACCATCGCGCACTGGGAGAGGGCGGCCAGCGGCTTTCGCGTGGACCGGGTCGAAGCGGGCGTACGCGAACCAGCCTCGTCGAAGTGCGGGCGCGGGGTGCTCGGCGCGAAGGCGCGGGCCGCCGCGACGGTGTCGTAACGCAGCCCGTCGTAGGTGGAGTTGGTCACCACGGCGTTCCGGGCCGCAGGGGAGAGCGCCCCGGCCGTGAGCGCGTTCGCGGCGATCCTCGCGGCAACCGCCGCCGGGTCGGTCACGGCGGGCGGCGGGGGGCCGGCGAACCCGTAGCCGTGGCGGCGTCCTTGAAACGGCGGCTGATGTGCTGCGGGACCTCCCCGCCGCCGCCCTCCTCGACCGCGCCTCCCGACCGCCGTCCGTATCTTCGCCACCCTCCTGCGGCCGGACGGCGGGCGGGCGCAAGTAGGCGGGTACGACGTCGTGCGGCAGGCGGGCCTGGTCCGCCCGCTGATCGGGCTGACGGGCCAGTACGCCGCTGTGGACGAGAACCTGACCGGTACGGAGAACCTGCTGATGATCGGGCGGCTGCTCGGCATGCCGCGCGGCTCGGCACGGGCCCGGTCGGCCGAACTGCTCGACCGCTTCCAGCTGAGCGACGCGGCGGGACGGGCCACGAAGACGTACTCGGGCGGCATGCGGCGGCGTCTCGACCTCGCGGCCAGTCTGGTGGGTCGGCCGCGGATCCTGTTCCTGGACGAGCCGACCACCGGACTCGATCCGCACAGCCGCGGCGAGGTGTGGGACATGCTGCGCCACCTGGTCTCGGAGGGTGTGACCGTGTTGCTGACCACGCAGTATCTGGACGAGGCGGACCGGCTGGCCGACAGCATCGTCGTGATCGACAAGGGCAGGGTGATCGCCCACAGCAGGCCCGACGAGCTGAAGGCGCAGGTCGGCGGTCAAGTGCTGCAGCTGCGGCCGGCCCACGCCGCCGATCTCGGCATGGCGCACGCCCTGCTCACCGAGGAAGCGGGGCCGAAGGTCAAGATCGAGGGCGATGAGATCACCGCGCCCGTCAACGACCCGGCGCTCATGCCGAGCGTCGTACGCCGCCTGGACCAGGCGGGCGTCGCGGTGGCCGAGCTGACACTGCGGCGCTCGTCCCTCGACGAGGTGTTCATGGTCCTGACCGGCCACCGGGCGGAGCCGGAGCCCGAGGACGGCGAGGGTGACGACGATCAGTTCGCCACGGCGGGGAGCCTGTCATGACCTCCGCGTCCACATCCATGACCGACACCCTGGGCGGCAGCGGCAGCGGCAGTGGCAGTGGCAGAGTGCCCCTCCTGGCGGCCCTGCGGCAGACCTCGACGCTGGCGTGGCGGAGCCTGGTCTCCGTCAAGCACAATCCGCTGGAGCTCGTCGACTACAGCATTTCGCCGATCATGTTCGTGTTCCTGTTCACCTACGTCTTCGGCGGCCAGATGGCCGGATCCCCGGAGGATTACCTCCAGTACGCGCTCGCCGGAATCATCGTCCAGAACACCCTCTTCATGAGCATGTACACCGCCATGGCGTTGAACACCGACCTCCCCAAGGGAGTCTTCGACCGCCTCCGCAGCCTGCCCATCGCCCGCCCGGCGCCGCTTCTCGGACGCATCACGGCCGACCTGGCCAAACAGCTGTGGGCGATGCTCCTGATGATCGGCCTCGGCACCCTGCTGGGCTTCGAGGTCACCGGCGGCCCCGCCGGCTTCGTCGGCGCGCTCCTGCTGTTGCTGACCTTCGCCGCCGCCGTCTCGTGGACGGCGGTGCTGATCGGGATGCCGGCCGGCGACGCGGAGCAGGTGCAGGTCTTCGCCTTCACCCTCATCTTCCCGATCACCTTCACGAGCAGCGCGTTCGTGCGGGTCGACACGATGCCCGGCCGGCTGCAGGCATGGGTGGAGATCAACCCCGTCACCCACCTGTCGGATGCCTTCCGGGGCCTCCTGCTCGGCACCCCCGCAGGCCGGCCGATCATGTGGTCCCTGATCTGGGCGGCGGGCATCACACTGGTCTTCGTGCCCTTGGCCATGCGCGCGTACCGTTCCAGGGTCTGAGGCGGGCCGGCGGGCGCCCCCGGGTTCAGCTCCGGGCGGCCGGCGCCAGCACCACGAAGTCCGCGTTCGACGGGTCGAGGCAGACGGCCAGCCGGCCGACGCCCTCGGCGTCCTGCGGCCCCACCTGTACGCTGCCACCGTTCTCGGTGACCTTGGCGACCGCGGCGTCGCAGTCGTCGACGGCGAAGACCGGGTGCCAGTAGGGCCGCCCGTTCGTCAGGGCGAGGTTCTCCGCAGGCATCTCCATGACGCCGCCGTGCATGCGCTCTTCGGGAAGTCCTGCGGGGGTGATGAGGGAGTACGTGCTCCCGCCGCCCGGCAGCTCCATGTCGCTGAACCGCCAGCCGAAGACACCACCGTAGAAGTCCTTGGCGGCCGCGGCGTCGCTCGTGTACAGCTCTGTCCAGGACAGTGAGCCCGGCTGGTCGACCAGCTGGACACCCGTGTCCTTTCCCGGCTGCCACACGGCGAACTGGCCACCCGACGGGTCGCTGTACTGCGCCATCCGCCCCCACTCGTCGAGGTCCCTCGTCGGCACCCGCACCGTGCCGCCGGAGCGCTCGACGGCCCGGGTCGTGGCGTCCGCGTCGGCGACGTTGTAGTAGATCATCCAGGCCGAGCGCGCTCCCTCCTCGGTGAGCTTGCCGAGCCCGGCGACGATCTTGCCGTCCTTCCGGAACATCCCGCCTTCCATGTCCTCCCCCTCACCCATGGACTCGTATTCCCACCCGAGTACGGCGCCGTAGAAAGCCGCGGCGGCACGCACGTCGGGAGAACCGAGGTCGATCCAGCAGGGGGAGCCGGGGACGAAGTCAGTGGTGATCATGGTCCTTGCCTTTCGCGCGTCCTGTGTGGCCTCAGCCTGACACCGGACAAGGACGCTCGCCCCTCGACCGCACCCCGGTCGTCGCACCGGAGATCTCCGAAGCCGTCGCCGCACGCGGAGGTACCCCCATTCCCTGTGTGCACGGGCCGTCGACGAACAGGCCGCCCTTGATACAGAGTGGTCGTTCGCACCTCCCACACATCCGGCAGCACCACTGGACCCATGGAGTTCCGAGTGGCCACGACCTCCGAGACACCAGGGACGACGTCCGCCGACCCGTCTGCCGTCCGGGTCGAGCGCGATGGCCCCGTCCGTACGGTGATCCTTGGCCGCCCCGGCGTCCGCAACGCGATCGATGGCCCGATGGCAGCCCACCTCGCCGACGCCTTCCGTGCGTTCGAGGAGGACGAGGACGCGTCCGTCGCCGTGTTGTGGGGCGAGGGCGGTACGTTCTGCGCCGGCGCGGACCTCAAGGCCGTCGGTACCGACCGCGGCAACCGAGTGCTGGCCGAGGGCGACGGGCCGATGGGCCCCACGCGGATGCGCCTGACCAAACCGGTGATCGCCGCGATCAGCGGCCACGCGGTGGCGGGCGGACTCGAACTGGCCCTGTGGTGCGATCTCCGGGTGGCCGAGGAGGACGCGACGCTCGGCGTGTTCTGCCGCCGCTGGGGCGTGCCGCTGATCGACGGCGGTACGGTGCGGCTGCCCCGCCTGATCGGCGAGAGCCGGGCGATGGACCTGATCCTCACCGGCCGACCCGTGACCGCAGCCGAGGCGTACGAGATCGGCCTCGTCAACCGCCTCGTTCCGCCGGGGGAAGCCCGCCGGGCGGCGGAGCGACTGGCCCACGAGATCGCCGGGTTCCCGCAGTCGTGCCTGCGGCACGACCGGCTCTCCGTACGGGAACAGCACGGTCTGGACGAGCGGGAAGCCCTGGCCGCCGAGTACCGCCACGGCCTCGTTCCGCTCACCGCAGGGGAGACCCAGGCCGGAGCCGACCGCTTCGCGGGCGGCGCCGGCCGCCACGGCTCTTTCACCGGCTGAGACGCACGGCCCCGACCCGACCCGTCAGGACGCGATCGGCTCCGGCTCTGGTGCCGGGGCCCGGCCGGGACATCACGCGACCGGCATCCCAGCGCATCATGGTCGTGTGAACGCGTCCTCGACCACCGGCGGCGGAGCCGGTGTCCCAGGATTCCTCGACGTGGCTCCCACAGCGCGGACCGCCGTCGTGTGGCTTCCTCCGGCAGGGCTGTGGCCTCCCATCCAGAGCATCCGTGCCGAGCACGATCCCCAGATCCGCCGCTGGCCCCCGCACGTGAACCTGGTCTTCGGCTTCGTCCCGGAGGCCGACTTCGCCGGGGCGGCCCCGCTGCTGGCCGCCGCTGCCACCGAAATCGAGCCCTTCCCCATCCGGCTCGGCCCGGTGCGCACGTTCCGACACCGCGGCTACGCCACGGTGTGGCTGGACCCCGCCGCGGCCGGCCTGGCCCCGTGGAGCGCGCTCCAGGGGATCCTGGCGGAGCCCTTCCCCCGGTGTCGCGGCCGGTTCCCGTCCTTCACGCCGCACCTGTCGCTCGGGCGCACCCGCGACCCGCGGCATCTGGCCACCGAGTGCGGGGCCCGCCTGGGCACCATGTCGGCGCAGGTCCACGAGATCGTGATGCTCTCCCGCAGGGGCGAGGAGCCGATGCGGCCCCGTGCCACGATCCGCCTGGGCTCGGGCGAACTGCACTGGCACCCCGACTCGGGGTAGCCGGGCCCGCGACGGGCCACGGCCGGGCGGGGCGAGCGGCCGTCAGTCGACTTGCAGCTCGCCCATCCGGCTCCAGCCGGTCGCGCCCTCGATGGTGGTGCTGACGATCTCCGGCGTACGGGTGACCAGGGGCCGCATGGTTTCCAGAGCGGCGCGGAAGTGGTCGGAGGTGACGTGCGCCTCCGCCGCGTCGTCCTGGAACGCCTCGACCAGGACGTAGGTGTTCGGCTCCTCCAGGCTGCGGGACCACTCGAACCACAGGTTGCCGGGTTCGGCGCGGGTGGCGTTCGTGAACTCCGCGACCTTCTCGGGCCACTGGTCGACGTACTCGGGCTTGACGGGGAATTTGACCACAATGAAGATCATTCGAACATTGTAGGCACGAGGGCCGCCCCGGCCCTCGTGCCCAGTCGTGCGCGCTGCCGGCCCTGACAGTCATCCCCGTCACGGGTTGTGGTGAGAGACAGGCGCCGGCTGGGTATGCCTTCGCCACGGGTTCAGTGGGGTGGCCGGCTGGGGGGTGCCGTGGACGCTGCGAGTCGCGTTGACGCCGGACGGCGCGGTCCGGAGATCGTCGGTGTGGGGGCGCTCAACGTCGACTACATCGCGAGCGCTTCACGGCTGTCGGCGCACATGGCGGAGCAGGTCTCCGAGTCCACCGCGCGCTTCGAGTGGAACACCGAGGGCCCCATCGACGAGGTCGCGATCTCCAAGGCGATCGGCAGGCTCGGAGCCGCGTCGTTGGATGCTTCGCTGGGAGGCTCCGCCTGGCTGACCATATTCACGCTCGCCCAGATGCGTCTGGGCCTGTCCTTGGGCTACGTGGGAGTGGCCGGGCGCATCGAGACGCCCGGGCTGTCGTTCGTACGGCAGATGGACGTCTTCGGGATCGACCGGCGCTGGGTGGCGCGCAGGCCGCAGCGGCTCGCCGGTGTGTGCCTGTCGTACCTGGAGGACGTCGAGCGGGTGATGCTCACGCATCCCGGTGCCAACTACCTGATGGCCGAGCACCTGACACAGAACGGCGACCAGATCGCCCGGTACCTGGCGCAGGCCCGGATCGTGCACGTCACGTCGTTCCTGGACGAGTCGACACCGCCGGTGCTACTCGAAGTGCTGTACCGCGCCCGCCGTATCAACCCCGCGCTGCTGCTCAGTTTCGACCCGGGATTCGCCTGGGCCGAGAACCGGAGCGAGGCGGTGGACGGCATCCTCGCCCTCAGCGACCTGCTGTTCGTCAACCACCGGGAGTTCAAGGCGCTGGGCGAATACGCGCTGGGGGAGTCGGATGCGATCCTCTCCCAGCGGGTGCTGGCCAAGTGCCGCCCCAGCTGCGCCGTGTTCGTCACCAAGCGGTACGACAGCGTGGAAGTCTTCCGCACCGCGCCGACGGGAGTGCTCGCTGAGCGCTTCCAACTGCGCCGGCCGGTGCGGGAGGGCGCCATCGAGGACGCGACCGGGGCCGGCGACGTGTTCTCGGCGTCCGTACTCGCGGCGCTCGCCTCCACCCGGCTCCAGGCCGAGCTCGGATCGTTCCTCGGCCTGAGCCTGTCACGCCTGCGCGCCGGGCAGTCCCACACCGGCGCGCCCGTACTGCCGGTGCTCGGCCGTGAGGGCTTCCTCCAGTCGACCGAGGCACTGACCGGGCCCAGCACCCGTCCCGGGGTCGTACTCGTCGCCCATGACGCGGACGCCCAGTGGGACGCCTTGCGGACGTTCCTGGAGGACGACTGCCGGCTGACGGTCCACACTCTGAACCACCCGCGCGGCCAGGACGCCCGCTACCCGCAGATGATGCGCGAACAGCTGGGCCGCTGCGCCTTCGCGATCTGCGTCCTCTCGGCCTCCAGGGTGATGGCGGCCGGCCAACGGCGCGCCAGCGAGAGCGCTGTTCACCAGGTCGGCGTCTTTCAGGGCTACTACGGTTTCGGCAAGGTCGCCATCCTGGCGGAGGAGGGGTGTGAGGCGTTCTCCAACAACGCCGGCCTGATCCGTCTGGACTTCCCTCCCGGCCGGATCAGCACAACCTTCGTAGAACTGGAACGCATGCTGGTCCGGGAACAGATCCTGGCCCGGGGAGGACACCCGCATGACCGCTGATCCGACGAACCGACCGCGGACCGGCTTCGCCCTGGACGTCGTCGGGATCGGGGCGCTCAACCTCGACTACATCACCCATGTCGACAGGACCGCGAGCCCGGACCGCCGGCCGCTCACCGCCCGGATCGCCGAGCTGCTCGACGGCCAGGCACCCGTCCCCGAGTGGGGTACGGAGACCGCCGTGGACGAGGCCACGGTCTTCGCGGCACTCGAAGCGATCAACACGTCCACGCTGCAGACGTCCCTCGGCGGGTCCGCGTACAACGCGGTCAACGTCCTCGCCCAGCTCCAGCTGGGCCTGAGCCTGGGCTACGTCGGAGTCGCCGGCCGCGTGCCCGGGCCGGGGCTGTCGGCGATCGACCAGCTGCGGAGCCTCGGTGTGGACCACCCGTTCGTCTTCAGGGACGACGACCACCTCTGCGGAATCTGCTTCTCCCTGACCGAGGACGGCGACCGGACACTCCTCACCCACGCGGGCGCCAACAGCGCCATGGCCGACCACCTGGCCCGCTCCTTCGACGAGGTCGTCGCGTACCTCGCCACGGCCCGGGTCGTCCACGTCACCTCGTTCCTCGACGACCACACACCGACTGCCCTCCTCGCCACCCTGCGCGCGGTCAAGGAAGCCAACCCCGCCACACTGGTCAGCTTCGACCCCGGGCACGTCTGGAGCACCCGGCCGACCGAGGAGGTCCTCGGAATCTGCGCCCTGACCGCCTATCTCATGCTCAACCACCGCGAGTTCCACGAGCTCGGCAGGCGGAGCGACAGCGATACGGACGAGGACATCGCCGGCCACCTCCTCCAGTGCCTCGCGGACGACAGGAGCGTCATCGTCGTCAAACGACGCACCGGCATCCATGTCTGGCGCAGCGAGAACGGGAAGGCGGTGGAGGACTTCTATCCGCAGATCGTTCTCGCGGACGACCAGATCGAGGACGCCACCGGGGCGGGCGACGTCTTCGCCGCCGGCCTCCTCGCGGTCCTGACGAGCGACCGGCTGCAAGTGGAGCTCGGCTCGCTCCTCGGAATGACCCTGGCCCGGCACAAACTGAGCTACGTCGGCAGCCACGGGCACGGCCGGCTGGCGGCCGTCACCAAGGATTTCATCCGCTCCCACGATGCCGCCCGTCGCGCGGCAGCCCTGCCCGCGGGTGTCTTCATCGCCCATGGCCGCAGTCCCGACTGGCTCGCGGTGAAGGCCTTCGTGGAGCGGCGCTTCGGTCTGCCGGTCTACTCGTTCGAGTCCGACTCCTGGGGGAGCAGGCCGGTGACCGAGGCACTGACCGACTACCTGCAGCGGTGCAGTTTCGCGATCTGCGTGATGACCGCCGAGGACGCGACGGGGGACGGCCAACTCGTCGCGCGGCAGAACGTGATCCACGAGATCGGCCTGTTCCAGGGCCACTACGGGTTCGACCGCGTGCTCGTCCTGGCCGAGGACGGATGCGAGTCGGTGCCGCTGCCCGCCGAGCCGTACACGAGTACGTTCCCCCGGCACGCCATCGACCGCACGTTCTGGTACTTGGACCGGGCCCTTCAGAACCAGGGGTTCTCCCACATCTGACCTGCGGGCCGTCTGGGAATACCGCCGTTCGGCCGGGGCCGTCAGGCGGTGGGAAGCGGGAGGAGTTCCACGGCCGCTTCGGCCGGAAGGCCGCCCGGCGGGACGATGGCCAGGGCGTCGGCGCGGGCGAGGCCCCGGAGCATCGCGGGGCCGTGGAAGGCGAGGGGCCGTACGAGGCCTCCCGCGAGGGCCACCGGTACGAGGCGGGTGTCGGTGGGGTGGCCCGGCAGCTCCTGGTCCACCCGCCGTTCGCCGGGGCCGGCCGGCGGGCGCCCCCCGAGCGCGGACAGGAGCGGTCCGGCGAGCGTCAGGGTCCCGGCGATCGCGGCGAGCGGATTGCCCGGCAGCCCGACCACGTGCCGAGTCCGACTCCCCGAGCCGGGCGAGGCGGCCAGCAGCATGGGGTGGCCCGGGCGTACCCGGACCCCGTCGACCAGGAGGCGGGCGCCGACCCGGTGGAGCGCCGTGTGGACGTGGTCCACGGGTCCGCAGGCGGTGCCGCCGGTGGTGACCACGACGTCGGCGGCGCTGTCGGCGAGCGCGCCGCACAGGGCGTCGAGATCGTCGAGGACGTGGCTGACGGCACTGACGCGGGCCCCGTAGGAGGCGAGCCAGGCCGGGAGCATGGGGCCGAGGGCGTCACGGATCCGGCCCCCGTGCGGGAGCCCCGAGGCGAGGAGTTCGTCCCCGAGCACGAGGACTTCGACGGTCGGCGGGCGGTGGACCGTCAGGCTGTCGTGGCCGGCCGCGGCGGCCAGGCCCAGTACGGCCGGTGTGACCACCGTTCCGGCCGGCAGGAGGATCTCGGCGGCGCGGCACTCTCCCGCACGCGGGCGTACGTCCCGGCCGGTGGGCAGCGCACCGCGACCACCGGTGTGCAGGAGCGCCTCACCCCGGGCGTCCGGGGCGGTGCGGCCGTGCTCGCGGCGCAGTACGGCGTCCGCGCCGTCGGGCAGTGGCGCCCCGGTGGCGATGCGCACCGCGCGGCCCCGGCCGAGGGGCGGCGGGCGCCGGCCGGCCAGGACCAGGCCCTCGACGTGCGCCTGCGACCGTGTCGCCGAGGGCATCACCCAGGCCCTGGACTCCGTCCGGCTGACGAAGCCGCTGGTCGTCCGCCTGGACGGCAACAACGCCGCCGAGGGCCGCGCGATTCTCGCGGCCCACGCGCATCCGCTGGTAGAGCAGGCCACCACGATGGACGCCGCGGCCCGGCGGGCGGCGGCCCTGGCCCGCTGAGCCGCCGGGCCCCGCGCCCGCGCCGCGCGGCCGGGAGGCCCGCAGGGCGCTTCTGCCCCGCCGGCGTCGCGTCGCGGGGGATGGGGCGCAGTCCCAGGTCCGTGACCCGCACCCTTCCCACCCAGGAGGCACCCATGGCCATCTACCTCACCAAGGACAGCCGCGTCCTCGTCCAGGGGATGACCGGCAGCGAAGGCATGCGCCACACCCGCCGCATGCTCGCCGCCGGCACCCGGATCGTCGGCGGCGTCAACCCCCGCAAGGCCGGCACCGACGTCGACTTCACCGACCGCGTCGTCCCCGTCTTCGGCAGCGTCCGCGAGGGCATCGACGCCAACGGCGCCGACGTCACCGTCGTCTTCGTCCCCCCGCCCTTCGCCAAGGCGGCCGTCATGGAGGCGGCCGACGTGGGCATCCCGCTCGCCGTCGTCATCACCGAGGGCATCCCCGTCCACGACGCCGTCGCCTTCCAGGCCTACGCCGCCGCCCGGGGCACCCGCGTCATCGGCCCCAACTGCCCCGGCCTGATCAGCCCCGGACAGTCCAACGCCGGCATCATCCCCGCCGACATCGCCACCCGGCCGGGCCGGATCGGACTCGTCTCCAAGTCCGGAACACTCACCTACCAGCTGATGCACGAACTGCGCGACATCGGCTTCACCACGGCCGTCGGCATCGGCGGCGACCCCGTCGTCGGCACCACCCACATCGACTGCCTCACCGCCTTCGAGGCCGACCCCGACACCGAACTCATCGTCCTCATCGGCGAGATCGGGGGTGACGCCGAGGAGCGGGCCGCCGCCCACATCACCGCGCACGTCACCAAACCCGTCGTCGCCTACATCGCGGGCTTCACCGCCCCCGAGGGCAAGACCATGGGCCACGCCGGAGCCATCGTGTCCGGTTCCTCCGGCACCGCCGAAGCCAAGAAGAAGGCCCTGGAGGCCGCCGGTGTGGCCGTCGGGTCAACCCCGACCGAGACGGCCCGGCTCGTGCTCAAGCGACTCACCGCCGAGAGATGAGACCGTTCGTGGCGCTCGGACACTACGTACGGTCGGGCCACACGCCCGACAGGACCTAGGCCGACGGCCCAAGCCCGGACAGCGCCACCCTCGCAAGTACGGCCGCCCGGTGCGCGGGCGGCCGTACGCGAGCCAGCCCACGCCCCGCCCACCGACCGAGCGGAGAACCGCAGATGGCACACCCCGCCCTCGCCCTCAAGCCCGGCACGGCATGGTCCGATGCCTGGCAGCGCGCCCTGGCCGTGGCCCCCGAGGCCTTCCAGGAGGACCGCGTCCTGAACCTCTGGGGCGGCTCCTGGCATCCCGACGGCCGCTCCCTGCCCGCCACCAGCCCCGTCGACGGCAGCCCCATCGCGGGCCCGCCGCGCCTGGACTCCTCGGTCGCCTCCCAGGCCGTACGGGCGAGCCTCGACCAGCACCGCGCCTGGCGCCACGTCCCGCTGCCCGAGCGGCGCTCGCGCGTCAGCGCGGCCCTCGACGCCCTGACCGAACACCGGGAGCTGCTCTCCCTGCTCCTCGTCTGGGAGATCGGCAAGCCCTGGCGGCTGGCCCAGGCCGACGTGGACCGGGCCATCGAAGGCGTGCGCTGGTACGTGGAGCACATCGACGCCATGCTGGCGGGACGGACACCGCTCGGCGGCCCGGTCTCCAACATCGCCAGCTGGAACTACCCCATGTCGGTGCTGGTGCACGCGATGCTCGTACAGGCCCTCGCGGGCAACGCCGTCATCGCCAAGACCCCCACCGACGGCGGCCTCGCCTGCCTCACCCTGGCCTGCGCGCTGATCCACCGCGAGGGCATCCCGGTGACCTTGATCAGCGGCAGCGGCGGCGAACTCTCCGAGGCCCTGGTCCGCTCCCCGGAGATCGGCTGCGTCTCCTTCGTCGGCGGCCGGGACACCGGCGCCCGCATCGCGACCGCCGTCACCGACCTCGGCAAGCGCCACATCCTCGAACAAGAAGGCCTCAACACGTGGGGCATCTGGGAGCACACGGACTGGGCAGCCCTGGGCGCGGTCATCCCCAAGCTTTTCGACTACGGCAAGCAGCGCTGCACCGCCTACCCCCGCTTCGTCGTCCAGCGCACCGCCTTCGACGCCTTCCTCGGCGCGTACCTGCCGGCCGTCGCCGCCGTCCGTACGGGGCACCCGCTCGCGGTGGCCCACCCCGACGACCCGCTGCCCGAGCTCGACTTCGGCCCGCTCATCAACGCCGCCAAGGCCAAGGAACTCACCGACCACGCCGCCGAGGCCGTGGAGCGGGGCGCCGTACCGCTCTACCGCGGCTCCCTGGAGCCGGCCCGCTTCCTGCCCGGCCAGGACACCTCCGCGTACGTGGCCCCGCTCGCGCTCCTCAGCCCGCCGGCCTCCTCGCCGCTCTACCACGCGGAACCCTTCGGGCCCGTCGACAGCATCGTCCTCGTCGACACCGAGGCCGAGCTGCTGGCCGCGATGAACGCCTCCAACGGAGCTCTGGTCGCCACCCTCTCCACGGACGACCCGGCCACCTTCGACCGCCTCGCTCCGCAGATCCGCGCCTTCAAGATCGGCCACGGCACACCCCGTTCACGGGGCGACCGCGAAGAGCTGTTCGGCGGTTTCGGCGCCTCCTGGCGCGGCGCGTTCGTCGGCGGGGAACTGCTGGTCCACGCGGTGACCGACGGGCCCGAGGACCAACGGCTGCCGGGCAACTTCCCGCAGTACCAACTGATGCCGTAGGCACTCCACTTCACACCCGGGCGGGGCCACCGAAGGCCCCCCGGCCGGCGAATGACACCGGACCCGCACCGCCGCGTCACCGGATGCTCCAGCGGTGCGGGTGCCCGGGGTCGGCGGGGCAGCGAAGGCGTACGTGACCACGTGGACCCTGGACCGGCTCCGACCAGGTACGGAAGGGGGGACGGGCTGAGTGGCGGTACTCAGGCGTGACGCTGCTCTGGGCGCTGGTACGCGTCCTGGTGGGCCGCTGCCGGCGGACTCCACAGGCGCGAACCGGGCAGAAATGCCAGGATCCTCGGGCGGGCGCGGCCGGTGCCCGCTGCTGACGGAAGGCGGGAAGTCCTTGAGCGAGGCCGTGGTACGGGCGAACGAGACGACGGTGCCGATGCTGCCGTGCGTGTCACCGGAGGAGACCCTGGCGTTCTACCGGGCCCTCGGGTTCGAGGTCACCTACGAGCAGACCAGGCCCTATCTGTATCTGGCGGTGGAGTGGAGCGGGTTCGGGCTGCACTTCACCAAGCCGGCCGCGGGTGTCGACGCGGCGAAGGAGGACGCGGGCGGCTGCCTCGTCATGGTGGACGCGGTGGCGCCGTACCACGCGGCCTTCACCGAGGCCATGCGTCAGGCCTACGGCAAGGTCCTGTCGTCCGGGCGGCCGCGGATCACGCGCTACCGGCCCGGGGCGTCCCGCTTCACTCTGGTCGACCCGTCCGGCAACTCGGTCATCTTCATCCAGCGCGACGAGCCGCAGGAGCTGGAGTACGGCGGTTCGAAGAAGCTGACGGGGCTCGCCAAGGCGCTGGACAACGCCCGCATCCTGCGCGAGTTCAAGGGCGACGACCGGGCCGCGTTCCGCGCGGTCACCTCGGGCCTGCGCCGGCACGGCGCGAAGGCCGCGGCGGTGGACCGGGCGCTGGCGCTGGCCACGCTGATGGAACTGGCCACCGCCCTGGGCGAGTCGGGACAGATCGAGGCATGGGCCGCCGAGCTGCACGCCATCGAGCTCACGGACGCCGAGCGCCGCCGGGTGGAGAGCGAGCTGGGGCAGGTCGCGGCGCTGGAGCGGTGGCGGGCCGATGTGCCGCCGGCGTCGGAGGCCGGCGGCCTCCGGGGCACGGCTCCGGCCCCGGACGGCGACTGACGAAGGGCCCGCCGCCGGTGCCGGTGCCGGTGCCGGTGCCGGCGCGAAGGCCGGGCGCCGGCCTCAGCGCGTCGCGGGACGACGGGCGGTGACCAGCCAGGACGAACTGCGCAGCCGTACGGCGCCGTCCCTCTGGTGGGGGCGCAGCGCGTCGGCGAGGGTTCGGCGGGCGAGCTGCTGTTGCTCGGGTCCGACCTGGTCGAGGAGGTGCCGGCCGGGGCCGGATCCCAGCAGGAAGCCGGCCGCGTCCTCGGCGTCACGTCCCCAGTCCCCGTCCGCCTGGACGCGTACCGCCTCGGCTTCCTCCCATCCGGCGGCCGACAGGATCCGAACGGCGCGTTCCGGGTCGGCGAGCGAGAACATTCCGGGGGATCCCGGGGCGCCGAACTCGCCGACGGGCAGGATGCCGCGCAGCGCGGCGAGTGCCTGGAGCCATTCGTTGCCGTCGGCTTCCGCCGGGCAGACGAAGGCCAGGCGTCCACCCGGGCGCAGCGCGCTCGCGATGTTGGTGAAGGCGGCCACCGGGTCGGCGAAGAACATCACGCCGTACCGGCTGACGGCCACGTCGAAGGCGCCAGGTGCGAAGGGGTGGCTCTGGGCGTCGCCCTGGGTGAAGGACGCGTTGCCCAGCCCCTCGCTACGGGCGCTCGCGCGGGCCCGCTCCAGCATGGGGGCGGAGAGGTCCAAGCCCGTCGCCCCGCCTTCGGCGGCCCGGCGGGCGGCCAGGCGCGTGGTGCGGCCGGCCCCGCAGCCGACGTCCAGGACGCGCTCGCGCGTCCCGATGGCGGCGGCGTCGAGCAGAGGCCGGTTGAAGCCGTCGTTGACGGCGTCCCAGCGGTCCTGGTTGCGGGCCCACTGCGTTCCCTCATAGCCGTTCCACGCCTGCGCCTGGTCGGTGTTGACCACGTGTTCCATCGAGCGCCTCCGCACCTAGAATGGGCAAGTGCCCAAACAGTATGGGCGAATGCCCATACTGGCAATCGGTAAGCGGAAAGAGGCCCTATGTCACCGCGTGGAGTGGCGATTCCCGACTTGCGCGAACGGCTGTTCGCGGCTGCCGAACGGGTCGTGGCCCGCGACGGGGCGGCCGCCCTGACCAGTCGGGCGGTCACGACCGAAGCCGAGTGCGCCAAGGGGGTGCTGCACACGCATTTCGCCGGGATCGACGAGTTCGTCGCGGAGCTGGTGCTGGACCGGTTCGCGCGCAGCGCGGGCGACGCCGAACGGCTGGCCTCGAAGGTGGGGGAGGGCGCCGTCGGGGGGAACCTCGCGGAGTTCGCGCTCGCCCTGCTGAACTCCCTGGATTCCGCGGTCGTCGGCCTGG
This sequence comes from Streptomyces sp. ISL-43, assembly GCF_018614195.1. Classification (GTDB taxonomy): domain Bacteria; phylum Actinomycetota; class Actinomycetes; order Streptomycetales; family Streptomycetaceae; genus Streptomyces. The sequence goes on from NZ_JAGGOT010000099.1 coordinate 24,886, forward strand.
CCATGACCCGCCCCGGTGCCTCGCTCCACACCCGTCGGGCTCTGGAGGCGGGAGCGCCGGGGTTCGACGCCATGCAGGAGTCGGTCACCGCGTACCTCGAGGCGGAGCGGCGGGGGGGCCGGATCGCGGCGGGCGCCGACCCGGCAGCGATGGCCCTCGCGCTCGTCGGCACCGTCCACCACCTGCTGCTGACGCGCGGCCCCGAAACCGCCGCAGCCGACCCCGAGACGATCCGGCGCCTGACGGCCGTCCTGCTGGGCGGGGGCGGGTAGCCGTGGCCGGGCCTGGCCTCACACCTCTTCCGCGTCCCCCTTCGCGCTTTCGAGGCCGTCGAGGAGGAGGCGCAGCCCGAACCGGAATTCCTCGTCCAGCGTCACGTTGGTCAGGTCGTCGGCCGCGGCGGTCGTGGCCGGGTAGGCGGCCGGGTCCAAGCTCCGGTAGTAGTCGCGCAGGTGCGGCTGTTCTTCGGGGCTTGGCGCTCCGGGGCCGTGCTGCTGGATCGCGAAGCCGACGACGTAGTGCCCGATGGCGGTGAAGGCGCGCGCGGCGAGGGGCTCGGGGAAGCCGTAGCCGAGGAGCATGCCGAGGGTCCGCTCGCGGTTGGCGAGGCCGTTGGGGCCGACCGGCACCTGGGCGACCAGGAGCGGCAGGGCGTTGGGGTGCCGGCGCAGTGTCCGGTGGAAGGCGTCGGCGGCGAGTTCGACGGCTGCCCGCCAGTCCAGCCCCTTGATCTCCTCGGGGGCGACGCGCACCTCGCCGAGGATCTTGTCGACCACGAGGGCCAGGAGCTCGTCCTTGCCCGCGAAGTGCCGGTAGAGCGTCGCCGTACCGGACTGCAGGTCGTCGGCGAGCATGCGCAAGGTCAGGGCCTGGATTCCGACCTGGTCGATGAGTCTCAGGGCGGCGTCGACCATCCGGCCGACGTCGGCGGGCGGTCGCCCGCGCCGGGGGGCCGGGGCGGTCGGGCGGGCGGCCCACCAGGCGGGGCTGCCGGGGACGGCTGACGGGTCTCGGGTCATGCGCTCGTCTCCCCGTTATTTACGGAGTCGGTGTATCCATTATCTGCTTTTCGGTGTTAGCGTATCCGTTATGCCTTCCAGTACCGCAGCCACGACACCGGGCCGCATGCGGGCCGCTCCCATCGGCCGCTTCGGCGCCGCTCAGGACGTCTTCGAGGTGGTGAACGACGCGCCGATGCCCGTTCCCGGTGACGGAGAAGTCCTCGTCCGCCAGCGGGCCACCTCCGTCAATCCGATCGACTGCCGCCGCCGGGCCGGCTACGGACACAAGCTGCTGAGGCTCCGCGGCGTCAGCGGCTTCCCCCTGGTGCTCGGCAACGACGTCTCGGGTGACGTCGCCGCGGTCGGCCCCGGCGTGAGCGGTCTACGCGTCGGCGACGCCGTCTTCGGCGCGAAGGAACCGTCCACCCGCGGCGCCTACGCCGAATACTGCGCGGTCCGGGCCGAGGACGTGGTCCACAAGCCCGACGCGCTGTCGTACGCACAGGCCGCCGCGCTCCTGTACGCCTTCCTGTCGGCCTGGGCCGCACTGGGGGACGCGGGCCTCGGAGCGCGGAACGCGGCCGGCAAGCGGATCTTCCTGCAGGGCGGCTCCGGCGGCACGGGGGTCGTCACCCTCCAGGTCTGCAAGGCGCTGGGAGCCTACGTGGCCACCACCGCCGGACCGGCGGGCGTCGACCTCTGCCGGTCCCTGGGCGCCGACGAGGTGATCAACTACCGGACGCAGGACTTCGGCCGGATCCTCAGCGGGTTCGACGCCGCGGTCTGCCTGGCCGACGACGCCGAGGAGGACAAGATGCTCTCGATCCTGCGCCCGGGACCGGGCTCCGGCTACGGCACGCTGGTCCACCCCTTGATGCGGCTGGTGGACGAGAAGGGCCTGGTGCGCGGAGGCCTGCGAGCCGCCGCGACGCTCCACAGCAGGCGGCTGGCGCAGGCGCGCAACCGCCGCAGCTACGGATGGAGCCTGTTCAAGCCGGACCGGCCGGCCCTGGAGATGCTGGCCGCACTGGCCGCCGAGGGGAAGGTGAGGGCCGTCATCGACAGGACCTACCCCCTCGAGGACATCGCCGCCGCGCACGCGTACGTCGAGCGCGGCCGTTCGAAGGGGAAGGTCGTTGTCGCCATCGGATGAGCCGCTGCTCATCGTGGGAGCCGGCATCGGCGGCCTGGCGGCGGCCGCGGCACTGGCGCGGCGCGAGATCCCGTACACGCTCGTCGAGGCGCTCCCACGCCCGACGGCCGTCGCTACGAGCATCCTGCTCCAGAACAACACCGTCCGCGTCCTGGGCGAACTCGGCCTCGGCGGGCAGCTGTCGGCAGTGGGCCGGCGCGTCACCGGGACCTCGATCCGGTCGCTGTCCGGCAGGATCCTCGCGAGCGTCGGTCCCGCCGCTGCGCGTGCTCGGCGGGGCCCGCGCGTGACCCCGGCCGCGTGCCCTTCCCGCGCACCCTCGTAGCCGCGAGGTGTCGTGACCGGCACCCGCCCCCGACCATGGCGCTGGACAACGCCCGGCCGGGCGTCGTCCGCGTGAGCCGGGAGGGGAAGACATGCTGCGGTATGTGCGCAGACTGCGGGCCGTGATGCTGATGTGCGTGGCGGGACTGGTACTCGCGGGCACGCCCGCCGCCGCCGTGACCCAGACGGCGCAGGCCACGGCGAAGCCGCCGTTCCAGCTGCCGTTCCCGTGCGGCACCACCTGGGAGATGCACACCTGGGCCCACAACCCCGCGCTGGACATCGTGGTGGAGGGCAACACCGGCTCCGACGGCCTGCCCGTCCAGGCGTCCGCCGCCGGCACGGTGTCCGCCACCTACTGGAACAACGGCTCGGGCAACACCATCCAGATCAGCCACGGCAACGGCTGGTTCACGGCGTACTACCACCTGAAGGACGACCCGGCGACCTACGTGAAGAAGGGCGACGTCGTCCAGCCGTCCACCCGGATCGGCCGGATCGGAACCTCGGGCGCCTCGGGCTGGGCCCACCTGCACTACGAGCAGCGCTACCTGGCCACGGGCGACTTCACCGACGAGAGCCACCGGGTTCCGGTCCACTTCGACGGAATCGAGTACACGGGCGCCGCGAAGGACTGGCCGAGCGTCACCAGTCGCAACTGCACCGGTACGCCGGCCGCTTGGCAGGACTGCCCGTCCGGCTACGTCTGCTTCTACTCGGGGGCCGACGGCACCGGCACCGTCTGCCGCTCCGCCGGCGACCAGGCGGCCAGCACCTGCGGCCTGCGAAAGTCCTTCTTCAACAACGGTACGCCGCAGCCGGGTTACGACCACGTGCAGGTCGGCTTCAAAGAGGGTGGTGGCGCCTGCCTGCACTTCGGCTGGGACGAGGGGCGCGGGAACCTGCCGGCCGGCGGCCGGACAATAGAGAGCTTCCACTGGCGCGGCGAGTGCTGAGTACCCGCCACTGTTACAGGACTGATTGATTCCGCTGGCTAACCTTCCCCCCGGCACTCTGGGGGAAGGAAGCAGTGTGTACAGCATCATCGTGGTTCCGGGGCCCACCATGTCCCCGGCCGCACAGATCCGCCTGGCACCGGGGCAGACCCTCCGGTTCGGCCGTGAGGCAGCGGGCGACGACTGCCTGCGCGTTCCGCACATCGGCGTCTCGCGCTCGGCGGGGGAGATCACCGCCACCGGCACGTGCTGGTCGATCAGCAACCTCAGCCGCTCGTCGACCTATGTGGTGGAGAACCCCGAAGGCGCCGGCGAGCACATCAAGATCGCGCCCGGGCGGCTGGGCGCACCCGTCCCGTTCGAGTTCGCCCGGATCGTCCTGCCGGCCGGCTCCGAACTCCTCACCCTGGACGTATGGGCGCCGCGCCACGACTACGCCGACCGGGACGCCCCCGGCGAGCCCGGCGGTGAGCCGACCGCACTCGCCTTCCCGCTCGACCGCTCCAGCCGGTACTTCCTGGTCCTCACCGCACTCTGTGAGTCACGGCTGCGCGGCGAACCGCACGCGCCACTGCCCACCGTCGAGCAGGTCGTCGAACGGCTGAAGCCGCTCTGGCCGGCCGCGAACCGCGCCGCCGTGCAGTGGAACATCGACTACCTCGCCGTCAAGCTCCGCCTCAAGCCCGGCCCCGACACGGCCGATCCGGGACCGCGACTGGTCGGCAAGAAGGAGACCCTGGTCTCGCTGGCCCTGCGCTTCGACCTCGTCCGCGAGCCCGACCTGGCGGCCCTGCCGGCCACCCCGACCGGAACCGCACGGTGAACGGGCGGACAGGACACTTGGGCGCCCTCGCGATCCCGCCCGGCTACCGGATCGGCCCCTGGACCACCGGCCGTCTGCTGGGTACCGGCGCCTTCGGCAGCGTGTACGCGGCCCTGCGCGCCGTTCCCGAACCGGGCCTGCCCGGCCGGGCCGCCCTCAAGGTCCTCCCGACCGGTACCCGCACCCCGCGCCAGCTGCGCCACCTGAGCGAGCTCGCCGATCGAGAGACCGACGTGCTGCGCCGGGTGCGCGCGCCCCGGCTGATCCGGATGTACGAGGTGCTCACGGTCGACGACCCCGGCCGGCCCGAACTCGACGGCGCCACCGTGCTCGTCCTGGAGGAGGCGCAGGGCTCCCTGGACGCCCTGCTGGCCGACGGAGTACCGCCGACGGGGCCCGCCCTCCTCGCCCAGGTCTGCGAGGGGCTCGACCAACTGCACCGGGCGGGCTGGGTGCACGGCGACCTCAAGCCCGGTAACGTCCTCTTGATGCCCGACGGCACGGCGCGGCTCGGCGACTTCAACATGGCGGCGGAGCTGGAGGGCACCCACGCCTACTCCCCGGCCTTCGCGACGCCCGACTACACCCCGCCGGACCTGCTCTGGTCGGAGGTCGGCGAACGCGGGATGAAGATCCGTCCGACGGCTGACATCTGGGCCTTCGGCGTGCTGGCCCACGTCGTCCTGACCGGCTCGCTGCCGCTCCCCGGCGGCACCTCCGCCGCCCGTCGGGACGCGGCGCTGCGCTACGCCAGGGGCGAGGAGGAACTGCGCCTGTCACCCGAACTGCCGGAACCCTGGCGGGACATCGTCCGCGACTGCCTGGCCCGAAGACACGAGGAACGGGCCGGACACACCGCGGCGTCGCTGCTGTGCCGGGCGCGGGCGGCGGCCACCGGCCAGGCTGTCGGCCCGACGTACGCACCGCCGGTCCCGCGCGACCCGGTCCCGCGCGACCCGGTCCCGCGAAGCCCCGTACCGCGAAGCCCTGACGTGCGGCTCCCCGGGTCGCGGCGGCGGCGCCGCCTGCTGATCGCTGCCGGGGCGGCCGCGCTCGCGGGCCTGGGTGCCGCGTGGGGTTCAGGTCTGCTGCCCCTCGGGGACGCCGGGGCGGTGGGCTACGACCGGTGCCGGCGCGGGGCCGTCTGCTTCTTCACGGAGCGGGACGGCCGGGGCGAGATGTGCTCCTGGGTCGATGGCGACACCGACTGGACCGACGCCCTGGGCCCCTGCCCGTGGGCGGCGCGGGGCGCGCCGCGCTCCGTCTACAACAACGGGTTCGACCTCGCCGAGGGGGCGGCCAAAGTCGACGTGCTCTACTACGCGCAGCCCGCCGAGGGGGAGCTGCTGGGCTGCGTGAAGGTGCGCACCAGGACGAACCTCGACGCCACGGACCGGCCGCGCTCCCACGCCTGGGTCCCGAACTGCTGACCGCCCCGCGGTGTACCTCGCAGCTGCGAGGTACTGCCGGGCCGGCCCCTCCGAGAGTCTTGAGGCACGTCACACCGCTCTGACAAGGGGTTCACGATGCGCGTCAAGCGTTCCATCCTCGGCATGGCCGGCGTCTCCGCGATGCTGTTCGCGGCGGCCTTCACCACCGGGTCCGCCCAGGCCGCCGCCCCCTCGGGCCAGGTCGCGGCAGCAGCCCGCGTCCTGGTCGCCCCGGCCGCGCCCGCGGCCGCCCAGCCGGCGTCCCTCGTGGCCGCCGCCTCCCCGGGCATCTCGCCGTGGGCCCCCAGCGGCCACGTGCCGCCGAGCGGCAGCTACGGCTGCGCCGGCGGGAACCTGTGCACCCTCGTCTGGGACCCGACGACATCGGACTGGAAGATCTTCTACCTCGACGCCTGCCACCGGTACTCGGTGTCCAACTGGGAGGGCAACGGCTGGTACTTCGACAACCAGACCGGTGGGGTCACCTCCTACCTGTACGGCTCGAACGGCGGCGAGTTGACGCACTTCCAGCCCGGAGGCGGTCAGGTCGGCGTGAACTGGTCGCCGGTGTACTCCATCAAGAACTGCTGACAGACCACCCCCACGCGGGCCCGGCCCCGGTCGAAACCGACCGGGGCCGGGCCCGTTTGTGGCAGGCTGAACCGATGCATACCCAGCACAATTGGATCACCACGCCCATCACCCCGGACCTCGTGCGCGGCGCCCTCGAACTGGAGCACACCGAGCACGGCGTGCTGCCGCACCGGCTGCCCGCCAAGGCCCGCGCCCAGTGCGCCGACCCGCAGCTGGCCATGGCGGAGTCCCAGCCCTCCGGAGTACGGCTGGCCTTGCGCACCAGGGCCACCGCCGTCGAGCTGGACACGCTGCCCACCAAGCGCGTCTACGTGGGCGCCCCGCCCCGCCCGGACGGCGTGTACGACCTCCTCGTCGACGGCCGCCTGGCCGGCCAGGCCCGTGTGACCGGAGGCAACTCCCTGGTCATCGACATGAGCACCGGGACCGCCGAGCACCGGCCCGGCCCCGCCGGAACCCTCCGCTTCACCGGCCTGTCCGACAGCGCCAAGGACGTCGAGATCTGGCTCCCGCACAACGAGATCACCGAACTCGTCGCCCTGCGCACCGACGCCCCGGTCGAGCCCGCGCCGGACCGGGGCCGCAAGGTGTGGCTGCACCACGGCAGTTCGATCAGCCACGGCTCCGACGCCGCGAGCCCCAGCACCACGTGGCCCGCACTCGCCGCCGCCCTCGGCGGCGTGGAGCTGATCAACCTGGGCCTGAGCGGCAGCGCCCTCCTCGACCCGTTCACCGCGCGCACCCTGCGGGACACCCCCGCCGACCTGCTCAGCGTCAAGATCGGCATAAACCTGGTCAACACCGACCTGATGCGCCTGCGTGCCTTCGCCCCCGCCGTGCACGGCTTCCTCGACACCATCCGCGAAGGCCACCCGACCACACCGCTGCTGGTCCTCTCGCCGATCCTGTGCCCCATGCACGAGGACACGCCCGGCCCCAGCGCCCCGGACATGACCGCCCTCGCCGCCGGGCGGCTGCGGTTCCTGGCCATGGGGGATCCGGCGGACCGCGCGAGCGGAAAGCTGACCCTGGGCGTCATCCGGGAGGAGCTGGCCCGGATCGTCGCGCAACGGGCCGCCGCGGACCCGAACCTGCACTACGCCGACGGCCGTGACCTCTACGGTCAGGCCGACTCCGCGACGCTGCCGCTGCCCGACGAGCTCCACCCGGACGCGGACACCCACCGCCGCATCGGCGAACGCTTCGCGAAGCTGGCCTTCACCGCCGACGGCCCTTTCGCGCAGGGCACCGCCTAGGTTGTCTCAGAAGGCTCAGAGGCGGTGCACGGTGTGCAGCTTCTTCGCGTACGTCCCGGTGCCGTCGAGGAGCGAGGCGCCGCCCAGGTCGGACATGGTCGGTCCGTTGCCGGTCTTGCGGCTGGACAGGAACCGGCGCTTGCCGGCCGTGTCCAGGCCGAGGTAGATGCCCACGTGGTCGACGGTGACGGTCGTGGTGTCGTCGCCGGAATCGGCGTTGAACAGGAGCAGGTCGCCGGGCTGGAGCTGCTGCGCGGCCGGCGGGTTCGTGCCGTCCGTCCAGTCGATCCGCGCGCCGGGGGCGTAGTCGACCATGTGGCGGGACTTGCGCGGGAGCCGCGTCTTCGAGGTGTCCTCGCCGGCGGCCATGGGAACGCCCAGGTGGTAGCCGTAGACCATGCGGGTGTAGCCCGAGCAGTCGAGGTTGCCGACCTGCTTGGAGGAGGGCCCGGTGTAGGTGCCGTCGGGGAAGGTCCAGCCGAGGTTCATGTACTCGTGGAAGTCGGCGCCCTCGTAGCGGTAGCCCTGCGGGTCCAGGTAGCCGTAACCGGCCTCGCCCAGTACCTGCTTGCCCGCCGCCGGGCCCGTACCGCCCGTCACCGCCGGCGCTCCCGCGAGGAACATCGCCGCGTACGCCAGGACGTCCGGGGACGCGGAGGCGGCCCAGCCGCGCACGGTCTGCTCCAGCTCGGGCGTCCAGGTCCCGTCGAACGGCGTGGGCAGCACCCTCACCCAGGTGTCGTGGGTGACGGACGGCGGCTGCTGCCAGGTGGCGGCGTCCACCTGGAAGCGGCTCACCACCAGCTTGACCGGCAGGTTCGTGCAGCCCTGGTTGGCCAGCGCGCGCAGGCCCACCCGGCCCTTGGCGAAGGTCGAGTCCGTGACGTCGGCAGCCCAGGCCTGCGGTTCGGCGGAGTCCGTACGCCACGCCTTGACTTGGATGCGGGCGCCCTCGCGGCGGACGCGTATCGTCCAGTTCGTCCCCGCCGGCACGGAGGTGGCGAGGACGGCGGCCGTGGTCAACTGGGTGACCGCGTCGGCGACTTCCCGCTCGACGCGCAGCTCGACCGAGCCGGAGGTCAGGAAGGAGAGCCTGGCCCGGTAGTTGTTGTGCGTGTCCTGGTAGCCGAAGGACAGCGCGTACGAGCAGGCCTGGCCCGTGGGGACCTTGTCGAACATCGCGACCGCGCGGACGTCGACGTCGGTGATCTCGTCGTCCCGGAGGGTGGCGTGACGGCTCGCGTAGTCCGTGGTGAGGGTGATGATCCCGTTGCCCGGCACGACCGAGTAGTCGGTGTCGGCCGGCCCGAGCGTGGACCAGCTGCCGCCGCCCGGGGAAGTGCCCCAGTACTTCCGGTCCGCGACCGGGAGCGTCTGGTCGGGGAGCGTGCGCTGGAACTCGTCGGCGAAGGCCTGCTTGTTCTCCGCGAAGGTCCGCTCCGGGCCCGTCACGACGACCGTGCGCGCCCCCTTCGTCAGGACCGCCACCCGCTTGCCGGCCGAGGTGACCTCCGTACGCTCCGGAGTGCCTGCCGGCACCCCCACGGACAGCGGGCCGAGGGAGGCCTGGGCGAAGTAGGACGGATCCAGGGGAGGCATGGTGACCGAGGACCGCGGTGACGTGAGGGACGGCGGAAGGGACGTGCCGCCGGTCTGGGGCGCGGAGGAGGGGGCGGCTGCCGGTGCGGCAGCCCGCGCCGGGGATCTGGGCGAGGCCGCGGCGGTCGAACCGCCGAGTGGGACGGAGGCGGCAGCGGTGGCGAGAACGGCGAGGACGCTGCGTCGAGAAGTGTGAGACATACGGTCATTCTCCGGTGGGGATGGTTCTGCTTGAGAGTCGCCCCCGCCGGTGTCCCAAATCGCGGGCCAAAGGGCCGGTAGGTCCCGATCGTCGTGGATGCAGGCACACATCCGAATCGTGGAGAATCACGGGGTGACCACACCAGCACAGGGCCCACGTGAGCGCGGCATCGGACGCGGCGTCAGCACCCTCATCCCGCAGAGCGCCACCGATCAGGCGATGGCGGCGCTGACCGGGCTGCAGACCGTACCGGTCCACGTCGGGCTGCTACAGGCAGCGGCCCTGCTCCTGGAGGACGCCGCGCGGACGGCAGCCGACGAGCCGACGAGGGCCGCCATGGCGAAGACGGCGGGAATGCTGCGCTCCGCCATGTGACGGGCGGCCGTCAAGACCTGCGGCGAGCACGACCGGCCGCCGTACCCTGCCGGAGTGGGTGCTTGTCCTGGTCACAGGGATGTCGAAGTCCACTGACACAAGGTGTCAGTGGACCGTGCGTACCTTCCGGACATGTCCTTCGCAGAGAAGTTCCTGACCGTGCACCCGCCGATCGAGCTCGGCGGCCGGTACGTCAAGCGCTACCACGTCACCGCCGACCCGGCCGGTATCGCACCCGCCGTGGAGAAGGCGGCGTACGCCGTACTGCCCGACCTGCTGCCGGAGTCCGACGGAACGCCCCCGGCCACGTTCGTCATCGTCCACGAGTCGTCGGACGGCAGCGCCTACCTCAACACGTACAGCTGGGTGTGGGACAACGTCCTGCACTTCGGCGGGGCGGCCGCCGGCCAGCCGGTGCTGGGCTGTCCCGACCGGGATGCGACACACTTCGTGAAGCTGAACTCCCCCTGGATCGGCTGTGTCTGGGAGCTGGCACCGCTCGGGCACGAGCGTGCCGCCTGGATCCGCCACATGCTCGTACCCGAGCACCCCGAAGACCGGGACCTCGGCGCCTACCTCGCCGATTCCCTCACCACCCCCACCACCAGCGGTACTTCGTAGGGGAATGGGAAGTAGGTACGGGGCCCCGGACGGGAGTTTCAGCACACGCGTGGTCGGGTGCGCGGTCCGGGCTGGTGAGGGCGGGGGAGGCGTCCGGAGCGATCCGAGCAGCCGCCACGCCTCCGTGCCTCACCCGCACGCCCCCTGCCGCCCGGCCTCGCGGCCGGTCAGTTCTCCAGGAGGACCGGCATCAGAAGGGAAAAGGCGTCCTCGGTATCGGTCCGGCGGATCGCCAGGGGTGCCTTGGGGGCGCCGAACTCCAGGAACAGTTCGTCGCGGGCTCCGGCGGCGAGGGCATCCAGCAGGAAGTCGCGGTTGACGGCGACGAGGTCCTGGTCCCCGTCCCCGTCCTCACAGACGGCCACCACACCATCGGCCGTCACCTTCAGCACGCTGAGATCACAGGACACGCCGTCCTGTCCGCGCACCTCGTTCGCGCGGACGGGACCGGTCTCCACCGCCTTCCGGAAAGCCGGAACGTCGACGAGCGCGCGGCGCCCCGCGGGCAGCCGGACGAGGCGACGGTAATCGGGGAAGTCGTGATCGAGGCGCTGACCGGCCGCCTCGAGCTCCCCCGTCTCCAGGGCCACGCGGTCACCTTCCACGGTGAGCTGGACGGACGTGTCACGGCTCAGCAGCGCCCGCATCGCGTCGGCGAGCGGGGACGGCACGATGGCCTGTACACGGGGTCCGCCATGCCCGGTGGTACCGGTCTGCGCGACCGCCATCCGGTACCGGTCGGTGGCCACGACACGGAGCACCTCACCCTCGATGTCGAAGAGGACACCGCCGAGCGTCGGCAACTCCGGGTCGGTACTGGCGGCGAAGCGGACCGTGTCCAGCGCGGCGGCCAGCTCGGGCGCCGAGACGGTCAAGCGGACGGCGGTGGTGCTGGGCAGAGCCATGGGATTCTCCCTGAGTTCGAGTAGCACGCGGACCGTGGAGAACTCGCTGCGGGCATCGGCCAGCCCCAGTTCGAGACGGCGCAGATGCGCCGTGAGCAGTTTGCGCACGAGGTCGGTGTCGGCACCGGACCACCCGGCCAGTACCAGCCGGATGTCCGCCAACGGCATGCCCGCACGGCGGAGCCGGGCCAGCAGCCCGGCCTCCTCGAGCTGCTCGGGTCCGTACCAGCGGTAGCCGGTCACCGGATCGACCCAGGCCGGGACCAGTACGCCGGCGCCGTCGTAGAACCGCAGGGCGCTCACGCTCAGTCCGCTCGCCCGGGCCATCTCACCTATACCGCGCATCTCGCTCTCCACACCCGGAACTCTGGGCCCTCCACCAAGTCGAGGGTCAACCCCGTCCGGCTCCCCTCCGTTCACACCGGGGATTGGAGGCGGGAGACGAGCTCCTCGACGAAGGCCTCCAGGTGGGGCGGGCGGGGGCCGGTCCGCGTGGCGCAGAACCAGGTGCGGGTCAGAGGCTTCGCGCCGATCCGGACCAGGGCGAGACCGTGCGAGGCCGCGTAAGGGGCGGCCACCCAGTTGGGCAGCACCGTCGCGCCCTGGCCGCCCGCCACCATCTCGACCACCAGGTCGGTCACCACCGGCATGGTGGTGATGCGGGCGGGCCGTGCCCCGGCGGGGATGGGCAGCGGCATCGACGGGATGCGCTTTTGGTCGTAGAAGTCGTAGAGGACCAGGTCCGCGCCGTCGAAGTCGCGGGCGGTCAGGTGGGCGCGGGAGGCCCACGGGTGTCCGGCGGGCACCACCGCCACCATCTCGTCGTCGAACAGCCTGGTCAGGGATACCCGGTCCATCTGCAGGTCCGGCTTGGTGACCAGGGCGACATCGACCAGGTCGGCGAGCAGCGCCGGAATCGGCGCGTCGTCGGCGACGGTCTCGATCCGCACGTCGATGTCCGGCTCGCGCTCGCGGAACGCCCGCAGGACCGGCGGCAGCCACGGGAAGGTGGTGCTGCACTGCGCGGCGAACCGGACCCGCCGGTCGCGCCCGTCGCGGAGCTCCAGCAAGTCGCGGGAGGCCGACTCCAGTTCGCCGATGACCTGGCGGGCGGCGACCAGCAGCCGGCGGCCCGCGGCGTTGGGGATCAGACGGCGGCCCTTGCGGTCGAAGAGGGGCATGCCGAGGCGGCCCTCCAGGCGGGTGAGCCGCTGGCTGAGGGCGGGCTGGCTGACGTAGAGCCGCTCGGCGGCGGCGGTCAGTGAGCCGGCCTCGGCGGTGGCGTCCAAAAGCTCCAGGTCACGCAGATCCACATCCATAACGCTGGATTATCACATGCTCCAATTTACGTCGTGGTGTTATGGGTTGAGGGCTCATAGGTTTCTGGTGTCAGGCGGTCGGACACCCCGGCCGCCGCCCACGAAAGGCGCCCACCTCATGACCGCCACCAGCACCACCGCCACCACGACCACCGCCATCGTCACCGGCTCCTCCAGCGGCATCGGCCTGGACATCGCCCGCGCCTTCCTGGCGAGCGGCGCGAACGTCGTCCTCAACGGCCGCGACACCGACCGCCTCGCCAAGACCGCCGCCGGCCTCGGCCATCCCGAGCGGACCGCGTGGGTCGCGGGCAGCATCGCCTCGCCGGATACCGGCGAAGCCCTCGTCCGTACGGCGCTGGAGCGCTTCGGGCGGATCGACGTACTCGTCAACAACGCCGGCACCTTCGAGCCGAAGCCCTTCACCGAGGTCACTGAGGACGAGCTCGACGGCTACCTGACGGGCAACCTCAAGGGCACCTACTTCACCACGCAGGCGGTCGTGCGGGCCCTGCGCGCCCAGGGCGGCGGCGGCAGCATCGTCAACATCGGCACCGTCCTGGTCGACCACGCGCTGGCGGGCTTCCCGGCCACCGCGCCGGTGGTCAGCAAGGCCGGCGTGCACGCGCTGACGACGAGCCTGGCCGCCGAACTCGCCGTCGACGGGATCCGCGTCAACCTGGTCGCTCCGGGCATCATCCGCACCCCGCTGCACGCGGGCTCCGACGTGGACTCCTTCGGCGGACTCGCCCTGCTGAACCGGGTCGGAGAGGCCGCCGAGATCGCCGACGCGGTGCTGTACCTCGCGAGCGCCGGGTTCGTGACCGGGCACGCCCTGCGCGTGGACGGCGGCCACGTCACCGGCCGCCAGATCTGACCGCCCCCACTCGAAGGAGAACCGCCATGCCGTACGTCAACGTCAAGATCACCCGTGAAGGCGCCACCGCCGCGCAGAAGGCCGAGATCATCGCCGGCGTGACCGATCTGCTGGTCAGGGTCCTCGACAAGGACCCGGCGACCACCTTCGTCCTCATCGACGAGGTCGCCCTGGAGGACTGGGGAGTCGGCGGTGTCCCGACGGACGAGTTCCGCCGCCGCAACCGCGCCCGCGCTGAGGACGCGTAGCCGGAGAGTGCCGCGGGACGGGTGGATCCGCCAGGGCCTCGCCGAAGTGGGAGTCGGCGAGGCCCTGCGGACCGGGCCGCCGCCCGCCGCCTCGGCCGTGGCGCGGTCGCCTTCGGCGCCGGCGGACGGTTCGCCCGGCTGACCTCGGACGGGCGGTTCGCGGTCTCGGGTGGGGACGACGGCCGCGTACACGTCCGGGAAACGGGAACCGGCGTCGTCGGGCAGCGCTAGAGGCCCGCGAGTTCGCGCAGCGCCTTCTCGGACGGCGAGCCCGGCTCCGCGGCGAACAGGTCCAGCCCCCAGCACGACGGCTCATTGGGCAGCGCGATGAGCTCGCCGTGCAGGGTCAGTTCGCCCACGACCGGATGGTGCAGCACGTACGCCCGGTCCCGGACCTGCGCGACCGGGTGCTCCGCCCACATCCGCGCGAAATCCGCGCTCAGATCCCGCATGTGCTCGATGTGCGCCGCGAGCCCGGCGTCCCCGCGGTATCGCCCGACCAGGACGCGTAGATGCGCCACGTGCTCGCATGCCGCCCGTTCCCAGCCGGCGCCGTGCAGCCGCGAGTACGACTCGGTGAACCACAGGTGCGAGATGGTGCGGCGGTCCTCCGGCAGTGCGGGAAAGTCGCCGAACACCGCCACCGCGAGCCGGTTCCAGCCGATGATCTGGGTGTGCCGCCCGACCAGCAGTGCCGGCGTCATCACGAACGACTCCAAGAGGTAGCGCAGGCCCGGGCGCACGTCCGGCGAGCCCGCGGCCCCCGCACACGCCCGCGGACGCCGCGCGATCCCGTGCAAGTAGGCCGATTCGTCCGCGTCCAGGCGCAGCGCGGTGCCGATGGCGTCCAGGACCTCGTCCGAGACGCTGTCGCCCTTGCCCTGTTCCAGACGCGTGTAATGGGCGATGCTCACGCCCGCCAGCCGGGCCAACTCCTCACGCCGCAGGCCCGCGACCCGGCGCGCCCGGCCGTAGTCGCGCAACCCCACGTCCTCGGGGCGCAGGCGGGCACGGCGTGATTTCAGGAAGTCGCTCAGCTCGGTCCGGTCGTCCATACGCCGACCCTACGCCCGGCTGTGCGGTGGGTGATCACGCGGTGAGTACGCAGCACAGGGGCCTGGGTGGGCCGTTGCGGAGGTTCCATGCTGTCCGGCGGGGCCACCTACGCGCGACCGGCGCGGCCCTGCCCCGCTCGCCGCCCGTCGGGGCCTGCGTCGTGGCGACGCACACGAACGAACGGAGAGAAGCCATGCCCCTCACGCTCGGATTCATCGGCAGCGGAATGATCGGGTCTTCCGTTGCCCGCCTGGCCGTCGCGGCAGGCCTCGAGGTCGTCCTGAGCAATTCGCGCGGCCCCGAGACACTCGCCGACCTCGTCGCCGACCTGGGCGGCCGCGCCCGGGCGGCCACACCGGCAGAGGCGGCCCGCGCCGCGGACCTGGTGGTGGCGGCCATCCCGCTGATGGCCTGCGAACAGCTCCCCGCCGATGCCCTGGCCGGCAAGACGGTACTGGACACGGCGAACTACTACCCCGAGCGGGACGGCCACCGGGCCGAACTCGACACGGGCGAACTGACCTCCAGCGCCCTGATGCAGCGCCACCTCGCGGGCTCCCGTGTCGTGAAGGCGTTCAACAACATCACCCCGCACCAGCTGGTCTCCCTCGCCCGGCCCGAGGGCGCACCGGACCGCAGCGCCCTGCCCATCGCCGGTGACGACGAGGGGGCCAAGACCGAGGCCGCCCGCCTCCTGGACGCGCTCGGCTACGACACGGTGGACATCGGTACCCTCGCCGCCAGCTGGCGCAGCGAACCGAACACACCGGTGTACGTCGAGCCCTACCTCGGCGCGATACCCCGCTTGAGCCTCGAGGCCTTCCTCGACTGGACCAGCCGGCAACCGGGCATCGTCGTTCCGGCGGCGCACGTCGACAAGCTCGTCAAGGCCGCGGTTCGCCGGCCCGCGGGCGAGGTCCTGCTCCCGAGCGCCGACTGATTCCGGCCCGGTCTCCGGATCGCAACGACGCGCCCCGGTGCGTTGTTCGCTCCGCGGCCCACGCGCCCTACAGTCCGGCCGTCCGCCGAAGCCACGTGTCGAGAGCGTCGAAGTCCTGTTCGGTGAGGCCCCGGCGCGGATCGACACGGTGGAGGAGGGCGGGGCCTCGATGGTGTCCGCGGACCCACGCCCGGTCGGTGTCGGTGATCTCGTCGTCGACCCAGGCGAACGGCCGACCCGCGGCCCAGGCGACGATGCCGCGGGCCTTCCAGTGCAAGCCGCTGCGTTCGTCCCGCTCATCGACGTCGGACGGCTCCGGCCAGATCACCACGGCCAGCTCCGGCAGACCGATCCGCGGCGCGATGCACTCATTGGCGTCGGCCATCCACGTCGTGGCCCAGACCAGCTCGCACGGCAGGGCCGCCAGCCGGGGCCCGTACGCGGGATCGATCCGGTCCAGGAGCGGATTCGAGTCGGCCTCCCGTGACGAGGGGCCGATCCGATACGTCGGATACTCCTGCGATGCCGCGCCGAAGGGAATGAGTGGTCCGTCGACATCGAGGAAGAGCAGCGGGTATTGCGCGGATCCGGTCACGGCAGCACGGTAGCGGCCCGTCCGGGCCGCAGCCGCCGGGGCTGTTATCGTCCGCTTATGCCCGAGCTGATCACGCCCACTCCCCGCCTGTACGACTCGTGGCTCGCCGCGCAGAAGGAGTGGGGGCACGACGCGCACATGGACGGCGCCGGACTCGGCTCCGACGACGACGTGGACAGCCGGGAGGGCTTCGCCGCATGGACGGAGAGGCTGCAGCGGTACGGGGACCGCACGGTGCCGGTCGAGCACGGGCGCGTCCACGCCACGTACTGGTGGATCGCCGAGGGCGACGAGTACCTGGGCGCCATCGACCTGCGGCACTACCTGAACGGATTCCTGCTCGATGCGGGCGGCCACATCGGTTACGGCATCCGCCCCTCGGCCCGCGGCCGAGGCCTGGCCACCTGGGCCCTGGGCGAGGTCCTGCACGAGGCGCGGCTGCTGGGGATGGACCGGGTACTGCTCACCTGTGACCCCGGCAACCGCGCCTCGATCCGCACGATCGAGAACAACGGCGGTGTCCTGGAGGACGTCCGCGAGACGTTGATCGGCCCCAAGCGGCGCTACTGGATCGACCTGTAGCAGGTGCCGGCGGCAGCGTGAGGGCGCCGGTGTCCCCCGCGGAGATCATCGCGGGGAGGCGGCGTCGTGATCATGAACCCGCGTGCACCGGGCCGTCAGGACCGCGGTGCCAGGCGGGTCGGGAACGCCGGCGCCGCCGGGGCCGGTCCCAGCGTGGTGGTTCCGGGGGCCGCGCGATGACCCAGGCCCGTGCGGTACGCGTCCAGGGCCGCCTCGGTCCGCCCGGCCCGCCGCAGCAGGTCGCCCAGGAGCCGGCACAGGTCGGCGAGGTCGCCCGTCGCCCCGCTGCGCTCCAGCAGCGCCAGGGCCTGCACGTAGTGCTCCTCGGCGGACTCGGTCTCGCCTCGCTCCTCGGCCATCAGGCCGAGGAGCCGGTGCGCACCGCCGGCGTGCACCGCGCCGTGGCTGTCCCCCAGCTCCAGCAGGGCCGAGAGCAGCCCGGCGGCTTCCTCGTACCGGCCGAGCCGGCGCAGTACGTCGGCCAGTTCGACCTCGACCTGCGCGGTGTACAGGGCCGCGCGGCTGGCCGAGAGCATCTCCCGGGCCGTACGCAGTTCCCGCTCGGCGGAGGCGAGGTCGCCGTTCTGGGCCTGTACGTAGCCACGCATCCAGTGGCAGTGCGCCAGATCGGTCCGCAGCCGCAACTGCCCGTAGATCGCCTGGGCCTTGGCGAGGGAGGCGTCGGCGTCGGCCACGCGCCCCTCGGTGAGGAACGTCCGCGCGACCTGCCGGTGCATGCCCGCGACCAGAGCCGGGTCGCTGACCTGTGGAGCCAGTGACAGGGCGAGTTCGGCCGCGTGGGCGGCCCGGGCGTGGGCGCCCATGTCGATGTACGGCCCGATGACCGCGGCGTAGAGCAGCACCAGTGCCTCGGGGTCGGCCAGTCCGCTCGTGCCCAGCTCGTCGATGGTGGATTCGAGCAGGTAGCAGGCGTACCGCAGTTCCCCGGCGAGCAGGTGCGCGACGGCGCGGCCGCGGATAGGGCGGGCGCGGCGGGGGAGCGGCTCGTCGGCCAGCAGGCGTTCGGCCGCCTCGAAGTGGCCGATCGCGTCGGGCAGTTCCCCCGACTCCAAGGCGCAGTCGCCGAGCCCGAGTAGGGCCTCGGCCCGTACGTCGGCGAGGCCGAGGCGTTCCGCTTCGGCGAGGAGGCGCCGGTAGCGGACGGCCGCGTCGTCGGCGGCTCCGGCGGCCAGGATCTGCTGGGCGTCGGTGAGGGCGAGGCGCAGCTCGGTGGCGAGGTGGGCGGGGCGTCCGGTGGCCAGTTCCTCGTAGGAGGTGCCGAGGCGCCGGGCGAGGAAGCGCAGCGCCGCTTCGGAGGGCCGGACCTTGCCCGACTCCAGCGTCGAGATGTAGGCCGGAGTGTACGAGGGCTCCGCCAACTTCCTCTGCGTCAGGCCGAGGTCGGTTCGCATGCGCTGAACCCTTCGGCCGATCTCGGACGGTTCGTCCATGGAATCCCCCTGGTTGCTCGAACTCCCCAGTATTCAGGGGGAGCGGGCCATTGCGCACCCGTCGTGCGCCATTTAGTTTAAGCAACCGATTCAGTGCACTTACCTACTGGTTTAACTTCCTTCACCAGGGGAGGACTTCATGCGCAACGTCAGACGTCCAGCTGTCCGATCGGTCCTGCGCGCAGCCGTCGCCGCGGCCTGTGCGACCACCGCGCTGCTGGCCGCCGGGCCCGTCCGCGCGGCCGACGCTCCGGCGTCCAAGCCGCGGGTGGAGGTGGAGATACCGGGACCGGAGCACGGGGGCGACGCCGGATCGGGCCACGTCCTCGTACCCGCCGACGGCGCGGCCACGGGCACGGCCAGG
The DNA here is from genome assembly GCF_018614195.1 of Streptomyces sp. ISL-43. Lineage (GTDB taxonomy): Bacteria > Actinomycetota > Actinomycetes > Streptomycetales > Streptomycetaceae > Streptomyces. The sequence goes on from NZ_JAGGOT010000099.1 coordinate 43,557, forward strand.
AGCGGCGCCCGGCTCTCCGAGGCGGAGCGGGCGGCCGACGGCGAGGTCGCCAAGCTCGTCGACAACGGCCCTACCGCCGACCGCTTGGACATCGTCATCATCGGCGACGGCTACACCGCCGCCGAGCTGGCGAAGTTCCACGCCGACGCCGAGGCGAAATGGGCCGAGGTGACTGCCGTCGAGCCGTACACCACCTACCGGAACCTCTTCAACGTCTGGACCGTCGACGCCGTCTCCCGCGAGTCGGGCGTCTCCGGCGACCCCGACCGTGCGACCGTGCGCGACACGGCCCTCGGCGCGTACTTCTGGTGCGAAGACATCGAGCGGCTGCTCTGCATAGACCAGCCCAAGGTGGACACGTACGTATCCAAGGCGCCCGAGGCCGACCTCGTCATCGTCCTGGCCAACAGCGCCAAGTACGGCGGCGCGGGCTACAACGAGCCCAGCGCCACCCTCGGTTACGAGGGCATATCCACCGCCTCGTCGGACAACGCCAAGTCCGGCCAGGTCGCCATCCACGAGACCGGCCACTCGCTCGGCAAGCTCGCCGACGAGTACTTCTACCCCGGAGTCCCGGACTACGAGAAGTACACCGGCCCCGAGCCCGCGGACTCCAACATCTCCACGCTGACCGCCGACCGGCTGGCCCGGCAGCGGGCCAAGTGGTACCGCTGGCTGGGTGAGCCCTCGCCGGACGGCGGCACGGTCGGCGCGTACGAGGGAGGCGGCTACTTCGTCACCGGGCTCAACCGCCCCACCGACAACTCGCTCATGCGGGTCCTGGGCAAGCCCTTCAACCTCCCCGGCGTCGAATCAATGATCGCCGGCTTCTACAAGCACGCGAGGGCCGTCACCCCGATCACCCCCACGGACCGCACCTTGCGCCGGCGCGACACGGCCAAGGCGGCCGTACCCCGGCTGACCGGCGCGGACGGCCGGCAGCTCGTGGTCCGCTGGTACCTCGACGGCCGGGAGCTGAAGAGCCTGGAGGGCCGGACCGAGGTGCGGATCGCGGACCTGCGGCTGTACGACCTCCGGACGCACAAGCTGTCGGTCAGCGCCGAGGACCGCACCCTCTCGGTCCGCGACCCGAAGATCGCCCGCACACTGCGCGCCACCGTCGACTGGAGCGTCCGCCGGTAGGCGCCGGCCCCAGACAGCCACGGGTCGGGGGCCGCCCTCGCGGGCGGCCCCCGACCGGCGGGTCCGGCCGGCCCGCCCGCACCAACGGCCCGCCGCGCCCGCTCGGGGGGCGTGAGACGGCACCGACGCCCCGGCCTGCAGACGGGTGAAGGAAGCGTCCCCGAGGGGGTCCCACACGGAGTGGTGCCCGGTGGGACGGCGCACGGATGCGCACATGGTGCCCATGGAACCGCTCTCGCACCGCACCCGCAAAGTGCTGCCGAACCCCGGCACCGTGGGCTTCGGCCCCACCGCCGACCGGATCTCCGCGGCAATCGCCCACGACCGCCCCACGGCCAAGTGACCGGGCCCGCGGCGGGCTGGCGGCCCGACGGCTGGGACGTACGGGTCCGGCTCGGCGTGCTCATCCCGCAAGGGGACGTGGGGCCGGAGTCCGAACTGCGCGCGATGGCACCGGCCGACGTCGGCCTGCACGGCGCGCGCGTGCCCTTCGGCGCGATGCGCAAGGGCGGCGCGATGGATCCGACGATCCCGCTCGCCCCGGTACGGGACTTCGCCGCGCCGCCCCATGTGGACGAGGCGGCCGCGCAGTTGGCCGACGCGCCGTGCGACCTGCGCGGCGGCCAATCCCTGATCCGGCCGGGCGACCTGTACGACTGGGCGGCCGCCCATGTCCCCGACGAGGCCGAGGCCGTCGTCTTCGGAGGCAACGGTCTGCGCGCGGTCGGCATGATCGAGGCCCTCGAGGTCACCCTCGACCGGCTCGTGCTCACCGCGAACCAGGTCCTCCTGTGGTCGGCCATGACGCGGCCGGCACGTACACGGACGACATCACGGGCTACGGACGGCTCTTCGCGCTGCCTCCGCGCTGAACCGGTGGGGTACCACCCGGCGGGCATCCGCGAGCCTGCCGCCGCCGCCCGGGCCCGCGCCGGCGCGGCGAAGGCGGGACGGATAATGGCACCGTCCTGATGTGTGCCGATCCGAGAGATGAAGAAGCGATGACGCTGAAAGAAGGCCGGCGGGTGAAGCTGGCGGCGGACACCAGGCTGACCGATTGGGTCGCGATGACCGGCGACCCTTCGACCGCGACGGAGGCCGTCGCCGGATCCCTGTCCCTGGCGGCGGGGACCGAGGGCACCGTCGAGCGGGTGGTCGAGCACGACCAGCAGAGCCCGGAGGCCCGCGAGTACGAGCGGCTCAAGTCGCTCCTCGACGCCTTCGGCCACGAGATGCCCATGGAGAGCAAGTCGCAGCTGGAAGAGAAGGTCGCCGGCCTGGAGCCCGACTGGATCGCCTACCAGGAGCAGCGCGGCCGTGTGACCGTCCGGGTCCGCTTCGACAACGGATTCATCCTCGACGACGCGCACGAAGACGTCTTCACGCCCGCCTGACCGGCCCCGCTGTGGGCACGGCGATCACCCGGGTCGTGCCTACAGGGGATCCAGCTCGCCCAGGCCCATGGCGCGAAGAGTGTGGTTCGCCATGCGCAGGTGGCCGACCGCGTTGGGGTGGGCCGGGTCGTCGAGCCAGGGGATCGGGTCGGCCGTGCCGTGGTGCTCCAGCCAGTGCGCCTCGTGGTCGACGAGCAGCGACCCGGTGTCCTTCGCGATCTCCCGCACGGCCTGGCAGTACGCGGGAAGTGCCGCGCGCCGCTGCCGGCCCGAGCTCATAACCCCAGGCCCCAGGCTTGGTGTGGGTACGTGTGTGCGATTCTGACCTCGTGAAGACCAACATCCTGCGAGGCGCCCTGTTCACGGGCGCCCTGGCGCTCCTCGGGGGAGCGCTCACGGCTTTCCCGGCGAGTGCCGCCGGTTACGAAGCCTGCCCCGACAACAGCCTCTGCCTCTACAGTGGGCCGGACGGCACCAACGACGAGGGCGACTCCGTCCACGCCTTCGACCTGGCCAAGAACAGCGAATCCGAGTCGTACGAGACCTGGAACAACAAGGCCGAGTCGCTCATGAACAACTCCTCCTACTGGGCCTGCATGTACGTGGAGACCCGCTACGGGGGCCAGGTCAAGGCGATTGCGCCCAAGGCCGGGACCAAAATCACCAAGGGCAACCTCTCCGCCGTGGCCGGCAACCTCGGTGGCAAGCTCGCCTCCCACAAGCTCGCGCCCTCCCAGGGCCACTGCTTCACCGGCTTCGAGCGCTGCGAAGACGGCTTCCTGTGCTTCTTCCAGCAGCCCAGCGGCCGCGGCGCGATGTTCCAGACCCAGATCGACTACAACGCCTATCACCCGGACTACTGGGCCAAGAAGATCGAGTCCGTCTACAACCGCACCGCGAAGTCTGCCTGCTTCTACGACAAGCCGGCCGCGGAGATAACGGCAGCGGACAAGCCGTTCCGGGTCCTGCCCGGTGACTCCACCACGGTCGCCGGCGCCCACGCCGACACCTTCGTCTCCCACAAGCTGCGCGACAAGGCGGACTGCTCGTGACCCTCACGACCACCGCGCGCCGCGGAGCACTCGCCACCGCCACCGCCCTGACCTCGGTCCTGCTGCTCGTCACCCCGGGCGCGTCCAGCGTCTCGGCCGCCGCGACCGCACCTGACGTCACGGGCTGGACGCCGCTCGACACCCAGTACCAGCAACTGGACCCCGGAGTGGAGCTCTTCCGCTACAAGGAGACGTCCCCCAGCCCCCTGCGCGCGGGCAAGCCGCGCGAGCTGAACGTCCTGCGCATCGACCCGGCCGTCAGCGCCGTGAGGATCGAGAGCACGTACGGCAGGAAGGCGGGCGAGAGCGAGATAGTCCGCGATCAGCTGAACCAGTACGCCCAGCTCCCGCTGGCCGGGATCAACGCGAGCTACTTCACGAACGAGGGCCAGCACGCCGAGAGGCCGACCACGCCCGAGACCGTACAGAGCTTCGGCGCCACGGCCCGCGACGGCGTCCTGCTGGGCGCGGCCTGCGAGCCGACGAAGTCGGCCCGGCGCTCCCTCGTCCTTCAGCACGGCATTCCTTACGTGGCCGACCTGGCGACGGCTCTCTCCGTGACGAGCAGCGTTCCGCCGTCCGGCGGAGGCTCGGCGCTGCACAAGATCGACGACATCAACCGCAATCCCGGAGGCGCCATGACCTGCCCGCGGGACGTCGAGGACGGTGTCGCGGACATGAAGGAGAAGGACCTCAAGGACGGTGTGGAGGACGGCTTCGAGCAGGTCATGGTGGACGGCAAGTTGGAGAAGGTGCCCGTCACGCTCGGGCTCACCTACGAAGACAGCCACGGGAAGACGGTGACCGTCCACCAGGATCCGCAGGAGATCATCCTCTTCAACGACCGCTACGGGATGCCCACTCCGACCCCCGGCATGAACCCCAAGATCGGCTCGGACAACCAGGCGGGCTTCGAGGTGCAGGTCGAGGAGGACGGCACTCTCACCCGCCCGGCCGACTGGACCTCGCGCGGCGGACACCTGGTTCCCCAGGGCAAGCACATCCTCCAGGCCATCGGCGTGGAACCCACGGCCTGGCTGCAGGGAATGTTCGACGCGAAGGCCAAGCTCACCATCGACCAGAAGGTGACCGACCTCGCCGACAACCGCAACATCCCGCTGGACGAGTCCGTGGACATCCTCTCCGGCGGTGCGCGCCTCATGGACGACGGCGTGCCCTACGCGCCCGGCTCGTGCGGGCGTACGGTCGGGAGCGGGAGCGACGTCATCTGCAAGGACTCGCGCACCACGCTGGGGGTCGACGACCAGGGGCGCACGGTCTTCGTGACGGTCACCGGCACGCGCGACGAGCCCGCGGACCCCGCGGAGGCGCTCGCCACGTACGACGGCGCCTTCTTCTCCGAGGTCACGAGCGTGTTCAAGGACCTCAAGGTCATGGACGCCATCAACCTCGACGGGGGCGGCTCGACGATGCTGCTCACGCGTGACCCGTCCAACCCGAACAACTACACGCGCCAGACCGGCCTGACCGACCAGAAGCACCGGCCCGTCTTCGACTCCGTCTACGTGGGAGTGGGCGGCGAGTCCGTCACCCCGGGTACCTAGACGAGTCTTTCCGAAT
>NZ_JAGGOT010000100.1 GCF_018614195.1 Streptomyces sp. ISL-43
GACGATCCCTAGAAACCGCCACGGCGCACCGCCCCTTCCGCGTACCCGCCGGTGGATCAGTTCGTCTGGTAGTAGCCGGTCAGGTCGACGAGCAGGTCGATGTTCGCCCAGCCCTGGTTCCAGAAGTCGACGATGCCCCCCTTGCCCCCGGGCGTCTGGACCAGGTTCGGGACGGTCGCGCCCGCCGTCCAGTTCAGGGCCGAGGAGACGGGCCGCTGCGGCGTGACCGCGGTGCCCTCCCGGTACTGGTACCTGAAGTTCGGGTCGGGGGCGACCGACAGGAAGCCCGTCCCGGTGGTGTTGGTGACCGTGGTGTTCAGCGCCCAGCCGTCGATGTCGGGGGTCGTCGTATCGCCCTCGAGCGGCATGGGTTCGTACGTACGGGCCGGCACCGGTCCGGCCTTCCGAAGGCCCCAGCTGAGGTCCTTGCGGGTGTCCAGCATCCGCATGGGCACCCAGGCGGTCACGAAGGCGGACCGGCTGTCGGGGGTGTAGTAGCCGACGACGTCGACCACCACGTCGGCCGGGTTCCAGCTGCCGTTGCGAACGGCGATCTTCCCGTCGGGGCCGATCGGCACGATCACCGAGTTGGCGACGGTCTGACCGGCGGTGAAGTTCACGTTCGAGGTGACCGGAGCCGCCTGCCCGCTGGGGTAGGCGGTCAGGTGACCGTCCGCCCGCGGGTTGGTGGCGGTCAGGTTGAGCGCCACGGCGGTGGCGCCCGCCGGCACGCCCCCGCGCCCGGCGATCTCGACGTCGAAGGTGCCGTAGCCGGGGACCTGACCCTTCGCCGTACCGACGCCCTCGCGGGTGTCGACGGCGCGGGTCGGGGTCAGCGCGCCGTAGCCGGCGGCGGGCGCCGGCGTGAAGAAGCCGGTGACGTCCGCGAGCAGGTCGACCGACTGCCAGCCGGCGTTGAACAGGTGCACGTACCCGTCCTCGCCGACCGGCGCGATCACCAGGTTCGGGACGCTCTGGCCCGCGACGTAGTTCACGTTGGACGTCTCGGCGCCCTCGGTCAGGGCCTTGTCCTGGCCGACCGAGATGTGGCCCGGTCCCGTGGTGTTGGTGACGGTGACGTTGAGGACCACCGCGCGGACCGCGGCGGGGACCTTGGCGACGCCCGCGACCTTCAGCGCCACCGAGCTCCGCCCGCCGACCTTGGCCCGCGCGGCGCCGATGCCCGCGCGGGTGTCCAGCAGCCGGGTCGGCGCGTGCGAGGTGAACTCGTTGCCCGCGGTGGTGAACTTAAGCCCGTTCACGGCCTCGGCGCCGGTCGCGGTGTTCTTCACCGTGACCTTGACGTCGTACGAACCGACCGCGGCGTACTTATGCTTGGTGTATCGCAGGTCGGAGCCGAAGCCGGCGATCGTGGCGACGAACTTGTCCGTGGCCCCGTCGCCCCAGGAGATGACGACATCGAGGGCGGCGGCGTCCGTGGTGGTGATGATGGTCCGCAGATCGATCGAGTGCGCGGTGTGACCGGTGCCCTCCAGGTCGATCGCGGGGTACGAGCTGTCCTGCGCCCCCTGCGCCCCCTGCGCCCGCGCGGTCCCCCCGGCCTGGGCGCCGGACTTCGGCGTGACCACCGTACGGTCGGCAGGGCTGCTGAAGGTCTTGCCCTTGAGCTTCTGCGCCACCTCCGGACCGGTCCCGGCCGCGGCCGCCCCCTGCGCGGCGGGCGCCGCCGGAGCGACCGGACCCGCCGCCTGGGCGATCCCGGGTATGAGCCCCACACCCGCTGCCACGAGGGCAGCGGAAACTACGAGTCGGCGATTGCGCACCGGCCCCCCATTTTCTTCTAACGGTCGATCAGGTCCAAAGCCTGGCCAGCGTACATAACCGCGTTTCGAGCAAGCCCGGCAACGGGATGAACTCCGCCCGCCCGCGAACTCCTGTGCTGGTCACAGGTCGGGCCTGCTCGAACTGGGGGGTTCATGAGTTTGCTGCCACGTGGCAGAGGTATGTCCGCAGCCCGGGGGAGAAGCCGTACGGCCTTGGCCTCCGGCGCCCTGCTGCTCGCCGTACTGACGGCGTTCACCGGCCAGACCGGGTCCGCCCTCGCGGCCCCGGCGACCGGTCCCGCCACCTGGACCGGCCGTACGACCGGTCCCGGGGCGCCGACGAGAACGGCTACTTGGTGTCGTAATAGCCGAAGATGTCGACGATCAGGTCGACGTCCTGCCAGCCCTGGTTCCAGAAGTCGACGATTCCGTTGTTCCCGGAGCTCGCCTGGACCAGGTTCGGGACGGTCTTGCCGGCCGTCCAGTTCAGCGCGGAGGAGACCGGCCGCTCGGGCCAGCCGTTCGTCTTGTTCCGGTACTGCTCCACCGTGTTCGGGTCCGGTGCGACCGACAGGAAGCCGTCGCCGCGGGTGTTGGTGACCGTGGTGTTCAGCACGTAGCCCGCGACGCCGTCCTCACCCGGGGAGAACGGGATGTAGGTGTAGCCGCGGGCGGGCGACTGGCCCTTGTCCCAGGCCCGGGTGTCGAGCCTGCGGACCGGCTTGTCGAACGGCACGAAGGAGCCCGAGCTGTCGATGCCGTAGGAGCCGACCAGGTCGACGACCACGTCGGTGGGCTGCCAGCTGCCGTTGCGGATGGTGACCGAACCGTCCGCCGCGACCGGCACGATCACCGAGTTGGCGACGGTCTGACCGGCGGAGAAGTTCACGTTCGACGTGGTGGGCACCGGTTGGTCGCTCGGGTAGGCGGTCAGGTGACCGTCCTGCCGCGGGTTGGTGACGGTCACGTTGAGCGCGAGGGCCGTGTGGAGCCCGGCCGGCATCTGGATCTTGAACGACCCCTGCCCGGGCACCTGGCCCCGCTTGACGCCGTCGCCCACGCGGGTGTCGACGATGCGGGCCGGCGTCCGCGGCGTGTAGCCGCCGGCCGCCTTCCGGCCGAAGTAGCCGGTGACGTCGGCGATCAGGTCGACCGACTCCCAGCCGCCGTTGTACAGCTCCACGTAGCCGTCCTTGCCGACCGGCACGATCACCAGGTTCGGCACGGTCTGGCCGGCCTCGAAGTTGACGTTCGAGGTCGTCGGCCGCTCGCGGCCCGAGGCGAAGGCCGTCACGTGGCCGGCGCTGGTGGTGTTGGTGACGGTGACGTTGAGGACCACGGCCGTGACCCCGGCCGGGATCTTGCCGTTCCCGGCGACCTTCACGCGGGAGGTGGCGTACGGGGCGACCTTGGCCTTCGCGGCGCCCGTGCCGTTACGGGTGTCCAGGAGGCGGGTGGGCCCGTACGGGGTGAAGTCCGAGCCCGCGGTCTCCAGCGGGAGCACGTTGGTGACCTCGGCGTTGTTCGCGGCGTCCGTCACGGTGATCTTGACGGGGTACTCGCCAAGCTTCGCGTAGGTGTGCGTGTGCGTCAGCACGGCGGCGCCGTACGGGTCGGCCCGGTCGAAGTTCCCGTCGCCCCAGTCGATGACGACGTTGAGCTGGGTGTTCGCGCTGTCGACCGTGGTCTTCAGCTCGAAGCCGTGCGCGGACACGGCCTGGGCCTCCAGCACGATGCCCAGGCCCGGGTTGCCCGCCTCGGCCTGCGACGCCACGGCGGCGCCCTTGGCGGCGGACAGCGCCTTGCGGACCGTACGGTCCGCAGGGCTGGTGAAGGTCTGGAACCCTTCCGAGGCCTTCTTCAGGTCCATGCCGGGCGCAGCCACCCCCTGGGCGCCCGGCGTGACCGGGTCGGCCGCGTGGGCCGTCACCGGTATGAATACTGATCCGGCCGCGACGATGGCGGCAGCGGACATTACGAGACGGCGATTGCGCACCGGCCCCCCATTTTTTTGAACACGCTCAGGATGAAATCCCGCTCAGCGTACAGACCCGCAGGGGCTTGATCACCCGGGTATCCCCGGGCGCGGGGGAGTTGGCGCGGATACGTCCCAACCTGGCCGGTTCAGCGGAGGAGGACACCGCTTCGTGCACACGCTGCCCGTGCACCGCGCCGCCGGGCTCTACCAGGCGAGCTGCGCGATCTCCTCCGACACCACCGCGCACGCGTCCGCCGCCGGGTCGATGAGCGGGAAGTGGCCGACCCCGTCCAGCAGGGTCAGGCCCACCATCTCCCCCGCCTGCGCGGCCGCCGCCACGTACGCCTCGGACACCGCCTCCGGGACCACGATGTCGCTCCGCCCCTGGACCACCGCCGTCGCGATGCCCGTCGGGAGCAGCGCCGCCGGGTCGGCGTACGGGCGCCGTTCGCCGAAGGGGACCTCCCCGCCGAGCAGTTGCGCCGAAGCGCCCCCGCACACGCCGAGCTCCTGCGCCACCGTGAAGTCCGCGATCGGGGCGAGCGCCACCACGCCGCGCAGCAGCGGCGGGGAAGGCAGCCTCCAGCCGGCCGGAGCGTCGTGCGGGAGCACGTGCCGGGCCGCTGCCCACAGCGCGAGGTGGCCGCCCGCCGAGTGGCCGGTCAGGACGATGCGCCGGGGGTCGGCCTGCGGCAGGGAGGCGGCGGCCAGCGCGGGCAGGGCGTCCATCGCGGCGGCCACGTCGTCGAAGGTCTCCGGCCAGCGGCCCGCGACGGGGCCCGCCGCGTCCTGGTGGGGCAGGGAACTGCCGCGCCGGTACTCGACGTTGGCGACGGCGAAACCCTGTCGGGCCAGGAAGTCCACGAAGGGGGTGATGTGCTGCCGGTCGTACGGGGCGCGCCAGGCGCCGCCGTGCAGGACGACCACCAGCGGGGCGGAACGCTCCGGGCCCTGCGCGCCCTCGCCGCGCGGGGCGTAGAAGTCGACGATCTGGTCGGGGTGTTCACCGTAGGCCGCCGTCGCGTCGGGGGCGACCGGCGGATGAGAGAAGGCCGAGGCGGCCTCGGCGGCGTCCCGTTCGACTGCGGGGTCCGTCATCGGCTCAACCTCCGGTAACGCGTGGGGCAGGGGGGACTGATGTTCCGGTGTACCCGGCAGAGCGGGACCGTATCAGGCTGGAACGGGCCCTTCCGTGGCGGGCCGGGCCCACACAGGCGTGGGCGGGGCCGCAGCCCCGCCCACGTGCTGATGTGACGTTTCGCTACCCGGTGCTACCAGGTCACCCGAAAATGTGACCCAGTGTGCGGGCCGCACGCTCCGCGTCGGCGAAACCGACGTACAGCGGGGTGAAGCCGAAGCGCAGGACGTCGGGGGCCCGGAAGTCCCCGATCACGCCCCTGGAGATGAGCTCGCGCATGACGCCGGCCGCGTCCCGCGTCCGCAGCGAGATCTGGCTGGCGCGCTGCCCGTGCCCGGCCGGGGTGACCACCTCGACCATGCCCTCGGGGACGTACGCCGCCACGCATTCGAGGAAGAAGTCGGTCAGCGCGAGGGACTTCGCGCGGACGTCCTCGACCGCGACCCCGTCCCAGGCGTCGAGGGCGGCCTCCAGGGCGAGCATGGACAGGATGTCCGGTGTCCCGACCCGGCCCCGGACCACACCGGGTGCGGCCTCGTAGGACGGGGTCATCGCGAAGGGCTCCGCGTGGCCGTTCCAGCCCGGCAGCGGGGAGTCGAAGGCGGCCTGGTGGCGGGCGGCGATGTACAGGTACGCGGGGGCGCCGGGGCCGCCGTTGAGGTACTTGTACGAGCATCCGACCGCGAGGTCGACACCGTGCGCGTCGAGGTCGACGGGCAGGGCGCCGGCCGTGTGGCACAGGTCCCAGACGATGACCGCGCCCGCCGCGTGGGCGGTGGCGGTCAGGCCGGGGAGGTCGTGCAGGCGGCCGGTGCGGTAGTCGGCGTGGTTGAGGAGCACGACGGCGGTGTCGGCCGTCATCGCCTCCGCCGCCCGCGCCGGGTCCACCGGGACGACCCGCAGGCCCGTCATACGGGCCGCCGATTCGGCGATGTAGCCGTCGGTGGGGAAGGTGGCGGCGTCCACGAGCATCTCGCCGCGGCCGGGCGCGGCGAGGCGGGCGGCGCCGACCAGGGCCTTGAACAGGTTGACGCTGGTGGAGTCGCCGACGACCACCTGGCCGGCGGCCGCGCCGACCAGGGGAGCTATCCGGTCGCCGATCCGCTCGGGGGCGTTCCACCAGTTGGCTTCGCCCTCGGTCCAGGAGCGGATGAGGCGGGTGCCCCACTGCTCCGTGACGACCTCCGCGAGCCGGGCCGCGACTCCCGCCGGGAGGGCGCCGAGGCTGTTGCCGTCCAGGTAGACGACGCCCTCGGGGAGGGTGAAGCGCTCACGGAGCTTGCCGAGGTCGTCGGCGGCGTCCAGCCGTGCGGCCCGCCGCGCGAGCGGGGTCGGGTCCGGGGTCGGGTCCGGGGTCGGGTCCGGGTCCGGGGTCGGGTCCGGGTACGCGTTCGGCTCAGACATGGCTGCGCGCCGTCCAGAGCTCCGGGAAGACGTTCTTCGTCGCGCGCTTCTCCAACCAGGTCACGCCCGCCGAGCCGCCCGTGCCCGTCTTCGCGCCCATCGCGCGGCGGGTGGCGACCAGGTGGTCGTTGCGCCAGCGCCAGACCAGCTCGGCGACGTCCGTCAGGACCTCGCCGAGGCGGTGGAGGTCCAGGTGGGCATCCGGGGTCGCGTACAGGGCGGTCCAGACGGCCTCCACCTCGGGCGAGGGCTCGTAGCGCTGGGCCGGGTCGCGGTCGAGGACGGACGCCGGGACCGGCAGGCCGCGGCGGCCGAGGAGGCGCAGGACCTCGTCGTAGAGGCTGGGCTCGTGGAGGGCCTTCTCCAGCTCCGCGTGGACGCGCGGGGCGCCGCGGTGCGGGACCAGCATGGAAGCGGACTTCTCGCCGAGCAGGAACTCCATCCGGCGGTACATCGCCGACTGGAAGCCGGAGCCCTCGCCGAGGGCGGCTCGGTACGCGTTGAACTGGCCCGGGGTCAGCTGGGCGAGGGGGCGCCAGGAGGCATTGAGGGCCTCCAGCTCGCGGAGGGATCGTTTCAGCGCGTCCGTCGCGACGGAGAGGTCGTCCTCGCGGAGCGCCTGCGCGGCGGTCTCCCACTCGTGGACGATGACCGTGAACCACAGCTCCATGACCTGGGTGGTGACCAGGAAGACCATCTCGCCCGGGTCGTCCGAGCGCAGGTGCTGGAGGTGGGTGAGGACGTCCGCCTGGACGTAGTCCTCGTAGGGGGTCGTGCCGGCGAAGTCGAGGTTCGGGGTGTCCGAACCGCCGTCTCCGGAGGCATCAAGGGCGTGCGACATCGCTGTCTCCTCGATACGTGCTTCCGGGTAGCGGTCCGCTCCTTCCGTGAGGTGAGTGGAGCTCCGGTCCCCTGTCCGCATCATAAGACCGTCGTGCCGCAGGGCTTCAATAGTCAGTGGCGTACGTCACAGCCGGCGACCCGGGTGGGCCGGGTGGGCCGGGCGGGCCGGGTGGGGCGGACGGGACCGGCCGGAGCCGGGCGGGGGCCGTGCGCCGGCCCCGCCCGGCCTCGTACCGCGTCAGGCGCCGAGGACGTCCGCAGCCGTCTCCGAGGAGTCGCGCAGGAAGGTCGAGCAGCGCTCGTACTCCTCCTTCTCGTCGATCGCGCCGGCCGCGCGGGCCAGGGCGTTCAGGGCGCGCAGGAAGCCGCGGTTCGGCTCGTGGCTCCACGGCACCGGGCCGTGGCCCTTCCAGCCCGCGCGGCGCAGCGCGTCGAGGCCGCGGTGGTAGCCCGTACGGGCGTACGCGTACGACTCGACCGTGCGGCCGGCGGCGAAGGCCTCGTCGGCGAGGACGGCCCAGGCGAGGGAGGACGTCGGGTGCGCGGCCGCCACCTCGACGGCGGGGGTGCCGGCGGCGATGGCCTCGCGGCCCGGCTCGTCGGGGAGGTGGGTGGGGGCGGGGCCCCCGAGCAGGTTCTGGTGAATGGACATGCCCACAGTCTGGGGTATCGCGGCACGCGGAAAGGGCCGGGCCTCGCCGTCCGCGGACGTCGGGGCCGGGCCCTTCCCAAGGCTTCGGGCGACTACTTGAGCTTGGTGCCCGTGGAACGCAGGTTCGCGCAGGCCTCGGTGACGCGCGCGGCCATGCCGGCCTCGGCGGCCTTGCCCCACGTGCGGGGGTCGTACTTCGACTTGGTGCCGACCTCGCCGTCGACCTTCAGGACCGCGTCGTAGTTGCGGAACATGTGGTCCACGACCGGGCGGGTGAAGGCGTACTGGGTGTCGGTGTCGAGGTTCATCTTCACGACGCCGTTCTCCAGCGCGGTGGCGATCTCCTCGGCCGTGGAGCCCGAGCCGCCGTGGAAGACGAAGTCGAACGGCGAGGGCTTGCCGTACTTCTCGCCGACGCCGGCCTGGAGGTCCTTGAGGAGCTCGGGGCGCAGGACGACGTTGCCCGGCTTGTAGACGCCGTGGACGTTGCCGAAGGAGGCGGCCAGCAGGTAGCGGCCCTTCTCGCCCAGGCCCAGGGCCTCGGCGGTGCGCAGCGCGTCCTCGACGGTGGTGTACAGCTCGTCGTTGATCTCGTGGCTGACGCCGTCCTCCTCGCCGCCGGTCGGGGTGATCTCGACCTCAAGGATGATCTTCGCGGCGGCGGCCTTGGCCAGCAGCTCCTGGCCGATGGCCAGGTTGTCGGCCAGGGTCTCGGCGGAGCCGTCCCACATGTGCGACTGGAAGAGCGGGTTCAGACCGCGGGCCACGCGCTCGGCGGAGATCTCGAGCAGCGGGCGGACGTAGCCGTCCAGCTTGTCCTTGGGGCAGTGGTCCGTGTGCAGCGCGACGGTGATGTCGTACTTCGCGGCCACGATGTGCGCGAACTCGGCCAGGGCGGCGGCGCCGGTGACCATGTCCTTGTTGTACTGGCCACCCAGGAACTCCGCACCACCGGTGGAGATCTGGATGATGCCGTCGCTCTCGGCCTCCGCGAAGCCGCGCAGCGCAGCGTGCAGGGTCTGGGTCGAGGTCACGTTGATCGCCGGGTAGGCAAACTTGCCTGCCTTCGCCCGGTCGAGCATCTCGTTGTAGACCTCGGGGGTTGCGATGGGCATCTGTCCGCTCCTTGGATGTGCGGGGAGTGTGCTTATTGCGGGCCCTGACCTGGGGGCGACGTTGCCGTCGTGGCCATCTTTCCAGACTCGGCGACACACTCCACCTCGGTGGCGGCGCAACATGGGTCCGGCCGGGTGGAGTGTTTC
>NZ_JAGGOT010000101.1 GCF_018614195.1 Streptomyces sp. ISL-43
CCATGAACTTGTGCGGAGCAGTACTAGGGAAGAACGCCGGCCTCATAGAACTGACGATCAACGAGGCCACCGGAAGCGCGAAAGCCATCTGCGCCAACTCCGAACTGCACCGGACAGCCCCCGACTGGACCGCAGGGTGCGAGACCGTCATCGGCTTCACCCGCGCCACCGATCCCAAGTACCGGTAGCCACGCCACGAAGCCCCCCTCCCGGACAGCGATCCGGATTCGGCGGGGGCCTTCTTGTTCCTACTGGCCGTGAGGTGGGATGAGGCCCATTCTCCTGGCCTCGGCGATCCAACGGCCGGCGGTGGCCTCGGACCGCGCCCAACGTGCGGCAATCGCACGACGGGGCGGGACTCCGTGCCCGACGGCCCAGTCATAGACCTCGGCAACCTTGCGCGTGTGGTCTTGACCACCGCCGTACGGGCGGCCGGCGGCGGTTGGCGCCAGCGCTTGGCCCAGCTCGTCGACCCGGGCCTCGGCGGCGACTTTCAGCAGCTTGTCGAGCGGAAGACGGCGGATGAGAGTCGGCGTGACCGGCGCGTCATCAGGCGTGGAGACGTAGAACCCGTTCGGCTTCGATCCGCCCAGGGGGAAGCCGACGACGAAGGCATAGCCCTCGTACCCCTCGACCCCTTCCACCATGATTCCGTTCGTGCTGGTGGTGACCTTCACTTGCTTGGCGCCCCTCACTCAAACTTGATCGCTCACATGTAACGCGAGCGTGCAACTTGATCGGGGCTATGTCATGATGTCGACCGCCCCAGCTTCATCATGCCGCAGCCGTGGCACACAGCACCCCTGCCCCGGATCCTCACGCTCAGGCCCTCGCTTCGACGGGGGCCTTACCCATGCGCCCAGGAAGAGCCCCTCATGACCACCCCGCCCCCTGGCTACGGCTACCCCCAGCAGCAGCCCGGATTCGCTACCCGCCCCAGCAGCCGGCCTGGGGCGGGTAGCCCGCCGCCCCGAAGGGCCCGTCCACGGGGAAGAAGATCGGCATCGGCTGCGGCAGCCTGCTGATCCTGTCCATCGTGTTGGCCGCGATCGGCGGTGGCGGCGACGAGGAGAAGGGCCCCGCCCCGGCTGTCCCGGCGCCTTCGAAGGCCGCACCGAAGACGGAGTGGAAGCCCCAGGTGGAAATCACCGCGACGAAGGCCGAGTTCAAGCCCACCGTGCTCCACCAGGACGGCAAGGCATACACGGCCGTCCTGGTCACCGTGACCAACCACAGCTCCAAGAAGCCGGCCGTGAACCCCATGTACTTCGACGTCACCGACTCCACCGGTGTCAAGCACTCCGCCGAGCTCGCCGGACCGGAAGACGGCCTCCAGCACCAGGACCTCTACGGAGGCGAAAGGTGACCGGCACCATCGCCATGGAGGGCGACTTCACCCCGGCCAAGGTCCCCATGAAGAACATCCGGGGCGGCCCCACCTACACCGCCCACGTCAACTAACCCATCCCGGCCACGCAGAAGGAATCCCCGTGACCACCCCGCCCTACCCGACCCAGCCCCCCTACTGCCCGCCCCAGCCAGCCCCCACGCCGGCCAAGGACAAGCCCCTCTACGCCGGAGTCGCCGCCGCGCTTGCCATAGCCGCCATCGCCGTCTTCCTCGACTGGGTCACCGTCCGCTTCCTCGGCATGGAGATGTCCGTCAGCGCCATGGACATGGAAGACGGCACCGGCCCCCTCTGCCTCTTCCTCCTCGCCGGAGCCGCCGCCCTCACCGCCACGGCCTACACCACGAAGAACCCCGCCACCGAGCGCCCCAACCTCATCGGCTCCTTCGTCGTGTCCCTCGGCTGCACCGTCCTCACCCTCGGCTACTTCGCCTCATACCGCGACATGGCAGCGGAGCACATGAAGGAGACCGCCGCCGACAACGAGTACTTCGACGCCGACGCCCTCGCCAACCTCGGCAGCCTCGCCGAAGGCGCCTACCTCTTCCTCATCGGCTGCATCGCCGCGGCCGTCATCCTCGGCATCCTCATCGAAAAGAACCGCAAGGCATTCCCCGCGACCCAGGGCCACATCAACTAGCCCCTCAGCACCCAGGAGTTCCCCATGAG
Organism: Streptomyces sp. ISL-43; assembly: GCF_018614195.1. Lineage (GTDB taxonomy): Bacteria > Actinomycetota > Actinomycetes > Streptomycetales > Streptomycetaceae > Streptomyces. The sequence goes on from NZ_JAGGOT010000101.1 coordinate 2,078, forward strand.
CATGCCGCACATCAAGAGGCGCTACAGAGGCGCCCTCACTGTCATAGCCGCCGTCCTGGCGCTCTCCGCCTGCGACCCGGCCGCCACCGCGCCCGCTCCGAGCAGCAGCCCCAGCATCACCGCGAGTGTGAGCCCCACGCCGACGCCCACGCCGACTGTCGTGCAGAAGATGCCGAACATGGTCGGCCGCGCGCCCGACCAGGCAAAGCTGCTCCTGAACCCGTACGGCTTCAAGAGCGTCGAGTTCCAGAGCGCCTACACCGACGTCACCATCCACCCGGATCCGATCGGCGGGACGGTCTGCTTCCAGAACATCGACGAGGGCCGGGAAATCCCGGCGCAGGAGACCATAACGGTGGTCCTGCACATCACCGAGCCCCGCACCACCTGCCCGACGGCCCTGGGAACCGAGCTACACCCCAAGCCCGCCCCGGAGACCACGCCACCGCCGGCCGCAGCCCCTCCGGCTCCCACCAAGCCCGCGTACACTCCGCCGGCGCCCAAGCCGCCCCGCACCTCGGCCCCCGCTCCGGATCCGGAGCCCGCCGGCTGCTACCCGAAGTCCAACGCCGGCAACTGCTACAACGCCGGTCAGATCTGCCGCAAGGCCGACGTCGGAACCTCCGGCATCGCCGGAAACGGCCGCAGGATCCACTGCCGCCACGACGACAGCGTCGGTCAGCGCTGGGGCTACTGAACCGCCTCATGTGAGGCCCCCGCAGCCGGAGTACGCGGCCCGCCCCGGTCCCTCAGCTGAAGCCGTCAGGGAAAGGCAAGTACATCGCTCTCGGCGCCGGGATCGCGGTGGGTGCCTTCGCCATCCTGGCCATCGGGATCGGGATCGGGATCGGCGGAAGCTCTGGCACCACGGCCGCGGAGTCCGCCTCGACGACCGCCGCGCCCACGCCTTCCTCCTCCCCCTCGCCGGTCGTCCTGAAGATGCCTGACATGGCCGGCAAGGACGTCGCCCAGGCGGTGCTGCTCCTGAGCCCGTACAAGCTCAATTACATCGACCGGAAGAGCGCCTACACCGACGTCCCCCTCCCCGCGAACACGGAGCGACGCGTACCGGACGCTCGGACCCGACCTGATCAAGAGCACGTTTGAGTCCGGGATCGAGCCCGGTTCCGACGCCTACGAGTACAAGGACGCCATCGGGGACGCGTTCGTCGGCCTGCTCAAGGCCGAGTGCGCCTGACCCACGAGGAAGGCCCCCGCCCCCGCCCCCGGCAACAGTCCGGACCAGGCGGGGGCTTCGCTGTTCCGTCGTGCAGCGCAGCGACGATTTCACGCCAAACCCGGACGGACAGGACCAACTTCACACTACGAGTTCGGCCGCAAGGTCCACAGAACGACCATCTCGCCCGTCACGGCCTCGTCCTCGCGCTGGATGGCGATGGTGACGGGGAACTCGGGGCGGCCGCCCGCGTCGAGTTCGGCGACGACCTCGGCGACCGGGCGGCCGAGGGTGGCGGTGGCCGTCACGACGCCCTTGGCGAGCTTCTTGTAGCCGATCTCGGCCTTGACCGCGAGGGGCACGGCCCGCGAGAGCTGGTCGCCGAAAGCGGCCAGGACGATCGCGCCGCTCGCGGATTCGGCGAGGGTGAACATGGCGCCGGCGTGCGGGCCGCCGAGGTGGTTGTGGAAGTCGGGCTGGTCCGGCAGCCGGACGACCGCACGCTCGGGGGTGGTCTCCAGGAACTGGAGGTTCAGGGTCTTGGCCATCGGCACGGTCGCGGCGAGCAGTTCGCCCACGTTCATCTGTTCAGCGCTCATGGGACTCGATGTTACCCGCGAGTAAGCGGCCTTGGCCATACCTGCACGGGGGCGGCCGTGGCTCCCGGCGTCGCCTCCCACTATCGTTACCGGCCATGTGGCCAGGACAGCAGCAGCCGCCCGGGGGAGAACAGAACCCCCAGGACGCGCATCAGAACCCGTACCAGCAGCAGCCGGGAACGCCGAACCCGTACCAGCAGCAGCCGCCGACGGCGCCGTACGGCGAGCAGCAGCCCGGGCCCGGCTACGGGTACCCGCAGCAGCAGCCCGCCCCCCAGCAGTGGGGCCAGCAGCCCCCGACCGTTCCCGTGGCGCAGTGGGGAGGCACGCCGCCGCCCGGCGCGCCCGAGCCGCCGCGCGGCGGGAGCCCGTTCTCGACCAAGGCCGTGGCCATCGTCGCGGCCTCGGCCGTCGTCGTGACCGCGCTCGCCACCGGGGCGTTCGTCCTGACCCGGGACGACAAGACCAACGACGTGGCGGACGACAAGCCGACCAACTCCCCCTCCGCCCCGGCCTCCTCCGGCGCGGCCTCCTCCGGCGCGTCCGCCCCGGCGAGCCCCGGCGCCAATCCGCGCGGCGGCGCCGACGCCAAGCCGGTCATCCCGGGGTGGAAGGTCGTCATCAACCCGAAGTACGGCACCGCCTTCGACGTACCGCCCGAGTGGAACGTCCTGTCCTCGGGCATGTCCACCGGTTTCGAGGACGAATCCAAGAACGACGGATCCCCCCTCGTCATGATGTCCGCACCCGCCTTCCTCAAGGAGGACTGGTGCAAGGTCGACTCCAACAAGGACGGCAAGGAGGAGTCGACCTCACTGGCGGGCTCCGCCACCAAGGGCGGCATGGGCGCCAAGGACACCGCCGAGGCCGCGCGCAACGAGGCCGGCAACTGGGTCTTCGCCGCGTACGCGCAGAAGGCGCCGAAGGGCACCACCAAGGTCTCCGAGGCGAAGGAGTACACCACCGCCTCCGGACTCAAGGGCCACATGGCCACCGCGACCGTGTCCGGCCTGCCGAAGGAGAACAAGTGCTCCTCCGACGGCAAGTCCATCGCCTTCAGCTTCACCACCGCCAAGGGTGACCTCTCCACTTGGATCCTCTACGGCGCCGCGGGCGTCGAGGGTGAAGTGAGCAAGGAGACCTACGAGAAGATCCTGAGCAGCGTCCGCCTCAACACCGGCTGATCTCCCACGCCAACCCTCCCGGGCCGGTATTCCGTTTGGCTTCCCGGCCCGGGACGGGGATAGTCCGTGGGTGAGCTCTCCCCCCTCCCTCTCCCCCGAAGCCTCCCGTCCGACCGGGATCCGGCGCCGCCTGGCCTGGGCCGGCCGCAACTACACCCTGCTGACGGGTGCGGCGGTCGTCACGAACCTCGGGAGCCACGGAGCGCTCATCGCGTCCTCCTTCGCCGTCCTCGAAGCCGGCGGCTCGGTCGGCGACGTCGGCCTGGTGGCCGCCGCCCGCACCCTGCCGCTCGTCCTCTTCCTGCTCATCGGCGGAGCCATCGCCGACCGGATACCCCGCCACCACGTCATGGTCGCGGCCAATGCCCTGAACTGCCTGTCACAGGCCGCCTTCGCCGTCCTCGTCCTGGCCGGCGACCCCCGGCTGTGGCAGATGATGCTGCTCACCGCGCTGTGCGGCACCGGTACGGCCTTCTTCAACCCGGCCGCCGAGGGCATGCTCCTGTCCAGCGTCTCCGGCGAGCACGCCAACCGCGCCTTCGCCCTCTTCCGGATGGCGATGAACGGCGCCGGCATCGGCGGAGCGGCCCTCGGCGGAGCGATGATCGCCGCGATGGGCCCCGGCTGGGTGCTGGCCGTGGACGCGGCCGCCTTCGCCGTCGCCGGAGCCCTACGGGCCTTCCTCGACGTCAGCCACGTCGCCGACCGGGCCTCCGGCGGCGGCCTGCTGGCCGATCTCCGCGAGGGCTGGGTGGAGGTCAAAACCCGCCCGTGGCTGTGGAGCATCGTGCTCCAGTTCTCCGTCGTCGTGGCCGTCGTCGGCGCCGCCGAGGCGGTCTACGGTCCCCTGGTCGCCCGGGACCGACTGGGCGGGGCGGCTCCCTGGGGCCTGGCCCTGGCCTTCTTCGGCCTCGGCACCATCGGCGGGGCGGTCCTGATGATGCTGTGGAAACCGCGCCGCCTGCTGCTGGTCGGAACCCTGTGCGTGTTCCCGCTGGCGCTCCCCTCGGCGGGGCTGGCCGTGCCGCTGCCGGTATGGGGCCTGTGCGCGGTGATGTTGGTGAGCGGCACGGCCATCGAGGTGTTCGGCGTGAGCTGGATGACGACGATGCACCAGGAGATCCCGGAGGAGAAGTTCTCCCGGGTTTCCGCCTACGACTGGTTCGGCTCGGTCTCGATGCTCCCGCTGGCCACGGCGGTCGCCGGCCCGGTCGAATCCGCCATCGGCCGCACCTCGGCCCTCTGGGGCTGCGCGGCCCTGGTCATCGTGGTCACCGCGGCCGTCCTCCTGGTCCCGGACGTCCGCCACATGACCCGCAAACCGCCCAAATCCAGCCCCGCGGAAGCCGTCCCCGCCACGCCCTCCTCCCCCACCGCACCCTCCATCCCCGCCGACTCCAGCCCCGCCGGCGTTTGAGGCGCGGGGTCCGGGGCGGTGCCCCGGGAAACGGTGAAAGGGCGGGTCGGGGACAAGCCTCGCGCGGCGGCCGCCCGCGGTCGCACCCACGCGCACCCCTCAGCCCAGGCTGAACGCCCCTGCCGGCGGCTCGGGCGAAGCCACCGCGTCGGCGTCGCCCACGGGCCGAGCCCCCCGCATCAGCCGCGCCAGCCCCGCCCCCGTCTCCACCCGCGCGGGAAACGCGTCGGCCGCACACAGCCGCGAGAGCCCCGCGACCGGCAGCACCCCGTCCGAAGCCAGCAGCAGCGCGTTCCCGAACCTCCGCCCCCGCAGCACCCCCGGCTCCGCGACCAGCGCCAGCTCCCCGAAGACCGCCGCGAAGTTCGCCAGCTGCCCCCGCAGGAACTCGAAGGGCGCCCCGTCGGCCAGGTTCGCCACGTACACGCCGCCGGGCCGCAGCACGCGCGCCACCTCCCGCGCGTACTCGACGGAGGTCAGCGAAGCCGGCACCCGGGACCCCCCGAAGACGTCCCCCACCACCACGTCCGCGCTCGCGGCGGCCGCCGCCCCCAGCCACGCCCGCGCGTCGGCGACGTGCACGGCGATCCCGCTCCCCGCCGCCACCGGCAGGAACTCCGCGACCAGCGACACCAGCCCGCCGTCGAACTCGACCACGTCCTGCCGCGACCCGGGCCGGGTCGCCGCCGCGTACCTCGGCAGCGTCAGCGCGCCGCCCCCGAGGTGGAGCAGGTCCAGCACGGCCCCCGGCTCGCGGAGGCAGTCCAGTACGTGTGCGAGGCGGCGTACGTACTCGAACTCCAGGTGCTCCGGGTCGTCGAGATCCACGTACGACTGCGGCGCCCCGTCCACCGTCAGCAGCCAGGCCCGCTCCAGGTCGACGTCCGGCATCAGCTTGGCGGTGCCCTGATCCACGTCCCGGATCACCGGAATCTGTTCGTCACTCACCGCACCATTGTCAGGCCGCCGGCTCCGCCCAGATCTCCGCCGCTCGCGCCGCGTGCCCCGCGGCCTGCGCGAGCCCCGCCCGGGCGGCCGGGTCGCGCCGGGCCGGGTCCAGCACGTTGCGCCCGAACACCTTGCGGGCCTCCGGCGAGGGGGTGATCAGCAGGACCTCCGCCCCGGCCGCCCGCAGCCGCGCGGCCTGGGCCGCCGGCGAGGGGACGAGCCCGGACCCCATGGAGATCGGCGCGAGGATCACCACCCGCGCGTAGCCGGAGGCGAGGTCGGCGTTGGTCGCGGAACGGATCCCGCCGTCGATGTACCTCCGCCCCGCGACCGTCACGGGCGGCCACACCCCGGGTACGGCGCAGCTCGCCGACACGGCGTCGACCAGTCCGGCCTCGCTCCCCCGCTCGAAGGCGGCGAGCTCGCCGGTCAGCGCGTCGACCGCCGCGACGACGAGCCGACGCTCGGGCCAGGCGTGCGAGACCAGCCGGGCCTCCAGCACCTTGCGGCGCTCCGCTTCCGGCTTCGTGTCGGCGGCGAGCGCGATGGCGCCGACCCGCCTGCGGTAGGCCTTCGCGTCGCGCGAGCGCACCATCGCGACGGCGTACCGCGCGATCAGGGGCGCGCCGAGCTTCGCGGTGAGCTCGCCGCCGGGGTCGCCGAGCTGGCGCTCGTACAGCTCCCGCGGGGTGAGGAGTCCGGAGGTGAGCTGCGCGCCGACGACCGAGCCGGCCGAGGTCCCGACGACCAGGTCGGCGTCGAAGAGGTCGACGCCCGCGCGGGCGAGCCCGTACAGCATTCCGGCCTCCCAGCCCACGCCGGTCAGCCCGCCGCCGCCGAGCACCAGCGCCGTGCCCTTGCCGTCGCCTCTGCCGTCGCCCATGAACCGCTCCCTCCCCGCATGCCAGTGGTGACGGCAGTCTGGCGCAACCCGACCACCGCCACCACCAAGGGGTAACGCCCTGCTACCCGACCGCGGTCACCGTCCCCGCTCCGACGGTGCGGCCGCCCTCACGGATCGCGAAACCGAGCCCGCTCTCCAACGGGACGTCCCGTCCGAGTTCGACGGTCATGGTGACCGTGTCCCCCGGCCGGGCGACGCCCGCCTCGCCCAGGTCCACGTCGCCCACCACGTCCGCGGTGCGGATGTAGAACTGCGGCCGGTAGCCGGAGGCCACCGCCGTGCTGCGGCCGCCCTCCCGGGCGGACAGGACGTAGACCCGCGCCGTGAAACGCCTGGTGGGTACGAGGCTGCCGGGCGCGGCCACCACGTGCCCCCGGCGCACCGCGTCTCGCGGGACCCCGCGCAGCAGCAGCGCGACGTTGTCGCCGGCCTCGGCGGACTCCATCGGCTTCCCGAAGGTCTCCAGTCCGGTGACCACGGACTCCACGGGCTCGCCGTCGCCGCCGAGCAGGCTGACGCGGTCGCCCGTGCGGACGGTGCCGCGCTCGACGGCGCCGGTGACGACGGTCCCGCGCCCGGTGATGGTGAGCACGTTCTCCACCGGCATCAGGAAGGGCGCGTCCGTGTACCGCACGGGCATCGGCACGTAGGTGTCCACGGCGTCGAGCAGGGCCAGGATCGCCGAGGTCCAGCGCGGGTCGCCGTCCAGCGCCCCGAGCCCGGAGACCCGTACCACCGGGGCGGTGTCCCCGCCGTAGCCGTTCGCGGTGAGCAGCTCGCGCACCTCCAGCTCGACGAGGTCGGTGAGCTCGGGGTCCCCCGCGTCGGCCTTGTTGAGGGCCACCACGATGTGGTCGACCCCGACTTGGCGGGCGAGGAGCACGTGCTCGGCGGTCTGCGGCATGACCCCGTCGAGCGCGGAGACGACGAGGATCGCCCCGTCGAGCTGGGCCGCGCCGGTGACCATGTTCTTGACGTAGTCGGCGTGACCGGGCATGTCGACGTGCGCGTAGTGCCGGGTGTCGGTCTCGTACTCGACGTGCGTGAGGTTGATGGTGATGCCGCGCCGGGCCTCCTCGGGCGCCCGGTCGATGCGGTCGAACGGCACGAAGGAGGCGCCGCCGCGCTCGGCGAGGACCTTGGTGATGGCGGCGGTCAGCGTCGTCTTGCCGTGGTCGACGTGACCCATGGTGCCGATGTTGAGGTGCGGCTTGGTGCGCACGAAGGCCGTCTTGGCCATGATGTCTTCCCGTGTGATCCGAAGCTGGAAATACGGGACCCCCGGAGCGAACCGACCCTCCCCCTGCGGGGTCCGCCGGTCGATCCGGGAAGGGTCAGCTTCGTGCGCCGCCGAATGCGGGTGCGCCCGCGGCGAGTTCCGCCAGGACGGCAGCCTTCGGCGCGTCCGCGACTGCGGACGGCGCTGCGGGGAAGGCGTGCCTGGACATGTGGTCGATCCTGCCGGACGGGCCGCGGCCCGTCGACTGGTTATTCGCCGAACCGCCCGGCCCTTAGAGGTTCTTGAGTGCCTCGCGCACCGAGAGCGGCGACAGCGACTCCCGCTCGGCGGCGACGAAGGCGCGTACCGCGCCGGGGTCCGTCTTGGCGTATTCGCGCAGGGACCAGCCGATGGCCTTGCGGACGAAGAAGTCGGGGTGGCCGCACTGGCGGCGGCAGTAGGCGAAGAGCCGCTCGGCGTCGGTCGCGGACTTGTACCGGAGCTGGTGCAGGAGCGCGGTGCGGGCCACCCACAGGTCGTCGTCCCCGATCCACTCGTCCATGACGGCGGCGAGCGCCGGGTCGGCCGCCACCAGCGGGCCCACCGTGTGCGCGGCGAGCGTGTCGACGGTGTCCCACCAGGGGACGGCGGTGATCAGCTGCCGGACGAGGGGAAGGACGCCGGAGGAACAGCGCGCGACGTGCCGGCGCAGGTAGTCGGCGGCGAAGTAGTGGTACTCACGCTCCGGAAGCTCCCAGCAGCGCAGCGCGAGCGCGACGCAGTCCGCCTCGTCCGGTTTCGGGGTGTCCTTGGTCACGGCCCTCGACAGCTCGCGCCGCAGCGGGGTGCGGATCCCGAGGAAGGGTGCGACGCCCTTCATGTACGCGGCCATGTGCGCGGCCTGCTCCGCGTCGGCGGCGGCGCCGAAAGTCCGCGTGAGGCGCTCTGCCAGCAGCTCCGCGAGGGGGCTGTGCGGAACCGGCGGACGCCGCTGGTCGTTCGGCTGCATGAGGCCCAGATTACGGCGCTCGGACATGGGGGTCGGTTAGTCTCCCGGGATGTCCCTCCTCCTCGCGCCGTGGACCCGGCTCTCGCTGCTCGTCGCGCTGCTCCTGGCGGCCGGCGTCTGCGTCGTGCTGTACGAGCCCCAGCGCCTGCTGTCGGAGGGCTGGCCCCCGGGGCTCCCGGTGGGCACGGCGGTGCTGCTCTTCGCCGCGGCGTACGGGGTGTGCACGGCCGCCCTGGTGCCGCGCCCCCTGCTGAACCTGGCCTCCGGGGCCCTCTTCGGGTCCCAGTTCGGCCTGCTCGCCGCGGTCGGCGGCTCGGTGGTCGGCGCCGGCATCTCCTTCGGCCTCGGCCGGATGATGGGCCGTGACGCCCTGCGCCCGCTGATCCGCGGCCGCTGGCTGCAGGCCGCCGACGACCAGCTGGCACGGCACGGCTTCCGTTCGATGCTGGCGGTCCGGATCTTCCCCGGCCTGCCCTTCGCCGTGGCCAACTACGCCGCCGCGCTGTCCCGGTGCCGCTGGCTGCCCTTCCTCCTCGCCACCGCGATCGGCGTGATCCCGAACACCGCCGCGTACGTGGTCGCGGGCGCCAGCGCCTCCTCCCCGTCCTCCCCCGCCTTCCTCGCCTCGTTCGGCTTCATCGCCCTGTCCGCGGTGGGTGCGGCGGTCGTCGCCTGGCGCAAGCGGCACCGGCTGGTGCCCGTCCGACAGCCCGCGCTCTCCCGCGAACTGACGCCCGCACACCCCCCTGTGGTCACGGCCGCACCCCACGGGCCCTAGCATCGGACCCGAACTGCCCGACGATCACAAGGACGAGCGCACCCCGACATGAGCTGGTTCGAATCCCTAATCCTCGGTCTCGTCCAGGGGCTTACGGAGTTCCTCCCGATCTCCTCCAGCGCCCACCTGCGGCTGACCGCGGCGTTCGCCGGCTGGCAGGACCCGGGAGCGGCCTTCACCGCGATCACCCAGATCGGCACCGAGGCCGCCGTGCTGATCTACTTCCGCAAGGACATCGCGCGGATCATCTCCACCTGGTTCCGCTCGTTGTACACCAGCGAGCTGCGCTCCGAGCAGGACGCCAAAATGGGCTGGCTGGTGATCGTCGGCTCGATTCCGATCGGTGTCCTCGGCCTCGCCTTCAAGGAGCAGATCGAGGGCCCGTTCCGCGATCTGCGGCTGATCGCCACCACCCTCATCGTGATGGGCATCGTGCTCGGCGCCGCGGACCGGCTGGCCGCGCGCGACGAGGAGGGCGGCCGGCACCGCGCCATCCGCGAGCGCAAGACGCTCAAGGAGCTGGGCGTCAAGGACGGCCTGATCTTCGGTCTCTGCCAGGCGATGGCCCTGATCCCGGGTGTCTCGCGCTCCGGCGCCACGCTCTCCGGCGGTCTGCTGCTGGGCTTCACCCGCGAGGCGGCGGCCCGCTACTCCTTCCTCCTCGCCATCCCGGCCGTGCTGGCCTCGGGCCTGTTCGAGATCAAGGACGTGATCGAGGACCCGGGCCACATCTCCTGGGGCCCGACGATCTTCGCGACGGTCATCGCCTTCCTGGTCGGTTACGCGGTCATCGCCTGGTTCATGAAGTTCATCTCCAGCAGGAGCTTCATGCCCTTCGTGATCTACCGGATCCTGCTGGGCATCGTGCTGTTCGCCCTGATCGGCATGGGTGTGCTCAGTCCCCACGCCGGCGAGTCGGCCGGCTAGCGCCACCGCGGCTCACTGCTTCGCGTGAATCGCAGGCCGTTCGGGAACGTTCCCGGGCGGCCTGCGCGTCGTTGTCCCTGGAGAGACCTGAAGCGACCTGAAGACGAGCGACAGGGGGTGTCCCATGGGTCGAGTGGTGTTGGAGCGGTTTCCGGCCGGAAGTCCGAGGGGGAGCTGGCCGGCCGAGGAGTACGCGGCGCAGCGGTTGCGCGAGGGCGTGCCGGCGGAGGTGGTGATGGACCTGGCCAGCGACGCGTTCCTCGTCGTGATCCGTCCCCGGGAGGCGCGCTCCGGCCGCTGACCGGACACCGGATGATCCGGTTCCCGCATGCCCCTTGGCCTCCGCGCCCCGCGCCCCCACACTGTCCCGATGACGCAGCGTGTGGACCTTGCGACCGTGATGGACCGGCTGGCGATCGACGAGGTGGTCACGGGGTACGCGGTGGCCGTCGACGACGGAGACTGGGCCGCGTACCGCGCCCTGTTCGCCCCGGGCGGGCGGGCCGACTACAGCTCGGCCGGCGGGATCGAGGGCCCGGCCGGGGAGGTCGCGGGCTGGCTCGAGGAGACGATGAAGCTGTTCCCCGTGCGCCAGCACCTCATCGTCAACCGGCTGATCAAGGTGGCGGACCAGGACGGCTCCCCCGGCGACACGGCGGAGGTGCGGGCGGACTTCCTCAACCCGATGCGGCTGGCGGGCGAGGAGTTCGACGGCACTGTCACCGCGCCCAACTTCGTCGCCGCCGGCCGGTACACCTTCGTCCTCGCCCGCACCCCCCGCGCCGGCTGGCGGCTCTCCCGGGTCACCGTCCACGAGAAGTGGCGCCACATGTCCGCCTGACGCGCATGGCTGTCCCACACTGGATGCGGAGGCACGTCATGGTGTTCACCGTCCCGAAGCCGCGGCTGTGGTGGCGTGCGGCGGCCGCGCCCGCCGCCGGAGCGCTGCCCTGCCTCGCCTTCCCCGCCCCCGCGCTCTGGTGGTTCGCCTACGTCGCCCTCGTGCCCTGGATCCTGCTGCTGAGGTCGGCCCCCACCGGCCGGCGCGCCGCCCTGGAGGGCTGGCTCGGCGGAGCCGGGTTCGTCTTCGCCGTGCACCACTGGCTGCTGCCCAGCCTGCACGTGTTCCTCTTCGCCCTGGCGGCGCTGCTGGGCCTGCTCTGGATCCCCTGGGCACTGCTGGTGCGGGAGCTGCTCGGCGGGAGACCGGGCCCGTGGCGTGCGACGGCCGCGCTGGTCCTCGTACCGGCGGGGTGGCTGCTGTCCGAGCTGGCCCGGTCCTGGCAGGGGCTGGGCGGGCCGTGGGGCCTGCTCGGGGCCAGTCAGTGGCAGGTGCCGCCCGCGCTGCGGCTGGCTTCGGTGGGCGGGGTCTGGCTGGTCGGCCTGCTGGTGGTGGCGGTGAACTGCGCGGTGGCGCTGCTGATCGCGGTGCCCGGGGCACGGTCCCCCGCGGTCGCCGGGGTGACGGGGTGCGTGGTGCTGACGGGGGCGGTGTGGCTGTGGGCGCCCCGCCCGGAGGCGTCGGGCGGGCTGCGCGTGGCCGTCGTACAGCCGGGCCTGACAGCGGACGGCACGACCGCCCCGGAGCGGCGGTTCGCCCTCGGGGAGCAGCTGACCCGGACCCTGGCGGGACAGCGTCCGGACCTGGTCGTGTGGGGCGAGAGCAGTGTCGGCGAGGACCTGACGGCCCGCCCGGACCTGGCCCGGCGGCTCGCCGCCCTGTCGGCCGAGGTCGGGGCTCCGCTGCTGGTCAATGTGGACGCCCGGGCCGCCGACCGGCCCGGGATCCGCAAATCGGCGGTCCTCGTCGGGCCACTGGGCCCCACCGGCGACAAGTACGACAAGATGCGCCTGGTGCCCTTCGGGGAGTACGTACCGGCCCGCGCGCTGCTGGGCTGGGCCACCTCGGTCGGCAAGGCGGCCGGCGAGAACCGCGTCCCCGGCAGCGCCCCCGTCCTGATGGACCTGCCCGGCCGGGAGGACGTCCGCCTCGGCCCGCTGGTCTGCTTCGAGTCGGCGTTCCCCGACATGAGCCGGCACCTCGTCCGCGACGGGGCCGCCCTGCTCGTCGACCAGTCGGCCACGTCCACCTTCCAGAACGGCTGGGCCCCGGCCCAGCACGCCTCGTTGTCCGCGCTACGCGCCGCCGAGACCGGCCGGCCCGTGGTGCATGCCACCCTGACCGGCATCAGCGAGGTGCGCGGCCCGTCCGGCGAGCGGATCGGGCGGCCGCTGTCCACGTCGGCGAGCACGGCGCGGGTGTACGAGGTCCCGCTCGCCCGGGGCACGACCGTGTACGTCCGCTTCGGGGACTGGGCGGTGGGCGCCGCGCTGGCGGCCCTGGCGGCCTACTGCGCGGTCTCGGGCGCCCGCTCCGCGCGGCTCGGCAAGCCGGTCAGCGCGCCTGCTCCAGAGCCGACTCCACCACCCGCTCGCAGAGCTCGTGGGTGAGCAGCGCGTCGCGGGCGCTGAGGGTACGGCCCGTCTCGACAGCCGTCAGGAAGGTGTCCACGACCTGTTCGATGCCGCGCTGGCGGGCGACCGGCACCCAGTCCCCGCGCCGCCGGACCGTCGGCTGGCCCTTGTGGTCGATGATCTCCGCGAGGTTGACGACCTGGCGCTTGGTGTCCTGGCCCGAGACCTCCAGGACCTCCTCGGTGGAACCGGAGAGGCGGTTCATGATGCCGAGCGCGGTGAATCCGGCACCCGACATCTGGAGCACCACCTGGCTCATCAGTCCGTCGCGCACCACGGCCCGTACGTCGATGTGGTCGGTCGCACCGGGCAGCAGGAACCGCAGGGTGTCGACGACGTGGATGAAGTCGTCCAGGACGAAGGTCCGTACGTCCTCGGGCAGGCCGACCCGGTTCTTCTGCATGACGATCAGCTCGCGCGGGTGGTCGGCGCACTGCGCGTAGCCGGGCGCGTGGCGGCGGTTGAAGCCGACGGCGAGCGAGACCCCGCGCTCCTCGGCGAGTTCGACCAGGCGCCGCGAGTCCGCGAGCTCGTAGGCGATCGGCTTGTCGACGTACGTGGGCACGCCCGCCTCCAGCAGCCGTTCCACGATCTCGGGGTGGACGGCGGTCGGGGCGTGCACGAAGGCCGCGTCGAGCTTCTGGGCCAGCAGCGAGTCGAGGTCGGCGTGCAGGCGTTCGGCCGGAATGTGGTGGTGGGCGCCGACCCGCTCGAGAGTGGCCGGGGTCCGGGTCTGCAGGTGCAGTTCGAGTCCTGGGCGGGTGGCGAGGACGGGCAGGTACGCCTTCTGCGCGATGTCGCCGAGTCCGATACAGCCGACCTTCACCGGGAGCCTCCAGGTTGTTGCTCGAGGGATGTACGCAGCCTCGTGGGATGTACGCAGCCTAATCGCTGGTGGGCACCGGCGCGTTCGACAAGGATGGGGTCATGACCCTCACCAGCGGATCCCACCGCACCGAACCCTCCACCACGGCGAACGAGCGCGACATGCTCGACGGCTGGCTCGATTACCACCGTTCCACTCTTGCCTGGAAGTGCGAGGGACTTCCGGACGAGCACCTTCGCGCGACGCCTCTGCTGCCGTCCGAACTGAGCCTGCTGGGGCTGGTCCGGCACATGGCGGAGGTCGAGCGGTACTGGTTCCGGGAGATCATGCTGGGCGAGGAGCTCCCCGAGCTCTACTGCACGGACGACGACCCGGACGGGGACTTCCACTTCGACGGCAAGGACACCTGGGCCGAGGCCGAGCAGGTGTGGCAGACCGAGGTCGAGCTGGCCCGGCAGGCCGCCGCCGGCCGTTCCCTGGACCTCGCCTCCAATGCCGAAAGCCACCGCCGCGGCGAGGTGTTCAGCCTGCGCTGGGTCTACACGCACATGATCGAGGAGTACGCGCGCCACAACGGCCACGCCGACCTGCTGCGGGAGCACCTCGACGGTTCCACGGGCGAGTAGCCCCCGGGAGGGCCCGGAGCCCGGAGCCCTGTCAGCGGGCGAGTAGCCGTCACCCGTGCGGGGTGAATATCGGCTCCGGGTTTTCGCAACGGGGTCCTCGCACAGCAGAGTTGCGCGAGTGCATCCAACCCGAACCACGACGAAGCTGCTGCTCGGAGTCGCCTGTGCGGTCTCGGCCGTCTCCGGCTGCGTGAATGTGACCCCGGCCCCCATGCGGCCGACGGCCGCTCCCGGCACCCCGGGGGAGCCGCCCCGGTACGAGCCCCGCGGCGGGCCGGGAGCCACGCCGGTGATCGTCCAGGCGCCCGCCCTGGAGGCGCTCAAGGCGGTGCCGGGCCGGCCTGCCGGGCCCGCGCCCTCGGCCACCGGGCGGCGGGTCGCCGCGGAGGCCGCGACCCCGGCCGCGCAGCGCGGTACGGCGGACCGCGGCGCCGGCGGCGGCGCGCAGGGCGCCCCTCCGGTCCCGGACATCCCGGAGCCCCACAAGCCCGGCGAGGCCCGGGGCCACTCCGACGGGCGTCCCGGCGGCCACCGGCCGCGCCACCCCCGCTCCGAGGAGGCGACGGTGCCCCGCGAGCTGGTGCGGGAGCTGCCGGTGCGGCCGGCCGACGTGTGCGCCCTGGGCCGCCGGCACGGGCGCTGGCACGCGGACAGCCCCGAAGCCCGGATCTGCGCGGGCGTCCACGGCGGCTGACGCCCGGAGCGGACCGGTCCGGCCCGGAACCCCCAGGCAGACCCGTGCGGCCCGCCTCAGCCCGCCTCAGCCCGCTACGGAGCCCTGCCCCGCGTACGGCTACGGATGCTGCTCCGGGAACGGCCGGTGCGCCTCGCCCGGTTCCGCCGTGAGCCGCCGCTCCAGCCGGGCGATGGCGGCCCGTACGCCGTTTCCGTACCCGTCGTCGCCGAGCGCCCCCGTGGCGGCGCGGGCCCGGGCCAGGTGGATCCGGGCCGCCTCGGGGCGGCGTAGCTTCACGTAGTCGGCGGCCAGGCTCAGGTGCAGCGAGGGGTAGAAGACCCGGACGGCCGGCGGCGGGCCCGGCCCGTCGGCGGCCGTCAGGGCGCGCAGGTCCCAGGCCAGCTCCTCGGCGGGATCGTCCTGCGCGTCGGCCATGTAGTGCGCGAGCGTGCAGCGGTGCAGGGAGTCACCCCCTTCGCCGATCTCGGACCAGATCTCGCCGAGCCGGTTGCGGGCCTCTTCGCGGTCTCCGGCGTGCAGCAGGATGACCGCCTGGCCGATCCTGGTCATGACGGCGTCCTCCGACGCCTCCTGCTGCTCGGTCAACGCGGCCTCCGTCTAGCTCTGCCAGACCTGCTCCGGTCTGATCGTCACGACGCTAGCCGCAGCCACCGGCATTGCCGCCTAGGCGCGGTCGGGCATCAGCCCAGGTCCGGGATGCGCCAGTCGATCGGCGCATGGCCCTGGGCGGCGACGGCCTCGTTGATCTGCGTGAAGGGCCGGGAGCCGAAGAACTTCTTGGCCGACAGCGGGGAGGGGTGTGCGCCCCTGACGACCGCGTGCCGCTCCTCGTCGATCAGCGGGAGCTTCTTCTGCGCGTACGCCCCCCAGAGGACGAAGACGGCCGGGTCGGGACGCTCGGCGACCGCGCGGATCACCGCGTCCGTGAACCTCTCCCAGCCCTTGCCCTTGTGCGAGTTGGGCTCGGCCTCCCGGACGGTGAGCACCGCGTTGAGCAGCAGGACGCCCTGCCGGGCCCACGGCATCAGATAGCCGTTGTCCGGGATGGGGGTGCCCAGCTCGGCCTGCATCTCCTTGTAGATGTTGCGCAGCGAGGGCGGGGTCTTGACACCCGGCTGCACGGAGAAGCACAGGCCGTGGCCCTGGCCGGCGCCGTGGTACGGGTCCTGGCCGAGGACCAGTACCTTCACCTCGTCGAAGGCCGTGGCCTCGAGCGCGGCGAAGACCTGCTCGCGGGGCGGGTAGACCGGCCCGTTCGCCCGCTCCTTCTCGACGAACTCGGTGAGTTCCTTGAAGTAGGGCTGCTCCAGCTCCCCGCCGAGGACGGGGAGCCAGGACTCGGGCAGCATCTGGGTCACGGCGACAACCTCCGGTACACGTTCTTCGAGACTTCGCGCCTTCGCGCTCGCGCAACTGCTTCGCGCGACTGCTCCAGAACCTACCCGGCGCCACTGACAACGCGGCGGCCGAGTCCGCGGACGGACCCGGCCGGTCACGGCGTCCGCTACCAGCTGGTCTTGCGGTACATCTCCCACAGCTGCATGACGGTCTGCGGGTCGAGCGCCCGCTCGGCGCCCGCGATGTCGTCGCGCGCGGCGACGTACAGCTTGCCCTGCCACAAGGGCAGCAGCCGGACGTCGTCGGCGAAGATCTGCTGGGCCTTCTCGAACTCGTGGATGCCGGCCGACCGGTCGCCCTCGCGGCGGGACTTGGGCAGGATGACGTTGAGGATCTCGTTGGACTCGTACGGGGTGCCGACCGCGTTGTCCTTGCCGACGAACGGGGCGATGAAGTTGTCGGGGTCCGGGAAGTCGGGGAACCAGCCGCGGCCGAAGACCGGGTACTCGCCCTTCTTGTAGCCCTCCTGGAAGGTCTTCCAGGGCTGGCCGCGCAGGGTGATCTTGAAGAGGCCGCTCTCGTCCAGCTGGCGCTTGAGCTCGGTGAACTCGTCCGCGGTCGAGGCGCCGTACCGGTCGGTGGTGTACCAGAAGGTCAGCTCCACCGGCTGGGTGATCCCGCCGTCCTTCAGGATCTTCCTGGCCTTGGCGACGTCGACCTGGCCGTACGTGTCGTAGAAGGGCGTCTTGTGGCCGACGACCCCCTTGGGGACCATCGAGTACAGCGGCTCGGCGGTGCCCTGGTAGACCTTGGAGACGAGCGCCCCGCGGTCGACGATCTGGGCGATCGCCTGGCGCACGGGGGTCTTGGCGGCCTGCGGGTCCTTGGGGTTGAAGACCAGGTAGCGGATCTCCGCGCCGACGTTCTCGACGACCTGGACGCCCGCGTTGGTCGACTCGGGGGTCTGCAGGTCCTTGATCTCCGGGGCCGACAGGCCTCGGTACGTCGCGTCGATCTCCTTGGCCTTGAGCGCCGCGATCATCTTCTTGGAGTCCGCGTAGTACCGGATCGTCACGCCGCTGTTGCGGCGGTTGGCGAAGCCGGTGTAGCTGCCGTTGCGGTCCAGGACCGCTTCGCCGCCCTCTTTGTAGGACTCGAGGGTGTACGGGCCGGAGCCGGTGATCCCGGAGCCCTCGCGCAGCTTGTCGGCCGGGTACTCCTTCGGTGCGACCAGGGAGGCGGCCGGCGAGCCGAGCACGAAGGGGAACGTGGCGTCCGGGGTGTTCAGGTGGAAGACCACCGTCTGCGCGTCCGGCGTCTCGATCTTGTCCAGGCTGCCGAAGAGGGCCTTGGGGCCGGCCGGGGCGTCGATGGTCTTGATCCGGTCGAGGGAGTGCTTGACGGCCTTCGCGTCGAGCGTCTCGCCGTTGGAGAACTTCAGGCCCTTCTTCAGGATGCAGCGGTACGACTCGTTCCCGGAATCCGTGAACTCGCAGCTGTGGGCGGCGTCCGGCTGGGGCTTGGTGGCGCCCGTGGGGAAGGCCAGAAGGGTCTGGTAGACGTTCCGGTACAGCTCCCAGGAACCGTCCCAGGCCGCGGCTGGATCGAGGGTGGTGGGTGCGCTCGTCGTTCCGACGACAATCCGCTGTGAGCCGTCGCCGCCGTCGTCCGAGAACAGGCCGCATCCGGAGAGCAGGGATATGGACGCAAGGGCCGCAGTGATCTGCAGGCATCTGGTCCGGTTGAACACGTGCACGCTCCTCGATCAGCCAGGGGTGCGGCAGACCCTACCGCAGTGCCTCACAAATCCAATGGGTAGGTTTCGTGTGGCACTTGACCGAATACGTGCATATTCGGTACGCATTTGCCCCCTCTCAGGAGGCAAATGCGTCCGATTATCGGTCAGTGCACCCCGGCATTGAGGAACATTCCCCCGTCGACGACGAGAGTTTGTCCGGTGATCCATTCCGCTTGTGCAGATGTGAGGAATGCCGCAGCCCCGCCGATGTCCTCCGGGACTCCGAGGCGGCCCAGCGGATACGCCGCCGCGGCCTCCTGCTCCCGGCCCTCGTAGAGGGCCTGCGCGAACTTGGTCTTCACCACGGCGGGCGCGATCGCGTTGACCCGCACGCCCGGCGCCATCTCGTGGGCGAGCTGGAGGGTCAGGTTGACCATGGCCGCCTTGCTCATCCCGTACGCCCCGATGAAGGGCGAGGCCGAGACGCCGGCGATCGAGGCGATGTTGACGATGGCCCCGCCGTTCTCCTTCTGCCAGGCGTGCCAGGTGCGCTGGGCGAAGCCGAGCGCGGAGATCACGTTGGTCTCGAATACCTTGCGGGCGACCCCGAGGTCCAGATCCGCGATCGGCCCGAAGACCGGATTGGTCCCCGCGTTGTTGATCAGGAAGTCGACGCGGCCGAAGGCCTCCATCGTCCGCTCCACGGCGACGGCCTGGTGGGCCTCGTCGTGCGCCTTGCCCGCGACCCCGATCACCCGGTCCGCGCCGAGCCGCTCGACGGCCTCCTTGAGGGCCTCCTCGTTGCGCCCGGTGATACAGAGCCGGTCGCCGCGCGCCACCAGCGCCTCGGCGATCCCGTAGCCGATCCCCCGGCTCGCGCCGGTGATCAGCGCGACCTTGCCGCTGTCCGCGCCGCCGCGTGCGGCCTCGTACGCCTCGTCACTCATGATCGTGCACCCTGCCTCTCGTCAGTTGAGCGGGCCGCCGGCCACGTACATGACCTGGCCCGAGACGAAGCCGGCGGCCTCGCCCGTGAAGAACGCGATGGCGTTGGCGACGTCGTCCGGGCGGCCGACGCGCGCCACCGGGATCTGAGTGGCGGCCGCGGCCTGGAAGTCCTCGAAGCCCATGCCCACGCGGGCGGCCGTCTGGGCGGTCATCTCGGTGGCGATGAAGCCGGGGGCGACGGCGTTCGCGGTGACGCCGAACTTGCCGAGCTCGATGGCCAGCGTCTTGGTGAGGCCCTGCAGGCCGGCCTTGGCCGCCGAGTAGTTGGCCTGGCCGCGGTTGCCCAGCGCGGAGCTGCTGGAGAGGTTCACGATGCGGCCGAACTTGGCCTCCACCATGTACTTCTGGCAGGCCTTCGACATCAGGAACGCACCGCGCAGGTGCACGTTCATGACGGTGTCCCAGTCGTTCTCGCTCATCTTGAAGAGGAGGTTGTCCCGGAGCACACCCGCGTTGTTGACCAGGACGGTCGGGGCGCCGAGCAGGCTCGCGACGCGCTCGACGGCCGCCTCCACCTGTGCGGCGTCGGAGACGTCGCAGCCGATCGCCACGGCCTTGCCGCCGGCCGCCGTGATCGTCTCCACGGTGTCCTTGCAGGCCGCCTCGTCCAGGTCGAGTACGGCGACCGCCCGGCCCTCGGCGGCCAGGCGTACGGCGGTGGCCGCGCCGATGCCCCGGGCCGCCCCGGTGACGATCGCGACGCGCTGCTCGGTGGTGGACATGCTGGATCTCCTTCGCCCTTGTGGTGGCCGAAAACGGTTCCCATAGGTGAGCAACCGCTTAGTAGCTTCGGCTGAGGAGACGCTAGGAGCCCTGGCACCCGGTGTCAACGCCACCAGGTTCCAGGGCTCCCAAGGCACCGCCGATCAGCGGCTCAGCGGACCAGCAGGTCGAGCAGCCGTTCCACTTCGGCGGCCGGGTCGGCCGTCAGTCCGGTGTGCACCGGACCGGGCTGCACCACCGTGCTGCGCGGCGCGATCAGCCACCGGAAGCGCCGGCCCGCGTCGTCGCCGGCCGCCTGGCCCGCCCGCTCGCCGCCGCTGCACACGCCCTCGACACCGCGCAGGGCGGCCCGTACCCCGGCCACGTCGGCCTTCGGGTCCAGGGCCAGGAGCTTGGCCTCGTCGAGGTGGGTGCGCGCGGCCACGTAGGAATGCGCCCGGCAGTAGACGATCACGCCGGCGTTGAAACACTCGCCGCGCTCCATCCGGGGCACCACACGCACCAGCGCGTACTCGAACACGTCCCGCTTGGTCACTCGCTGTCGCTCTTCATCTTCCGGGGCCGGGGGTCGAGGCGGTCGGCGAGCCAGCCGGGCGGACCCGACCGGGCCTTCACCTCGGCCTCCATCGTGATCCTCTCGTGGATCGTGGCCGCGCGCGGCAGCAGGGCCTCCACGTAGGCGCGGCGCAGCGCGTCGGTGGAGTCGAAGCCGGGCTCGTCGACCAGCCACTCGTCGGGCACGTCGGCCGCGACCTCGGTGAGCAGCTCCTCGGTGACCAGCGGTGCCAGCTCGGCGGCCGCCCGGGCGATGTCCGGGCCGACCGGGGCCAGGACGTGGTCCGAGGCGTTGTAGGGCTTGGCGGCGGCACTCTCGGCGGTGGGCCAGTTGTGGTGCCAGATCATGGTGGCGCCGTGGTCGATGAGCCAGGCGTCCCCGTGCCAGACCAGCATGTTGGGATTGCGCCAGGACCGGTCGACGTTGTTGATCAGGGCGTCGAACCAGACCACGCGCCCCGCCTCCACGGGATCCACCTGGTACGCGAGCGGGTCGAAGCCGATCGAGCCGGGGAGGTAGTCCATCCCGAGGTTCAGCCCGCCGCTGGCCTTGAGCAGCTCCTGGACCTCCTGGTCGGGCTCGCCGAGCCCGATGACGGGGTCGAGCTGCATCTGCACCAGCCGCGGGACGCGCAGTCCCAGCCGCTGGGCCAGGAGGCCGCAGATGACTTCGGCGACCAGGGTCTTGCGGCCCTGGCCGGCTCCGGTGAATTTCATGACGTAGGTCCCGAGGTCGTCGGCCTCGACGATCCCCGGGAGCGAGCCGCCCTCACGCAGGGGCGTGACGTAGCGGGTCGCGATCACTTCGGACAGCATTCGCACAGGTTACGGGGGTCAGTGCGCGGGAGCCCACTGAGTAATGAGCGCTTCGGCCGTGGTGATGGCCGCGACCAGGGAGAGGGAGTTGCGGATCACCTCGGCGGTGCACGCGGCGGGCACCCCGGCGATGGCGTCGGCGGGGACCACGACCCGGTAGCCGAGGTTCACGGCGTCGAAGACGGTGTTCGGGATCGCGATGTTCGAGGAGACCCCGGTGACGACGAGCGTGCGGATGCCGAGGTTGCGCAGGAGGGCGTCCAGGTCGGTTCCGGCCATCGGGGAGAGCCCGTGCAGCCGGCGCACCACCAGGTCCTGTTCGGCGACGGTGATGGGGGCGGCGACCTCGACGGCCGGGCTGCCGGTCAGCTGGCGCACCGGAAGCTTCCCCGCGGCCCGGAACAGCCGCGCGTTGGTGTTGGCCCCGAGCCCGTCCGGCCGCCGCTCGGCGACCGCGTGCAGCACCTGTACCCCGGCCCCGCGCGCGGCCTCGACGAGCGCGGCGACCCGGTCCAGCATTCCGGAGTCCCGGGCCTCCTTGGCGAGTTCCGGCAGGGCGCTCTCCTCGCCGACGACACCGCTCTGGCACTCGACGGTGAGCAGTGCGGTGGTGGCGGGATCGAGTTCGGCCATGGCTCCCCCTGGCGTGGCGACGGAAGAGCACGCATGATTCCTGACACACAGTCAGATGTGAAGGGGCGCGGAACGGATGGACGAGACACGCGTGGACAAGGCGCAGCGGCGGGGCCGCCGCATCATGATGACCGACGGGGAAGTGGACCTCTTCCTGCGCGAGCAGCGCACCTGCCGGGTGGCCACGGTCTCCCCCGACGGGCGCCCGCATGTGGGCGCCCTCTGGTTCGCCTGGGACGGCACCTCGCTGTGGCTGTACTCGATCACCCGCAGCCGACGGTGGTCCGACCTGCGCGAGGACCCCCGGATCTCGGTGGTCGTGGACGCGGGCGAGGCCTACGACGAACTGCGTGGGGTGGAGCTGTCCGGCAACGCCGTCTTCGTCGGCGAGGCCCCGCGTACGGGCGAGCCGTGCGAGGAGCTGGCGGAGGCGGAGCGGATCTTCCCCGTCAAGAACTTCGGCATCCCGGAGATGCCGCACGACGGGCGGCACGCCTGGATCCGGCTGACACCGGAGTCGATCGTGTCGTGGGACTTCCGGAAGCTCTAGTCCCCCGAGCCCTGATCCTGGATGCCGGCGGACGCCGCCCGCCGCAAGGCCTCGACGGCGGCCCGGATCGAGGGCCGCCGCCCGGCGTCCGCCCGCCAGACGACGTACACGTGCCGGCGGACGCTGTCGCACACCGGCAGCAGCCGGACCCCCGGCGGCACGGGCCCGCGCCCCAGCCGCGGAGCCACGCAGACGCCGAGTCCGGCCTCGACGAAGGCCAGTTGGGTGTGGTGCTCTTCGGCGATGTGGGCGATCCGGGGCTCGATGCCGGTGCCGCGCAGGGTGTAGACGAGCCACTCGTGGCAGAACTGCCCCTCGTTCCACGAGATCCAGTCGTCGTCGCCGAACTCGGAGAGGGAGATCCCGGTGCGGCCCGCCAGCCGGTGGCCGGCCGGCACCGCGATGTCCACCGAGTCGTCCAGGAGGTGCAGCCGAGTGAGCTCCGCCGGCACCGGCATCCGCTTGTTGTGCCAGTCGATGGCCAGCGCCAGATCGAGGTCGCCCCGCACGACCGCGGCCAAGCCCTCCTCCGGCTCCTGTTCCCGTACGTGGGGACGCAGTTCGGGGTGATCCGCGCGCAGCGCGGCCAGGGTCCGGGGCAGCAGGCCCCGCATGGCGGTCGGGAAGGCGCCGATGCGCAGCTCGCCGACCACGCAGCCGCGCCGGGCCTCGACGTCGGCTTGGGCGAGCTCGACCTGGGAGATGATCCGGGCCGCGTGATCGGCCAGGAGTCGGCCCGCGTCGGTGAGCCTGACCCCGCGCCCGTTCTTGGCGAGCAGCGGCTGGCCGACCTCGCGCTCCAGTTTCGCCATCTGCTGGGACACGGCGGACGTGGTGACGTGGAGGCCGTCGGCGGCGCCGCTGACGGAGCCGTGGCGGGCGAGGGCGTCGAGGGTGCGCAGGCGCTCCAGGTTCAACATGTAAGCAATGCTACGGCGTCGCGCCCAACAACTCTCGCTTGTCCTACGAGGTCGGGCACGCGAGAGTAACTGTCATGAGCGCACCCACCACTCCCCACCCGGCATCCTCCCCCTCCCCCACCCTCACCCCGAGGACCCCCGCCGCCGGGCGGCTGGACTGGCGCCTGCGCTTCGCGGTCCTCTCCGCGATCTGGGGCTTCAGCTTCCTGCTGATCAAGGTGGGCACCGAGGCGTACGCCCCCTTCCAAGTCGCCCTCGGCCGGGTCTTCTTCGGCGCTCTCGCCCTGCTCGCCGTGCTCGTGATCCGCCGCGAAGCGCTCCCCCGGGGCAGACGCACCTGGGCCCACCTGACGGTGGCCGCGCTGCTGCTCAACGCCCTGCCGTTCTCGCTGTTCGCGTACGCGGAGCTGAGCATCCCCTCCAGCCTGGCCGGCATCTGCAACGCCACCTCGCCGCTGTGGGGCATGGCGCTCTCGCTGGTCGCTCTCTCCGAGGACCGCCCGACGCGCCGCCGCTTCGCGGGCCTGGGCCTCGGCTTCCTCGGCGTGCTCACCGTGCTCGGCGCCTGGCAGGGCTTCTCGGGCATCGACGCCAAGGGCACCCTGCTCGCCCTGCTGGCCGCGCTCAGCTACCCGATCGGCTGGATCTACATCCGCCGCACGATGGCCTCCACCCCGGGCTCCCCGCTCGCCCTGACGAGCGCTCAGCTCCTGATCGCCACGCTCCAACTGGCCGGGGTCAGCGCACTGTTCACCTCCGCGCCGACGTCCTTCCCGCTCTGGCCGACCCTGTCCGTGATCGCGCTCGGCACGCTGGGCACGGGCATGGCGCTGCGGATGCAGTACGGCCTGGTCACGGAAGTCGGCCCGACCACCGCGCAGATGGTCACGTACTTCATCCCGGTCATCGCCACGACGGCGGGCGTCCTCCTGCTGAACGAGCAGCTCCACTGGAACACCCCGGTCGGCGCGGTCATCGTCCTCGCGGGCGCGGCCCTGAGCCAGCCACGCCGCCACTGAGGCTGTCCCGTGAACGCCGGGGCGCCCGGGGTCAGTCGAAGCGGCCGCCGGCCGCCGGGCGGACGGCCGCGGCGACCGCCGCGGCCAGTCCCGGCACCTCCGACAGGGACAGCCCCGACATCGTCATCCGCACCGCAGGCCCCGATTCCACCCGGAACCGGGCCCCCGGAGCGACCGCCCAGCCGGCGCCCAGCAGACTCGTCACCACCGCCGTCTCATCGGCGACGGGCACCCACACGTTCATCCCGCTCCGCCCGTGGGCCCGTACCCCCCGTTCCGCCAGGGCCGCGACCAGCCCGTCCCGCCGCTCCCCGTAGGAGCGCGCGACGGCCGCGTGGTCGACCGCCCCGGCGTTCCACAGCTCCACCACCGCGTACTGCAGCAGCCGGCTCACCCATCCCGGGCCCAGCCGCTGGCGGCCCCGTACGCGGTCGAGCGTCACGTCGTCGCCGGTCAGCACGGCGAGCCGCAGGTCCGGCCCGTACGCCTTCGCCGTGGAGCGGATCAGCGCCCAGTGCCGTGTCACCCCGCCCAGCACATTCAGCGGCAGGTCCACGATGCCGTGCCCGTGGTCGTCGTCGATGACCAGCACCTCCGGATGCCCGGACAGCACCGCCCGCAGCTCCTGCGCGCGCTCCGCGCTCACCGCGGCCCCGGTCGGGTTCTGCGCGCGGGCCGTCACGAGCATCGCCCGCGCGCCCTCGGCCAGGGCGCGCGCCACCGACCCGGGCACCGGCCCGTCGTCGTCCACGGCCACCGGGAGCACCCGCAGTCCGAGCCCCGGGACCAGGTCCAGCACGCTCCCCCACCCCGGATCCTCGACCGCCACCGCGTCCCCGGGCCGCAGGTGCGCGGCCAGCACCCGTTCGATGCCGTCCAGCGCGCCCGAGGTCACCGCCACCGCCCCGGCGGGCACCCCGTCGGCGTCGAGGCCCGCCCTGGCGAGCCGCGCCAGCTCCGGAACGACGGGGTCCATCCCGTAGAGCGTCGGCTCCTGGGCGTAGCGGCGCGCCGCGCCCGCCAGCGCGGCGTCGAGCGCGGGCAGCAGCCGTACGTCCGGGTTGCCGGAGGTGACGTCGCGCGTCCCCGCCGGTACGGACATCCCCCGCGCGTCGCGCGGCGCGGTCGCCGGCCGGGACCGCACCCGGCTGCCGCGCCGCCCGTCGGTTTCGATGACGCCGCGTTCACGCAGCGTGCGGTACGCCGCGGCCACGGTGTTGGGGTTCACCCCCAGCACACCGGCGAGCTCCCGCATCGGCGGCAACAGGGCTCCCGGCGCGAGCGCGCCCGACCCGACGCCCGCCTCGACACTGGCCGCGATTTCCGATGCGCGCCGCCCGCTGATCAGATAGTCTCCTAGCACAAAGCCCAGTATGCACTAATACAACGGAGTCCGCACGATGAGCGCCACGCCTGCCCCGGAGACCACCACGGAGACGGCCACCACGGCGGCCACGGAAGGAGCGGCCGCCGGGTACGCACCCACGGGCCGCACCGTCCCGACCCGGTCCCGCGACCGGGCACGCTACGACCGCGAGACCGTGCACTCGATACTCGACCAGGCCTACGTCTGTCACCTCGGCTTCGTCCGCGACGGCGCGCCGGTGGTCCTGCCGACCCTCTTCGGCCGGGTCGGCGAGACCCTCTACATCCACGGTTCCACCGGCTCCCGCCCCCTCCTCGCGGCCGGCAAGGCCGACCCGGGGCTGCCGGTCTGCCTGACCGTGACGCACGTGGACGGCCTGGTCCTGGCCCGCTCGGCCTTCCACCACTCGATCAACTACCGCTCGGTGGTCGTACACGGCACGGCCTACGAGGTGACCGACCCGGACGAGTGCCGGATGGCGCTGGACGCGCTCGTCGACCACGTCGTACCGGGCCGCTCCGCCGACTCGCGGCCGGCGAACAGCAAGGAGCTCGCGGCCACCGCCGTGATCCGCCTCGACCTGAACGAGGTGTCCGCCAAGATCCGCACGGGCGGGCCGAACGACGACCCCGAGGACCTCGGACTGCCGTTCTGGTCGGGCGTGGTCCCGGTCGCGCCGGCGTACGGGACCCCGATCCCGGCCGCCGACCTGACCCCCGGCACGACCACCCCGGACTACGTCACCGCACTCTGAACCCGGTCGGCGGGCCGCTCCAGCGGCCCGTCCTCCGGGCCTTCCGCCGGCCCTTCCACCGGCCCGTCCGCCGGGCGCCGCGACTCGGCGGCGATCAGCGCCCCCACCGCCGCCAGCAGCAGTGCGGTGCCCAGCACCACCGCGCCGGTCAGCCGCTCCCCGAGCACCAGGACGGCGATCGCCGCCGCGCCGACCGGCTCGATCAGCATGATCACGGACACCGTCGCGGCCCGCACCGCGGCGGCTCCGCTGAAGTAGAGCGCGTACGCCAGCGCGGTCGGCACGGTGGCCATGTACGCGAGCAGCCAGAGCACCCGCACGGGCTCCGCGGTGTGCGGAAGCAGCCCCTCCAGCACGGCGGCCGGCAGCAGGCACACCGTGCCCACCGCGACCGACCAGACGGTGGTGACCAGCGGGTCCCCGCCGGCCCCGCGCTGCCCCAGCAGCCTGGCCCGCAGGGTCATCGCCCCGTATCCGGCGGCGGACAGCAGCGCCCAGCCGACACCGAGCGGCCGCACCTCGCCGCCCCCGCTGCCGAGGACGAGTACGGCCAGCCCGGCCAGCGCCCCGCCGACGGCGACGGCCCCGCCCCGCCCGAGCCGCTCCCCCATCCAGTGCCGGGCCCCGAGCGCGATGAGCACGGGCCCGGCTCCCAGGGTGACCACGGTGCCGACGGCGAGGCCGGTCTCGCGCACGGCGGCGAAGTACGCGGACTGGAAGAGGGTGAAGAGCAGCCCCGTCCCGATGAGCGACCCCACCGAGGGCTTGGCCCGGACCCCGCCCGCCCGGGCCTTCTCCGCCCTGGCCCCGCCGGCCCGCAGGCGGCGTACGGCGAGTACCGCGAGCAGTACCGCCAGCCCGCCCGCACACCTCCAGAACGACAGGGCGAGCGGGCCGAGATCACTGGCGAGGAAGAGCAGCGAGGCAGCTGCCCCGGCGGTTCCCCAGGCGGCTCCGGCGACGACGAGGTACAGCAGACTGCGCCCGATGGCGGGCGAATGGTTCGACACGAGAGGTCTCCGCGTGCGTGAAGGATGAAAGGAGCAGGTCATCGCTTCGCGGGCAGCGCGAACCCGCCCGGGGCACCGCCCGGGCCGGGGTCTCGTACGCAGTGGCAGCCGCCCGCGCTAGGCGGCGGGAGGCGGAAGCACGGTCGAAGGCATGATCGGCAGCCTAGACCTTGCTCGGATCCCGGTCCAGCGCGGAGAGGGGCTCCGCCACCCCGGGCGCGGCCGGCCGGGAGGTCTGCGCGATGAAGGCACCGCTCAGCACCAGCGCGCCGCCGACGATCTGCCAGGTCGCCAGGTGCTCGCCGAGCAGCACCCAGGCCAGTACGGTCGCCACGACCGCCTCCAGGCAGGCCACCACACCCGCGACCTGCGGCGACAGCTTGCGCACGGAGACCACGCCGGTCAGGTACGCCAGGACGGTCGCGATCAGCACGACCCAGCCCAGCAGCACCGGCGCGGGGACCATCAGGTCGCCGACCGCCGCGTCGCCGCCCAGTACCCGCCAGTCGAGCTGCCACGGCCGGGCGATGACGGTCATCACGACAGTGCCGATGATCATGCCATACGCGATCACGCCCATCGGGTCGGGCACGTCCTCCCCGTCGGTGCCCTGGTCGGCGAAGACGAAGTAGAAGGCCTGGCAGCAGGCCGCCGCGAGGCCGAGCAGCACCCCGAGCGGGTCGAGGCTCAGCCCGGCCCAGATCTGGACCACGCAGGCGAGCCCGACGACGGCCACGGCGGCGCCGGCCGCGGCGGCCCGGGTCACCGGCTTGCGCTGCACGAAGCGGATCCAGCCGAGCAGCAGCGCCGGGCCCAGGTACTCCAGCAGCAGGGCCACCCCGACCGGGATCCGGGACAGCGAGGCGAAGTAGAAGGCCTGGACGCCGGCCACGGCGATGAGTCCGAAGCCCGCGAGCAGCAGGGGTTTGCGGCGTACGAGATCGCGATGGCGCCAAGCCAGCGGGGACAGCACGAGTGCCGCCCCGGCGACCCTGAGCCAGACCATGTGGAGCGGGTCCAGACCCGCCTCGATCAGCGGCTTCGCCGCGACTCCCGAACCACCGAACGCGATCGCCGAACCGAGGGCGAGGCCCAGTCCGGCATGTCTCCCTGACGCTTGCATTCGGACATCATGACAGGGCCGGTCAGGAGCGTCACCGAGGTGACACCTGTTGAGACACACCCGATACCGGACACGGCGGCGCACGGCCCGCCCTTTGATATCTGACAGGTCGTCAGTCTTGAATGTTGCGTCCACCGGGACTACCTTCCGCCGCACGTACCTGACGAGAAGGGGTGGTCGCATGGCTGAAGTCACCGCGGAATCACGCATCGAGGCGTCCGCCGCCAAGCTCTGGTCCCAGCTGACCGACTGGGACGCTTACGGCCAGTGGAGCATGACCCACACCAACTTCCCGAAGGGCGGTCCCGAGACCCTCGCGATCGGGTCCACCTTCGCCGAGAACATGAAGATGATGGGCTTCCCCGCCGAGGTCCTCTGGACGATCTCGGAGCTGGAGGAGGAGCGCGTCATCGCCATCACCGGCAAGGGCCCGATGGGCGTGGCCGTCCTGACCCGCTACACCCTGGCCCCCGACGGCGAGGCCACCACGGTCCGCATCGACGGCGAGTTCACGGGCGCCGCGGTCTCCCTGATGGCGGGCAAGCTCAAGGACTCGGCCACCGCCGCGCTGAACGAGTCGCTGCGCAAGCTCGCCGGCCTGGTCGCCTGACCGCCGGCCCCTCCGTACGTACGACGGCGCGCCCCGCGAGAGGACTCGTGGGGCGCGTCGCTTCGCGCGGGAGGTCCCGCCGGACCGGGTTCAGTGCTCGTCGGCCAGGATCAGGTAGAGCTTCTTGCGCGTGTCGTTGATGACCGCGAGGGCCTTCTCCCGCTGCGCGGGGGTGCCGGTCTTGAAGACCTGGCCGAAGGCTTCCATCAGGCCGAAACCGGCCGTCCGGACCTCGTTCATCGCCTCGAAGTCGAAACCGCGCCCGACTTCCGCCCAGGGGGCGTCCGGGCCGGACTCGGCCTCGGTGCGGCCGGCTTCGGTGAGCGTGAACAGCTTCTTGCCGCCCTCGCTCTCGCTGGCGATGAGCCCCTCGTCCTCGAGCATCTGCAGGGTCGGGTAGACCGACCCCGGGCTGGGCTTCCAGGCCCCGCCGCTGCGCTCGACGATCTCCTGGATCATCTCGTAGCCGTGCATCGGCCGGTCGGCGAGCAGCGCCAGGATGGAGGCGCGCACGTCGCCCCGCCGGGCCCGGCCGCGCGGTCCGCCGCGCCCGCCCCGCCCGCCGAAGGGCCCGCCGCCGAACGGCGGCCCGAACGGCCCGAAGGCGGCACGCCGCCCCTTGAACTCCTCCCGACGGTCCGGCCCGCAGTGGCCGTGGCCCCGTCCGTGCTCATGGTCGCGGTCGTGTCCGTGCTGTCCGTGTGAACGCATGGCTGCGCTCCTTTCGCCATTCGGTGATCTCGTTGTCGCTGTTGCGATGCTTCTACTATCACTGACCCATCGCGATGCGTCAACGATATATCGGAAACTCTTCCAGCGAACAGTCTCGACCACTGCCCGACGACACCTGTCCGGACTGCCGGCGCGGCTCAGGCCTGCCCGGTCTCGAAGCGGCTCACCTTTCCGCCGGCCACGGTGAACCGCCACGACGTCCGCATCTCGCCCCAGGTGTCGTTGCGGAAGCGCGCGACCAGGCCGAGCCCGTCCGGCGTCTGGGTTTCGACCTCCATGTGCCCGCCGGAGCCGAAGATCTCCTTCTCGGTCCATTGCGCGAGGTCGCGGTCGGTGCCGTCGTCCGACATGGTGGCGTCCGGGGTGAGGGCCGCGGTGAACTCCTGCCGCGCGCCCGCGTTCAGGGCGCCGACGAAGGCGCGCACGGCGGGGTCGGTCAAATCGTCGATCTCAACGGTCACGGCTGACTCCGAAGTCGCTCGGCGGTGGGTGGGTGAGCCGCCGCCCTCAGGCGGACCGCGGCCGGGGTGGCGCTGACAGCAAGTTAGCGATCACGCTCCGCCGCGACGGCCCGATGACCCCGCGGCGCGAGCGAGTCGCCCCGACCAGGCCAGTCGTCCCGGATTGGCCTTTGCGGCCGCTTCCGCCGCCTCCATACGGTCGGGGGCATGCGCATCAGAATCGTGGACGCCTTCACCGACCGCCCCTTCGCGGGCAACCCCGCCGGAGTCCTGCTCCTCGACGGCGGCTTCCCCCCGGACGCCTGGCTGCAGCAGGTCGCCACCGAGGTCAACCTCTCCGAGACCGCCTTCGCCCACCCCCTGCCGCCCGGCGGGGACGCCGACTGGGCGCTGCGCTGGTTCACGCCGACCAGCGAGGTCGACATGTGCGGCCACGCGACCCTCGCCACCGCGCACGTCCTCGCCACGAGCGGCCTCGCGAGCGGGCTGATCCGCTTCACCGCGCGCTGCGGCATCCTCACGGCCGAGGCCGCGCAGGACGGGACGATCACCATGGACTTCCCGACGTCCTCCCTGACGGAGGTCGAGCCCGTCGCCGAGGTCGAGCGCGCCCTGGGCGCCGGGATCAAGTCGGTCCACGACACCTCCGACCACATCGGCGACCTGGTCGTGGAGCTGGCGGACGAGCGGACCGTACGCGAGCTCACGCCCGACCTGCCCGCCCTGCGCGGCTACGGCCGCCGGGGGATCATCGTCACCGCCGCCGCCGAGGACCCCTCCCGCGGCTACGACTTCGTCTCCCGCGGTTTCTTCCCGGCCTTCGGCATCGACGAGGACCCGGTCACGGGCAGCGCCCACACCGCGCTGGCCCCCTTCTGGGCCGCGCGCCTGGGCCGCACCGAGCTCGTCGGCTTCCAGGGCGGAGCGCGCACCGGCCTGGTCGCGGTCCGGCTCGCGGGCGACCGTACGCTGCTGACGGGCAGCGCGGTCACCGTCATCGACGGCGAACTGCTCACCGCGCCCTGAGCCCCCATGTCCTGCGGCCGGGCGGGCCGGGTAGGCCCTACGGGGTGGGCAGCCAGCCCACCTTGCCCGCCAGCAGGGCGTACCCGCCGAAGGCCACGATGTCGAGCAGCGCGTGCGCGACGACGAGCGGCCCGACCCGGCCCCAGCGCCGGTAGGCGAGGACGAAGACGACGCCCATCACCATGTTGCCGATGAAGCCGCCGATGCCCTGGTAGAGGTGGTACGAGCCGCGCAGCACCGAGCTGGCCAGCAGCGCGGCCATCGGCGACCACCCCAGCCGGCCGAGCCTGCGCAGCAGGTAGGCCAGCACGATGACCTCCTCCACCACGGAGTTCTGCACGGCGGAGAGGATCAGCACGGGGAACTTCCACCACACGTCGGGCAGGGCCTCCGGCACGACCGTCAGGTTGAAGCCGGTGGCCCGTGCCGCCAGGTAGAAGGCCAGGCCGGCGCTCCCGATGCAGGCCGCGACGAGCGCGCCCCGGCCCAGGTCCCACCAGGGCCGGGTGCGGTCGAAGCCCAGTACCCGCAGCCCCGGCGCGCCCTCGCGGGTCAGCAGGTGCGCGACGAGCAGTACGGGGACGAGCGCGGTCGCGATGCCGAACAGCTGCCAGGCCAGGTCCAGCCAGGGCCGGCCGGGCGCGTACGAGCCGTTGAGCGTGGCGGCCTGGTCCTTGAGCCCGCCCGGCTTGGTCAGCGAGCCGATGAAGCTGATCAGCGCCGAGACGCCGCTCGCGCCCAGGGACAGCGCGAGCACGAGGAGCGTCTCGGTGCGCAGGATCCCGCGCCCGTCCCGGCCCTCGCCGAGCTCCCCGGTCACCGCTTCCGGCTCCGTCCGCACGCGCGCCTCCCGTCCCGCCGCCGCCGTGACGTGTCACCTCGGCACGTCGCCGGGGGCGTCCCGTTGCGATCACCCCATACTGCCTCGTCGGCGGGGGAACGGGACCACCGGCCGGGGACCGGGCACGCCCCGGCCGATGCCGACGGCCATCGGCACATGCCGGCGCGTGCCCGCACACCTCGGGACGGCCGACACCGCCGCGTACCGGCACGCGCCGCAGCCGGCCCGGTCAGCCCTCGGCCGCCGTCGCGGCGCTCACCTCCGCCTCCGCGATGCCGACCGGCCAGGTGTGCACGGGGTCGCCCTTGTGCATCAGCTCGCTGTAGCGGCGCGTGGTCGCCGCGAGCGCCGCGTCCCGCTCCAGCCCGGCCGCGAGCGCCCGGTGGTACGTCTCCACCTGCCAGGTGGCCCCGTTCACCCGGCGCCGGCACCGCTCCTCGATGATCCCGAGGTAGTAGTCCCGGTCGGCGGGCTCGATGCCCCACGCGTCCAGCCCGGCGGCGGCCATCGGCAGCAGTTCGTCCAGCACCAGCCGTACCGCCGGCACGCTCGCCAGTCCCCCGCCCCGGCCGCGGCGCGGCCAGCGCAGCCGGGCTTCGATGCCGTAGCGGCAGGCCGCGTCGAAGTTGGCCTCCGCTTCCGCGAAGGGCAGGCGGCTCCACACCGGACGCGGCTCGTCCGCGAGGGTCCGTACGAGCCCGTAGTAGAAGGCGGCGTTGGCGACGACGTCGGCCACGGTCGGCCCGGCGGGCAGCACCCGGTTCTCCACCCGCAGGTGCGGCACCCCGTCGGCGACCCCGTACACGGGCCGGTTCCACCGGTAGACGGTGCCGTTGTGCAGCACTAGCTCCTGCAGGCTCGGCACCCCGCCCTCGGCGAGCACGCGCAGCGGCTCCTCCTCGTCGCAGATCGGCAGCAGGGCCGGGAAGTAGCGGACGTTCTCCGCGAAGAGTTCGTACGCCGAGTCCACCCACCGCTCGCCGAACCACGTGCGCGGCCGCACCCCCTGCGCCTGGAGCTCGGGCGGCCGGGTGTCGGTGGCCTGCTGGAAGAGCGGCGGCCGCGACTCCCGCCACAGCTCCCGCCCGAACAGGAACGGCGAGTTGGCGCCGACGGCTATCTGTACGGCGGCCACCGCCTGCGCCGCGTTCCACACGTCCGCGAACCGGGCCGGAGTCACCTGCAGGTGCAGTTGTACGGAAGTACAGGCGGCCTCCGGCACGATCGACCCGGAGGTCCAGGTCAGCCGCTCGACACCGTCGATGTCGAGCGTGAAGTCCTCCCCGCGCATCGTCAGGATCTGCTCGTTCAGCAGCGAGTAGCGGTCCACCGCCGAGAGGTTGGCGGTGACCAGGTCGGCGCGGGAGATCGTCGGCAGAATGCCGATCATCACCACCCCGGCGTCGATCTCCACGGCCTGCCGGTGGGCATAGCCGAGACCCGCGCTCAGCTCCTCGGCGAGCTGGTCGAATACCCTGCCGCCGAGCCGGTGCGGGAGTACGTTCACCTCCAGGTTGAACATTCCGAGTTCCGTCTGGAAATCAGGGCTCGCAATGCGTTCCAGCACCTGGGCATTCACCATTCTCGGCAACCCGTCGGCTCCCGCGAGATTCAGCTCGATCTCCAGCCCCATCATGTTCTTGGGCCGATCGAACCTCTTCTCCGCCAGAAGTCGCTCCAGTACCTCCAGGCACTCGTGAAGCTTCCTCCGGTACCGTTGCCGATCGGACAGGTCGAATCCGCCCGCCACGACCTTCTCCCCCATCGAAGCGTCCCTCCTCGATTGGGCCTGGCCGGCGTGGAAAGATCCGTCACCCCAGGCGCGCGTTACGGTCGATGATGCCCCGGCGGCGTGATCGATAACGCGGAAGGGGCGTGACTGGCGAGGAGCGCGCGCCGGTTTGGCCGACAGGCGCTTTGGCACATTCACCTGGCAAGTCGCTGTATGCAATTACCGCACCGACTTTGCCGGTTCCAGATAACCGACGCTTTCCAGCCGAGCCCCCGTCCGGTAACCTCCGAGGTCAGCGCGGCACGTTTGCGCGCACCCGGCATGAATGCCACGTCAGAGGGGCCGGTAAGCGTCTTGTCGGCAATAGGCGGGACGGCTAGCCGAAACACTGCGTGAACACATGTCGTATAAACTCCGCAAACGAGGCAGAGAGTTGGCGCGCGGCCATTGCCCCTCAGCCCCCCTCTAGCCCCAGAATGCGACAGCGCACGTCCACACCCGCACCCCCGCCCCCGTTCCACCGGTCTCCCAAGTGAGAGG
Organism: Streptomyces sp. ISL-43; assembly: GCF_018614195.1. Taxonomy (GTDB): domain Bacteria; phylum Actinomycetota; class Actinomycetes; order Streptomycetales; family Streptomycetaceae; genus Streptomyces. The sequence continues at coordinate 36,359 of NZ_JAGGOT010000101.1, forward strand.
CGACCCACCATGCCGCTGCATGTCCCCCCGGCTCCCGCGCCCGCCCTGCGCAGCGTCCTCGCGGCCCTCGGATCCCCCACGGCCGTCAATGAGGCGCACACCCCGGCCCTGCGTGCCCTCCAGGGTCCGATGACAGCCGAACTGCCGCTGCCCGTCCACGTCCTGGACCGGCTGAACATCACCGGCCTGACCTCCGGCGGCAGGCCCCCGCGCACACGGCTGACCGGCTGGCGGTTCCTGATCCGCAGCGGGGACCGCTACGTCGCGGCGGCCGATACCCGACTCACCCCGGACGGGTGGGCCTTCTCCCACTTCTTCGAGGGCCCCTACGTCGCCGCCACCGAACGCGCGCTGCGCCAGGCCGAGTCCCTCGGCAAGAACTACCAACCGCGACTGCTGTCCGTACCGGAGCTGTACATGCTGACGCTGTGGCTGCACGGTTCGGTGGGCGCCGACGCTTCCGCCGGGCTGCCGGCCGCCGCCGACCTGCTCGTCCCGCTGGCACCCGCCCCGCCGGGCATCGCCGCCTACCGCCCGCACCCGGTGTCCGAACTGCTGCCCGTGATGACCCACCGGCTCAAGCCCTCGGCGCCTCCGGTCCCGCCCTCGATGGCGGCTCCGGCCGCCTGAACGGACCCGGTGGCCGATAGTGCCCATTCGGCCTAGCCCACTCGGACCCCCTGCGAACCATCCGAAATGACAGGGGAGTTGACCTGAACCGCCCGCACGAGTGATGCGTCATCAATCTATGAGGACAGCTGCCGGGAAATCCCTGCGGACACCGTGCCGTAGGGGAACACTGGGACCCTGACCGAGCCAAGTCGTCGAAACCGGGGGGCGGCCATGAACAACGCATCGAGCCGCAGCACACAGACCACACCGCAGCGAAAGAACGCATCCATGTGCCAGCACAAGCCAGCATGCCCGTCAGCCGACTCCGCCGACCGGGAGGCCGCGCACCCCGTGGCCGTGCACCCGGAACAGGGCTGGAGCCTGCTGTGCAACGGCGTCCTGCTCTTCGAGGACACCGGTGAGCTGCTGCCGGACGGCCGGGTCATCGCTCCGCACCGCGCGCTCGCGTCGACGCGGGTGATGAAGGCGGCCTAGCCGAGACAGATACGAAAGGGGCCGGCCCAGGAGGCAACCTCCCGGACCGGCCCCTTCGTCATGTCACGAGGACGGACGACGGATCAGTTGTCGTACTCGTCCAGCGGCGGGCAGGAACAGACCAGGTTCCGGTCGCCGAAGGCACCGTCGATGCGGCGCACCGGCGGCCAGTACTTCTCCGCGGCCGACACACCACCCGGGAAGACGGCCTCGTCACGGGAGTACGGGTGGTTCCACTCGCCGCCCAGCGCCGCCGCCGTGTGCGGGGAGTTGGCCAGCGGGTTGTCGTCCACCGGCCACTCGCCGCCCGCGACCCGCTCGATCTCGGCGCGGATGGCGATCATCGCGTCGCAGAAGCGGTCGATCTCGGCGAGGTCCTCGGACTCCGTCGGCTCGATCATCAGCGTGCCGGCGACCGGGAAGGACATCGTCGGCGCGTGGAACCCGTAGTCGATCAGACGCTTGGCGATGTCGTCGATGCTGACGCCCGTCGCCTTCGACAGGGGGCGCATGTCGATGATGCACTCGTGCGCGACCAGGTTGGCCGGGCCGGTGTAGAGCACCGGGTAGTGCGGCTCGAGGCGCTTGGCGATGTAGTTCGCGCCGAGCACCGCCACCTGGGTGGCGCGCTTGAGGCCCTCGCCGCCCATCAGGCGCACGTACGACCAGGAGATCGGCAGGATGCCGGCCGAGCCCCACGGCGCGGCCGAGATCGGGCCGACGCCCGTCTCGGGACCGGCGGTCGGCTGCAGGGGGTGGTTGGGCAGGTACGGGGCCAGGTGCGCCCGGACACCGACCGGGCCGACGCCGGGGCCGCCGCCGCCGTGCGGGATGCAGAAGGTCTTGTGCAGGTTCAGGTGCGAGACGTCGCCGCCGAAGTGACCCGGCTTGGCCAGGCCCACCAGGGCGTTGAGGTTGGCGCCGTCCACGTAGACCTGGCCGCCGGCGTCGTGCACCTGGGCGCAGATGTCGGCGACGTGCTCCTCGAACACACCGTGCGTGGAGGGGTAGGTGATCATCAGCACGGCGAGCTCGTCGCGGTACTGCTCGATCTTGGCGCGCAGGTCGTCCGCGTCCACCTCGCCGTCGTCGGCGGTCTTGACGACGACGACCTTCATGCCGGCCATCACGGCGCTCGCGGCATTGGTGCCGTGCGCGGAGGACGGGATCAGGCAGACGGTGCGCTGCTCGTCGCCGTTCGCCCGGTGGTAGGCGCGGACGGCCAGCAGGCCGGCGAGCTCACCCTGGGACCCGGCGTTGGGCTGAATGGAGACCTTGTCGTAGCCGGTGACCTCGCAGAGACGTTCCTCCAGCTCGGTGATCAGCGTGACGTACCCCTCGGCCTGCTCGATCGGGGCGAACGGGTGCAGCTGGCCGAATTCGGGCCAGGTGACCGGCTCCATCTCGGTGGTCGCGTTGAGCTTCATGGTGCAGGAGCCCAGCGGGATCATGCCGCGGTCCAGCGCGTAGTCCTTGTCCGAGAGCTTGCGCAGGTAGCGCAGCATCGCGGTCTCGGAGCGGTGCTGGTGGAAGACCGGGTGGGTCAGGTACGCGTCCTCGCGCAGCAGCGCCTCGGGAAGCGCGTCGGCGGTGGCCTCGTCCAGGGCCTCGATGTCGGCGGTGACTCCGAAGGCGGTCCAAACGGCCTCGATGTCGGCGCGCAGGGTGGTCTCGTCACAGGAGACGGAGACCAGGTCGGCGTCCACCTGGAACAGGTTGACCCCACCCTGGCGGGCCGCGGCCACGACCTCGGCGGCGCGGCCCGGGACCCGGGCGGTGACGGTGTCGAAGTAGGCGCCGTGCACGACCTCGACCCCGCCGGCCGTCAGACCGGCGGCGAGCAGGGCGGCGTAGCGGTGGGTGCGGCGGGCGATCGTCCGCAGGCCGTCCGGGCCGTGGTAGACGGCGTACATGCCGGCCATGACGGCGAGCAGCACCTGCGCGGTGCAGATGTTGCTGGTGGCCTTCTCACGGCGGATGTGCTGCTCACGGGTCTGCAGCGCCAGGCGGTAGGCCTTGTTGCCGTCCGCGTCCACGGAGACGCCGACGAGGCGGCCGGGCAGCGAGCGGGCGTGCTTGGCCTGGACGGCCATGTAGCCGGCGTGCGGTCCGCCGAAGCCCATCGGGACGCCGAAGCGCTGGGTGGTGCCGACCGCGATGTCCGCGCCCAGCTCGCCCGGCGAGGTCAGCAGGGTCAGGGCGAGCAGGTCGGCGGAGACGGCGACGATGGCGCCGAGCTCGTGGGCCTGGTCGATGACCGGCTTGATCGCGCGGACCGCGCCGGAGGCGCCCGGGTACTGCAGGAGCACGCCGTAGACGCCGCGCTCGGCGATCTCGGCCGGGATGCCCTCGGACAGGTCGGCGACGACGATCTCGATGCCGATCGGCTCGGCGCGGGTCTCGATCACGGCGATGGTCTGCGGCAGCGCGTCGGCGTCCACCAGGAAGACGTTGCCCTTGGCCTTGCCCACGCGGCGGGCCAGCGTCATGGCCTCGGCGGCCGCGGTGCCCTCGTCGAGCAGGGAGGCACCGGAGGTCGGCAGGCCGGTCAGCTCGGCGACGACGGTCTGGAAGTTGAGCAGGGCCTCGAGCCGGCCCTGGGAGATCTCCGGCTGGTACGGCGTGTACGCCGTGTACCAGGCCGGGTTCTCCATGACGTTGCGCAGGATCACCGGCGGCGTGAAGGTGCCGTAGTAACCCAGGCCGATCATGGAGGAGAGGACCTGGTTGCGGTCGGCGAGCTGGCGCAGCTCGGCCAACACCTCGGCCTCGGTCCGCGCCTCGGGCAGGTTCAGCGCGGCAGTGGTCTTGATCACATCCGGTACCGCGGCGGCGGTCAGTTCGTCCAGGGAGCCGTAGCCCACCTGGGCGAGCATCTTCGCCTGCGCCTCGGCATCCGGGCCGATGTGGCGCTGCTCGAAGGGGATGCCTCGCTCCAGCTGGGAGAGCGGAATGCGGTTGGCGGTCATGTACGGAGGCCTCCTGGTCGTACGACCTGCGAGGGGTGCCTCGGCGTGGGCACCCGGACGGCCTCCCCCTCTGTCATCACAACCTGAGAGTTTCACCGGGCCGCTCGAGGATCGCTCGCGAGGTCCGGCTTTCACCGTCGGTGAGGAGGGGAACCGGCACTGCGCGCCCGGTACCCGCCCTGCTTTCCAGAGTGGCCTCACCAACGTGCGGTACGTATGCCTGAGAGATTCCGGGGAGGATTTGCTCCTTCGGCGCCTCCGTCGAACTCACTCGGAGGACTCTCCCGCACAGGGTCAACAGCCGTCACCCAGCCTACCAGCGAGGATCTGGGCCCTCCCTCGAGTGGCCCCCTCTCCGGAAATGCACTTTTGTAGTCATTACGGAGGAGTTGCGACCAAATGGAGGGACCGGACCGTGCAGACCGACATCGATCCGCGGAGCCTGATCGGCCGCAAGGCGTTCGACCGCAATGGCAACAAGATCGGCACCGTCGACGAGGTCTATCTCGACGATGCCACGGGCGTCCCCGAGTGGGCCGCCGTAAGGACCGGCCTCTTCAGCCGGGACGCCTTCGTCCCCCTGGAGCCAAGCGAGATGGTGGGCGACACCCTGCGCGTGCCCTTCGAGCGCTCCCTCATCAAGGACGCCCCGGACTTCGGCGTCGGCCGTCACCTCTCCCCCGAACAGGAGCTGCAGCTGTACCACCACTACGGCCTGGACGTGACCCTCCCCAGCGAGTTCCACCGCGACTTCGGCCGCCTGGCGGGCGAGGAAGGCTAAGGGTGCGGGACAGCCCTTAGGCCTCGTCCGGGGGCGCCCCTTCCGGAGCCCGCCGGGAGGGGGCGGCGATGTCCGCTGCCCCCACACCCTTGTCCCCCACCAGCGGCAGCGGATCGGACGGCTCCAGCTCGGGGTCGTCCACCAGGAACGTCCGCACCCGGCCCGGCTCCGACCCCGGCTGCTCGAACCGCACGGTCACCCGCCCGACCCCGCTGCCCTGTACCCAGCCCGGGCCGTACACCGCGTGCCGGACGTCGCGGCCGGCCACCCAGCGCCGCTCGGGAGCGGCCTCGGCCTCGCCCGCCCCCACGGTCGCTCCGGCCGTCCCCTGCCCCGGTTCCCCACCGGACGGCGCAGCCCCCTCCGCGCCGGCGGTCCCAGCAGCCCCCGCCCCCGCGGTCTCTGCTGCCCCGGCGGCCGAACCCGCCTCGGAGGTGGCCCCGACCCCGTCCGGCCCAGCGCCCCCGGCCTCCGCGTCCCCCCGAGCGGCCAGCGCAAAAGCGAAGAGGTCTTCCTGCGTGTAGTCCGCCAGCCCCGTCACGCCCACCCCCAGCAGCCGTACCCCGCCCGTGGTGTCCACCGCCTCCAGCAGCCGCGATGCCGCCTCCCGCACCACCGCCGGGTCGTCCGTCGGCCCCCGCAGGGTCTCGGAGCGGGTGAGCGTGGAGAAGTCGTAGCGCCGCACCTTGAGCACGATGGTCCGCCCCGAGTGCCCCGAGGCCCGCAGCCGCTCCACGCACCGGTCCGCGAGCCGTTGCACCTCGCCCCGGATCCGCACCCGGTCGTGCAGGTCCACGTCGAAGGTGTCCTCGACCGACACGGACTTCGCGTCACGCTCGGCGACCACCGGCCGCTCGTCCAGCCCCAAGGCCATCCGGTACAGCCCGACCCCGTGCGAGCGCCCCACCATCCGGACCAGCTCGTCCTCGCCGGCCTCCGCCAGCTCCCCCACCGTGGTGATCCCGGCCCGCCGCAGGTGCTCCCCGGTGGCCGGTCCCACCCCGGGCAGGGTCCGTACCGACATCGGCGCGAGGTGCGCCCGCTCCGTGCCGACCTCGATCAGCAGCAGCCCGGCCGGCTTGGCCTCCTCGGAGGCCACCTTGGCCAGCATCTTGGACCCGGCCAGCCCCACCGACCCGCTGAGGCCCGTCGCGGCCGTGATGTCCGCCCTCAGCCGCTTCCCGGTGGCCCGCGCGGTTTCCGCGTCGAAGGCGACACCGCCCGCCTCGAGGTCCACGAAGGCCTCGTCGAGGCTGAGCGGCTCCACGAGCGGCGACAGCTCCCGCAGCAGGGCCATGACGGTGTCGCTGACCTCGCGGTACAGGCTGAAGCGCGGGATCAGACACGCGCCGTTCGGGCAGAGCCGCCGCGCCTGGGCCATCGGCATCGCCGAGTGCACCCCGAAGCGCCTGGCCTCGTACGAGGCGGTGGCGACGACCCCGCGCGGTCCCAGCCCGCCGACGATGACCGCCTTGCCGCGCAGGCTCGGCTTCGACGCCTGCTCCACCGAGGCGTAGAAGGCGTCCATGTCCAGATGCAGGATGGTCGGCGCGGCTCTCACAGCCCCGATGCTGCCCCATGCCACTGACAATCGCCCCGAGCCCCCGCACGGGGCGCCACGGGCTCTCCGTCGGCCGCCGGCGCCGGCGGCCGACGGGATTCTCCCGCCGGCCCTCCGGGCGCACGTGAGCGGCCCGCAGGGCCCGGACCACCGGCCCGGATTAGACAGCCCGGTTGCGCCGCGCGGCCAGCTCGTCGGCGGGGTTGTGCCCGACCACCGTCTCACCGGTGTCCACGCGCTCCCCGTGCAGCTGCGACAGCGCGTTCTCGACATCGCGCCAGACGACGCCCACGGCGATGCCGAAGACTCCCTGACCGCCCTGGAGCAGGCTCACGACCTGGTCCGGGGAGGTGCACTCGTACACGGTCGCGCCGTCGCTCATCAGCGTCATGCGCTCGAGGTCCGAGAAGCCCCGGTCGCGCAGGTGCTGCACGGCGGTGCGGATGTTCTGCAGCGCCACCCCGGTGTCCAGGAAGCGCTTGACGATCTTGAGGACGACCACGTCCCGGAAGCTGTACAGGCGCTGCGTGCCCGACCCGTACGCGGGGCGCACGCTCGGCTCCACCAGCCCGGTCCGCGCCCAGTAGTCGAGCTGCCGGTAGGTGATGCCCGCCGCGGCGCACGCCGTCGGCCCCCGGTATCCGACCTGCTCGGGTGCCGACTCGTCACCCACACCGCCCTGGGACCCCACCGGTCCCACCGAACCGACCGGCGCGGGGTCCTGCTGACGGCGCGCGGAGCTCACCGCACCCGCACCACCGTGCAGCGGGTACGGCCCACCGTCACTCCGTGCGGGGATGCCCCCGGTCGTACCGTCGCCCGTGACTCTCACGCCGACCCTCCGTCCTTGACCTGCCACCTCGAAGGTAGGCAGTCACCAGGGGTGCGTCAACGATCGCCACACTCGGCACGCCGAGTGATAATCACCCTGAGAGTGGTTTCCCGTGCCCCATTGCGGGGAAAGGCTACTCGAATGGGCTGAAATTCCTGGGAGGCCAAGGCGACCCGCGCCTCACTGCGGGCCCGTGCCGAAGTCCTCTGGCGAGATCTGGTCGAGGAACTCGCGGAACTTCTCCACCTCGTCCTCCTGCTCGTCCGGGATCGCGATTCCGGCGTCGTCCAGCACGCCGTCGCTGCCGTAGATCGGCGTCCCGGTCCGCAGGGCGAGCGCTATGGCGTCGGACGGCCGCGCGCTCACCTCGACCCCGCTGGCGAAGACGAGCTCCGCGTAGAAGACGCCCTCCCGCAGATCCGTGATCCGGACTTCGGTGAGCTCCTCGCCGATCGCCTCCAGCACGTCCTTGAAAAGGTCGTGCGTCAGCGGCCGGGCAGGGGCCATCCCCTGCTGCGCGAAGGCAATGGCGGTCGCCTCCCCTGGTCCGATCCAGATGGGGAGGTACCGATCGCCTCCCACTTCACGCAGGAGCACGATCGGTTGGTTCGAGGGCATTTCCACCCGGACACCCACAACGTCGAGCTCGTTCACACAGCAACCCTAGGACCTGCCCGGCCGGTTTGGGTAGTCGGGCTCCCCCCGGGCTCTGCGAGGACACCCCCCTGGAACCCCGCGATCAGTCCAGCCGCACCCCTAGAGCCGTCTGTACGAGGGCCTCGTGCAGCCGTACGGAGAGCCCCGCGAGCTCCTTCATGGTGGCTTCCGCATGTGCCCTGGTCTGGGGATTGCGGTGGCGGCGGAGCGGCGCGACGACCTGCTCCACCAGACCGGCCTCGCGGTCGGCTGCGGCCTTCATGGCGCGCAGGTGGCGCGGTTCCAGACCGAATCGCCCGAGATCGGCCACCAGGCGGGCCACGGTGACCGCCTCCGCGTCGAATCCGCCACCCGGCGCCTCCGCGAGGAGCCCGTACGACTCCCACTCGACGAGCTGTACCTCGTCCACCTCGGCGGCGGCGATCAGCTCGGCCCGGCCCACCCTGGCCACGGTCGGCCGCTCCCGGCCCACCTCGCCGTAGAGGGCGACCGGGCTGGCGGGGTCGACGGACTCCCCGTGCGCCGTGGGCGCCGGGATACGGATCTGCTCGCCCCGGGCCAGTGCGTCGAGCTGGTCGCGGATGACCTTCAATGGAAGGTAGTGGTCCCGCTGGAGCCGCAGGATATGGGCCAGGCGCTCGACGTCGTCGGTGCTGAACTTGCGGTATCCGGAAGGTGTGCGCCTGGGCTCGACGAGCCCCTCCGCCTCCAGGAATCGGATCTTGGAGATGGTGACTTCGGGGAACTCGTCACGCAGCATCGTGAGCACCGTTCCGATACTCACCAGCCGCCCCGCCGAGGCGGCGGTGCCGGCGGTGCCGTTCTTGGCGGCACCGCCTGCCGGGATACGCAGCATGGGACCTTCCCTTGAAGGGTCAGTGCCCCCGCAGGCTCGCGTAGAAGACCAGCCGGTACTTGCCGATCTGCACTTCGTCGCCGTTGTGGAGGGAGACGGAGTCGATCGGTTCACGGTTGACGTACGTGCCGTTGAGGCTGCCGACATCGGAGACGGTGAAGCCGCCTTCGTGGCTCCGGCGGAACTCGACATGGCGCCGGGAGACGGTGACGTCGTCCAGGAAGATGTCGCTCTGCGGGTGCCGGCCGGCCGTCGTCAGCTCGCCGTCCAAGAGGAAGCGGCTGCCGGAGTTCGGGCCGCGCCGCACGATGAGCAGAGCGGAACCCGGAGGCAGTGCTTCCACCGCGGCCTGGGCCTCGGGGGACAGCGAGGACGACACGTGCTGTTGTCCCGACACCTCGGCCTCGTAGGCCTCGAGGCCCGAGATCGAGATGGTGGACGTGGTCTCCGAGGCACGCTCCGGCGTCAGACCCGCCCGCAACGGCGCCCCGCAGTTGGAGCAGAATCGGCTCGCCGCGTCGCTGCGGTGCCCGCACCTGCTGCAAATCTGCTCGGCCGGCATGGACGGCTCCTCGCGCCGCGGCTGCCCCGCGGAGGCATTGGTGGCATACGGATCGGGGGCAAACCCTCCACCCGTACTTGAGGTTGATGGTTCACCGAAACCTATGCGTCCGGTACCGGCAGGGTCAACAGCCGACGCGCCCTGCGCGCCCGAAATATCCCCCGTACCCGCGACCTCGTCCCGGAAGAGCGGCCGGTCGCCCTGCCCTTCCACGTCGCCGCGCCCCGCGCGGTGCCTGGCCGCACCGCTTTCCTCGCGGCTCTTCTTGCCGAACAACTTCTCAAACAACTTCACGGGCGATTCCCCTTGACCGAAACAGACCCGCCCGTGGGGCAGGACGAACTCCGAATGCAACACCTTCCGACCCGGACATACTCACAACGTCCGTAACCATCAGACAGTTTCCACCACGCACCGCGACTTCGGTGCGCCGACCCCCCGCAGGCATTCGCCCGCGTGAGCCCGTCCGCGCCTCGTCCCGCCTCACGACGATGACGACCGAGCGTAGTCAGGCTGCTTCGCAGCCCGCAAGGCATCCACGACGATCTTCGCCGGTCGTGTGACGGTGACGACCGCCTGTTCCTTCTCCAGCGACTGGACGACACCACCAGGAATGTTGAGCGCCGGCTCCAGATCCTGCGGCTTGCCGATCACCTTGAACTCGTAAGGCTGTGTGATCTTCTTACCGTCGATCGCGACCCCGCCGCCCTCGTCCGAGAAGTACGAGCCCGCCACCACGCGCACGCCATTGATCTGGATCGCCTCGGCCCCGGCCGCACGCAGCTCCTGGAGCGTGTCCAGCAGCTTGTCCGACAGCACCTGGCCCTTGGGATCCGCGATCTTCAACATGATCCCCGGCCCCTGCGCCGCCACCGTACCGGCCAGGATCCCGAGTTGGCGTTCCTTCTCGACGGTCTGCTTCCGGGCCTCCTCGGCCTGGTTGGAACTGCTCTCCAGCTCCCTGCGCTGCTCCTGGAGCTTCTGCTTCTCGTCCTCCAGCCGCTTGGTCCGCCCGTCCAGCTCGTCGAGGATCCGTACGAGGTCCTCCTGGCGGGCGCCGCGCAGCGCGCTGGAATCGCTGTTCGACCGTACCTGAATGGCCAGACCGAGCCCCAGGACGAACAGCAGCACCGCGACGATCAGTTGGGCACGGCTCACCCGCGGCGGCCACAACCCGGCGGCCAGCCGCTGCCGGCCCGTCTGCTCGGGTACGGGCCCGGGCCCGGCGTCCGCCTCGGCCCGAGCGCGCGCGTCGGCCACGGGCTCGCCAACCGGCCCGGCAGGCCCGGAGGGCTGCTGGTCCTCGGGCTGCTGGTCCTTGGACCAGATGCCCTTCGGCGGCTGCTCCGAGCCCGTCGGCTCCTCGGGCGGAGTGTCGTTCGTACTCATCGGCCTCACGCCCGGAACACGTGCCGGCGGATGGCCGCGGCGTTGGAGAAGATGCGGATGCCCAGGACGACGACCACACCCGTGGACAGCTGCGAGCCGACGCCCAGCTTGTCGCCGAGGAAGACGATCAGCGCGGCCACGACCACGTTCGACAGGAACGACACCACGAAGACCTTGTCCACGAAGATGCCGTCCAGCATCGCGCGCAGGCCTCCGAACACCGCGTCCAGCGCCGCCACCACGGCGATCGGCAGATAAGGCTCCACCACGGCCGGCACTTCGGGCCGGACCAGAAGTCCGGCCACCACTCCGGCCAAGAGGCCCAGTACCGCGATCACGATGCACCCTTCTGCTGCTCTGCTGCTGTAGCCGTACGTACGGTCAGGCTCGACGCGGCCGGAAGCCGCACCTCGGCCTCGGCCGACAACGTGTAGCGGATCCCGTAGCTCTCCTGCAGCACGTGCAGGTACTGGCCGTCCGCGGAGTCCTGGAAAGCCGTCCCGAGACGTTTCTTGTCGCCGATCGCCAGCACTTCGTACGGGGGCACCAGCGGCCTGTTGTCGACCAGTATCGCGTCACCGGCGGCCCGGATCGCCGAGAGCGCCGTCAGTCGCTGCCCGTTGATCGAGATCGCCTCCGCCCCGGACTGCCACAGCCCGTTGACGATCTTCTGCATATCGCGGTCGCGCAGCCGCCCGGTGTCCGCGAACCCGGTGTTCTCGCGCGGCTTGGATCCGTTGCCCGTCGACGAACCCTTCGCGTCGTCCACCGTGAGCTTGATCCCGGGCCCGCGCACCTCGGTGGCGCCGGACAGCAGCGCCACGAGCTGGCCCTGGTCCCCGCCGTGCTGCTTGAGCGCCTCGCGCTGGCGGTCGGCGACGGCGCCCCGCAACCGCTCGATGTCCCGCTCCAGGCCGTCCGCGTGCGCGTCGGCCCGTTCGACCCGGTCGATCAGTTCCTGACGCTCCTTGGCCAGCACCGGCGCGGTCACCCGCGCCTGCGCGGCGCCCAGCGTGACGACCATGGCGGCGAGCACGAGCCCGGCGGCCAGACCCAGTTTGGCCTTGAGGGTGCGCGGCAGGCCTGCCGTGCCGTCCGACTCGCGCCGGGCCGAGGCCTCCGCGTAGCCCTCGTCGAGGCTGTGGTCCATCACGTGCGTCAGCAGCGACATGGAAGCGTCCGGCCGCGCGGGCCGGGGTTCCCCCTGGGCACCGTCGGGGGGAGGCAACGAACTCCGGTTGCGGGGCGGCTGCGACATGCCGCACATCGTCGCATGTCGCCGCCGCACACACCCAATGCGTCCACCCGGCAGGCCGGGAGGGACGTTCGCCCCCACCCGGCCCACCGGACGCGTGGACCTACGTCACCATCCGTACGGGCCTCAGTGCCCGGCGCCGTCCACCACCGCGGCCCAGTCGTCCAGCAGTGCCTGCGCGGACGCGTCGTCGGGCCCTTCCGCCCACAGGTGGGTGACCGCCTCCGCCGGATCCGGCAGCACGAGCGCCCACCGCCCGTCGGCCTCTACGACCCGTACCCCGTCGGTGGTGTCCACCTGCCGGTCCCCGGCCGCCTCCACGACCCGCCGCATGACGAGCCCCTTCACGGCCCACGGGGTCGGCACGTCCCGCTTGAGCACGTGCGCCCGCGGGATCCGGGCATCGATCTGGCTCAGCGTGAGCTGCGTCCGCGCCACCAGCCCGATCAGCTGCACGAAGGCCGCCGACCCGTCGAAGACACTGCTGAACTCCGGGACGATGAAACCGCCCCGGCCGTCGCCGCCGAAGATGGTGTTCTCCGCCCGGCTCACCCGGGTCAGGTCGTCGGGCGAGGTCGTCGTCCACTCCACCTGGGTGCCGTGGTACGCCGCCACCTGCTCCGCGATCCGGGTCGTCGTCACCGTCAGCGCGACCTTGCCGCTGCGCTTCTCGGCCGCCACCAGATCGAGCATCACCAGCAGCGCCCGGTCGTCCTCGATGATCCGCCCGCGCTCGTCCACCAGGGAGATCCGCTCCCCCACCGGGTCGAACCGGACTCCGAAGGCGGCCCGCGAAGACGCCACGATCTCGCCGAGCCGCACCAGCCCGGCCCGCCGGGATTCCGCGCTCTCCGTAGGCCGGGACTCGTCCAGCCCGGGGTTGACCGTGAGGGCGTCCACCCCGAGCCGGCCCAGCAGGCTGGGGAGCACGAGCCCGGCGCTGCCGTTGGAGGCGTCCACGACCACCTTGAGGCCCGAGTCGGCGACCCCGGTGGTGTCCACCCGCCGCAGCAGTGAACCCGTGTAGGAGTCGAAGACGCTGCCCGGGAACTGCAGGTCGCCGATCTCGCCGGGGAAGGCCCGGCGGTACTCCTGGCGCGCGTACACCCGGTCGAGCTTGCGCTGCTGCTGGAGGGAGAGGTCCGCACCCCGCTCGTCGAGGAACATGATGTCCACCGAGTCCGGTACTCCCGGCGAGGTCCGAAGCACTATCCCGCCGGCACTGCCGCGCGCGGTCTGCTGCCGCGCCACGGGCAGCGGGACGTTCTCCAGGTCCCTCACGTTGATCGCGCTCGCCTGCAGCGCCGAGATCACGGCCCGCTTGAGCGCTCGCGCGCCTCGGGAGTGGTCACGGGCCGTGGTGACCGTCGCGCCCTTCTTCAGGGTCGTCGCGTAGGCACCGGCCAGCCGGACCACCAGTTCGGGGGTGATCTCCACGTTCAGGATGCCGGTGACGCCACGGGCACCGAACAGGTGCGCCTGCCCCCGGGACTCCCAGATCACCGACGTGTTGACGAAGGCGCCGGCCTCGATCGTCTTGAAGGGGTAGACGCGTACGTTCCCCTGGATGATCGATTCTTCGCCGACGAGGCATTCGTCGCCGATGACGGCGCCGTCCTCGATCCTGGCGGCCCGCATGATGTCGGTGTTCTTGCCGATGACACAGCCGCGCAGGTTGCTGTGCGGCCCGATGTACACGTTGTCGTGCACCACGGCCTTGTGCAGGAACGCCCCGCTCTTCACGACGACGTTCGACCCGATGACCGTGTGCTCGCGGATCTCCACGCCGGCCTCGATCTTGGCGTAGTCCCCGATGTACAGCGGCCCGCGCAGCACCGCCTCGGGGCTCACCTCGGCCCCCTCGGCGATCCACACCCCGGGCGAGATCTCGAAGCCGTCCATCTCGACCTGGACTTTGCCCTCGAGCACGTCGGCCTGCGCCTTGACGTAGCTCTCGTGGGTGCCCACGTCCTCCCAGTAGCCCTCGGCCACGTAGCCGTAGATCGGCCGGCCTTCCTTCATCAGCTGGGGGAAGACGTCACCGGACCAGTCCACGGAGGTGTCCGCGTCGACGTAGTCGAAGATCTCCGGCTCCATGACGTAGATGCCGGTGTTGATGGTGTCCGAGAACACCTGGCCCCAGGTCGGCTTCTCCAGGAAGCGCTCTACCTTGCCTTCCTCGTCCACGATGGTGATGCCGAATTCGAGCGGGTTCGGCACGCGTGTGAGACACACCGTGACGAGTCCGCCCTTCGCTTTGTGGAAGCGGATGAGGTCGGTCAGGTCGAAGTCGGTGAGTGCGTCGCCGGAGATGACGAGGAACGTATCGTCCTTCAAGGCCTCCTCGGCGTTCTTCACGCTGCCGGCGGTACCGAGCGGCTTCTCCTCATTGGCGTAGGTGAGCTCCATCCCGAGCTCCTCGCCGTCACCGAAGTAGTTCCTGACGAGCGATGCCAGGAATTGCACGGTGACCACGGTCTCATTGAGCCCATGCCGCTTGAGGAGCCTGAGCACGTGCTCCATGATCGGCCGGTTCGCCACCGGCAGGAGCGGCTTCGGCATACTCGAGGTCATAGGGCGGAGACGAGTGCCTTCGCCACCGGCCATTACGACGGCCTTCATGTCGGGAGAGTCCTCCTTGAGAGACGACGTCATCGCCGACCTCACCCGCCCCGGACGGTGGCCGGGCGACTCCTCCGCGTCTGCCAGGCGCCGAGCGAGCTCAATCGGCCGTGGCGTCCGCCTTCACGAGACGACGGACCTGCACCACGTAAAGGATTCCTGCCCACCAATAGAGGGTTGTACCCCATCCGGCGAACGCCCATCCCAAAACTGACCCCGTCCAGGCCAACCAGCCCGACCCGTCGCTCACCAGCAGCAAGGGGAACGCGTACATCAGGTTGAAGGTCGCGGCCTTGCCCAGGAAGTTGACCTGCGGCGGCGGATAGCCGTGCCGGCGCAGGATCCAGACCATGACCAGCAGCATCAGCTCGCGCGCGAGCAGTGCCGCGGTGAGCCAGATCGGCAGAATCCCGCGGTACGTGAGACCGAACAGGGTGGACAGGATGTAGAGCCGGTCCGCCGCCGGATCCAGCAGCCGGCCGAGGCTGCTGATCTGATTCCAGCGCCGCGCGAGCTTCCCGTCGAGGTAGTCGCTGATCCCGCTGAGCATGAGGACGGCCAGCGCCCAGCCGTCATGCTTCGCCAGGATCAGCCACAGGAACAGGGGCACGCCTGCCAGGCGCGCCATGCTCAGGATGTTCGGAAAGGTGAAAATTCGGTCGGTCTGAACCCGAGTCTCCTGGACCTCCACCCGGGGGCCTCCACTGTGACTGTAGAAATCTGGTCGAACGATGCCCCCTGACCCTACAGGAGGCCGCACACCTGCCCGTAAACGCAGAAAAGCCCCGCACCATAAGGTGCGGGGCTTTCCCACAA
>NZ_JAGGOT010000102.1 GCF_018614195.1 Streptomyces sp. ISL-43
TCGCGATCCAACCGCCATAAACCAACGGCATTGCGGCTAGCCGCGCAAAAGCCACGGCCGTACTCACGGCGCAGCGCGGCAGTCGGCCGCGCTCTGATGGGTGGGTGAGTGGATGAGTGACATGCGTAGGTCTCTGGGACCGTTGGAACGGGTCGATGACCGTTGGGTTCTGGGTGATCACCTACGGCCGGGCGGCACGTGGCTCGAGTTGCGCGCCGATGGCTGTACCAGCACGTGGCGGCGGCCAGAGCAGTGGGCGGGGCCGCTGAGGCGAGCTCAGGGCGCCGTCTCGTCCGTCCAGCCCAGCAGGCGGGCGCCGATCACCGCGGTCTGGAGGGTGTAGCGGTGCAGGGGGTCGGCCGGGTCCGCACCGGTGAGGGTGCGGATGCGCTCGAGCCGGTACGTCAAGGCCCGCACGCTCACTGACAGCCGGCGGGCGGCCTCGGTTGCCACGCAGCCGCTTTCGAAGTACGCGTTGAGGGTGTCCAACAGCGGCTGTGGGCCGCCGCGTGCTCCACGGAGCGGGCCCAGAACACTCTCCACCAGGTCGGCCATGGCTTGGCGGTCACGGGTCAGGACGGGGTAGACGAGCAGATCAGCGGCGTGCAGCACCGGCCCTTCCATCCCCATCCGCTCTGCGAGGTCAAGGGCGTTGAGGGCTTCCTCGTAGGAGTGGACGACCCCGCCGGGGCCCGGGTGGGAGCGGCCGATGGCGGCTCGGCCCCCATCGGTGGCCGCGTGTGCCTGCTTGGCGAAGAAGGCGAGAACGTCGGGCTGGTCCCCCGGAGCGACGCAGATCAGCCGGCCGTCCTTTGTCGTCAGCAGGATCTGCCGGTTGCCGAACCGGCCCAGGACCGCCTCCTCGATGCGGCGGGCGACGGGGTAGCCGTCGCCATACGGCTCGGGACCCGCGGCCACCGCCACCGCATGAGCCTGGGACAGACGCAGGCCGAAGCGCTCCGCCCGCTCCGCCAGCCGTCCCAGCCCACCACGCCCGTACAGCAGGTCGTCGATGAACTCGCGGCGGGCCGCCTCCTGCTGGCGCACCGCCTGGCGCTGAGCGCGCTCGAATCCCTCGGCGAACGCGTCCACCGCCTGCTCGACAGCGGCCAGCAAAGGCCCGGACGGCATCGTCGGCGCGACCTCGCGGGCCGCGGCCAAGTGCTCGCGTATCAGCGCGCGCAGGGACAGTCCCGCGTCCGCAGCCCGCTCCCCCTCGGTCCGCCGGGCATCCAGCTCATCCCGGTTGAGCCGACGCCCCGTCGCGCACACCTGGCGCAGAGCGTCGTCGTACCCCGCCAGATGATTATCCGACGCTTCCCAGTCCCCCACGTCTTTCCCCCGATGCTCATGCACGTTCACGCGTCTTTGACGCGAGGACCAGGGTGACACGTTCCCAAAGGACGCACCGTTACGGCATCAGCCCAGTTCAGGACGCCAGCCCGTCCGGCCAGACGCGGACCTCGCGATCACGGCTGCTTCATGGACACCCACACCGCCGCGGCGGCGGTCAGTACCAGCACCCAGACGGTGAGCAGCGGCAGACCGGAGCCCGGCAGCACAAACATCACCGCGCCGGCGACGGTCATCACGGCGCCGAAGCGAAGATCGGTGAGATCGGGCCGCACCGGGAAGGGCGGGTCATCCAAGGGTCTCCTGGCAGAGAGGGAGAAGGGTGACTCCCGGCTCCCATGGAGCGCTGTGGGGGTACACAGCATCCGACCCCGCGGCTTTAGGCTGTCACTACGCCTCCGCAGAGTGCGGAGTCACCGAATGTGTTCGTGTTCAGCCACAGACGCAGACCGCCCAGTACGGCTACCGCGGTGACGGCGGCCGCGAGCGCCTTGCGCGGGACCTTCGCTGCCTGCTGCGGGGTGTGGTCATCGTGCTCTACTTCCTCGTGCGCACGGCGGAGCAAGCGTCACGGCCGGAGGTGTCACTCTGCTTGGCCTCGTCCCTGGCGGTTCGTGGGCCACTGGGTGGCTTGCTGCGCGGTCGCGAGGACGCTCGCGGGTGGTGTCGATGCCGCGGACCCGCCGTGCGACCCCGGCCCGACGAGGCCACCGAGGAAGTCGGCTCCTCTTACATCGTCGTCGACACCGGCCCCTGGATCTTCGGCGAGGAAGTCCTCCTGCCCGCCGGCAACTTCGTGCACGTCGACACCAAAGAGGAGAAGATCCTCGTCAACCGCACCAAGGAGCAGATCAAGAACGCTCCCGAGTACGACAAGGACAAGCACCGCGGCGACGTCGTCTACCACGACCAGCTCGGCACCTACTACGGCCGCACCCACAGCTGGCGTGGATCCCGCGCACGCGGCCGGACCCCTCCACGCAAGTGAGCCCAGCCGCCTCCGGGTCTACCCCAGCCGACTGCGGGCAGCCCCGGACACCGCGACCGCCTGGGCCCGGCGGGGCCGGAGGATCAGCCGACCACCAGCCCCTAGCCGAACCGGGGTACGTCCTCGACCGTTACGTCCATGCGCAGCCGCTTGAACCGCAGCGGATGCCGAAAGCCCCCTCCGCGATCGACGGCCCGGTCAGCGCTGATCTCCGCCACCAGGTCCGGACGGACCAGGACCCGCGTCCAGGACGTCACGGGACCCCCACGCCGAGGCGAACCGCACACCCTCCCACGGGTGGCCCGGGTCGGCCACCGCCGGGTGCTCGGCGACCTGCCGGGCCGCATCCGGTCGCAGCGGTACCGTGCGGCCGACCCTGCGGAGCCGGCCGGCTTCGTCGTGGCGGCCGAGGATTGAGGAGCTGGGGGCGGGTCAGGGGGCCGGCGGGCGCGAGCCGCCGGGCTCGGCGTCTTCGTCCGGGCGGCCGGCCGGAGCGGCGGAGGTGGCTGGGCCTCAAGCGAGTGCGAGGAAGGTGGCTGTCCGACGTCGGTAGTAGGCGATGGCCGACACCGTCAGCAGCGGAGCCCAGGCCAACAGCGGGAGATAGCAGAGCACGAGCAGCCCCTGCTGGGCCGGTGTGTCCGTGATGGCGCCGGCAGCCAGGTTCGCGACCTGGATGTATCCGACCCAGCCGCACAGCCCGAAGAGCGCGGTCGCGCCCAGCAGCGCCGGGACCACCGCCGCGAGCGGGTGTACCCGGCGGCCGCCGAGCAGTGGGATCCAGCGCGGCACGATCTCGCCCCACGGTTGCACCAGGCCGAGCGTCAGCAATGCGAGGGCTTCAGAAACCACGGTCAGCGAGAGTATGTAGAGCGTCCCCCCAACGGTCCTGACCGGTTCCGCGGCCACCGGAAGTCCGGCGACCAGGGCAATCCGCCACAGACCCGAGGGCAGAGTGATCAGGGGTACGGCACGGGCGGTGAGAGCGGCCCAGCGCGGCACATCAGGCAGTACGTTCGTCCTCAACATGTTGCCCATGTTTGCCGCGGCAGCGCCACGGGCGCGTCCGTCTGCGGGCTCTGTCGCCTCCCCCGCACGGGGGAGACGAGCGTGCAACCCATCAGCCGGACGACGCCCGGGACCCATCCCGCGTGGGCACGACTGGAACGGGTTGCGCTTGTCTTTGATGCAGTGCGGCGGGACCTTGTCCCCTTCTTGTGGTAGGCAGGTCGGCTGTATCCCCCACCAGTAGCGAGGACTCGGCCCACGTCGTGACGGGTGGCCGGTTGGTGGTTCTTCGAACCGAGCGGCCGTCCGGGCCCTGGCCGGGAAGGTTTTGGAGCACGCGCCGGCGAGGTCGCTTTCGCCCACAATTTCGCCTGTTCGAAGGGGTCGGTTTCTCCAAAGGTCGCCGGAGAGCGGTGGCCAGCGGGCGAGGCATCGTGTGGCACCCTGCGGCACGCCCCAGAAGAAAGGCCCCCTGCCGGGCCGTCAGGCCCTGCTGCGCCCGCCCCGGCAGGGCCAGCCCCTCGGAGCGCCCCCGCCCGGCCTACTTCAGCGCGTTCACGCACGTCCATGCCAAGTCGTCGGTGTCCAGCTCCTCAACTTCAATCCGTTAGGGTCACACCCCCTCACTGATTGGCCCACCATGCGGCACTGATTCCCCCCACTGTGGTGATGAGCGATACGAGCCATACGGGCATGCGCTGAATGGTCAAGTGCAGCCCGCCACTCCGCAGTTCGAACGCTGGAGGCGGTGCGGGGTGCTCCGTGCTGCGGCTCATCTTGTCGTTCTCTCTCTGGGCGTTGCCGTGCTTGGTTCGCATGTCCTCTGACTCCTGTCGCGCCCCGTTGCGTGACGCCAGTAGGAGCAACGGCACGCAAAGCGGGCGGGCGGGCGGGGTGCGCGGTAGCCGTCGTGCGGCGGACGGAACGTTCGTGCCGCCCAGAGACGAAACTACGACCCCTTACCCCCGGGTCGCATTTCTCGCTTGTGTACAAGACCGCGCGCTGGGATTGCGCCTCTGTGTCCTGCTTGACGCGTTGGCCTGCAAGAACGCTTCCCGGACATGTGACGGCAACCATGGGAGGCACGCCCTGGAGGCGAGACCGGTGTGCAGGTAGTAGCGCTGGAGGCATCCCGTTCGGCACACATCCGCCCTGGTGCCCACTGGGCGCAGAAACGGTCGAACACAGCAACGCACCGGATGTGACCGGTGTGCGAGAGGCGCCGGTGCCTCTCCGGACTATCGCGCTGATTACGTCAACGCTGGTGTGTCCAGGGTCAGGGGGACGTACACATGCGGGTGGACCACTACAGAGATGCCGCGCCCCCTGCCCAGACGTCCCCGCCCACCGTGGCTCCGGGACGGGTCAGCCGACAGCAGCGGCGGGGCCCTGGCCGAAGCCCGGAACGTCCCCCGCCCCCCGTCCTGACGCAGCCGCTTGAACCTCAGCGGATGGCGGAAGACCCCGCCGCGATCGACGGCCCGGGCGGCGCTGATTTCCGCGACCAGGTCGGGGCGGACCAGGACCGCGTCCAGGACGTCGCGGGACCCCCCAGGACGCCGCGAACCGCACACCCTTCCACGGGTGCCCGGGGTCGGCGGCGGCCAGGTGCTCCGCGACCTGGCGGGCCTGCTCCCGGCGCAGCGGAACGCTGCGGCCCACCGTGCGCAGCTGGCCCTCCTGGTCGTGGCGGCCGAGGATGAGGAGCTGGGGGCCGTCCAGGACTCCAGCCACTCCCCCGCCTCGGCCATATCCGTGGTCATCGGACACAGCGTCCACGGGGCCGTCAGAGCGCGCGGCGAACAGCACCTCCAGTCGGCGACGGCGTTCCGGTAAGGCAACGTGGGCAGCTCGGTGCCGTCGGCTGCGAGGACGTCGAAGGCCACGAAGCAGGCCGGCAGGCGAGCGGCGAGTGCGGGGGCGGTGCGGGCACGGGCGGCGGCCCGGCGCTGCAACGCCTCGAACAACAGGGCGCCGGCTTCCGGATCCCACACGAGGACCTGGCCATCGAGGACCAGACCGTACGGGAGCTGCTCGGCCGCCGCGACGAGGTCGGGGAACGCCTCCTGCACCAAGGCGCCGCGGAGGGTCTGGAACAGTACCCGGCCGCCCGGACCGACCGGGGTGAACACCAGCGGCATCCGGCCTCAGCGGCGCAGTACGGCCCACCGGCCGCAGCCGGACGAGGCCATCGAGGGACCGACGTCTGCCAGGATCGGGCAGCGGTGTTTGTCACCAACCGTGCTGGGAGTCCCCGATGATTCGCAGTCCTGCCTGGGCGGCGAGCCATCGCGCCCGGGCGCGCGTGCTGTAGCGGACGTGCACGAAGACGGTGTGGTCGGCTGCGGGCGGACCGTCGAGGTGGATGCTGCGGTGGTTGAAGACCACCTGCACATCGGCGTACTTGAGCTCCGGCGGCAGATCCATCTCGGGAACCGCAGGCCAGGTAAGCCACCACCAGGAGAAGGTGGCCGGGTTGTCTCCCACACCCTCCAGGAAGGGCTCGTCGATACTTCCCGGCGGGGCGTCCTCGAAGTCGACCTGGAGCGGCAGCAGCTCCGCCAACGCCTCTGGCTCGGCGGGTATACCGTCCGGCGGCAGAGGTTCGTAGTCGGCGCGCATGAACACACCCTCGCCGAGGCGCGCCTGGGCACGCTCGACGTCTGCGGCGGTCGACAGCCACAGCGTGGCGTGCACCGCGGCCTCGGTGGTGTCCGCCAGCGCGAGCAGCCGAAGACCGACCGTGTAGGCGGCGCGCGCGTCAGTCGTCCGGAAGACCGGAACGGCACAGGTGTTCCCCATCGCGGGCATCCTGCCACGAGAATCCGTCGGGCTGCTACGCCTTTCCGCCACCGCCGGGGCCGCGACCTCACCCCTCGGGACCACCCACCGCCTGCCCCGCACACTCCGCCCAGGCCCGAACGCTGACCGGCAGCACACCAAGTTGGCGCCCCCTCCGGGCCATGTGCCGGTGACATCTTGTCAGCACGGCCGCGGTGCAACAGACCGGAACCTGGATGCCAGCAGGCATCCAAACAGGGTTTGGTCGAGCGACCCAGAGAGCGATCAAGCCCAGACCCTCGGCACGCTTCCCCGGGCTGTGGGTAGCGCTGTCCGCCGCCTTCAACAACCGCATCGCCGCCCCGTACGGCGGGCAACGCACTACCGTGGGGCGTGCCGACCCAGGAGGGACCGCCGTGACGACCGCCCCGGGACACCCTTACGGCGTCCCCCCGATGCCCGAGCGCAGCATTCCCGCGTTGCGTGCCGCCATCGCCGCGCACGCTCCCGAGCTTCTCGCTGATTTCGAAGCCAACTGGCGGGCCAAGGTCGCCGACACCTACGACATAGGCGCGGCGCCCGCGTTCCTCGCCCGCTGGTGGGGTGAGTACGCCCTCGCCCGAAACCCCGAGCTCGACCGTCACGTACGTGATCTGGAAGAGCGTGCGGCCCGGTCTGCGGACCCGGACAAGGCCAAAGCCCTTCTGGAAGAGGCTGCCGAGATCCACCAGCATGTGAGCGGGCTCGGGCCCGGCGAGTGAGCGAGGAGTTCACCGGACCGCCCTGGGCCGTCGACTGGACCAAGACCGCCTCCGAGTACCGCGACAGCCTGCCCCAACCCGTCAGGAATCTGATCATCGAGGCAGTCGTCGAGCTGCTGTCCTCCCACCACCCCTACCGTGATCACGGCCTCGACACCACCAAGATCAGCATCGAGCCCGCCCGGTCCACCCAGCCCCGCGGCCCGCACATCCTCTATTTCGACCTGGGCCGCGGCTGGTTCCGCTACACGTTCATCCACCGGGCCGCCGAACCGCAGATCATCGTCGAAGTCGTCTTCTGGCAGTACCCGGCAACGCTGCGAGCCGAAGGCGTCATCTGAGGGTGCGCGGTACCCGGCTCCTCCGGAGCCGGGTGTCCGGCAGGGGTGTACACAGGTACACCTACTCCGTGGCGATGGCCCGCAGGATGTCCAGGCGCGCCGCGCGGCGGGCCGGGCGCCAGCCGGCCAGGACGCCCGCCGCCACGCCGACCAGCGCGACCAGGCCCAACTGCATGGGCGGGACGGCGAACGCGAACGCGCTGTCCTCCGCGCCGTCCGCGGCCTTCACCAGGACCCAGCCGAGGATGCCGCCCAGGACCAGGCCGCCGGTCGTACCGAAGGCGGCGACCAGCACCGACTCCCAGCGGACCATGGCCCGCAGCTGCGCCCCGCTCTGCCCGACGGCCCGCAGCAGGCCCAGTTCGCGGGTCCGCTCGTGCACGGCGAGGGTGAGCGTGTTGGCGATGCCGAGCAGGGCGATCAGCACCGCGAGGGCGAGCAGTGCGTAGACGAGGGTGAGCATCATGTCGATGCCGCCCGCCGAGGACTGCGCGTACGCCGCACGCGTCTGCACCTCGGGGCCGCCGTACTGCGCGGCCGTCCGCTCCACCGCCGCCACCCCGTCCGCGAGCGGTACGCCGTCCTTGAAGGTGACGGCCACCAGCGAGTCCGTGTCCTGCGCCCGGTGCGGGGCCCAGGCCGCGCGGGTGATGACGTAGTCGCCCGCGAGCTGCGACTCCTCGTAGACGGCACGGACCGTGAACCGCTGCTTCTGCCCGTCGGTGAAGGCGAGTTCTACGTTGCTGCCGGGCCGCCAGCCGTTTCGGGCGGCTTCCTTGCCCGCGACGGCGATCCCGTCCGTGCCGAGCGTGTCGAGGCGTCCCTCGACGGCGCCGAGGTCCAGGCCGACCGCGAGCGCGGCCGGGTCGGTGACCGTCAGCGCCCGCCCGGAGCCGTCGACCTCCGCGACCCCCTTGCCGAGGCCGACCGCCCCGGCCACCTCGGGGAGCGAGGCCACCGCCGGGGCGAGGGCCGGGCTGAGGCCGCTGCCGCCCGACCCGAACGCGGGCGCGCTGATGGCGACATCACCGGCGAAGGACCGCGACACGGTCCGGTCCATGGTCGCCTTGAGGGAGGCGCCGAAGACCGTGAACAGCGAGACGACGGCGACGCCGATCATCAGCGCGGACGCGGTCGACGCCGTCCGCTTGGGGCTGCGCCGTGCGTTGCGCCCGGCCAGGGCGCCCGTCACCCCGCGCAGCCGTTCCAGCGGCCGCGCGAGGATCCGTACGGCGACCGAGGAGGCGACCGGCCCCAGGACCACGAACGCGGCCGTGACCAGCACCGCACCTGCCCCGGACAGCCACAGGGACGGCACGGCCGACACCCCGGCCACGATCACCGCGATGCCGGCGGCGCCCAGGGCGGCCCCGGTCGCGGTACGGGCCCGCGAGGCCCCGGACGTGTCCACGGCGCTCTCGCGCAGCGCGGCCAGCGGCGCGGTACGACCCGCCCGCACGGCCGGGAGCAGGGCCGAGCCCAGACACACCACGACACCCACGGCCAGGGGCAGCAGCATCGACAGGCCGCTGATCACCAGGTTCCCCTCGGGGAAGGGGAATCCGATCACCGGGAACAGCGCCTGGAGTCCGGCGGCGATTGCGATGCCGCCGGCCAGTCCGGCCACGGACGCGAGGACCGCGACGACGGCGGCCTCCGCCAGCGTGCCGCCGACCACCTGGCGGCGGGAGGCGCCCAGGGCGCGCAGCAGGGCGTTCTCGCGGGTGCGCTGGGCGACGACGATCGCGAAGGTGTTGTGGATGCTGAAGGTGGCGACCAGCAGGGCGATGCCGGAGAAGACGAGGAGCAGGGTGGTGAAGAGGGTCAGGAACTGACCGGAGATCACGTCCGTGTTCTCCTGGGCCGATTCCCGGCCGGTGATCGCCTCGACGCCCTGCGGCAGCACCGGAGCCAGCGCGTCGACGAGCTGCTGCTGGCTGGTGCCCGGGGCGGCCCGCACCTGGAGGGAGGCCGCCTGGCCGGGGCCGGCCGTCAGGTACTTCTCCGCGTCCGCCTGGGTCATGCCGGTGTACGTGACCTGGGCCATGCCGTCCGCGCCGCCGAAGGTGGCCAGGCCGACGATCGTCACCCGGACCGGGTCGGGGGTGCGCAGCACCGTCGTGTCACCGATGTTCAGCCCGCCCTTGGCGGCGGTGCCCCGGTTGACCACGACCTCGCCGGAGCGCTCCGGTGCGCGGCCCTCCGCGAGCTTGTACGGGTTGAGCCGCGAGTCCGTGATCCAGTTGCCGGCGAGGGTGGGCGGGCCCTGGCCGCCGATCGGTTCGCCGTTGCGGCCGATGAGCTGCCCCGCGCCCTGGATGTTCGGGGCGGCGGCGGCCACGCCCGCGGTGCGCCCGATCCGGTCCACCAGGGCGGTGGGCACGGGCTGTCGGGTGCCCTGGGTCTGGCCCGGGACGGTGACCACGCGTGCGCTGCGCACGACGGCGTCGGTGCCGCTCGCCGCGCCCGCGAACATGGTGTCGAAGCTCGCGCGCAGGGTGTCGCCCATGACGAGGGTCCCGGCGAAGAACGCGACGCCGAGCAGCACGGCCGTGAAGGTTCCGGCGAAGCGCCGCTTGTGCGCGCGCAGTGCGGCCGTGCTCAGCCGCAGGGTGGTACGGGCCGCGTTCATGACTCCGCTCCCATCGTCACGGAGCGCGTGTCGAAGGCCTTGAGCCGGTCCAGGACGCGCTCGGCGGTCGGTGCCGCCATCCGGTCGACCAGGCGACCGTCGGCGAGGAAGACGACCTCGTCGGCGTGGGCGGCGGCCACCGGGTCGTGGGTGACCATGACGACCGTCCGGCCCATCTCGCGCACCGCCCGGCCCAGCAGGCCGAGCACCTCCTCGCCCGAGCGGGAGTCGAGATTGCCGGTCGGCTCGTCGGCGAAGACGACGTCGGCACTGCCCGCGAAGGCGCGGGCGACGGCGACCCGCTGCTGCTGGCCGCCGGACAGCTCGGAGGGCCGGTGGTGCAGCCGGTCGCGCAGACCGACAACGTCGATGAGGCGTTCGAGCCAGGCGCCGTCGCCCCGGGTGCCCGCGAGGTCCTGCGGGAGGGTGATGTTCTCGGCCACGGTGAGCGTGGGCACCAGGTTGAAGGCCTGGAAGACGAAGCCGATGCGCTCGCGGCGCAGCAGGGTGAGCCTGCGGTCGTCGAGCGCACCCAGTTCCGTACCGCCGATGAAGGCGGATCCGGAGGTGAGCGAGTCGAGGCCGGCCGCGCAGTGCATCAGGGTGGACTTGCCGGAGCCGGACGGCCCCATGATGGCGGTGAAGCGGCCGGCCGGGAAGTCGACGCTCACCCCGTCCAGGGCCCGTACCTCGGTGTCGCCCCGGCCGTAGACCTTCAGGGCGTCGACGACCCGGGCGGCGACAGGGCCGCCGCCGGGCAGGGTGGTGGCGGTGCTCATGCCGCACCGCCCTTGGAGGCAGGGCCGAACTGCTCGTCCAGCACGGACAGCCGCCGCCAGTACTCGTCCTCGTCGATCTCGCCGGAGGCGAAGCGCCGCCCCAGGATCGCGATCGGCGCGTGCTCGCCGTACGCTGCCCCGCGCCCCTGCCACGGTCCGCGGCGGCCGCGCCACACCGTGCGGCGCAGCACGGTCACGGCGCCGATCACGACCGCCGCCCAGATCAGCGGGAAGAACAGGATCCACGGGCCGGGCCCGTCGTACGCGAGGGTGGTGAGGGTGTTCATCGCGGTTCAGCTCCTCGGAGTGGGTGGACGTTTCGTCTCACTCCGAGACTGGCTCCGGGAGGGTGCCCGGGTCGTCGTACGGCCGGCTGCACCGGGCCTACTTCCCCGGGAGTACGAGCCCCTCCGGCTACGCGGGAGCCGTGCGGGTCAGCCGAGCCAGCCGGGGCGGACCAGCCCGGACTCGTAGGCGAGGACGACCAGTTGGGCTCGGTCGCGGGCGCCCAGTTTGACCATCGTCCGGCTGACGTGGGTCTTCGCCGTGAGCGGGCTGACGACCAGGCGACGGGCGATCTCCTCGTTGGACAGGCCCATGCCCACCAGCGCCATCACCTCCCGCTCCCGGTCCGTGAGACGGCCCAGCTCCGCCGCGACCGCGGGCTGCTTCGAACGGGCCGCGAACTCCGCGATCAGCCGGCGGGTCACGCCCGGGGACAGCAGGGCGTCGCCCTCCACCACCGCCCGGACCGCGCGCAGCAGTTCCTCCGGTTCGGTGTCCTTGACCAGGAAACCCGACGCGCCGGAGCGGATCGCCTCGAAGACGTACTCGTCGAGCTCGAAGGTGGTGAGCATGATGACCCGGACCTCGGCCAGCGCCTCGTCCTCGGTGATCCGCCGGGTGGCGGCGAGCCCGTCCAGGACCGGCATCCGGATGTCCATCAGCACCACGTCGGGGCGCAGCTCCCGCACCAGCCGCACGGCCCCCTCGCCGTCGGAGGCCTCGCCCGCGACCTCGATGTCGGGCTGCGCGTCGAGCAGTGCCCGGAACCCCGCCCGGACGAGCAGCTGGTCGTCGGCGAGCAGTACGCGGATCACGGATCCTCCTCGGCGGGGACATCCTTCAGCGGGAGCCTCGCGACCACCCGGAAGCCCCCGTCCGGACGGGGGCCGGCCTCGATGGTGCCACCCAGGGCCCCGGCCCGCTCGCGCATTCCGACAAGACCGTTGCCACTGCCGCCGGCGGTGCCTCCGGTGGCCGGGCCGTCGTCGTCCACGCGCAACTCCAGGGCGTCCGGCCGCCAGAGGAGGCCGATACGGGCGGTACGCGAACCGGAATGCCGGACCACATTGGTCAGCGCCTCCTGAAGGATCCGGAAGGCGGCGAGGTCCGCGCCGGGCGGCAGCGCCCGGGCCTTCCCCTCGGCCGCGACGTCCACGGCGAGCCCCGCCGCGGCGGCCTGCTCGACGAGCTCGGGGAGACGGTCGAGACCGGGGGCGGGAGTGCGTGGCGCGTCACCGGGGGTGCGCAGGGTGTCGAGGACCTGCCGGACCTCGCCCAGCGCCTCCTTGCTGGCGGCCTTGATCGTGGTCAGCGCCGTACGCGCCTGCTCGGGGTCGGTGTCGAGCAGGGCCAGCCCGACACCCGCCTGGACGTTGATCACCGAGATGCTGTGCGCGAGGACGTCGTGCAGCTCACGGGCTATGCGCAGCCGCTCCTCGTCCACCCGGCGCCGCTCGGCCGCCGCCCGCTCGACGCGCTCCCGGGCCCACTGCTCTCGGCGTACGCGCACCAGCTCCGAGACGGCGAGTATCGCCAGCACCCACGCGGTGATGCCCAGTTCCTGCCCCCAGGGCGCCGGGCGGTCCCCCGCGGGCGGCAGCCAGTGGTACAGCCAGTGCCCGATGAGCAGGTGCCCGGCCCAGAGCAGGCCGACGGCGCCCCAGGCGGCCCTGCGGTGACCGGCGACGACGGCGGCGAAGCAGGCCAGGGCCAGACTGATGAACACCGGGCCGTACGGGAACCCGGCCCCGATGTACACCAGGGTGACGACGCTGACCCCGTACGCCACGGCCACCGGATACCGATGCCGCAGCAGGAGCAGCGCGGGCCCCAGCAGCAACAGAATCCGCGCGAACGCGTCCAGCGCCACCCGCCCGGTCTGCTGCTGCGCGGCCCACCCGGAGCCGGCCTGCGCGAAGACGGCGACGAGCAGCGCCAAGCGCCAGCCCGGGCCCCGCCCGGTCCGCTCCGCCCATCGCCGCCACGGAGGATCCGGGCGCTCGCGCTGCTCATCCATACCCGCCACGCTAGTGCGCACCCGCCGTCACCCGCGTCACCCCGGCGTAGCGTTTGCCGCGTACTCCCCAGGTAGTACGCGCGGGTGGCATGCCCTCGGCCGGCCGGGCGATCTCCGCGCCCCTCCCGACGCGAAGCGGGCCACTCCCGAGCACCCGCGCTACCGGCCGGCCGCTCCCCGCATCCGGCGGTCCAACGGCAGCAGGTACTGGAGCGGCTCGTCCTGCAGGCCGCCGACATGGAGGCCAACGAGGCAGGGCTGGGACGGCTGCGGACCAAGGCCGGGAAGGAGCCCACCCGCTACTGAGCCTGACTGATTGGATCAAGAACCCCGAGCAGGGCCCGCTCGGCCCGGTGCCTGCTCTCTCTGGAACAGGTCTTACGAAGCGCCCACTCTCGAATGCACTACTCCAATTTACCGATAATCGTCCCGTACGTGCCGCGCGTGAAGGTCGATCGGCTGTGCACGGGTCAAGCTCGCCCCTGGTTCGCATGAATCGACTGAAGCAGGGAGCAAGACATGAATCCTGACACCAGGGCAGGGCGGCGACTGGGGCCTCTGCCCCGTCGAGCCGAATGGAGGGTCGGCGGCACAATCGCTTCGCTCGCACTGGTTCTGGCGGCCGGGGTGGTAAGTCCGGTTGCGTCCGCGGCTCACAGTGTGGGCGAACGCGTGAGCGCGTCGAGCGAGACGGGCCCAAGCGACAGATGCAAGCACAGGCCCGACCGCGGCGGCACGGACAAGTGTAAGAAGGGCCCGAAGGGCGCGAAGGGGCCCACAGGGCCCACGGGCCCGACGGGCTCGCAGGGGGATCCGGGTACGCCGGGCGCTACAGGGCCCACGGGCCCGACCGGCCCCGCAGGCGCAACGGGGGCTACCGGGTCTCAGGGCGTCTCTGGCGGGGCTGGGGCGACCGGTCCGACCGGCGCGCCGGGTGTGAACGGGGCGACGGGCGCCACCGGGCCTGCTGGCGCGCCGGGTGCCACCGGGGCCACCGGCCCGGCCGGCCCAACAGGAGCTACAAGTCCCATCAGCATCACCGAGACGCTCGGAAATGTCGTCCAGCCTGCTCCAGGCAGTAGCGCCACGAGCAGCGCCGACTGTCCGGACGGCCAGGGGGCGGTCTCTGTCGGTTGGCAGACGAACGGTCCCGGGCTTGTGGTGGGCTTTTCCCGGCGGGACCCCGGCGGTTGGCGAGTTTCCTTCGACAACCTCAGCAATAACGACAGCCTGCAGGGGCAGGTCTTCGTGTACTGCTCGCCGTCCGTGGCGCCGTAGCGATACACGGCGCAGGCCTCTGCGGGCTCTTCCGTCTGGTAGCCCCAGGTTCGCGCACTGAGCCACATCAAGGTCGGTGTAGCGGTTTTGGGCGGGAGCTGCCATGGGGCGAGAGATCACGGCCCCTTACGCCGGCTGCGAATCGGGCTGGCTCCTCGCCTGCCCGCAATTGCCCGATCGGGGCCATGATCTCGGAGGCTCGCCAAATGGCAGCTGCGTAAAGCCGTGGAGCCGACCGCCCCAGCCACAGCGGGCCTCCTCAACCACCAACCCAGAAGCGCCTTGATGACTCGGGCGGTGGGTGCACCAGCATCGCAAAGCGCTGCGGACCGGTCCGCTTCCCGGGGCCGTGTGCGGGTAGCCGGGCGGTGAGAACGGCGCGCGGCAGGAGGACAAGGAGAAGCGATGATCACTCAGGAGCAGCTGACGGCCATGGCCGGGTGTGCGGCGTACACGGACCAGGGTCAGCGTGTGGGCGGGGTGGACTACGTCTTGGTGGACGACACCACCGATAGGCCCGAATGGGTGCGGATCACCGACCGGGCGTCCGGCTTGGGCGGCGCCTTCGTCCCGCTGCGCCACGCGGCGCTGGAGGACCAGCGTCTGGTGCTGCCGTACGCCGTCTCGCTGATCGAGCGGGCTCCGTGCGCGGCACTGGATTGCGGGAGCGTGCTGTCCGTGGCGGAGGAGCAGCAGCTGTTCGCCCACTACGGGATCAGGGACGCCCGGGACGAAGTAAACGCCGAGAGCGGTGCGGGCTGGGGGCAGATGGACCGGGCCAGCGCCATCCGGGAGGGCACGGCCGGCCAGGAGGCGCACGTGTCCCGGCTCCGGTCGGCACAGCCCGGGCAGAACCGCTGAAGCGGACGTGCGCCTGCTGGGGTGCCGGACGGGAGCTGGCCACGGGCGGTCTCGGCGGGCAGGGCGGTAGTGGCGTTGGTGTTGCTGTACGCGGTGGAGTCTGGCCCACCCGCGGTGCGGCGACATTTGCGCCCAGCTCGCCGCCGGCTTCCGTAGCGGCACCGCGACCGCGTACCGCTACATACGCGAGGCCATCGACGTCCTGGCCGCCGGGGCCCCCACCCTGGAAGAGGCGATGAAGACCGTACGGACGAAGGCGTTCGTGATCCTGGACGGCACCACCCTGCTGCCGATCGACCGGATCGCCGCCGACACCCCGTACCACTCCGGGAAACATAAACGCCACGGCATCAACGTCCAGGTCCTCACCGACCCAATCGGACGCCCCTTGTGGGCCTCACCCGCACTGCCCGGCTCCACCCACGATCTGACCGCCGTCCCCAGCGCACGGCATCATCGACGCGCTCACCAACCTGGACTGCGCCGGGAAGCGTTCTTTCCGCATCCGCGGGGACGGCCCTTGTTCGACACCAGGTTCCCGTCGGGGCGGGCGGCACGGGATAGGAGTTGCGGTGGTGGGGTGGGTCCAGCCCCACCTCGTCGCGGGGGTGATCCACCGTGAACGCCACCAACGTGCCAGGGACGAAGCCGCGCATGCCCGCACCCAACATCCGGGCATACTCGAAGCCGTCCGGCTCCCTGGGCGGCCCCGGACAGCCCGGAGCCCAGGCCTACGACGTCACCGACCTCAACCCGTCCATCGCCGACGCGGGAGGCGAGATCGTCTCCACCAGCGACGACCTAAACCGCTTCTACCAGGCCCTGTTCGGCGGAAAGCTCCTCAAGCCCCGCCAACAGGCCCGGATGACCACCACCGTCCCGATCAACGCGAGCGCGACGATGGGCTATGGCCTGGGCGTCCTGAAGATCAAGACCTCTTGCCGTGACCTGTGGGGCCACAACGGAGGCATCCACGGCTCCTTCTCCTACTCCCTGACCACCCCGGACGGCACACACACGCTCTCGCTGAACTACAACGGCGATTGGAACCGTCTGCCGTGACCGGGCTTCGGCCTACGCGGATGCGGCAAGGGCGGCAGCACCTCAGGCAGTCCAGATCGCGGATATCTGGCACCTGTGGAACAACCTTGCCAAGGCCGTTGGGAAGACTCTCACCAGCCACTACGGCTGCCTCCGCGCCGCTCACGCGGCAGCTGTCCCGCCCGGTGGGGAGGTCCCGCCGGCGCCGCCTCCGCCTGACGGCACGTTCGACGTGAACGGACAGCCTCGCCGGATCGTCGGCCGAATCCGCGAACGGTATCGCCGTGTCCACGAGCTCTTCGCCCAGGGCTGTTCACTGCGAGGGATCAGCCGCGATCTCGACCTCGACTACTACGCGGTCCGCCGCTATGCCCACACCGCCGACGGCGACGAGCTACTCGTCAAGGTCACCCAGCGCCGGACCCTCCTGGACGACTACAAGCCCTACCTCTACGAACGGTTCGCCCAGGACTGCCGCAACCCCAGCCCGCTCTTCCGGGAGATCCGTGACCAGGGCTTTCGCGGTGACCGCACCGTTTTCAATCGCTACATCCACCTGCTGAAACAAGGCATCGAGACCGCACCTCCACCACCCGCGCTGCCCAAACCGAGGCGGGCCCTGCGCTGGGTCATGACCCATCCCGAGAGACTGCGACCACACGAAATCCTCGGGCTGAAAGCAGTCCGGGCCGCCTGCCGCGAGCTCGATTCCGTCGTCGAACACGTCCGAGCGTTCGCCGTCATCATGCATGAGCACCGCGGCCACGACCTCCTCGAATGGGTCGAACAGGTCCACAACAGCGATCTGCCGTCGCTGCAACAGTTCCCCCGCGGACTCCTCCACGACCAGGACGCCGTCATCGCCGCCCTCACCTCGACCTGGAGCTCAGGCCAAGTCGAAGGCCAAGTCGAAGGCCAAGTCACCAGAGTCAAACTGATCAAGCGAGCCGGCTACGGCACAGCCAAGCTCGACCTCCTCCGCACCCGCATCCTCCTCAGAACCTGACGCCGACTCTGTCAGAATGGTCTTGTGTTCGAGTTTGATATTGAGCGGTACCAACCTCGCTGGCTGAACGGCCAGGCCGCAGTTGCGCGTGAGCACGGGCAGCGCCTCGGCGCCCTGCATGGCCGCACACTGACCGGGGTCTGGTTGGCCTGGGACATCGAGGAGGACGAGTGGTTCCGCGACTGCCCGGTGCTACTCGACTTCGACGGTGAACAGGTCGAGATCAATCACTACAAGTTCGACGATCTCGCCCTCACCTGGGCCACGATCGATCCCCGTCGTCCGGTTCATTGGCCCGGATTCGAGCTGAAGTGGCGTCCTGAACCGCTCTCCGAGCTCCAAGTGCTACGAGGCATGACGCTCCAGGGGATCGAGCTGCTCGAATGGGTCGGCGACGATGCGGGCTACGGCAGCGTGGACGTGAGTTTCGTCTTCCCTGACGACCGACTGACCGTCTTCAACGCGCTCGACGAGAACGGGCTCAACTTCACACCACCCAAGCCTCAGCAGAGGTCACACACCCTCCGCTGAACTCGCTCCACCCCCGCACGAGCGACTCGCACCATCACAAGATCAGCGACAGAGTCCGTTCATCCGTACGTAGCCGGGCACGTTCACGTGCACGCCGACAGCGGATGGTGTGGGTCTGGCCGGCCCGTTCCAGGCTGCCTGCGACGATACCCATCAGACACCCCCTCCGTCATTGCATCGCGGCCGGCCGGCCAACCCGCAGATCACCGTTACGGGATGGTGAAGGCCCCGGCATCCCAACGGGGTACCGGGGCCTGGGCGGACCGGTCGTACTGCCCCAGAGCGCTCTGGGCACCGGCCCTGACCCGCACACCCATGTCGGCGCGGACTGATCACGACCCTAACCGGACCGGTCCCCCGCAGCAGCCGTTTCCTGTGCGCGGTCAAGCGCCCGCGGCGCATTGAGCCCGACGGCGCCGGCGCAGCCGCGTGCGTAGGGCGACACTGCCAGCATTGGACGAGGATGACGGCCGGACGGGACCCTCCCCGTTCGGCGCAGCCTGCGGCCGGGTTCATGCTGGCTGCGGCCCGCCCCGGCGCACTCAAGGCGGGCGACGGCCCGCCCGCCAGCGAACATTGGCTCCCGGTCCTGACTGCGCTCCGGATCGCCGAGACGATCGCCGCCGCGGTGGGCGGCGCGTAGCCGCAAGGGGGCGGGTCCTGCCCATAGCCCGCCCCCGTCCTCGTCGGCGGCGGACGGCAACCGCGGGACAGAACACGGCTGCCAGTTGCGGCGATCGTGCGGCGGCGGACGAAGCCCCGACGTACCGGCCAGGGATGGTCCTCAGCTCGCGGGTCACTCCGACGGCAGGTCCCAGCCGTCAGGGTCCTCGTGCCACCGCCTGACCCAGTCCAGGAACGTGGTCCCGTCCCGCTCAGCATCCTCTGGTCCGGGGAGGGGCAGAGCGCCGATCTCGGAGAGGAGCCAGATCCGCCCGCGCTGAAGCCCACTGACCACCAGGAGCCAGTACACCGGGCCGCCACCGGCCCCGAGTACCACCGATCCATGCCGGTACACGCTCTCCACCAGCGGCTGGACCTCTTCGGCACCCCTGGGATCTTCCTCCCAGAACCAGGCCTCGGTAAGCGGGAACTCGGCAGCGGCATCGCGCGCTCCAAACGACCAGTCACCAGGGAGCTGGTCCAACGGCAGCAGACCGCCATCATCAGGCGGACCGAGCGAAGACCCATCAGCCAGCACCGCCACGAACGTCCGATACGGCTCGGGCAGAACCAACCCCTCGGTTCTCTCCCAGGCATGCACCGCGTCCCAACCCAGCGGCGGCTCACGCCACTCCATCGGGAAGACCTCGGCCAATAGCTCGGTAGCCGCCCCCACCCCCGCTTCATCACTCATTCGGCCAGAAACATCAGCACGCACCGACAACCAACTCACAGGGGTGACCAGGCAAACAGCCACCGACGTTCAGCGGCAAGCTCAGAGCGCGACCGGTGGGCAACTCGTCCGGCAGGCCTCGGCGGACCATGGCCCCTCACACGGGGCCGGGTCGAGGGGGGCGGCCCCCCGCGTGAAGGTGCGGTCGCACCAGTTGCACAGCAGTGTCGTGTGGGCGCCCGCGTCCTCAAGGATCCTGGCCGCCTCATGTGCGACTTCGAGCTGGTGGGGTTCCGTGACCGCTACTGGCGCGCTGTCGAGCAGAAGTTTGCTGTTCCAGAGGCTGAGGCCGGTGACCGTCCGAATCGCACGGACCGCCTCCACCTTCCGGTCTCCTGCCCCTGTCAGCAGCACACTAAATGCCGGCTTTTCCACACACCCTCCCCGGCCACCCCAAGCAATCCCGGCAAGTGAACCATCACCGCAACTGCTGCTTGTCATGGCGGGTCGCAATCAGGCCCAGCAGGCTCTCGATGGGCCCAGATGAGGATGGCTGCGAGGTGGAGTGCGGCTTGGTAGGCGACGTCGAGTTTGTCCGTTCGCATGGCAGATGCTCGAGTTCTTCCCGGACGGAAGCCCTCCTGGACCGCCCATACGTGCCGGGGTGCGTACGTACGAGGCTTCACGCCGTCCTGACGGCTGCCGCCACATCGAGGCCGCCTTGGGAGCGGGGCGTCTTTACTCCCGCCCGGCGTGGCTCGACCGTTCGTGGGTCGATCGCTTCGCCGGGCGCCCCTTGGTGGTACACGCCGTCGGGGTCGGTGTCGCGGTCGTGCGGGAGTAGGAAGAAGACCCGTCGGAGCTGGAGACCGCTGTCGGGGTCGGCTTCGGCATGTTCGTCGAGTTCGGTGTAGCCGACCATGCGTCCGTCGCGGGCGTAGCGGGGCTTTCCGCGGCGGCGGGCTGTCTTGCGGGCCGGCCGCGTGGGACGTGACCTGCGCGCCGACGTCTCCGGTGATGGAGTACCCCAGGAGCAGGTGGAGGAACTGGACGGCCTCCAAGCCCTGCCTGGGCTCGGCGCAGCTCGATGCCGTTCGGTAGGGCTGGGTTCGATGGGGTCACCCGGGCCTGTTACCACATCACGCCGACCGGCGAAACCCCCACTTCCAGAGGTCGCATGCCTCCGGGCAGCGGCGTTAGCGTCGTTCCGCCACGACAGGTCTGAGTCAACTGACCTTAAAACACGAAAGATTGACGCACTGTCATCGAACACCTTGCACCCAGGAGCCTTAATGCACGTACGCGAGATGGCAGCCCGGATGGTCGCGGCGGCCACGGTCCTGGCAGGCGCAATGATCGGCACTGCCGTCTCCGCCCATGCGGCCGGCGGATGCTGGAACGGAGGCTTCAACGTCAACAGCGGGGGCGACTAAACGTACCGTGCGTACATGTGCCACAACCGCTCCGGTGCACCGGTGCACCGGTGTGGTCGGCGACCAGGGACATGAACTATCCCAACACCGTGGTCGGTTACATGTACTCCAATCCCAGCTGCTTCGCTTGCAGGATCGACAACGGTCAGCACAACGGCAACGACATCCATCCGTACCGGCGGGCTGCCGACCCAGGCCGACAAGGCGCGTGGGGCTGGATGAAGTACACCGACATCTCCTCCGAGACCAATCCGGTGCCGTCCTGTGAAGACTGCTGGTCCGGCCGCCTCTAGCCACACCGCTCCCGTCGCACGGCCTTCTCGGCGCCCTTCACGTCACCTGGAGAATCCATGCAATTCCGCGCTGCCACGACCGTACGGAACACCGTCGTGCTGCTCACGGCCCTGTTGCTCGCGCTCGCGGCGAACGTCTCCCTCGCCGCACCGCAGGCACATGCCTACAACAAGTATTGGATCACGACGTTCACCCAGGCGAGCGGATACCCGAACACGGTCTGCGGAACGAGCAACGGACATCCGTGCGGACCCAACGGCTATCTCTACGCCGGAAGCAATTACGTCTTCTGCCGGGCTTGGGGAGCCGAAGTCAACGACGGCCAGGGAAACTTCAACCGTTGGTGGCTGTGGACCGACCTCGACACCCCCGCCGGCAGCCAAGGCTGGGTGTCGGCCTACTACCTGTCCGGCCAGGGGAACGATCAGGCCGACTACTGGAACGGGAGCCGCTGGGTGGCCCTCCCGAACTGCTGACCCAAGATTGACGGCAACCCCGGCGGAATCGGGGTTGAAACACCACACCGACCTCCCTGGAGCGCAGATCCGACACCGCACGGGCCGAAACGTGCTGTCCGGGAAGCGGGGGCGGCGCACAGTATCACTCTCGTCTCAGTACAACACTCCACAACCAATGGGGGATCCATGAGGGCCAAACGAGCCATACTCAGAACCGCTTCCACACTCGCCATGGTGTCCGCGCTCGCGATGGGGACCGCACTGTCGGCACACGCCGCGAGCTACTCCGTCAGCTACGGGGCCAACTACGCGACCTATGACACCTCGACCCAGCGGTTCGAAGTCTGCGATATGGAACGAGACGGCAACGAGGTCTACATCTACTTCGGCAATGGGTACGGCAGTAACGAAACCGGAGAGTACGCCGACTACAACGGAAGCCAGGGCGGCTGCGGCAACGGAAGCGTTGGATTGTACAAGTACATGAACATCTGTGAAGACAGTGTCGGCTGGGACGAGTGCCGCTCAGTGACCCTGAAGCCGTAAGAAGCCGTTGTCGTACCCCGATCGAGAATGCTGATCGAACAAGGATCTCCCGGCGGGGCGATCGCGGGCCCGTCGGTCCATGAAGGTTGATGAGGGGGCCCGTTCGATCGGACGGGGCCCCTCCTTGTTGTTCTCCATGCGGCCTCCAAGCCTTGAGGTGTTTTCAACCAAGATCAACCTGCCCCAGGCGTCCGCGGGCGTGGCCCGCCAGTACTCCGGGACCTTGGGGAAGGTCGGCAACTGCCAGATCGGGGTCAGCACCCATGCGGGCTCCGACATTGCTTCGTGCCCGCTGGCCTGGCGTCTGTTCCTACCCGCCCCCTGGGACGGACCGGACGCGGCAGCATGCCCGGAGGCCTGCCGGATCCCCGAAGACGAACATCACCAGCCGAAATGGCGGCTCGCGCTGGACATGCTCGACGAACTCGCGGGCATCGGACTGCGGCCCGCCGCGCTGGTCGCGGACGCGGGTTACGGCGCGAACGTGAACTTCCGCCACGGCCTGGAAGACCGCGGGCTGGGCTACGTCCTCCAGGTGTCGGCGTACTCACTTACGACCTGATCCTGCCCAACGCGGCCGACTGGTCGAGATCCACGACAACCTCGTCCGCCGGATCGCCGGATCGCCGAAGCCGCGGAGGAGGGTTGGCTCGGCGAGATCGAAGGACTGCGTGTGAGCCTCGCCGGCGCCGCGAGCAAGATCAACCAGATCGATGTGTCCGGCGCTCAGCGCTCGACGTTCCTCGGCCTGCCCAGGCGGGCATCCGACCGACCGGCTTCGGCATCAGTCTGCGGGAGCCCCGACGGCGCGGATCTGCGATGACACGTGGGGGAACAGGCATAGCCGTGTGATGTTGAAAATAGCTGGTTCGGCGCGCTGCGCAGATGACTCCAGAAGGCCCAGAGTGGGCACTGGAGGGCATTTGAGTCCACCAAGGTGGGGGGATTAACCAACCCCCGAGTTCGGGCACCACGTGGCTAACTAGATGGCCTCCTGCCCTAGTTACCGTTCTCTCGATAGGTACAGTTGGCTGTGCCTTGGTCGCGGAAAGCGGCGAGGCTGTGGCCTGAGGGTGGGTATCCGCCTGCCTGGGCTTCTTCAACCATCAGTGACCGATCGCTGCCGTGCGTGTGCGCGGCAGCGTGGTTTGTCGTGCCCGAACGGGAGCGTTTCCTTGACCGATTCCGGTGTTCCGACCACAACCGAAGCCGCCAGCCATGCCGAGGGTGAGGCCACCTCGGGTGCCTACAACGCGAACGCGATCACCGTTCTGGAGGGTCTGGACGCGGTCCGCAAGCGCCCCGGCATGTACATCGGATCGACCGGTGAGCGAGGACTGCACCACATGGTGCAGGAGATCGTGGACAACTCCGTCGACGAGGCGATGGCCGGGGTCGCGGACCGGATCGACGTGACGATCCTGGCCGACGGCGGCGTGAGGGTCGTCGACAACGGCCGCGGCATCCCGGTCGGCGTTCACCCCGGTACGGGGCGGCCGGCGATCGAGGTCGTGCTGACCATCCTGCACGCCGGCGGCAAGTTCGGAGGCGGCGCGTATGCCGTCTCCGGCGGCCTGCATGGCGTGGGCCTGTCGGTGGTCAACGCCCTGTCGATGAGACTGTCGGCCGAGGTGAAGGCGGACGGCTACCGGTGGAGCCAGATCTACGAGCACGGGGTGGCGACCAGCCTGTTGACCCGGCACGAGGAAACCTCGCAGACGGGTACCTCGATCACGTTCTGGGCCGACGGCGACATCTTCGAAACCACCGACTACTCCTTCGAGACGCTGTCACGGCGGTTCCAGGAGATGGCGTTCCTGAACAAAGGCCTGACCCTGACCCTGACCGACGAACGGCCGGCGGCGCGGGTGACCGCCACGGCGGACGAGGCAGGGCCGGACAACGAAGAGGAGCAGGTCGCCAAGGCGGTCTCCTACCGGTACGACGGCGGCATCGTCGACTTCGTGAAGTACCTGAACGCGCGCAAGGGCGAGCCGGTCCACCCCACCGTTATCGACATCGAGGCCGGGGACGCCGGCCGCCTGCTGTCGGTGGAGATCGCGATGCAGTGGAACAGCCAGTACACCGAAAGCGTGTACTCCTACGCCAATACGATCCACACCCATGACGGCGGCACCCACGAGGAGGGTTTCCGGACCGCGTTGACCACACTCGTCAACCGCTACGGTCGCGAGAAGCGGCTTCTGCGGGAGAAGGACGACAACCTTTCCGGCGAGGACATCCGCGAGGGCCTGACCGCGATCATCTCGGTGAAGCTCGGCGAGCCGCAGTTCGAGGGCCAGACGAAGACCAAACTGGGTAACACCGAGGCGAAGACCTTCGTCCAGCGGGTGGTGCACGAGCACCTGTCGGACTGGTTCGACCGAAACCCGAACGAGGCCGCGGACATCGTGCGCAAGGCGGTCGCCGCGGCGACCGCGCGGGTCGCGGCGCGCAAGGCACGGGACCTGACCCGCCGCAAGGGACTGCTGGAGTCGGCATCACTGCCGGGCAAGCTGTCCGACTGCCAGTCGAACGACCCGACCAAGTGCGAGATCTTCATCGTCGAGGGCGACTCCGCCGGCGGCAGCGCCAAGTCCGGCCGCAACCCCGAGTTCCAGGCCATCCTGCCGATCCGCGGCAAGATCCTGAACGTCGAGAAGGCCAGGATCGACAAGATCCTCCAGAACACCGAGATCCAGGCACTCATCTCCGGGTTCGGCACCGGCGTGCACGAGGACTTCGACATCGACAAGCTCCGCTATCACAAGATCATCCTGATGGCGGACGCCGACGTCGACGGCCAGCACATCAGCACTCTCCTGCTGACCTTCCTCTTCCGCTTCATGCGACCCCTCATCGAAGGCGGGCACATCTACCTCTCACGCCCCCCGCTGTACAAGATTAAGTGGGGTCGGGACGACCTCGAGTACGCATACTCCGACCGCGAGCGTGACGCCCTGGTGGCCGCCGGACGCGAGGCCGGCAAGCGGGTCAAGGAAGACTCCATCCAGCGGTTCAAGGGCTTGGGCGAGATGAACGCCGAGGAACTGCGAGTCACCACCATGGACGTGGACCACCGCGTCCTGGGCCAGGTCACCCTCGACGACGCCGCACTCGCCGACGACCTGTTCTCCGTGCTCATGGGGGAGGACGTCGAGGCCCGCCGCTCCTTCATCCAGCGCAACGCCAAGGACGTCCGCTTCCTCGACATCTGACGCCGCCCACCGAATCCTCCCACCATCCCACCATCACGGGCTCGGCGTGCGGTGTGCTGCCGCCGGCCGAGTGGGCGTGACGGCGGGGTCCGGATCGGAGCGGTCGGGTGGTGGTCTGCGGCTCTCCCCGTTGCTGCCCCCGGTTCACGGGGTGTGCATGTCCAGGGATGCGGCGATGCTGCTCTGGGTGATCCCGGTGCCGGTTGCGGTAACTGGGTGTGCGGTATGGCGGGCAAGGCCGCTTGGTAAGAGGAACCCCCGGCGAGTTACCCCGGCCGGGGATTCATCACCGAAGGCTCGACTTTCCGCCTGGATCCGTTACAGGGCGGTGCAGATCACTGTTGCGACAATAGTTCCAGAGTTATTGAGGCCGGTGTACTTGGCTTGCACTGCCCAACCCCTCTCATCGCCGTTGACCGTGCTGTCATGAACGTAGAAGTTGTCTCCGACGAATTCCCAACCCCCGCCTGTCGGGACCTGACCCGATGGACAGTTGGCGACGGCCGTACCGTAGCGTCCTCGATCTACGGTCACCGGCCCGCTCCTGAACACGCGGTGGGGAGCCAGCTTCACTGCCGGGCTCTTCCCTTCCGGTTGGCTAGCGGCCTCCTGGGCGACTGCGAAACCAGAGCCGGCCATGAGCAGCGCACTGAGCGTGATGGCAGGAATTCGAAGACGTCGCATCGCTCTCCCTCATTCAATCGACCCCGCTTGACGCATTCCCCACACGCTCCTTTACTACCGCTGCGTACCTCGTTCGGCCCAATCAAGGAGCGGACGGCCGACTGTCAGGACGACCCCGGTCTCCGCTCTGATCAGGACCTGGAATACTCGGACCGCAGCGTCCGCGTCGAGGCTGGCGAAGACAGCGGCCATGCGTACCTCGGCGGGCTGGAACGGGTCCAGGACGGTGGTGGCCACCGCCGCGCCGCTCTGCGGGTCGAGCCGGGCGATCCCGGCCAGGACCTCCGCGCGTACCGGTGGTTCGGATTCTCCGTCCCAGCGCAGGTCGAGGGCGGGCAACGCTCTCGAGGTCGCGCGGGTGTGGGACACCACCCAGGCAGCGGTCCGGCGGATGTCCGGCTCCCCTGCGGCCAACAACGGCAGGAGCAGCGGGAGCTGTTCGGCCACGGTTTCCCGGACCGTGGCTGGTGCCACGCCGTGCTCGTCCCGGCTCTCGGCCATGCCGCCGAGCAGTCCCAGTACGTCGGCTGTGCGGCTCATGGCTCCGTCGTTGTGCCGGTCTTCAACAACGCCAGCCCCAGAGGGGTGATGAGGTGCAGCACGGATCCGCCTCGGCGGCTGGTGGTGATGAGGTCCGTGTTCCGCAGCACCGTCGCGTGCTGACTGGCCGCTGCGGCCGAGACGTTGAGGCGGCGTGCCAGCTCGGTCGTCGTGCAGCCCTCCGCTGTCACACGCAGCGCGGCAGCCCGTGTGCGGCCGAGCAGTGACTCCAGGCTCTGGTCGGAGGAGCCGGCCGGTTCGACCAGGCCGACACCGGTCAGCGGCCCGCGCAGGGCCGGCACGGTCAGCCGGGGCGGCTGGGCGGTGTCGAGCGGGTCCCACAGAAAGCTCACCGCTCGCGTTGAGAAGACCCTGGGCGTGATGATCAGTCCCCTGCCCTGGAGACGCACCTCGGTCCGGCGCGGGTAGGGAGCTTCCAGCACGGGCGGACGCCAGCGGACCAGTGGTGCGCAGAGCGAGCGCAGCAGCAGATCGATGCCTCCCTCAAGCATCAAATTCGCGTAGCGGGTGGACAGCGCGACTAGTTCGGACCGCACCCCGTGCCAGTAGGGCTCCACGGTCAGCCGATGGCAGGCGCGCACAGCCTCGGCGAGCTCCTGCCGCGCGTCGCTATCCCCCTCGGACACCCTCCTGGCCCACGGCAGGTGTCCGGGATGGAAGTCGAGACCCTCGAATTCACGTCGCAGCCGGGACGTGGGTACATGCAGGAGATTGTCCACGGCGTGATCCAGCGAGGGCACCTCACCCATCAGGGCCAACAGGTCGAGCCCCGGGCCGCGTACCGGAAGCAGGGACGTCAGCGGGCGCGTGTCCGCTCCCATCCGGCCCGCGACTGCTGACCGCCACGAGCGGAAGTGAGGGTCCCGGCTCCCTCTCAGCAATTCCAGGCTGTAGTAGGTCTCCGCCGCGACTCCGATCGTCGCGGCCACACGTGTCCGCGCGAGGTCTTCCGCAGTGAAGTGAATGCGTAACACCAGCCGGCCCCCTGCCACAGCGGTAGTGCGAGTCTGCGCACTCCCAGCATGCCCCAGCTCGGCGCACCACACGGGCATCTCCCGATCACTGCATCGCACGCGGACAAGCCGGCGTCAAAGAGAGTCTTTGTCCCGCCAGACCGTCATGACGAGAGGCAGCAGACCACGACAACTCCACAACTTCACGCCCGCCCCCGCCCGCTACGCCGCCGCATAGCTCACGCGGAACAGGTCCTGGGCGCGCTCCAGGTCCCGCTCGGTGCGCAGCCGCGCCTCCAGGTCGCCCGTGCCGTGGTGGCCGAGCTCCGTCACGTCCCGAGTGGACCCGGGCACGTCGTCGGGCAGGCCGAGACCGGCCAGTGCGCTCTCCAGGCCGTCGATGGCCCGGGCGGTGGGTTCGAAGTAGCGGTGGAGGTAGTCGGCGGTGGCTTCGTCTGGGGCGCCTTCGGCCAGGAGCCGCCACTGCTCGCGCTTGCGCCGCCAGTAGAGGAGGTCGGCGCCGGACAGCACGAACTTGTCGAAGTTGTGGCAGTCCAGGTTCCAGGGGCAGGCGCCGCCCTCGACGACGACGCGTTGGAGGACGTCGTCGAGGTCTTCCCGGCATCGGCAAGGTTCGGGCCCAGAAAACCCTCACCGAACTGGAGATCTCCGAAAGCCGCCGAGTGCGCGGCCTCGGCAGCAACCAGAAGGAACGTCTCTTCGCACCGCAAGGCTGACCTGCGATTGCCCCACCACGTGAGGGGGCCCGGCGATGCCGCCGGGGCCCTCTCACTGTTCAAGATCAATCTCACGTACTGACTGTTCCGTTGGTCGCCAAGGCCGTAACTCCCCATGCATATCTGCAACGTTGGTTTCCGTGGACCCCTGACCTGCCGAGGCGCCTCAGGAGGGTGGCCGGAGTGGCAGGCCGAGCGTGACCGGCCCGAGGCCGGACGGTAGATGACGCACAGCCAGGGCCACGGCCTCGGGCGCAGTGGTGAACACACCGAGGTCCGGGGTGATGAAGCCGTTTCCCACCCCGTACGTGCCGTCGCTGCCCGCGGTCAGGCACGGGCTGCCAAGAGTCAGGCTCGGGCGGGTGGTGGTCGAGAAGCGCAGCGCCCAGTGGCTCGTGAACGGGTAGAGGGCGTGCAGTGCCGGCTCGGCGTACGCCGCCTCGATCAGGGCTTGGTACTGCTCCTGCCAGGAGTACTCCAGTTCGCGCGCCTCCTGGAGCATGCACTGCCACTCGGATTCCACCAGGCGCACAGGGTCTAGGTCCAATGCTGGTGATTTAGGCCGGGGCGTGCTGGGTGATGGTGGCTGGTGTGGG
>NZ_JAGGOT010000103.1 GCF_018614195.1 Streptomyces sp. ISL-43
CACCGAACCCGGAACGGTTCAATGGGACGTGGCCACCGGCAAGACCCGCACCACCCTCACCGGACACACCAGCCAGGTGCTTTCGGTCGCATTCAGCCCCGACGGCAAAACCCTCGCCACCGCCGGCTACGACCACACAGTACGGCTGTGGGACGCGACCACCGGCAAGGCCCGCGCCACCCTGACCGGACACACCAACGCGGTGTACTCGGTGGCATTCAGCCGCGACGGCAAAGCCCTCGCCACCGCAGGCGCCGACGGAACCGCACGGCTGTGGGACGCAACCACCGGCAAGACCCGCACCACCCTCACCGAACACACCGGTCAGGTGACTTCGGCGAGGTTCAGCCCCGACGGCAAAACCCTCGCCACCGCCGGCTACGACC
Organism: Streptomyces sp. ISL-43; assembly: GCF_018614195.1. Classification (GTDB taxonomy): domain Bacteria; phylum Actinomycetota; class Actinomycetes; order Streptomycetales; family Streptomycetaceae; genus Streptomyces. Next base: position 387 of record NZ_JAGGOT010000103.1, read on the forward strand.
ACACAGTACGGCTGTGGGACGTGGCCACCGGTGCGACCCGCACCACCCTGCCAGGACACACCGACGCGGTACTTTCGGTGGCCTTCAGCCCCGACGGCAAGACTTTGGCCTCCGGCAGCAACGACCACATGGTGAGGCTGTGGGACGTGGCCGCCAGCAGCACCCGCACCACCCTGACCGGGCACACCAAATCGGTGGTCTCGGTGGACTTCAGCCCCGACGGTCGCACCCTCGCCACTGCCAGCACCGACAGGACTGTACGGCTGTGGGACGTGGCCACCGGCAAGACCCGCACCATCCTGACCGGGCACACCGACTGGGTGAGTGCGGCGGCATTCAGCCCCGACGGCAAAACCCTCGCCACCGCCAGCACCGACGGAACCGCACGGCTATGGGACGTGGCCACCGGCGAAACCCGCACCATCCTGACCTGGCACACCTTGGGGATCGCTGCCCTGGCCTTCAGCCCCGACGGCAAAACCCTCGCCACCACCAGCAGCGGAAGCACCGCGCAACTATGGGACGTGGCCACCGGCAAGGCTCGCACCACCCTGACCGGGCACACCGAGGGGGTGCTCTCCGTGGCCTTCAGCCCCGACGGCCACACCGTCGCCACTGCTGGCCTCGACGGGACGGCGCGGCTGTGGGACGTGGCCACGGGCAAGATCCGCACTACCCTGACCGGACACACCAACCAGGTGCTTTCGGTCGCATTCAGCCCCGACAGCAAAATCCTCGCCACCGCCAGCACCGACTTCACCGTGCGGCTGTGGGACCTGCAGACCGGCAGGACCCGCACCACCCTGACCGGGCACAAGGACTTGGTGAGTGCGGTGGCCTTCAGCCCCGACGGCAAAACCCTGGCCACCGCCAGCCACGACTTGGACGCGCGGCTATGGGACATGACCACCGGCAGGACCCGCACCATCCTGACCAGGCACAGCGATGCGGTGAGTGCGCTGGCTTTCAGCCCCGACGGCAAGACCCTTGCCACCGCCGGCATGGACAAGACAGTGCAGCTGTACGATGTCGCCCTCCCAGAACCCGCCGCGGCGATCGAGAAGATCTGTCGCACCGTCGACCGCGACCTCACTCCCGAAGAACGGACGGCATATCTCCCAGGCCGGTCCGCCGGGCCCGTCTGCGGCTAGTAGGGTCGGGGGCTGGCGCGGTGGCTTCCGCTCCGTTTCCAGCCCCCGCCACTTCAAACCGTGCGTGCGGTTCTCCCGCACACGGCTTTCCGACATGGGTGCAGTCCCTTTGAAGGGGAGTGCCGAGCTGGGAGAACGCTGATCGGGGCTGTGTTCAGGGCTTCTCGTCTCTACCGTGGTGGTGGAGGAGGGGTAGCGGATGGGCTCACTGTTCGAGGAGTTGGAAGCCCGCGAGGCAGTCGCCCGGGTTCGGGTGGGAGAGCTGGAAGCCGAGGTCGCTGAGCTGTCCGGGAGGCTGGAGCTGGCCCGGGAGGGGCTGGAGCGTCTGCGGATCGCGCGGGAGACGGTCGCCGAAGTGCTCGCGGAGATGAATCCGGAGAGGCCCGTGGCGGCAGTCGATGCCGGACAGTCGCCTGCGGGTGAGCGGGTGGCGTCGGCGTATGCGGGGGCCGAGCGGCAGGTCATCGGGGTGCTGACCGTGCCGAACTGGCAGCCCGGGATGATGTCGGATGTGCTGCCGTCGGTGTACCGCGACATCGTGGAGGTGGTGGCGGATGCGCCGGGGCCGGTCCGTGCCAAGCAGATCGTACCGAGGATCGGGCTGCCGACCGAGACGGGGAAGATCGAGGGCACCCGGTCGAAACTGAAGCGGCTGGTCGAGCGGGGCTGGCTGTACGAGGACACCCCCGGTATGTTCACCCCGGCCCGCCACCGGACGGCCGCTTCCCCCAACTCCCGCTGACAGCAGGGCTCTTCCGCCTACATTCGAAGGTGCGACCCTTATCGGATGCAGGACAGGAAGAGCCCCGGAGATGAAACCGTACGACACTCATGCCACCACTGACCCCTTTGCCCGCTCGGTCAGCGCCTTCGAGACGCTGATGTGCACCCTGTCGGGCACAGATGCGAGCGCGTGGACCCACGCCGAGCTGGAAGAACACCTCGACGCGGCCGGGCGGGAGCTGTTACGGCAGCTGCTGCAGGACCATCTCGACCTCCGTGCGATGCGCGAAGAGGAACAGGTCCGCACCGGTAGCAGGCCTGCCGTGGTGGGGCCGGAGGGACGAGCCCGGCCCTGGCGGGAAACGGGACACTCACGCTGGCTGGCCAGCATGTTCGGGCTGGTCCGCGTTGCCCGGGTCGCCCACCGGGGCCCGAGCGTCGACAACGTCCACCCCGCCGACGCCGCGCTGTCGCTGCCGGCGGGCCGGCACTCGATGGGCCTGCGTCGGCTCGCGGTCACCGAAGCCGTGCGCGGCTCGTTCGACCAAGCTCAGCAGGCGGTCGAGCGTCGCTGCGGGAATGTGCTGGGCAAACGCCGACTCGAAGAACTGGTGGTCGCGGCAGCGGTCGACACTGACGACTTCTACCAGACCCGGATTCCGGTCCCGTGCAGCCAGCGGATGCCGCTGGTGGTCCAAGTGGACGGCAAGGGCGTGGTCATGCGGCCCGAGGCTCTGCGGGAGGCCACCCGCCGGGCCGCCGCGAAGGCTGCGGTCGGTGGCCATCGTGGCCGGCTCGCGCCGGGCGAGAAGCCGAACCGGAAGCGGATGGCGACCGTGGCCTGTGTCTTCGACACCCGCCCGGCCCCCAGGCGCCCCCACGACGTGATCCACCCGCCCGGCGGCCGAAGCGGCGAACGCCGCGCTCGCCCGGGGCCGAGGGCCGAGAACAAATGGTGCACCGCCTCCCTGGTCCGCCCGCCGGAGCAGGTCATCGCCGACGCGTTCGACCAGGCCCAGGCCCGCGACCCGAAGCATCTGCGGCCGTGGATCGTTCTCGTCGACGGCGCCCGTCACCAGCTCGGCCTGATCACCGCCGAGGCCGGGCGACGCGGCGTCACGTTGCACGTGCTGCTGGACTTCGTGCACGTTGCCGAGTATGTCTGGGCCGCCGCTCACGCCTTCCACAAGCCCGGCACCACCGAGGCCGAAGCCTGGGCGGCCGACCACTTGACCGCGATCCTTGCAGGCCACGCCTCCCGCGCCGCCGACCAGATGACCGCCCAAGCCGACCGGGAACACCTGTCGGCCACCCGCCGCGGGGCCGTCGACGCCTGCCACCGCTACCTGACCGGTCACCTCGACCAGCTCCGCTACGACACCGCGCTCGAGAACGGGTGGCCGATCGCCACGGGGGCGGTCGAAGGCGCCTGCCGTCATCTGATCGCTGATCGCCTCGACATCACCGGCGCCCGCTGGGGCCTTCACGGAGCCGAAGCCGTTCTACGGCTCCGCGCGGTCGTCGCCAACGGCGACTTCGACTCCTACTGGCACTTCCACGCCGCCCGCGAGCACGAGCGCCTCTACCCCACCCCCGACCGGCAGGACTTCAACCTCACCGCTTGATCACGGGCCTGCTTGTGGACAGACTGCGACCCGTGAGGTTCACAGGCATGCCCGGCGACGCGCAGACCACCGGCGTCGAGGCGGGCTTCGCCATGCGACGGCAGGCTCACCAGTGAGTGCCAACCTGCCCCACTTCCGCTACCACCCCGACCCCGTCGCAAGCGGGTCCGTCCGCGAGAGCGCCGAGAATTGCGCCTGCTGCAGCCGCAGCACGGGGTGGATCTACACCGCTACCTTCTACACGGCCCAGGATGTCGGTGGGAGATTCTGCCCCTGGTGCATCGCCGATGGCAGTGCCGCTGAGCGATTCGAAGGTGAATTCACCGACGCATACGGGCTCGACGGCGTCAGCGAGGAGACCGTGGAGCAGGTCACCCACTGCACCCCCGGCTTCCACGCCTGGCAGGATCCGCACTGGCTCGTTCACTGCAACGACGCGGCCGCCTTCATCGGCGAGGTCGGATACACCGAACTGGCAGCCCACCCCGAGGCACTCGACCAGCTTCGACTCGACCTTCGGATGGGCGGTTGGCACGACGCGTCCCAACTCGAGGACTTCCTGACCCACCCCGGGCAGGGGGCAAGCGCCATGCTCTTCCGCTGCACCGTCTGCGGCACCCATCTCGCCTACGCCGATGCTTCATAACCACGGCCCAGCTCAGCACACACCCTTTCCCTTCAAGGGAACTGCACCCATCAGCCATTGCAGATGCTCGAGGTGCTTCCCGCGGCGTTTGCGTGGTGGGGCGATGACCTGGCCGCAGGTCTGTGCGCCAAGGCCCTGATAGCCGACGTCGGCGAGGATCTGCAGGTCGAGGGTGTCGGTGAGGAGATCGACCAGCCCGGCGTCACGGGCTTGGGTGATGTCGGCGACCGATCCGGCCCGCACCTCACCGCGGAAGAGCAGCCGGCCACGCTGGTCCGTCACGACGAGGGCTTTCATCGCGTTGATGCGTCTCTTGCCTGAGACGAACCGGCCGCGGCCTCCGCGGTGGGCCGAGGGCCGCCGGACCCGGATCTCGGTCGCGTCCATCAAAGCGGTCTGCCCCGTCGCTCCGAGACGGGCGATGACGTCGGCGAGTGTCCGAAGCCGCAGCGCGCCCTCGATGCGGCAGCCGCGGTCCGCGAGCAGGGGCCTGATCTCACCGATCGCGCGGGTGATCGTGGAGATATGGAGGAATACCTGGCAGGGTGGAATAACTTCAATGTCGCCATAATGGGAGCGGCGGGGGCGCTCGCCGGCCTTGTGATCGTGGCGGCAAGCGTCAACATCGCTGAGGTCGTCAAAGCGCCGTCGCTCACATCGCGACTGGCTGGCGACATCGCCGGTCTCGTGCTGGCGCTCTCGGGTTCTGCAGTGGGGCTTGTCCCCGAGGTTTCGCCGATGTCGTACGGCTTGTCGATGGCCGTACTCACCGCCGGCGCAGGGCTTTTGCAGGTGCAGGCGACGAGACGGATCTACGAGAACCGCCACCCCGACAATCAGATGAAGTTCGGTAAGTCTGCCGTCGGCTTCGTGGCGCCCTTCGCATACCTCGTCGGTGCCGCGCTCCTTATCACCGGGTCGCCACAGGGCGTCGTATGGTTCGCCGCCGGTTCCATCGTCGCAATCATCACGGCGCTCGTCATCTCCTGGATTGCACTGGTCGAAGTCCTGCGCTGAGAAGACACACGCGTGCCGCGCGCCTGGTCCAGCCCTGCTTTCCGGGCGGTCTCGACCAGCAGCACAGGCCCCGGCCTGGGTCAGCCCGAGGCATGGGCGGGTGTGCGACGCGCTGCGCCGTCTGTCCGGTCGGCGCCGCGAGAACCATGGCCAGGGCTGCCATCAGGAGGGCTCGTAGGGCCAGCCGTGCTCTCGCTCCACCTGTGCGCAGGCGGTCGCCGCCGTGCCCGGGGCCGGCCGGGAAGCGGGCGTCGTGCAGGGGTCTGTGCCTGAACATCAGGTTTTTCTCCTCTTCGCGTCAGGAGGGACCAGCGGCTCTGCCGCGGCGGTCCCGCGCTCCGCGCATGTGGTGATCAGCGGGGTCGGCGCAAGCCGATCACCTTCCGCCACTCCCGACCCCTCGGCGGGGATCGATCGGAGCAAGCGGAGCCTCTCTTGGGCGCCCGGACCACTGCTCTCGCCCGTCACCTACGGGTCCACACCAGCACCGTCTGCCCGGACTTGTGCATGCTGTACGCCGCTCGCCACCGGAGGCCCAAAGGCAGTGGTTTCCCTCGGTGCACCGTCACCCGCCGCCTCGACGTCCTCGCCCCTCACAGGCCACCGAAGACCTCGCCGCCGCCCCCAGATGGCCACCTGCGGCGACAGAGCACTTCTAGTGGGGCCGTCTGTCCTCTGACATGGGATCTTGGCTGTGTGCCAGGAGAGTTTGACGACCAGTAGTCCTGTCACCTGATCTTGATCGTTCGAATGAATGCAGAGGTGGGGAATGTGATTGTTCTGGTGCTGCTCGGTCTGTTGGCGTTCGCCGTTGGCGGGTGCGCCTGTGTGGTGTGGGCCGAGCGCGGCGGGCCCCGGTGGGTCCGCGCCGTGGCGACCGTGACGCTCGCTGCGGGCGAGCTGGTGCGCCGCTCCGAGAAGAACCGGCGCCGCCGCCGGAGCCTGACCGGGACCGCTGACGACGGGGAGTAGGAACTGAACCGGGCGGTCAAAGTCACCTGGCAAACGGTCAAGATCCGCGCGGCGTGATCGGGCAGGGCCAGCGGGCCGTGTGTTGCTTCCGGTTCGGCAGCTGTATGTCGGGTTCAGTCGGCCGACGGGCTGGTCACCTTCCGGCCGATCGACCCGGCGCACACCGAGGTGACGCTGATGATGGACTTCGATCCGGAAGGCATGGCCGAGAACATCGGAGACAAGCTCGGTTTCGTCGACCGGCAGGTCAAGGGCGACCTGAAGCGGTTCAAGTACTTCATCGAAGACCGCGGCGCCGAGACGGGCGCCTGGCGCGGCAGCGTCTGACCGGCCCTTCGCCTGCCGGGGGGCGGCCCCCTGGCAGGCACTCGCGGCACGTCAACCGTGGTGGCGACCTCGCGGAGTTGGCATGACCGGGCGGCGGGCGCTGGGGGCGTGAGTGACACTGCCGCGTGAGCCGCACCCTGGATCAGGGGCCTTCCCCGGCGCGCCCCCGCCGGTAGTCCGGGCGTTGCTGTTATCCAGCAGAAAGCCCCCGGGTCCCGGTCCAGAGGACTTCGACTCATGGCGCTCGTCCCCTGCACGGCCGACACGGCGCGCCGGATCCTCGCCCAGACGGCCAGTACCACCATGGTGGACATGGCCGGCGCCGTCACCGCGCTGCGCACGGTCGATCCTGTCGTGCCGGCCGTGGAGCGGGCCCTGCACCGGGCGCTGAGGGCTACAAGCAGCGCGCGCTGTTGAGCGGTGCATCGCCTGAAGCCGCGGCGCGGCCTGGCCATACGAACGACACGCTCGCCATCGCCTGTCCGGCGGCAGTGCATCTGCACTGCTCAGGTCCATCGCGCGGATGAGGCATCCGCTTACCTGTGCAGGGTGAGGCGGCGGGGCCCTTGGGTGGCCGCTCTGGGCGAGTCCGGGGCCGGACTCTATGCGGCGGGTGTGTGGGGGAGGAGTTGGGCTTGGCCGAGGGGGAGGGCGCAGCCGTCGGGGGCCGGTCGATGATGCGGCCGAGGAGGGTGGGGCCGGCGAGGCGGGCGATCACGGCGAGGACGGCGCCGGTCTCCCAGCGGGCGGTGGCCGGTGTCGTGCCGGTTCGGGCGGCGACGTCTTTGACGAAGGATCAGCCGGTGAGCTGCTCGGTGTC
>NZ_JAGGOT010000104.1 GCF_018614195.1 Streptomyces sp. ISL-43
CGGACGTTAAAGACCAAGCTAGGGGTTGCTCCTCATAAGGATCCAGGGACGCTTCGTCCCGGCGGAGGAGGAAGTCGGGCCGCGGCGGTCTTTAACTGGTTACTACAGGGCGGGAAGCAGGGGGGGTAGGGCTAGCACCCGTATGGATACGGCGCTTGGCACCAGCGCGCCGGAGCCCCCCGCCCAAGAGACTTTCGAGTGAACCGACGGACCGTATGAATCGAGCGAGGGGAAACACCGTGACAACGGCTATGACCGAAACCAGGCACGGGGGCACTGGAGGGCATGGAGCCGTCGCGGCGCGAGCGCGGCAGGTCGTCAAGGCCTACGGCTCCGGAGAGACGCGCGTCGTCGCCCTCGACTCGGTCGACGTGGACATCCACCGAGGCCAGTTCACCGCGATCATGGGCCCCTCGGGCTCCGGCAAGTCCACGCTGATGCACTGCCTGGCCGGCCTGGACACGGTGAGCAGCGGCCGGATCCACCTGGACGAGACGGAGATCACCGGTCTCAAGGACAAGAAGCTGACCCAGCTGCGCCGCGACCGGATCGGCTTCATCTTCCAGGCCTTCAACCTGCTGCCGACGCTCAACGCCCTGGAGAACATCACGCTCCCCATGGACATCGCCGGCCGCAAGGCCGATGCGGAGTGGCTGAACCGGGTCGTGGAGACGGTGGGTCTGGCGGGCCGTCTCAAGCACCGTCCGACGGAGCTCTCCGGTGGCCAGCAGCAGCGCGTGGCGGTCGCCCGCGCCCTCGCGGCCCGTCCGCAGATCATCTTCGGCGACGAGCCGACCGGAAACCTCGACTCCCGGGCCGGCGCCGAGGTGCTCGGCTTCCTGCGCCGCTCGGTGGACGAGCTGGGCCAGACGATCGTGATGGTCACCCACGACCCGGTCGCCGCCTCCTACGCGGACCGCGTCATCTTCCTGGCCGACGGCCGGATCGTGGACGAGATGTACGCGCCCACCGCCGAGCAGGTCCTGGACCGGATGAAGGACTTCGACGCGCGCGGGCGGACGTCATGACCGTCATGAAGACCGCGCGTCGCAATTTCTTCGCGCACAAGGGGCGGATGGCGCTCTCCGCCGTCGCCGTCATGCTCTCCGTCGCCTTCGTCTGCGGCACCCTGGTGTTCACCGACACCATGAACACGACCTTCGACAAGCTGTTCGCGGTCACCAACTCCGATGTCACGGTCAGCCCGAAGAAGGCCGAGAGCAGCGGGGAGACCCCCGACACCGGCAAGCCCGAGTCGCTGGCCGCCTCGGTCGTCGAGCGGGTGCGGCAGGCGGAGGGCGTGAACTCCGTCGAGGGCGGCGTCGCCTCGATGGCCGTCACCGTCGTCAACTCCAAGAACGAGAACCTCGGCTCGACCACCGGCGCCCCGACCTTCGCGGGCAACTGGACCGAGAACGAACTCAAGTCGATGAAGATCATCGAGGGTCAGGCCCCGCGGGGCCCCACCGAGGCGATGATCGACGGTGACACCGCGAAGAAGCACCACCTGAAGCTCGGTGACGACATCCGCACCATCGCCGTCACCGGCGACATACGCTCCAAGATCACCGGAATCGCCGCCTTCACCGTGACCAACCCGGGTGCGACCGTCGTCTACTTCGACACCGCCACCGCGCAGCAGAAGCTGCTCGGCGCCCCGGACGTCTTCACGCACGTCAACGTCACCGCCAAGGACGGGGTGAGCGACGCGCAGCTCAAGCAGAACGTCGCCACCGCCGTCGGCGCCGACACCTACAAGCTGCAGACCGCGAAGGAAGCCGCGGACGCCAACCGCAAGGACATGTCCTTCCTGAACATCATGAAGTGGGTGATGCTCGGCTTCGCCGCGATCGCCTTCCTCGTCGGCATCTTCCTGATCTTCAACACCTTCTCGATGCTGGTCGCCCAGCGCACCCGCGAGATCGGCCTGATGCGCGCCATCGGAGCCGACAGCGGCCAGGTGCTCAAGTCCGTCGTGGTCGAGGCCTTCCTGCTCGGTGTCGTCGGCTCGCTCCTCGGCGTCGGCGCGGGCATCGGCCTGGCCGTCGGCCTGATGAAGCTCATGGGCCAGATGGGCATGAGCCTGTCCACCGACGATCTGACGATCGCCTGGACCACCCCGGCCATCGGCGTCTTCCTCGGCATCGTCGTCACCGTCGTCTCCGCCTACATACCGGCCCGCCGGGCCGGCAAGGTCTCCCCGATGGCCGCCCTGCGCGAGGTCGGCACCCCCGGCGACAAGAAGGCCGGCCGGATCCGCGCCGCCATCGGCCTGGTCCTCACGGGCGTCGGCGCCGCGGGCCTGTTCCTCGCCGCGACGGCCGACAAGGCCGGCACCGGATCCCTGTGGCTGGGCCTGGGCGTCCTGTTCACCCTGATCGGCTTCATCGTGATCGGCCCGCTGCTCGCCGGTGTCGTGGTGCGTGCGCTGTCCGCCCCGGTGCTGCGGCCCTTCGGGTCCATCGGCCGGCTCGCCGAGCGCAACGCGCTGCGCAACCCGCGCCGCACCGGCGCCACCGCCGCCGCGCTGATGATCGGCCTCGCGCTGGTCGCCTGCCTGTCGGTGGTCGGTTCCTCGATGGTGGCCTCCGCCACCGACGAGCTCGACAAGTCGGTCGGCGCGGACTTCATCGTCCAGTCGCAGACCGGGCAGCCGGTCGTACCGCAGGCCGAGGAGGCGCTCCGCAAGACGCAGGGCCTGGCGCACGTCACGGCGTACCGGGAGCTGGACGCGAAGATCACCGCCCCCGACGGCACCACCGAGTCGGACGGCCTCGGCGCCCAGGACCCCACGTACGCCAAGGACATCCGCCGCAAGATGACCGCCGGCGAGCACGCCGCGGCCTACGGTCCGCAGTCGATGTCGGTCGGCTCGGAGTACGCCGCCAAGCACCACGTCAAGCTCGGCGACGAGCTGACGGTCGCCTTCACCGGCGGCAAGACCGCCAAGCTCAAGGTCGCGGCGATCACCAGCGACGAGGGCAACCTCGACAAGGGCATGAAGTACGTCAGCACCGCCGTCGCCGAGGCGAACGTCCCGGCCGACAAGCTGCCGAGGCCGTTCATGGTGCTGGCCACCGCGAAGGACGGCCAGGAGAGCGCCGCGTACAAGGCGCTCAAGGACGAGCTGGCGCAGTACCCGCAGTACCAGGTGCTCAACCAGACCGACTACAAGCAGGCGCTGAAGGACCAGGTCGGCCAGCTGCTCAACGTGGTCTACGCCCTGCTCGCGCTCGCGATCATCGTCGCGATCCTGGGCGTGGTGAACACGCTGGCCCTCTCGGTGGTCGAGCGGACCCGCGAGATCGGCCTGATGCGCGCCATCGGCCTCTCCCGCCGCCAGCTGCGCCGCATGATCCGCCTGGAGTCGGTGGTCATCGCCCTCTTCGGAGCCCTGCTGGGACTCGGCCTGGGCATGGGCTGGGGCGCCACCGCCCACCAGCTCCTCGCGCTGCAGGGCATGAAGGTCCTGGAGATCCCGTGGCCGACGATCCTCGGAGTCTTCGCCGGCTCCGCCCTGGTCGGCCTGCTGGCCGCGCTCTTCCCGGCCTTCCGGGCGGGCCGGATGAATGTGCTGAACGCGATCGCCAGCGAGTAGCCGCCCGCTCGGTCGTACGGGGGAACACCCCGGCCCCGGTCCACCCCTTCGGGCGGACCGGGGCCGGTCTGCGTTGGGCGGGGCCCGAGCGGCGGCCGCCCCGCCCGGCGCCGCGCCGCCCCGGCGCGGGCGGGCTCCCGTTTCCCGGCGGCACCGATCCCTCACGAGGGTGGCGACACCCCGCCCTCCGCCACGGCGCCGATCCCTCGCGCGGGTGTCACCCCCGCGTCGTAGGGTGGGAGCCCCCGGCCCGTGAGACGTGTCGGGCCCTTCGCGTTGCCGCCCCACGGCACCTCACCGGACGGAAAGCCGCTTCATGAGCCTGCACGGACTGCTCGACGCCGTCACCCGGGACCCCGCTCTCGCCGAAGCGGTCACCGCGGCCGGGGACGGCAACCGCATGCACGTGGACCTCGTCGGCCCGGCCGCCGCGCGGCCCTTGGCCATCGCCGCGCTGGCCACCCGTACCGAGCGGACCGTGCTCGCGGTCACGGCCACCGGCCGGGAGGCCGAGGACCTGGCCGCCGCGCTGCGCTCGATGATGCCCCCGGGCCGGCAGGCCGAGGTGGTGGACTACCCGTCCTGGGAGACGCTGCCGCACGAGCGGCTCTCGCCGCGCAGCGACACCGTGGGCCGCCGGATCGCCGTGCTGCGCCGGCTCGCGCACCCGAGCAAGGACGACCCCGCCGCGGGTCCCGTCTCCGTCGTGGTCGCACCGATCCGCTCCGTGCTCCAGCCGCAGGTCAAGGGGCTCGGGGACCTCGTACCGGTGAGCCTGCGCCATGGCGAGAGCGTCGACCTGGGGGAGGTCACCTCGGCGCTCGCGGCCGCCGCGTACGCGCGCGTCGAGCTCGTCGAGAAGCGCGGCGAGTTCGCCGTGCGCGGCGGCATCCTCGATGTGTTCCCGCCCACCGAGGAGCACCCGCTGCGCGTGGAGTTCTGGGGCGACGAGGTCGAGGAGATCCGTTACTTCAAGGTCGCCGACCAGCGGTCCCTGGAGATCGCCGAGCACGGTCTGTGGGCACCGCCCTGCCGGGAGCTGCTCCTCACCGACCAGGTGCGCGAACGCGCCGCGGCCCTCGCCGAGCTCCACCCCGAGCTCGGCGAGCTGCTGCACAAGATCGCCGAGGGGATCGCGGTGGAGGGCATGGAGTCCCTCGCCCCGGTCCTGGTCGACGACATGGAGCTGCTGATCGACGTACTGCCCGCCGGATCGATGGCCGTCGTGTGCGATCCGGAGCGGGTGCGGACGCGGGCCTCCGACCTGGTGGCGACCTCGCAGGAGTTCCTGATGGCCTCCTGGGCGGCCACCGCCGGCGGCGGCGTGGCACCCATCGACGTCGGCGCGGCCTCGCTGCGGGGCATCGCCGACGTACGGGAGCACGCGCGCGAGCTCGGCATGATGTGGTGGTCCGTGTCCCCCTTCGCCGCCGACGAGGGGGACCTGACCGGCGGTGACACTCTCAAGCTCGGCATGCGCGCCCCCGAGGCCTACCGCGGCGACACCGCCCGCGCGCTCGCCGACACCAAGGCCTGGATCGCCGACGGCTGGCACACCGTCTACCTCACCGAGGGGCACGGCCCGGCCGCCCGCACCGTGGAGGTACTCGGCGGCGAGGGCATCCCGGCCCGCCTGGAGGCCGACCTCGCCTCACTGGAACCGTCCCTGGTCCACGTCTCGTGCGGCTCCCTCGACAACGGATTCGTCGACCCGGTCCTCAAGCTCGCCGTCCTCACCGAGACCGACCTGACCGGCCAGCGCACCGCCACCAAGGACCTGGGCCGGATGCCCACCCGGCGCCGCAAGACGATCGACCCCCTCACCCTGGAGGCCGGCGACTACATCGTCCACGAGCAGCACGGCGTCGGCCGCTACGTCGAGATGGTGCAGCGCACCGTGCAGGGCGCCACCCGCGAATACCTCCTCGTCGAGTACGCGCCCGCCAAGCGCGGCCAGCCCGGCGACCGGCTCTACATCCCCACCGACCAGCTGGAGCAGGTCACCAAGTACGTCGGCGGCGAGGCCCCGACCCTGCACCGGCTCGGCGGCGCCGACTGGACCAAGACCAAGGCGCGCGCGAAGAAGGCGGTCAAGGAGATCGCCGCCGACCTCATCAAGCTCTACAGCGCCCGTATGGCGGCCCCCGGCCACACCTTCGGCCCCGACACCCCCTGGCAGCGCGAGCTGGAGGACGCCTTCCCGTACGCGGAGACCCCCGACCAGCTCACCACGATCGCCGAGGTCAAGGAGGACATGGAGAAGTCGGTCCCCATGGACCGCCTGATCTGCGGCGACGTCGGATACGGCAAGACCGAGATCGCGGTGCGCGCCGCCTTCAAGGCGGTCCAGGACGGCAAGCAGGTGGCCGTCCTCGTGCCGACCACGCTGCTGGTGCAGCAGCACTTCGGGACCTTCTCCGAGCGGTACGCGCAGTTCCCCGTCAAGGTGCGGGCGCTGTCCCGCTTCCAGAGCGATTCCGAGTCCAAGGCGACGCTGGAGGGCATGCGCGAGGGCGCGGTGGACATCGTCATCGGCACGCACCGGCTCTTCTCGCAGGAGACCAAGTTCAAGGACCTGGGCCTGGTCATCGTCGACGAGGAGCAGCGGTTCGGCGTCGAGCACAAGGAGCAGCTGAAGAAGCTGCGCGCCAACGTCGACGTGCTGACCATGTCCGCGACGCCGATCCCGCGCACCCTGGAGATGGCGGTCACCGGCATCCGCGAGATGTCCACGATCACCACCCCGCCCGAGGAGCGCCACCCGGTCCTGACCTTCGTCGGCCCCTACGAGGAGAAGCAGATCGGCGCGGCCATCCGCCGCGAACTGCTGCGCGAGGGCCAGTGCTTCTACATCCACAACCGGGTCGAGTCCATCGACCGGGCGGCCGCCAAGCTGCGCGAGATCGTGCCCGAGGCGCGCATCGCGACGGCGCACGGGCAGATGTCCGAACAGGCCCTGGAACAGGTCGTGGTGGACTTCTGGGAGAGGAAGTTCGACGTCCTCGTCTCGACGACGATCGTCGAGTCCGGCATCGACATCTCCAATGCCAACACCCTCATCGTCGAGCGCGGCGACAACTTCGGCCTCTCCCAACTCCACCAGCTGCGCGGCCGCGTGGGCCGGGGCCGTGAGCGCGGGTACGCGTACTTCCTCTACCCGCCGGAGAAGCCGCTGACCGAGACCGCCCACGAGCGGCTCGCGACGATCGCCCAGCACACCGAGATGGGCGCCGGCATGTACGTGGCGATGAAGGACCTGGAGATCCGCGGCGCGGGCAACCTGCTCGGCGGCGAGCAGTCGGGCCACATCGCGGGCGTCGGCTTCGACCTCTACATCCGCATGGTCGGCGAGGCCGTGGCCGACTACCGGGCCGCCATCGAGGGCGGGGTGGAGGAGGAGCCGCCGCTGGAGGTGAAGATCGAGCTGCCGGTGGACGCGCACGTCCCGCACGACTACGCGCCGGGCGAGCGGCTGCGCCTGCAGGCGTACCGGTCGATCGCGGCCGCCAACTCCGAAGAGGACGTCAAGGCCGTGCGCGAGGAGCTCACCGACCGCTACGGCAAGCTGCCGGAGCCGGTGGAGAACCTGCTGCTGGTGGCCGGACTGCGGATGCTCGCCCGCGCCTGCGGGGTCGGCGACATCACCCTGCAGGGGCCCAACATCCGCTTCGGACCGGTGGGATTGCGCGAGTCGCAGGAGCTGCGCCTGAAGCGGCTCTACCCGGGCTCGGTGCTCAAGCCGGCCACCTCGCAGGTGCTGATCCCGCGGCCCAAGACGGCCAGGGTGGGCGGGAAGCCGCTCGTCGGGCGGGAACTGCTGGGCTGGACGGGGGAGTTCCTCGCCACGATCCTCGGCTCGTAGCCCGGCTCCCGGCCTGCGCTCGTAGCCCGGCTCCCGGCCTGCGCTCGTAGCCCGGCTCCCGGCCCGCCCGTTTGCGACGCTACGCGGGTTTCGCGGCATTCGCTCGCTGGGAGTCGCGGCAGGGGCCCGGCGCCCTTGGGGCGGCGGTCTTCGAGGTCCCCTCGTTCGCCGGCAAGGTGTCCTCACCCGCCGTCGGCTACGCCTTCTTCCAGTCCTGGCAGTCGGTGGTCTTGAAGTAGCCGTCGCCGGCGGCGATCGTCACGACGGCCTGCCCGGTGGGGTTCTCGTTCGCGGTGATCGAATCGGTGCTGCCCGAGGCGTCCTTGGTGCGCTCCCAGTAGCAGCCGGTGCCGTCCTCGGTGGAGCCGGCGGACTTGTAGGTGCCGGGGGCGATGTCCACGCCGACCTTCAGCATCCCGGCCTTGCCCGCGGCCTCCGCCTTCGGGGTTCCGGCCGCCTTGGGGTCCACGGCTTCCCAGTCCTTGCAGTCCTGGGACTTGAAGATCTTGTCGGAGGCCTCGATGGTCACGTACGTGGACCCGACCGCGTTCTCGTTGTCGAGGAGCGAGTCGACCTCGCCCGAGGAGTCCTTGGCCCGCTCCCAGTAGCAGTTGGCCTTCTCGCCGTTGCCGGTCGAGCGGTAGGTGCCGGGCTGGACGTCGTTCCTCATGCCGCCCGCCGTCGCCGCCCGCCGCTCCGGCCGCCGCATCCGCGCCGACCTGCTGCGCCGGGGCGCGCTGCGCGCCGTCGTAGCCCTGCCGGCGGGGGCCGCGCCGCCGTACGGGATCCCGCTGCACCTGTGGGTGCTGCGGCGGCCCGCCGCACACGGGGCGCCGCCCTCCGGGCTGCTCCTCGTGGACACCGCCGGACTCGCCGCCGAAGGGCAGACCCGGGCCGAGTGGCCCGCCGTGCACGAGGTGGTGGAGGGGACCTGGGCGGCGTACGACCGCGCCGGCGCGGTTCCGGAGGTCCCCGGCGTCAGCCGGGTCGTCCCCGTCATCGACCTGCTCGACGACGACGTGGACCTGACCCCGGCCCGCCACCTGCCGCCGCCCACCGCCGGCGGCGGCGTGGCCGAGCTGGCCGCCGTACGGGAACGGCTCGACGCGACGCTGAACCGCGCGGCCCGGCTCACCCCGCCGCCCCCGCCCCCCGCCGGCCCGCCGGCCCGGGCCGGCGAACCCCCGGCCCGGCTGCCGCTCACCACCATCGGCGAACTCGCCCGCGCCGGAGCCCTGCTGCTGCACGCGGGCACCGGCAGCGGGGCCGGCCCGGCCCCCGTACTCACCGAGCACGACGTGGCCGCGGGGACCGGGCCCTCCGGGACCCTGGCCGCCGCCGCGGAGGTACCCCTGCTCACCGCGCCCGGCGACGTGGTCGTCCCGCTCGCCGGCGGCGCGGGCGTCGCCCGTGTCGTCGACGCGGCCACCGCCGGGGCGGCGCTCGGCAAGGGCCTGCACCTGCTGCGGCCCGACCCGGCCGCGCTCGACCCCTGGTTCCTGGCCGGATTCCTGCGCGGCACCGCCAACAACCGCCGCGCCAGCAGCCACGCCTCCACCACGACGCGGCTCGACGTGCGCAGGCTCCGGCTGCCCCGGCTGCCGCTGGCCGAGCAGGAGGTCTACGGGGCGCGCTTCCGGGAGCTCGCCGAGTTCGAGGACGCGCTGCGGTTGGCGGCGAGGCTCGGGGAGCAGCTCGTACAGGGGTTGTACGACGGGCTGTCGGACGGCACGGTGAGGCCGCGGTGAGGCCGGCGTGACGTCCGGGCAGGGCCCGCGCGGGGGGCTGGGCGAGGTCTGCGCGGGGCCCGCGCGGAGGCCCGTGTAAGGGCCCGGCTGCGACCGTGCAACGGTTGGGCGCATCAGCTCACTCCGGCCGGAAACGCTGTATACGCTCAGGCCCGGAACCCCCGTTCGTACGGCCCGTCAGGAGCATCGATGCAAGGCCCCGGCATCCCGCCGCAGCACGGTCACCAGCCCAGCACCGGAGGCGCGGTGGGGCTGCGCGTGCTGTTCGCGCTGCTGCCCGTCCTGAGCTGCGGGCTCCTCGCGTGGGGCACGATGCTGCGGCTCGCCCTGGTGACCCGCAAGTCCCGGGACTGGTGGCTGCTGGGTGCCTCTGTCGCCGCGGAGTTCCTCTGGGTGCTGCTGAGCGGGCTCGACCCGACCCCCGACAACAGCGGCTGGCAGGCGAACCTCGGTGCCGCCTGCACGATCGCCACCGGTGTCGCCGTCACGGCGTACTTCCTCGTGGCCGACATCCGCCACCAATCGGTGGGCAGGGCGGCGCCGCCCGCGCCCTGGTACCCGGCGCCGCCCGCTCCGTACGTACCGCCGCAGCAGGCTCCCGCGTACGGGTACCCGTACGCGCCCCGGCAGTCCCCGACGCCCGTCGCGCAGCCGGCCCCCGAGTCCGCCCCGGCTCAGGCCCCCGCCCCGCCGCGCATCGGGCAGGTCCGCGCCGAACTCGACGAGCTCAGCGAACTGCTCCGCAAGCAGCCCCCGCAGCCACCGCACCACGGCGGCCCTTACGGTGACGGCCCCCACGGCGACGGCCCGCGCCGGTGACGGACCGCCTCATCGGAGACCGCTACCAGCTCGCCACCATCCTGGGCCAGGGCGGCATGGGCCAGGTCTGGACGGCGTACGACCGCCGCCTCGACCGCCGCGTCGCGGTCAAACTGCTGCGCCCCGACAAGGTGGCCGGCCCCGGTTCCGTGGCCGACGAGCTGCGCCGCCGCTTCGTGCGCGAATGCCGGGTCACGGCGCAGGTGGACCACCCCGGGCTGGTCACCGTGCACGACGCGGGCAGCGACGGCGACGAGCTGTACCTCGTCATGGGGTACGTCGAGGGCTCCGACCTGGCCGACCACCTGGCCGAGCACGATCCGTACCCGTGGCCGTGGGCGGTCTCGGTGATCGCGCAGCTGTGTTCGGTGCTGTCGGCCGTGCACGCGGTGCCGATCGTGCACCGGGACCTCAAGCCGCGCAACGTGATGGTCCGCCCCGACGGAACCGTCCTGGTCCTGGACCTCGGTGTCGCCTCGGTGATGGACACCGACACCACCCGCCTCACCAGCACCGGTTCCCCGATCGGCAGCCCCGCGTACATGGCCCCCGAACAGGCCATGGGCGGAGCCGTCGGCCCGCACACCGACCTCTACGCCCTGGGCGTGGTGCTGTACGAGCTCCTGTCCGGCAACGTGCCCTTCGCCGGATCCACCGCCCTCGGGGTGCTCCACCGTCACCTGTACGAACCCCCTCTCCCGGTCCGCCAGTTGCGCCCCGAGGTCCCGCAGCAGCTCGAAGCGGTCCTGCTGCGCCTCCTGGCCAAGGACCCGCAGGACCGGCCCGCCTCCGCGCAGGAGGTGTACGCGGCCCTCGCGCCGCTGCTGCCCCACCACGGCTCGGGAGCCCCGACCGGGCCGCTCGATCCGACCCGCCCCTTCCTGCGCCCGCAGGCCCCCTGGCCCGACCGCGCCATGGTGATCCCGCCGCGGCCCTCCACCCCGCCCGGCCCGGCCCGGCCCGATGTCCCGGCGGCCGTGGAGGAGGCCAAAAAGCTCCTGGACCAGGGGCGGCTGACCCAGGCGGTGGACATCCTCGGCGGCATCCTCCCGGCGGCGGCCGAGCAGCACGGCGAGCACTCGACGGTGGTCCGCTCCCTGCGCAAGCAGTACGCGGCCACGCTGATGGACGACGGCCAGTACCGCCGTGCCCTGCCCGAACTGCGACGCCTCGCGGACGAGTTCCCGGCCGGCGACCCGCAGTCCCTGCGCTTCCGCTACGACGCGGCCCAGTGCCTGGAACAGCTCGGCGAACCCGCGGCGGCCCTCGCCGAGTACCGCTCGCTGCTCCCGCTCTTCGAGAACCACTACGCGAACCCGGACCCGGGCCTCCCGCTGGAGGTCCGCCGCCGCATAGCGCAGCTGCTGCTCGCCCTCGGCGACCGCCCGGCGGCCCACGACACCCTGGCCCGCCTCCTCTTCGACGCGGAGCGCCTGCACGGACCCGCGCACCCCTTCTCGGCGGAGGTCCGGCGCACCCTCCAGTGGCTCGGCCGGGTGCGCTGACGTCGGCCCGCGACCGGGTGCGCTGACGTCGGCCCGCGACCGGGTGCGCTGACGCCTGCTCGCGGCCGGGCGCGCTGACGCCTGCTCGCGGCCGGGGGCCCCGGGAATGGCAGATTCCGCAGTGCGGTGTACCGTACGGCGTCCTGTCCGCATCCGTGTTCGTCAAACGTGTTCCCGAGAGGTAGCCGATCGTGAAGGATCCCGTCGCCGTCGAGAGTGTGGCCCCGTCGGGGGGAGGGTCCGTTCCCGGGCTGCTTCCCAGGGTCTTGCTGGCGGCCGTGCCGGTACTGAGCCTCGGAGTGCTGGGCGCGGTGCCTTCGCTGGTCATCGCGTGGCGCCGGGGCACGCGCGCCGACTGGGTGACCGCGCTCGCCTTCGGCTTCGCCATGGTCGGCTGGTGGTTCCAGGCCGCGCTCACGCCGGTGGACACCGAGGGCTGGCAGGCCGGCCTCGACTTCCTGCTGCTGGCCGTCTCCACGGCCGGAGCCGCAGTGCACTGCCTGACCGTCAAGCAGCAGGCGGCGGAGTCCAGATGAAAACCAGACGTACCTGGCGAAACCAGGCTGATCGCCCCGAATCCGGTAGCAGGGGGGCGGTACTCGGCCGGGTGCTGGCCGGTGCGGCCGGTGCGCTGCGCGGCCGTGCGGGATGGGTGGCGGGCGGCGCCGCCGTGCTGGCCCTCTGCCTGGTGGGCGGCTGGTTGTTCACCGGCGGGCAGGACGGACCCCCCGATCCGAGGGCGCGCCAGTACAAGGAGTTCGACGCCTGTCTGCTGACGGACGAGAAGGGCATCGTGACCGGCGCGGCCGCCGCTCCGGTGTGGGAGGGGATGCAGAAGGCCTCGCTGGAGACCCGCGCCCGGGTGACGTACGTCCCGGTCGTCGGGGAGCCGTCGGCCGAGAACGCCCGCCCGCTCTTCAACAGCCTGATGCAGCGCAAGTGCGACGTGGTGCTGGCGGTCGGCGCCGCCCAGGTGGAGGTCACGGAGGCGGGGGCCAAGCAGTATCCGCGAGCGCGGTTCGTCGTGGTCGACGGTGCGGCAACCGCCGGAAATGTCATGGTTGCGAAGTCCGGTGACAGCCTCAAGGAGACCGTGGCGGAAGCGATCAGACGGGCCGTCGACAGCTCGGGAGTGTAACGGACAAGCATCGGTTCCACGTGTCGGGTAAAGATCCCGCAAAATTGCGGATCTGGGTTGGCGTTCGCGCTCGTCGATCGGGCACGCTCACGGAGCTTTTGTCGGCAACGTGTAAGTAAAGGCTCACCCATGCGCGTTCGTTGGGTCCGTAGCCCTCGCCTCTTCCCGCCGGGTCGTACCGGCAGGCGAAGAGCGAGGGCTACTGCTCTTTCTGTCCTGATTTCCTTCTCCTGCATGCTCACCACCGAGACGGCGGCGGCCAGTGGCGCCACGCTGCCGTCGCTGAGCATGCCCGAACTCTCCATATCCAGCCTGATGGGCTGGGTCAGCAAGTCCCCGCTGGACACCCCCGACCAGCAGGGCGGCACCGCCCGCGGCAAGGGCCACAAGGCCTCGGCCGAGGACACCAGCGCCGAGGGCGGCGCCGGCCGCGAGCCCGGTAAGGGCAAGGGCGAACTCGACTCGTACAAGCGGCACACCGATCAGCCCGGCACGGCCACGACCGGCACGGCCAAGGGGACGGCGCAGAGCTTCGACGCCCGCACCAGCAAGCGGGACGCCAAGAAGTCCACGGCGACCTCGGACCTCTACGTCAATGCCGACGGCTCCACCACCGTCCGTCACTTCGCCAGCCGCACCAACTTCAAGGCCGACGACGGAACCTGGAAGCAGATCGACACCGGTCTGGTCGCGGACACGGACGGCCGGCTCCAGGAGCGCTCCAACTCGCTCGACGTCGAGTTCGCTCCGAACGCCGCCGACCAGCAGCTCGCCTCCATCGACTTCGGTTCCGGGCGCTCCCTCGCGTACGCGCTGAAGGGTGCCTCGAAGGCCGCGCCCACCGTGGCGGCCAACGGCACCGCGACCTACGCCGGCGTGCTGCCCGACACCGACGTGCAGCTCGTGCCGCTCGCCGAGGGCTTCAAAGAGAACCTCGTCCTGCGCTCCGCGAAGGCGGCGAACTCCTGGACCTTCCTCCTGGACGGCAAGGGACTGACCCCGCGGATCGCGGCCGACGGCGACGTGGAGTTCACCGACGCCGACGGCAAGGTGACCGCCACCATCCCGCACGCGTTCATGGAAGACTCCAAGATCGACCCGCGCTCCGGCGACGCCGCGCAGTCCCGGGCCGTCACCTACGAGCTGACCAGCGTGGACGGCAAGCCGGCGCTGCGGATGACCGCGGACCGTGCCTGGCTGGACGCCCCCGAGCGGGTCTACCCGGTGACCGTCGACCCGACCGTCACCTCCAGCAACTCCACGTACAGCCAGAACACGATCTCCGGTGACCACTCCACCGAGAACCAGATCAAGGTCGGCTCGTACGACTCCGGAACCAACAAGGCGAACTCCTTCCTGCAGTTCTCCTCGCTGGGCACCACGCTCGCGGGGCAGCGGGTCACCGCCGCCACCCTGAACGTGTACGCGCTCTGGTCCTCGACCTGCACCCCGGAGTCGTTCTCCGTCAACCACATCACGCAGGCGTGGACCCCCTCGGGCGTCACCGGCTACCCGGGTCCGAGCTTCGGCACGGCCATCGGGTCGACCACGCCCGCGCCGGGCGCGTCCTGCACCAACACCACCGGCGCCACCAACGTCGGCGTGAAGATGCCGGTGTCGCTCCAGACCGCCTGGTTCGACCAGGTGGCCCTCGGCGGCTCCAACTTCGGTCTCGCCCTGACCGCGCCGACCGGCGACGCGCTGCACTGGAAGAAGTTCCACTCCGACAACTCGGCGACCTCCGCCTGGCGGCCCGCCCTGGACCTGACCTACACGGCCAACACCAAGCCGCAGGTCGACGCCCAGTACCCGCCGGAGAACTTCCAGGCCAACACCCTGCAGCCGGAGCTGCTCGTCTACGCGAGCGACGCCGACAACTGGCCCGGGGCGCTGACGTACTCCTTCGAGGTGTACGACGCCGACAGCGGGAGCACGACCCCCGTCGCCACGTCCGGCCTCACGGCCGACCGTGCCTGGAAGGTCCCCGCGGGCAAGCTGAGCTGGAGCAAGAACTACTCCTGGTACGTGAGCGTCACCGACGGATACGCCTCGGTGCTGTACTCGGCGAGCCGTTTCTCCACCACGGTGCCGCAGCCGCCCGTCACCTCGGGCCTGGCCCAGAACAACGACGGCCACGAGTTCGACCCGTCCGACGGCAACTACACCACCGACGACACCGACGCGGACGTACCCGTCGTCGGCCCGTCGCTCCAGATCGACCGCTCGTACAACAGCATCGACCCGCGGATCGACAGCGCCTTCGGCGCCGCCTGGTCCACGGTCGTCGACATGAAGGCGGCCGAGACCAAGGACGGTGCCGGTACGGTCACCAGTGTCGCGATCACCTATCCGGGCGGTGAGCAGGTCGCCTTCGGCCGCAACACCGACGGCACCTTCGTGCCCCCGCTGGGCCGCTACGCCCGCCTGGAGACGGTGAGCGGCGGATACAAGCTGACCGACAAGGACTTCACGGCCTACTCCTTCACGCAGGCGACCGCGAAGACCGGCGTCTACGCGATAGCCGGCATCGTGGACTTCGCCGGCCGGGCGGAGACGTTCACCTACAACGCCTCCAAGCAGCTGACGAAGATCGCCAGCACCACGGCCGGCCGCTCGCTGGGGCTGACCTGGGACACGCCGGCCGGCGCCACCGCCCCGCACGTGGCGACCGTGTACACGGACCCGTCGGTGCTCGCCGACCCGAGCAGCGCCCAGACGTGGCAGTACACCTACACCGGTGACCAGCTCACCAAGGTGTGCCCGCCCGCCGACTGGGCCAAGTGCCAGGTCTACACGTACGCCACCGGCAACCACCACCGCACGACGGTGCTGGACGCCGACCCGTACGCGTACTGGCGGCTCGGCGAGGCCTCGGGTGCGACGGTCACCAAGGACACCGTCGACAACAACCAGGGCAAGTACAACGGCCTCTACCGCAACGTGACCCTGGGCAGCAGCAGCCTGCTGGCCGGCTCCACCCAGAAGACGGCCACCTTCAACGGCACCACGTCGTACGTCGAGATGCCGAGCGCCCCCGGCGCCACGCCCTCGTACACGACGATCTCGCTGTGGTTCAAGACCACTCAGGCCGGCGGTGTCCTCTTCTACTACGGCGACAAGCCGCTGAGTGCTTCCGACCCCGTCGGCACCACCCAGTTCAACACCCCGGCGCTGTACGTCGGCACCGACGGCAAGCTGCGCGGCTGCCTCGCCACGGGTGTCTGCAGCACCACGATCACCTCCGCCGCCTCCGTCAACGACGGCCAGTGGCACCAGGCGACCCTCACCGGCGCGGGCAACACCCAGACCCTCTACCTGGACGGCGCCTCGCAGGGCAGCAAGACCGGCCAGATCAAGGACTGGAACACCCCGTACATCACGCTGGGCGCGGGCGTGAACACCCACAACTGGCCCGCCATGAACGCCGGCGACCAGCTCGGCCACTTCTCCGGCCAGCTGGCCGAGGCCGCCATCTACACCGAGCCGCTCACCGCGGACGTCATCGGCGCCCAGTACCAGGCCGCCAAGCGGTCCGCCGGGCTGCTGAACAAGATCACCACCCCGGCCGGCAAGACCCAGGCGTCGGTCACCTACGGCACCACCGACGACCTGGTCCAGCAGGCCACCGACGGCAACGGCGGCACCTGGAAGCTCAACCCGGCCACCGTCACCGGCTCCTCGCAGGTCTACCGCTCGGCCGTGATGGGCTCCGCCCCGTCCGGCTACTGGCGGATGGACGACACGCAGGGCGCCGCGCAGGCGGCCAACGAGCTGCACACCGGCTTCGGTACGTACAACACCGTCACGCAGGGCGTGGCGGGACCGTTCGGCGCGGGTGACGTGACCGCGGCGCAGTTCAACGGCACCAGCTCCTTCGTGGAAGTGCCCTACGGACCGCTGCACACGAAGGCCGACCGCTCGGTCGAGCTGTGGTTCAAGACCACCAAGCCCGGCGTGATCATGAGCGATCAGTCCAAGGCGCCCAACGACCCGGCGGGCGTGAGCGGCGACTGGAGCGACCTGCTCTACGTCGGCGCGGACGGCAAGCTGCGCGGCCACTGGTGGAGCAGCACCTGCAACGGCAACGCGAACGTCGCCTCCACGGCGTCCGTCACCGACAACGGCTGGCACCACGCGGTCCTCTCGGCCGCCGGCACCACGCAGACGCTCTACCTCGACGGCGCCAAGCAGAGCACCTGCACGGGCGCGCCGGACGACCAGGCGACGTCCCGGACGTTCGTCGGAGCCGGCTTCAGCAAGTGGACCAGCTCACCGGCTGACGTCAGCTTCTTCACCGGTTCCATCGCCGAGGTCGCCGTCCATCCCAAGGGCCTGACCGACGACGAGGTCGCGCGCCACTGGTCCGCGTACAAGGCGTCCTCCGGTGTCGCTCCCGTGCGCACCGTCACGCTCACCGACCCCGCCAACAAGACGCTGACCTACGTGTACGACGCGGAGCTGGGCAACCGGTTGCTCGCCGCCGTCGACACCGAGGGCAAGCGGACCACCTACGGCTACGACACGGCGGGCTTCCTGCACACCGTGACCGACGCCAACGGCAACCGCAGCGTCACCGGCCACGACATCCGGGGCAACACGGTCTCCCAGTCCGTCTGCCAGGACACGGCCGCCAACAAGTGCTCCACCTCGTACTACACCTACTACCCGGACGCCACCACGGCGTTCCCGCCGATGGACCTGCGCAACGACCTGCTCCTCACCGAGCGGGACGGCCGTTCCTCGGGTCCGACGGACAACACCTACCTGACCACCAACACCTACGACACGGGCGGCAAGCTCACCGCGGTGACGACCCCGCCGGTGCCCGGCTTCCCGAACGGCCGCACCGCCACCACCACCTACACCACGGCCGCCACCCCGGCGGCCGAGGGCGGCGCCGCGGTGGCGCCGGCCGGTCTGGTGAACCAGGTGACGACGGCCGGGGGCAAGAAGACCTCGTACACGTACTTCGTCAACGGTGACCTCGCGGAGATCACCGACGCCAACGGAGCCAAGGCCAAGGTCACGTACGACAACCTCGGCCGGCAGCTGACCCGGACCGAGATATCCGATGCCAACCCGGCCGGTCTCGTCACGTCGCAGACGTACGACAAGAACGACCAGGTCGTCACCGAGACGGGCCCCGCGGTCACCAACCGTGTCACCGGCGCGGTGCACCAGGCCAGGACGACCACCGGGTTCGACGCGGACGGCAACATCCTGTCCCAGACGGTCTCCGACGTGACCGGCGGCGACGCGGCGCGTACGACGACCATGACGTACGACCCGTACAACCGGCTGGCGGGCCGAACGGACCCGGGCGGCGACACCACGTCGTTCGAGTACGACGGCTACGGCAACAAGGTCAAGGAGACGGACCCCGCGGGGAACGTCAACACCTTCACCTTCGACGGCGAGAACCGCCCGCTCACCACCAGCCTGCTGAACCACACCGGCGACCCGAACAACCCGTCGGCACCGGCCACCCTGGTCCAGGAGTCGCGGGCGTACGACCCCGCCGGCCGCCTCGCGTCGATCACCGACTCGATGGGCTGGGTGACGGCGTACACCTACACCGACGACGGCCTGTCGGCCACCGTGGTCCGCAAGGACCCGCAGTCCGGCAAGTCCTTCACGCAGCAGGCCAACACCTACGACGCCGCCGGTAACCTGCTCCAGCAGGTGACCAACGACGGCCGGACCACGACCGCCTTCACGGTGGACGCGGCCGACCGTACGACGAAGTCGGTACTCGACCCGGCCGGGCTCGCCCGGACGACGAAGGTCTCCTACGACCCGGACGACAACGTCGTGTCGGAGACCGAGACGGACCCGGCGACGGGTGACGTCAGCACGACGGACACCCGGTACGACCAGCTCGGCAACATCACGGGCAAGACCGTCCACGACGGGACGACGGCCCCGGTGGCCCGGTACAAGATGGACGAGACGACGGGAAGCTCCGCCGCCGACTCCTCGGGCGCCAACAACACCGTCACCCGTGGCACCGGAATGCGCGTGAGCACCGACAGGGGCGGCAGCGCGGTCTTCGACGGCGACGCCAACTCCTACGGGCAGTCCTCGGGGCCGGCCGTCAACACGAGCGGCAGCTTCACGGTCTCCACCTGGGCCAAGCTGGACGACCTCACGACCAGCCGCACCGTGCTCTCCCAGGACGGCAAGTCCGCGTACGGCTTCGCGCTGTACTTCTCCACCAGCGGCGGCTGGACCTTCGCCCTGCCGACGCAGGACGTCCAGCCCAACACCCTGGTGCGGGCGCTGTCCGGCCTGGGCCCGGTGACCGCCGGGACCTGGACCCACCTCACGGGCGTCTATGACCTGGAGGCCGGGAAGATCCGCCTCTACGTCAACGGCGTGCTCGCCCAAGAGGTGGCCTTCACCTCGCCGTGGGAGTCCACGGGCCCGCTGCAGATCGGCCGCAACAAGACGGCCGGGGGCTACAGCGGCGGCCACAAGGGCGGTCTCGACGACGTCCAGGTCTACGGCGAGGCACTGACCGCGGCGCAGGTCTCCGCGGTGAAGGACGGCACGCTCCCGGCAGCGGGCAGCTCCGTCCACAGCAACACCTGGAGGCTGGACCAGCGCGGTCTGCCGCTGTCGGTGACCGATGCCAACGGCGACACCACCGACTACGGCTACGACGAGGCGGGCCAGCAGACCACGGTCACCGAGCCGACCGTCAACGCGGAGCAGAACGGCGGGACCCCGGTCTCCGTCCGCCCCGTGTCGATGACCGGCTACAACACCTTCGGCGAGTCGACCGAGTCCTCCGATCCGCTCGGCAACGTCGTGGTCACCGCGTACGACGCCGAGGGCCAGGAGTCCTCTACCACCTCGCCGAACTACTTGGCGCCGGGATCCTCGACCCCGATCACTGCCACGAGCTGGAACGAGTACAACAAGCTCGGCCAGGTCACGGCGGAGGTCGACCCGCTCGGTGCCCGCAAGACCTACACGTACACCCAGCTCGGCGACCTGGCTTCGGTCACCGACCCGGGCGGCGGTACGACGAAGTACGTCTACGACACCAACGGCGACCAGCTGTCGGCCACCCGGCCGAACGGCGCCCGCGAAGAGACCACCTGGGACTACCTGGAACGCCCGCTGACCAGCACGGACATCGTGCGTCAGCCGACGCAGCGTGCCTACACGGCGATCAACGAGTACGACGCGCCGGGCGGCAACCTGTCCCGGACCGTGAGCCCGACCGGTATCGCGCAGTCCTACAAGTACAACAACGTGGGCGAGGTCACCGAGGTGACCGACTCTGCGGGCAGCAAGTCCACCTTCACCTACAACATGGACGGCCAGGTCCTCACCGCGACGGACCCGGACGGCACCAGCACCAAGAACACCTACGACGGCTTCGGTCAGGCCACCACCACGAGCGACCTGGACACGAACGGAACGGTGCTGCGCAGCAGCAGCTCCTCGTACGACCGGGCGGGCAACCCGGTGACTCTCACCGACGCCCGGGGACACACCACCACCTTCACGAACGATGCGACCGGCCTGATCACCAAGGCGGTCCAGCCGGTCTCTGCGACGGAGTCGATCACCACGACCTTCGGCTACGACGCGGCGGGCAACCGGACGCGCTTCACCGACGGCCGGGGTAACCCCTTCCTGACGACCTACAACACGTGGGGGATGCCGGAATCGGTCATCGAGCCCTCCACTCCGACCCACCCGAATGCGGCGGACCGCACCTTCACCACGGTGTACGACGGTGCGGGACGACCCAAGGAGCAGCGCTCCCCGGGTGGTGTGGTCGCCACCAATGAGTACGACGTCAAGGGCCGGCTGATCACGCAGGCCGGTACGGGCGCGGAAGTCGCCACGATCTCCCGCACGTACGACTACGACGCCGACGACCGGGTCACGGCCGTCGCGGGAACGGGTACGGACAAGAACACCTTCTCGTATGACGACCGCGGTCTGCTGTTGTCCGCGGCAGGGCCTTCGGGTGCCTCCTCCTTCGCCTGGAACGGCGACGGGGCGATGACCTCGAGGACGGACGCATCCGGCACGTCGAGCTTCGGCTACGACACCGCCGGCCGTCTGAAGACGGTCAACGACGCCGTCACCGGTGGCACACTGACCTACGGCTACAACGTCAACAGTGACGTCACGTCGATCGACTACGGCACCGGCAAGGCGAAGCGCTCGTACACGTACGACGCCCTGCAGCGGGTCACGAACGACAAGCTGACCTCGCCTTCGGGCGCGCAGCAGTCGTCCATCACCTACGGCTGGGACGAGAACGGCAACGAGACGTCGAAGACGACGGCCGGTCTCGCGGGTTCGTCCGCGAACACCTACACGTACGACTGGGCGAACCGTCTGTCCTCCTGGAACAACGGGACCACGACGGAGGCCTACGGCTACGACGGGGCGGGCAACCGCACGCGCGTCGGTGGTGACACGTACACCTACGACGCCCGCAACCGTCTCACCTCGGACGGGCACAGTTCGTACGCGTACACCACGCGCGGCACGATGAGCTCGGTCACGGACGAGGGCGGCAAGACGACCTCGCTCAAGGCCGACGCCTTCAACCGCGTGATCAACGAGGGCGACCGTACGTACGCGTACGACGGCCTCGACCGGGTGCTGAGCGCGAGCACTCCGACCTCGGGTCCGCTGTTCTCGTTCCAGTACAGCGGTACGGGCAACGACGTCGCATCGGACGGCATGGCGACGTACAGCCGTGACACGGACGGTTCGCTGGTCGGAATCAAGACGGGCGTCGCGTCGGTGCTGGCACTGACGGACCTCCACACCGACGTGGTGGGGCAGTTCACCGCCACGGGTGAGGCGCTGGCCGGTTCGACGACGTACTCGCCGTTCGGCAAGGTCGTCTCGACCCAGGGCATGGTGGGCCAGCTGGGCTACCAGTCGGGCTGGACGGACCCGGAGACGGCGAAGGTCAACATGGCCGCGCGGTGGTACTCGCCGCAGACGGGCCAGTTCAACAGCCGTGACACGGTCGCCCAGAACCCGCTCCCGAGTTCGGTGACCGCGAACAGCTACGCGTATGCCAACGCCAACCCGATGACCGTCACCGACCCGACGGGTCACTGGGGTGACTGGTTCAAGAAGATCGCCAAGAAGGTCACGCAGAAGGTCACGCAGACCGTCACGACGGCCTGGCACGCGACGGTCGCGACCGTCCAGAAGGCCGCCGTGGTGGTCAAGCAGGCCGCGCGGCAGGTCAAGCAGGCCGTCAAGAAGACCGTGTATCGGACGTACCGGGCGGTCAAGAAGACCGTGCGCTACGTCAACGACAGCGTCCGGAAGGTCAAGAGATACGTCAAACGGACCTACAAGGCCGTAAAGAAGGTCGCCCACAAGGTCGTCAAGCACGTAAAGAAGCAGGTCCGTAAGGTCGCCAAGGCCGTCAAGCACGTGGCGAAGAAGGTGGTCAAGGCAGCCAAGAAGGTCGGCACAGCCGTCAAGAAGGCAGCCAAGGCAACAGCCAACTTCGTCAAGCAACACGCCTCGACCATCGCCGCGGTGGCGGTCGGTGTCGCGGTCTTCGCGGGCTGCACGGCCATCACGGCCGGTGTCGGCGCGATCGGCTGCGCGGCCCTCGCGGGCGCGGCGGCCAATGGCGTCGGCTACATGATGAGCGACGGCCCCAAGACGCTGGGCGGATTCGCCATGGCGGTCGGCGTGGGCGCTCTGACCGGAGTCATCGGCGGCGTGGCGGGCGGCTTCGCCGCCGGCGCGGCCGGGCGTCTGATCTCGGGCACTGCCGGCCGGATCCTCTCCGGCGCGGCCAGCGGCGCGACGGAAGGTGCGGCGACCGGCGCGGTCGAATACGGCACCTCCTGCATCAGTAGCAGGGAGGGCTGCAGCGTCGGCGGCGCGGCGAAGGCCACGGCGATCGGCGCGGCCATGGGCGGCGTCTTCGGCGCGGCGGGAAGCGCGCGCGGCCCGAAGTCGAAGGCCGGTTCGGAGCCGAGCGCTTCGGGAGGCTGCCGAGTGCGGACTCCGCACAGCTTCACCGGCGCGACGGCCGTCCTGCTGGCGAACGGCTCGACGAAGCCGATCGCGGAGGTCAAGGCCGGGGACTACGTCCTGACGGCCGAGCCCGGCAAGAAGGAGAAGGAGAAGCACCGGGTCAAGGAGGTGGTCGTCACCAAGACCGACCGTGATTACGTCGATGTCGTCGTAGCCACGAAGGACGGTCCGAAGACCATCCAGACCACCAAGCACCACCAGTTCTACGAGGCCACTCAGAACGCCTGGACCCAGGCCGGCGACCTCAAGGCCGGTCAGCAGCTCCAGAACGGTGACGGTGCGCTGACCGCCATTGTCGAGGTCACGTCGTACACGGCGGAGCGCGTCACTTACGACCTCAGCGTCGAGGACCTGCACACGTACTATGTGCTGGCGGGGGCGACTCCGGTCCTGGTCCACAACTGTGGCGACGCCGAACTTCAGAGTGAGCTGACCCAGCTCGGCAGAGCTCGGATCGAACAGGTCACGAGCAGCCTTTCCGAAGGTGAAATCCTGCCGGGCGCGTTCAGCGTAGGGCGTGACCGAACCACCGGAAGGACGTACCACGGTGAGAGTGGACCCGCCACTGGACATCACACCGGCGTGACCTCCCGGCTGCCTGGAGAATCCCAGCTCCCCAACGGCCGCCCGCCAGGCGTGTGCGCAGAAGCACGCATGTGCACTAACGCCCTGAATGATGGAGCGTCGTTGGATAACTTGGATATCATCACCCTCAATCAGAAGGGAAAGAAGTTCAAAATGTGCCCCAACTGTCAAGTCTGGGTGCCGGGCTCGGTCAGGAAGGTGCTCACCGGATGAGCGGATTCAATGACACTTCCCGGCAGCAGAGATTGCGTGATGCATTCCCCGACGCAACCCGAGTAGACCTGGGTTCAGCTTCTATCGATCATGTGTCCAGGCTCTACGAAGGGGCTGGTTATGACGTAGGGGCGGAGTTGCGTGGATTTCTCGAAGAGTATCGAGAGTTCTCCATCTCTTGGATGTACCGCGAAATTGAGGTGGGCGTGCAAATTGACGCTGAGGAAGCCCTTTCTTTCTACCCCGGTAACATTCGTATATTTTCCCAGAGGGTGGGGCGCCCTTTGATCCCCGTCGGCTCTGCGTTCGCCACCGAAGAAGTGGTATTGATCGCGACCGATGGAGACGTATATCTCGCTGGAGATGCCGGAATGCAGTACGTCGGGAATGGGTTTATGCAATCCATGCAGGCTCTGATTTCTGGAACTTGGGACAAGACCTTCTTCTGAAGGGCGTAGTTGCAATCCCGTATGAGGGTCCGCCGGTTTGATGACACGTGGCGAGCCTACGAAGAGGCAACTCGGCAGCGTCCCTCTGAAGGTCTGCTGACCTTCACGCTGAAGCAAGCCGCTGATTACTGCCGTGGTGTGGCGTCAGCTGCATGATGCTGAACAGAGATGAAAAGCGAGCGGCCCCACCGGATTCTGGTGGGGCCGCTCGTGTGTGCTGGGGGCGTCTGGTGGCAGTAATTACGGCAACAACCACGGATTCAGGCACACGACCACGGACACCAGCGAAACCCTGAACCGTCACTCATCTGTATAAATACAGATGAGAGGGCCCTGGTGGGCGCACGTTCTATGTGCCGGCGAGGGCCACGCCGGTCCTCGTCCGCAATTGGGGTGATCTGGCTGGGGGCGAGGCTGCTTACCCCCACCTCGCCCACACTGAATGGGGCACCTGAAGCCGTGAGTGATCACATTGTCAATGTAGCCGAGTTCGATTTCGGTATCACTCGACTAGCCGGTGAATTTCACCAGGACTGGCGCAACTATGCGGACACGCCTAGCGGTATGGTTCATGTGTGGATCAGTGAACTCGGCGAGCCGCGCACGGAGAAGGTGTCCCTCCTCCTTGAGGATGTCCGGAGGATTCTCGGGTCAGCCCTTTCGGGGGCTTCCCTGGAAGTTCTCTGGAACGCCTGCGCCCCCTCCGCATGCCCATCCGGGCTTTTCGGAGGGGGCGGCAGGGGCTGGCTGCTTCAGGTCGAAGATATCGCTCGTACCTGGCTTGCCGAGCGCCCCGGGTTCGACTGCGGGGTTTCGGGTTGTCGGCACGCTCCGCTTCCCGGTGTTTTCGAACGGTGGATCAAGGAGGCGGCGCTGTCCGGCGGTCTCGTACAGGAGGGGGTTTCGGGTCCCGATTTCTCCGCCGCGTGGCACGAGATCGCCGAGACCGTCTGCCCGGAGCTGGCGCTGCGCGTTGCCGTCCGGTGCCTGCTGAGCTCCAACGGATCCATCCCCGCTCATATTTATGGCGAAATGGACAGGCAGGGCGCGATCTACGGATACGGTGACTTCCTGGTCTCGGCAGTGGAGTACCTCGTCGACACCGAACCTCCGGAAAGCCCTAGCCAGGAGCTCTGAAGCGAGCCGTGTGCTCAGACCGGTCCGGCCGCATCGCGGCCGGTCCGGTCTTTTCATGTGTATCGGCCCGTCCAGGGCGTGACCCGCCGACGACTGGTGCGAGGACACCACCCCGAGGTGGTGCCGGTCCACTACCAGCGCCGAGCAGTCCACCAACCATGAAGGTCACGATTTGCGGTGGGAGCGTTTACTCTCGGGTCCAGCTGGGTACGGATGTGCGATTCTGATCTTGTGAAGACCACCATCCTGCGAGGCGCCCTGATCACGGGCGTCCTGGCGCTCCTCGGGGGAGTGCTCATGGCGCTCCCCGCGAGTGCCGCCGGCTACGAAGCCTGCCCGACCGACAACCTCTGCCTCTACAGCGGGCCCAACGGCACCAACGACGAGGGCGACTCCGTGCACGCCTTCGACCTGGCCAAGAACAGCGAGTCCGAGTCGTACGAGACCTGGAACGACCAAGCCGAGTCGGTCTCGAACAACTCCTCCTACTGGGCCTGCATGTACGTGGAGACCCGCTACGGGGGCCAGGTCAAGGCGATTGCGCCCAAGACCTCGAAGGCCCCCACCCAGGGCAACCTCGCCACCCTGGCCGGCAACCTCGGAGGCAAGCTGTCCTCCCACAAGCTCGCGAAGTCCCAGGGCCACTGCTTCACCGGCTACGAGCGCTGCGAAGACGGCAACCTCTGCTTCTTCCAGCAGCCCAGCGGTCGCGGCGCGATGTTCCAGACCCAGATCGACTACAACGCCTACCACCCGGACTACTGGGCCAAGAAGATCGAGTCGGTCTACAACCGCACCGAGAAGTCGGCCTGCTTCTACGACAAGGCGTCCTCGGCGATCACGGCAGCGGACAAGCCGTTCCGCGTCCTGCCCGGTGACTCCACCACCGTCGCCGGCGCCTACGCCGACACTTTCGTTTCCCACAAGCTGCGCGACAAGGCGGACTGCTCGTGACCCTCACGACCACCGGGCGCCGCCGCGGAGCACTCGCCGCCGGCACCGCCCTGACCTCGGTACTGCTGCTCGTCAACCCGGGCGCGTCCAGCGTCTCGGCCGCCGTGAACGCCCCCGCCATCACGGGCTGGACGCCGCTGGACGCCCAGCACCAGCAATTGGACCCGGGAGTGGACCTCTTCCGCTACAAGGAGACGTCCCCCGGCCCGCTGCGCGCGGGCAAGCCGCGCGAGCTGAACGTGATGCGCATCGACCCGGCCATCAGCGCGGTGAGGATCGAGAGCACCTACGGCAAGAAGGCGGGCGAAAGCGAGATAGTCCGCGATCAGCTGAACCAGTACGCCCAGCTCCCGCTGGCCGGGATCAACGCGAGCTACTTCATGAGGGAGGGTGAGCACGCCGCGCAGCCGGCCACGCCCGAAACCGTACAGAGCTTCGGCGTCACGGCCCGCGACGGCGTCCTGCTGGGCGCGGCCTGCGACCCGACCACGACGGCCCGGCGCTCGGTCGTCCTCCAGCACGGCATTCCGTACGTGACCAGGCTGTCGACGACGCTCTCCGTGACCAGCAGCGTCGTACCGTCCGGCGGAGGCTCGGCGTCGCACACGATCGACGACGTCAACCGCAATCCCGGAGGCGCCCTGGCCTGCCCGCGGGACGACGAGGACGGTGTCGCCGACGGGGCGGTGGACGGGGTCCGCGGGATCGAGTACACGGACGCCCACGGCAAGGAGATGACCGTCTTCCAGGACCCGCAGGAGATCGTCCTCTTCAACGACCGCTACGGGATGCCCACCCCGACCCCCGGCATGAACCCCAAGATCGGCTCGGACAACCAGGCAGGCTTCGAGGTCCTGGTCGAGGCG
Source organism: Streptomyces sp. ISL-43 (assembly GCF_018614195.1). GTDB lineage: Bacteria > Actinomycetota > Actinomycetes > Streptomycetales > Streptomycetaceae > Streptomyces. Next base: position 26,922 of record NZ_JAGGOT010000104.1, read on the forward strand.
GACGGCACCCTCACCCGCCCGGCCGACTGGACCACGCGCGGCGGACACCTGGTCCCCCAGGGCAAGCAGATCCTCCAGGCCATCGGCACCGAGCCCACCGCCTGGCTCCAGGGGATGTTCGACACGAAGGCCAAGCTCACCATCGACCAGAAGGTGACCGACCTCGCCGACAACCGCGACATCCCGCTTGACGAGTCCGTGGACATCCTCTCCGGCGGTACCCGCCTGATGGGCGACGGCACGAACTGGGCTCCCGCCATCTACGCGAAGAACGGGGACGGCACGACGAAGTACGTGGACGGCAAGCCGGTACTGACCTCGTGCGCCCGCATCGTGACGAAGGAGGGCGCCGACCCGGCGGCCGAGCTCACCGGGAGCGACATCATCTGCAAGGACGCGCGCACGACACTGGGAGCCGATGACCAGGGGCGCACGGTCATCGTGACGATCACCGGCACGCGCGACGAGCCCGAGGACGGCGCCGAGGCCCTCGCCACGTTCGACGGCTCCTTCCTCTCGGAGGTCACGGCCGTGTTCACGCAGCTCAAGGTCACGGACGCCATCAACCTCGACGGGGGCGGCTCGACGATGCTGCTCACCCGCGATCCGTCCAACCCGAACAACTACACGCGCCAGACCGGCCTGACAGACCAGAAGCACCGGCCGGTCTTCGACTCCGTCTACGTGGGAGTGGGCGGAGCGGCCGTCACTCCGGGCAGCGGCCTCTGAGAAATCCCACGAAAAGGCAACAGGGCCGCGACACCGTTCATTCGGAGTCGCGGCCCTGCTGCGTGAAGCCGGCGGGCGGGTCACGAGTGCGCAACTCATCGAGATCGGTGGGCAGTAGTCCGATTTGGGTATATCGAGACGTGTAGCGTACACGCGTTCGAACACTCGACCGTCTTTGAGGACAGCCCATGGCCACCCCGCCTCCGTCGCACTCCGCAGACCCCCAGCAGGTCCCGCCGCACGCCGAATCCGCTGCACCCGGCGTGCCCGCCACGCCCGGTGAGTTCGGTGCGCCCGCCGCGCCCGCAGCGCCCGCGAAGAAGGGCGCGATGGGGATGAAGATCCTCAGGGTGGTGGCGCTGATCGTCGTCGCCGTCGTGGTGAAGCTCGGTATCTCCTACTTCTTCAACTCGCCTGTGCACGCCAAGGCCGGCGACTGCGTCCAGGTGACCGGCAGCGAGAACGACCCCCAGGTGTCGACCAAGGAGTGCGGCGACAAGGACGCCAACTTCAAGGTGGTCAAGGTCATCGACGACACCTTCGACGTCGAGGCCTGCGCGCAGAACGGCGAGGCCGCCCTCGCGCAGCAGTGGGACCAGGAGAAGTTCGTCCTCTGCCTGAACCCGATCAAGTAGTGTCCCTGGCCCTCCCGTTCCGGCGCGGGAGGGCCCGCAGCGCCAGTGCCAGCAGCACGAGCAGGGCCGCGCCCGCGGCCGCCAGGCCCGGGGTCAGGCCCGGAGGACGGAAGCCGCAGCTGACGGTGGTGGTGTGGCCGTCCAGGGGGATCGCCACCAGGCCCAGGTGGCCGGCCGCCGGGCGGCCGTCGCAGGTCCAGCCCGCGATGGCGGGCACCGAGAGCACCGCCGTGCCCGTGCTGCCCGGCGGGAGGGTGGCGCGGACGGACGCGGCGGAGACCCGCACGGATACCGCCGCCGAGGCGCGCAGCGCCGCGACCGCCGCCGCCAGCCGGGGCCGGTCCAGGCAGGACAGCTGCCAGTGCGCCGGGGCGGCCTGGTCGAAGACCAGCTCCGAGGACGGGCCGTGCGAGACGCCCATCGGCTGGAGGGCGGCCCGGTTGCGCGGCGGGTTGGCGTTGAGGCGGAAGGGCGGGCCGTCCGCGAGGCGGGCCGTGGCGTTGAACTCCGGGGCCCACAGGAAGGCCTCCGTACCCGCGCGGCAGACGCCCGGGGAGAGCGGATCCTCGTAGACCCGTGCGCCCAGCAGGAGTTCCTGGTTGGCGAAGGGCGAGGCGCCGTAGCGGGGCGCCGGTCCCGGCGCGCGGACCGTGACCAGCGGCGGGATCTCGGCGCGGGCGATCGTGCCGTCCGCCCGCAGCCGGGCGCCGACGGCGAAGACGGCGTCCGTCACCGGGTTGTCGATGCTCTGCACGTTGCGCCCGCGCGAGGTCCAGCCCGCGCCGAGCGCCACCATGGTCCGGGTGAACACGTCCGGGGTGTGGCTGCTGTAGTACGCGCCGCCCTCCCCGCCCAGCAGCATCGGGTCGTTGCCCGTCAGCGCGGGCCGTCCCGCGTCCGTGCGGTACGCGGGCCAGCCCCCGGCACCCGTCAGCGCCCCGGAGCGCGCGGTGTGGGCCGCGCCCCAGGCGGGGTAGTCGTCCAGGCCCGCCAGTTTGCCCTTCTCGCCGTAGGCGGTCGTCGCCGTCGCCTGCGCGAGCAGTACCAGCGTCAGCACGCCCGCCGCCGGGAGGACCAGGCGCCGGCGGCGCAGTGCCCACCAGGCCGCGCCGGACAGGGCCAGGCCGGCGCCGAAGAGCGCGAGGCCCCACGCCGTCGCCAGGGTGCTCCCGCGCGCCGCCAGTGCCGCGGCCGCCAGCACCGCCGCACCGCCCGCCAGCGCCTTCGGCCCGGGCAGGCCCTGCGCCAGACCGGCCCAGGCGGCGATCACGACGATCCCGGCCAGCACGAAGGTCTGCCGGAACGGGCTCCCGTTCGGAGTCGCGAAGAGGTGCCAGGCCAAGTGCGTCGGCGCCCACTGGAAGGACAACAGCACCACCGCGACCAGCCCCGCCCAGCACAGCCGGGTCCGCCCCGCGACGGCCCGGTGGAAGGGGAGAGCCGCCACCAGCAGCAGGGTGCCGGTGCCGACGAAGAGGGCGGGGGAGGAGAAGGAGTACGTGGCGGGCAGCAGCCGCGCCAGCAGATCCTGGGTCGGCACCGGCCGGAACGGCTTGAACCACCCCGGGTAGGCCTGCTTCGAGCTGATGAAGAGGGGGAGGAGGACCGGCGCGGACAGGGCGATGCCCAGCCCGGTGGCCACCGCCGCCCGCGCGAGGACCCGTAGCCGCTCTCCCACTCCCTCCCGGTCGAGCACCACCCGCACCAGCAGCACCAGGATCGCGCCGAGAGTCGCCATGTAGGCGGTGTAGAAGTTCGCCGTCCAGCAGAGGGCCACCACCAGCGCGGCCGCCGCCGGACGGCGCGAGCGCAGCGCCCACTCACCCGTCAGACACAGGAGCGGGAACGCGATCAGCCCGTCCAGCCACATCGGGTTGTAGGAGGCCTCGATCACCGACCAGCCGCACAGTGCGTACGAGGCCCCGAGCAGCCCCGCCGCCCACCACGGGCCGCGCCGCTGGGTGCGCAGCAGCCAGGCCATCGCCGCCGCCGCGGCCGCCGTCTTGAGCACGGTGACCACGTACACCGCGAGGTCTATGTCCTGGCGCGGGAAGAGCCCCACCAAGACCGCGAACGGGCTGGCCAGGTACGTCCCGAAGTCGGGCAGGAAGCTGGTCCCGTAGCCGGACTGCCAGTTCAGCAGCAGCCCGCCCTCGGCGCGCCCGTGCAGCAGGTCCCACAAATGGGCATGGAAGGGCACGAACTGGTTGCCGAGGTCGTTGATGCTGCGATGGCGCGGCCCGTACGGGAAGACGCGGGCAACGGCGTCCCCCGCGCACACGGCCACCGACGTGATCAGGGCGGCGAGCCCCGAGCCGAGCAGACTCGGGCGGCGCGCGGAGCGGTGCGGTGTCGACATGGTGGGCCGACCCTGGCACCGCCGAGCGGCCGCGGGGTGGCCGCCGGGTGGCGCCGACACGAACAGCACAGCACCCCAACACCCCCGGAATCGTTGGTCGAACCGGTGGCTCTGGTCACCCTGACTGCATAACATCGATCATCGCACGGCCCTTGTGCACCGACGCACAATCTCCCGGCCCTGGAGGCTCCTTTGCACCGTCGCACAGCGCTCTCCGTCTCCGCCGCCCTGCTCCTGGCGGCCCCTCTGCTGTCCGCGTGCTCGGGCGAAGCCCGCCCCGGCACCGCGGCCGTGATCGGCGGCGAACGGATCACCACCTCCGCGGTCCAGGCCCAGGTGAACGACGTCCGCAGCGCCCAGAACCGTTCCGAACACTCCGCCGAGCTGATCGCCTCCGTCCCGCAGCTGGACCGGGTCAAGCTCAGCGCGATGCTCCAGAGCCGCATCCTCGACCGGATGGCCGAGGACGCCGGGCTCACCGTCACGACCAAGGAGCTGGAGACGGAGCGCCAGGCCTACGACCAGAACAACGGCGGCGCCGAGGCCTTCGAGGCAGCGGTCCTGCAGAAGGCCGCCATGGCCCCCGACCAGATCGAGCGGTGGGTCCGGGACCAGGTGCTCTTCACCAAGCTCAACGCCAAGTACGGCGAGGGCAAGCTCGCCGAGCCCGCCTCGAAGGCCGCCGGGAAGCTCGGCATCCAGGTCAACCCGCGCTACGGCGCCTGGGACCCCCAGCGGGTCACCCTCGGCGAGGCCGAGACCCCCTGGATCACCCAGGTCACCCGGCCCGAGCAGCCCCCCGCCGGGGCCTGAGCCGGGCACGCAGCGGTAGGTTCGGAGGGTGACTGACGACGTTCCCTCCGAGCCCACCGGCCGCATCGTCCTGCTGACCACCAGCCACCGGGTCGCCCCCGGCGTGCTGTCCTGGCCCGCCTGGCAGACCCTGCACGCCGCGGACCGGGTGCTGTGCGCCGACCCCGGCCACGTACAGCTGCCGTACCTGCGCGAGGCCGGCGTCGTCGTCTCCCACGAGTCCCCGGACGCGCAGGCGCTGATCGAGGAGTGCGCCGGCGGGCGGACGGTCGTGGTCCTCCTGAGCGGCGAGGGCGATCGGCGGCTCACCGACGGGCTGGCGCGCTTCGCCGGCTCCGGCCGCGTCGCCATGCCGGACCTGGAACTGCTGCCCGGCTCGTACGACCTTCCGGGCGCACGGCTGCTCGACCTCGTCCAGGTGATGGACCGGGTCCGCCGCGAATGCCCCTGGACCTCGAAGCAGACGCACGAGGGGCTGGTGAAGTACGCGATCGAGGAGGCGTACGAGCTGGTCGAGGCCATCGAGACCGGTGACCGGGACGAACTGCGCGAGGAGCTCGGCGACGTCCTGCTCCAGGTGGTCTTCCACGCGCGCATCGCGCAGGAGGGCGGCCCGGGAGAAGAGGACGAGCCGTTCTCGATCGACGACGTGGCCGGAGCACTCGTCGAGAAGCTGATCAACCGGCACCCGCACGTCTTCGGCGACGCCACGGCGGAGACCGCGGAGGACGTCAACGCGCACTGGCAGCGCACCAAGCAGGTGGAGAAGCAGCGGGAGTCGGTGACCGACGGGATTCCGCTCGGCCAGCCGGGTCTCGCGCTCGCGGCCAAGCTCGCCGGACGGGTCCGGACGGGCGGTGTGGCCGTGGACCTCCCGCGCGGCGAGGGCGTCGGGTACGAACTGCTGGAGCTGGCGGCGCGCGCCGAGGCGGCGGGAACCGACCCCGAGACCGCACTACGCGCGGCGGCCCGGGCCTACCGTGACGCGATCCGTAAGGCCGAGGGCGTCGGCGAGTAGCCCTCAGCGGCGGTTCGCGTACTGGTACTGGCGGGGCTAGTACCGGCGGGGCGCGCGGCCCGCCGGGTTGTGCCAGTGCGGGTCGGGCCGGTTCAAGAACCACTCCCCGAAGCCCGTCGGGCGGTCTCCGTGGCCGTGGCCTTTGCCACTGGCAGGTACGGAGTCGTAGAAGATCCGGCCGGCGGTGGCGCCCAGTTCCTCCAGGAGGTACGAGGTCTCCTCGATGAACTGCGGCGGACCGCTCAGGTAGACGTCCTGGTCGGGCCAGAGCCCGCGGTTGCTGAGCGCGGTCGCGAGGCGGTCGGTGGCCTGGTTGCGGTGCTGCCCGGGGGCGGGGGTGATGTAGGTGACGCTCAGCCAGCCGAAGGCCGCCGCGTACTCGTCGATGAGCGGGCGGTCGTAGAGGTGTGCGGCGTCCCGCGCGACCACGAAGAGCCGTACGTCCTGATCGGGAGGATGCTCCGCCAGGTCCTCCAGCATGGCGCGGATCGGAGCCCAGCCGGTGCCGGCGGCTATGAAGCTGACCGGGCGGTCCTCGCGCCGGAAGATCAGCTGCCCGCCGGCCGCGCCGAGCCGGAACATGTCCCCCGGCCGTGTCCCGCGGACCAGGCAGGTGCTGAGGCGGCCGCGCTCGATCCGGCTGACGTGCAGGTCGACCGTCCCGTCGGGGCGCGGCGCGTTCCCGATGGAGTAGGTGCGCCAGGTCGTCGGGACCCGGTCGCTGCTCACGCTCGCGTACTGGCCGGGGAGGTGGGGGAAGGGGGCGTGCGGACGCAGGGTCAGGACGCCTACGTCCTCGCCGTACAGCAGGTGGCGCACGACCTCGGCGTCCCACCAGGGCGGGTCCTCGCTGGCGGCGGCGCCGGCCATCATCGCGTCGGCGATCAGCTGGTAGGCCTCGGACCAGGCCTTTTCCACCGTCGGGGTCCAGGCTTCCCCGGAGGCCTCGGCGAGCGCGGCGAGCAGGCTGGAGCCGACAGCCGCATAGTGCTCGGGGCCCGCCAGGAACTTGCGGTGGTCGCGGCCCAGGTCGCGTAGATAGGGGAGGAGCGTCTCGTTCTCCAGTTGGGCGATCACATGGGTGAGCGCGGCGAAGAGCCGGTCCCGTTGCCGTTCCATGTCCTCGAAGGAGGCCGGGAAGAGCTCACGGACTCCGGGGTTGTGCCAGAAGAGGTGGGAGTAGAAGAACTTGACCGCGTGCTCGGCCCGTCTCTCCACCACCGCGAAGCTGCTTTTCAAGATCCTCACATCCACAAAACCGAAAGTAGGAATGCCGGGGAACGTGAGGTCAAGCCAGGGCTGATCTACGGACAGCCGCGACGAACCACCCATATGGGGTGGCAGGTGACGGGCGGGATACGGTCTTCGGGTGCACGAGCAGACCCCCGAAGTCCCCGCCCCGCCCCCGGCCGAGTCCGCCGCGGACCCCTGCGCCCGACCCGTTCCCGACCAGGGGCCGACCCTGTTCGACTGGGAGTTCGCGACCGACCCGTACCCGGCCTACGCCTGGCTGCGCGAGCACGCGCCCGTGCACCGCACCAAGCTCCCCAGCGGGGTCGACGCGTGGCTGGTCACCCGGTACGCCGACGCCCGCCAGGCCCTCGCCGACCAGCGGCTCAGCAAGAACCCGGCCCACCACGCGGGATCGGCGCACGCCAAGGGCAAGACCGGGATCCCGGGGGAGCGCAAGGCGGAGCTGATGACGCATCTGCTCAACATCGACCCGCCGGACCACACCCGGCTGCGGCGGCTGGTGTCGAAGGCGTTCACCCCGCGCCGGGTCGCCGAGTTCACCCCGCGGGTGCAGGAGCTGACCGACCAGCTCATCGACCGCTTCGCGGAGAAGGGCGAGGCGGACCTCATCCACGAGTTCGCCTTCCCGCTCCCCATCTACGCCATCTGCGAGATGCTCGGAGTACCGCGAGAGGACCAGGACGACTTCCGCGACTGGGCCGGCATGATGATCCGGCACGGCGGCGGCCCGCGCGGCGGGGTGGCGCGGTCGGTCAAGCAGATGCGGACCTACCTCGGCGAGCTCATCCACCGCAAGCGCGACGACCTGGGCGACGACCTGATCTCCGATCTGATCCGGGCCAGCGACCACGGCGACCACCTGACGGAGGCCGAGGCCACCGCGATGGCCTTCATCCTGCTCTTCGCCGGATTCGAGACCACCGTGAACCTCATCGGCAACGGGGTCCACTCCCTCTTCATGAACCCGGAGCAGCGCGAACGCCTCCAGCTCTCCCTCGCGGCCGGCGAGAGCGACCTGCTGGCCACCGGCGTGGAGGAGCTGCTCCGCTACGACGGCCCCGTGGAGCTGGCCACCTGGCGGTTCGCCACCGAGCCCTTCGTCCTGGGCGGCCAGGACATCGCGGCCGGCGACCCGGTGCTGGTGGTCCTCGCGGCCGCCGACCGCGACCCCGAGCGGTTCGCCGACCCCGACACGCTCGACCTCTCGCGCACCGACAACCAGCACCTCGGATACGGGCACGGCATCCACTACTGCCTGGGCGCCCCGCTCGCCCGCCTCGAAGGGCAGACCGCGCTCGCGACCCTGCTGACGCGGCTGCCCGATCTGGAACTGGCCGTGCCGGCCGGGGAGCTGCGCTGGCGCGGCGGGCTCATCATGCGGGGCTTGCGCACGCTTCCGGTCCGTTTCACCCCCCAAAACACCTGAAAACAGGCTGACCGGAAGTCAGTTAAGGCCCCAACTTGTGACAGGCGTTCGAAGGCCGCTAGGTTCTGCCGTTACCCCGCCGTTATGCGAAAGGTGCAGCCTCATGCGTTCCGGGAACGGCCGCCACAGACGACCCCGACAAGTGCCCGCACTTGTCGTCACCGCCGGAGTCGCCGGCTCCGCGCTGGCTCTGCCGCTGCTCGCCGCCACCGGCGCGAGCGCGGCCGAGACCTCCACGTGGGACAAGGTCGCCGAATGCGAGAGCGGCGGCACATGGAGCGCGAACTTCGGCAGCGGGTCCTACGGCGGGCTGCAGTTCACCCAGGAGCAGTGGAAGAACGCCGGCGGGCTCGACTTCGCCCAGCGCCCCGACCTCGCCAGCCGCTCCCAGCAGATCGCGGTGGCCGAGCGGGTGCTGGCCTCCCAGGGCCCCCAGGCGTGGCCGCTGTGCGGGGCGCCGGCCGGACTGACGCAGCAGGCGCCCGCCGCCCAGGTGGACCCGGGCCTGCCCAAGAGCGCCGCGTCCCCCGCTCCCGCCCCCTCCCGCCCGGACGACTCCGTGCCCTACCTCGGTACGGGCACGCCCTCCACGGACTTCGGGGCCCCGACGCCCGGGATACCGGCTCCGGCCCCCTCGCCGTCCCTCCTGCTGCCCGACTACCCGCTCGGGGCGCCCAGCGGACTGCCCGTCATGCCCGACCCGGACCTCCCGACGGCGCCCCCCGGGCTCCCGGGCGACCCGACGGCTCCCGTGAGCCCGGGGGACCCGACGGTCCCCACGCCTCCCTCCACGGACCCGACGGCGCCCACGGATCCCACCGTGCCCGTGGACCCGACGGCTCCGGTGACCCCGGCGGACCCGACGGCCCCCGTCGCGCCTGCCGACCCGTCGGCCCCCGCCGCTCCCGCCGCGCCCGCCGACCCGGCCGCGCCGGCGGCCGGCGCGACCGAGGGGAGCGGCAAGCACCGCGGCCCGGCCGCGGTCGAGGCGCCCGTCACATCTGATGCCGCGTCGGACCCGACGTACACGGTGCAGGCGGGCGACAGCCTGGCCGCGATCGCGGACGCCAAGGGTGTGAAGGGCGGCTGGAACGCGCTCTACGAGGCCAACGAGCTGGTCATCGGCGAGGACGCCGACCTGATCAAGCCCGGTCAGAACCTGGATCTAACCGCCCAATAAGGGCAGTTAGACCGTCCGGAAACAGTTGATTGTCCGTTTTCTGTAAGTGAGACATGTGTCTCTTCCGGTCAACTGGCGTGTCCGGTCCGGAGGGTTCCGCAAACCCCGCCCTCACCTGCGCAAACGCCGACGGGAAGAGCGCAAGTAGGCCCGTTTCTCCCCGATGTCCCTCGTTGAACATCGGGGAGAGACCTGACTACCTTCTGAATCGCTCGCCACCGCGGGCTCCTTCGACCGCATCGCCGAATCCTGCCGGCGGACGGAGGGAACACACGTCGCGTAAAGCGCCGAAGGCAGGAGCGGGGGAACCAAGGTAGGCGCCGGAACCGGCCGTTGAGAGACGGTCACGGAACCGGCTAGGGGTTAAGCCGAGCGCTAGGTCGCTCGGCCGGGCACTCACTCGCCCGAACCCGACAGCTCACCTCGTAGGCGTCGGTGAGGAGAACTCCATGCTGATTTCCGGCAAGGGCAAGCACCGTCGCGGTTCCAAGGCCGTCCGCATCGTCACGCTCGCCGGTGTCGCAGGTGTCGCCGTCGCGGCGCCGCTGATGGCCGCCGGCACCGCGTCCGCCGCGACCGCTTCCGAGTGGGACCGCGTCGCCTCGTGCGAGTCCGGTGGCAACTGGTCCATCAACACGGGCAACGGCTACTACGGCGGCCTGCAGTTCTCGTCCTCCACGTGGGCCGCGTACGGCGGCAAGACGTACGCCGCGCAGGCCAACCAGGCCTCCAAGTCGCAGCAGATAGCCATCGCCGAGAAGGTCCTCAAGGGCCAGGGCAAGGGCGCCTGGCCGTCCTGTGGCGTGGGCCTGTCGAACTCGTCCTACACGGGCGGCGCCACCGAAACCCCCAAGCCGAAGGCCGAGCCGAAGAAGCAGGAGAAGAAGGCCGAGCCGAAGAAGGAGACCAAGCGCGCCGAGGCCCCGGTCACCCGCTCCGACCGCCCGGCCGCCGCCGCGCCGAAGACCGAGGCCCCCAAGACGGGCAACGGCTCCTACGAGGTCAAGTCCGGCGACACGCTGGGCGACATCGCCGCGGCGAACAACCTCTCCGGCGGCTGGGAGAAGCTCTTCGAGCTCAACAAGGACATCGTCTCGGACGCTGACCTGATCTTCCCGGGCCAGAAGCTGAAGCTCAGCTGAACCCCGCGGTAACGGCGGCAGGACCGCCGTCCGCACCCCGCAGAACTCCCACCGCCCGGCGCGCAACCCCCCTCGCGCCGGGCGGTGCTGTGTGCCGGTTTCCGGCCGCGGACCTGCCCGGAAACCGCGATTATCCAGAGTCGTATGTCCCGTAAGAGGGGCATTCAGTCCCTTTTTCGTCCCAGGACCCGGGCAGTCGGCCGGCCGAGTGCCCGGAGCCGGATAGGCTCTAAGCGGCAAGGCCATCCCACGGCCTGACACGCCACCGCACACTCAGCGTCACATCCCAGAAGGAGATGCTCGTGCCGTCCATCGACGTCGTCGTAGCCCGGGAAATCCTGGACTCCCGAGGCAACCCCACGGTCGAGGTCGAGGTGGGCCTCGACGATGGCAGCACCGGCCGTGCTGCAGTCCCGTCCGGCGCCTCCACCGGTGCATTCGAAGCCGTAGAGCTCCGTGACGGTGACCCCGACCGTTACATGGGCAAGGGCGTCGAGAAGGCCGTCCTCGCCGTCATCGAGCAGCTCGGCCCGGAGCTCGTGGGCTACGACGCCACCGAGCAGCGCCTGATCGACCAGGCGATGATCGACCTGGACGCCACCGAGAACAAGGGCTCCCTCGGCGCCAACGCCATCCTCGGTGTCTCCCTGGCCGTCGCGCACGCCGCTGCCGAGGCTTCGGACCTTCCGCTCTTCCGCTACCTCGGCGGTCCGAACGCGCACCTGCTGCCCGTTCCGATGATGAACATCCTCAACGGTGGGTCGCACGCCGACTCCAACGTCGACATCCAGGAGTTCATGATCGCCCCGATCGGCGCGGAGTCCTTCTCCGAGGCCCTTCGCTGGGGTGCCGAGGTCTACCACACCCTCAAGAAGGTCCTGCACACCAAGGGCCTCTCCACCGGTCTGGGCGACGAGGGCGGCTTCGCGCCGAACCTGGAGTCGAACCGCGCCGCGCTCGACCTCATCGTCGAGGCCATCAAGCAGGCCGGCTACGTCCCGGGCCGCGACATCGCGCTCGCGCTCGACGTCGCCGCGTCCGAGTTCTACAAGGACGGCAAGTACGAGTTCGAGGGCCAGTCCCGCTCGGCCGCCGAGATGACCGAGTACTACGAGGAGCTCGTCTCCGCGTACCCGATGGTCTCCATCGAGGACCCGCTGTTCGAAGACGACTGGGCGGGCTGGAAGGTCCTCACCGACAAGCTGGGCTCCAAGGTCCAGATCGTCGGCGACGACCTCTTCGTCACCAACCCGGAGCGTCTGGCCCGCGGTATCGAAGAGGGCTCGGCCAACGCCCTGCTCGTCAAGGTGAACCAGATCGGTTCGCTGACCGAGACCCTCGACGCCGTCGAGATGGCCCAGCGCAACGGCTTCAAGTGCATGATGTCGCACCGCTCCGGCGAGACCGAGGACGTCACCATCGCCGACCTCGCGGTCGCCGTGAACTGCGGCCAGATCAAGACCGGCGCCCCGGCCCGCTCGGACCGCGTCGCCAAGTACAACCAGCTGCTGCGCATCGAGGAGATCCTCGACGACGCCGCGGTGTACGCGGGCCGCTCCGCCTTCCCGCGCTTCAAGGGCTGATCACCGGCTGATCACCGGCTGAACAGGCTTCGGGGGCGCTAGCCTCCCTACGTCCCCGCACTCGGTCCCGTACCGTGTGCGGGGACGTATTGCGTAGCGCGTGTACAAGGGGAGGCGGATCAATGGCCGGGAACCGGGACCGGTTCGCCACGTTCTCGACCGCGACCAGGCTCAAGCAGCTGGGCGAGCGGACCGCGGCGCACGTCTACCGCTCCCAGTCCCGCCGCCAGGTCCGCCGCAGCCGGCTCACCGGCCGGGCCGCCCTGCTCGTCCTCGTCCTCTGTACCCTGGTCGTCGCCCTCGCCTATCCGATGCGCCAGTACGTCTCCCAGCGCTCGGAGATCGCGCAGCAGCAGAAGGCCGCCGCCACCGCGCGGGAGCGGCTGGAACGGCTGCGCGACGAGAAGGCCCGCTGGCAGGACAACGCGTACGCGGAGCAGCAGGCGCGCAAGCACCTGCACTTCGTCCGGCCGGGGGAGATCAGCTACATCATGAACGACCCCGGGGCCGAGGCCGCCGAGCACCGGCGCAGCGGACAGGCCGCCACCGACCGGCCCTGGTACTCCAACGTCTGGGACGGCGTCGACAAGGCCGACCGCCCGGGCGACTGAGGACGTACCCGATTGAATACGTACTCGACGACGAGCCCATCCACGAGAACGAAAAGACTTCCTCCAGGCATGCAGACGCCCCCGCCCCAAACCGACCGGACCGAGCCGACCGACGCCGACATCGAGGCGTTCGAGCAGCAGCTCGGCCGCCCGCCGCGCGGGCTGCGCGCCATCGCGCACCGCTGCCCCTGCGGGCAGCCGGACGTGGTGGAGACCGCCCCGCGGCTCCCCGACGGCACGCCCTTCCCGACGCTGTACTACCTGACCTGCCCGCGCGCCGCCGGTGCGATCGGCACGCTGGAAGCCAACGGCGTGATGAAGGAGATGCAGGCCCGGCTCGCCGTGGACCCGGAGCTGGCCGACGCCTACCGGGCCGCGCACGAGGACTACATCACCCGCCGCGACGCCATCGAGGTGCTCCAGGGCTTCCCGAGCGCCGGCGGCATGCCGGACCGGGTCAAGTGCCTGCACGTACTCGTCGGCCACTCGCTGGCCGCGGGCCCGGGCGTGAACCCCTTCGGCGACGAGGCCCTGGCGATGCTGCCCGAGTGGTGGGCCAAGGGCGCCTGCGTCACCCCGTGCGGGGAGAAGAAGGACGACACGAAGGAGTCGGACGCGTGACCCGGGTCGCGGGCATCGACTGCGGTACGAACTCCATCCGGCTCCTGGTCGCGGACTGCGACCCCGCCACGGGCGAGCTCGAGGAACTGGACCGGCGGATGATCGTCGTCCGCCTCGGCCAGGGCGTCGACAAGACGGGCCGCCTCGCCCCGGAGGCGCTGGAGCGCACCTTCGCGGCCTGCCGCGAGTACGCGGCGGTCATCAAGGAGCTCGGCGCCGAGCGGGTGCGCTTCGTGGCGACCTCGGCCTCCCGGGACGCCGAGAACCGGGACGAGTTCGTCCGGGGCGTCCTGGACATCCTGGGCGTCGAGCCCGAGGTGATCTCCGGCGACCAGGAGGCGGAATTCTCCTTCACCGGCGCCACCGGGGAGCTGACGGGCCGCGCCGACCTGGAGCGCCCCTTCCTGGTGGTGGACATCGGCGGCGGCTCGACGGAGTTCGTGGTCGGGGTCGAGCACGTCCAGGCGGCCCGCTCGGTCGACGTGGGCTGTGTCCGGATGACCGAGCGCCACCTGATGGTGGACGGGGTCGTCACCGACCCGCCGACCGGGGCGCAGGTCGCTGCCATACGGGCCGACATCGAGGCGGCGCTGGACCTGGCCGCCGAGAGCGTCCCGCTGGGCGAGGCGCGCACCCTGGTCGGGCTGGCCGGTTCGGTGACCACGGTCGCCGCGATCGCGCTGGGCCTCACGGAGTACGACTCGGCGGCGATCCACCACTCCCGGATCCCGTACGGGAAGGTCCGCGAGATCAGCGAGCGGATGCTGACGCTGACGCACGCCGAGCGCGCGGCGATCCCGGTGATGCACCCGGGCCGCGTCGACGTGATCGGAGCGGGCGCCCTGGTCCTGCTGGCGATCATGGAACGCGTCGGCGCGTCGGAGGTCGTGGTCTCGGAGCACGACATCCTGGACGGGATCGCCTGGTCCCTCGCGGCCGACGCCGAGTAATTTCAGTCGTTTCCGGAGCCCGGTCCCGCGAGGGGCCGGGCTCTTCGGGTTCCCTGCCGGGTGTCATGGAGCGCCGGTGCTGCCCTGCCAGACCAGCTCGGCGCGTACGGCCTTGCCGAACGGGCGGGGGTCGACGGACCAGCTGACGGCGAGGGCAGACCGCCAAGGTCGCGGCCAAGGGGCAGGACATCACCGAGCTGCTCGACCTCTACGAGGGGATCGGGCGCGATGTGGACGGCGAACTGCGCGCCGCGTTGCTGACGCTGACGAAAGAAGGCGCGCAGCGGGGATGGTGGCACTCGTATCGCGGTGTCCTGAGCCCGGTGTACGAAGACCTGATCTCGCTGGAGGCCGAGGCGGACTCCGCCAAGACGTGGCACCTCGGCGCGATCCCCGGACTGCTCCATACGGCGGAGTACGCGAGGGAGATCATCAAGGCGACGGCCATGTCCGAGGCGGCCGAGGCCAAGGTGGACGCGCTGGTCGAAGTTCGGCTCGCGCGGCAGGCGATCCTCACCCGGGAGGAGCCGTTGAAGCTCTGGGCGGTCATCGCCGAGGGCGCCCTGCGGACGCGGACCGAGGATCCGGATGTGATGCGAGAGCAGCTCGGCCGCCTGCTGGCGATGGGCAAGCGTCCCAACATCAACGTCCAGGTGCTGCCGTCGGCGGCGCCGCCGCACGTCGGACAGCTGGGCAGCTTCTCCATCCTGGGGTTCGGTGATCACGAGGACCTCGATGTCGTCCACACGGAGGCGCTGACCTCCGGGCCTGGTGGAAGTCCTCGCGGAGCGACACGGGGGCCCAGTGCGTCGAATGCGGCATTGTCGACGCGGGTGAGCGCGTCCTCGCGGTGCGCGACAGCAAGGTCCCGGCCGGTCCCGCGCTGCTGCTCTCGTACGCCGCGTTCGGTGGTCTGGTCGATGGTCTCAAGCAGGGCGCCCTCTAGGGCTTCAATGCCTGACTGGAGGGTGGGCGGGGGCCTTCTGGGGCCTTCGGAGGGCCTTACGGAGGCCTTAGGTCCCGTCCTCCACATGAACTTCGTGAAGTTCTTCACAAGGAAAAGATGCCCGTGAGGGCTCCAGAGGGACCTTTTGGGCGACTCGAGAGCCCCTCGGGCCTTCTTTTTGCTCGCGTTCGTGCGAATGGAGGCCGTCGCGAGGTTCCGGCGGTAGGTATCCACGAACCGGGTGGTCTACGCCGCTTAAGGGGTCGGAGCCCAGTTCAGGACGGGTGTTCAACGACTCCCGTTACACCCTGGTTCCCCCCTCGCGCCATGACCTCGGTCACGTGGGCGGCGGAGTGTAGCAGAGGGTCTCCAGACCCTTGTGAAGGGGCTCACGAGCGTCACCCCTTGGGGTGCTGGATACTCGTTTCCATGAGCACCACGGAGCGTCCCAGGATCCTCGTTGTAGGAGGTGGGTACGTAGGCCTGTACGCGGCCAAGCGCATCATGAAGAAGATGCGCTACGGCGAGGCGACCGTCACGGTCGTCGACCCGCGCTCGTACATGACCTACCAGCCCTTCCTCCCCGAAGTGGCCGCAGGCAGCATCTCGCCGCGGCACGTCGTCGTACCTCTGCGACGCGTGCTGCCCAAGGCTGAGGTTCTCACCGGCCGCGTCACCAGCATCGACCAGGACCGCAAGGTCGCCGTCGTCACGCCGCTCGTCGGCGAGGCGTACGAGCTGCCCTTCGACTACCTGGTGATCGCGCTCGGCGCCATCTCCCGCACCTTCCCGATCCCCGGCCTCGCCGAACAGGGCATCGGTATGAAGGGCGTCGAAGAGGGCATCGGCCTGCGCAACCACGTACTCGAGCAGCTCGACAAGGCCGAGTCCACGACGGACGAGGACGTCCGCCGCAAGGCCCTCACCTTCGTCTTCGTCGGCGGCGGCTTCGCCGGTGCGGAGACCATCGGCGAGGTCGAGGACATGGCCCGCGACGCCGCGAAGTACTACACCAGCATCAAGCGCGAGGACATGCGCTTCATCCTGGTCGACGCGGCCGACAAGATCCTTCCCGAGGTCGGGCCCAAGCTCGGCGTCTGGGGCAAGGAGCACCTCGAGTCGCGCGGCATCGAGATCTACCTGCAGACCTCCATGGACTCCTGCGTCGACGGCCACGTGGTGCTGAAGAACGGCCTCGAGGTCGACTCCAACACCCTCGTGTGGACCGCGGGCGTCAAGCCCAACCCGGTCCTGGCCCGCTACGGCCTGCCGCTCGGCCCGCGCGGCCACGTGGACGCCGCGCCGACCCTCCAGGTCACGGGCACGGACTACATCTGGACCGCCGGCGACAACGCCCAGGTGCCGGACCTCGCCGCCCGCAAGGCCGGCGTGGAGAACGCCTGGTGCCCGCCGAACGCCCAGCACGCGCTGCGCCAGGCCAAGGTCCTCGGCGACAACGTCATCTCCGGTATGCGCGGCTTCCCGCAGAAGGAGTACGAGCACGCCAACAAGGGTGCGGTGGCGGGCCTCGGCCTGCACAAGGGCGTGGCGATCGTCGTCATGGGCAAGATGAAGATCAAGTTCAAGGGCCGCCTCGCCTGGTACATGCACCGCGGCTACCACGGTCTGGCGATGCCGACCTGGAACCGCAAGATCCGCGTCTTCGCCGACTGGACCCTCGCGATGTTCCTCAAGCGCGAGGTCGTCTCCCTCGGCGCGCTGGAGACCCCCCGCGAGGAGTTCTACGAGGCCGCCAAGCCGGCCCCCGCTCCGGTCGCCGCGAGCGCCCCGGCGCAGAAGGCCAAGGCCTCCTGACCGGCTCCGGCCGGCCGGACGAAGAGAACGACCCAGAGCAGGACCCAGCGTGACCCGAAGGGGCCGCCCGCCATCCGTGGTGCGGGCGGCCCCTTTGGCGTACCCGGATGCGCATCGCAGGCTTGACCGGCACCGGAAATGGGTAGGCCGTCCGGTCGGAACTTTCTGGAGGTGCCTACGATGAACGACGCCGCGCCGCGGCTGGCTGCCTTAGCCGAAACCCTGATGGGCGCCCCCCTGCCCGTACGCATACGGGCCTGGGACGGCAGCGAGGCCGGCCCGACCAGCGGTCCCACCCTGGTCCTGAACCACCGGCGCGCCCTGCGCCGGATCCTGTGGAAGCCGGGCGAACTGGGCCTGGCCCGCGCCTGGGTGTCCGGGGACCTGACCGTCGAGGGCGACCTGTTCGACCTGCTCGACCGAGTCGGCGGGCTGCTCTGGGAGCGGGACCCCGAACCCGTCCGGGCCGCCAAGGGCGCCGGACCCGCCGCCCTGCTGCGCGACCCCGACGCGCGGGCCGCCGTACGCTCCCTCGTGGGTATGGCCCGGCCGTGGCCGGCGCCCGCCCCGCCGCCGGAGGAGGCCGTCCGGCGCGCAGGACCCCGGCACACCAAGGGCACCGACCGCCGGGCCATCAGCCACCACTACGACGTGGGCAACGAGTTCTACGAACACGTGCTCGGCCCCTCGATGGTGTACTCCTGCGCCTACTGGACCCCCGGCGGGAGCCTGGAGGACGCCCAGCGCGACAAGCTCGACCTGGTCTGCCGCAAGCTCGCCCTGCGCCCCGGCGACCGGCTCCTGGAGGTCGGCTGCGGCTGGGGCTCCATGGCCCTGCACGCGGCCCGGGAGTACGGGGTCAGGGTCACCGGCATCACGCTCTCGCGCGAGCAGGCCGCCTACGCCCGCAAGCGGGTCGCCGAAGAGGGCCTGGCCGACCTGGTCGACATCCGGGTGCAGGACTACCGGGACGTCCAGGACGGCCCGTACGACGCCATCTCCTCCATCGGGATGGCCGAGCACGTCGGCGCCGAGCGCTACCGCACCTACGCCCACACCCTGTACGGGCTGCTGCGGCCCGGCGGACGGCTGCTGAACCACCAGATCGCGCGCCGCCCCGAGCCGGACGAGGAGGCGTACCGCATCGACGAGTTCATAGACGCCTACGTCTTCCCCGACGGCGAGCTGTCCCCGATCGGCACCACCGTCGGCGAGCTGGAGCGCGCCGGCTTCGAGGTCCGCGACGTGGAGGCGCTGCGCGAGCACTACGCGCTCACCCTGCGGGCCTGGGTGGCGCGGCTGGAAGAGCACTGGGAGGAGGCGGTCCGGCTGACCTCGCCCGGGCGGGCCCGCGTCTGGCTGCTGTACATGGCGGCCTCGGCGCTCGGCTTCGAGCACAACCGGCTCGGGGTCAACCAGGTGCTCGCCGTGCGCACCGGGAACCGGTCGGCCTCCGGGATGCCGCTGCGCGCCCGCGACTGGGCGGCGCAGGGCTAGGCACACGGGCCCGGGAACGGGCCCGGGAACGGCGAAGGGCCCCGCGACGGGAGAGGTCGCGGGGCCCTTGGCCTTCGTACGGGGGCGGGGTGGCGCCTTGTCGGCTACTCCGTCTTGATCGCGGTCAGCATGTTCAGCCGGGCGGCGCTGCGGGCGGGCCACATGGCCGCCAGGGCGCCGACGATGCCGGCCAGCAGCATGAAGATCGCGATCCGATCGAAGGGGATGACCAGGGCGTAGTTCGGGATCGAGCCCTTGATGGTCTCGCCGACGGCCCAGGCGATGAAGGTGCCGAGGGCGACACCGATGACCGCGCCGAAGAGCGAGATCACGATGGCTTCCAGGCGGATCATGTTCTTGACCTTGCCGCGGTCCAGGCCGATCGCCCGGAGCATGCCGATCTCCTGCGTCCGCTCGTACACGGACATCGCCAGGGTGTTGACGACGCCGAGGACCGAGATGATCAGGGCCATGGCGAGCAGGCCGTACATGATGTTCAGGGCGGTGTTGATCAGGCCGCCCATCTCGTTGCGGATGTCCTGCTGGCTGGCGAAGGTGATCGCCGGGTTCTTGCCGAGGGCGTCGACGAGGGACTTCTCGGCCTTCTCGGAGGCGCCGCCGTCCATCTTGACGTAGACCTCGCGCAGGTACGGCTCCTCGGTGTGCTTGTTGAGGATGTTGTAGTCGATCACGTAGGGGGAGAGCATGCCCTCCATGTCCTTGTAGATCGCGCCGACCTTGAGGTCCGCCTGCTGGTTGTCGTCGAAGGTGGCCTTCAGGGTGGAGCCGACCGACAGGCCGCTGTCCTTCGCGGTCTTCTCGGCGACCGCCACCTCGCCCTTGGCGAGGCTGTCGAGCTGCCCGCCGACCACGTCGAAGTTGAGGAGCTGCCCGATGGTGGCCGGGTTGACGCCGGACACGGAGCGGTAGTCCTCGCCCTCACCGATCCGCAAGTCGCCGGCCTGCTGCGGGGAGACCGCCTTGACGCCCGGGGCCTTCTCCAGGGCCGGGATCACGGACGGGTCCAGGTTGCCGAAGGTGTCGCCCATGGAGACCTTGTAGTCGGCCTTGAGGTTGTCCGTCGTCATCCGGTCGATGGCCTTGCCCATGGTGATGCCGAGCACGGACAGGGCGGTGACCAGGGTCAGGCCGATGGCGAGGGAGGCGGCGGTGACGGCGGTGCGGCGCGGGTTGCGGACCGCGTTCTGCGCGGCGAGCTTGCCGGCGACGCCGAACACCTTCTCCAGCAGCGGGCGGACGGCCGCGATGACCGGGCGGGAGAGCGCCGGCAGCAGGATGATGATGCCGATCATCGTGAAGAAGGCGCCGGCGCCGATCATCATCTTGCCGTCCTTGCCGGTCAGCGCGCCGCCCAGGATGGCGACCAGACCGAGCAGGGTGACCGAGCCGCCGATGCTGTTGCGCAGCACCAGGGACTTCGCGGAGGCCGGCAGGTGGGCGCTGCCCATGGCGGCGACCGGGGCGATCTTCGCGGTGCGGCGGGCGGGCAGCCAGGCGGCGAGCATCGTGACGAAGACACCGATGCCGATCGCGGCGGCGATGGTGCCGGGGGCGACGACCAGCGGACCGGCCGGGATCTTGGCGCCGAAGGCCCCGATCGCGGAGCGCATCGCGACGGCGAGGCCGATACCGGCGACCAGGCCGATGACGGCGGAGATCACGCCGACGACCAGGGCCTCGGCCAGGACCGAGCGCTTGACCTGGCCGCGGTTGGCGCCGATGGCGCGCAGCAGGGCCAGCTCCTTCGTGCGCTGGGCGACCAGCATGGTGAAGGTGTTGTAGATCAGGAAGACACCGACGAAGAGGGAGATGAGCGCGAACACGAGCAGCATCTGGTTCATGTTGCTCATGCCCTTCTCGATCTGCTCGGCCTGCTCGGCCGCGAGCGCCGCGCCGGTCTGGGCCTTGGCGTCCTTGCCGACGAGGGGCTTGATCTCGGCGAGGAGCTTGTCGGCGTCGGCGCCGGCCTTGGCGCTGACCGAGAGCTCGTCGTAGAAGCCGGGCTTCAGGTAGAGCTGCTGGGCGGTCGGGGTGTCGAACAGGACGAGCGAGCCGCCCGCGTTGACCGCGCCGTCCTCGGTGGTGAAGATGCCGGCGAGGGTGTACTCCCTGGCCGGGCCGTTGTCGGCCACCCGGACCTTGTCGCCGACCTGGTACTTGCCGCGCTTGGCCGTCTCCTTGTCGAGGGCGATCTGGTCGGCGGTGGCCGGGCCGCTGCCCTCGGTGAAGGCGTAGCGGGGGTCCTTGCCGTCCTTCAGCGGGACGAAGTTGGCGCCGGTGTTGGACCAGCCGGTGCCGATCAGCTTGCCGTCCTGGTCGCCCACGGCGGCGAAGCCGTGGACGCGGCCCGAGGCGGCGTCCACGCCGTTGAGCGCCTTGACCTTGTCGAGGGTCTGCCGGCTGATGCCCGGCTCGCCCTCCCTGACCCCCTCGTCGTTGCGGGAGGGGCCGTAGGAGGTGACCGAGACGGCGACACCTTCGAAGCTCTTGGCGGACTGGTTCGACATCGCCTTGCCGACGGTGTCGGTGAAGACGAGGGTGCCGGAGACGAAGGCGACGCCGAGGACGACGGCGAGCACCGTCATCAGCAGTCTGGCCTTGTGCGCGAGCACGTTGCGCAGGGCGGTACGGAACATGGTGGAGGAGTCCAGTTGGTAAGGGGTCAGCGGGGACGGGGAGGGGGCGTCCCTCAGCTGGTGCGGCCCTTGGCGTCGAAGGCCTTCATGCGGTCGAGCACGCCCTCGGCGGTCGGGCTCAGCATCTCGTCGACGATGCGGCCGTCCGCGAGGAAGATGACGCGGTCCGCGTAGGAGGCGGCGGCCGGGTCGTGGGTGACCATGACGACGGTCTGGCCGAGCTCGCGCACGGAGTTGCGCAGGAAGCCGAGGACCTCGGCGCCGGAGCGCGAGTCCAGGTTTCCGGTGGGCTCGTCGCCGAAGATGATCTCGGGGCGGGAGGCCAGGGCACGGGCGACCGCCACGCGCTGCTGCTGGCCGCCGGAGAGCTGGGTGGGGCGGTGGCCGAGGCGGTCGGAGAGGCCGACCATGGAGATCACCGAGTCCAGCCACTGCTTGTCGGGCTTGCGGCCCGCGATGTCCATGGGGAGCGTGATGTTCTCCAGGGCCGTCAGCGTCGGCAGCAGGTTGAAGGCCTGGAAGATGAAGCCGATCTTGTCCCGGCGCAGCTGCGTGAGCTGCTTGTCCTTCAGGGTGGAGAGCTCGGTCTCGCCTATGCGGACGGAGCCCGCGGAGAAGGTGTCCAGGCCGGCGACGCAGTGCATCAGCGTGGACTTGCCGGAGCCCGAGGGGCCCATGATCGCGGTGAACTGGCCCTGCGCGAAGTCGACGGTGACGCTGTCGAGGGCGACCACCTGGGTCTCGCCCTGGCCGTACACCTTGGAGAGGCCGGTGGCGCGGGCGGCGACGGCCTGAGTGGTGTGCGGGGCGTAGTTCATGGTGGTCACGGGAGCGGCTCCTTGGGCTGCGGACCGGGCTCACGGTCCGCGATCGGCGGGACTCCCCCATCCTCGCGGCGCCCCACCCCGCTCCGGATCAGCCGCGGTGCCCGTTCTCGGGCCCACTGGAGGCTGACCGCGGAGGTGTCCGCCTCCTCCTTTGGTATGACGGGCGTCCGGCCGGAGGAGGGGGAGGCCGCAGTCGGGGCCCCGGGGCGGCCGGAGCTCCAGGGGTGGCGAACGGGGTGGCGCGGGCCATCGAAATCCCGTCAATCCCACGGCGGCCATGATCGACGCCCGGAGGGGGCCGACCGTGTGTTCTGCGCCCTGACGGCCCATCAATCGCCAATAAAATCAGACAACATCGACGAGATGCCCAGGTCGGGGCACAGACGTTCCCGATAGGCTCGGCACCGCGTTCAAGGCTTTTCCCAGGGGGCCGATACGCCCTGCCCGGATGGTGGAATGCAGACACGGCGAGCTTAAACCTCGCTGACCTTCGGGTCGTGCCGGTTCAAGTCCGGCTTCGGGCACGACGGCGTTCCGCGCAGACCGGAACGCGCGGGCGGCGGGGGCGCCACGGGCACCCCCGCCGTCCCACAGGCCCCACCACGACACCCCGCCGTCCCGCGGGCCCGCCCCGTACCACCGGGCAAAGATCCTCCTCCAGCAGTAGGGCGATTCCTTTGCGTTCGCATTACTCTTGACTCCAAGGCCGCGCACGGTGGCCATGGAGGAGTGAGATGAGGAGCAGTAACCCGGTCTTCTCGCGACGGGGGTTCAGCCGCGACAACGGTGCTTACGCGGGCTTCGGCACGCAGCAGCCCCAGGCCCAGGCCGGGACCGCCACCAACCCGTACGCGACCAACCCCTACGCGACCGACCCGGCCACGGGTATGCCGCAGGCGCCGGTCCGCGGCAACGCGATGACCATCGACGACGTCGTGAGCCGTACGGCTCTGACGCTCGGCACGGTCATCCTGACGGCGGCCATCTCCTGGATCGCGCTTCCGGTCGACCCGGCCAACATCAACAAGTCGTACGGCATCGCCGTCGGCGCCGCGCTCATCGCGTTCGTCTTCGCGATGATCCAGTCCTTCAAGAGCAAGCCGGTTCCGGCGCTGATCCTGGCCTACGCGGCCTTCGAGGGCGTCTTCCTCGGCGTCATCAGCTCGGCCGTCAGCGCCCAGCTCGGCCCCGGCACGGTCGTCCAGGCCGTGATGGGCACGATGTGCGTCTTCGCCGGCGTGCTGATCGCCTACAAGATGCGCTGGATCAACGTCAACCGGCGCTTCGTCGGCTTCGTGATGGCCGCCGCCATGGGCTTCATGCTCCTGATGGTCGTCAACCTGCTGTTCTCCGTCTTCGGTGGCGGCGACGGCCTGGGCTTCCGCAGCGGCGGTCTCGGCATCCTCTTCGGCGTCATCGGCATCATCCTGGGTGCCTGCTTCCTCGCCATGGACTTCAAGATGGTCGAGGACGGCGTGGCCTACGGCGCCCCGCGCGAGGAGTCCTGGCTGGCGGCCTTCGGCCTCACCATGACCCTGGTGTGGATCTACATGGAGATGCTGCGCCTGATCTCCATCCTCAAGGGCGACTAGTACGGGCCGGTGCCCACCGGCACCGGCCGCCGCCTGAAAGACGTACGGGGAAGGCCCCGCGAGCACGCGCTCGCGGGGCCTTCCCGCATGTCGGGGGCCGGCAGGGGATCGGGGGTGTGCGGACGGGCGTGATCGGAGACGGGACGGGACGGGGCAGGGGCTCGCTCAGCCGAACTTGCGGGCGGCCCTGCGCAGGTCGTACTCGTGGATGATCGCCTTCGCCTGGCCGTACGAGAGCTCGTGCGCCCCGCGCAGCCAGCTGACCTTCTCCTCGAACCGGACGAGGGAGGGGCCGTCGTCCACGGTGCGGAGCCAGTCGGAGAGTTCACGACCGGTGGTCAGGGGGATTCTGTCGATCATGTTGCGGTGTGTCTGCTCGGAGAACTCTACGGACATGGGCGCCTCCGGAGGTATCGCCGTGCTGTTCTCTTCACGCCACCGTGCCGGAGAGTTCGCCCGTTGGCAATGGTGCAAGACCGGCGCGTAAGGTCGGCCGGGTGCTCGATACCTCACCCCTGACCACCGTCGTGGAACGTTTCGCCGACCGTCTGCGGGCCGCGCCGCAGAGCCGGCTCCAGCAGGGTGCCGCCCAGGTGGCGCTGGAGCTGGCCCGGGAGCTCTCCGTACGGGCGCAGCGGCTGGAGGCGGCCGCCGAGGGCGGCGGGGACGCCGCGGGGGCGGCTCCGGCGCGGGAGATGCCGGACGCCGGGATCTTCGTCGTCGGGGACCAGGTGGCCGTGGCCGGGGCGGACCTCGCCGAGGCCCTGCGCGCCGCCGGATCCGAGGCGGGCGCGAACGGCGCGAAGGCCCCGTCCGAGGTGCTGGACGAGGCCGTTCGACTGGTGGAGCTGGCGGAAGTCAGAGCGATGCGATGACGCGGTCCGCGAGGATGTAGACGTTGCTGTCCGGGTCCTCGGCGTCGCCGCAGGAGAAGGTCAGGGCGTAGGCGCCGGAGATGCCCGAGCCGCCCAGCAGGATGGGCGCGCTGCCCGAGCGCAGGGCCTCGGCCAGCCGCTCGGCGGTCTCCCGGTGTCCCGGGGTCATGCAGAGCGTGGTGCCGTCCGTGAAGACGTACACGTCGAGGGTGCCCAGCGGGCCGGGGCGGACGTCCGCGAGGGCCGTACGGGCCTCCGCGAGCTCCTCCAGGCGGTTGACCGTGCGCTCGTGGTCGGCGCCGGGGTGCGAGGCCTGGGCGGGCACGAAGTCGGGGTGCGAGGGGTGGCGCCGGCGGGCGGCGGCGAGCTCGGCCGAGTCCTCGGGGTAGGCCGGGTACTCGTCGGCCCCATCGAGCTCCTCGCCCAGGATCGGCTCCAGGCCGACCAAGTCCACCTGCCGGGGCAGGAAGACCGGGCCGTCCTCGCCGAGTCCGGACAGGCCGCCCAGAAGCGAGGGGGCGTCGGCGGCGTCACGGGCCTCCTGCGCGGCCCAGAAGGCCCGCGCCTCGGCGAGCTCGCGCTCGCGCTCCTCGGCCAGGGCCTCGGCGACCGCGGCTCGTATCTCGGCTGCGGGGGACTCCACGGCGCTGCGGGCGTGCGGGACGGTCACACCGCGGGGGTGCGGCGACACGGCGAGCTCACCGCGCAGGGCGGTGACCTGCTTGCGCAGGCCGTGGACGGCGTGCAGCGCAGCAGCGCCCACGGCCGTGGCAGCGGCCGTGGTCAGCAGTAGGGCAAGAGGCATGGCGCTCACTGACTAACTCCTGATTGATTCGATCCCCCGACTTCCTACATCAGCTTGTCCCGACCTGGGAATGGCCTGCAGTGCATTACGTCATGAATTGGACAGGCCTTTCGTCCCGACGCCCCCGTTGGAATACGGCCTGACCTGCGAAAATGAAGATCCCCCAGGACTAAGGTCACATCCTGGGGGACATTTGGTTACAGAATGGCCGCGACAGGATTAGATTCGACGTCAGTACGGCGTACGGGACCAAGCGGATCCCGTACGGCGCCTGGCATCGGACCTTGATCCCGATCGGCCCGGCCGGCCTCGGCTCAGCTCAGGCGCTCGATGACCATGGCCATGCCCTGTCCGCCGCCGACGCACATGGTTTCGAGGCCGAACTGCTTGTCGTGGAACTGCAGGCTGTTGATCAGCGTGCCCGTGATGCGCGCGCCGGTCATCCCGAAGGGGTGACCGATGGCGATGGCCCCGCCGTTGACGTTCAGCTTCTCCAGCGGGATCTCGAGGTCCCGGTAGGAGGGGATCACCTGGGCCGCGAAGGCCTCGTTGATCTCGAACAGGTCGATGTCGCCGACGGTCAGGCCCGCCCGCTGCAGCGCCTGCTTGGAGGCCTCGACCGGGCCCAGGCCCATGATCTCGGGGGAGAGGCCGGTGACGCCGGTGGAGACGATCCGGGCCAGCGGGGTCAGACCCAGCTCGCGGGCCTTGGTGTCGCTCATGACGACCAGCGCGGCGGCGCCGTCGTTCAGCGGGCAGCAGTTGCCGGCGGTGATCAGGCCGTCGGGGCGGAAGACCGGCTTGAGGCCCTGGACGGCGTCCAGGGTGACCCCGGCGCGCGGGCCGTCGTCCAGCGAGACGACCGTGCCGTCCGGGGTGGTGATCGGGGTGATCTCGCGGGCCCAGAAGCCGTTCTTGATGGCTTCCTCGGCCAGGTTCTGCGAGCGCACGCCGAACTCGTCCATGTCGGCGCGGGTCACGCCCTTGAGGCGGGCCAGGTTCTCGGCGGTCTGCCCCATCGCGATGTACGCGTCGGGGGTCTGGCCGTCCTCGCGCGGGTCGTGCCAGGCGGAGCCGGTGCTCTGGGCGACCGAGGCCGTACGGGCCTCGGAGTCGGCGAAGAGCGGGTTGTGCGTGTCCGGCAGGCCGTCGGAGGAGCCCTTGACGGTCCGAGACACCATCTCGACGCCCGCGGAGATGAAGACGTCGCCCTCGCCCGCCTTGATGGCGTGCAGCGCCATCCGGGAGGTCTGGAGCGAGGAGGCGCAGTAGCGGGTGATCGTGGTGGCGGGCAGGTGGTCCATGCCCATCTGCACCGCGACGATCCGGCCGAGGTTGTGGCCCTGCTCGCCGCCCGGCAGGCCGCAGCCCAGCATCAGGTCGTCGATCTCGCGGGGGTCCAGGCCGGGGACCTTGGCGAGGGCGGCCTGGATGACCGTGGCGGTCAGATCGTCCGGGCGGACGTCCTTGAGGGATCCCTTGAAGGCGCGCCCGATCGGCGACCGGGCGGTGGAAACGATGACGGCTTCGGGCATCGGGGCTCCAAGGGAGGTGGTGTCGTACCGGGACCGCATGCGAAGTTACCGCCCCGTACCGTCGAAATCACTGCCCTTGGGATGTGACTCCGGTCGCTCTGGTCGGCCCTTGGGGGGCCTCCCCGCCGGCACCTCCCGCCTTCCCGGCCCCCGCGGCCCCGCCCGCGCCGGCCGGTGCGGCGTGCTCGGGGTCCGCGGGGGCGGTGAGGTCCTCGCCCGGCACCTGCCGCCTGCGCCGGTGCTTGAGCAGGGCCCACGGCCCGCGCGCGCCCGTGACCTCCGTGCCCGCCTGCCCCGCGGCCGCCGACGCGGCCTTGGCCACCGGGAGCATGTCCTCGTCCCGCGAGACGTCCAGCCGGTCCGACTCGGGCCAGACGCCCAGCGCCGCGCACAGGGTCGGCAGGACGGCCATCGCGGCGGTCGCGTACCCCTCCGCGGAGGGGTGGTAGGAGTCCGGGCCGAACATCTCGCGCGGGTTCGCCGCGAACTCCGTCCCCATCAGGTCGCCGATCGAGACGGTACGGGCGCCCAGCGCGACCACCCCGATCGTCTGGGCGGCGGCCAGCTGGCGCGAGACCCGGCGGGCCAGCCACCGCAGCGGCTGGTAGACCGGCTCGATGGTGCCGAGGTCCGGGCAGGTGCCGACCACGACCTCGGAGCCCGCGAGCCGCAGCCTGCGTACGGCCGAGGTCAGCAGCCGCACCGACTGGGTCGGCGGCATCCGGCGGGTCACGTCATTGGCGCCGATCATGATCACGCACACGTCGGGGGCCGGCCCGTCACCGTCCAGCAGCAGCCCCGTCTGCCGGTCCAGGTCGTCCGACATGGCCCCGGACAGCGCCACGTTGCGCAGCTCCACCGGCCGCTCGGCCACCGCCGCCAGCCCCGAGGCCAGCAGGGCGCCCGGGGTCTGACGAGCCCGCCGCACCCCCAGCCCGGCGGCCGTGGAATCGCCCAGCATGCCGAACCGCAGCGGACCCGGACTCAGTTCCGGCCCGCCGAACTCGCTCCCGTACAGCCCGTCCGCGCGCGGCGGGTCCGCCAGCCCGGTGCCGACCGTCCGCTTCGCGAACTGCATCTCCGCCACGACCAGCCCCACCGCGGCGGCCCCGACGAGCCCCAGCCCGCCCCCGCCGTACGCCGCGCCCGCCGCGATCCGGCGTGCCGTCCTCGCTCTGGACATCCTTCAAGCCACCTCCTCGCCCTCACGGCCGGTTCCTTGCGCTGTCCCACGGTCCTGTCGACCTACCTGCCCTGTACTGCCGGTCGGCCAATCCCTTTCCGCATAGTCTGGCCGTGCCTCCCGGAGAACCCGTGGAGTCCCCTCCTTGGAGAACATGGTGCAATTCCACGACTCGATGATCAGCCTCGTCGGCAACACCCCGCTGGTGAAGCTCAACCGTGTGACCGAAGGCCTGCAGGCCACCGTCCTTGCCAAGGTCGAGTACTTCAATCCCGGCGGCTCCGTGAAGGACCGCATCGCGGTCCGGATGATCGAGGCCGCCGAAGAGAGCGGAGCGCTCAAGCCCGGCGGCACCATCGTGGAGCCCACGAGCGGCAACACGGGTGTAGGACTCGCCATCGTGGCCCAGCAGAAGGGCTACAAGTGCATCTTCGTCTGCCCTGACAAGGTGTCGATGGACAAGATCAACGTCATGCGCGCCTACGGCGCGGAGGTCGTGGTCTGCCCGACCGCCGTCGACCCCGAGCACCCGGACTCGTACTACAACGTGTCCGACCGCCTGGTACGCGAGACGCCCGGCGCCTGGAAGCCCGACCAGTACAGCAACCCGAACAACTCCCGCTCGCACTACGAGACCACCGGTCCCGAGCTGTGGGAGCAGACGGCCGGGAAGATCACCCACTTCGTGGCCGGCGTCGGCACGGGCGGCACGATCTCCGGTACCGGCCGGTACCTCAAGGAGAAGTCCGACGGCCGCGTGAAGATCATCGGCGCCGACCCCGAGGGCTCGGTGTACTCCGGCGGTTCGGGGCGCCCGTACCTCGTCGAGGGCGTCGGCGAGGACTTCTGGCCGACGGCCTACGACCCCGACGTGACGGACGAGATCATCGCGGTGTCCGACAAGGACTCCTTCCAGATGACCCGCCGCCTCGCGAAGGAGGAGGGCCTGCTCGTCGGCGGCTCCTGCGGCATGGCGGTCGTCGCCGCGCTGAAGGCGGCCGAGGGCCTCGGCCCGGACGACGTGGTCGTCGTCCTGCTCCCGGACAGCGGGCGCGGCTACATCAGCAAGATCTTCAACGACGAGTGGATGGCCGGACACGGCTTCCTGGAGGATGCCGGCCCGTCGGCCCGCATCCGTGACGTGCTCGCGGACAAGGCGGGCGGCATCCCGTCCCTCGTCCACATGCACCCCGAGGAGACCGTCGGCGAGGCCATCGAGGTGCTGCGCGAGTACGGCGTCTCGCAGATGCCGATCGTCAAGCCGGGCGCCGGTCACCCCGACGTGATGGCGGCCGAGGTCATCGGCTCGGTGGTCGAGAAGGAGCTGCTGGCGGCGCTGTTCGCGCAGCGCGCGTCCCTCGGCGACCCGCTGGAGAAGCACATGAGCGCGCCGCTGCCGCAGGTCGGCTCCGGCGAGCCGGTGTCCGAGCTGATGGCGGTGCTCGGCGAGGCGGACGCGGCGATCGTGCTGGTCGAGGGCAAGCCGACCGGTGTGGTGAGCCGTCAGGACCTGCTGGCGTTCCTGGCGAAGAGCGCGAAGTAGCCCCTGCGGTGCCGCGCGCGGCCGACGCGCAAACGGTACGGGCCCGTCACGTGGCGGCAGCACCCGCTTAACACGCCTCCGGCACAGTGGTGGTTGTCGGCAGGGAAGCCCGGGAGACCGGGACCGGCCGGCACCACGAACGGCGTCGACGCAACTCCGGAGCGGCTCCCGGACTGCGTGGTCGCCACGGACGCGCGGACGGCCCTGACCCGGCCCGTGTCCTTCGCGGGGACCGCCGTCGTCCCGCCCCCGGGCAACCGGGGTGCGGCGGTTCCCGCGCCGAACGCAGAGAATCCCCCCGGACCAGGTCCGGGGGGATTCTCTGCGTTCGGCGGCGGCTCGGCGGTTCCGGGGCTCTGCGGTTCCGCGGCGCCGCCGCGCACCCCGACCGGTCAGACCGGCGGGTCCGCGGTGCGGCGCCGGCGCGGGAACCCGGAGGCGTGGACGTAGTTGACGCCCAGGATGCCGAGCCAGACGACCACCAGACCGCTCAGGCGGGCCTGGGCGGCCCCGATCGCGGAGAGCGGGATGGCCAGCACCAGGGTGATGATCGCGAAGCCGAAGCGTTCGCCGAAGTTGCCGTCCTCGGAGGACCGCGCCGTGCCGCGGACCTCGCCGCGGGCCGCGGACAGGCGTTCCTCCGCGAGGCGGCGGCGGACCTGCGTGTCGACCTTCTCGACGAACGAGTCCACCAGCGCGTCCTCGTACTCCGGCCCGAGCTCCCGCCGGGCGTCGAGCGTGGCGTCGAGTTCCTTCTTCAGCTCCTGGGACTCCATGCCGCCACCCTAGGAACCGCCGCCCGCGGCCGCACTGGGGCTAGCCCCAATGCCGTTGACATTGGGTT
>NZ_JAGGOT010000105.1 GCF_018614195.1 Streptomyces sp. ISL-43
CCGCCGGGCTCACCCTGGAATCGAGCTCAGGCAGAGTCGAGGGCAACGTCAACAGGGTGAAGCGGATCAAAAGGGACGGGTACGGCCGGGCCGGATTCGACCTTCTCCGACGCCAAATCCTCCTCGCGGACTGAGCATCGCTACCCCCTGTCATCGCTCCACAAGAAGTGGATCAGAACCGTTCCGATTCCCCACTTGCGGCCACTTGGCGGGGAGTCATCTGGCCGCGATCGGCGCAGCAGGTGATCTGGGTGGCGGGTGTCGAGGCGGCGATGCAGGACGAGTTGCCGAGCGCTGTTGGGGCCGGTGGTCGTGCGGAGGTCACGATTTCCAGCTTGCTTACCTAGGAGTCCTAGATTAAAACTAGGACCACTAGGATATGAGGAGGGTGCATGGCACGGGCGGGGCTGACGACGGAACGGGTGACGATCGCGGGCGCCGAGTTGGCGGACGAGGTCGGGCTCGAGCAGGTGACCATGTCGCAAGTGGCGCGGCGGCTCGGCGTGAAGGATGCAAGCCTCTACACGCATGTCCGGAGCCTGGAGGACCTGCGCGGACGGATCGCACTGCTGGCGGCGGACGAGAAGACCATCCGTATCGCGGAGGCGACGGTCGGGCGGGCCGGGAAGGACGCGCTGGTTGCGTTCGCCAGCACCTGGCGGGAGTACGCCCACACGCATCCGGGCCGCTACATGGCGACGCAGACCCCGATCCAGATCGACCCCGAGCTGGCCAAAACAGCGCCCGGACCACGGCGCGCGGTCGAGCTGACCTACGGCATGCTGCGCGGCTACGGACTGGCCGAGCCCGATCTGACCGACGCGGTCCGGTTGCTGCGCAGCACGTTCCACGGGTTCGTCGCCCTGGAGGCCGCGGGCAGCTTCGGGCACGAACGTTCGCCGCAGCACTCCTGGGACCGCACCCTCGACGCCCTCCACACCCTCCTGGAGAACTGGCCCACATCCGCAGAAGGAGACTCCTGATGACCGACCCGACCACCGGCAGCCTGCGCGTGAACGGCGCGACCCTGCACTACGAAGTGCGCGGCCAGGGCCCGCTCCTGCTGCTGATCCCCGGCGGGGCGGGCGGCGCGGCCTCCTTCGACGGCATCGCCGACGATCTGGCCGCAGAAGGCACCGTGGCGACCTACGACCCACGCGGCATGTCCCGCAGCACGCTGCACGACCCGGAGGCCGAGCAGCAGGTGGTTGAGCACGCCGACGACGCGTACCAGCTGCTGGAGCTGTTGTCGCCCAATCAGCCGGCCCGGGTGTTCGGCGCCAGCTCGGGCGCGATCGCCGCCCTGCACCTGCTGACCGCTCATCCCGAACGCGTCGAACGGGTCGTGGCGCACGAGCCGCCGGTAGTGGAGGTCTTGCCGGACGTCCGCGAACATCGCGCGCTCCTCGCGCGCGTGCAGGAGACGTTCCGCGCAGCGGGGCTCATGCCGGCGATGGCCGTGTTCGCCGCGGGTCTGAAGAAGGACGGCGGCGCCACCGAGCCGAAACCCGAGATGAAGCTTCCGCCGCAGGCCGCGGCGCGAGCCGAGCGGACGATGACCAACCTGCCGTACTTCGTCGAGCGCATCGTGCCCAGCTTCATGGCTTACGGCCCGGACATCAACCGGCTGGAGGCGCTGTCGAACCGGCTCGTGCTCGCCTGCGGACAGGACTCGCACGGCGAGCTCCCTAACCGGGCGGCCACTTTCCTGGCTGAGGCTCTCGGCACAAAACTCCAGCACTTCCCCGGCGGGCACACCGGCCTGACCACGCACCCTGCCGAGTTCGCTGAAGTCCTTCGAAAAGCCTTCCGCGCCTGACCCTGAACCCCACTCGCCTCGGGGGTGGGGCTGTTTGGTGGCGTTCTGTGGGGCCGATTCGCCGGGGCGGTCGGGGTTCCCTCCTACTGTCGTGACGCCTGCGACTGGTGACGACGGTAGCGGCTGTGACCGCGCCCGCGCCCCTCGAGTTCCTATAACTGACCTGGGATCAGGGCGTGGAAGCGGGCCGCCGCCCGCTCGGCTACGGCTTCGACGTACGGCACGTACGCGTCAGGGTCTGCGTGGTCGGTCATCGGGAAGGTCAGATGACCGTCGCGGCCGAGTGCCCGGAAGGCGATGATCTCGGTGTGGATCAGTCTTTCCGCGAACTGTTCGATGCTCTGCTTCAACCACTTGTACCTATAGCCGTAACCCCCCGGCGGGATCATTGACCTGCTTTCCGTCGCAAAGCCGAACTCGCCGGAACGGTTCACGGTGAAGATCCGGTCGGAGGGCAGGAACAGCTGGTAATGCCATCGCTTCTCGTCGACGCACCCGGGCGGTACGTCCGGTGGTGTCCGGAGCCGGGTGGTGGGGGGCAGGTCCGACCAGTTGAAGTGGATCCACCAACCACGGAGCACTTCATGGGGGCCCGCCTTGATGGTGTTGATGCCGGGTCTGCCCGCCTCCTCCAGTGCCGCAGCCGTTCTGGTGATCGCCTCGGCAACTTTCCGTACGGCCTGTGCGCTCGCCTGCCTGTTGCGAACCGACGCGCGCACACCCGCCCACCACACGGCGAGGTCGCCCACTGCCGCTTGCACTTCGGGAGGCCAGCTTGAGGGGTTGTCTCCTCTCACTGCCATCTGGCGGGGGCTGAGGCCGCCAGACAGCGGGCGGTCAGCCACCTCCTGCCGGCTCTCCCACTCCCTGAACCGGGCAATGACCTCCATCCGCTGACGCTCTTCCTCCTGATACGCGCGTCTTCTTGTTTCCCGCGCGTGAGCCTCCTGCTCTGCGAGGCGCGCTTCGATGGCGTCCCGGACCGGCTGGTAGGCCGCCGCCGCAGGCCGCACCCGCTCCAGGAAGGATGCTTGGGCGTCGTCATGCTTCTCCCGCACCCGTCGGTACGTCGTCGTCCAGTCCCATCGCCGGATCCGCCGCTGCGCTTTCCTCAGCTCCTCCTGCTCCGCGGCGATCTGCTTCACGAACAAGGCAGCGGCGGTGGTCCAGGAGGTGATCTCCTCGGGCGTGCCGCTCACGTCTACATGGTTGGGCATCGATGTGTGCCATGCGCCCAGTGCGTCCGTGACGTAGTCCGCCGGCCGGTCAGGTTCACGGGGGAACCAGTACACGGTGATTTCAAGGTCCGCACCGAGCAGAAAGCCCCTATACGAGATCTGTAAGGCCATACGCCCAGAGTGGCAGTTCCCCGGGCCCCGGAACACGGGTCCTGAAGGAACAAGAAGAGCCTCCTCGGCCCAGCGCATGGCTCACCCTCGCCCGTTGTTCGCGCGGCGCTTCGGCCGGACCTACCAGAGCTACCACGGCCCCGTCCTCCTGAGCGGAGGAGCGGACGACGAGGGCGAGACCCTGCCGCTCAACAAGGACAAGGTGCTTGCTCTGCTGGCTAGCCTCGCAGACCTCTGACAGGACCGCTGGGGGGGTAGCCCTACCCCGAATGGGTGGGTGGCGGGATCGCCCGGGGTGGGCCCATCCGGAAATGTGGGGATCCGGCATATGCCGCTGGTTTCCCAGCGATTTCATAGGAGTTGGCTAGTGCGTGAGCAGGCATGGAACAGGGCGTCCCGCCTTTCCGAGTGGCGGCGGGGCGGTCGGCGCGGAGGCGCCGCGGCCGCGGCCGTGGTGGCCGTCGGCGCCCTGACGATGGGGGCGCTGGCGCCGCCCGCGGCGTTCGCCGGCACCAGGCCGGACAGCGTCCAGCAGGGCCTGAACGCGCTGGTGCGCTCCGACGGGCTGCCCGCAGCGCTGGCGAGCGTCCAGGACCACCCGGGCCGCTCCCGTACCTACACCGCGGGGGTGGGCGACCTGGCCACCGGCGCGAAGGTCCCCGTGGACGGCCAGGTGCGGATCGGCAGCAACACCAAGACGTTCACCGCGGTGGTCGTGCTGCAACTGGTCGGTGAAGGGAAGATCGGCCTCGACACCTCGATCGACACCTATCTGCCGGGCCTCGTACGCGGGGAGGAGATCGACGGACGTAACATCACGGTCCGTCAACTCCTGCAGCACACAAGCGGGCTGCCCAACTACACCGAAAAGTCCGACCTCCAGCTTCGGCACTACGAACCTCGCGAACTCGTCGACATCGCCCTCCGGTACAAGGCCGACTTCGAGCCGGGGAAGCGGTGGGCGTACAGCAACACGAACTACGTACTGGCCGGCCTCATCATCGAAAAGGTCACCCGCCGCACCGTTGCCGAGGAGATGGACCGGCGCATCATCAAGCCCATCGGGCTGCGGCACACGTACTTCCCCGCCTCCGGTGACAGCACGCTCCGCGAACCCCACCCCCACGGCTACGAACGGGAATCGGCGGGCGCGCCGCTGCGCGACATCACCGACATGGACCCGTCCTGGGCCTGGACGGCGGGCCAGGTGATCTCCACCAACTCCGACCTCAACCGGTTCTTCAGCGCGCTTCTCGGAGGTCGCCTCCTTCCGCGGGCCCAGCTCGCCCAGATGCGCACCACCGTCCCCGCCGCACCCCTCGGCTCCGGTGCCGAGTACGGGCTCGGGCTCGTGAGCAGGCCACTGTCGTGCCGAGCGGGCCTCTACTGGGGCCACGGCGGGAGCATTCCCGGATACGAGACCCGGGGCGGCGCCACCGACGACGGTCGCGCCGTCAACGTCGCGGTGACCATCCAGCCGAACGACAAGGCGACCATGGGCCGGGTCGAGGACGTCGTGGACACGGCCCTGTGCCGATGAACCGCCCTCTCGGCCTGCCGGAGCCGTTCCCCGGCTCCTGAACCAGCGTCACCAGCCGGTGCGCGGATGGCCGTTCCCTTCCGATCCGTTCCGCTCGGCTCCGTACCGCTCGGCTCCGTACCGCTCCGGACCGTTCTGTGGCCGGTGGGCCTCGCCGGTTCCGAGCCTGCCCTGCCCTGCGGCGCTGCCCTGCGCCCGGGGTGGGGCAGGCCCGTCATCGGTCGCGTGTGAGGACGCTCGGCATGTCCCGTCGCGCACTGAGTTTCGGAGTGATGGCGGAAGCGTACGAACGGTTCCGGCCGGGCTATCCCGTGGAGCTGTTCGATATGGGCATGGCGTATGCGGCGGCGTACGCCGGGCATCTGGTGCGGACCGCTCTGGAGATCGGCGCCGGGACCGGGAAGGCGACCCGCCTGTTCGCTCAACGGGGGGTCACGGTCACCGCGACCGAGCCCGACGGGGCAGCGCGTATTTCATCCCGAGGCCCCTTCTCGGCGTTGCTACGACTCGTGAATCCTGGCTCTCCAGTAGCCCGTGGACAGGCCAGGGAGCGCAGCCGATCCGTGTCGATTCATCCGAAGGTATTGGTAGCGATCCTTGTCGGGACGATGCCCGTCGACAGGTCGCACTTCCGCTCGGAGATTCCGCCCGACGCACCGCCGACGGTGGGACATGAAGACCTCCGGGCGTGGTGTGTTCCTAGACGGCTCCCACCACATCGGAGGTCTTCGCCATGTGCAAGACCCAGCCAGTGTCAACAACGCTCGTGATCAATACACCTAGGCCGCGGCTGTCCCGAAGGGGTTGTCGACGGCATAACGCCACAGCCCGTCCGACCCGCGCCGGGCCACATCCGTGGCTGTCCCCGTCAGATGGACAGGGGCGCCGTCGGGGCCGGTGCCGGAGATGCTCCAGTCGACGATCAGCAAGGCGAGATCGCCCGCCGTGTACGTGTGCCGGAGGCGTACCTCGATCGGCAGCCCGAGCGCCAGGAACTCCGCCGTGGCCGAGGCAAGCGCGGCCCCCGTCAGGGGCGTTCCGGGGCGCGGGACGAAGACGGCGTCCGGCGTGTAGACCTGGGCGACCGCCGCCGGGTCGCCGGTGTTGAAGGCCGCCGCGAAGACCGCCGGGTGTTGCCCGGGGTCGGTAGTCAGGGTGACAGTGGGCGCATGATCTCGTTCGATGCTCATGGCCGCAGCCAAACCGATGCCGAAATGGCTCACCAAACGGAAAGCCACGCGGGCGAGAGCGGGGGCGGGGCCGGGGAACCCGGGGGCTGGGACGCCGAGCTGGTCCCGGACGCCGGCGGCCGTACCCGGCGGCCGGAGCCGGACTGTCCGGTCGAGCGCGCGCTCTCGGCGGTGGCAGGGCGCTGGACCACGCTGGTGCTGCGTGAGCTGATGGGCGGGCCGCTGTCGTTCGGTGAACTGGAGGCCCGGCTGCCGGAGATCAGCCCGAAGGTGCTCACCGAGCGGCTGCGGGCCCTGGAGGGGCGCGGTCTCGCCGCCCGGGACCGGCTGCCCGGATTCCCGGTCCGCACCCGCTACCGCCTTACCCCGGCCGGGGCGACCCTGCGGCCGCTGCTGGTCGAGCTGTACCGGACAGGGGTGGGGCTGGGCCCGGCGTGATCGGCAAGACGGGCCCAGCTGCCCGCCCCCCGCGGCAGCACCGTCGGGCACTTGTCACACCGCCGGATGTTCCCGCTCACAGCCTCAGAAGCCGTACGCGGAATTCCACGACCGGCTACGAGGCAAAGTCCGCATCAGCGAGGGACGGGCGGCCGAGCCGACCGTCGGCATCATCGACTCGCAGTCGGTGCGAGCCGCCAGCTCGGTGCCCGCTGTCTCGCGCGGTTACGACGGCGGCAAGAAGGTGCCGGGCCGCAAGCGGCCTGTGATCACGGACTGGCTCGGCCCGCTGCTGGCGGTCGCGGGCAGAAGTGCGGGTGTTACCCCACCCCTTCGATCGTCTGCCGGTTGGTCAAGCCATCTCGTCCGTCCACCTGCCACACGCACGCCTGATCTGCTGCAACTTCGGCGCGGAGGTACGCCACGGCGCAGCTGCCTCGTCACCCAGTTTGGCTGCCACGCGCGCCTCAGCGATGAGCCGCCGGAAGTCAGACGGGGGCAGGATCGGCGTCCCGAAGATCCGGTAGCCAGTGTTGAGCCGTGTGGCGAGTGCACGTGTCAGCCCATCGACGTCATCGAGACACTTCCTCCTCAGGTCCGCCAACCTCGAATCACCCTTGTCCTGGTCGTAGACCTCATGTAGCTCTGCGAAGGATCTGACGACCGTGGAGGTGCGCTTGGAGATCTCGGTGCACAGCTTCCGGGTCCGCGCGGTGGACTTGTTGACGGCAACGATGGCAGTGATCCCGAGGGTCAACGAGATGGTGACTCGAGGCCCAAGCTCAAGTTCTTTGAAGGCACCAAGAGCCATGCAGGTCAAGCCAAGGGCGACACCAACGAGGGCCAGGCAGTGGAAGAAGACCTCGCTGGCGATGTGCAGGTTCAAGTCCTTCGGCTTCCATGCCTGCCCCGAGCCCCGTGGGTTAAGGAGCCTGACGATCTCCGTGGATGTGATCAGGAGCCCGGCGATGAGCAGATTACTGAAGGCCACGTAGATTGCCACGCCGATCCCGAGCAGGGCTATGACCGATCGGAGCGTCAGCCGCTTCCGCTGCCAAAGCCAGCGGAGGCCCTTCCATGCCTCTGTTTGCTTGAGACCCCCGGCAATGCCCGCAACCGCAGAACTGAGGCCGGCTAGTGCCGTGATGAGCGCAAGAAGGAGATCGATAGCCACTGGAGACCTCTCGCGATAGAGAGCCGAGCCTCACCAGCTGAGGACAACCGATCGACCAGGACTGCAGCTGGATACTGCAGAGGGCGCTCGCGAGTGCTGGCCACCTGGCAGACAGCCTATGGCTCCCCGAAGCCTTCACGAAGGATTCGTATGTGAGCCAGACGAGTGCCGCCTGGCCGGCTGACGCCCGGTAGGGCTGGTGGCTCTGCACCTGAGATCCCCGAACGCGGCCTCATGGCGGGACGCGCCGTCGCCGAGAGAAGGTGACTGCGGGTCTAGCGAGCGTGAGGCGGTATTCAGCAGTGAGTCACGAGCACCGCGTCCTTCTAAGAGCGGCTCGAAGGCGCCCGGAGCATCCTCGGCTTCGCTGACGAGCCCATTGCTGGCTACCTCACGCAGGCAGCTCCACGCGGATGGAGTCAGTTCGCCGGCTGTCCGTACCCTGCCGCGCGGCTGCTCCTGAAAGGCTGGGGTACGGCAGAAGGGCCCGGATCCGTGAGGATCCGGGCCCTTCGTCGTTCAGTAGCGGGGACAGGATTTGAACCTGCGACCTCTGGGTTATGAGCCCAGCGAGCTACCGAGCTGCTCCACCCCGCGTCGGTGAACCTCACCCTACGGCACTGCCGGACCGCCCTTGACCAGCTTTGACCTGTCACGGTGTGCATGGTGTGGGCGTCTCTAGGCGGTCCGTTCCCTGCCCGTCGCTGGTCCAGGTGGGGCGTCGTCTTGGGTGTGGAGGGTGATGGAGGCGGCGATGTGGCGGAGCATGCTGGGGACGTCGGTGGCGGCGAAGTAGAGCTGTCCGTCGACGGCTCGCCGTACGGGCATCGAGATCGCCCGGACCGTCACGGAGTACTTCATCCGCACAGCCAGCCAACTCCAGGCCCGGCGGGCAGGTTCTCCGACGGGGCCCCGTCCGCATATTCCCTCAGGCGGCGGGACCGCCCCGCACCCGCACCCGCAGACGGAACAGGAGCGGGGCGCGGAGCTCAACCCACCGTGCGCATGCGCCCCGCATTCGGCCTCTTTGCATTGAACCGCAGGTTTCCGGGACGCATCCGTGCGAAAGTGTGCCCGGCGCAGTCCCCGCAGCAGGGTTCCCCCTGTGCGCCTGTGCGCCTGTGCAGCGGGGATCGGCGCGGGCGTGGCGTCGACGGGCGGGTCTTCATGGGGGCAGGGTGAGCGTGCGCAGACTGCTGTCGTTCTCGGACGCGTTAGTGCTGCTGGGAGGTGATCCACCCGCGGTGGCCGCACTGGACCGGGCCTTGGGCGGAGCACTGAACGTCGCCACGGGGGGCATCGGGGACGGGATGTTGCGGATCGCCGACGCCCGGGGCCGCATCGTTGGCCTGGGCCGCGACGCGGTGCGGGATCTGGGGCGGCGCCTGGGCCGGGCGGAGGGTCGGTCCGAGCGCACGGAACTGCTGTACGCCGCCCACACCGTGATCGTCGTCGTCGCATGGTTCCAGGCGCTGGGGGAGTCGGACCTGCCCTTCCGCGTCGACGACCTGGAGCTGACCCGCAGCGAGCAGCTCGCCCTCGCCGGCGCCCCGGAACCGCTGGACCGCGGCGCTGCGTTCGCGCAGGCGCTGGCGGCGG
Source organism: Streptomyces sp. ISL-43 (assembly GCF_018614195.1). Lineage (GTDB taxonomy): Bacteria > Actinomycetota > Actinomycetes > Streptomycetales > Streptomycetaceae > Streptomyces. Next base: position 9,110 of record NZ_JAGGOT010000105.1, read on the forward strand.
TAGACGCGCCGCACCCCGCACCCCACCGTCCCTTCGAGGACGTGACGACAGAGCTGCGGCACTGGTACGGAGGGCTGTCCGAGCGATTCCTCGGCTTCGTCGAAGGGCTGCGTGTATGGGCCGACCTGACGGAATCCGAGCGGACCGCGGCAGTGCGCGTGCTGGCCGCCGAGCTGCCCCACCGGGCGGTCCGGGAGTACGAGGGCCTGTACGCACAACTGGCCCAACAGGCACCCGAGTTCGGATTCTGGGTGGCACAGGTTGAACACCAGGCCACCCGCGACCGGGTACGCCTCGCGCTCGTCGGCGTCGAGGAGCTGCTGTCCGAAGTGGCGCGTTCGATGCGCCCCCCGACAGACGTCGCGGCCGCCCTCTCCCGCTCCCACGAGGCCGCGCTCGCCCGGCCCGTGCTGGACGCCTCCAGCGCGCCCGACGGCATCAGAGTGCCGGCCCTGCAGGAGATGTACCTGGATCCGGACTTCCGGGTGCGCGCCGTGGCCGGCACCGGCGGCCCGGCGAGCGAGTCCTGGTGGGAGGAGGTGCCCGTACGCCGCGACCTGACGGCCTATCTCGCAGGCGCCCTGACCTCCCCCGGCGGAGTCGGCTCCCCGCTGCTGGTGCTGGGCCAGCCCGGCGCCGGCAAGTCCGTTCTGACCCGGATACTCGCTGCCCGGCTGCCGTCCGCCGGATTCCTTCCCGTCCGGGTGCCGCTGCGCGACGTACGCGCCGAGGACGACCTGCAAGAGCAGCTCGAACAGGCAGTACGGGTGGCCACGGGGGAGCGGGTGTCCTGGCCGGAGCTGGTCCGCTCGGCCGGCGGCGCAGTCCCGGTGCTGATCCTCGACGGCTTCGACGAGCTCCTTCAGACCACCGGCGTCCACCACAGCGACTTCCTCATCCGCGTCGCCCGTTTCCAGCAGCGCGAAGCCGAGCAGGGCCGACCGGTGAGAGCACTGGTCACCAGCCGTACCGCCGTTGCCGATCGCACCCGGTATCCGGAGGGACTTGTCGCCCTGCGTTTGGAGCCGTTCCGCCCTGCCCAGATCCGTCGCTGGCTGGAGTTGTGGAACGACGCCAACGCAAGCAGCTTCGAGGCCCGGAGGCTGCAACCGCTGCCCTGGGACGCCATCGCCCGGCACGAGTCGCTGGCCGCGCAGCCGCTGCTGCTGACGATGATGGCGCTGTACGACGCGACCGACAACGGCCTGCGGCGCGGCGGGCACGACAACGACGACCCGCTCGACGAAGCCGAGCTGTACGAGGAGCTGCTCACCTCGTTCGCCCGGCGGGAGGTCGACAAGACCGCCCCGGGCGCCATGCCGGACCACGGACTGGCGGAGCGCGCCGAGCAGGAGTTGCAGCGTCTGTCCCTGGTCGCGTTCGCCCAGCTCAACCGGCGTCGGCAATGGGTGTCGGCGGCTGAGCTCGACGAGGACCTCAAGGCGCTGCTGGGCCACCGTCCCACGGACGCGTCCGGGTTCCGTGCCCCGTTGGGTGCGGCCGAGGTGGCACTGGGCCGCTTCTTCTTCGTGCAGCGCGCCCAGTCCATCCGTGACGGCCGAATGCTGTCCACGTACGAGTTCCTGCACGCCACATTCGGTGAGTACCTGGTTGTACGGCTGGCCCTGCACGTGCTCACCAGCCTGCTCACGAACCGCCCGGCCCTGTCGGTCGGCGCGAGCCGCGTCGACGACGACCTGGCATACGCGCTGCTGTCGTACGCCCCCCTCTCCTCACGGCAGATCCTGCGGTTCGGGGAGTCGATGGTACGGCGGTTGCCGAGCGGCGAACGCGAGCGGCTGGGGCGTCTGCTCGTACGCGTCTTCCACCAGCACACGACACGGACGGACGACCCCCATCCCTCGTACCGGCCCGTAGAGAGCCGCACGTCGTCACGGCACGGCGTCTACGGAGCCAATCTCATCCTGATGGTGCTGCTGTTGACGGAGGGCGTCACCGCGGACACCCTGTTCCCGGGCTCCTCGGACCCGGGCGATGCGTGGCACCGACACGCCCTGCTGTGGCGGTCGTCGTTCGACGAACAGCAGTGGGCGGACTTCGCTCTGTCGCTCTCGGTTCACCGCAGCAGTGCGGAGAGCGGCCGGTGCCTGGAGATCCGTTTGCGATCGGGGGAGCCGCACCCGCCAGAGCCGTTGGACATGTACTGGCTGTACCGCCTCCCCCGGCAGGGCATCGTCCACTGGTCCCGGCCCTACTGGGAGGCGGTGTGGCACAAGATGGACGTGTCCGGAGGCACGAACGACCTGGTCGTGCGGCACGCGATGGATCCGGTCATGGAATGGTTGGGGCCGGCAGTGACCGTCTTCACCTCCCTAGGCGAGGGCGAGCGGGCAACCTCCCTTGCCCACGACCTGCTACGCCTGTTGATCGGCGGCAGCGTCGGACTCGCGGGCGACGAGCTGGCAGCGCTGTACCTCCGCGTCGACCACGCCATAGCCCTGCTGCCCGACGGCTCGCCCGTCCGGGAACCGGTGACGCGGCTGCTGGCCGACATGCTCGGCAGGGATGGCTCGGACCTCCCGAGCCACACGGTCCTCGCCCTCGTCCGGGGCTCACTAGCCCAGGCCGGCCTCCGTGAGGCGCTCCGGCGTGCCCTCCACGCTCACCATCCTGATCTCCTGCTCAGGACCGGTCTATGACCCCTGCCCGTCGCGGCCTCCGTCCCTGCCTATCTGCCGCAGAGTGATCATTCAGCCGAGTACGCGCCTGAGCGGGGCCGGTCAGGTTGCCGGTGACGCCCCAGGGTGGGCGCCGGCATCCGCCCCGAGCCCGTCGTCGAGGCTCATTGGCAGTCTCTACGGCTCAGCTGGCAGTGGAGGCGAGCCGCGCACCAGGTCCGCTCGCCCGGGCGCCCATACCCGGGCATCGTTCCACTGCTGAATGCCGCTGCCGCCGAACCACAACTACGGCGGCTGTAGCCGTTCACCAGCCACTTCGCCCTGCTCTTCAGCAGCACCACCAGCTACCCCTGGACCGTGCAGGCCGGATCAATCGAGCCCCTACACAACGGACGGTTCAAGGTCCGCCGACGCAATCCCTTCACTGTCGTCGGCGAAGTCGACACCGCAGAAGAGGCCGTAGCCCTGGCGCTAGAACTACTTCCTGCCGGTTCCGAGCCCGTCATCACCGCCTCTGCGGTCGAGCACGCCTGACGGTGTGTGCCCACGCCCATCGACACCTGCCCCCGCGGAGACCGACCGAGATCCAAAGCGCGGCTACCCGGCCTCACCGGCTTCGCACGGGTCGGTGTTTTCTGGGCACCTGCACAGAGCCCGTGGTCGCCGCAGGAAGTCTTGGCCCCGGTTGAGTCTCCCGTGGGGGGAGACATCAAGCTGGGGGCATGGACAGCGACACGCTCTATTCCATCGGAGAACTATCCCGCCGGACCGGCCTGACGGTAAAGACCATCCGGTTCTATTCCGACAAGGGCATCGTCCCGCCAACCGACCGGAGCCCGGCGGGTTACAGGCTCTACGGCCTCGACGCGCTCGCGCGCCTGGACCTGGCCCGCACGCTGCGTGATCTCGGGCTCGATCTGGCGACCGTGCGCAAGGTGCTGGACCGGGAGGCATCCATACCGGAAGTCACGGAAGCACACGCCAACGCCCTGGACGTGCAGATCCAGACTCTCCGCCTGCGCCGGGCAGTACTCCGCGCAGTCGCCAGACGCGGCCCCACCACCATGGAGATGGACCTCATGCACCGACTTGCCACGCTCTCTCAGGCCGAACGACACCGACTGGTATCCGGATTCATCGACGACGCCTTCAAGGGTCTTCACGCCAACCCCGAGTTCGTGACCCTGATGCGATCCGCCATGCCCGAGCTCCCCGACGATCCCGCGCCCGAACAGGTCGAGGCCTGGGTGGAACTCGCCGGACTCTGCCAGAACGCAGACTTCCGTGTCGCGATGCGCCGCACAGCTGAGGACCAGGCGGAAGAGCCTTCCCAGCAGGACGTCAGCACTCTGCACGATGCTCTCAACCAAGCGATGTGTGAACGAATTGCCGAGGCCGTATCCGCCGGCCTCCTGCCGGCCCCCGCCAAAGGTGTATCCCTTACCGACTCGCTGGGCGGCCTCTACGCCGACGCATTCGAGCGTGCCGACGAAAGCGATCTGCGCCGCTGGCTCCTCGCCCGCCTGCAGACAACCGCCGACCCACACGCCGAGCGCTACTGGCAGCTCCTGGCAACGATCAATGGATGGCCCGCATCACCAACGCTCGCTCCCGTCTACTCCTGGTTCACCGCCGTCTTCGCCAAGAGCGCTGACGACCATCACAAAGGTCTGATGCGATGAGGACGCGCGACCTGAAGTTCGGCTTGTACGCAGACGAGCAGGGGCTGGTATGGGTCAAGAAACTCGTTGAGGACGCTGTGGGCTCCCGGAGTGCCCGGATCATCAGTGAGACCGTCGCACACACTCTTATCGGGAGCGAGCTGTCGACCGCTGACGTGTACGACTTTCTGGCCGAACAGTGGGCCGTGGAACATCCTGCTCAGAGCGGCGGCGCACGGCAACTGATCGAGCTGCGGGTCCACTTGGTGTGTTCCCTGCGGACACGGCGGGCGATCCGGAAGACAGTGATCAAGACTTTGTGTCCAGAGGGAACAGCCCCCCACGCCTGCCGTGTTCCGTGGATGGCTGCCTGAAGTGGTTCGCGGTGCACGGTGGCGCACGAGACGGCCGCCGTGTGGATCGCGGCCAGACCCATTCCGGTCCCGCAGGCCGTATCACCGCGGGGCAGGACAGGTAAACGGGCAGGCCATAGCCATCAGCGCTGGGCGGATCGTCACCGCGCCGCGGGCTGACGCCAACGTCCAGGTGCGAGTCGTACGGCGTTGGCGAGGTCGTGACAAGGAGATCGCTGGTGCTCCCCCCGGGGACAGTATTGATCAATCTCGACGACATGGACGGCTGTTGGCGAGTGGTGGATAGCCCCTCGGAATGTCGTAACGGGGTGCGACGATCTGTCCGTGTCCGAGGAGCTCTCGCGTTGGTATCGGGGTCGCCTGGTCGGCGGTCCGTTCAGACGGTTCGACGCGGGTGAGTGTGACGTGCTCGAACGGGAGATCGGGCTGCCCGTTCCGCCCGCGTACCGCTCGTTCTTGGAAGCTGCGGGCGGGGGGAAGCTGGACTACTCAGTGCGTCTGCCGGCTTGTGAACCGGAACCACTCCAGGGCTTCGACGACCTCTACCAGTTGGGTCGTGACGACAATGGTGAGTACGGCTGGGGCACTCTCCTTGGGGAGTACCGGCGCAGTCGCGAGGGGTGGCTCGCTGAGAACGTCTCCCTGACCGGACTACTGCCCATCGCCCGCGACGGCGGCAGCGACACCCTCTTCCTGGACCTGAACCCGGCCACTCACGGCCAGCTCCATGCGTTCATCCACGCGATTCCCCACCCCGGGTATCTGGGCAGCCATGTCTTCACGAAGGTGGCGGATGACTTCGGCGCATACCTCGACGGCCTGTTCGTCGATCCTGTCCGGGGGGAGGACGCGTGGGCCGATGTTGCCGACAGCGATCCCTCGGATCCTTGGCGGAGGACCGTCGAGGAGTGGCTGGACAAGGAGCTGCCGGGTTGGCGTGCCGAAGCATGGGCCACGCCTTGAAGTTCAAGCCCTCGTCTTAAGCGCCTTCGGGTCCCCGGGGACTTCGCAGGGCCTCTCGCAACCCTGACCTTGGGAAACGACCCGATCGCGACCGTAGCGGCATCGTGGGTCACCCTCGACTCCTTGCCCGCTCAGGCCCGGGCCCGCGCGGGGTACTCTGCCCGCCGACACGGGAGCGAAGGAGCCGATGATGCACGCGACGACACCGGACGGGATCCGCATCGCCTACCAGCTCCAGGGCCAGGGAGCGCCGCTGGTCCTGCTGGCCGGCCAGGCCAACAACCACCACTGGTGGGACGCGGTCCGCGCCGACTTCCACCCCGCCCGCAGCACCCTCACGCTCGACTACCGCGGCACCGGCGACAGCGACAAGCCCGACACCCCCCACGGCACCGAACTGTTCGCCCAGGACGTCATCGCTGTCCTCGACGAACTCGGCATCGGCCGGGCCGATGTCTACGGCACGTCCATGGGCGGACGGGTGGCCCAGCAGCTAGCCGCCCGCCACCCGCACCGGGTGGGTGCCCTGGTACTCGGCTGCACCTCACCCGGCGGTCCGCACAGCGTCGAACGCGGCAACGACGTCCGCCAGGCCCTGGCGCAACCTCAGCCCGGAGCCGCGCGGCAAGCCCTGCTGGAGCTGATGTACACACCCCGCTGGCTCGCCTCCCATCCCGGCCCCCACCACACCCTCGGCGACCCCGGCATGCCCGCCCACGCCCGGCGCCGCCACCTCGCGGCCAGCAACCGGCACAACGTTTGGGACCTCCTGCCGGACATCAGCGCACCCACTCTGGTCGTGCACGGGAGTGACGACATGCTCAACCCCACCGCCAACGCAACCCTGCTCGCCGACCGCATCCCCGGCGCCCGGCTGCACCTGATCCCCGAAGCCCGGCATGCCTACTTCGAGGAGTTCCGCACCCACGCCAGTCCCCTCGTCCTGGACTTCCTCACCACCGCCCCGCACGAGCGGTAAAAACACCGCAGCCGGCGCTCGGCCGCCCTCCACCCGGGAGGCATACCGCGCACCGGCGACGCCCCGACCTGGCTCTCACCAACGGTCATTTCCTGGAAGGGACCCGGAGACGATCTCCTTGCCTGGCTTCTCAGGGCTCGTCGACTCGTGGACGGCGCGGGCGGTGGTGAGGAGGACCCGTTTGCGGAGGAGGGGCAGCGTGGCTCGGCCGAACATCTGGAAGCTCCTCGGAGCGGGTGGCGGTGATCCAGTCTTTGAGGTGATGGCCGGAGCGGGTCTGAAGGATCCCGGCGAAGCCGCGGACGTGCGCGTGGAGGGCCTTGAGACAGGGCAGTGGGCAGGGCTGGTGACAGCCATCTTGAGGCAGCTGCTGTGGAGTCGGACGGTGGCTTCGGCGGCGGTCCCGAGGTTCTGCCAGAGGTGGAACCGGTCGGCCACTTGGACCACGTTCGGGGCTCCGGTCCGGACGCCGTCAGCGTAGGATCCGGCCCGGTCACGGCAGATGATCTCGGCGCCAGGATGTTCGCGTAGCCAGCCCGCCAGGGTGGAGGCGTCCAGGCCGGGCAGCAGAGCGAGAGGCCGACCGGTCTCGCATTCGATGAGAACAGTGCCAGACGGGCCCCGGCCCGGTCTGCGAGGGCCTGCAACGACCGCCATGACACGGCGCGAAGCAGGTGTCCGCCTCCCGTACCTGAACGTCACCCCCGCGACCTGCTCAACGAACGTACGACGCCCACACAACGCGTTGTCGCAGTACAACCGCCGCATAGTCAGTTCGATCGCCACCGGCTGGTCACCGACCGGAGTGTCTGCCAGCCGTCGTTCGTAGTGGCTGTGCACATGACTCGACGGAAGCTCACAGCCTGGCGCGGGGTCTTCCGCCACCCGCTGCGCTTCAAGCGGTTACGCCTGGACGTGACGGTCGAGGATATGCCTCGCTTCGGCCAGGGGTCGACGGCCGGTTGATCCTCGGTCGGGGGTTGTTGCGGGCTGTGCGTGCTTTGACGAGGAGGCGTTCGGCGGTGCGGGTGCTGATGTCGTAGCGGGTGGCGAGGGCGTCGGGGCGTCGGGGGTGACGTGGGGGCCGTGGCCGTCCTCGGCGGCGTTGAGGGGCCTTCCGGCTTGGGCCCGCCGGTGCTGGCCAGGTGACAGTGCCGGGGGCGGGCGTTCGACACCGAGCAGGTACGTGTGTGGTGTCCGTGATCGTGTCGTGGAGAGATCGCGGTGCCGGTCGGCCCTCCTGCGGGGGTGGGCCAGCGGTCGGGTGATACACGGCGCTGTCCGCACCCTTGCGGACCGTATCTGTCCGCAAGTGGGTGCACTGTGGGGTTGTCGGCGCATCCGGGCCCCTGAGCAGGGGCGGAGGTGCTCCGGCGTGCCTGATGGCCTCCCGGCCGTGCAGGCGTCCCACACCCCCTTTGATGGAGAGGCGCGATCATCATGTCCCAGGACATTCAGCTGCTGGAGAAGGCTCTGACTCACACGACGCAGCTGCTCGGTAACGTCACTCCGGAGCAGTACGGGCGGCCCACGCCGTGTGACGACTTCGACGTGCGGGCTCTGGCCAACCACCTTGTGGCCGGGAACCCCTACTACGTGATCCTCGCGCAGGGCGGCGCTCCCGACTTCTCCCTGTTCGCCCAGGACCACATCGGCGGCCGGCAGCCCGGGGAGGTCTACGCCGAGGGCGCCAAGGAAGCCCTGGCCGCCTGGCAGAGTGAGGGTGCGCTGGAGCGGCAGATGCCGCTGCCGGGCGGCGGGCTGGGGCCGCGTCTGGCCGACCTGCACCTGCTGGAGGTGGTCCTGCACGGCTGGGACCTCGCCACCGCCACCGGTCAGGACCGCGCCGGTGACCCGGACGCCGTCGAGGCGGCCTTCGGGACCTGGTACGGCAACTACCCCGACGCCATCCGCTCCCAGACGGGCATGTTCGGCCCGTCCAAGGCCGCTCCCGGGGACGCGCCCGCGCTCGACCGGCTCGCCGCCTACTTCGGCCGCACCGTCTGACCCGGCGGCCCGGCTCGTGGCAAACGGTCCTCTGATCGGTCTCGGCCCGATCAGACGACCGTTGGTCTGCTGTCACATGGGGACGCGAGGCTGGGTGCTGGCGATCCGGCAGCTGCAAGGATGCCGTGCTGCAGATGCTGGGTCCGGTCATCGACGCCTGCCCCCCACACCATGCTCAGCCGGCACGGCTCCCAGATGCCCGACGGCGCCGGCCACCAGATCCGGCAGGAGCGCCCCGACGAGGTCGGCAAGCTGCTTCCTCGAATACCACGGATCGCTGAACGGCTGATCCCGACAACATCGCTCCGCCCCGGACGGCCCGTACGGGGCGGAGCGCCTCCCACCCCCATCAGTGAAAGGACGGCCTCGGCGCTCTCGACGCCGCCACCCCCTCATGACCATGTCCCGACCGAGGATTACCGACGAGCAGCGGCGCACCCGCCTCGCCACCGCCCACCTCCTGGCCCCCGCAGCGCGGGCGGCGACGCCCGAGCAGGTCGCCGATGCCCTTGTTGCCCTGCACGCCACGGATCCGGCCACGGTCTACCTGGCGGTGGCCGCCCGCATGACCGATCCGGCGCCGGCGCAGTTGGAGCGGGCCCTGTACGAGGAGCGGAGCCTGGTGCGGATGCTGTGTATGCGCCGCACCATGTTCGTGGTGCCCCGCGACCTCGCGCCCGTCATCGACGCATCGACCGCGAGGGCCGTCGCGGCCCGGGAGCGAAAGAACCTCCTGAAAGTGCTGGGGAAGCAGCACGGCCACGGCGAGGACTGGCTGGCCGCCGCCGAACGGGCCGTACTCGAGGCTCTGGCCGACTTCGGCGAAGCCACCGCCGCCGACCTCGCGGGCGCCGTGCCCGCCCTGCGCACGCAGATCCTGCTCTCGCCCGGCAAGCCGTACGAGGCGACGCCCCGCATCACCAGCCGGATGCTCGGGGTGATGGCCGCGCAGGGCAGGATCCGGCGCGGCCGTCCGATGGGTACCTGGGCGTCCTCGCAGTTCCGCTGGGCGCAGGCGGAGCCCCACCCCGACCTGCCGGCCGACGACGCCCGTGCCGAACTCCTCACCCGCTACCTGCGGTCCTTCGGCCCCTCGACCACCGAGGACGTCATGTGGTGGACCGGCTGGACCCTCACCGACACCCGCCGGGCCCTGGCCCGCACCGGAGCTGTCGAGGCCGACCTCTCCCAGGGGCCCGGTCACGCCCTGCCCGACCAGCTCGATCTGCCCTCCGGGACTGAACCCTCGGCTGCCCTGCTGCCCTCCCTCGATCCCACGGCCATGGGCTGGCGGCACCGTGACTGGTACCTCGATGCCGGCTTCGTTCCCGAACTCTTCGACGCTTTCGGCAATGTCGGCCCCACCATCTGGTGGGACGGCCGTATCGTCGGCGGCTGGGCCCAGCGTCCGGACGGCGAGATCGCGACCCAGCTGCTGGCGACCGCGGGCCGCACCCGTGAGGCCCGGGAAGCGATCGCCACCGAGGCGGCCCGCGTGGCCGCCTTCCTCGGTGAGATCCGCATCCGGCCCAGCATGCGCACTCCCCTCGAACGCCGCCTGGCCAACGGCTCCTGACTTCGCCGCCCTATCGCGACGTCTACTGCGATCTCTCGGTTTCGTGTCAGTGAGGTGGATGTCAGCGGCGAGTCTGCTTGGGAGTGGACTGCGGTGCAGGTCAGAGAAATGTTCCGCCTGCCGCCGTGCAGGAGCGCGGATTCGGCGGCGGCCTGGGTGATGTCGTGCTCCTGTCCCTCGCCGGCACCCGTGCCGCCGGCTTCGACGCTCCGGCCGTCCTTGTCGCGCTGGATGTGGACCTGCCGTTCACGTTGGCTGCTGGTGAGGGCGTGGGAGGCGCGCTGCTCGACATCACCGTCGCGGTGTGGACGGTGGTTCCGAAGATCATCAACTGCTCGGAAGAGCAGTCAGAAGCTCCTGGTCACACGGGCCAAGTAGCCATCGCCGGTCAGTGAAACTGAGCAGTCGTCATGCTTGTGGCCTGGTGCTGTGCAGTTTGGTTGAGCGAGTTGTCGGCGGCGATAGACGTTGTCGTGGACCTAGGTCAGGGCGGGAGCAGGCTTCGGGTGTGGCCTGCTGGTGCGCCTGATGCCGCGGCGCCGCGGGGAGTTGGCCTTTTTTTGAACAGCCGGAGTCCAAGATCAAGTTAGACTTGGCGAGGTAGAACTTTGGTCCGGCATCGCCGGTATTTTGATGGGGGAACTCGATGAAGAACAGCATCGCCGGGACGTTGCGCCGGGCCGCTGGGGTACTGGCGGCCGGCGCCGCGATAGCCCTGCTCCTTCCGGCTTCGCCTGCTGCCGCTGACTCGTACGGAGTGACGCTGGTCAACCACAACAGCGGCAAGTGCCTTGAGATCGGCGGCTGGTCCGTTCAGAACGGTGGCGGCGCGGACCAGTGGGACTGCTACAGCGGCAACAACAACCAGAGGTTCTATGTCATCGAGGGCTGGAGCCCGAGCGACCCGGTGCTTCTGCAGAACGTGCACAGCGGTAAGTGCCTTGAGATCGCGGACTGGAGGACGGACAACGGGGCCCCGGCGCGTCAGTGGGATTGTGGCAGTGGCCAGGGCAACCAGCTCTGGCAGCGCATCCAGGTTGGCGCCTACCGGAATGTGAACAGTGGTAAGTGCCTTGAGATCGCGGACTGGAGCACGGCCAACGGAGCCCCGGCGCGTCAGTGGAACTGCGGTAGCGGCCAGGCGAACCAGCTCTGGTGGTAGAGCCTTCCGTCTGATGAGTGATGGCACTGCGGGCCTGGGAAGAGAACCTCGTTCTGAGTGAAGCGCAGCGGAACTCAAATCCGGCTCGAATCCTTCCCAGGCACGCAGCGCCTCGGATCTCTTCAGGTACTACGAGGTTTCAAGGTCCGGAGCGAAGCGGAGAGCCACCGGGCCGAAGGCCGGCCTCAGGCTGCGAAGCAGTCCCAGCCGAGCGCAGCGAGCCCGTTCGGTCCTGAGCGCGCAGCGCTCAGGTACCCGCTCCGGGCGCCGCTATTCGCCCTGCTTGGGTAGGGTCGTGTTCCGGTTCGTGTGATGGGGTGGGCATGTTCGAGCTCGGTGTGTTCTTCGGTGTGATGGGCCTGGCGGCGCTGTGGTTGGTGTGGACTTTGCTGCGTCGGGGGAATCGGCGTACGGAGACCGCGGAGGGCCTGTTGATCGAGCAGGCCCGTAGGGAGCAGGCCGCGAGTGACCGGTCTTCCTACAGCTCGAACGCTATGCACAATTCCTCGACGCACGGGAACAAGTACAGACCGTAACCCTCAAGGTCCCGCACCCGGCAGTCTGACTCCGGCACCCCCTGCTGCTGCCGGCCTGGCCGGCGGATCGGGCGGTGGTCGTGGAGGCGAAGCCGGAGGGACTGAGGGTGAGAGCGAAGCGGACACCCAACGGGCCGTAGGCCCGGACCCGTGAAAAGGGGTTACCTTCCGCGTGGAGCGAGGGCGTCCCTGGGCCCGCTAAGCGGAGCGCAGGCCCCCGGCCCGAAGGGCCGGCCAGGCCTGTTCGGGACGGTTTCCTGCCCAGGCGTGGCAGCGCCTGGGTTCCCGTTCCAGGGGTCGGCATGGGGGTAGTGGGTTCGTTCAGTGGTTCCAGGGGAGGCGTGTGGCGGGGTTGAGGCCCTGCTCCATGAGGTGGTTGTAATCGCGCCAGTGTATGAATTGCACTGGTTCTCTGG
>NZ_JAGGOT010000106.1 GCF_018614195.1 Streptomyces sp. ISL-43
CTTATCTAGAGTTGTCAAGCGAACTTGCAGGTAGACGGTCGATTGGTGTCTCTGTCACGTGAGGCACGGTGGCCGCCCGGGCGGGATCGCCGGGGCGGCTGTCCTGTCTCTCTGAAGCCGAGGCCGTCTCGGTCTATGTGAGGCATCTGGTCGTGCGCCTCTGTCAATCTTGGGTATTTGCTGCTGCGTCGTGATCGATGAGGGACACGTCGGATGCCAAAGCGCGGGCAGTGTCGGCGAAGTATTCCTCGTCGGCACCAGGGGCGAGGCCGAGGGGGACGCCCTGGCTCAGGCCGACGAACAGCGCCCTGAGTGCGGTGGTCAGACGTTGCGCCTGATGCGACGTCACGACGCTCCCGTTGTGCGACCTTCCGGTGAACAGCGCGATCAGATGGTCTTCCTGCGACCGGATGGACGTGGCGAGCTGGGACCCCAGCCCTGGGTCGTGAAGGGCCATATCCAGCAAGGTGATCTGGAGCGACAGGCGAGACAGCGCGTCGGGACCGTCACAACTACGCCGGTAGTACCGAGCGAAGGCGTCGACTGCTTCAAGCAGATCAAATCCAGCGGGGACCGCCTGCTCAACCTCTTCGTAGTACGGCCGCAGATAGTCGGCGACCAGGGCGACCACCAGGCCGTTCTTGCTCCCGAACAGTGAGTAGATGGCGCCGGTGGTCACGTCGGCCCGTTCGGCGATCTCCTCAAGCTTGGCCCGGTACCCCTCTCGGGAAACGACCTGGAACGCAGCATCCAGCAAGGCGCGGCGGTTGCGTTCCCTGGCTTCCGCTCTCGTCATTCTCATAATTTGATTGTTGCCGTAATCTCGTTACGGAACCAGTCGGACGAGCCTCCAAGGAGGAACGCTCATGGCCCAAGTCGTGGCACCGCCGATGACGCGCCGGACGGCGGGGATCATCGCCGATGGCGCCTTCAAGGTACTGCTCACTGTTGTCTTCATCGCTGGCGCTGGCCCGCTCGGCCGTCTGCTGGGCGTGTCCGCCTGGCTGATGGTTGTCTCGGGTCTGGCCCTGCTGATCGGTGGTGGGATCGAGATCCGATACGTGCGCAGACGACCGATGCGCACATACACGCGGCTCATGGTCGCCTACGACAGTGGCTGGGTGTTGGCGGCCCTGGCCGGCCTTCTGATGGCATGGCAGGGCAGCAGCGCCGGGGGTGAGGTCTGGATCGGCTACCAGACGGTCGCCCCCGTCGTGTTCACTGCACTGCTGGTTGCCGCCACCTCCACGCAGACAACCTCGGATGCTCGCGCAGAGGACCCCGCCCGCTGACGGCGGGTTTGATCGCCACCGATTCCCCTGAGTGAAAGATCCTTCAGCTTCCCAGTCCAGCCGGTACCTCCAGAAGCACTGCACCTCGGATTGAGCGAGACAGCCGACCCACATCCGTCTCGCTCAATCCGAGGCATCCCAGGTCAGGCACTTACGCCGCCCCACCTTCAGCGCGACCGGACAGCGGCCACCGGCTGCTACTCGACGTTGGGTGCGGAGTTCTCCGAGCGGATCATCCTCCGCAGGCTGGTGCGGGCGGCTCCGAGGTCTTCCTCGGTCTCGGCGAGCTTGGCCTCCAGCTCTGCTCTTTCTCGTTCCAGGGCGTCCCGTTCGGTGACCAGGCGCTCATTCTGCCGAGTCAGCTCGTCGATCCGGGCGATCATGTCGCCGGCGGCCACGTGATCAAGCTGCTGGCCCAGTTGACGCTGCAAGGCGCTCTTGAGCTTGTCCCGCTCGGTCCGCAGTGAGCTGATCTCCTGGCGGGACAGTTCCAGGTCGGTTTTCAAAGCCGCTGTGCCCGAGGTGCTGGAGGAGAGCCCTCGCTGGTCCTGGGCGCCTTGCTGGTCGCGGATCGACTGAATGTGCTCACGGACCCCTTCGGCATAGACGAGCCAGTTCGACACCCCGGCGGCCTTCGCGACCGCCGCGAAGGTCACAGGCTCCCCGCGGGCCGCCATGCCGTCGACGACGGCCAATACCTTGGTCCGCTTGAGGTAGCTGTCCCTTCGACGGGCCTCAGCCAGCACCTCGGCCGGTTGACGCTTCGTGTTCATGCGCCGCGCTCCCGTCGCTGGATGACGGTCACCGGCAGTGTGGTGCGACCGTTCGCGGCCCGTGTTTTGCGCAGGATCTTGCTGGCTTCCTCGATCTCGGCGCGTTCTTCGGGGTCCATCTGGTTCATCAGCGTCTTCATGTTCTCGGCGACGTCCTTGAACGCCGAGACCTGATCGCCCATGTTGCGCACGACCCACTCCTCGGTGCCCATGGCCTCGGCAGTCTCCCGGTCCGCCTTCAACGACCGGACGTGGTCTTCGATGGCCGGCAGATAGGAGGGATCGGGACGGTAGAAGCCGCAGCCGGCGCACTGGAAACGGATCGGGCAGGCGTGCCCGCCCGCCTTGACGTTGCTCGGCTCGACGCAGCCGCCGAACGGGACAGCCACCGAGCGCCGCTCGTAGGCGGTGTTGGAGGACATCGGTGCCGGGCGGCCCGAGCGGTCGACCACGTGCGGCCGCACCGTCTTCACGGCCTCGCGCTTACGCTTCAACGACACCTTGAAGTAGCCAATGGTCGTGGATACATCCCTGTGATCCATAAGCTCTTTGAGCACGTCAATCGGGGTCCCGGCATCCGCATGCCGCTGTGCGTAGGAGTGTCGGAAGGCGTAGGGGTAGATCAGCGACCGATCGAACGGCAGCGGAACGCCGTTGGTGTCCGGGACCTCGGAGTCCAGGCGGGGAATGGCGTCCGCCCAGAGGCGGATCGTCTTGGAAATCGCCTCGGATCGGATGTAACGCTCGGAGTTCCAGTCCGTGGCGGCCGGGAACAGGTAGCGGGCGCCGTGTTCACTCCTTGGCAGATGTTTTCGGAGCTCGAGCCACTTCTGGAGGTCTTCCACCGTGCTGGTGTCGATCGGCAGCCGACGCCGCAGCCGCTTGCCCTTGTAGTTGTTCCAGATCAGGTTGTAGTCGCCATCGACTCGTTCCAGGCAGTCCACCTTGAGCGACGCGATCTCCCGAGGGCGTCGTCCCGTGTCCCGCAGCAGAACGTAGATCGTCCGATACATGGCCCTGATCTCGATCGGCGACAGTGATCCATGGGTCCGGCCGACGCCCAACTCAGCAACATGATAGTCGAGTTGACGAATAACAGATTCCGGCACTGCTTTCCCGATGTCGTCCTCGTTCGTGTCCTCCTCCGCGATCCGGTGCGAGCGGTGACGGGCGAAAGCGCCGGGAATCTCGTCCATCAGCCCGGCCTGGCGCCCGAAGTCGATGACCTGCCAGAAGCCGGTGAGGAGAGAGCCGCGGTACTTGTTGGTGTAGTCGGATCCGTCCGGCTTGAGCAGAGTGCTGAAGTGGTCGGCGATCGCGGTCATGTCGGCGAACTGTAGGTTCGCCGGCTTCATCCCTTCGCCGGGGCGCACTGTCAGAGCCCGGGAGGCGTGGACGCAGGCTTGCAGTCGGACGGACAGTCGGTGACCGTTGGGGCGTGTGCTGCGGGCCCATTCCATGGCCGCGTCCCGAAGCCACGGCTGTCGGATCGCGGTGAAATCAGCCGTTCCAGCCCGGCGCCGAACATGCCTGGTGTTTGTGCCGATGCCGAGCGCGGGCAGGTCCCAGATCTCCCGCTCCATGGGGTCGATTCCGTTGAACTCGTCGAACGCGACGCGGAGGTAGCGCAGTATCTGCCGGCAGAAGAACACGGCGTTGGTCTGCCCGGCGATGACCTCCATGACGTCCTGCTCGGTGGCTTCCACGATGAGGCTGGGCATCCCCGCGAGCCTCGCGGTGAGCGGCCTCATGACCCGTGGTGTGACCCTCGCGTTGATGGCGTCGCGGTGTTGAAGGCCAAACAACACCTCCAGCCGGACCGCTGGGGACAGCCCCGCCAGGGAGAATTGCGCGCCTGTCAGGTAGGGGACCTCGGAAACCGCCCAGACCTCGGGGGCCAGGGACCTGCCGAAACTCTTCCACCGCTCGTAGTGCGTGCCGCACAACCCCGAGCTGACAACCGAGTCCAAAGGACAGCCCGTGACCGCGCACCGCGGCAGCGGGTCGTAGCCCGTCACAGTGGCTGCCCACTCGACGAGATTCTCGTCGGTGTTCTCGATGCCGGTCCGGCGAAAGACCTTGGACCAGAACGCGTGGTGGCTCCGGCATAGACCACGGCTCGATGCCAGGCGCTGGCATCGCTTGATCTCCCCGCCCGCGATGCAGGAGCTGGGCGGGGTGTAGGCGAGGAAACGCTGGGGGGATCGGTGGTGAGCGGCGGTGAACTCCGTCTCGTTCATCCCGCTGGCCCGGACGGCCTCCCGGCAGGTTTGGCACCTGTTCTCCGGGGAGGGCAGAACCTGCAGACATCCGGGGGTGATGCACTCGTAGGCGGCGGTCAGAGGGTTGTCGGGGTCGCCGGTGAACAGCCAGTTCGCGCTGTCCCACTCGTTCTCCCGCCACTGCGGGTCGATCTTGCCCGCGAGGAAGACCTGCCATCTCTCCAGCCGGTCTTCGGTCGCCGCCTGTGAAGCGATGGAGACGACGGATGCGAGGTTGCCGTTCATGCTCGCTCCTCCTGACGGCGCTTGGCTGCCAGGCGGTCGACCGCCGCTCGCTTGTCCGTGTCGGTGGCGTGCACGTACGGATCCATCGAGGACGGGGAGACGTGGCCGAGGAGGTTCTGCACCACGTCCCGAGGGGTGTCGTTCCGGACCCACCGGGTCGCCGCAGTGTGCCGCAGCATGTGCGGACGGGCGGCGAATCCGACCTTGGCCGCCAGCCGGTCGAAGAGATCCTTGGCGTTGGGGTAGCTCATCGGCCTCCCGAGCGGAGCACGGAAGAGGTTGACGAACACCATGTCGCTCTCCGCGGCCTCGGGTATTCGCTCGCGCTCGTGGGCATACTCTGCGTACAGCGAGACCAACTCCTCGTCCACCGGGATCCAGCGCGGACTGCGGGACTTGGCCAGAGCCCCGTTGGAGTTCAGCCGGCGCCGCACGTGGATATGCGGACCGAGGACGTGGCAGCCCAGTGCAGCCGAGGTGGACAGCAGGTGCATGTCCTCCCGGCGCAGGCCCAGGGCTTCACCGATCCGGACGCCCGTCGCCCCCAGCACGGAGACCAAGAAGCGGTCTCTGGCCCGGGTTGTGGCGTTCACCAGCCGCTCGTACTGCTGGTCGTCGAGCCACTCATAGCCCGGCACCGCGACGTTGAACTTGATGGTCTTCGCGTCGATGACGCGGTACTGGCCGTCCTCGCCGGCGCTGTAACCGGGCGGGAGGAACGACAGATACTTCTCCTCCGACAGCATCGCGGCCGTATCCGGTGTCACCCAGCCGTTCGGGACGCCGAAGCGCAGAAACTCACCGACCGTGGTCAGGATCTGGTTCGCCGTCGCCTTCGAGCGGTAGCGAGGCGCCGAAGGAGCACGTCGTCCCCGACGCGGCAGCGGTTCCTCCACGAGCCACCGCAGGAACCGCGACAACGGCGCAAATCCCGGAGCGGCCCAGTCCAAGCCGTGGGCCGCGCAGTACGTCAGGTACAGCGCGATGCGTCCGGCGTACACGCGCTCCGTGTTGATCGAGCAGTCCCGGGACCGGAGCGAGGCCACGTACGCGCTCGCCTCCCGGTGCAGATCGAAGTCGTCGGACGCGACGACCCATCGAATGGAACCGCCATCGGATGAAACGGCCTTCTCGGCCTTGAAAGTACGTACGGACGCGTACGTGCCAGACGTGCCAAACACCTAGCAGATACCTCTCAGGAACAGGGATACGGGCACACAATTCTCATGTGCCTCAGAAGTCCTAAGAGCTATAGATAAC
>NZ_JAGGOT010000107.1 GCF_018614195.1 Streptomyces sp. ISL-43
GTGGACACCGGCGAGACGCTGTTGCCCTTCGGGTCAGCCTCCGGTGAAGACTTGGCCGGGGGGCCGGTCTTCGCCTGCAGTTGGTTCTGCCTGAGCAGCTCCCGCTGCGCGGCCGTCGCAGGTTGTCCCTTCGTTGTCGGCAGCCCATGCGACTCCACCGGCTCGGCACGCCGCTGTGTCTGTGCCTGACGCTGCTCGAGTGACACCGGCTTCTGATGCGCGACCGGCCGCGGTCCGACGTACGGGCTCTCGCCACTCCGCCCTGATCCCGTCGGCATCTGGACCAGCCAGCCGCCACCCGCAACGACGGACAGCACCAAGAGCAAGACAAGTAGGCGAACGCGCGCGGACACAGCAAGCAACACCAGAAGCCCCCCACAGGCGATACGCGCCCGCAGAGTGAGCGCGCAAAATGTGCTCGAAGTCTTGACGCAGAGGAAGAAGATGATCAAGGGGTTATTCGGGTGCCAAGAGATGACTGGCCGTATCGCACGCCTAACGGAAGCGAACCCGAGGTGCGAGTTGAGGACATCACAGATCAAACTTTCGTTCGAGTTGTGCGGGCGTATCTGACAGCGAGGCGTATCCGCCTACTCGCGGGCGCCTGAAGTGGAATAAGCCGAGTCGCCCAAACATTGGCCAAAAAGAGACGCTCGCCAGCGCCACCGCCCGCTCGAACCGCCCGCCCAGGGGCGACCCAAATGCGGAGAAGGACCTCGGCCTCGCTCTTCGGGTTATGGATGGCAGGGTTCTTCCGTCCGCTGAGGGCGTCGACCTGGTACGGGGCTAGGGCGTGGGGTGGTGGGGTACGCCTCGGGCGGGCACCGGCCGGACCGTCACCGAGCTCGGGTTCACCCTGCCCGACCCGCGAACGGCCGGACGGACGACGGAAGGCAATGATGAGGACATGTGGCGACGCACCATGCTCCTGGAAACCGGCGCCGCGCTGCTCACCGCCGCCCTCCCCAAACACAGCGGCGCGCCCGCCCTCGGCGGTGACCACCTACAGCAACTCCACGACGCCGAGCACGCCCTCTACACCGAGGACCGCGACCACGCTCCGCCGAGCTCGGCCGCCAGGCCACCAGCACGCTGAACACCGCGTACGTCTGGCTGAGGCAGGGCCGGTAGGCCCGGCCCGCGAACTCCCACCGCGACACAGTGAGCATGTGCGGCCACTTCGTCGCAGCCGCCCGATGGGCGGCCGCGACCGCCGAGACGGCGTCGGCGAGCGTCGACGGCGTCGCATCCGGCATCACCGGGTCATCAGCGAGCGCGACCAGGGCGACGGTGAAGTACCGCCGGATGTCCTCCGCCCGCCCGGCGAACGCCCGCAGCCAGCCACGGACCGTTCCCTCGGCCAAGCCCAGGTGGGCGGCGACCTGGCGGTGCCCCATGCCCAGGGCTGCTATCTCCAGCCCAGCCCCGATCACCACGGCCACATCCGCCCGCCGCGGCCAGAGTGCCTCCGCTAGGAGCACGTGCGTGACCCTTGCAGCCTGAGCAGCGCGTACGGCGTGGCCGCAAAAACAGCCGGGCCCCCAGATCACCCCGGATCGACCGCGGCCGGCCCTGCCACCCGCTACAACGTAGGCAGCATCGCGAGACGCCTCGTCGGAGCGTGAGGCTCTACCGGCGGCGGCCGCCGTCGCGGGTGAGGTGGTGGTTGAGGATGTCCCGCCGTGCCTGGCCCCTGCGGGGCGCGGCGACGAGGTCGGCCACCGAGGCCGGCGGGGTGCCGGCGAGCGCCCAGGCGAGCATGTGGGCCGTCTGGCGGGTCTGGAACCATTCACCGAGGGGATGCCCAACATCGTCGCCGGAGGCGAGGACGGCCGCGATGATGCGGTCGGCATCCATCGCAGCGTCCAGGAGCGCAAGGACGGCCGGGGAGGCCCCCAGGACGGCCAGGCGGCGGCGCATGGCGAGGAGGACCCCGGCCTTCATGTTCGCCAGCGGGCGACGCCCCGACTCCCAGCCCTGCACGGTGGCCAGGTCCACAGCCAGGAGCTCGGCGAGTTCCTGCTGGGTGGCCGGGATCGACGTTCGGGCTGCGCGCAGCACGAAGCCGCTGATGAGACCCGCGCGTGAGGGCCGGTGCAGTTCGGCGTTCATGGCGCTCCCCTTGGCGTGGCGCGCTCTACTCGTACCCCCAGTCAGTCCTACTCCACCGCGGCCGCTCATACGGTCAATCCGTGGAATCGGGCGGCCCTGTTGGCGGCCCGGTCGCGCTGGTGACGCCCGGATTGGCGAGGAGGCTGTAGTGCTGCCCGTGTCCCCCCAAAGCCGTACCCGTCGAGGGCCGGATGTGCCCGGTGAGCTGACCGTGGCCCGCGCCGACGGCACCAGCAGCACGTTGCCTGTCGACATGAGCCTGATCAGCGAGACCGTCTCCCAGGTGTTGGAGCACCGCGCCGGCACCCCCGACCGGACCGTGTGCGCGGCGTGGCACCGCTGGCTGTCGGGGCACGTGCGTCTCCTCGCCCCGATCGCCGTGGAACAAGCCCCCCGCTGGGACGATCCGCAGCGCATGCGACTGGTGGAGGACACCGCCGCGCACGCTGGGCGGATGCTGGCTGCCGGGCTCCCCGCCGACCGGCACGCCGCGTACGTTCACCTCCAGGAGCTCGCTCGTGAATGCCGGGGACTCCTCGGCCTCGTCCTGGACCAGCCTGGGGATGGGCGGTGAGCGCCGTGGCCGCCCGCCGAAAGACCGTTCGGCTGCGCGTCGGCGACATGGTCACCGGCTGGTCGTACGTCGAGCCGGAGGGCCGGGGCCAGGAGCTGCCTCAGCTCATCGTCGGGACCGTCTCCCAGATCGGCTCCGGCTGGACGGGAGTCGACGACGCCGTCGCCTACGTGTGGGTCCGCCTTCCCTCCGGCCGGGAGGCGAAGGCATTGACCGGAGAGCTGGAGAAGACGACCGATACCGGGGCCGGCGCAGGTGGCCCGGGTCACCTGCTGCGGCGGGACTGATGGCTCCCGTACGCCCGGGGCGGAAGCCGATCCCCGGGCGTACGGGGCACGAACCGCACCGGCCCACCAGGGGCCGTGCGGGGCACCTCATGAGCACCTCCTCGAAGGAGCACCGAAGATGAGCACGAGCATGCCCGCCCCCGCACAGGCCGCCCACCGGGCGCAGGAGATCCTGGCCGCGATCGTCGCCGACGAGGAGTTCGGCGCGTTCGAGGCCGCCACCCTGGAGTACTCCTCGGACTGGCAGTGCTTCACCGGCTTCCCCGTCATCGAGCGGTGGAGCCTGGACAGCGACAAGGGCCCGCTGTTTACCGAAACGATCGCGGGCTGGTCGCGCGGGGAGTCAGCCATGATGCGCTCCAGGGCGTAGATGCCACCCAGGCGGATGTCCAAGGAGCCCGACCCCATGTTGTGGATCGCCGCGTTGAAGCGGTCAGTGATCTGGCCCTGCTCGACGATCTGCAGCTCCTTGCCACTTTGGCTCACCTGTTGCCAGGTGAACAACAACGCGGCGACCGCGGCCAGCCCCGGCAGGCTGAGCAGCAGCAGTGACAGCCGTGACGTGGCGCCGCCAGGCCCTGCGGCGCGGCGCCGTCGGCGAGAGCGTGCACGCGCAGGCCGCCCGCCGTCGCTTCCGGGCCGCGCAGCTGCTCCAGGCGCGCTAACAAACCCACCCTGCCATTGCCACACTCACACGGGCCCCGCACCCGCAACGCACCGCGGGCCGCCCGCGACGCCGCCGGCGGATCGGCGGGGGCGGGTGGTGCGGACGTCGTGGGCGGCCTGGCGGACCACGGCGCGCACCGTGGCCCGTCGATGGCCTGGAGGCCGCTGTGAGCGCGTGGCGAGGCGACGTCATCCAGGTCCAAGCGCCATCAGCCGCGGCCGGGCGGCAACGTCGGAGGGTCTGGCAGGGCGGGTCTCCTTCTTCAGCTGCATGCGGGCGTTCACCACGGCGTCGCGGGGGACCGTCGCCCAGTGGGGGTGGTCGACGACCGCGATCGACAGCTCTCGGATCTCGGCCCACATCCGGTCGACCGTCTCCTTCTGCTCGTCGCTCCAGCCCGGGCTGTTGGGGACGTCCCCACGGTGGGAGAACTGCTCACCCCGCGCCCAGCCCGCGAGGGCTTCCACGCTCCAGGGCAGTTCGGCCAGGTAGGCATGGTGCTCGGCGTGGGCGCGGTGGAGGCGCTCCTGCAGCTGAAGGAGGTCGTCGGGGAACGCGGGCGCGGTGGTGGTCAGCGGGGTGGTGGTCACACTTGAATCGTAAGTCTGTTCGATTTCTGTAGGGAAGTCGGCGTTCGGGGTGTCACCTGTTCGGGCTCCGGCTTCCCGGGGCCGGCCCCCTCCGGGGTGGGCGGAGACGAAGGCGCGGAGAGTACCGCGGGGTGGCTTGGAGGCTGGGGCCCTGGGTCGAAGGCCTCAACGGGGGGTGGCGCTGGGGCGAAGGCTCGCTGCTGCGGGATCAGAGCAGTTGCATCGGACGCGCCGACCACGGCCGGGATGGACCCGCCCAGGCTCGCTGTGGGGCGACATGTGGGCAGGTTAGAGGTCGTTTTCACCTGGGTTGCCCTTACGGACAGTTTGGTCAAGGCCGCGCTGACCGGGGTGGCGTCCTTCCACCCCGTCAACGCCGACCTGTAGCCCTTCGGCGTGTAGGTGATCAGGCGGGCCCGCACCCCGGTGCCATGGCCCTCTATATGCGCGCCCACGTCCCTGATGCGCAGCCCCTTGCCGTAGACGGACATCCCGACCTTGCCGTCACTGGCCTTGGCGTCAGCGTGCGCGGGGGCGGCGGCGAACATCAGGGCCGCCGCCGTCAATACGTAGATCGTCTTCCTCATGCCAGCTCAACCGGGCGCGGGACACGAAGGTCACCGGGCGGAGGCCGCGATGGCTGGATTCCAGGCGAGGACGTCGTTGCGGCACTCGTCCTCGCCGAGGATGGTGAGCATGTCCGCCAGGGGGCCGCGAAGTCGGCTGCGGCCTCCGCGGAGGTCATCGAGGCCCGGGACCACACCGACCTCGCGGCGATGACCGCCTACGAGCGGAAGTACGGAGTCCTCGCGGAGGGCAGTCTGCACGGGTGGCAAGACGCTGACGGCCCTACCGCGATCACCCAGCATGAAATTTGAGTCGACGTGGGCCGCTGCGCGAGAGTGACCCTCGACGCGGATCGCACCGAGGAGACGAGTTGATCACGGACTACCGGCAAAAGTTGCGCGAGCGCTACATCGCCGCCTCCGTCATGCCGGCCCCGGAGCCATGGCAACCGGTACTCGACCGCACAACTCCAATCGGCGGCCTGCTCGGCATCGGCTTCGCCGTCCACCCCGACAACGGGCATGACCTCGTCATGGTCGTCTCCAGCGACGGCCACGGGCTCTTCGACGCGGTCACCGGTGAGAAGATCGGCCGCGACCGGGATCCCGACCCCGACACCAGCACCCCCGACGCCCACCCAGACCTCACCTGCCCCGGCCTCGGGCCGATCGAAGGCACCCAGGTCCGCATCGCCGGTCTCTTCGGAGGCGGCCTCCACAGCACCACCCCCGACGGCTGGACCCTGGATGTCGTCAGCCCGGAATGGCCCCACGACCGCGTCATCCTCTCCGCGGACGGCGGGGCCCACAAAGGCCCAGCGGGAGGGGCATGGTGGCATGTTTTCCACTCGGAGTACTCAGAACTCCGCACTGCCGGATTCTCACCCTCCGGCCTCACCCTGGCCGTCGCCACCAGCAGCGACCTCACGCTCTGGACCCGTCAGAGGCTCCACTACAACGACTGAGTGCAGCTCCGACACCAAGGACAGGGAGGGGGCAGATGAACCGGGCAGACCTGGCCGAGATGCTCAACGAACAGACCACAGCCCGCGAACCAGCAAAGGCGGCACTTCTCGGCGGAGGCGCCTTCGTCATCTAGGACGGCAGCGTCCCCGGTCAGCAACTTGCCGGCATCTACACGGCTCGCGACCGGCGCGCAAGGAAACGGGGCACCGAGACACTCGCCCTGTCAGCCACTGTCGACACCCTCACCCAGTACGGCACCGCGCCATTGCGAATCGGCTGCATCTTCACGCCGGACAGAACCTGGGCCTTCATGCTCTTCCTCGACGAGGATGCCAGCGTCATCCTGGCCCGCACGGGAGTCCGCAAAACCGACCGACGCCGTGGGCGGGGCCGCCCTAGGTGTGAAGGCCCCGGCATCCCAACGGGGTACCGGGGCCTGGGCGGACCGGTCGTACTGCCCCAGAGCGCTCTGGGCACCGGCCCTGACCCGCACACCCATGTCGGCGCGGACTGATCACGACCCTAACCGGACCGGTCCCCCGCAGCAGCCGTTTCCCGTGCGCAGCTAGGACTTGTCCGGCCGATCACGCCCGCCAACGAATGAGGCTTCACGCCGTCCTGACGGCTGCCGCCGCATCGAGGCTGCCTTGGGAGCGGGGCGTCTTTACTCCCGCCCGGCGTGGCTCGACCGTCCGTGGGTCGATCGCTTCGCCGGGCGCCCCTTGGTGGTACACGCCGTCGGGATCGGTGTCGCGGTCGTGCGGGAGTAGGAAGAAGACCCGTCGGAGCTGGAGACCGCTGTCGGGGTCGGCTTCGGCATGTTCGTCGAGTTCGGTGTAGCCGACCATGCGTCCGTCGCGGGCGTAGCGGGGCTTTCCGCGGCGGCGGGCTGTCTTGTCGAGGGCTTGGCGTACGTAGTCGAGATGTTCAGGGTTCTCCAGCCACACCACCTTGTTCTCGTGGAGGAGGTCGCTCTCGTTCAGCAGCGAGCTCATGGCCGCGGCCTCTTTTCGTTGTCGGCGGCCGGGTAGGGGCCGGGGTGGGTTTGGGAACGGTCGTGTGGAGGTGTGCCGTGTCCATCGTAGAGAGGTGTGGGCCGGCCGCGTAGGCGGTGTGGTCTAGACATGTTCGGGTTCGTCGTCGGCTAGGAGAGCGAGTCCGGGGTAGTACTTCTTTCCGCTGGATTTCATCATGTCGGCCGGTGAGGCCAGGGCGAGCTCCTGGCGCACGCGGGTTGCGAAGGCGCGAGCGGTGGCGGGTCGGATGCCTTCGCCGGTACTGCACCAGCTGCTGTAGGCGGCATAGAGAAGTCCTTGCTCGACCTTGAGGTCGCCTGAGGTTCTATCGCTGGCACGGCCGGTGGTGGCGCTGGTGCAGCACTCGGTGAGGAAGCGCCCGATGTGGTCCTCGGTCGTTGCGTATGCCTGGGTGGCCATCCGTACGGATGCAGGTCCAGTCAGTGGGTCGCGGGTGGCGAGGTAGAGCTGGGCGCCTTCGATCAGCCAATGCAGGATGCCGGGGCCTTCGCTGTCGACGAGTTGCTTGGCCAGGTTGTTGATCTTGCGTGAGGCGGGGACGACACGTTCGAAGGGGATGAGGCGGATGCGGCGCCAAAAAGCGTGACCGCCCGTACCGACTTCGGGGCGGTGGTTGCCCAGCAGCCACAGTTTGTGTGTGGGTGTGAAGGAGAAGAAGTCCTGGCGCATGCGGCGGGCCATGATGCGGTCGCCGCCGGTCAGCAGCTTGACGCGGGATTCGTCGAACTTGTCGTTGGGCTTGAGTTCGCTGCACACCACGATGCGCCGGCCGTGCAGCTCGGTCAGCTCGGTGGAGTGCTCGGAGAACTTGCCCTTCTCCATCAGGAATCCGGGCGGGGCCGCCTGCGCGTAGTCACCCAGAATCTGCGTCATGACATCCAACATGACGGACTTGCCGTTGGCGCCGGTGCCGTAGAGGAACGGCAGGACCTGCGCGCCGACGTCTCCGGTGATGGAGTACCCCAGGAGCAGGTGGAGGAACTGGATGGTCTCCAGGCCCTTGTCGTCGTCGCCGAATGTGTCGTGGAGGAACCGATTCCAGCGCGGTGTCGCCATGGCCTCAGGTCCGACGCTGGCGGCCCGCGAGTGCATGTCGCGTTCGGGGTCGGGCTTGCGCAGCTGTCCGGTGTGCAGGTCGACGACACCGGCCGGGGTGCACAGGGCGTACGGGTCGCCGTCCAGGGTGTCGGGGTCGAGCGCGAGCGCGGGTGAGGCCTTGGCCTGGGTCAGCATGGCCTTGATGCCCGGGGTGGACATGGACCTGCGCCGGTGCAGGAGAAGGTCGCGGTCGCTGAAGAGGCCTGTGGGATCGCTGGCCGGCATCTGTTCGGCCATGTCTCCGGCTGCCCAGAGGGCGGACTTCTCGCCGCCGGTGCGCTTCCAGCGGTACTGACTCCAGTGGTACCAGCCCAGCCCCTCGACATGACGGAACTGATCCCCGTACATCACTGCGAACAGCTTCGCGTTGCCGCGGTCGGTGAGCAGGCCGGGCAGCTGTCCCGTGGGGCGGGCCGGCTCGCGCACCGTGGCGGCGCGCTGCTGGGCAGGCAGGTTCGCCGAAGTCTGTTGGTCTTCGAGGTCGAGCATCTGCTGGGCGGCGTCGAAACGCGGGCCGTCGGCGCTGCTCATGGGCGTCCTTTGAGATGAAGCGGCCGGCTTTGGCCGGCGGACAGGGCAGAGTTGATGACAGAGAGGCTGCGGTGAATCTGATGCGGGCGGGCCGTGTCCGCGGCCGCCGTGAGGAGTTCGCGGACCTGGGACTGCGTGAAGTGCCCGGCGGCTACCAGGCCTCCGGCCGTGTAGGCCGCCCGGTTCACCGGCAGATGCTCGACGCGGTGCGTTACGTCGTCGACAACGGGATCAAGTGGCGCTCGGTGCCCGCCGACTTCCCGCCGTGGGACCGGGTCTACGCGTTCTTCCGCCGCTGGCGCCGCCAGGGCCTGGACGTGGAGTTCCACGACCGGCTACGGGGCAAGGTCCGCGTCAGCGAGGGGCGGGCGGCCGAGCCGACCGCCAGCATCATCGACTCGCAGTCGGTGCGGGCCGCCAGCTCGGTGCCCGCTGCTTCACGCGGTTACGACGGCGGCAAGAAGGTACCGGGCCGCAAGCGGCATGTGATCACGGACTGTCTCGGCCTGCTGCTGGTGGTCG
Source organism: Streptomyces sp. ISL-43 (assembly GCF_018614195.1). GTDB lineage: Bacteria > Actinomycetota > Actinomycetes > Streptomycetales > Streptomycetaceae > Streptomyces. Next base: position 8,951 of record NZ_JAGGOT010000107.1, read on the forward strand.
CGGTCACCGCCGCGAACGTGGGCGACCGCGAGGCCGCGGTGCCTCTCCTGGAACGGGTGCGGGCCTCGCACCGCTCGCTCCGTCTGGTCTGGGCGGACGGCGGCTACACCGGCATGCTCGTCGACTGGGCCAGGGAGAAACTCCACCTCACCCTGGAGATCGTCAAGCGGAGTGACGAGCCGCATTTCGTGGTGCTGCCCAGGCGGTGGGTGGTCGAGAGGTCGCTGAGCTGGCTGATGCGTTCGCGTCGGCTGGCCCGCGACTACGAGGCGCTGCCCGCCACCAGCGAATCCATGATCCTGTGGTCGATGACCATGCTCATGAGCCGCCGCCTCGCCCGCCGCACCCACACGACCACGACGGCAATGTCCCTGGCAGCCTGACCGCACCGTCACGGCGTCACGGCGCTGAACTCCCCGGACTGATGCCCGGTGATCCACCCGCGCTCAGCCAAGCGTTTCGCCCGCGAACGCACTCCCTCGATCTTCGCGGGCACCACTTCCAGTCCCAGTGCCAGCGCAAGGTTCTTGGCCCGCACCTTGTCCCGGCCCGCCGCCGCCTCGGTCTCCAGCACCGAGATGATCCGCTGGTAGTCCGGCGCGAGGACAGCCCTGGCCAGCTGCCCGCTCTGGCGGGGAACCGGTGATCCCGTCACCGCGGCGGCCACCGGTTTGTCCTCCACCACGTCCACGGCCTGGCCGGCCGGCTCGGCCAGCACCTCCACCACCGCTTCCCGGGCGATGACCAGCCGTTCGAGAACCCGCTCGGCCTCTTCGAGCACGGCCGCGATCCTCGCGACTTCCTCCCGCGCCCGCTCGACCGCCTCCCGCGCGGCCGACTCCTTCGCCTCCAGCAGACCCAGCACCGACGCCACCAGCCACCCCCACCGATCAAGAAGCAACCCGACGCCCCAACGCTTCCACGCCGATGCAGAGTCCACTCCTGACCAGCGGAAACTCAACGGTCACGACCGGAAAGACAACGGCTTCTGAACGACGGGCCGGTGTGCGGATGCGCGCCGGGCCCGTCGGTGTACTGGCCCGAATGGCCTGACAGCCCGCGCGCCACGGATCCCTTCTTCCTATGGTCGAAATCGATGGCAAGGGGCCTGCTGTGTGAGCGGTCGGCCTTTCTGCTTTCCATCCACCCGCCGGGCAGACACGCCCGCCCCAGCAGAGGACGACGACCATGAGCGACGAGTACAGCGTGACCGCGATGGCCGACGAAGGCGTGGCCAAGAACGTCGAGTACACAGGCAGATACCTGGTTCTGCTCGATCAGGACGACCCCAAGGCCGGGCTCGCCGCGCTATCTTCGGGTGCCGGAGTGTCGGTGACCGACCACGTCCGGGTCGGCGACTCCGCCACTCGCGCCCTCCAGCAGGGCGGAACCGTGGTCCTCGACGATCTGGGCATCGCCATCGTCGAGGCCGTCGAGGGCGACCAGCGGTTGGCTCTGGAAGCCACCGTCGCCTCGACTCCGACTCTGGTCGGCGCGGAACCGGAGCGTGTGCTCCACGCCTACAAGGAGGACACGGCGGCCCGCCCGGTCGAGTACTTCGAGGGGTACCTGCACGGTGTGGCCGACCTCGTCGAGCGCGTTCGGGGAAACGGTCAGGTCAATCCGTCACTGGCGCGGGCCGCGGCCGGTCCCCTGTGGAGCGAGGCGCAGGCAACCTGGGGACTGCAGGCCATCCTGGCGACCGAGACGGCCCTCACCGGCACAGGTGTCGGAGTGGCGATCCTCGACACTGGCATCAACGAGACCCACCCGGACCTGGCAGGCCGGGTGAGGCAGTCGGCGTCCTTCGTGCCGGGACAGGCGGTCGACGACGGCCACGGCCACGGCACCCACTGCGCCGGAACCGCCTGCGGCCCCAGGAACCCGGCCACCGGGCCGCGCTACGGCGTCGCGTGCAAGGCCGACATCTACGTCGCCAAGGTGCTCAACAACCAAGGCCGCGGAAGCGACGGACAGATTCTCGACGGCATCAACTGGGCCATGGACCAGGCCGGGGTCCGGGTCATCTCGATGTCACTGGGCGGTGCGGTCGCCCTCGGCGCCGGCTACTCGCGCATCTACGAGCGCGCCGCCCGTCGATGCCTCAAGCGCGGCAAGCTGATCGTCGCGGCCGCGGGGAACGAGAGCAGCCGCCCGCTGGATCTCCAACCGGTAGGGATGCCTGCGAACTGCCCGTCGGTGCTCGCTGTGGGCGCGATCGCGCCGGACTTCACCATCGCTCCGTTCTCGTGTGCCGGTCTCAATCCCAATGGCGGCGGGGTCGACCTGGTGGGACCCGGCGTCGACGTCCTGTCCACCTGGCGAGACGGCGGATACCGCCGGCTGTCGGGCACCAGCATGGCCACACCCCACGTCGCCGGTGTCGCCGCGCTGCTCTGGGAACAGAACCCGAACGCGACCGCCGCACAGATTGTGACGCTGCTGCGCGCGGGCACACGTGATCTTGGTCTTCCGGCGTCGGACGCCGGTCGAGGACTGGTGCAGGCACCCTAGGGGTAGCAGAATGACGAACCACCCCCTTGGAGGGCGACATGGGCTACGCAACCGGCGATTCGCGCATCGTGAGTGATGAGACGCCCCGTGTCAGGGTGATCGTCGCGCTCGACCCGGACGATTTCGACGAGGCGGTCGAGGCCGCCCGGCGCGCTGGAATGATCATCGAGTCCGAGCAGCGGGGAATCGGCACCGCCGTGGGAACCGTGTCCGAGGACGCGCTGGCCGCCCTGAGCGCAGCCTACGGCGTTGAGGACGTGGAGCGGGAGCGGGGCTACCAGCTGCCGGATCCCGACTCTCCCGTGCAGTAACCGCTTCGCTCATCCTGCCGCTCGATTGGTCCTCACCTGACCTCACCCCAGAGCAGTCACGCAGCGCTACATGCCCCTTCGCCGTAGCTATAAGAACAGGGCCTGGAACATGTGATCCGGCGTTCAGCCTCGTCTGGCAGCAGCTGGCCGAAAGTCGGGCATGCCAAGGTGGACCGTGCCGTGACGTTCGGTGATGCGCTTCATCGCGGCGAGCCCCAGACCGGGCAGCATCCGGTGCAGTTCGCCCGGCTGGTCCGGGTCGACGGGGGCCACCGCGGACGCCTCAGCCCGAGCGGAAGGCGACGCGTACCGCGCCGTCCGCCGGCACGACGAGCACGCCGCCGCCCGTCTTCGCCCAGTCCTCGGGGATGAGGAACATGCGGCCGTTGACCTCCGCGAGGAGCCTCAGACCCTCGTACCGGTACCGGTACCGCTGCGGGGGACCGGTGACCGGCAGGGCCGTCTCGCGTACCTGCCGAGGGGGGAAGTACAGGCGCTCCGCCGTGTCGACGGTCACCGCGGGACGCAGCCACAGGTGCCGCGCCAGGTACCGGGCCTCGTCGGCGCCGTGCTTCTTGGCGTACGCGTGCACCGCCCAGAAGCAGGATAGGCCGACCAGCGCGGCGACGAGGGCGAGCGCCAGCCGCTCGCGTGCCACCGGGTAGTCGGCGCCGGTGAGCTTGAAGGACAGGGCCCTGCCGAACACGACAAGCACCAGCCCGCCGCCGATCAGCAGCGGGGTGTCCATCGCTCCGGCACGCCACACAGCGAAACCGCCGAGCACGCCCAGGACGAACATGACCAGGCCGCAGGCCGAGACCACATACGGCGCCAGCCGGCTCCCCGGCGGCAGGGGCGCGCCCCGGTTTCCCAGCGTGCGCGCCGCGTAGTAGACCAGGACGCCGGCCAGCGCGACGATGAGCGCCGCGCCCGCGGGGACGTAGAGGGCCCCGGCACTGCGCAGCGCGTACTCCTGGGTGGAGAAGCCGAGGGTCGCGGCGTCGACGCCGAAGTGCGCGTAGAGGGCGTCGGTGTAGGCGAAGCCGAAGTAGAGCAGCAGGGCGCCGATGAACGTGGTCGGGGCGGCCAGTGTGGCGAAGGTGACGACCCAGTTGCCCCAGGGGTGCGTTCCGCTTTCGGAGTCCGATTCGGCCATAAGGCCCCCTTCGCTCGGGCGGGCTCAGCCGTTGTCGTCGGACCCGCCGGTTTCGGACGTGCCCCCGTCGGTGGTCTCGCCCGTGGTTTCCCCGGTCGTTTCCCCAGTGGTCTCGCCCGTCGTTTCGCCGGTGGTTTCCCCGGTCGTTTCGCCGGTGGTCTCGCCCGTCGTTTCACCGGTGGTCTCCCCGGTCGTTTCGCCGGTGGTCTCGCCGGGCGGCGTCACGAGATCCGCGGAGATCGGCTCGCTGACCTCCGCGGAGACCCCGGCCTCGTTCCGGAGCGTCGCGCAGACCTGGCGGGTTGGCTTCGAGTTCCCGCCCTTCTCCGAGAACTTGAACTCCGGCGCGACCTCGCCCCCGGGGGGCACGGTCACGGTCTGGCTGGGCGGAATGGCGGGCCGGCTCTCCTCGCCCGGTGTGCAGTCCAGGACTTCGAGCGTGCCCACGTAGGGCTCGGAGGACGGATTCTTGACCGTCTTCTTGTAGCTCTGCGGCCAGTGGCCCGAGAAACCGTCGGAGAGCCGGCCCGCGCGGTTGAAGCTCCCGTCGTCCTTCTCCCTCTCCCGCTTCTCCCTCTCCTGCCTTTCCTGCTCCGTCTCCTGCCCGTCCTCCGTCGTCGGGGCGGTCACGTTGGTGTCCGGGCGCGGATCGGGGTCGTCGCCGGAGGTGCACCCGGTCAGCGGGGCCGTCACGGCGCAGGCGAGGACGAGTGCGAGGAGCGCGCCCCCCGGCCTGTTCCAGAGACGCGTCGTCCGGCCGCGCATGGAGCCTCCCGATCCCAGTCCGACGGGGCGGAGTGCCTCCGCTCCTCTTTCCGGCAGACTAAAACGGTGTCATATCGGGAGAAACCGCCGTTCGGGTAGCCGTCCGCCCTCGGCGCCGGGTCCCGCGGCGCCGGGGCCCAGCCGGAGTACGAGCGCCGAGAGACACGGGCGGCCCATGGGTGTCGTCCGGCCGGACGCAGCCGGTTGGTGGGGACAGGGCGAAACGCCGGGCCCTGTCCCCACACAGCGAGCACAGCCTGATTACGCTGTGTATCCCGGCCATGACGAGCCCTGGGAGCACCGGTGACACAGATCCGGATTGCCACGTTCAACCTCGAGAACTTCGACGAGACCCGCGAAGGCGTGCATCCATCGCTGGTTGAACGCGTCACCCTGATGAAACCTCAGATCAGGCGGCTGCCAGCGGACATCGCCTGCTTCCAGGAAGTCCACGGGCAGGAGCGCCCCGGCCAGCTGCGTGCGCTGCTGGCGCTGAAGGAGCTACTCGCCGGGACCAACCTCGAAGGCGCCGCGCTGGTCAGCACCAAGCTTGAGGACCATCAGGTCTTCGACGTACGCAACCTGGTCATCGCCACCAACCTGCCGGTCATCAAGCAGCAGCAGCTAAAGCACGACCTGGTCGCCCAGCCCCACTACCAGCGGCTCACCGCCACACCCCCCGACCTGGAGCCGGTTCCGATCGTGATCGAGCGGCCCATCCTGCACGCCCAGATCGACATCGACCACGCCGAACCCGGCCGCCTGCTGCACATCATCACCGTGCACCTGAAATCCAAGATCCCCAGCGACATCCCAGGTCAGGTGACCGACAAGGGCATCTGGAGCACCGCCGACAGTTGGGCCGAAGGCAGCTTCCTGTCCTCGATGAAGCGCATGAGCCAGGCCCTGGAAGTACGGCGCCTGGTCGACCAGATCCTCAACGACGACCCCGAGGCGCGCATCATCGTCGCCGGCGACTTCAACGCCGAACCCGGAGAAGTCCCGGTCCAGGCGATCTGCGGCAACGTCGAAGACACCAACAACAAAGATCTCGCCACTCGGGTCCTGGTCCCTATCGAGCACACCATCCCGGGCGAAGCCCGATACACCCTCTTCCACCACGGCCGCGGCCAGATGATCGACCACATGCTCGTCACCCGCAACCTCCTCGCCCACTACCGCGGCTCAGAAATCCACAATGAAATTCTCCACGACGACACGCTTGCCTTCGCCACCGACGACAAGTACCCCGAATCCGACCATGCCCCCGTCGTCGCCACCTTCGACTTCAGCTGAACGACCCAGCGGCCGATCCACCCGTGAGGTGTCCAAGGGACCGCCTGGGGATTCCGCCCGCGAGAAGCGCCTCAGCTTGGCGTTTATCCTCTGCGCGCTTGGTGTTCCTTGATTGACTCGGCGCGTTTGACCGTTTTGCCGACGTTGTGGTGCCTGGCCCGGTGCTTGTTCTTCGAGCCCGGAGGTCGTCCGGGGCCGGGTCGGGAGGGTTTCGGTGCGGCTGCCGGGCGGGTCGCGAATCGGTCCTGGTCCGCGGCGAATGGGCCGACAGCATCCTCTTCGGACTGCTCGCCCGCCACTGGGAGCAGACCCAGCCGTAGACGGGCCGCCCTCACTGCGGCGCCTCCGCGACATCAGCGGACACGCAAGCGGCCCGGGGACTGCAACGGCATGGCCGCCGGACCCACCTGTCCGGCCGCCGGGTGTCTCTGAGCCCTACCAGGGGTTGAGCGGGTAGACGCCCGTCCCCTCGTACAGCTCGGGAGCCAGGGAGAGAACGGTGACGGGCTCACCCGTCTTCACTCCCTGCCACGCGATGGCCGCGGGATGGGTGACCGCCCAGTCCGTGGCGGGCCATGAGGCGGCGTCCAGCGCGTGCGCGGCGGTGAACGGCACGGTCTCGGCGAAGCGCAGCCGTGCGGCATGGGCGCCGGCCCCGGGGATTTGGCGTTCGGCGGCCAGGATCGACAGGGTAGGGATCAGGACGCGTCCGCCGCCGCGGGAGGACTCGATGTAGAGGCCGGTGAAGAACTCGTCCGCCCGGTACAGGGCGGCCAGTGCGGTGTGGTCGAAGACTGCCGTCAGGCTCACGCGGCGGCGCCGTCCTGGTGGGCGCGCACGCGCTCCCAGGCGGACTGGCCCGTATGCCGCAGCTCCTCGGTGTATTCCAGGCCGAGCTCGGCGGCCGCCTCCTGGGCGCGCTGCTCCTGCTCAGCGGCGGTCAGCCGGCTCGCGGCGAGCTCCTCCAGGAGCTCGGTGATGGTCGTGCCGCGTTCCTGTGCGAGGACGCGCAGACGGTCGCGTACGGCCTCGGTCGTCTTGACGCTGGTCGGCTTGCTGCTGCTCATGACCCGATTCTACCGCCGGTAGAATCGGGTCACCAGGCCTCTGCGCGATAGGTGGCGGGTCCAGCTGACCCCTCGCAGTGAACATTGAGCGTTTCTCAGCGAAGGCTGGTGACCGCCAAATATTCTCAGCGAAGGTTGAGCGCTTGTTGGGCCTGGCTGACTGGGGACGCGGTGGGGCAACCTGTTTTCGCGTACGGCGATCCCGTACTCGGTGCCTTTGACCTGGACTTTTTCGACGGCGTACAGCGACGGCGTACTGCGTTGGGTGCAGGATGGGATGTCCGGTTTGAGGATGTACAGCCAGTACGGGGGTTCCGGTGGAACAAGGGCGACCGTAGCTTTCCTGGCTTCTACTACGCGGCGACCACCGGTGGCCATGTGGGGTACGAGTCGTGGCTTGAGCGGGACCGGCTGATCTTGCTGGATTTCGACCCAGATGTGGTGGGGATCGCCTCCCAGCCGTTCTGGCTGCACTGGAGTGAGGACGGGAAGAAGCGCCGTCACGCCCCGGACTACTTCGTACGGCTCGCGGACGGCCGCGCTCGAGTGGTCGATGTTCGTGCCGAGGGCCAGGTCGATGAGCGAACGGCGGAGGCGTTCACCGCGACCGCGAGGGCCTGCGCGGCGGTGGCCTGGGATTTTGTGCACGTCGGTGCCCCGGATCCGGTGGTCATGGCGAATCTACGGTGGCTGGCCCGCTACCGGCATCCGCGGTGCGCCCGTGACACGGAGCTCGCCGGGCATCTTGCCGAGGTCTTCCGGGAACCGCGCCATCTGAGGGAGGGGGCGCAGGAGGCCGGAGATGTGCTGCGGGCACTCCCGGCGCTGTTCTATCTGCTCTGGACCGGGACGTTACGCGCGGATCTGGGTGCGGGCCTGCTGAGCAACGTCGCCGTGGTGCAGACCGCCGACGGGTCCATTGCCGGGCCGGAGAGGAAGGGCCGGGGCAGTGGCGTGCTCGTGCCCAGGCCCGGTCTGGGAAGTCACAGCAGGAGGAGCGATATGCACAAACTGTCGCGGCCGGCCTCGATCGCGGTGGGTGACCGAGTGCGGTTCGAGGGGCAGGCACGGTCGGTGCTCGCAGTGTCCGCGCAGATGGTGACGGTGGCGGAGGGAGACGGCCCGCCGCGCGAGATCCCGCTCGCGGTGCTGCTGGACGATGAGAGCTTCGAAGTGCTCACGGGCCCGGCACGGATGCCGCTGCCCTCGGTGTCGTTGCTGGACGCGCTGCCGGAACACGCACGGGAGAAGGCTCTGTGGTGGGAGGGCCACATCCTGGAGGTTCTCCATGGCGTCAGTCCCGCAGCTGACGCCGAGGCCGGGCCGCGGCCCGACTACGATCCGGCCCGTCGTTCGCTGACCTCGAGGGAGCGGGCGAAGGCGGCCGAGCTGACGGCTGAGGGCTACCAGGTCAGCGTGAGTACGATCGGCAACTTCCGCCGCCGTTACCAGTCAGAAGGGCTGCTGGGGCTGGCCGACCGCCGTCCGGTGCGCACGAGGCCGCAGTTCGGAGCGGTGGACGATCTGGTGGTCGAGGCCATGCGGAAGGCGATCAGGGAGGGTGAGGATGACTCCACTCGCACCGGCACCTACTTCATTTGGCGGACCGGAGAGATCCTGCGGAAGGCGGGTGCGGCTGTTGAACTGCCGTCACAAGCCACGCTCTACCGGCTGCTGGGGAAGCTTTCGCAAGGTAATCCGACCTCGGGCACGGCCCGTAATCGGCGGTCGCGGGCCCATGGGGCGGTGGCGCCGTTCGGACAGTGGACGGCGTTTGCGCCGGGTGAGGTGGTGCAAGTCGACTCCACTCCTCTGGACGTGCTGGTCCGACTCGACGACGGAGTGGTGGGCAAGGTCGAGCTCACGGGCATGATCGACGTCGCGACGAGGACAGTGACCGCGGCAGTGGTGCGGCCGACCACGAAGGCGGTCGACGCGAGCGTGCTGCTGGCCCGCACGGTCACACCGGAGCTGATGCGTCCGGGCTGGGTGGATGCGCTGAGGATGTCGAGGTCGGTCTTGCCGCACCGCCGGCTGCTGGACATCGACGAGCGCCTGGAGCACTCGGCCGCGAAGCCGGTGATCGTGCCGGAGATGATCGTGTGTGATCACGCTCGGGTGTTCATCTCTCGCAACTTCCGTGCTTCCTGCCGCTTCCTGGAGATCGACTTCCAGCCCACCCACAAGGCGTCCCCGTTCCAGAAGGGGCACGTGGAGAAGATGCTGGATTCCGTGGGCACGCTGTTCGCACAGTTCGTGGCCGGGTACACCGGCCGCAGCACCGACCACCGCGGCCGACACCTGGACAAGGGGCCGCTGTGGTCTCCGCTGGAGCTGCAGGAACTTCTCGACGAATGGCTCGTCAGGATCTTTACCGACCGCAGGAGCTCGTGAACCGGCTCTGAACTGCGACGATTCATAGACTACATGTCCGCGACGGCGAGTTGGGGCGTTGTTGTCGCTCGTTCGTGTGGTCGTCGTGCCGCGAGCGGAAGCGTGGTGCGCGAGGCGTCGCAGCACGAGGGCGCCTGGGGCCTCTGTCCCCGTTGTAAATCAGTCGTCCAGCGGCAAGGGGCCCGACACGATACGGCTATGACTAGCGATCTCTTGCTTGACCGGGCCCGGGAGCTATGGACAGGGCTGGCGGTGAGGCCAGTGGAGTTCTCCTCCTCGGACGGGGCGAGCGTTGTGGTCTCTCCTGGCTCGCGGTTGTGTCCGCCGTTGTGGACAGGGATCGTGCTCCTCGGCGGAGCCAGCATCGTCACCGTGCCGAGCGTGCATGTCGCCAAGCTGATGGCGGGCGCTTCAAGGAAGCTGTCCGATGAGGAGCTCGTCGACGAGGACCGCTTGCATGAGGTGTTGCCCGTCCTCGACGTACTTGGGCCTGCATCCCTCTTCTATCTCGACCGCGCCGACTTCCTGCCTGTGCAAGGAGGCGCCGCTGTCGAAGAGGCGGTGTGCGGCGACGATGAGTTGGCCGCGTTCCTGGCTCGGGCTGGTGAAGAGGACGCCGGGGAAAGCGGCTTGGAGGACATCACCTCTCCCGCATTCGTCCTCCGCGAGAGTGACGGCGTGGTTGCCGCGGCCGGCTATCAAGCTTGGCCGCAGTCGGTGGCTCACCTGAGCGTGCTCGTTGCGCCGGGTCATCGAGGCCGAGGGCTGGCGCGGGTCGTGGCGTCTGCGGCGGTGGCGCATGCACTTGACACCGGGCTGCTTCCGCAATGGAGAGCACGGCCGCATCCGTCAAAGCGTGTGGCGCTTGCGCTGGGCTTCCAGGAGCTTGGTTCCCAGCTCAGCGTCCTCCTCGGCGACGGCGGTCTCACCGGCCTTGGCCGGTGAGACCGCCGTCTGAAGTCGGCCGAGGTGATTCAGTGCACCGTTGAGTCGGTGATCTGGGCTTCGAGGTCGGCGACGCGACGATCCTGGAAGCGGAGGTTGGAGCGGGCAGCCTTCAGTCGCTCGTCGAGAGTGCGGGTGTCGGCGGTGAGCTGGCGGACTCGCTGCTTGAGCGTGGTGTTCTCGGTGGTGATCCGCTGGATGGCTTCCTCGGTCCATTCGGCCTGCAAGTCGCGGATCTGGCCAAGGAGTTCGCCGATGCGGGTCCGCTGGGTGAGGATCTCGGCATGAGCGGCCTTAAGGCCCTCTTCGGCGTTCAGGGCCCGCTCGCGCCAGGTTGCTTCTCGCACGTCGTCCTGCTCGGCGAGCATCTGGGTCCGTCGTTCGCCGGCCTCCGCCATGGCGGAGGCGACCGCGACTCTGGCCTCGGGGTTGTCATAGAGGAAGGTGCGGGAGACGTCCGCGCGGCGGGCGACGGCGGCGACGCTGACCTGGGCCTTTTCGCGACGGAGCCGGACGATGGCTTCGCGGACTCGTTGGAGGGAGGTCTCGGTCTTGTGGCGGCGGGCGGCCAGGGCAGCGGCGGTGCGGGGTTCTGGAACGGTGGCGGTCTTCATGCGATGTCCCGTTCGGGGTCGTCGTCGACGGCTGTGCACGTATAGCTGTACTCGCTCTGCTCGTCGCTGCCCGCATCGGCCAGATCGGCGGCGCGGAAGGCGGTGGACCAGACGCGCTGGAAGTAGTCCTGGGGCTTGCGCAGGTCCAGGGCGAGGGCGTCGTCGAGGAGGCCGAGGCCGGCCAGGGCCCTCTCCAGGCCGTCGATGGCGCGGGCGGTGGGCTCGAAGTAGCGGTGGAGGTAGTCGGCGGTGGCGTCGTCGGGGGCGCCCTCGGCCAGCAGTCGCCACTGTTCGCGTTTGCGCCGCCAGTAGAGGAGGTCGGCGCCGGAGAGGACGAACTTGTCGCAGTTGTGGCAGTCGAGGTTCCAGGGGCAGGCGCCGCCGTCGACGACGGGCTGGAAGGTGCAGAACCCGCCCTCGGCGGGTGTGCTGCGGCGGGCGAGGTCGATGGCAAGGGCTTGGGCCTGCTCGCGGGTGAGCGGGGTTTTCGGCCCGGTGAGGACTTCACCGGGGCTGGGGCTGCCAGGGCCGGCGACCCAGACGTGCTGGAGGACGTCCTCCAGATCGGACTGTGTCAAGTGGATGTAGTGCTCGGCCATCCGCTCGGAGACGTGACCGAGGTAGCGGCGGACGTGCGTCAGGCTTGCCCCGGCCCGCAGCAGGCTGGTCGCCAGACTGTGGCGAGCCTGATGAGGAACCCAGCGGCCGATGTCGAGATCGTCGATCCAGAGCTTGAAGCCCTTGTGGAACCACTTGTAGCTCAGCGGCCGATGGCCGTCGCGGTTGCGGATATTGGTGGGGAACAGCGCCATCTGGGCGCGTTCCTCGGCGGTGGGTGGCCGGTTGTTCCGGGCCTCGAACAGGACCAGGGTCTTGCGTTGGCGGGCCTCAAGGAGCTGATGGACTCGTTCGGGGATGCGCAGGGCCTGGTCGTAGTTGCCGACTTTCGTCTGGTCGTGCCAGAGCATGGGGAGGCCGCCGTAGCGGCCGAGGCAGTCCAAGCGGAGCTGGAGGACTTCTCCGCAGCGGCGGCCAGTGACGATGATCGTCTCCCAGGCATCCCGCAGGCCGCGGTCGAACGGATCGTAGGTCTCGGAGAGCCCGCTCAGGTTGGTCTCGTCGGCGAGCGCGCGGGCGACGCCGTCGGCGAAGGGCGATCGCGAACGGCGGACTGTCCTTCCTGGGGCAGGCATGGCAGCGATGAACGCCCGGTCCAGGCCGAGGCGTTCGGCCTCTCCCGACTCCAGGGCCCCGCGCAGGAGGCGCCGGGTGCGGTGGAAGACGCGCTGGCGGGTGTTGTCGGTCACGATCGACTGCTTGCCCGGGCGTCCTCTGGCCGCGAGCGAGACGAGGCCGTCCCGCTCGCGTTGCCGCTGGTCGGCGACGAACTGGTGCATATGGTCTGCCGTCAAAGCTCGCGGGTCATGGCCGCCGGCAGGCGCGTGGAGTTCCAGGAAGGTACTCAGCTCCAGACCGGCTCGGCGCATGTCGTCGAAAGTGCTTCCGCTGCGCGGGCAGCCGGGAGAGCGCAGGATAGAGACGAGGTGGTCCCAGATGAGGTCGCGGAGCCATCGCTGGGAGACGCCGGTGAGGTCCATGTGGACCGAGCGGCCGGTGAGCTTGCGCCCAAAGTGTTCGGTGAGGATGTATCCGAGCTCGCGAGTCTCGGCCGGCGTCACGTAGAGGGGCTGCAGCCAGCCGGCCACGGCCCGGACGATGTGGACCGCCTCGCGGCTGACCCCCTTCTGCAGCAGCCGTTCCTCCTCGGGGCCCGCGTCCGTCAGCGACCGCAGACCGTGCTCGCGGGCGAAGTTCGCCAAGCCCTGCCAGGTGACCAGTTCCCAGCGGCCGTGTGCCTTCTGGGTGTAGGTGAACATGCCCCACTTGATCTCGGCCCGCAGCAGCGCATGCAGCCCTCGGAGATTGACCTGCGCGGGCCGGAGCACAGCCCCGGCGCTCGCGCACCAGCGCCGGAAGGCGAGTTCGTCCTCGTAGCTGACCGGTGTGACCAGTCCCCGGCGCCCGAAGCGGGTGCCCCACTGCGACGGCAGCGTCGCTCCTCCCGGCCTGCCTTGCCTGCGGTAGCGGCGCTCGTGACGGAAACACAGCTCGAGCGGGGAGTCTGCGAGTTCCGGGCAGACCTGGACCTGGCAATCGCCGAAGCCAGGATGCGATTGCTGATCGACGAGCCAGGCGTCGAAGTCGAGGTCACCGCCGCGGCGGCCGCGCTGGTTGTACCAACGAAACTCGTGGTATCGGCAGAGCGCCAGTGTGTGGTGACGAGCGGGCCGCCCGGGGCAGATCTGACAGGACCGTTGTTCGATCCACTCCCCGGGTCCGACGGGCGGCGCGGTGCGGAGGAACTCGGCTCGTTCTCCGCCCAGGTCGCGGTGTTCACGCCAGAGCATCTCGTGAGAAGAGCACAGGTCGCCATGTCCCATGGTGGACCGCTCGCAGTCGGCGCAGAGGCAATTCCACCGGTAGACAGCATGGTCCGGCGGGATCTTGACGACATCGGGTCGGAACAGCGGGTCGAACGATGGGGTGCTGATCAGTGCGGTGAGGATTTCCAGCCGGTCCCGGCCAGCGCGGGGGTCCTGCTGCGGCAGCAGGGCTGTCGTCATGGTCACTTCGGCTCACCCCAGACCGTGCGCAGGGCGGCATCGAAGGTGGGGTCGTGGACGTCGACATGTCCGTAGACCTCGTCGACCGTGGCCGTCGAGGCCCAGCCACCGGCATCTCGGGCGATCAGCAGGTTGCCGTCGGCGGCATCAAGAACCGCGGAGGTGAATGTGTGCCGGAAGGCATGGGGTTTCACCAGCCCCAGGCCAGCGCGTTTCCCGGCCCGGCCGAGCATCCGGCGGGCGCCGACCGGGGCCCAGGGCTGTCCGGTGCCGTCGCCGTGGAGCTGGTCCAGGAGCATGCCGTGTCCGGCGCCGCAGGGGTATTCGGTCGTCATGTACTCGAAGTAGGCGTGCACCATCGCCGGACTGACCCGCTTGATCAACCCACCCGTCACCGTGCCGTGTTCGGTCTGCCAGGAGTGCTTGGTCTTGGCCTCGGCCCGGTTCGGGTTTCCCGGTCGGTGGCAGACGTGCAGGTGAGGGCTGCGGCACTCGTTGCACGAAGCGTTCTCGCGCAGATGCAGGTCGACCAGGTGCAGCCCGCAGAGCTCACCGACCCGAAGACCGCCGTCGGCGAGCCAGGTCACCACCAGCCGGTCCCGGGCGGAGTTCACCCTCTCCAGCAGCCTGTCCCTCGCCCCGTCCGGGAGCATCTTCGGATGCCGGCGGTGCGGGCCCTTCGGCGCGAGCGGGTTCGCGGGCATCGCGGATTTCACGTGTCCGAGGAACGAGCGACGACGGTCCACCCGCGACGGCAGCCGGGTGCCATCCAGCTTCTCGCCGAGGTCGACGTTGATGCCGAGGGAGGCTTGGTGCAGGTAGAAGCCCTTCAGGCAGGACGCCGTGATCGACAGCGCGGACCGACCGTAGGGGCGCTTGCCGACCCGCCAGGGCTCACCGAGCGGCATCCGGACCTCGGCGCCGACGATGCCCATATACCGTTCGAGGTCACGTACTTGGACTGCGTCGAAGGCCAGGCATTCACGCTCCAGCCACCGCAGATGATCCACCAGGTAGTACGCGTACGTCTTCTGGGTGCCGGTGCCGTCATGGACGCGCAGGAACCGGTCTGCCTCCGTATGGATGGTGCCCTCGGGCCAGACGATCGTCCACGATCGCTGTCCGTCCTTCCGCTCGATCCGCTGGACCCTCAAGTCCCCGACCACGATGTGCCGTGCCACTCGTCCTCCGTACCGACTCCGGAACATGGCAGACGTTCCGGTCCCGGTCGGTAAACGAGCCCATGACGTCCATGTCACAGGCCCAGACGGACATCACGGGCAGCACAACTTACGGTCGGTAAATCAACCTGGCAAAATCGAGAGCACGACGGGCTGCGTGACCCGGTCCACCCCGGCCGGTCGTTCACCCCGAACGAGAAGTACGCCGCGCTCATCGAGGCATGCGGTTACGTCCCGGTCGCGCTCAGCGGTGACGATTACATCGAGCTGCTGCCTTCCGTCTGGCGAGCCGTGAACGACTACGGCATCAAGATCAAGCGCTGCACCTATGACGGCCCCAAGCTCATTCGCCGTGAATCCTCGGGGGTCGCGGTGAAGAAGGGCTTGTGGGAGGTCCACCACGACCCCTACGACATCTCCCGGATCTGGGTCCGTAACCACCACGGTCGCGGCGAGTGGCTTGAGGCCACCTGGAAGCACCTGCGTCACACCCCGGTTCCCTTCGGTGAGCTGGCCTGGGACCACGCTGCAGCGGGTCTACCGGAGGGCACCGAGGAGGAGATCGCGTTGGCGGCCGCGGAGCTGCTGGAACGTGCCCACGCCGGTCCCGAACACGAGACTGAGGCGAAACCGGCGAAGCGCACGCGCCGAGAGAAGCAGGTGGCTGCCCGCACCAAGGCAACCCCGCCCATCGCGGTTTCGGCGCCCGGCGCCAAGGCCGGGCCGGCCCCTGAGCCCGCGGCACCCGAAGACCAGGCTCCGCTGGCCAAGGTGATCCCTCTGGGCCTGTTCGATCCTCTGGCCGACCCCTGGAAGCGCCCATGACCACACCACAGGCCACGACCTCGCCCTTCGCTGACGAGGCGCCCGAGCGCTATCTGACGAGCCTTGTCGGCTGGCGGGCCTTCGTCGACGACCAGCCCGTCATACCCGCGGTGCTGAGTGCCTCCAAGCGTGCGTCACTCACGCCGGATGAACTGCATCGCTACGACGAAGGGCGCGTTGACCACCACACCCGGCTGCTGCTGGTGGTGGCGACGTCGACCGTTCAGCACACCGTCACCTGCGGACGCCGTCTGGTTCTCCTGAACCGGCACGCCGTCAGCGCCCGTCGCGGACTTATCGTCTCCGGCCCCGCCGGCACGGGGAAGACCACCGCAATCACCCAGCTCGGCCGCGCTCACGAACTGTTGGACAGGGCCCGCCATCCAGGAGTGAGCGGCCGCATCCCGGTGGTCTACATCACCGTCCCTCCAGCCGCGACGGCCCGGATGGTAGCGGTGGAGTTCGCCCGCTTCCTCGGACTGCCAGTACGCGTCCGCTCCAACATCACCGACGTCCTGGAGACCGTCTGTGGCGTCCTCACGGACACTCGCGTGGGCCTGGTCCTCATCGACGAGATCCACCGGCTCAACCCCCGCACCACCAGCGGCGCCCAGGCCGCCGACCTCCTCAAAGACCTCACCGAACGCATCGGGGCGACGTTCGTGTACGCGGGCATCGACGTCACCAGCACCGCCTTGTTCACCGGAGTACGCGGGGCGCAGCTCGCCGGCCGGGCCTCCCTGGTCGAATGCGGGGTCTTCCCCGCCCGCCTGGGATCCAGCGAGCCCTTCCGTGAACTCGTCACCGCGATGGAGAACGCCCTCGACCTGCGCCACCACCGGACCGGAAGCCTGGTGAGGCTCGCACCGTACCTACACGAACGCACCACCGGGCGCATCGGCTCCCTCGCCCGCCTCATCCGCCAAGCGGCCATCACCTCCCTGAACGACGGCACCGAACGCATCACCAAAACCACCCTCGACCAGATCCCCCTGGACCACCTCACCGAACAACACCACCGCCGCGCACCCCGGCGGCCGGCCCCTGCCCCGTGAACCGCACTGGCCCCACGGCCGGCCCCACGGCCACGCCCAAGACCGGAGAACCGTCCGATGCTCCCGTCACGCGCGCGTGGGCCATCGGGCTTCCCGCCGTGACGCCAGGGGTGTTCCGGGTCCGGCCGCTGCCTCTCAAAGCGACCGCCTCCTACCTTCACCGGCGCCCTCGCCTACCGGCTGACACTGCCCCAACTCCTTGACGGCACCGGTATCACCGTCCACGGACATGGCACCCCACCCACAGCCGGCCTGGACCTCTCCCCCACCGCAGCCAGCCGTATCGCAACAGCGGCCGGCATCCGGGCCAACCACCTCGCCTACGCGCTACCCGGTCTCACCCCGGGCACCGGCAAAGCAAACGGCACGGGGGCCGGCACCGCCACCGCCGTCTGGACGCCCATGGGAAGAGAACACCAGCCCGTACCCGCATGCACCCTGTGCGTCCTGCGCCACAGCCACGGCACCACCCCGACCGCGTGGATCCACCGGCCCTGGCACCGGCTCATCTGCCCACGCCACCAGCAAGCCGCCCCCGACCCCCGACTCCACACACCCCTACACGTCGGGGTCGTACCCGAACTCATCGCGGCCCACCAAGGCCACCAGCGCCTGAAGCGTCACCCCCGAGCCGTGACCGCCTGGACTACGGCACACGCGATCACCACCCGCTGGCACGACCACCAACAACACGCAGCCCCCCGCTGGCACCACCGGCTCCACCAACTCATCGCGGCCAACCCCCGCCTGAACCAGCCGGGCACCGCATCAGCCACCCTCCTGGCCCGCGAACTCGTGACCTACCCCGAAACCGTCACCCTCGCCCTCACCCTGACCGCCCTCCCCCGCCCAACCCGGCCACACGAAGCCCACACCACCACCCACGGTGCCGCCTGCGATGCCCTCGCCCTGATCGCCAACCGCCTCGGACTCGACACCCTGACCCCCACCACCGGCGACCCCCTGACCGCGTACCTCACCCGTACACGCCCCTGACCAGCAACGACGAACATCCCAACCAGCCACACCCCACGGCTGCCTGTAGGCGTGCCACCACACTCACAACAAAACCAAGATCAATCCCATACGACAACAGAACCCCAGACCAGCCACCCGAACAACCCAACCGAACACCCCACAAAACCCCCGGCCCCGGCCACCAACACCCACTCACCCGACCGCAAAATCCCGCACCCAACTACAAAACACCAGGCCACAACGACCAACTACCACACACCTACTGCCCCCTCACAGTAGGTCGGGCATCGGCAACGACCCACCGCACCATCCCCGTTGTCGGAGAGACAGCACGTTCCGCGACATAGGTGTACTCCACGTACCGAACGTAACTGCCACTCACAGGCCACGGTCGGGGTTTCCCTTCAGACCATTCCCGCAGGTGACAACAGGAACAAACGTCCCGCACACTCCCCCACCCCTAGATAAAAGGCCTTCGGGCTCATGACGAGGAAGCAATCGAGCTCCTCGCCATCCCGCAGGAGCCACAGAAAAGGGTTGTGGACCCGTCCCTGGATATCGGTGCGAAGCCGGACGAGGGGGAGGAAGAATCGCGACTCCTGCTCCGCTTCTCCGTTCCGCGTGACCCTGTGATGGTCGCCGAGTGGGTGTCCTTCAACGTGATCGACACCGAACGGCAGGATTGGAGGCGCGGCTACGCCGCGTTGAAGAAGTTCACTCAGCGTGAGCAGCACGCCCGCGTCCCCTACGACCACAAGGAGGGCGCCCAGCCTCTGGGGCAGTGGATCGCCGAACAGCGACGGGCGTACGGGGCCGGACAGATGACCGGCCGACGCGCCGCCCGCCTCGAAGCACTCGGCATGCTCTGGAGCCCGGCGGACGAACGGTTCCAAGAGAACCTCGCCGCCGCCCGCGCCTACCACGACCAGCACTGGACCCTCTGCGCGCCCCGCACCGCGACCGCTCTGGACAAGCCGATCGGACAAGTCCTCTCGAATTTGCGCCGCCCCGGTGCGCTGGACAAGCACCCCGAACGGACCGCAGCCCTCGCCGCGATCGACCCGGACTGGAATCCGGCCTGGTCGCCCGAGTGGCAGCGGCACTACGCCGCCGCCCGCGAACTCCTCGCCGACGAGGACGTCCTCCCGCACGTCGAACCGGGGGTGACGGTGCACGGCATGGACATCGGACGGTGGCTGGAGCAGCAGCGCCAGCACACCGTCTGGACGGGGCTGACGGACGGGCAACGCGAACGCCTGGAACAGCTCGGCATCCAGCCGCTACCCCTGGAGCAGGAGGCACCCGCGAAGCCGTCCAAGGGCGCCTCAGGGGCCTTCGAGCGGGGCGTTGAGGCCATGCCACCAGCGCAAGGCGCGTACGGGCTCCGTGACGGTCCCCAGGGCTCATGTAGAGACCCTGGAGGACGGCACCGAGGTCAAGCTCGGAGTGTTCCTCTCCAACACCAAGACCCGCCGCGCCAAGCTCACGCAGGAGCAGCGGGCACAGCTCGCCGAGCTAGGACTGGAGTGGGCACGGTGAAGACCGGGGCTCTGTCCCTGACTGTCCCTGTCAGGGGCTGCTGACCTGGGATAACGCTTAGGGGGGGGTAGAAGCTGGTCCGCCTTCCCCCGGGGCCCCGGCCGGCCCTCGCCCCGCCGGGTCCGGCACCGCCGGAGCCGCCGACGCCTGGCGGAGCGCCCCCGCTGATCCGGGGGTCTAGAAGATCCCGCTGTAGAGCAAGAGGTTGGGAGTGGTGCTGGGCAGGTCCCTCACCGCGTTCTTGGTGGCATCCCTGACGATCTGGGCGCTCACCTGTGCTGCAGTGAGGGAGCGGGCGGAGAGCAGGGTCGCTGCGATGCCCGCGGTGTGAGCCGCGGCCATGGCGGTTCCGGAGCGTGTCGCAGTCGCAGTGTTGCCGCCGGTCCAGACCGAAAGGATGTTCTGTCCGGGGGCCAGCACATCGACGCATTTGCCGGAGTTGGACCACGAGGCCTTCCGGTCGTCGATGTTCGTCGCGCCGGTGGTCAGTGCGTTGGGGGCACTGGCCGGGGAGACGTTGCACGCGTCCTGGTTGTCGTTGCCGGCCGGGACCACGACGACGAATCCCTTCCGGTAGGCGTCCTCCACCGCCCGGTTGACTGCTTCGCTCTTCCCCTCACTCTGGGCGATGAGAATCACGTTGCCCTTCGTACCGCGTGCGTCGGCCACAGCGGCTTTGATGCCGGCGATGACACTGTCGGCCGTGGCGTTGCCGTCACACCGGGCGACCTTCACGTCGATCAGCTGCGCCTTCTTCGCCACGCCGTACGTCTTGCCGCCCACAACGCCGGCCAAGTGCGTGCCCTGGCCGCTGCAGTCGCCCGCTTTCTCATCCCCAGTCACGTTCATCATGAACCGAGCCCGGCCCTCGAAGTCGAGGTGGGCAACGTTGATGCCGGTACTCAGCACATACACGCTGACACCCTCACCCGCGGCAGCGTCGTACCGGTACGTGTACGGGCCGGTGGCCGCTACACGCTCACGCTGGGAAATCCGTGCCAGGTTCCACCCGGCATCCTCCTGCGTCGCCGCCCAGGCAGCCCCGATGCTGCACACCGTCAGGACAACGGCACCCGCCGCCACCCCACGCACACTCCACGACCATCGGCTCATCAGATCCCAATCCCTCATCCACTTGTCACGTCCGCCCTGCGCCGTGGCAACGACACCGCACCCCCACGGACACGCAGGCCGCTGCAACCCGCGTAAGTGCTGGCTGCGGGCTGTCGGCCAGCCCAGAAGCGGGCCGCCGTGGCCGCAAGACGAGGACGGACATCCCCTGGGCCCCGCACGTCACGTCCGTCACCGTCCGCGTCCCGCGCCCTTGGTGGGCGCTGCCGGTGGCGGGGACGGCGGCAGCGGCGGGCGTGGCGTCCCGGTCAGGTAGGGGTGTGCGCGGTTCCGACGGTGAAGCCGAATCTGTGGATTGTCAGAGATAGCGCGGGTTTGTGGCCGTTGAGGAATGCCAGTGGTCTGTCGGGGGCGCACGTGAGACGGGCCTTGGCGAGGGAGGGTGAGCCGACGAGTTCCAGGGGTACCACGCAGGTCTCGTCTTGGCGTTGTTGGACGAGGCGGCCGGTGATGGTGGGGCGGATGGGGATTCGTACGGCCGGACGGAAGGAGCCCTGCGCCCAGGGGGTTGTTTCGGTGCCCAGGCGCATGTCGGTGGTTGCGGGCGGAGGTGTTCGCGTCGTTGGGGGTGGTGAAGGTGAAGTGGCCGAGTTGCTTGGGGATGCCCCATAGGTGGTGGCCGCCGGCGAGGGACTGCTCGTTGTCGACCCAGGCCGCCACGGCGGTGGCGGCGGTTCGCCGCCGGTGGCGCACTGCGAGGGCGATGAGGAGCTCTCGGTAGGCGAGGGTTCCCGGTGCTCGGTAGTCGACCCAGAAGGTGAGAAGAGTGCAGTGGCCCAGGACGATGAGCGGCCGGGTTTCGGGGGGCAGGGGCCAGCAGGGAAGGTCGCGGGGGCGGATCCGCCACAGGCTTGCGTACATGTCGCCGTTCAGGTGCCAGGGCTCCGGCGGGAATGGCGTGCTCTGCTCGGCGGGGTGTCGGGGATCGGGGCTGGTCATGTGTGCCGGTTCTCACGGGTCGGGGTGTGGCTGGCGGGTGCGGGGGGTGGGATGTCGTCGATGTCCATGAGGTCGTCGGCGAGGTCGCGTACTCGCTCGGGCAGCAGGGCGGCGTAAGGCAGGAGCCGGCCCGGCCATGCCGGGAGGTAGAGCGCGGAGCGTGGCCGGGCAATGAGGCGGGCCACCGCGCCGGCGATCTGGGACGGTTCCAGGGGTTGCACGCAAGAGCGAGCGAGCAGAGCGGCTGCGGCGCGGTACGTACGATTCATGCCCCATAAACGATCTTTACGGCCACAGGGTGCCCGCCACAACAGGGGACGGGAGCAGCCACCAGCCCCGAGGGGGAAATCCCCCGGTCCTGCACGGCGCCGCCGGCCCCCGGCCTCGAAGCAGACCTCGTCTCCCCTCGCTATCGCGTGGAAAGACACCTCATGCAGTTAACCTCGCCGTTTCACTTGGGTACGGCTGGCTTTGGGGGCGGAAACGCGAAAGTGCCCTTCCTGACCTGGGACGATGAACCTTGCTGAGGGGTTCTGTCGGTCCAGGCGGAGGGCACTTTCTACGTGCAGGCTATCGGGTTGCGTCCCAAGGTCCATGTCAGTGCCGATGGGTCGGGGGTGGTCGGGCATGCAGGGGCACGGTTGCTGGCGGATCTCGCTGACGCCACAGGGCTGACCGCCGCGTACTCCGCCGCTCTCAGGCCGCTTCGGCCGCGCGGGACCGGGCATGATCCGGGCCGGGTCGCCACCGATCTCGCGGTGATGCTCGCCGACGGCGGTGAGACGATCGCGGATCTGGCCGTGCTGCGGGACCAGGGCGAGGTGTTCGGCCCGGTCGCCTCCACACCCACGGCCTGGCGGTTGCTCGCCGACACCGACGAGGCTGCACTCGCCTCACTGCGAGCGGCCCGCGCTTCAGCCCGGGAAGTCGCCTGGATGCAGGCCGCCGAGACCGGCGAGGGCGTACCTGCTGTCCGGGTCGGCGGACGAGAACTTCCCGGCCTGG
>NZ_JAGGOT010000108.1 GCF_018614195.1 Streptomyces sp. ISL-43
ACCGAACCCGGAACGGTTCACCGTGCTGCTGGTCTTCGGGGCGGCCTTGTCGGCGATGTGGCTGGTCTGGCTAGGACGCACTGACCTCGTGGAATTGGGGTTGCCTGTCGTGGGGCTGTCGTTCGCCGCGACACTCGTCTCGGGGCTCTCGTTCCTTTCGCGCGAAACCCAAAGACGGCGCGCACCCCAGGTCCCTCCGGTGGTGTGGCCTGGCTGGGCTCCACCAGCTGACTCCAAGTAGATCGCGCGGCACGGGCACACCGCCCTGCTGGTGCAGCGGATGTCAGCGTGTCGCGCAGCCGGTCTGGCATGCCGCGAAAGGCTGGGAAGAGGAATAGTCAAGACCTGTGGATCGGCGTGTCACGCGGCTTGATCCTCGTCGCGTCAAGGCCGATGCCAGCTATCGCCCAGTGGGCCGGGCGGAAGGTCAGCCGGACCCTGCACAAAACACGCGCTGATCCGTTCTGTCAGCCCGGCTTGCGGGCGGCCTCGTCGACGGCGGCCAGCATGCTCTCGAACTGTCCCGTCAGCATCCTGTCGATCACGGGACCGGTCAGTTGTCCCATCGGGCCACCCCTCGGCACATACCGGTAGTCGAATGTGATGGCTGTCCCGTCGCCATCGGGGTCGAGGGTGATCCTGGCCGCGGCCTGCTTCATCGGCACGAGGGCCGATGGCTGATTCTCGGTGGCGAGCGTGCGGCCCTCCTCCCAGGCGGTAACGGTTTCGACCAACGAACCGACCGGCTTCAGATCAACCTGGCGGCGAGCACCCACGCCTTGGGTCTGATCGCCGATGGCCTGAGAGCCCCTGAGTCCACTCCAGATGCCCGCCAGGTTCGGGAAATCTGCGAATACGGCCCAGACGGATGCAGGTGACGCGACCGCTCGCCGCCGAACTTTGAGGTGACGCTCTGCCATGATGACCGCCTTCAGGTCGCCGGGCCCGTGGCGAGTTCATCCTATTACATGGGGGTAAAAGGAGCATTCAGGCGGAAATGGCTCAACTTCTGTGGTCAGTCACAGAGGGCCATCGAGCCTTGAAGAACGTGTCCTCCCTGGTTCAGCCCTGGCCGGCACCCGTCGTGCCGGTCGGCGGTGAGGGCTGGTGACTGCTCGAGGACCACGTAGGTCGGCCCGAGTCGCCGGCCGCAGCCGTTGTCCCAGCCTTGGAAGGGGGTGTAGCCCAGCGCCTTGAGCAGCCAGCCGAGCGAGAGAATCGCACGGTCGAGATCCGCCACCAGAGTTCGAATGCAGCGTGCCGCTGGCCGGCTGGCTCATGCCGCCACTGCCTCGGGGCGTTCGACGAGGTAGCCGCGTTCGAAGCGGGCTCCGGCGCGGACGAGGGCGACGAGGTGGGGTGCGTTCACAGCCCGCCAGCGGGCCTGGGCGGATTCGACGAGCTTGAACACCCTCGCCAAGGCCGCCGCCCGGCTGCCGGCGCCCTTGGTGACCTTCGTCCGCAACCGGACGGTCGCGAACGTCGACTCGATCGGGTTGGTGGTCCGCAGGTGGATCCCGCCACGGCGGCGTTCACCGCGGCTTCCACCACCCAGCTTGCCACCGCGCAGGTCCGCGATCTGGCCCCGGAAGGTAAGACGGTCACGCTGCATGGCCATGGGCTGCGCCGGGCTGTATGACCCATCCCGTTCCTGCCTGGGACCGTCCCTTGCTGAGGGCGGCGGCTCTCGTCTGGCGGATCGGGGTCGGCATCAGCGGACCGCCTTTCAGTGATCCGCTGGGGAGCGAGGGGCTACCCCAAGCGTCGCCGTGGCCGGCGTGGGACGACCCCGAGAGTGAAGGAGCCTGTGAAGACCCTCTGGCCTGTGTGTACCGCCCATTACGGGCTTTCGTGGGCCAGGGGTGAACCCGATCTGATGCAGGGCTGCCCGTACCCGTCTCCCCACACCCAGAAGACCATCGACAGGCGGAAGAAGGGATGGCTGCCACCGGACTATGGACTGCGCGAACTTCGCTACCTGCGCTGAGAGCTGGCAAGTGTGCAGCCTGCTGGCATTGAGGTCTTCTCGGCAATGTGATGGTTGCGATGTCTGACGGGGTGCGGTGTCCGCTTGCGTGCTAGTTCTGCGGTGCCAGGGTGCGTAGGACGTCGAACTCGTTGCCCTCGGGATCTGCCATGACCACCCAACTGCGGTCCGGGCCCTGGCCCACATCCGTCTTGGTGGCGCCGAGGCCGAGCAACCTGGTCACCTCGTCCTGGGTGGTGCCGTCGATCGGACTGACGTCGAGGTGGAGCCGGTTCTTGACGGTCTTGCCTTCGGGCACCTGGATGAACACCAGGGTGGGCGGCATCTGACGGGCCCGGACATCCTCGACGGTCGGCACCCAGGAGCCGATCTCGACCAGGCCCTCGCTCCGGTCGATCACCTTGAAGTCCAGGACCTCGCACCAGAAAGCCGCGAGCCTTTCCGGGTGGCGGCAGTCAACGGTCAACTCGGTGAACCTACTTGTCATGACTCTCCCGGATAGTGCGGACGGCGGGCTCAGAGTAGGCGGCCTGTCCGACAGATTCGAGATCTTTTTGCCTGGGACATCAGACGGGCTTGACCCGGTATCAGACCGCGATTGAGATCTGCCGTGCCCCGGGTCGGGAGGGGTCGTTGAGCCATACGTGAGTGGCTCTGGGGCGGGTATCCGTCGGATCTGACGGGTGAGCAGTGGGTTCTGGTCGAGCCGCTATGCCAGCGGCGAGGGTCGGACCGAAGGGCGGGCGGCGGGAGAAGCGCCCACGTCGGCGGATCGTGGACGCGATCTTCTGCGTGGTGCGGACCGGGTGCGCCCGGCAGCTGACGCCAGGAGGTCGGCGCCTCCATGGCCTGGTACTTCGCCCGACCCGCACTCCGGTACGCCTCCATGGAGGATCTCCGCCGAGGAGTAGCGGCCGAGGAGAGCAAGGCGGAACTGGAGACGCTGGCCGACCTTCGCGACGACTATCGCGTGGCCTGCCTCTCCGCATTCCTGACCTGCGAGGATCCGGAGACACGCCATGACCTCTCCCTCAACCTCAGCCTTGATCCCGCGGTCTACCCAGACGATCTCCAGCCCAGCCACGAGCAGGCCAGGCGCAGCATCCTCGCGGACCCCGAGCGGTATCACCTGCTACTTCAACGCTGCCCCTGGCTGCCACCGCCCACGGAACAACAAGATCAACCGGTCGGTCCGCATGCTTGACAAAGACGACTGGGAATCAGTCACACTGATTGTGACTGAGTAACGCACCTGTCCAATGAGCATTGCACTTGTCCTCCGGCTGGGACGTGCGAGGAAGTACCAAGCCCATTGGTTTCCGCCCGGTTGGCGATGGGTGGCACTGGCGAGGCTCGGCGAACTTTGACCGGAGCGCGAACGGCCCGTGGCGTCGGCGGACCGACGTCACGGGGCGTCTTCGGACCGGCCGTCCGGACGGCTACCGGCTGAGCGACCTGAGCGCCGCCGCGTCGTACAGCTTCAGCTCGTCGAAGCGGTTGCCGAGGACCTTCGCCGCCCAGTGCGGGTCCTGGAGCAGAGCCCGGCCGACGGCGACCATGTCGAACTCGTTGCGTTCCATGCGGTCCAGGAGGTTGTCGATGTCGCCGAGCGCTGCACCCTCGCCGACGAAGGCGCGGATGAAGTCGCCGTCGAGGCCGACCGAGCCGACGGTGATGGTCGGCCGGCCGGTGAGCTTCTTGGTCCAGCCCGCCAGGTTCAGGTCCGAGCCCTCGAACTCAGGGAGCCAGTAGCGCCGGGTGGAGGCGTGGAACGCGTCGACGCCGGCCGCCGCCAGCGGGGCCAGGATCGCCTCCAGCTCCTCCGGGGTCTGCGCGAGCCGGGCGTCGTAGGCCTCCTGCTTCCACTGCGAGTAGCGGAAGATCACCGGGAAGTCGGCCGGGACGCGCTCGCGGACCGCGGCCACGATTTCCGCGGCGAACTTCGTACGGTCCACCGCGTTGCCGCCGTAGGCGTCGGTGCGGCGGTTGGTCCGCTCCCACAGGAACTGGTCGAGCAGGTAGCCGTGGGCGCCGTGCAGTTCGACGCCGTCGAAGCCGATCCGCTCGGCCTCCGCGGCTGCGTCGGCGAACGCGCCGATGACGTCGTCGAGGTCGGCGCGGTTCATCGCCTTGCCGGTCCCCTCGGTGCCGTCGACGCGGATGCCGGAGGGGCCGACGGCGGGCGCGTCGGCGTACGGTGCCTCGCCCTGCTTGCGCACCATGCCTATGTGCCACAGCTGAGGCACGATCGTGCCGCCCGCCTCGTGCACGGCCGCGGCGACCTTCGCCCACCCCGCCAGCTGGTCCTCGCCGTGAAACCGCGGCACCCGGTCGCTCTGCCCGGCGGACTCGTGGCCGACGTAGGTGCCCTCGGTGACGATCAAGCCCACACCCGCGGCGGCCCGGCTGGCGTAGTACGCCTGCACGTCCTCGCCGGGCACGCCGCCGGGCGAGAACATCCGCGTCATCGGAGCCATCGCGATGCGATTGGGGACGGTCAGGCCGTTCAGCGTGACGGGCCGGGACAGGATCTCGGCCGCGCGGGAGGCAGTGGACGAGGTGACGGTCATACGGGTCCTCCGGGTTGAGGCTGTGGCTCGTCGGGGTGACAACGAGGAGTGCATAGTACACACACTATGTATCATGCATATTGCTGCGGCCCTCGCGCGGAGCCGTCCGCAGGCCACCCCGGCAGAGGTCCGCCGGTCCACGGGTCGGCGATAATGGAGCGTCGGAAGGAGCGGGAGGCACAGTGCTGGAGAAACTGGAGCGGGAGCTGATGCTGCTCTCGCGGCACCAGGTGCTTGCCCGGCGCGAGCGCGACCCCGAACGCCTGGAGCGGTCGGCGTACCTGCTGCTCAGCCGGATCGACGCACAAGGCCCCATGTCCATCGGACAGTTGGCGGAGGCCTTCGGGCTCGACACCTCGACCGTGAACCGCCAGACGGCCGCACTGCTGCGCTGCGGACTGGCCGAGCGCGTCGCGGACCCGGACGGCGGCATAGCCCGCAAGCTGCGCGTCACCGTTGAAGGCGGGCGCCGGCTCGCCGGAGACCGTGAGGTCAACCAGTCCTGCCTGGCCCGGGTGGTCGCCGACTGGTCCCCTGAGGAGGTACGGGAGCTGGAGGACGTCCTGGTCCGGCTCAACCGCAGCGCCGAGGCCCTCGAAGGACGATACTGGCCGCGCACGGAGGAAGACGACACCCGCGCCGCATGCCACCCGCTGGTCCCGCAGGAATCCGCGGCGCCCGCGCCGTGGGAATCCGCGACTCCTGCTCCGCAGGCACCCGCGACTCTCGCCCCGCAGGAATCCGCGCCGCGCGCCACGTAGAACCCGCGACTCCGCCCCGTAGGAACGCCTGCGGCCCACCCTGTGGCGCCGCCCGCGCTTCGGGCGGCGCCAGAACCGGCGAGCGGTCGGCCGGTCGGCTGTCGGCCGATTCTGAGCATTGGTGTTGTCCATCCGAGCCAGGTGTCACGCTCTTAGCGCTGCACTTGGCCCCTGAGCGTTCTGGTTGGCCCGGAGGAACTCCGCAGGTCAGCGATCCAGCGCACCTTCGGTGCGC
>NZ_JAGGOT010000010.1 GCF_018614195.1 Streptomyces sp. ISL-43
TACTCACCCTCTCGGGCTTTCCTCCGGGCGCTTCCTTCGTTCTTGTGTTTCCGACTCTATCAGACTCTTTCGTGTCCGATTCCCGGTCGAAGCGGGTTTTGCTTTCCAGTTCTTCGCTTTCGCGTTTCCCTTTCCGGCGATTCCGACTCTATCAGATCCTTTCGGGCCTGACTCCCAGTCAACGGGATTTGCTGCTCGGGCCGTTGGGCCCTTGCGGCGAGTGAGACAGTAGCGGATTCCCTGCCCCCGAACCTAATCGGCGACTGCGTCCGTGGACGCGGATTCCTCATTCGCAAATACGCATGAAAACGAGACGACAAAGTGCGTCGTTCGTTCGAAATGTGTAGTGCGGGATGGCTGTCCGGGGACCGACCGGGGTCGGCGCTCACTTCGGACAACTCGAAGAATCTTACGGATCGGGTACAGGTGTGTCAACCCCTGCCTCGGCGCCACCCCCCGCGCTACTCTCTGCGCCATGACTACGCATGCGCTCATGCTCGACCTTCGCTGGTGGGCCGCCTGACGGCGGCCGACCATCCACGCGAGCACGCATGCGCTCGACGGCCGCCGCCCACGGCGGCCGTTTTCGTTTCTCCCCTCCCGGGAGTGGCTCGGTCGCCCGACGCGGTGGCTTCGAGACCCACACCGACACGAGCAGGGAGCAGGGACATGACGAGGATCTTCAGCGGGGTCAAGCCGACCGGGCATCTGACGCTGGGGAACTACCTGGGGGCGGTGCGGCAGTGGGTCGCCGCCGAGCAGAAGCCCGACGAGGCTCTGTTCTGTGTGGTCGATCTGCACGCCCTGACCGTCGAACACGATCCGGCGCGGGTGCGCCGGCTCAGTCGGCAGGCGGCGACGCTGTTGCTCGCCGCCGGGCTGACGGCCGAGAAGTGCACGCTGTTCGTACAGAGCCACGTGGACGAGCACGCGCGGCTGGCCTACCTATTGGAGTGCACGGCCTCCGACGGGGAGCTGCGGCGGATGGCGCAGTACAAGGAGAAGGCGGCGAAGGCGCAGGCCGTGGGGGAAGGCTACGGCTGTCGCTGCTCACCTATCCCGTGCTGATGGCCGCGGACATCCTGGCGTACCGGACCGACGAGGTGCCGGTCGGGGAAGACCAGCGCCAGCACGTGGAGCTGACCCGGGATCTGGCGGCGCGGTTCAACCAGCGGTACGGGCACGCTTTCACGGTGCCCAGGGCCACGCATCCGGTGGTGGCCGCGCGGGTCATGGACCTGCAGGATCCGACCTCGAAGATGGGGAAGTCCGGGGACGCGGGGCCGGGGGTGGTGTTCATGCTCGACGAGCCCGAGGCCGTGCGGAGGAAGGTGATGCGGGCCGTCACCGACAGCGGGGACGGCGGAGTCGTCTACGACCGGGCGGCGCGGCCGGGGGTCGCGAACCTGCTGGACATCCTCGCGGCGTGCACCGGGGGTGAGCCGGCCGCGCTCGCCGACGGGTACGCCGGGTACGGGGCGCTCAAGCGTGACGTAGCCGATGCCGTGGTGGAGCTGCTGCGGCCGGTGCGCGTGCGGCACGCGGAGCTGGCGGCCGATCCGGGGGCGGTGGAGGCGGTGCTGCGGGCGGGTGCCGGGAGGGCCCGGGCCTTGGCGCGACCGGTCGTCGACCAGGCGTACCGGGCGATCGGGCTGCTGGAACCCTGAGGGGCGCCCTGGTCGGGCATGGGTACGGGGCTGCGCGCGCAGCCCCGTACCGGCCGGGGTGTCAGCTGTTGCCGGAGGCGAGTTCGCGGCTGCGGTCGCGGGCCGCTTCGAGGGCGGCGATCAGGGCGGCCCGTACGCCGTGCTTCTCCAGCTCGACGATCGCGTTGATGGTGGTGCCGGCCGGGGAGGTGACGGCCTCGCGGAGCTTGACCGGGTGTTCGCCGCTGTCGCGGAGCATCACCGCGGCGCCGATGGCTGCCTGGACGATGAGGTCGTGGGCCTGGGCGCGGGGCAGGCCGAGGAGGATGCCGGCGTCGGTCATGGCTTCGACGAGGAAGTAGAAGTAGGCCGGGCCCGAGCCGGACAGGGCGGTCGCCGCGTCCTGCTGGGACTCGGGGACGCGCAGGGTCTTGCCGACGCCGCCGAAGATCTCCTCGGTGTGGGCGAGGTGCTCGGCGGTGGCGTGGCTGCCGGCCGAGATGACGGACATGGCTTCGTCGACGAGGGCGGGGGTGTTCGTCATGACGCGGACGACGGGGGTGCCGGGGGCGAGCCGTTCCTCGAAGAAGGAGGTCGGGACGCCGGCAGCGCCGCTGATGACGAGGCGGCCGGCGGGGACGTGCGGGGCGAGCTCTTCGAGGAGCTTGCCCATGTCCTGCGGCTTCACGGTGAGGATGAGGGTGTCTGCGCGCTTGGCGGCTTCGGCGTTGGAGACGGCCTCGACGCCGTAGCGGGCGACGAGCTCCGCCGCGCGCTCGGGGCGGCGGGCGGTGACGAGGAGCTTCGAGGCGGGCCAGCCGCCGCGGATCATCCCGCTGAGCAGGGCCTCGCCGATCTTGCCGGTACCGAGGACTGCGACTGTCTGGGTCATGCCCGATTCACCTCACCGAACTGTTGGTGCGTGTACGCGTACCGCGTGTGCGTCTCATCCTTGCACCCGGGCGGGGTGCGGCGGCGTGGTGTCCACGGTCCGGTCAGGGGGGTGCGGTCAGGGGGTGCGGCGTCGGAGGGTGGCGGCTCCGAGGGTGAGGACGAGGAGGGCGCACCCCGCGACGATGACGGCGTCGCGCACGAAGTCGGCGGTCATGTCGGTGTGGGTGAGGACCTGGGACATGCCGTCGACCGCGTAGGACATGGGCAGGACGTCGGAGATGCCTTCCAGGACCGGCTGCATGGTGTTGCGCGCCGCGAAGAGCCCGCACAGCAGGAGCTGGGGGAAGATCACGGCCGGCATGAACTGGACGGCCTGGAACTCGGACGCGGCGAAGGCGGAGACGAACAGGCCGAGCGCGGTGCCGAGGAGCGCGTCGAGCAGGGCGACGAGCAGGAGCAGCCACGGGGAGCCGATGACGTCGAGGCCGAGGACCCAGAGGGCGACGCCGGTGGCGAGCAGGGACTGGACGACCGCCATGGCTCCGAAGGCGAGGGCGTAGCCGGCGATGAGGTCGCCCTTGCCGAGCGGCATGGCGAGGAGGCGTTCGAGGGTGCCGGAGGTGCGCTCGCGCAGGGTCGCGATGGAGGTGATCAGGAACATCGTGATCAGCGGGAAGATGCCGAGGAGGCTGGCGCCGATGCTGTCGAAGGTCTGCGGGCTGCCGTCGAAGACGTAGCGGAGCAGGATCAGCATCAGTACGGGGACCAGCAGCATCAGCGCGATCGAGCGGGGGTCGTGGCGGAGCTGGCGCAGGACGCGGGCCGCGGTGGCGGTGGTGCGGGCGGCGTTCATCGGGTGCTCCCCTGGTCGGCGTCGGCACTGGCGTTGGCGTCGGCCTTGGCGTTGGCGTTGGCGTTGGCTTCGTCGACGAGGCGGAGGAAGCCCTCTTCGACGGTGTCGGCGTGGGTACGGGTGCGCAGTGCGTCGGGGGTGTCCTGCGCGAGGATGCGGCCCTCGCGCATGAGGAGCAGGCCGTGGCAGCGCTCGGCTTCGTCCATGACGTGGGAGGAGACGAGGAGGGTGGCGCCGCGGGTGGCGGCGATGTCGTGGAAGAGGTTCCACAGGTCGCGGCGCAGGACGGGGTCGAGGCCGACGGTGGGCTCGTCGAGGACGAGGAGTTCGGGGCTGCCGAGGAGGGCGACGGCGAGGGAGACGCGGCTGCGCTGGCCGCCGGAGAGGTTGCCGGCGAGGGCGGCGGTGTGGGTGGTGAGGTCGACGTCGGCGATGGCGCGGGTGACGGTCTGGTGGCGGCGGTCGGCGGCGGCCCGGCCGGGGTCGAGGATCGCGGCGAAGTAGTCGAGGTTCTGTCGGACGGTGAGGTCGTCGTAGACGGAGGGCGCCTGGGTGACGTAGCCGATGCGGGAGCGGAGCTCGGGGTGGCCGGCGGGGCGGCCGAGGACGTCGAGGGTGCCGGTGACGTGGGCCTGGGTGCCGACCACGGCGCGCATGAGGGTGGATTTTCCGCAGCCCGAGGGGCCGAGGAGGCCGGTGATGCGGCCTCGGGGGACGTCGAAGGCGAGGGCGTCCAGGACGGTGCGGGGGCTGCGGCCGGTGCCGCGGCGGACGGTCAGGCCGTGGGCGTTCACGGCGGGTGCCGCGGCGGCCGCTTGGTTATTCATCATGTGATGAATAATGCTCCTGGCCGTGCCCGGGCGCAACCGTCCGGACCGTCGGAGTCGGTACCGCTTCTCGGGTTACTTCTTGCGCTTGGGGCGGCGGGCGGCCGGGTTGCCGGTACGGGAGCTGCGCCGGCGGGCGAACTCGACCGAGGCGCGCTCGTACTCGGCGCGGCGCAGCTTCTCGCCGGGGGCCTCGACGAAGCAGCGCAGGAAGTAGGCGATGAGGCCGCCGATGAAACCGATCGCCTTGAGGCCCTTGAGGGCCGCCTCGTCGGAGGACGGGGCCGGGCGGCGGCTGAAGGAGTCCCAGGCCTTGGCGAAGGCGATGGAGCTCGCGATGGCGAAGAGGACGACGACCGAGATGCTGAGGAACGGGCCGACGTTGCCGATCTCCAGGCCCTCGTAGGAGAAGCGGAGCAGGAAGGCGCCGACGACCGCGGCGGCCAGCGCGCCGGCGGCGACCGCCACGCGGCGCAGGGCGTACCCGCCGTCGTGATCGACCCAGGTGGTGCCGAAGAACCGGATCGGCTCGGGCTCGGGGCCGGCGGTAACCGGGGCCTGGGCCGGCGTCGGTACCTCGGCGGCCGGCTCGGCGGGGGTCTGGTCTCGCTGGTCGTCGCTCACACCGGCGATTATCCCCCGCCGGCCGGTGCGGGCCCGGGGTGTCTCACGGGTCAGACCGCGCGGATGGTCCGGATGGACCTGGACGGC
This sequence comes from Streptomyces sp. ISL-43, assembly GCF_018614195.1. Taxonomy (GTDB): domain Bacteria; phylum Actinomycetota; class Actinomycetes; order Streptomycetales; family Streptomycetaceae; genus Streptomyces. The sequence goes on from NZ_JAGGOT010000010.1 coordinate 4,932, forward strand.
CTGGACGTCAGGCGCAGTGGTTGGCGACGTAGCCGTCGGTGCCCGTCTTCACGTAGGCGTCCGAGACGAAGAGGCCGTTGCCGATGCAGTCCCAGATGTTCGAGGTGCCGTACGGGCCGCTGACCCACTCGCCCGGGGTCTGGCAGCGGATGGTCACGCTCGCGCCGTAGGGCAGCACCTTCTCGACCGAGAAGTTCGTGCCCGGGCCGCTGCGGACGTTCACCCGGTAGCCCGGGGCGACCGGAAACGTCTGGTAGCCGGAGCCTGCGGCGAGGCCGGCTATTTGGCTCGATTCGTGCTCAACGGACATGACTGACTTCCCCCCATGGGTGCTGCCCTGCGCAACTCGCGCAGGGTAGCAGGACCTTGGAGATTCACACGGGCCATCGACTAGGCTCCGGCGGGGGTGGTGAGCGGTGCATTCGCTGCGCGCGGACTACGTGGGGTTTCCGGAGTATGCCGGGCAGTACCGGCTCGAGTCCGTGCTCGGCTCGGGCGGCATGGGCGTCGTCCACCTGGCCACCTCCGAGTCGGGGCTGAAACTCGCCGTCAAGATCGTGCACGCCGAGCACGCCGTGGATCCGGAGTTCCGGGCCCGGTTCCGGCAGGAGGTCGCGGCCGCCCGGCGGGTGAGCGGGGCATTCACCGCGCCCGTCGTGGACGCGGACCCCGATGCCGAGCGCCCCTGGATGGCGACCCTGTTCATCGATGCCCCCACGCTCGCCGAGCGGGTGCGCGAGCGCGTGCTGGAGCCCAGGGAGCTGACCCGGCTCGCCGCCGGACTGGCGGAGGCGCTGCGGGACATCCACCGGGCGGGGGTCGTGCACCGGGACCTGAAGCCCAGCAACGTGCTGATGGCCCCGGACGGGGTGCGCGTCATCGACTTCGGCATCTCGCGGCCGGCCGACAGCGATCTGCGGACCGAGACCGGGAAGCTGATCGGGACCCCGCCGTTCATGGCGCCGGAGCAGTTCCAGCGGCCGCGCGAGGTCGGGACCGCGGCCGACGTGTTCGCCCTGGGGGCCGTGCTGGTGCACGCGGCGACCGGGCGGGGGCCCTTCGACTCCGACAGCCACTATCTCGTGGCGTACCAGGTGGTGCACAGCGAGCCCGATCTGACCGGGCTGCCGGAGCGGCTCGTACCGCTCGTCGCGCAGTGCCTGGCGAAGGATCCGGCACAGCGGCCGAGCGCCGGCGCGCTGATCGCGGCGCTGCGGGTGCTGGCCTACCCGACGGACCTGGACACTCAGGCCTTCGTCCCCAGGCCGAGGCGGCCGGCCGAGGCGGAAGAGGTCACGCACCGGCGGGACCGGATCGCGGGACCGGACCCGGCGCCCGCGCCCCGGCGCGGCCGGCTGACCCGGGCGGCCGCCCTGGCGGGGATCGGGCTGCTGCTCGCGGGCGGGGCGGTCGCCGCGTACGTGCTGACCGGCTCGGACGGCGGGCAACCGGGGCCGGCCACCGCCCAGCGGACGGACTCGCCGGGGCCGGCGGCGGTCCCGGTCGCCGCTCCGTGGCAGATGTCGCTGGGCGACCGGGCCGCGGCGTGCTCCTGGCAGGCGGCGGCCCTCTACTGCTCGGGGGCCGGTCTCACGGCGGCCCGGATCGACCCGGCCGACGGGGCGGTGCTGTGGTCGGTGCACTCCGCGCAGGGCGCCGCGAAGACAGCCGCCCCGCTGTACGGCGGCGGGCTCGTCCTCACGGCGCCGGCGGGCAGCCGGCTGCTCCAGGCGCTGGATCCGGCGACGGGCGCGGAACGGTGGCGGCGGAACCTGCCGTCCGGCGCGAAGGCCGTGTCCGCCGGTGCCCTGGTCGTCGTCACGGGGGCGGATGGGAAGGCCACCGCGCTGGACGCGGCCACCGGGGCGGTGCGGTGGGCCAAGGACATCGGCGGGCTCGGATCCGTCTGGTGCGCGGGGCCGCAGGAGGCGGACGGCGCGGTCGCCGCCCTCTACGTCTCCACCCCGGCCGGGGACGGGAAGTCGACGCAGGTCGCGGAGGTCGACCCGGCGAGCGGGGCGCTGCGCGGGCAGGTGCGGGTGGCCGGGACGGTGGAGCCGTTCGCGGTGGCGGGCGGCAGCCTGCACCTGCTGGACAGCGACGCGGAGCTGATGACGCACGCGGTCGTACGCGTCGACCTGCGCTCCCGTGCGGTCCGGACGACGAGGCTGCTGGCTCCGCTCCTCCAGGCGCAGGCGGCGGCCGGACCGGACGGGGAGGTGTACGTCTTCGGCACCTCGGGGGCACTGGCCGCCGTGGGCCGGGAGCGGGAGGAGTGGCGGCTGGAGACCGGGATCAGCGCGGCCTCGCGTCCCGTGCCGGGCGACGGCCGGGTCTACCTCACCGCCCTGGACGGGCGGCTGCTCGCCGTGGACACCGCGAGCAGGCGGCTCGCCGGGCAGACGAAGCCCCGTATGGGCAGCGACAAACAGGCGGCGAACCTGCCCGCGCCCGCGGTCGGGAGCGGGCGCGTGTACGCGTCGGCGCCGGACGGGAGCGTCTTCGCCGTGCCGGCCGGGGATCCGGCCGGCTGGTGAAACGCGGCTGCCCCGCCCGAGGGATCGGGCGGGGCAGCTGCCGTACGGGGCGGGGCGGGGCGGTGCGAGGCGTCAGGAAAGACGGCTCACGTCGCGGACCGCGCCCTTGTCGGCGCTCGTCGCCATCGCGGCGTAGGCGCGCAGGGCCGCCGAGACCGTGCGCTCGCGGTTCTTCGGGGCGTAGACGCCGCCGAGGGCCTCGTGGCGGGCCGCCACCGTGGCGTCGTCGACGAGGAGCTCGATGGTGCGGTTGGGGATGTCGATGCGGATCCGGTCGCCGTCCTCGACGATCGCGATGTCGCCGCCCGAGGCCGCCTCCGGGGAGGCGTGGCCGATGGACAGGCCGGAGGTGCCGCCGGAGAAGCGGCCGTCCGTGACCAGGGCGCAGACCTTGCCGAGGCCCCGGCCCTTGAGGAAGGACGTCGGGTAGAGCATCTCCTGCATGCCGGGGCCGCCGCGCGGGCCCTCGTAGCGGATGACGACGACGTCGCCCTCCTTGATCTCCTTGCGGAGGATCTTGTCGACGGCCTCGTCCTGCGACTCGCAGACCACGGCCGGGCCCTCGAAGGTCCAGATCGACTCGTCGACGCCCGCGGTCTTCACGACGCAGCCGTCGGCCGCGATGTTGCCGCGCAGGACGGCGAGGCCGCCGTCCTTGGAGTACGCGTGCTCGACGGAGCGGATGCAGCCGCCCTCGGCGTCGAGGTCGAGGGTCTCCCAGCGCTCGGACTGGGAGAAGGCGGTGGCGGAGCGCTTGCAGCCGGGGGCCGCGTGCCACAGCTCCATCGCCTCGGCGGAGGCCGTTCCGGAGCGGGCGTCCCACTTGGCCAGCCAGTCCTCCAGGCCCTCGGAGTGGACCGAGGTGACGTCCTTGTTCAGGAGGCCGCCGCGGTGCAGCTCGCCGAGGATGGCGGGGATGCCGCCGGCCCGGTGGATGTCCTCCATGTAGTACGTGCCGCCGGGCGCCACGTTCGGCGCGACCTTGGACAGGCACGGGACCCGGCGCGAGACCTCGTCGATGTCGTGGAGGTCGTAGTCGAGCCCGGCCTCCTGCGCGGCGGCGAGCAGGTGCAGGATCGTGTTCGTGGAGCCGCCCATGGCGATGTCGAGGGCCATGGCGTTCTCGAAGGCCTGGCGGGTGGCGATGTTGCGCGGCAGGACGGACGCGTCGTCGCCCTCGTAGTACCGCTTGGTGATCTCGACGACCGTGCGGCCGGCGTCCTCGTACAGGGCGCGGCGGGCGGTGTGCGTCGCGAGGACGGAGCCGTTGCCGGGCAGGGCCAGGCCGATGGCCTCGGCGAGGCAGTTCATCGAGTTGGCGGTGAACATGCCGGAACAGGAGCCGCAGGTCGGGCAGGCGTTCTCCTCGATGCGGAGCACGTCTTCGTCGGAGATGTTCTCGTTCGAGGCGTCGACCATCGCGTCGATCAGGTCGAGCTTGCGGACGGTGCCGTCGACGAGGGTGGCCTGGCCGGCCTCCATCGGGCCGCCGGAGACGAAGACCACGGGGATGTTCAGGCGCATCGCGGCCATGAGCATGCCGGGGGTGATCTTGTCGCAGTTGGAGATGCAGATCAGGGCGTCGGCGCAGTGGGCCTCGACCATGTACTCCACGCTGTCCGCGATCAGGTCGCGGGAGGGCAGGGAGTACAGCATGCCGGCGTGGCCCATCGCGATGCCGTCGTCGACCGCGATGGTGTTGAACTCGCGGGGGATCGCGCCGGCGGCGCGGATCGCGTCGGAGACGATGCGGCCGACCGGGGCCAGGTGGGTGTGTCCGGGGACGAACTCGGTGAAGGAGTTGGCGACCGCGATGATCGGCTTCCCGATGTCCTCGCTCGCTACGCCCGACGCACGCATAAGGGCGCGTGCGCCCGCCATGTTGCGGCCGTGGGTGACGGTGCGGGACCTCAGCTCGGGCATCGGGTTCACTCCCCATGTGTGCGGTGGCGCGTGAACGCCTGCCGCGACTGTGGATACGGCTCGGTTACGAGGCTACGCCCCTCGCCCGCGATGCGGACACCATGTCCGGATGACGGGACGGGCGGCTCAGTACTCGGTCACTCTTCCGTGAGGTAGCGCTGGAGGGTGGGGGCCACCAGTTCGATGATGGTCTCCGGGTCCGCCGACGCGAGGGGCTCGACCTGGACGACGTAGCGCAGGATCGCGATGCCGACCATGTGGGAGGCGGCGAGCTCGGCGCGGAAGGTCGGGTCGGGGACGTTGAGGTCGGCGGCGATCCGTTCCAGGAGCCGGTGCAGGATCAGCCGGCGCAGCACCTTCGCGGCGGCCTCGTGGGTGAGGGCCGAGCGGATCACGGCGAGGAGCGGGGTCCGGGTGACCGGGTTCTCCCAGATGCCGAGGAAGTAGCGGGCCAGGCGCTCGCCGATGCCGTCGGGTCCTTCCGCGAGGAGCTTGGGGACGACGAGGGCGGGCTCCATGCTGAGCTCGATCACGGCGGCGAAGAGGTCGTCCTTGCTGCCGAAGTAGTGGTGCACCAGTGCCGGGTCCACGCCGGCGGCCTTGGCGATCCCGCGTACGGAGGTCTTGTCGTAGCCGCGCGCGGCGAACTCGGCGCGGGCCACGAGGCGGATGCGCTCCTGGGTGCCGGGGCCGTCGTCGGCCTCGTCCTGGCGGGGGCGGCCGGGGCCGCGGCGGGGGCGGGGACCCTCGGCGGCGGTCACGGGCGCGCCGGGGTGGTGGGCGACGCCGGGGAGCCGGGGGACGACGGGGTCGTGGGGGAGGCCGCGGACGTCGCGAGGTGGAGGCGGGTGAAGGCCAGGGCCTCGGCGAGGTCGGCCTCGCGCTCGGCGGAGGACATCGCGCGGCGGGTGTTGACCTCGATGACGACATGCCCGTCGAAGGAGGTGGCGGCGAGCCGCTCCAGCAGCTCGGCGCAGGGCTGGTTGCCGCGGCCGGGGACGAGGTGCTCGTCCTTCGCGGAACCGTTTCCGTCGGCGAGGTGGATGTGTGCGAGCCGGTCGCCCATCCGGTCGATCATCGCCGTCGCGTCGGTGCGGGCCGTCGCGGTGTGGGAGAGGTCGACCGTGAAGTGGCGGTAGTCGTCCTTGGTGACGTCCCACTCGGGCGCGTAGGCGAGCATCTCGCGGTCGCGGTAGCGCCAGGGGTACATGTTCTCGACGGCGAACTTGGCGTCGGTCTCGTCCGCCATCCGCCAGATGCCGGTGACGAAGTCGCGGGAGTACTGGCGCTGCCAGCGGAACGGCGGGTGCACGACGACCGTGGACGCCCCCAGCTTCTCGGCCGCCGCCTGGGCGCGCTGGAGTTTGGTCCACGGGTCGGTGGACCAGACGCGCTGCGTGATGAGGAGGCAGGGGGCGTGGACGGCCAGGATCGGGACCCCGTGGTGGTCGGAGAGGCGGCGCAGGGCGTCGACATCCTGGCTCACCGGGTCCGTCCAGACCATGACCTCCACGCCGTCGTAGCCGAGGCGCGCGGCGATCTCGAAGGCGGTCGCCGTCGACTCCGGATAGACGGAGGCGGTGGAGAGGGCGACTTTCGCGGTCGGGACCCGGACTGGTTTTGCCACGGGGACAGGGTATCGGGGGCGCGCCCCCGGCATCCCTCACACCCCGGGCGGCGGCAGGTGGTCCAGGCGGCGCAGGATGACGCCCTCGCGCAGCGCCCACGGGCAGATTTCGAGGGACTCCACGCCCAGGAGGTCCATCGCGCCCTCCGCGACCAGCGCGCCCGCGAGCAGCTGGGAGGAGCGCCCCTCGGAGACCCCGGGGAGCACGGACCGCTGGTCGGTGGTCATCGCCGCCAGCCGGGGCACCCACTCCTCCAGGGACTTGCGGGTCAGGTCCCGCTGGACGTACAGGCCGTCCGCCGAGCGGGCAGCGCCCGCGATGCGGGCCAGCTGCTTGAACGTCTTCGACGTCGCCACCACCCGGTCCGGGGTTCCGAAACGGCTGAACTCGCCGACCGTCCGGGCGATCTGCGCCCGCACGTGGCGCCGTAGGGCGCGGACGGCCTCCGGGCCCGGCGGGTCGCCCGGCAGCCAGCCCGCCGTCAGGCGTCCGGCGCCCAGCGGGAGGGAGACGGCCTTGTCCGGGTCCTCGTCGATGCCGTACGCGATCTCCAGCGAGCCGCCGCCGATGTCCAGGACGAGGAGCTTGCCCGCCGACCAGCCGAACCAGCGCCGCGCCGCCAGGAAGGTCAGGCGGGCCTCGTCGTCACCGCTCAGCACCGGGAGGTCGATGCCGGTCTCCGCCTTGACCCGGCTCAGGACCTCGTCGGCGTTCGTGGCCTCCCGTACCGCGCTCGTCGCGAAGGGGAGTACGTCCTCGCACCCCTTGTCCTCGGCGGCCTGTACGGCGCCCGCGATGGCGGAAACCAGTCGCTCGACGCCCTCCGGCGTGACCGCGCCGTACTCGTCGAGCAGCTCCGCCAGCCGCAGTTCCACCTTGTGCGAGTGCGCCGGGAGAGGGCGCGCACCGGGGTGCGCGTCCACCACCAGCAGATGGATCGTGTTCGAACCCACATCAAGGACACCGAGTCTCATGGGAGGAAACGCTACTGGGCCGAAGGCGTAGGGATGGAGTAAGGGGCGCTTAGGCTTGAGTTTGTGCCAAATACGAAGAAGGCCAACAAGTCCAAGTCACGGCCGGACAAGCAGTCGGACAAGCAGTCGGACAAGCTGTCGGACGAGCGGCCGGACAAGACGAAGCCCGCGAAGCCCACGAAGGCCTCCCAGGCGAAGAAGGGCGTCGTAGGCGACGAGAAGGGGCTCGACTTCCCGCGTGCCTGGGTGGAGTTTCCCGACCCCGCCGACGAGGAGCAGGTCTTCCGCTGCGACCTCACCTGGCTGACCTCGCGCTGGACCTGCATCTTCGGCAGCGGCTGCCAGGGCATCCAGGCCGGCCGGGCGGACGACGGCTGCTGCACGCTCGGCGCGCACTTCTCCGACGAGGACGACGAGAAGCGGGTCGCGGAGAACGTGGCGCGGCTCACGCCGGAGCTGTGGCAGTTCCACGACGTCGGCAGCGAGACCGGCTGGACCCAGCACGACGACGACGGGGAGAAGCAGACACGCCGCTGGGACGGCGCCTGCATCTTCCTGAACCGGCCCGGCTTCCCGGCCGGCGCGGGCTGCTCCCTGCACATCCTGGCGCTCAAGAGCGGCCAGGAGCCGCTGGAGACCAAGCCGGACGTGTGCTGGCAGCTGCCCATCCGACGGACCTACGACTGGATCGAGCGGCCCGACGACACGCGCGTGCTGCAGGTGTCGATCGGGGAGTACGACCGGCGCGGCTGGGGTCCGGGCGGCCACGACCTGCACTGGTGGTGCACGTCGGCCACGTCCGCGCACGGCGCCGGGGACCCGGTGTACGTGTCGTACCGCGCCGAGCTGACGGAGCTGATGGGCAAGGAGGGGTACGCGGAGCTCGTGCGGCTCTGCGAGGCGCGGCTCGCCTCGCTGCTGCCGATGGCCCCCCACCCCGCCGACCCGGTCGATCCGGCGTAGGCCTGGGCTTGCGCCCGCGCGGCGCCCGGGTCCGGATGAAGGGGCCCGGGCGGCGCTAGGCCTAGCCCAGGCCTAGCCCAGGCCTAGCCCAGGCCCAGCATTCCCAGGATCGCGGTGACCAGGTCGGCCACGGGCCGGCCGATCTCGCCGGCGAGGGTCGCGATGCCGAGGACGGCCATCAGCGCGCTGTGCCGGGCCTCCGGCGGGCTCTCCTGCGAGGTGATCACGGACAGGTTGCTCTCGATGGCCCCGGCGCTCGCGGGCGCGACCTGGGCGCGCAGCTCGTCGAGCAGGACGGCGAGCTGCCGGACGGCCTCCTGCGGGGTGAGGGGCGCCTGCGGGGTCCCCGCTCCCACGGTCGGGGACTGGATCTTGACGATGCCCGTGTTGTTCGTGCCGTCGTTCATGTGGACCACGTCGCCGAAGTGGTACGAGCCCTCGCCGCTGCCCATCAACGCACCGTCCCTATGTTGCCCATGCCGCCGGTCACGTTCACGTTGTCGCCGAAGTGGTAGCGCCTGAGGTCCACTTCCAGCCGCTCCACCCGCACGGAGAACTCCGCCTCCGGGTGTTCGATGGCGTGGACGATGTGCCCGACCAGCTCGCGCAGCGCCGCCCTCTGCTCCAGGGTCACGACGGCGACGGCCGTTCCGGAGGTCTCCACGGTCATGGCGTAGCGGTCCGGCCGGGTCAGCCGGAACACGAGCTGTGAGAGGAGGGCGATCGCCGCCACGACGATGATGAACCCGGCCCCTCCCGATTCGCCGTCCGGCTCCTTCATGAAGGCCTGGAGCGCGAAGACGATCACGACCGCGATCGCGAGCCACTTCAGGGAGTCCAGGAGGATCTGCCCGCGGTCGGGTTTCAGCACGAAGGTCCGGACCCGGACGATGTTGCTCAGGGGGTACGCCGCCTCGCCCACCCACAGCAGGCGGTTGCTGACCCGCAGGTCCACGCTGGATCCGCCGTAGGCCGGCGGTGGTGCGGGTGCCGGCGCGGCCGGGGGCGGCAGCGCCGCGCCGGCCTGGAGTGGAGCCGATGGCGGCCACCGCGGCGGCTGCTGCGGCGGCGTCGGTGCGGGTGGTGGCGAGACCCCGTTCGGCTCCATGACTCCCCCATGTGGATGCCCAGGTCGTTGCGTGAGGACCATTAAGACATCCACCGGCTGTCACGCAACCATCAGGTTCTCGCCAACTCGCCTGAGAATCAGGCAAGTTGGCGAGAACCTGACCGCGCTACGCCGGCCCCTGCGTCGGACTCGACGCCGGGGTCGGGGACGGTGAGCCCGCACTCTCCGACGGTGTCGGGCTCGGCGTCGGGGTGGGCGTCGGAGTCGGAGTCGGCGTGGGGGTGGGCGTGGGAGTCGGCGACGGGACCGGGTCGGTCGGCGTGGGCGTCGGGGTCGGCGCGGGACGGCCCCGACCCTGGATGGAGATGACGGCGCCGGCCGGGTCCACCCCGACCCGGGCGCTCCAGGCCCCGACGGGCTGGGCTTCGGAGTCCACGTTGATCTTCAGGGTGACCGATTCTCCTGGGGCGAGCCGGCCCGAGGTCTGGCTCGCGCGCAGCCACGGGGCGTCGGACCACAGCCGCCAGCCGACCGGGGCGCCGCCCGACGCGGTGAGCGTCAGCAGCGTGGTCGATCCGCGCGAGGCGGCGGTCGCGGTCAGCCGGCCGGGGGCTCCGGGCGCGCCCGGGGTGGCGGAGGGCGCTCCGCTGCTGATGACCTCGACGGAGACGTCGGGGGCGGCGGTGCCCGGGGCGAAGTCGGGGCCGTCGGTGACGACGGCGGCGTTGCCCGCGTTCTCGTAGGCCGCCAGCGGGCGGCCGTCGGTGCGCGGCAGTGGGAGCTCGGCCTCGCTCGCCGAGATGCGGGTGGCGCCGTTGCCGACGGATTCCCCGGTGCTCGGCGCGCCCCGGTACGCCGCCCACAGGGCCAGGACCGGGGCCGCGACGACGGTGGCGACCACGGTGGTGGTCACGGCGCGGGCGCGCAGCCGGTCGCGGCGGGCCGCGCGGTCCTTGGGGTCCATCGGGAAGCCCGTGCGGCCGAAGCGCGGGCCCGGCCCGCCGCCCCGGCGGCTGCCGGAGCGGAGCATCGCGGCGCGGACGGCGGTGCGCGGGGCCGGGACCAGCGGGAGGGGTGCGGTGTCGATGCCGCCCGAGCCGGGCCAGGGGCCGCCGGCGCCGACGCGTTCGGCGACGCGGCGGCAGCGCGGGCAGTCGTCGACGTGCCGGACCAGTTCGGCGCGCAGGGAGGAGGACAGCAGGACGTACCCGTCTCCGCCCTCGCCGTCGTCGCCGGTGAGCCGGGACACCGTCGGGCAGCTGCCGGTCTCCACGACGGCGAGGGCGGCGCGGGTGCGCTCGACCTCGCAGGCGGCGCCGGAGAGCAGCTCGCGGGCGGCGGCCGGGGGCGTGCCGAGGACTGCGGCGAGTTCGAGGACGCCGAGGCGGTGGCGGACGGCGAGTTCGAGGGCCTCGCGCTGCTCGGGGGAGGTGCCGGCGGCCTCCGGCCAGGCGAGGCGGGCGAGCTCGGTGCGGTGGTAGGCCGATACGTCGAGCGTGCCCGTACAGGGGGGCGTAGCGACGGAACCGGATCCCTCGGCGGAACCTGCGGCCGTCTCGGCGGATGCCGCGAACGCCGCGGATCCCCTGGATCCCCCGGAGAACGCGGGGTCGGAGGCCTTCGGCGCGGCGTTCGCGGCCGCGTTCACGTCGGCGGCCGCGGGGCCGGGTTCACGGCCCGGACCCGTGTGCCCCGGTGTACGCCGGGCGGAATGCGCTCCCCCGTACCCGTGCCGCGTACGCCGTCGCTCGGCCAGCCGCCGCAGGCAGGCCCAGCGCGCGAGGGCGTACAGCCAGGCGCGCCGGTCCCCCTCGTCGGGGCAGCGGCCGGGGTGCCGTTCCGCGACGGCGAGGACGTCGCCGAGTACATCGGTGGCGGTGTCGTGGTCGCACAGGACCGAGAGGCAGTACGTGAACAGGCCGTCCAAGTAGGGCTCGTGCCGGAACGGTGGCGGCTGCTCCACCCTGGTCCCCTCGGGGGGCGTGCGCCCGTGCGCCCGGTGTGCGCCGGTGCGCGGTGCGGGGTGTCCCTGGTTGCTGCTCGTCACTCGGCGACCGTAGGCGGCGCGCCGGTGGCGCTCCGGAAGCCTTACCCGCTTTTAGCCCTTACGGGTGAACAGATCGGCTGTCTGCTGACAGCGCCCCTGACGGTGCACGCCACGGCGGACGGACGCGGGCCCGGGAGCAGCGCCCGCCGGTGCTGTCGGTGGGTGCGGCTACGGTGGGCCGCATGGCTGCCCGTACATCTCGTTCATCCGCCAAGGACCGGCCGTCCTACCGTTGTACCGAGTGCGGGTACTCCACCGCCAAGTGGCTGGGCCGGTGCCCCGAGTGCCAGGCCTGGGGCACCGTCGAGGAGCTGGGCGGCGCGCCCGCCGTGCGGACCACCGCGGCCGGCCGGGTCACCACGGCCGCCGTGCCGATCGGGCAGGTCGACGGCCGGACCGCGACCGCGCGCAGCACCGGCGTGGACGAGCTGGACCGGGTCCTGGGGGGCGGGCTGGTGCCCGGGGCCGTCGTGCTGCTCGCGGGCGAGCCGGGCGTCGGCAAGTCGACGCTGCTGCTCGACGTCGCGGCGAAGGCGGCCAGCGACGAGCACCGCACGCTGTACGTCACGGGCGAGGAGTCGGCGAGCCAGGTGCGGCTGCGGGCCGACCGGATCAAGGCGCTCAGCGACCACCTCTACCTCGCCGCCGAGACCGACCTCTCCGCCGTCCTCGCGCACCTGGACGCGGTGAAGCCCTCGCTGCTGATCCTGGACTCCGTGCAGACCATCGCCTCTCCGGAGATCGACGGCGCGCCCGGCGGCATGGCGCAGGTCCGTGAGGTGGCCGGGGCGCTGATCCGGGCCTCCAAGGACCGCGGGATGTCCACCCTGCTCGCCGGGCACGTCACCAAGGACGGGGCGATCGCCGGTCCCCGGCTGCTGGAGCACCTCGTCGACGTCGTGCTGAGCTTCGAGGGCGACCGGCACGCGCGCCTGCGCCTGGTGCGCGGCGTGAAGAACCGCTACGGCGCTACGGACGAGGTCGGCTGCTTCGAACTCCACGACGAGGGCATCACCGGGCTCGCCGACCCGAGCGGGCTGTTCCTGACCCGGCGCGCCGAGGCCGTACCCGGCACCTGCCTGACGGTGACCCTGGAGGGCAAGCGGCCCCTGGTCGCCGAGGTGCAGGCGCTGACGGTCGACTCGCAGATCCCCTCGCCGCGCCGGACCACCTCCGGGCTGGAGACCTCGCGCGTGTCGATGATGCTGGCGGTCCTGGAGCAACGCGGCCGGATCACCGCGCTCGGCAAGCGGGACATCTACTCCGCCACCGTGGGCGGGGTGAAGCTGACCGAGCCGGCCGCCGACCTGGCGATCGCGCTGGCCCTGGCCTCGGCGGCCAGCGACGTACCGCTGCCGAAGAACCTGGTCGCCATCGGCGAGGTCGGCCTCGCGGGCGAGGTCCGCCGCGTGACGGGCGTGCAGCGGCGGCTCGCGGAGGCGTACCGGCTGGGCTTCACGCACGCGCTGGTCCCGGGGGATCCGGGGAAGGTGCCGGCCGGGATGAAGGTGACGGAGGTCGCCGACATGGGCGACGCGCTACGGGTCCTGCCGCGCGGGCGGTCGCGTACGCCGGCGAAGGACCGCGACGCCGGCTAGGTCTCCCTTTCGGATCTTCTCGGCCGAGCCCGCGGTGTCTGGTGCCGTGCGTGGCAAGGCGGAGGGGCGCTCGTGTACCGGACGTACTCGGGCGCCCCGACCGCAGGTCAGGGGGCCCGGACGGGGTGCTCCTCGGCCCGGCCGCGCCAAGGCACGGCGGGGGCGTGAGCCGCGCCGGTAGACTTTGGCCTGGTCCGCCCGGCCGTACGCAGGCGGTACAACCCGCGACCGGAGGAGTGCAGTGGCAGCCAAGGACGGGGCAGCAGCATCCGGGAAGTCGGGCGCGAGCTCCAAGCAGGAGGCCATGATGCGTGCCTCGCTGAGCGCGGTCGCACCTGGTCAGCCGCTGCGTGACGGGCTCGAACGGATCGTCCGCGGCAACACCGGAGGCCTCATCGTCCTCGGCATGGACAAGTCCGTCGAGGCCATGTGCACGGGCGGGTTCGTCCTGGACGTGGAGTTCACGGCGACCCGGCTGCGCGAGCTGTGCAAGCTCGACGGCGCGCTGATCCTGGACAAGGACATCACCAAGATCCTGCGGGCGGGTGTCCAGCTGGTGCCGGACGCCTCCATCCACACGGAGGAGACGGGCACCCGGCACCGGACCGCGGACCGGGTCTCGAAGCAGTGCGGCTTCCCGGTGATCTCGGTGTCGCAGTCGATGCGGCTGATCGCGCTGTACGTGGACGGCGAGCGGCGCGTGCTGGAGGAGTCCGGGGCGATCCTGTCGCGGGCGAACCAGGCGCTGGCCACGCTGGAGCGGTACAAGCTCCGCCTGGACGAGGTGGCGGGGACGCTGTCGGCGCTGGAGATCGAGGACCTGGTCACGGTCCGCGACGTGACGGCGGTCGCGCAGCGGCTGGAAATGGTGCGGCGCATCGCGACGGAGATCGCGGAATACGTGATCGAGCTGGGCACCGACGGACGACTGCTGTCGCTCCAGCTGGACGAGCTGACGGTCGGGATCGAGCAGGAGCGGGAGCTGGTGATCCGGGACTACGTCCCCGAGCCGACGGCGAAGCGTTCCCGCACGGTGGACGAGGCGCTGCCGGCGCTGGACGCGCTGACGCATCCGGAGCTGCTGGAGCTGGCGATCGTGGCGAAGGCGCTGGGCTACACGGGGTCGCCGGAGACGCTGGACTCCGCGGTGTCCCCGCGCGGGTACCGGCTGCTGGCGAAGGTGCCCCGGCTGCCCGGGGCGATCATCGAGCGGCTGGTGGAGCACTTCGGCGGGCTGCAGAAGCTGCTCGCCGCCAGCGTGGACGACCTGCAGACGGTCGACGGCGTGGGCGAGGCCCGTGCCCGCAGCGTCCGCGAGGGCCTGTCCCGCCTGGCGGAGTCCTCCATCCTGGAGCGGTACGTCTGAGCGGGCACGCCTGAGCCGCTGCGTCCGACCCCGGCCCGGCGGAGCCGACCCGGCTCCGCCGCGGGCCGTGTGCCGCGTCAGTCCTGCTTCAGGACGAAGGAGGTCCGGGCCACCGGCATACCGGGGGACTTGACCTCGACCACGTACGTGTCCGCGGCCGCCACCCCCGCCGGAGGCGCCTGGCACTGGGCGGCCGCGCTGAAGTGCCGGTCCCATTCGAGGGATTGCCTGGTCTCGCCCTGCGACGGCACCCGGAAGAACAGGTTGCCGGCGCCCGTCGGGCAGTCCGCCGAGGACCAGACCGGCTTGGCGTTGCTCGCCTGAGTGATGGTCAGCACCGCCTGCTTCGGGCCGAGATCGACCTTGCAGGTCGTGCCGGAGACGTTGCGCGCGATGAGTTCGAGGCGGGGCTTCTCGTTCGCCTCGTACTCGTTCTTCACGCTCTTGACCTCCCACTGCAGCGCGCTGGGCGCGCAGGTGGGCACCGGCGAGTCCGCCGGGACGGTCTGGTTCGGTGCGGAGCCGCCCGCGCCGCCCGGGTCGGCCGCACCCGGCTCGCCGTTCTTGCCCGCGCCGGGGCTCGCGCCGGCGCCGGAGCCCGTACCCGTGCCTCCGCCTCCCGAGCCCGACTCGCCGCGCCCGCCCGGGGCCTGACTGATCGCCGGGCCCGATCCGGAGGGTCCGGGGGTGATCTGGGTGACGGGATCGGAGCCGCCCTGGCCCTTGCCGTTGTCGCTCGTCTTCCCCCCGCCGGAACCGACGGTCCATACGGCGAGGAGCGCGAGGAGCGCGGCGACGGACGCCAGCACGGCCCTCCGTCGCCAGTAGATGGAGGAGGGGAGCGGCCCGACCGGATTGCGCAGAGATCCCACGGACGGAACTTTACGAGAGTTCGAGGCGCGATCCGTGCCCCACATGCCGCGCACTCGGCTTGTTTTGCCGATGATCATCCCGCTGGGGGGGGCGGGAGCGCCGAAAATCGGCCAAGAGGTCTGATGAGGGCATTATTCCGTTTTGAGTACCGTCAGTCACCATGGACAGTTCCGGCCTCTACCTCGACGTCACCGATTTCGCCCGCTCCACGCCCGCCTGGGTGCAATCGGCCTTCGAGGTCTGGACGAAATACGGGCTGTTCGTCTTCGGCGCCCTCTTCATCGCGGTGTGGTGGCGATCGCGCGGGCGCAACGACCCTCGCGCCGTCGCCCTGGCCGTCCTCGCGCCGCTCGTCACCGCCCTGGCCTACGCCGCCTCCGAGCTGGTGAAGGCCGCCGTGGACGAGGAGCGCCCCTGCCGGGCGGCGGCCGGGGCGGCGGCCTCGCTGATCAAGTGCCCGGCCGCCGGCGACTGGTCCTTCCCGAGCAACCACTCCGTCATCGCGGGCGCCGCCGCCGTCGGGCTCGCCCTGGCCCTGCCCCGCCTCGCGCTGCTGACCGTCCCGCTGGCGCTGCTCATGGCCTTCTCCCGCGTCTTCGTCGGGGTGCACTACCCGCACGACGTGGCGATGGGCCTGCTGCTGGGCGCGAGCCTCGCCGCGCTGGCCGTCGCCGCGCTCACGGGCCCCACGGCCAGGGCCGTCGCCGCCGTGCGGGCGGGCGGCGGGCGCGCCGCCGTCCTGATCACCGGCCCGGGCCCGGCACGCTAGGGGGTGTCCGGCCGATCAGGCCGGACACCCCCGGGGACGAAACGTGTCAGGATGCCGTCTGCCATGACTGCATCCCCCGCACCTCCCGCCGCGCTGCACACCCCCGTCATCGCGTGGTTCGACACACACGCCCGCGATCTGCCCTGGCGCCGTCCCGAGGCCGGGCCCTGGGGGGTGATGGTCAGCGAATTCATGCTCCAGCAGACCCCCGTCAACCGGGTCCTGCCGGTCTACGAGCACTGGCTCGCCCGCTGGCCCCGCCCCGCCGACCTGGCCGCCGAGGTCCCCGGCGAGGCCGTACGTGCCTGGGGGCGGCTCGGCTACCCGCGCCGGGCCCTTCGCCTGCACGGCGCGGCCGCCGCGATAACGGAACGGCACGGGGGCGACGTACCGCGCGAGCACGCGCAGCTGCTGGCCCTGCCCGGGATCGGCGAGTACACGGCGGCAGCCGTGGCCTCCTTCGCGTACGGGCAGCGGCACGCGGTCCTCGACACGAACGTGCGCCGGGTCTTCGCCCGCACCGCGACCGGGGTCGAGTACCCGCCGAACGCCACGACCGCCGCCGAGCGGCGCCTGGCGCGGGCCCTGCTGCCCGAGGACGAGCACACCGCGGCCCGCTGGGCAGCGGCCTCCATGGAGCTCGGGGCGCTGGTGTGCACGGCCAAGAACCCCGACTGCGGGAGCTGCCCGGTGGCCGGGCTGTGCGCGTGGCGGCTCGCCGGCAAGCCCGCGCACGAGGGGCCGCCGAGGCGCGGGCAGACGTACGCCGGGACGGACCGGCAGGTGCGCGGCAAACTCCTCGCGGTGCTGCGCGAGGCGGTCGGCGCGGTGCCGCGGTCCGTCCTCGACACCGTCTGGGACGAGCCCGTGCAGCGGGCCCGCGCCCTGGACGGGCTGGTCTCGGACGGGCTGGTGGAGCCGCTGGCCGGGCGGATGTACCGGCTGCCGGCCGGCCCCGCCGAAGCTGACTCGCAGATTCCGCTTGGACCGGAGAAACCGCAGCTCACGGGCGCTGTTACACAACCTATGGGTGTCCGTGCGCCCACCGAAGGCTGACCCGCACAGGCCCGTGACAACGCCTCCGTACCTTCGAACTCGTAAGGCAGCGGATCAGCGGTTGAACGTCAGCGGAGGCGGTCTGAGATGGCGCACGGCGAGGTACTCGAATTCGAAGAGTACGTACGCACCCGGCAGGACGCGCTGCTGCGCAGTGCGCGTCGCCTGGTCCCGGACCCGACCGACGCCCAGGACCTCCTGCAGACCGCCCTCGTCCGCACCTACGGCCGCTGGGACGGCATCGCCGACAAGTCCCTCGCCGATGCCTACCTGCGCCGCGTCATGATCAACACCCGTACCGAGTGGTGGCGTGCCCGCAAGCTCGACGAGGTCCCCACCGAGCAGCTCCCCGACGCCTCCGTCGAGGACGGCTCCGACCAGCGCGCCGACCGCGCCCTGCTCATGGACATCCTCAAGGTGCTCGCGCCCAAGCAGCGCAGCGTGGTCGTGCTGCGACACTGGGAGCAGATGAGCACCGAGGAGACGGCCGCGGCGCTCGGCATGTCGGCGGGAACCGTGAAGAGCACTCTGCACCGCGCGCTGGCCCGCCTCCGTCAGGAACTGGAGAGCCGGGACCTGGACATGCGCGCGCTGGAACGCGGTGACCACACCATCCGGTACGAGGGGCGTGAGCGGTGCGCGGCCTGAATGGCCAATGCCTGAACGGCAAGAGCTCGGTGGTACTGATGTCGGCGGGGACCATCGTCCTCGCCGGCACCGCGCTGTTCGCGGCCGGCTGTACCACCGGGGGTACGGGGCTGCGTGACGGCGGCCCGGCCCGTACCGAGTCGGTCGCCAAGACCGCCGCGCCGTCCTCCGCGCCCTCCGAGCACGGGTCGGTCGCACCCGCCACTCCCCTCGCGCCGCAGGCCTCCGGCAAGCCGGGCAAGATCGACCCGATCGCGCTGCTCATGGCGGACCCCAAGGTCGGCGCCGAGGTCAAGCGGGACCTGAAGCCCTGTACGGGCAAGGAGTACCCGGTCGACGTCAGCTACGGGAAGATCACCGGCGGTCCGGCGGTCGACATCGTGGTCAACGTCCTGTCCTGCGCCGACGCGCTGGGCCGCGGCTCGTACGTGTACCGGGCGGACGACGGAAAGTACGAGAATGTGTTCTCGGACGAGCAGCCGCCCGTCTACGCCGAGATCGACCGGGGCGACCTGGTCGTGACCAAGCCGGTCTACGGGAAGAGCGACACACTCTCCTATCCGTCGGGCGAGGACCTGATCACGTACCGCTGGAACGGGGAGAAGTTCACCGAGCAGGACCGGGTGCACACCGATTACAGCAACGTGGTCGACGGCGGGGTGGCCCCCGCCCCGGCCGTCAGCCCGAAGAACTGAGCCGGAAGAACCGAGTACCGAGGCGAGGCGAGGCTCCCGCATGGCAGATACCCATGTCCTGTTCGTGGAGGACGACGACGTCATCCGTGAGGCCACGACCCTGGCGCTGGAACGCGACGGGTTCGTGGTCACCGCCATGCCCGACGGGCTGTCCGGCCTGGAGTCCTTCCGGGCGAACCGGCCCGACATCGCGCTGCTCGACGTGATGGTGCCCGGCATGGACGGCGTGAGCCTGTGCCGCCGCATCCGCGACGAGTCCACCGTCCCCGTCATCATGCTGTCGGCGCGCGCCGACTCCATCGACGTGGTCCTGGGCCTGGAGGCGGGCGCCGACGACTACGTCACCAAACCCTTCGACGGCTCCGTGCTGGTCGCCCGGATCCGTGCGGTGCTGCGCCGCTTCGGCCACGCCGGCGGCCCGCAGGGCGGCGGCGGAGGCGACGACGGCGACTCCGGCGAGCGCGGGGTGCTGGTCTTCGGGGACCTGGAGGTCGACACGGAGGGCATGGAGGTGCGCAAGGCGGGCGCCTCGGTGGCGCTGACGCCCACCGAGATGCGGCTGCTGCTGGAGTTCTCCACCTCCCCCGGCACCGTCCTCTCGCGCGACAGGCTGCTGGAGCGGGTCTGGGACTACGACTGGGGTGGCGACACCCGCGTCGTGGACGTCCACGTCCAGCGGCTGCGCACCAAGATCGGGCAGGACCGGATCGAGACGGTCCGGGGTTTCGGATACAAGCTGAAGGCCTGATGCCTTGAGAAGACAGAACGCGGGAGCGAACGCGGGGATGAAGCCTGAATGAAGCGGTTCACCCTGCGGACCGGAATCCGCTGGAAGATCACGCTCGCCATCGCTTCCGTGGGCGCGCTCACCGCCGTCGCACTGAGCCTGGTGGTGCACAGCGCTGCCCGCGTGTCGATGCTGGAGAGCGCCCGCGAGGTGCAGCTGGACCGGGTGCAGTTCATCTCCCGCAACGCCGAGGCCGGCCGCAAGCCCCCCATGGGCGCCAAGCTCAACGACCCCGACCTGCCCGCGGACCTGCGCGAGAAGGCCCGGTCCGGGCGGCGCGGCACCTACATCCAGGAGAAGCCGCACGGACTGCCCGAGGTGTGGGCCGCCGTACCGCTCGGCAACGGGCAGGTGCTCTCGCTCCACACCCAGTTCCGGGAGAGCGCCAACATGGTGCGCGACCTGGACCGGGCGCTGGTCGTCGGCTCCCTCGCCGTGGTGATGGGCGGTTCGGCGCTCGGCGTGCTCATCGGCGGCCTGTTCTCGCGCCGGCTGCGCAAGGCCGCGGCCGCCGCGCAGCGGGTCGCGCACGGGGATCCCGAGGTACGGGTGCGGGACGCCGTCGGGGGCGTCGTACGCGACGAGACCGACGACCTGGCGCGGGCCGTCGACGCGATGGCGGACGCGCTCCAGCAGCGGCTGGAGGCCGAGCGGCGGGTGACCGCAGACATCGCGCACGAGCTGCGCACCCCGGTGACGGGCCTGCTCACGGCGGCGGAACTGCTGCCTCCGGGCCGGCCGACCGAGCTCGTACGGGACCGCGCGCAGGCCCTGCGGGCGCTGGTCGAGGACGTGCTGGAGGTGGCCCGGCTGGACAGCGCGTCCGAGCGGGCGGAGCTCCAGGAGGTGGCGCTGGGCGAGTTCGTGAGCCGCCGGGTCACCTCCCTGATGCCGGAGGCGAGCGTACGGATCGTCGCGGACGAGATCGTGAGCACCGATCCGCGCCGCCTGGAGCGGATCCTCGGCAACCTCCTCGCCAATGCCTCGCGGTACGGGCGGGCGCCGGTCCAGGTCGACGTCGAAGGCCGGGTGGTCCGGATCCGGGACCACGGGCCGGGCTTCCCCGAGGCGCTGCTGCGCGAGGGGCCGAGCCGGTTCCGGACCGGGTCGACGGACCGCGCCGGGGTCGGCCACGGGCTGGGGCTGACCATCGCGGAGGGGCAGGCGAAGGTGCTCGGCGCCCGGCTGACCTTCCGCAACGTGGCGGCCCCGGGCGGCTTCGCCCGCGAGGGCGCGGCGGCGGGCGCGGTGGCGGTGCTGTGGCTGCCCGAGCATGCCCCGACGGCGACGGGGAGCTTCCCCGTCCTCCCCCCGGCGGACTGAACGGGGGCGGGATCGGCCCGGAACGGGGGGCGGGATCGGCCCGGAACGGCCCGGATCGTCCCGGATCGGCCGTGATCGGTTCCGTATCGCGACCATCGGCTGTTCGATTGCGGACGCCGATGTTTTAGCATCCGATCCATGACTGACGGTACGGATCGCCCGCACAGCCCCCAGCCCGAGCCCAACGCCCAGAACCCCGGCGGCTACGGCTACCCCCAGGGGCAGATACCCGCCGGCGGGTACGGCTATCCGCAAGCCGGGCAGCCCGGGGGCTACGGCTACCCGCCCGCCCCGGCCGAGCCCGGCGCGTTCGGCCCGCCGCCCGGCGGCCCGACGGAGCCTCCCGGCGGCTACGGCTTCCCGCAGGCGGGTCCGTACCAGCAGGGACCGGGCGCCCCGCTGCCCGGAGACTTCCCGGCCCAGGCCCAGTTCCAGCCGCCGTCCGACGAGCCGGACTGGGGCGCGCTGGCGGACGGGGCCGCACGGGAGCGCCGTACGAAGCGGCTGTGGGCGATCGGCGGCGGGGTGACCGTACTGGCCCTGCTGGCCGGTGGCGGCGCCTTCCTGCTGCTGGGCGACGGCGGGGGCTCCGACGACGAAGCGAAGGCGAGCGAGTCGACGTCGGCCTCGCCCTCGCCCTCGGTGAGCGGCTCCAAGGCGGCGGTGGACAACACGCCGACCGTGGCGGAGGACCCGACGCGACTGCGGGACCGCAGCGGCAAGTCGCACCTGAAGATGGGCGCGGAGGCCTCCGTGGCCCCGGTCGACAAGCGGTTCGAGTTCCGCACGACGGGCACCGCGAACTCGTACGCCGAGTCCGAGAAGGCCCTCGTCGACGTGTCCAAGAGCTTCACCGTCACGGCCCGCGTCTCGAACAGCGCCCCGAAGGGGCGGCAGATCGCCGTCAGCCAGGGCAGCGAGAAGACGTTCTCCTTCGAGCTGGGCTCGGACGAGGTGAACGGCAAGCCGGCGTGGATCTTCCGGGTCCAGACGGACGCGGCGGGTGCGGACGCTACGGCCAAGACCGTCGTGGCCGAGGGCCGCAAGATGGACAACACCATGACGGAGCTGACCGGCACCTACAACGACACGACCAAGATGATCACGCTGTTCGTCGACGGCAAGCAGATCAACGAGGCCAAGGTCCCGGTCGTCGTCAAGGCTCCCGGGCCGCTGCAGCTGGGCCGCACCCGCGCTCAGGACAACTGGGCCGGGGCCTGGACCGGCGCCGTGGACAGCGTGCGGATCTACCGGATCGCGCTGTCGCCCGAGCAGGTCAACGACCAGAAGCCGGGCAAGCTCGACGCGTCGATCAGGCCGATCGGCTCCTGGCTGCTGTTCTGATCCCGGACGGGATCAGACGCTGACGCCGAGGATCAGACGCTGACGCCGAACTGGCGCAGGAAGGCGACCGGGTTCACGGCGGAGCCGTAGTTCGGGGTGGTCCGGATCTCGAAGTGGAGGTGCGGGCCGCTCGAGTTGCCGGTGTTGCCGGAGAGGGCGATCCGGGCGCCCTTGGCGACCTTCTGGCCGATCTTGACCTGGATCTTCGAGAGGTGCGCGTACTGCGAGTACGTGTTGTTCGCGTGCTTGATCACGATGGCGTTGCCGTACGCGGGGCCGTCGCCGCCGCCGTTCGGGCCGGCCTTGACGACGACGCCCGCCGAGACGGCGTCGACCGGGGTGCCGACGGGGACGGCGAAGTCCTGGCCGGAGTGCTTGTGCGACCACATGCTGCCGCCCTTGCCGAAGGTCGCCGAGAGCGTGTAGCGCGACACCGGCTTCTCCCAGGCGGGGGCCGGCTTCACGGCGGCGGGGGCCGGCTTCACGGCGGCGGCCGCGGCCTGCGCGCCGGCCTGCGCGGCCACCAGCTCGGCGGTGCCGCTCAGGGCGGTCTGGGCCTCGTCGGCGAAGGCGGCGGTCGTCCCGGCTCCGAGCGCCAGGGCCGCACCGAGAGCGGTGGCGCCGGCGGCGATACGGATACGACGGGTGCTGACGCGCTTCGCGGACATGAAGGAGACCTCCGGGGCCGGGGACAAGGACGGTGCTTCGGGCAAGAAACGACCCGGCACTCCGCTCGGGGTGCCGGGCTTGCTCGCCATCCTTGGTAACCCGTCCCCCCGAACTTCCCCAAACCCCCCGATTACTACCGGGGCTCGTAGGTGCGGGGAGGGTCGCCAGGCCTGTTGACCGCCTCTTTACTGGGTTGAGGGTGGGGCAAATTGGACATCGATCTCTACGAATGTTCCTAGTAGGTCCGATTTGCCCTGTGCGGCTTGTCACCGGCGCGGGACCTCTGGCGGGCCCCCTTCGCGACCAAAGACCTGCGCCCGATTCCACCTGGAGCTACGCTCACGCCTCGTGGACGCATCCGTGATGGGGATCCGGCTGGCCTCGGGGGTCGTGACCCCCCTCGTGAGGAAGCTCTTACGGGGGGAGGGCGCCGGCGCCGGCCTCGTCGACCAGCCCGTGCGGATCTCCGCCTACGTCTCCCTGCGCGAGCAGCGCGCCCTGTCCCGGGACGACCTGCGCCGGCTCGCCGACAAGCTGGTCGCCCAGGCCCTGCGGGCCCCCGGCGAGCAACCGCTGCCGCCGGGCGAGGAGGCGGGCGTCGCGGCCGCGCTGGCCGTCACCCTCCACGCGCTGGGGGACCTCACCCTGCAGGACGCCCAAGCCGTCGAGATGGGCGAGCGGGCCTTCGCCGCCGAACTGCGCCGCGCCGCGCCCGCGACGGGCCTGGGACGGGACGCGGAGCTCTTCCACGACCGGCTGCTGGAGTTCACCTGCCTGCACATCCTGCACTTCTTCACCACCCGCTCCACCTACATCCCCCGCGCCCTGGTCGAGAGCGCCCGCCGCCAGGCCGAGACGATCGCCAAGATCGACGCCGTGCTGGCCCGGCTCCCCCGCCAGGACGGCCGGGACAGGGACTTCGAGGCCAGGTACCGCACGTACCTCGCCAAACGGCACAGCAGCCTGACGATCTTCGGGCTGGACCTGCCCCCGGGCTCGGCGCGCTGGCCGCTGGACGCGGCGTACGTGAGCCTGGAGGCGACCCGCTTCCGCCGCCCCCGGCGCCTGCGCGGAGGCGGCGGCAGCGCCGACGTCGGCCGCGACGGGGGTATCCCGGGCCCGGCGCACGGGCCCCACGCCACCCTGACCACCGACGAGGTGCTGGAGCACGAGTCCCGCGTCCTGCTGCGCGGCGAGGCCGGCTCCGGCAAGACCACGCTGATCAAGTGGCTGGCCGTCTGCGCCTCCCGGGACGGAGCCGACGCCGGCCCCGTCCCGTACGTACTGCCCCTGCGGACCCTGACCCGGCACGGGGAGCGGCTGCCCGCCGCCAAGGACTTCCTGGCCGCCACCGCGCTCAGCGGGCAGTCCCCCGAGGGCTGGGAGGACCGGGTCCTGAGCGCCGGGCGCGGCCTGATCCTCGTCGACGGCATCGACGAGATCCCGGAGGCCGAGCGGGCCCTGGCCCGCGGCTGGCTCACCGATCTGCTCGCCGCCTACCCCGGCAACCGCTGGCTCGTCACCTCCCGCCCCTCGGCGGTCCGGCAGGACTGGCTGGCCGACGAGGAGTTCACCGACCTGACCCTCGCACCCATGAGCCGGGCGGACGTGGCCGCCTTCGTCACCCGCTGGCACGGGGCGGCCGAGGCCGGCGAGGACCTCCGCGGCCAGCTGCTGGAAGCCCTGGCCACCAAGCCCGAGCTGGCCCGGCTCGCCACCAACCCGCTGCTGTGCGCCGTGATCTGCGCCCTGCACCGCGAACGCCGGGGTTTCCTGCCGTCGGGCCGCAAAGAGCTCTACACCGCCGCCCTGTCGATGATGCTGCTGGGCCGCGACCAGGAGCGGGAGCTGCGCCTGCCCCGACTGGCCGAGGAGCCGCAGGTCCAGCTCCTGCAGCGGCTCGCGTACTGGCTCATCCGCAACGGCCGCACCGAGATGGGCCAGGGCCGGGCCAGGGCCCTGATCACCGGCGCGCTGCCCGCCGTACCGGCCGCGCAGGCCCTGGGCGACGGCCCGGCCGTCCTCACGTACTTCGTGGAGCGCAGCGGTCTCCTGCGGGCCCCCACGGAGGACACCGTCGAGTTCATCCACCGCACCTTCCAGGACTTCCTGGGGGCCCGGGCGGCCCTGGACGAGGGCAGCCTCGGTGAACTGACCCGGCACGCGGACGACGACCAGTGGGAGGACGTCATCCGCATGGCGGTCGCCCAGGGCCGGCCCCGAGAACGGGCGGCGATCATCGGCGACCTGCTGATCCGCGACTCCGACCGGGCCGTGCTGCTGGCCCTGGCGTCGCTGGAGTACGCGGCCGAATTGGAGCCCGAGCTCCGCGAGGAGGTCCGGACGGCCGCCCGCCGGCTCATCCCCCCGAAGGACGAGAGCGCCGCCCGGGCGCTGGGCCGGATCGGGCCGCTGGTCCTGGGCCTGCTGCCGCGGTGCGGGGAGACCGGAGACGACGACGCCTACCTGTCGGTGATCGCGGCCCGGGAGGCGGGGAGCGAGGCGGCCGTCGGATACCTCGCCGGCTACTGCCGCCATCCCGACGACCGGGTCCGCGAGACGCTGACCCGCGGGTGGCAGCGGTTCGACACCCGCCAGTACGCGGCCGAGGTGCTCGCGCGCATGGACCCGCCGCCCCGCGACCTCGTCATCGAATCGGACTCCCTGCTCGCGGCGCTGTCCGGCTTCACCGGCCCGCCCGACCTGTTCATCGACCACAAGGTGACCCGGGGCGCCCTGACGCGCTTCCTGGCCCGGCAGCCGGTGTCGGGCCTGACCCTGTGGAGCTTCTCCGGCGGGACCGACGCGGAGTTCCTGCGCGGCCACACCTCGCTGCGGCGGCTCACCGTCAACTTCTGGTCCGACCTGCGGGACCTGGGTCCGCTGCACGGACTGCCCCTGGAGGACGTGGTCCTCCACCTGGGCAGCCGAACGCCCCTGGGCCCGGCCATCGCGGCCTGGCCCCGGCTGCGCAGGCTCAAGCTGCACTCGGGGCACGGCCCGTGGTCCTTCCGGGACTTCTCCCCCGAAGCCCGCCCGGAGGTGATCGACCTGCCCGACGCGGACCCGGACCTGTCCGGCCTGGGACGGCTCACGAGCTTGCGGCGGCTGTGGCTCGGCTACGACTGGCGCCCCGGCGGAAGGGCCGCGTGGGCGGAACTCTCGGCGCTGGAGAACCTGCGGGAGATCGCCGTGCACCCCGAGGCGCTGGCCGGCCTCGCCGATTTCGCGGACCTGCCCTCGCTCAGGACCGTGATGCTCTACGACGACGACAAGGAACTGGATACCGAGGTCGGGCAACGGCTGCGGCGCCGCTTCCCGCAGGCGGAGCTGGACATCGCGCCGCAGTTGTACGACATCTGACCGGACGCGGGGCATCCGAGCGGCCGCCGTACGGGAAAAGGGGCGGCCCCGGAACCTTTCGGTCCCGGGGCCGCCCCTTCGTACTGCTACCGCTGCCCGCGATGAGCGCTTACGCGCCCTTCGACAGGTCCG
Organism: Streptomyces sp. ISL-43; assembly: GCF_018614195.1. Lineage (GTDB taxonomy): Bacteria > Actinomycetota > Actinomycetes > Streptomycetales > Streptomycetaceae > Streptomyces. The sequence goes on from NZ_JAGGOT010000010.1 coordinate 30,696, forward strand.
GGCCGGAGCCCGTGGCCTCGATCGGGGGAAGGTCCGAGATCGGAGTCTTCTCCTCACCGCGGAAGGTGAACTTGGCTTCCTCGCCCTCACCCTCCTTGCCGACGACCACGATGTGACCGGGGCGCAGCTCGCCGAAGAGGATCTTCTCCGACAGGATGTCCTCGATCTCGCGCTGGATCGTGCGGCGCAGCGGTCGGGCACCCATGATCGGGTCGTAGCCGCGCTTGGCGAGCAGCGCCTTCGCGTCCGCGCTGAGCTCGATGCCCATGTCGCGGTCCTTCAGGCGGTCGTCCACCTTGGCGATCATCAGGTCGACGATCTGGACGATGTCTTCCTCGGTGAGCTGGTGGAAGACGACCGTGTCGTCGACACGGTTGAGGAACTCGGGCCGGAAGTGCTGCTTGAGCTCTTCGTTGACCTTCGCCTTCATCCGGTCGTATCCGGTCTTGGTGTCTCCCACGGCCGCGAAGCCGAGGTTGAAGCCCTTCGAGATGTCCCGCGTACCCAGGTTGGTCGTCATGATGATGACCGTGTTCTTGAAGTCCACGACCCGGCCCTGGGAGTCGGTCAGGCGACCGTCTTCCAGGATCTGGAGAAGGGAATTGAAGATATCCGGGTGCGCCTTCTCGACCTCGTCGAAGAGGACGACGGAGAACGGCTTCCGGCGGACCTTCTCGGTCAGCTGGCCGCCCTCTTCGTAGCCCACGTAGCCGGGGGGCGATCCGAAGAGACGGGAAACCGTGTGCTTCTCGCTGAACTCCGACATGTCGAGGGAGATCAGCGCGTCCTCGTCGCCGAAGAGGAATTCGGCGAGCGTCTTGGAGAGCTCGGTCTTACCGACACCGGACGGGCCGGCGAAGATGAACGAGCCACCCGGGCGCTTCGGGTCCTTCAGACCCGCACGGGTACGGCGGATCGCCTGGGAGAGCGCCCTGATGGCGTCCTTCTGGCCGATGACGCGACGGTGGAGCTCGTCCTCCATGCGCAGGAGTCGCGAGGACTCCTCCTCGGTCAGCTTGAACACCGGAATGCCGGTCGCGGTCGCCAGGACTTCGGCGATGAGCTCGCCGTCGACCTCGGCGACGACGTCCATGTCGCCGGCCTTCCATTCCTTCTCGCGCTTGGCCTTCGCCGCCAGCAGCTGCTTCTCCGAATCACGGAGGGAAGCCGCCTTCTCGAAGTCCTGGGAGTCGATGGCCGACTCCTTGTCGCGACGCACGTTCGCGATCTTCTCGTCGAACTCGCGGAGGTCCGGCGGCGCGGTCATCCGGCGGATGCGCATCCGGGAGCCGGCCTCGTCGATCAGGTCGATCGCCTTGTCCGGGAGGAAGCGGTCCGAGATGTACCGGTCGGCCAGGGTGGCCGCCTGCACGAGGGCCTCGTCCGTGATGGAGACGCGGTGGTGGGCCTCGTAGCGGTCGCGCAGGCCCTTGAGGATCTCGATGGTGTGCTGGAGGGAAGGCTCCGCCACCTGGATCGGCTGGAAACGGCGCTCGAGAGCGGCGTCCTTCTCAAGGTGCTTGCGGTACTCGTCGAGCGTCGTGGCACCGATGGTCTGGAGCTCACCACGGGCCAGCATGGGCTTCAGGATGCTGGCGGCGTCGATCGCGCCCTCGGCGGCGCCCGCACCCACGAGGGTGTGGAGCTCGTCGATGAACAGGATGATGTCGCCGCGGGTGCGGATCTCCTTGAGCACCTTCTTGAGGCGCTCCTCGAAGTCACCGCGGTAGCGGGAACCGGCGACCAGTGCACCCAGGTCGAGGGTGTAGAGGTGCTTGTCCTTGAGGGTCTCGGGCACCTCGCCCTTGACGATCGCCTGGGCGAGGCCCTCGACGACGGCGGTCTTGCCGACGCCGGGCTCGCCGATGAGGACCGGGTTGTTCTTGGTCCGGCGGGACAGGACCTGCATGACCCGCTCGATCTCCTTCTCGCGCCCGATGACCGGGTCGAGCTTGGATTCACGGGCGGCCTGCGTGAGGTTGCGGCCGAACTGGTCCAGGACGAGCGAGGTCGAGGGCGTGCCCTCGGCCGGGCCGCCGGCCGTGGCCGACTCCTTGCCTCCGCCGGAGTAGCCGGAGAGCAGCTGGATGACCTGCTGCCGGACTCGGTTGAGATCGGCGCCCAGCTTCACCAGGACCTGGGCGGCGACGCCCTCGCCCTCGCGAATGAGGCCGAGCAGGATGTGCTCGGTGCCGATGTAGTTGTGGCCGAGCTGGAGGGCCTCTCGGAGCGAAAGCTCCAGGACCTTCTTCGCCCGCGGGGTGAAGGGGATGTGGCCGGACGGGGCCTGCTGCCCCTGGCCGATGATCTCCTCAACCTGCTGGCGAACAGCCTCGAGCGAAATCCCGAGGCTCTCCAAGGCCTTAGCGGCGACACCCTCACCCTCGTGGATCAAGCCCAGGAGGATGTGCTCGGTGCCGATGTAGTTGTGGTTGAGCATCCGGGCTTCTTCCTGAGCCAGGACGACAACCCGCCGCGCGCGGTCTGTGAACCTCTCGAACATCGTTTATCGCTCCTCAGAGCGGTCGGGCAGTTCGGGGTCGGTCCCCGCCCTGTCCTTCCGCATGCTAGTCCCGCGGGGCGGGACAGCTCATTCCAACTGCCGACATCCGTCCGCGGCTCACCCTCACGTCCGTGGGAAAACCCGGCTGTAAGTGCCGACAACTGCTCCAACCCGATGGTGCGAGACGATGTTCCCGCAGGCCAGGCAGATACCCGTCACACGTGTACGCCGATGGCGAACGGAAGCGGGTCGCAGACACCGCAAATCAGCGTGTCGCCCCGATCCACTAGGAATGTCTTACCCCGTAAGCACTGACAGTTCACGCCAGTGACGCAGGATCCCTCCGCTACGGGCGAACACGTCCGCGTCCCGAATGTGGGACTCCGCCACGCCGGATGTTTACGTTCCGCATTGGGATGCGTGCGCAACGTCACATCGCGCGTAACCCCGGAGCGTTTCGGGAGTTGCTCCGGTCATGGCTCTCACCGCGCCGCCCGTCACCGTCCCGCTCCCCCGCGCCCCGTCCGGACATCCCCGGGCCGAGGACGACCCGGCCTCCTGGACGGCCGCCTGGTACGAGCGCGAGCTCGGCTGGAGCGTCGTCGGCGGACCCCCCGTCCAGCTGGCGACCGGGGTGCGGTTCGACGTACTGGAGCTGCCGGCCGATGCCGGGACCGCGGTGCTGCGCTCACGCGTCGCCACGGGTCCGGTGGCCGTCATGGGACGCAAGATGCGGTTCCTGGTGGCCGCGGGGAGCGCGGACGAGCTGGAAGGGCTGCTCGTCTGGCTGGAATGGGGCGGGGTCGCCCTGGATCTCGCCGCCCTGGGTACGGGTGGCCGGATCACGGCTCCGGTTCCCCCGGGACCCCCCGTCGCGGGCACGGCCGACGACGCGGATCCGCAGGGAAGTCCTCGGGGGGCCGCCGTGTGGCTGCGGCCCCCCGAGCAGGGGTGTGAGGCACTGCTTCCCGCCCTGCCCGCTCCCGGGCAGGGCTCTTGCGGGTCCGCGCGCGGACCCGATCTCGTACGCCTGGTCGCGGCGGCGGCGACGGAATGTCACCGGGCCCGCCTGCGCCGGCGTACGGCCCCCGCGGGGCGTGCCGGTGTGGTGGACCGGCCCGCCGCGGGTCAGACCTTGCGGTCCTCGAACGCCTGACGGATTTCCGCGGGAACGCGGCCGCGGTCATTCACGCTGTAGCCGTTTTCCTTGGCCCACGCGCGAATGACGGCGGTGTCCGGGTTTCCGGCCGAAGCGGCGACGGCGCGCCCCTTGGTGCGGCCGGTCGCGGCGCCGCGGCCACCGGTACGGCGTCCGCCCTTGGTGTACGGGTCGAGCAGGCCGCGGAGCTTTTCAGCGTTGGCGGTGGTGAGGTCGATCTCGTAGGTCTTGCCATCCAGAGCGAACGTCACCGTCTCGTCCGCCTCGCCGCCGTCGAGGTCGTCGACAAGAAGGACCTGAACCTTCTGTGCCACCGGGATTTCCTTTCATCGAAAAGCAGTACGCGGAAAGGAAACCGCTTTTGCCTGGAAAACACAAACCCCCGGTGAGAGGTTCGGGTCCGCAACGGGTCGGGAAACGTGCGCGATTCGGACATAGGCCACACGCACGGTGGCACCGGGAAATCCCGCTGTGATCGATCAGAGGTGCAGAAGCATCCGACTGTTGCCCAAGGTGTTCGGCTTCACTCGTTCGAGACCGAGGAACTCGGCGACACCCTCGTCATAGGAACGCAGCAGCTCCATGTAGACATCGGTCTCGACGGGGGTCTCGCCGATCTCGACGAAGCCGTGCTTCGCGAAGAAGTGGACTTCGAAGGTCAGGCAGAAAACCCGGCTCACACCGACCCGGCGGGCCGTCTGCAACAACTTGTCGAGCACCAGATGACCGACTCCGGCGCCCTTCAACTCGCGGTCGACGGCAAGAGTGCGGACTTCGGCCAGGTCTTCCCACATCACGTGGAGCGCACCGCAGCCGACGACCTGACCGTCGGTGTCGCGTTCGGCGACCCAGAACTCCTGGATGTCCTCATAAAGCACGACCGGCGCTTTGTCGAGCAGGATGCGCTGCTGCACGTACTGGTCGAGCAGGCGGCGCAGCGCGGGAACATCACCGGTGCGCGCTCGGCGGATCGTCACTGTTTTTGCATCTGCAGCGGAAAACTCACCCATGCCCGGACGTTATCGCCCCGGCTCGCTCCGCCGCCCGCCGGAGTCGTCTTCGGCGTCGGCGGCGGGCGCCGGGGTCCCGGCGGACTCCGCCGGCTCTTCGGGGACGGCCGGCTGCACGATCCGTACGGCGTCCCGCAGGGCCTCGCGCTGCTCCGCCGACATCATGCCGAAGAAGGCCACGAGGGCAGCGGCCGGGTTGTCGCTCGTCGACCAGGCTTCGTTCATCAGTGCGGCCGAGTAGGCGGCACGGGTGGAGACCGCCGTATACCTATAGGCGCGGCCTTCCGCTTCCCGGCGGACCCAGCCCTTCTGGTGAAGATTGTCCATAACGGTCATGACCGTGGTGTACGCGATGGACCGTTCCTGCTGGAGGTCTTCCAGGACTTCGCGAACGGTGACCGGGCGGTTCCACTGCCACACCCGCGTCATGACTGCGTCTTCGAGTTCTCCCAAGGGGCGAGGCACAGCAGCACGATAGTGCGGGATGCGGTGAATTGCCCGGCTATTCGGGCGGCAAGGCGCGGCGAAATCCGGGGTTCCCCCCGGTGAAGGGGAAGGGCGTACGGCTCGGGGAGCCGTACGCCCTTCCCCTTGGCAGGGTTACTTCTGAGGCTGGGACTGCCGGGTGGCCTCGGCGCGGGCGAGCACGGCGTCTACCGCCGCGTCCTCCTTGGCCTTGTTGGCGCCGCCCTGGCTCTTCACGATCGTCACGACGAGCGCGACGAAGAACACGGCCATCACGAAGGGGGGCACGAGCGCGGAAACGTAGTCCATGCCCCCAGCCTAGCTACCCGGCCGCGCGCCCGGCCTCCGGGGGCGCCACGGGCTTGCGGCGCGGCGGGAAGACCTCGCCCGGGGTCGGGATCGGGCGCGCGGGCCGGTCGTCGGGCTCGGGCTCCTGCGGGCGCGACGGCTCCTTCTCCTTGCCGGAGCCGGAGCCGGTCCCCGTGCCCGCGCCGGAGGCGGAGCCGGTGGGGCCGGAGCCCGTCCCGGCACCGCCGGCGATGGCCAGCAGCCGGGTCCGCGGGGCGGGCGCGGTGGACAGCCGGCGGCGTACGGAGCGCTCCGCGATCCCCTGGGCCCGCTCCAGCACGGCGGCCGCGACCGGGTTGGCGCGCAGGGCCCGCAGGGCGGCGAGGTCGTCGGGCACGGGCTCGTAGCCGGCGGCCAGGGCGTCCTGGAGCAGCTCCAGGTAGCCGGTGAGGCTTCCGGGCAGCGCGGCTCTGTACCGGGCCAGGTCGGCGAGGAGGAACGCTCTGAGCCGCCCCGCCTCCTGGACCGCTTCGTCCACCGACTGCGCGAGGCGCAGGCAGTCCTGGACCTCGGCGGCCGTCAGAGGGGCCGTGGAGGACTGGAGGGCGTGAGCGAGCGAACGCCTGAGCACGTGAAGCTCAACAGCGCTGAACGCCATGCCGCCGCGGGATCCGTAGGGCGTGGGCATGGGCCGAAGATACGCGCTAATCGGACAAAATCCCCTGAGGGAACCTGGGCGCGGCGCGGCGGATCCTCGGCCCGGTCGTCAGCCGGACTCCTTGACCACGCGGAGGAAGTCGGCCCAGGCGGCCTGGGTGGTGGCGAGAACGAGGTGGGCCGGGTCGGCGCGGTCGGCCACGCGGACCAGGGTGCCGGGCGCGGCGCTGACGTACACGCAGGTGTCCCCCTCACCACAGAAGGAGGACTTCTGCCAGGCGGTCCGAGTGGTCATGGTTGTCTCCTCCGCTCACAGGCGCTCGTGGCGCCGTGGACGAGCTCCCGGTACTTCTCGTGGCGACCGTATCCCCGCGGCGGCCGCACTCCGGCCATTTCCGGGGAAATTGCTCCGCCGGCGCTCAGGGGCCGGTAAGGCCGGGCGGATCTTCCGGGGCCAGCGGGATCTCGTAGGCGATCTCCGTGTGCCGGTCGGCGACCACGATGTCGGCGGTCTCCACCGCGCGCCCGTCCGCCGCGTAGTGCGTGCGCTCGATCTCGGTGATCAGGTCGCCGACGCCGATGCCGAGCAGGCCGGCCTGCCGCCGGTTCGCGCGCGCCGGGCGCGGGACCTCCAGCGCGGAGGTGACCGTGACGCCGATCGCGCGCATCCGCTCCACGACTCCGGCGCCCTTGTGGGGGCCCATCTCGGGCAGGACGACCGGGGTGCCGCCGGTGAGGGCCATCGGCTCCCAGGACTCGCAGACCTCGAAGGGCCCGCCCTCGCCGGAGAAGGCGTAGGTGGTGACCACGCACGGGTCGCCGGGGGCGATGCCCAGGCGTGCGGCGATGCTCCCGGTGGCCTCGACCCGGGCCTTGGTGTGGGACTCCGTGCGGACCTTCCCGGACGCGCCGGGTCCGCGGCGGTGGGGGCGGACGACCCGAAGCCGCTGCCGCGGGACGCGGACGTAGGTGCCGGCGCCGGGCCTGCCCTCCACGAGGCCCTCGATGACGAGGAGTTCCAGCGCCCGCTGGGCGACGGACTGCCCGACGCGGAATTCGGCGGCGAGCCGCGCCCGCGAGGGGAGTCTCGCGCCAACGGGCCATTCCGCGGCCCGGATCCGGGTCCGCAGCGCGTCGGCCACCTTCGAGTACGCCGTGTCGCGGGGCATTTCGGGCCGTCCTGTGCTCGTCGTGTACGCGCCGCCTGGGCTGCCCAACCTAACCCGGCGGCGAGACGCGAGCGGCCCCGGCCCTCGGGGGGCGGGGCCGCTCGCGGCACTCTGCCGAACCGGGTCAGTCGAAGTTCGGCGCGTTGCGCTCGTAGACCAGCCGCAGGCCGATCAGGGTGAGCCACGGCTCGTGGTCGTCGATCACCGAGGCCTCGCCGAGGACGATCGGGGCCAGGCCGCCCGTGGCGATGACGCGGACGTCGTCCGGGGCGCCGGCCGGGCCGGCCAGCTCCTTGGCCATCCGGGTCACGATCCCGTCGACCTGGCCCGCGAATCCGTAGACCACGCCCGACTGCATCGCCTCGACCGTGGACTTGCCGATGACGTTGCGCGGGCGGGCCAGCTCGATCTTGCGGAGCTGGGCGCCCCGGACGCCGAGGGCCTCCATGGAGATCTCGATGCCCGGGGAGATCACCCCGCCCACGTACTCGCCCTTCGCGGACACCGCGTCGAAGGTGGTCGCCGTGCCGAAGTCGACGACGATCGCGGGGCCGCCGTAGAGCTCGACGGCCGCGACCGCGTTGATGATGCGGTCCGCGCCGACCTCCTTCGGGTTGTCCATGAGGATCGGGACGCCCGTCTTGATGCCCGGCTCCACCAGCACGGCCGGGACGTCCCCGTAGTAGCGGCGGGTCACCTCGCGCAGTTCGTGCAGCACCGACGGCACCGTCGAGCAGATCGCGATGCCGTGGATGCCGTCGCCGAGCTCGCTGCCGAGCATCGGGTGCATGCCCATCAGGCCCTGCATCAGCACGGCCATCTCGTCGGCCGTGCGACGCGGGTCGGTCGAGACGCGCCAGTGCTCGACGATCTCGTCACCGTCGAACAGGCCAAGGACCGTATGGGTGTTGCCCACGTCGATGGTGAGGAGCATCGGTTAGACCGCCTCGCGCAGATCGAGGCCGATGTCCAGGATCGGGGAGGAGTGGGTGAGGCCGCCGACCGCGAGGTAGTCGACGCCGGTCTCGGCGTAGGCGCGGGCGTTGTGCATGGTGAGGCGGCCCGAGGACTCCAGCACCGCGCGGCCGTGCACCAGGGCCACGGCCTCCTCGGTCTCGATCGGCGTGAAGTTGTCGAGCAGGATCAGGTCGGCGCCCGCGTCCAGGGCCTCACGGACCTGCTGCAGGGTGTCGACCTCGACCTCGATGGGCAGGTCGGGGAACTGCTCGCGCACGGCCTTGAAGGCCTCGCGGACACCGCCCGCCGCGATCACGTGGTTGTCCTTGACCAGAGCCGCGTCGGACAGGGACATCCGGTGGTTGACGCCGCCGCCGCAGCGGACCGCGTACTTCTCCAGGCAGCGCAGGCCGGGGGTGGTCTTGCGGGTGTCGCGGACCTTGGCCTTGGTGCCCTCCAGCTCGTCGGCCCACGCGCGGGTCGCCGTGGCGATGCCCGACATCAGGCAGAGCAGGTTCAGCGCGCTGCGCTCGCCGGTGAGCAGGTCCCGGGTGCGGGCCCGCACCGACAGCAGCACCTGGCCGGGCTCGACGCGCTCGCCGTCCTCGACGTGCCGCTCCACCTCGAACTCGTCGGTGCAGACGACGGACAGGACGGCCTCGGCGACGCGCAGTCCGGCGACCGTGCCCGCCTCGCGGGCGGTGAAGTCGGCGGTCGCGACGGCCTCCTCGGGGACGGTGGCGACGGTGGTCACGTCGACCCCGCCGTCGAGGTCCTCGGAGATCGCCATGTGCGCGATGTCCTCGACCTCGACCGGGTCCAGACCGGCGTCCGCGAGCAGCTGGGCCAGCGCCGGGTCGAGGCCGGTCTCCTCGCCCTCGCCGCAGGCGCAGTCGTCGCCGCAGCCGCCGCCCCCGCTCTGGCCGAGGAGGGGAAGCTCTTCGTGGTCGTGGTCGTGGTCGTGGTCGTGCTCGTGCGTGCTCACGGTTACCGCTCCAGGCTGTCGGGGCTCAGGGGGATCTGTACGGACGGGAAGTCCGCCGAGTCGGTGGGGGTGACGACCAGTGCCCGCCGCTCGGTCGCCGACAGGCGTACGACGAGGTGGCGGCGCCAGTGCGCGTCGTCCCGGTCGGGGTGGTCCTCGCGCCAGTGGCAGCCGCGGGTCTCCGCGCGCCGCTGGGCGGCGGCGACCAGGACGCGGGCCACGCACAGCAGGTTGGTGGCTTCCCAGGTCTCGGTGCCGGGGACGGCCGTCTTGCCCTGGGTCTCCAGCTCCGTCAGGGCCTTCGCGTACAGGGCTTCGAGTGCGGCGGCGGCCGTGCGCAGCGATTCCGCGGAGCGGAGCACGCCGGCGCCGTCGGTCATGATGCGCTGGATCTCGTAGCGCGCCTCGGCGGGCTGGAGGGGGCCGGTGGCCGGGACGGGGATGCCGGGGCCGTTGCCGGCGGGCTCCCCCGCGGCGGCGATGACGGCGTCGGCGATGCGCTCGGCGAAGACCAGGCCTTCCAGCAGGGAGTTGGAGGCGAGGCGGTTCGCGCCGTGCACGCCGGTGCAGGCGACCTCGCCGCACGCGTACAGGCCGGGGACGGTGGTGCGGCCGTGCAGGTCGGTCCGTACGCCGCCGGAGGCGTAGTGCGCGGCCGGGGCGACGGGGATGGGCTCGGTGACCGGGTCGATGCCGTGTGAGCGGCAGGCGGCGAGGATGTTGGGGAAGCGCTGCTCCCACATCCGGGCGCCGAAGTGCCGGGCGTCCAGGTACATGTGCTCGGTGCCCTGCTCCTGCATGCGGCGCGTGATGCCCTTGGCGACGATGTCGCGGGGCGCGAGCTCGGCGAGCTCGTGCTGGCCGGTCATGAAGCGGACGCCGTCGGCGTCGACGAGGTACGCGCCCTCGCCGCGCACGGCCTCCGACACCAGGGGCTGCTGGCCTTCGGCGTCGGCGCCGAGGAAGAGCACGGTGGGGTGGAACTGGACGAATTCGAGGTCGGAGACCTGGGCGCCGGCCCGCAGTGCGAGGGCCACGCCGTCGCCGGTGGAGACGGACGGGTTGGTCGTCGCGGAGAAGACCTGGCCCATGCCGCCGGTCGCGAGGATCACGGCGGGCGCGTGGACGGCGCCGACCCCGTCGTGCTGGCCCTCGCCCATGACGTGCAGCGTGACGCCGGCGGTACGCCCCTGCGCGTCCTGGAGGAGGTCCAGGACCAGGGCGTTCTCGACGGTCTCGATGCCGGCCGCCTGGACGGCTTCGACGAGCGCACGGGAGATCTCGGCGCCGGTGGCGTCGCCGCCGGCGTGCGCGATGCGGCGGCGGTGGTGGCCGCCCTCGCGGGTCAGCTCGATCTCGCCGGTCTCGGCGGAGGTGTCGAAGACGGCGCCGGTGGCGATCAGCCGGCGTACCGCGTCCGGGCCCTCGGTGACCAGGAGCCGGACGGCGGCCTCGTCGCACAGGCCGGCGCCCGCGACGAGGGTGTCGTCGAGGTGCTGCTCGGGGGTGTCCCCGTCACCGAGGGCGGCGGCGATGCCGCCCTGGGCCCAGCGGGTGGAGCCGTCGTCGAGCCGCGCCTTGGTGACCACGACGGTACGGCGGCCGGCGGCGGCGCAGCGCAGCGCGGCGGTCAGGCCCGCGACGCCGGACCCGACGACCACGACATCGGCGTCGACGGACCAGCCGGGGGCCGGGGCGTGCAGCCGTATGCCGGTGCTGGTGCCCGCCGTTGCGGGGCCTCTGCCTGGGGTACTCACGCGTGTGCTCCGAACTCCAATGGGATGTTGTCGATCAGCCGGGTCGCGCCCACCTTCGCGGCGACGGCCAGCACGGCCCGGCCGGTGAAGCCGGGGCCGGCCTCGGTGAAGTCCTGGGGGTCCACCAGCGCCAGGTAGTCCAGTACGAGGGGCGGGTCGTGCCGGCCCGCCTCCTGCAGGACGTGCCGCGCGGCGGCCCGTACGGCGTCCGGAAGCCCGGCGCCCGCCGCCGAGACGGCGTGGGCGTCGGCGGAGGCGCGGATCTCGCCGAGCCGGGCCAGGCCGGTGGCCCGCTCGTCGCCGGCCGGGGGCGCCTGGGCCTCGGCGCGGGCGCGGAGCGCGGCCTGCGCGGCGAGCCGGTCCTGGCCGGCGAACAGGGCGCGGGACAGGGCGAGGGCGGTACGCCGCTCCGTGGCGGAGAGGTAGCGGTTGCGCGAGGACAGCGCGAGCCCGTCCTCCTCGCGGACGGTCGGTACGCCGACCACTTCCACGGGGAAGTTGAGGTCGGTCACCATCCGCTGGATCAGGGCCAGTTGCTGCGCGTCCTTCTGGCCGAAGAAGGCCAGGTCGGGACGGGTGAGGTGGAGCAGCTTGGCGACGACGGTCAGCATGCCGTCGAAGTGGCCGGGGCGGGTGCCCCCTTCGAGGCGTCCGCCCATCGGGCCGGCGCTGATCCGGACCTGGGGGTCTCCGCCGGGGTAGACCTCGTCGACGGCGGGGGCGAACACGGCGTCGGCTCCGGCCTCTTCGGCGATGAGCAGGTCGGCGTCGAGGGTGCGCGGGTAGCGGTCGAGGTCCTCGTTCGCCCCGAACTGGAGCGGGTTGACGAAGACCGTGACCACGACCTGGCCGGTGGGGCCGACGTGCGCGCGGGCGGTGCGGACCAAGGTGGCGTGGCCCTCGTGGAGGGCGCCCATGGTCATGACGACGGCGCGGCGGCCGGCGGTGGCCTCCAGGGCCGTGGTGGCTGCGGCGCGGGGGAGCTCGTGCAGCGCGTCGGCGGTGTCGAGGAGGATCACCGGTCACCGCCTTCGGGGTCGCGGCCGTCGAATTCGAATCCCGCGCCGTCGGCGAGGACACCGAGCAGGTCCTCGGCGAGTTCGGGCTTGAGCAGACCGTGCGCGAGGGCGCGGTCCGCGGTCGTGCGGGCCATCGCGAGGTAGCCGGCGACGCTGCCCGGGGCGTGCCTGCGCAGCTCCGAGACGTGCGCGGCGACGGTGCCCGCGTCGCCGCGGGCCACCGGGCCGGTCAGGGCGGCGTCACCGGAGCGCAGGGCGTTGTCGAGGGCCGCGCCGAGCAGCGGGCCGAGCATCCGGTCGGGGTGCTCGACGCCCGCCTTGGCCAGCAGCTCCATGGACTGGGCGACCAGGGTGACCAAGTGGTTCGCGCCGAGGGCGAGGGCCGCGTGGTAGAGCGGGCGGTTCACCTCGGCGATCCACTCGGGTTCCCCGCCCATCTCGATGACCAGGGCTTCGGCGGCGAGCCGCAGCTCGTCGGGGGCGGTCACCCCGAAGGAGCAGCCGGCCAGCCGCTGGACGTCGACCTCGGTGCCGGTGAAGGTCATCGCGGGGTGCAGGGCCAGCGGGAGCGCGCCCGCGCGGCGGGCCGGGTCCAGCACGGCGACCCCGTACCGCCCGGAGGTGTGGACGAGGAGCTGGCCGGGGCGGACCGCGCCGGTCTCGGCGAGGCCCTGCACCAGGGTCGGCAGGGCGTCGTCGGGGACGGTGAGCAGGACGAGGTCGGCGGCCTGGAGGACCTGCGCGGGCGTGACGACCGGCACGTCCGGCAGCATCCGCTCGGCGCGGCGGCGCGAGGCGTCGGAGACCCCGGACACGGCGACGGGGCGGTGCCCGGTCTGCTGGAGGGCGCGGGCCAGCGCGGGGCCGACCCTGCCGGCTCCGACGACACCGACGGTGAGCCTGGCGGGGCGCTCCGCCTGAGGGGATGTGTTCACGCGGGGAAGGCCTTCCGTTCCAGTCCGCGGGGGGTACCGGACGATACGTCGCCATGCTAGCTCCTGGCGTGTCGCCCGGTCGGCGATGATCGGGGCATGAGCGAGGACACGGTACGGGCGGCGGACGGCGCGGCGGACGGGGTGGCGGTCGGGGTGGCGGTCGGGCCGGGCCGGGAGGCGGCGGACGGGGCCGACGGGCCGGACGAGGCGGACGAGGCGGCCCTGCGGGCGGACCTGGTGGCCGAGCGGCTGGTGGCCGCGGGGCGGGCGGCGCGGCGGAAGCTGTCGCACAGCCTGCGGGAGGCGACGGTCGGCGAGCTGATGGCGGACCTGGGCGGGATGGCCCCCGACCCGGACGAGCCCGGCGACATCTACGGCGACGGCGTCGTGGCCCGGCTGGAGCGGCGGGTCGCGGAACTGCTGGGGACCGAGGACGCGGCGTTCTTCCCGACCGGGACGATGGCCCAGCAGATCGCGCTGCGCTGCTGGGCCGGCCGGACCGGGAACCCGGTCGTCGCCCTGCACCCGATGAGCCATCCGGAGCTGTGGGAGGGCGGCGCGCTGTCGGTCGTCTCCGGGCTGCGGACCGTCCACCCGACGGGCGAACCGCGCCAGCCGGCCGCTTCCGAGGTCGCGGAGCTGTCCGAGCCGTTCGGGACGCTGATGCTGGAGCTGCCGCTGCGCGACGCGGGCTTCCTGCTGCCGACGTGGGACGAGCTGTCGGCGGTGGTGGCGACCGCCCGGGAACTGGACGCGGTCGTCCACTTCGACGGCGCCCGGCTGTGGGAGACGACGGTCCACTTCGGCCGCTCCCTGCCGGAGATCGCCGCGCTCGCGGACTCGGTCTACGTCTCCTTCTACAAATCGCTGGGCGGCATCAGCGGGGCTGCCCTCGCCGGATCCCGCTCGCTCGTGGCGGAGGCCAGGGTCTGGCGCCACCGGTACGGGGGCCAGATCTTCCGCCAGTTCCCCGCCGCGCTGTCCGCACTGGCCGGGCTGGAACGGGAGCTGCCGAAGCTCCCGTCCTACGTCGCCGGGGCGCGGGTGGTGGCGGCCGCGCTGTCCTCGGCGCTGGCCGCCTCCCCCGAGGTCCCCTGGTTCCGGGTCAACCCGCAGGTGCCGCACACCCACCAGTTCCAGGTGTGGCTCCCTTACGACGCGGACCGCCTCACCGAGGCGGGCGTCCGGCTGGCGGAGGACACGGGCACGGTCCTCTTCCGCCGCTGGTCCCCCGACGGCCCGCCGGGCCTCTCGGTGACGGAACTGGAGGTCACGGAACCGGGCCTGTCCTGGACCCCGCAGGACGTGACGCACGCGGTCGCAGACTTCGTAGCCCGCCTCTAGTGCTGCTCCGCGTTAGTTCGTGGAGGGGTGTTAGTCAGGCTGGCTGGTCGCCGAGGTAGAGGTAGCAGGCGCAGTCCATGCAGTCTTCGGGGTTGCCGAAGGGTAGGCCGGTGGGCAGGAGGTTGTCCTGGTAGGTGCCTCGGCTGGCCAGGTGAAGGGCGAAGCCCCAGGTGTGCAGGACGCCGGTGAAGCGCAAGCGACATAGGGGGATCTGCTCGCCGTCCTTGAGTTCGCCGGTCACGTAGGCGAATCCGGTGCGGAAGCGGACGTCGACGCGGGCCAGTTGCGGCCACCGGTCCTTGGCGTGGTCGTTGAGGCGGACGCGCAGGTGGTGCTGCATGGAGTCGGGTGGGTTCTTCGGCACGGGCCCCATCCTGCCCGGTGCGCCGACGGCCCGCCATGATCATCGATCATGAACACGTGCACGCTCGTGGGTGGGGCGGTTGCGGCGGTTGCCGTGGCCTTGGACGAGACCGCGCGCAAGGTGCTGGAGCGGCTGGCTGTCTCCGCGAAGGCCCAGGTCCGCCAGGCCCTGCGTGCCCGGATCGTGCTCGCGGCGGCAGACGGGCTGGCCAACGCCGAGATTGCCCGTGAGCTGGGCATCGCGGTGAACACCGTCCGCAAGTGGCGCGGACGCTTCGCCCAGCACGGCACCGACGGCTTGAAGGACGCCAGGCGCTCGGGCCGGCCCAAGATCTACGACGACCGGGTGCGCGTGGCGATCGTGGCCGCCGCGACCAGCGCCCCGCCGCACCCGGTTGCCACCTGGACCCATCGGGCGATCGCCGAGCGGGTCGCGGGCACTGTCTTCGCGGCCATCTCTGCCTCCCACGTCGGGCGGATACTGGCGGACTTGGACCTCAAGCCGCACAAGGTCCGCGGCTGGCTCACCCGCCGCGACACCCCCGACTTCTGGCAGCGCGCCGAACACATCTGCGACCTCTACCGCGACCCGCCCGCCGGCGCGCTCCTGCTGTCGATCGATGAGAAGACCGCGATCGCCGCCCGCTCCCGCAAGCACCCCGGCCGCCCCGCCACCATGGGCCAGGCGGCCCGCCAGGAGTTCGAGTATGTCCGCCACGGCACCGCCTCCCTGGTGGCCGCGCTCGACGTGCGCACCGGCGAGGTCCTCACCGAGGTCATCGCCCGCAACAACGCGACGACCTTTACCGGCTTCCTCGACCGGATCGACACGCTCATCCCGCGGGGCACGGATATCCACGTGGTGCTGGACAACGGCTCCTCGCACACTGCCAAGCACACCAAGGCGTGGTTCACGGCCCATCCGCGCTGGACAGCGCACTTCACCCCGCCCCACGCCTCCTGGCTCAACCAGGTCGAGCTGGTCTTCTCCGCCCTGACCCGCAGCGTCCTGCGGCACGGCGACTTCACCAGCCGCGACGACCTCATCGACAAGTTGGACAGCTACATCATCAACCGCAACGAAACCGCGAAGCCCTTCCGCTGGACCTACGACGGCACCCCGCTCAAGGAAGCAGCCTGACCAGCCACGACCCCGGGGGGATCAAATGCCCATCACCAGCCCATGTCCTTTGCGACATCTGCTTGCGCCGCAGCGATCTCCTCGGCCGTGACTTCGGGAACGTCGGTGTCCTGCTCGAACCGGCCCAGCAAGTCCATCAGAGCCTGCTTCTGCGCGGGGTGCCCGATCGGGACCGTGTTGAGATCCACGCTCATCAGCCAGTCGAATAGCACTACCGCGTCGGCACGCCACAAGCTGACGGTCACCACGGGCAGGTCCGGATCCATGCACGACATACTGCCCGATCGACTGGGACAACGTGATCACGCAGACGCGGCAGCCCTTCCAACACCCCTCCACGAACTAACGCGGAGCAGCACTAGTGCTGTGGCCGGCGCGGGCCGGCAGGGCGGGGCGGGCCGCCGTACGGCGAGTGCGCCGGCGGATGGCCTCGCAGACGGGCGTCAGCCGTCCGGCCGCGCGCCCCGGGCGGTGGCCGCAGGCGCGGGCAGGGTCACCGTCACCCGTCCGGGTGGGGCCCGGGGGACCGCGGACGCGTGCCCGTCAACCGCGCGGCCGACGCACCTGCAGAATGATGCGATGAGCGTCACCATCGACATCACCGGGCTCCCGCCGGAGCGGATCGGCTTCGCGCCGTCCCCGCTCGCGGAGCTGTGCATGACGTTGCACGCGCTCTCCCAGCCCGGCCACCACCCCGGGCTGGCCTCCTGGACCGCCACCACCGCCGCCGCGCTCGATCCCTGCCTCGCGGACCGGCTGCTGGAGGGCGACTTCATGTGGCGCAGCTCCTTCGCCGACATCTTCATGCCGTTCGCCGGGATTCCCGGCGGCTCCGGCCGGCCGGGCGCGACGCTGGCCGAGGAGCTCGACGTCATGGACCGGCTGGACGACGAACGGTTCGTGTCGGCCGCGCTGGAGCACTGCCGGCTGGCGATGTACGACGACGGCGGCGGGCCTTCGCCGCTCGCCGACCCGCTCGCCCGGGCCAGGGCGCTGGAGACGGCCTCCGCGCGCGGGCCGCGGCAACTGGCCTTCGCGGTGCGGGTGCTCGACGACACCGCCGGCGTCCGGGTGTGGCTGCGCCGGCTGCTGGAGGACTGCGACGAGGCGTTCTTCGCCGAGACCTGGCGCCGGGTCGAGCCCCGGCAGAGCGCGGACGCCCGCCACAAGACGGAGCTGCTGCGCCGCAAGGGGCTGCCGGCCGCCCTCAAGGAGATCTCCGCGGCTCTGAGCGTCGACGAGGGACTGACCACCGTCTCGGTGGACAAGATGACGCGGGGTTCCACGACCGCCTCCGACCCCCGAATAGGCGACGGCCTGCTGTTCGTGCCGACGAACTTCGGCTGGCCGCACCTGCTGGTGCTGCACGCCCCCGGCTGGCGCCCGGTCATCCACTACCCGCTCGGCTCTCCCGAACTGGCCTCCTCCCCGGGGTCGGTGGAGCTGTTGCAGCGGCGGATGGAGGCGCTCGCCCATCCGATGCGGATGATGCTGTGCCGCAGCCTGGCGCGCGCTCCGTACACGACGGGCGAGCTGGCGGCCGCGTACGGGATCACGGCGCCGGAGGTGTCCCGCCACCTGGCGGTGATGAAGAAGGCCGGGCTGCTCCACACACGCCGCCAAGGGCGTTATGTCCAACATCAGTTGGATCTGGCGGCAGTGGCCCGTATCGGCTCCGACTTCATCGAGGGCATCCTCCGGTAGGCACTCCGGCAGGCCTCGGGCACTGAGCGGAGCGGGCATTGGCCGGTTTCCGACGGCACGGAAACACCGATATCCGGATTTCATGAACCGGAAACAGCGAAACCTCTGGCCATGGCGGCTCCTTGGTGTCTAACGTGCGTCCACCGCTGCCACCCACGTAACGCACCTGCCCTCTGCACCTGCCGTGGAAGGACTTTCATGCCCTCTCGCCGTATAGCCGCAGCCACCGCCGCCCTGGCGGCCGCGGCCCTCGTCTCCCCGCTGCTCCTCGCGGGGCCCGCCGGTGCCACCGGCAGCCCGCAGAGCGACGCCGCCAGGGGTGACGCGCTGGCAAGGAAGCTGGTCAAGGACTCGACCGGCAAGGGTGCCAACAATCATCTGAAGGTGTTCCAGGCGATCGCCGACTACAACAAGGGCACCCGCGTGGCGGGTTCCCGGGGCCACGTGCAGTCGGCCCAGTACGTCGAGGCCGTCATGCGGGCGGCCGGATACAAGGTCACGAAGAACGAGTTCGAGTTCGTGTACGTCGAGACGATCGCCGAGACCCTGAAGGTCAACGGCCCGGCCGGCCGCGACGTCCCGATCAAGCTGATGACGTACACCGCCAGCGGACCCGCGAACGGCGTGACGGCGCAGATCGCCGTCACCCCGGTCGACGCCGACGGTACGAACGGCTGCGAGGCCGGCGACTTCGCCGCGGGCGCCTTCACCGGCAAGGTCGCGCTGATCAAGCGCGGCGGCTGCGCCTTCGCGGTCAAGCAGCAGAACGCGGCGACGGCCGGCGCGGTCGGCGCCATCGTCTACAACAACACCGAGGGCGCCCTGAACGGCACCATCGGCTCGGCGGACGCGGGCAAGGTCCCGACCGGCGGTGTCACGCTGGCCGAGGGCGAGCGGCTCGCCGCCGACGCCGCCGCCGGGCCGGTCGAGGTCACCCTCGACATCCGCGAGTTCCGGGAGAACCGCAAGACGTACAACGTCATCGCGGAGACGCGGGGCGGCGACGAGAACAACACCGTCTTCCTCGGCGCGCACCTCGACTCCGTCGCGGCGGGCCCGGGCATCAACGACAACGGCTCCGGCTCGGCCGGCATCCTCCAGGTCGCGCAGCGGCTCGCGAGCAGCCAGTCGAAGATCAAGAACAAGGTCAAGTTCGCCTGGTGGTCGGCGGAGGAGTTCGGCCTGCTCGGCTCCGAGGCGTACGTCGACGGGCTGAGCGACGCGCAGAAGAAGCAGATCAAGCTCTACCTGAACTTCGACATGATCGCCTCGCCGAACGCCGCGTACTTCGTCTACGACGGCGACGACTCGGACAAGGTCGGCGCGGGCCCCGGCCCGGAGGGCTCGGCACAGCTGGAGAAGGGGATCAACGACTTCCTCGACTCCAAGAAGGTCCCGCGCGAGGGCACCGACTTCTCGGGCCGCTCGGACTACGGCCCCTTCATCGCGGTCGGCATCCCGTCGGGCGGTACGTTCACGGGCGCCGAGGGCATCAAGACGCCGGAGCAGGCCGCGAAGTTCGGCGGGCAGGCGGGTGTCGCGTACGACGTGAACTACCACGGCGAGGGCGACACCATCGCGAACATCGACCAGAAGGCGCTCGACATCAACGTCGACGTCATCGCGGACGCGGTCGGCCACTACGCCTACGACCTGGCCCCGCTGTCGCGGCCGGTCCCGTCGCAGCCGACCACCGGCTCGGGCAGCGGCGGCGGCCTCCACGAGGGCCACGACGAGGTCACGCAGTAGCACCTGACGGCTCCGCCGGCCCGGGGGGCGCGGCTGCCGGGGGCGCGGCCCCCGGCAGCCGCGCCGCCGTCACCCCGGCCAGGGGCCGACGTCCACCGGCTGGACCAGCCAGCCGAAGTCGCCGAGGCCGCCGCGGGCGGTGAGCTCCGCCGCCTCCCCGGCGGAGCTCAGCGCCCGGACGTACGCCGCCGGGTCCTGCGAAGCCAGCGCGAGCGGGGGGCGGGCGCCGCTGACTCCGAGGGCGGTCAAGGCCTCCCGCTGCGTCAGCAGGACCGCCCCCGGCCCCGCGCACGCGTCCAGCGCCACGTGCGCGGTGACGTCGCAGCTGCCGTCCGGGACCGGCGCGACCTCCCGCCCGGCCCGGAATCCGGTCAGCGTCCCGTACGGCGGCCGGGTGTCCCGGGTGTGGGCGTAGTCCACCGCCACCGCGAGCCCCCGCTCCACGGTCGCGACGGCCGCCGCCCAGGCCTCGTCACGCGGCCGCCCGATCTCCGCGCGGCCCGCGCCGGGCCACCACCGCTCCAGCCAGGCCAGGTCCCGCCCGTCCGGGGAGTCGCCCGCGCTCTGCGTACCGTCCCGCGCGACCTCCACGTAAAGCCCGTCCTCGACGATGTCCAGCGGCACGTTGTCGAGCCATTCGTTGGCGAAGAGCAGCCCCCGCGTCCCGCCGGGCGGCTCGCCGGTCCACCGGATCCGCGGGTCCAGCCCGTCCGGCCGCCCCGCGCGCTCCACCCCGTACGGCCGCACCCGCGCGGCCGTCTCCGGCGGCAGCTCGGCCAGCACCCCGGTCAGCAGCTCCCCGCGTCCGGCCCCTACGTCGACCAGGTCCAGCTCCTCCGGACGGCCGAGGGCCTCGTCCACCCACAGGAGCAGCCGGGCCACGGCCCGCGCGTAGAGCGGCGAGGCGTGCACGGAGGTGCGGAAATGCCCGGCGGGCCCGGGCCCGCCGGGGCGTACGTAGAAACCGTCGGGCCCGTAGAGCGCGCTCTCCATCGCCGTCCGCCACCGGACCGGACCCACCGCCACCGTGCCTTCGCCCTGAGTGCTCACCGCAGAAAGGTTATGTTCGCCTCCACCTTCGGGAGTACTCCCCCGGGATGCGGATCGCACCTGTGGTTGACTCCAGCACCTATCTCCTTTCCCTACTCTGGGTTACGTGCAGCGCCTCTACGACTTCCTCCGCAGACACCCGACGGGCGTCGACAGCTTCTGGGCTGTCCTCTTCTTCGGGTTCTCGATGGCCGTCGTCGCCTCGACGCACCAGACCACGAGCGCCGCGCTGCTCGCCACACCGTCCGTGGTGGCGTTGAGCGCAGCCGTCGCGCTGCGCCGCAAGTGGACCGTTCCCGTGTTCTGGCTCACCCTCGCCGCCGGCCTCTACCAACTGGCCCTGGGCTCCATCGCGAGCTTCTACGACTTCGCGATGCTCGCCGTCCTCTTCACGGTCGCCGCCGCCGACGTGCCGCGCTGGGTCTCGCGCACCGCCCTCGGCTGGGGGCTGCTCGCCTCCCCCCTGTACTTCCTGCGCGTCGGCGTCGACAAGGGGACCAATGTCGTCGACAGCGTCTTCTTCGTCCTGTTCATGATGGTTCCCTTCGCGCTCGCCTGGGTGATGGGCGACTCCCTGCGCACCCGCCGCGCCTACTACGCCCAGCTCGTCGAGCGCAACCAGCGCCTGGAGAACGAGCGCGCGGCCCAGGCCAAGGTGGCCGTCGCCGCCGAGCGCGCCCGGATCGCCCGCGAGCTGCACGACGTCGTCGCGCACAACGTCTCGGTGATGGTGGTCCAGGCCGACGGCGCCGCCTACGTGATGGACGCGGCCCCGGAGCAGGCCAAGGAGGCCCTGCAGACCATCTCCGGCACCGGCCGCCTCGCGCTGGCCGAGATGCGGCGGCTGCTGGGCGTACTGCGCACCGGCGAGCCGCAGGAGTCCGAGGACTACGTGCCGCAGCCCGACGTCGAGCAGATCGAAGTCCTGATCGAGCAGGTGCGGGCGGCCGGGCTCACGGTCGACTTCGAGGTCGAGGGCACCCCGCGCAAGCTGCCCAGCGGCGTCGAGCTGACCGCGTACCGGATCGTGCAGGAGGCGCTGACGAACACGCGCAAGCACGGCGGCCCGGCCGCGAAGGCCAGCGTGCGGCTCGTCTACTTCGACGACGGGCTCGGCCTGCTGGTCGAGGACGACGGCCGGGGCGCGGCCCACGAACTGTACGAGGACGGCGGCGCGGACGGCGCCGGACACGGACTCATCGGCATGCGCGAACGCATCGGTATGGTCGGGGGCACCCTGGACGCGGGCCCCCGGCCCGGCGGCGGCTTCCGGATCAGCGCCCTGCTCCCCCTCAAGAAACGGTGACCGATGTCCTTCCCCTCCAGCTCCTCCATCCGCGTGATGCTGGTCGACGACCAGGTGCTGCTGCGCACCGGCTTCCGGATGGTGCTCGCCGCGCAGCCCGACATGGAGGTCGTCGCCGAGGCCGGCGACGGCCTGGAGGCGCTGGAAGTGCTGCGGGCCACCAAGGTGGACGTGGTGCTGATGGACGTCCGCATGCCCCGGCTCGACGGGGTCGAGGCGACGCGGCGCATCTGTGAGCCCGACGAGCACCCCAAGGTGATCATCCTGACCACCTTCGACCTGGACGAGTACGCCTTCTCGGGTCTGAAGGCGGGCGCGAGCGGCTTCATGCTCAAGGACGTCCCGCCGGGCGAACTGCTGGCCGCGATCCGCTCGGTGCACAGCGGCGACGCGGTCGTCGCCCCGTCCACCACGCGCCGGCTGCTCGACCGCTTCGCGCCGATGCTGCCGACGAATTCGGCGGAGCCGCGCAACAAGGACGTCGACCGGCTGACGGAGCGCGAGCGCGAGGTCATGCTGCTGGTCGCCCAGGGCCTGTCGAACGGCGAGATCGCCGCCCGCCTGGTCCTGTCGGAGGCCACGGTCAAGACCCACGTGGGCCGCATCCTGACCAAGCTGGAGCTGCGTGACCGCGTCCAGGTGGTCGTCCTGGCCTACGAGACGGGCCTCGTGCGCGCCGGGGGCGGCGGAGCGGCGTAGCCGCGCCGCGGCCCCCCGGCGGGGCGTGCTAGTGCTGCGACCGGAAAGGTCTACCGGGTCGCGGCGCCCGGCACGGCACCTCGCCGCGTTGTCGGACCACGGAAGTACGTCCAGAAGCGCTGCACGAACTCGCAGGTGCCCGGGACGACGGCGTCGAGGGTGGCCGGGTCGGCGAGCAGCATGTCGAAGTCGCCGGGGTTCTCGCCGCAGTTGATCCGGTCGAATCCCCCGTTGCGGCTGAGGATGGTGTCGTTGCCGCCGCGTCCGTCGAAGGTGAGGGTGGTGCCGGGCGAGGCGTTCCAGCCGTCCGAGTCGGTGAGCCGGTCGGGGCCGCTGCCACCGACGAGGACGTCGTCCCCCTCGCCGCCGACGAGGTCGCTCGGGATCGGGGTGTTGTTGGTGGCCACGTCATCGCGGTCGCCCATCGACGCCTGGATGCGGCTCACACCGGCCCCCGAGCCGCAGCGGACGGTGTTGGGGTTGCCGAACTGGACACAGCCGGGGCCCGGGGTCAGGGGATTCGCCGAGTCGCTCACCTGAAGGAATCCGCGATGCGTGCGGTGCGGAGGAGGTTCGTGCTGCAGTCCTTCGGTTGCCGAACGCGGACCGGGGCGAGGGTCCGTCGGTCCTGAGCGCTACCCGGAGCAACCGTCAGGTTCATAGTATTTACGCAGAGTTACCTCGACGGCCGTACGCAAGACCCCGTCCGGCCGCCGCCGAGCGGCGTACGGCGGCGAGGCCACGCCCGGCCGGCGGGCCGCCGCCGTGTCAGGTCATCCAGCGGTCCGGGCGGGCGCTCGCCCGGGAGGTCCGGGAGCGGGCCGCCTGGGCGTACAGCAGCGCGTCGGCCTCGGACGCCGCGCGCAGGCGGGCCGTGACCGTGGCGTTCGCACCGGTGTCCACGTGGACGTCGGCCACGCCGCGGGCCCGCTCCCAGGGGCCCTGGGAGCGGCGCACGCTCTGCACCTTGGCGTGCGGGACGATCTCCGTACGCCGGCACAGGCGGCCGCGCCGGGCCGCGAACACGTCCTCGGAGACGGCCAGCCCGTATCCCTTCCACCACACCGGCACCACCCAGCGCGACCCGGACCGGGGCGACGGCGCGAAGACGAGGCCCGCGAGGTCGACACCGGGCAGGACCCGCGCGACGACGGCGTAGGCGGCGGCCCGGGTGGCCACCGGGACCAGGACGTCGTTCTTCGAGCCGGCCACCGCCAGCTCCACCCGGACCCAGCCGCGCCGCCGCCACAGCAGCGGCTCGACGATCCGTACGGTCTGCACGCGCCCCGGCGGCACCGTCTCGTGAGCCCGGTCCAGCAGTCCGTGGTCCAGGCGCAGCCCGTCCGGGGACTCGGCGACCGTCCAGTCGTACTCGGCGAGGTACCGGCCGGCGCTGCCCTTCCAGACCGCGCCCAGGACCGGGAGCAGGGCGACGGCGGCCGCCCACGGGCTGGAGCTGAGCCACCACACCGCGACCGGGGCGGCGAGCCCGCCGGCCACGCCCGCCACCACGGACAAGGTGAGCAGCAGCGACACCGCCAGGTCGCGCGGGCTCACCCGCAGCAGCTCCCGCTCGGGGGCCTCGCCCACGACGACGGCCTCCGCCGGAGCGAAGCCGGCCGCGCGGGCCAGCAGCTCGGCGCGGAGCGCGACGGCGTCGCTCTCGCCCAGGAAGGCCAGCTCGTCCTTGTCGTCGGTGCCGATCACGTCGAGGCGGAGCTTGGCCACGCCGGCGATCCGGGCCAGCAGCGGGCGGGTGACGTCGACCGCCTGGATCCGGTCGAGGCGGATGTGGGCGGTACGGCGGAAGAGGAGCCCGCTGCGGATGCGCAGTTCGGTGTCGGTGACGGCGTAGTGCGTGAACCACCAGCTGAGGAAGCCGTACACGCCGAAGACGAGGACCAGCGCGGTGAGCGCCACGACCCGCAGGAGCGCGGAGACGGCGCTCACCCACTCGGTGACGTTCTCGCCCTGCTGGGCGAGGATGCCGACGGTCGCGGCGATCGGCACCCAGGCGCGGCGCAGGGGCGTGAGGAAGTGCAGCCGCCGCTCGGACGCGGGCGCTTGCGGCCCGGGCACGGACGTGGACGCGGACACGGTCGTGGACGCGGTCGCGGACTCGGACCCGGACCCGGACCCGGGAGCTTCGGCCGCGGACAGCTCGGACTCCCCGCTCACAGCCCCGCCGACCTTGCCTCGCCGAGCTCGGTCAGCCGGTCGCGCAGCCGCTCGGCCTCCTCGGGCGCGAGCCCGGGGATCTTGGCGTCCGTCGCCGCAGCGGCCGTGTGCAGCTGTACGGAGGCCAGCCCGAAGCGGCGCTCCAGCGGCCCCGAGGTCACCTCGACCAGCTGCATCCGGCCGTACGGGACCACGGTCTCCTCGCGCCACAGCACGCCCCGGCTGATCAGCAGGTCGTCCGCGCGCTCGGCGTAGCGCCAGGAGCGCCAGTTCCGGCCGAGCATCACCCAGCCCCAGCCCAGGACCGCCAGCCACAGCGCGCCGGCCGCCGCCCACACCGGGCCGGCCGCCAGTCCCAGCACGAGGGCCGTCACCAGGGCGAACAGCCCCGTCCACACCACCAGCAGGAGCCGCCGCAAGGTGAGCAGCCCGCCCGGCAGCCCCACCCACTCGGGTCGGCTCGTCTCATCCGTTGTCCCGGTTTCCATTCCCCCAGGGTAGGACTGCGACAATGCCGCCATGACGGAGACCACGGTCGGCATCGGCGGCGCGGCGGAGAGCACCGACATGGTGCTGAACATCGGCCCCCAGCACCCTTCCACGCACGGCGTGCTGCGCCTGCGCCTCGTCCTTGACGGCGAGCGCATCGTCAGCGCCGAACCGGTGATCGGCTACATGCACCGGGGCGCCGAGAAACTCTTCGAGGCCCGGGACTACCGGCAGATCGTGATGCTCGCGAACCGCCACGACTGGCTGTCCGCGTTCTCCAACGAGCTGGGCGTGGTCATGGCCGTCGAGCGGATGCTCGGCATGGAGGTCCCCGAGCGGGCCGTGTGGATGCGCACGCTGCTCGCCGAGCTGAACCGGGTCCTGAACCACCTGATGTTCCTCGGCTCGTACCCCCTGGAACTGGGCGGCATCACCCCGATCTTCCACGCGTTCCGCGAGCGCGAGGAGCTCCAGGCCGTGATGGAGGAGATCTCCGGCGGCCGCATGCACTACATGTTCAACCGCGTCGGCGGTCTCAAGGAGGACCTCCCGGCCGGCTGGCTCGGCCGCGCCCGCGCCGCCATCGCCGACGTCAACACCCGCATGGACGTCTACGACAAGCTGGTCCGCGGCAACGAGATCTTCCGCGGCCGCACGCGCGGCGTCGGCGTCCTGTCCGCCGAGGCGGTGCACGCGTACGGGGTCTCCGGCCCCATCGCCCGCGCCTCCGGCGTCGACTTCGACTTGCGCCGCGACGAGCCGTACCTCGCCTACGGCGAACTCCAGGATGTGCTGAAGGTCGTCACCCGCACCGAGGGCGACTGCCTGGCCCGCTTCGAAGTGCTGCTGGAACAGACCCACAACGCGCTGGACCTCGCGGTCGCCTGCCTGGACCGGATGGCGGACCTGGCGCCCGGCCCGATCAACCAGCGCCTGCCGAAGGTGCTGAAGGCGCCCGAGGGCGAGACGTACGCGTGGACCGAGAACCCGCTCGGGATCAACGGCTACTACCTGGTCTCCAAGGGCGAGAAGACCCCGTACCGCCTCAAGCTCCGCTCGGCGTCGTACAACAACATCCAGGCCCTGGCGGTCCTCCTGCCCGGACAGCTGGTCGCGGACATGGTCGCGATCCTCGGCTCGCTCTTCTTCGTGGTCGGCGACATCGACAAGTAGCGGAAAAATCACGGCAGATGACACCAGGGCCGTGCCTAGGCTGGGCGGATGACCACTGACTCGACCGGCACGTACGCCGGCTACCTGCGGCGGCTCGGCGTCTCCGATCCCGGTGCGCCCTCCACCGAGGCGCTGTTCGCTGCAGCGGGCCCATCTGGAGCGCGTCCCCTACGAGAACATCGACATCCAGCTCGGCCGGCCGCCCGGCATAGACCCGGAGCTGTCCGCCCGCCGCTTCGGCGCCGGGCGGGGCGGCTACTGCTTCCACCTCAACGGCGCCCTCGCCGCGCTGCTGGAGCACCTCGGCTACGACGTGACCCGCCACGCCGGCGGCGTGAACGCGGATCCCGAGGATCGCGGGCTGAGCGGCGGGCACCTCACCCTGACCGTCCGGGTCGACGGGGCCGAGTACTACGTCGACGCCGGGCTCGGCGACGGCCCGTACGAGCCGCTGCCGCTGCGCGTGGGGACGTACGAGCAGGGGGCGTTCCGGTACGGGATCGAGCGGCTGGCCCCCCTGGACGGGGAGGGGCCGGGGTGGACCCTGCGCACCCCGGACGGCCACATGGCGAGGATGAACTTCCGCTCCGCGCCGGCCGTGACCGCCGACTTCGAGGTCATGCACGCCTGGCTCTCCACCGCCAGGACTCCCCCTTCGTCCGCACCCCGGCCGTGTTCCGGCGCGACGGCGCCACCGTGGACACGCTGCGCGGGCGGATCCTGACCCACAAGGACGCCGTGAAGGGCACGAGCAAGCGGGAACTGGCCACGCAGGAGGAGCTCTTGGACGTCCTCACCACCGTGTTCGGGCGCGAGATCGACGACTTGACCCCGGCGGACCGGTCGGCGCTGTGGGCCCGGGTGAGCCTCGCCCACGAGACGTGGCGGGCGGGCCGGGAGGGCTAGACCGCCTGGTCAGGAGCGCCTGCGCAGGAGCTGTACGGCTATGCCGGTGAGGACGCCGCCGGTCGGGATCGCGGCTATCGCGCCGGCCGCGTGGCCGACGGCGTCCAGGACCAGGGCGAGGGACCAGAGGACGGCGCAGGCTCCGGCGGACACGGTGACGACCATGAGCAGCGGGCCGGTGCGGTCCGGGGTCGCCGGCGGCGACGGCGCCGGCGTCCCGGCGGTCGGGAGCGCGGGAGGCTGCGACTGCGCGTGCGACTGCGACTGCGGGGCCGGCGGGGTGTGGGTCGGCGGTCGGACACGGCGCACGGGGCTCTCCTTGCTGTCGGCGGTGCGGGACGACGCCGCGCTGTCCGCGGTGCCGGGGTGGCGGGGTGGCGCCGCCCGCCGGTTCCCCCCGGCACCGGCGGACGGCGGCTCGTGTCACGCGTACACCGCGCCGCCCGTGGACGGTTCGCCGTGGCGGCGTGCGTGGTGCGCTCGCCTCGTGACTCCGTCAGCTTGCCGAAGGGGGAAGTGACGGAATCTTGAGGAAACCTGGACGTGCGGATCACGGGCCCGGAAGTATGCCCGGACAGGGCCTGGGCCGAGACGACCTGGGACACGGGGCTCTCGCGCCCTCCCCCCAATGACGTAGCGACGGAGGGACAGACCCGTGGACATCCGGTTGATGGGACCGGTACGCGCCTGGTTAGCCGGCCAGGACGTGGACCTCGGCCGGCCCCGCCAGCGGTGCGTATGGGCGGTGCTCCTCATGGAGCCCAACCGCGTGGTGCCGATCGAGACCCTCATCGACCGCGTCTGGGGTGAGCATCCGCCCGCCGCCGTACGGAACGTCCTCTACGGCTACGTCGCCAGGCTGCGGGCCGCGCTGCGGCGGTCCGACGCGGCTTCGGACGGTGTGCGGCTGGACCGTGGTCCGGGCGGCTACGTGCTCCGGGTCCCGGTCGAGCGGGTGGACCTGTACCGGTTCCGGGCCCTCGTCGGCCGGGCCCGTGCGGCGGAGGCCGGCAACGACGGGCAAGGCGACGAGCAAGGCGACGGGCAGGGCGACGGGCAGGGCGACGAGCGGGCCGCCGGGCACTGGGAGCGGGCCCTGGAGCTGTGGTGCGGTGAGCCGCTGGCCGGCCTGACGGGTGTGTGGGCGGAGGGGACGCGGGCCAGGCTGGAGAGCGAGCGCGTCGAGGCGCTGCTGCGGTACCACGAGGTGCAGTTGCGCAGAGCGCGCCATCAGGAGGTCCTCCCGCGGCTGCGGGAGGTGGCGGCGGGCCATCCGCTCGACGAGCGGATGGCCCGCCAGCTGCTGACGGCGCTGTACCGGTGCGGGCTCTCGGCCGAAGCCCTCCAGTACTACGAGGGCCTGCGCAAACGGCTCGCCGAGGAACTGGGGGTCGACCCGGGGCCGGAGCTGCGGGCGCTCTACCGGCTCGTCCTGCGCAACGACCCCGAGGTGCCGGCCGCGCCGACCCGGGTATCGCCGGCGACGCCGGCGGCGGTGTCCCTTCCGGCGCCGGCCGAACTCCCCCACGACACCGCCGGTTTCGCGGGGCGAGCCGACCAACTCGCGCACCTGCACTCCCTGCTTCCGCCCGAACGGACGCAAGGGCAGGGGCAGGGGCACGGGCAGGCAGAGGCGCCCGGGCAGGGCTCCGGCCGGGGCGACGGCCGGGACGACGGCCGGGACGACCGCACGGTCCGGGACCTCGAGTCGAGCCGCCCCCGCCCCGCGAACACGGTGGTCATCTCCGCGATCGGCGGCGCCGCGGGCATCGGCAAGACCGCTCTGGCCGTCCACTGGGCGCACCAGGTGCGCGATCGATTCCCCGACGGCCAGGTTTTCGTCAACCTGCACGGGTTCGATCAGGACCGGGAGCCGCTCCGGCCCGGCGAGGCCCTGGAGCTCCTGCTCCGGAGCCTGGGGCTCGCGGCCTCGGAGATCCCCTCGAACGAGGAGGCCCAGGCCCGCGTGTACCGGACCCTGCTGGCCGGCCGGCGGCTGCTCGTCGTACTGGACAACGCGGCTTCGGCGGAGCAGGTCCGGCCGCTGCTTCCGGGCAGCCCCACCTGCTGTGTCATCGTCACCAGCCGTAACCGGCTCGGTGATCTCGTCGTCCGCGACGGGGCGCACTCCCTGCCGCTGGACCTCCTCCTGCCCGCCGAGGCCCGCGCGCTGCTGCGCGAGGCCCTCGGCGCGGCCCGGCTGTCCGCCGAGCCGGTCGCGGCCGCCGAGCTGATCCGGCTGTGCGGCAGCCTCCCGCTGGCGCTGCGCGTGGCGGCTGCCCGGCTGGCGGGCGATCCGGGTCTGCGACTGTCCGATCTGGTCGGTGAGTTGTCCGAGGGCAGCCGGCTGGAGGCGCTCGAACCGGACGGCGACGGCGGCTCGCCCCTGCGGGCGGCCTTCTCCGCCTCGTACCGGGTGCTGCCCCCTGACGCGCGCCGGCTGTTCCGCCTGCTGGGCCTCTTCCCCGGGTCACGGTTCACCGCCGAGATCGCGGCGGCCCTCCTGGGTTCGCCTCCGCTCCGGGCGAGGCGCCTGCTCAGCGTCCTGAGCGCCGCCCATCTGATCGAACCCGAGGCGGCGGGCCGATACCGCTTCCACGACCTCCTCAGCGAGTACGCGCAGGAACGCGCGCGGGTGGAGGAGACCGCGGCGGAGCGTGACGCCGCGCTGGAACGGCTCCTGGTCTGGTACGTGGACGCCGCCCGCAGCGCTTCGGGAACCTGGTTCTTCCCCGAGCCGGTCCACCCCTTCGGTTCGGGCGATCAGCACGGCCTGCCCTCTCCGGCGGGAGCCGCGCAATGGCTGGAGGCGGAGCGGACCAACCTCCTCGCCGTCATCCGGCACGCCGGCCGGCACGGCCCCCGTCCCGCCGCCTGGCACCTGACCGCCGCACTGTTCGGCTACTTCTGGCTCCACCTGCCGCGGGCGATGTGGCAGGCCGCGGTGGAGCCGGCGCTGGAGGCCGCGGTGGCCGAGGGCGACCTGTACGGCCAGGCCGCCATGCACAGCAGCCTCGGAGTGATCCATTGGGACCGGGGGCACGCGGGGCGGGCCCTGGGGCACCATGCCCGCGTACGGGAGATCAGCCGCGAGCTCGGCTGGGCGACGGGCGAGGCGGCCGCGCTCGGCGGTACGGGACTCGTGGAAATGAGCATGGCGCGCCTCGACGACGCGCACGAGCACCTCGGTACCGGGCTGCGGATCGTCCGGGGGGCCGGGAACCTCCACCTGGAGGCCCTCGCGCTGGTGGGCCTCGGGGTGACCTGCCGGGACCTGGGCCGGCTCCACGAGGCGGCCGGCCACCTCGAACTGGCCATCACGAGGAACGGGCAGATCGGCTGGCAGGACGACAGCCTGGCGCTGCAGAATCTGGGCGGGGTGTACTGGGAACTCGGCCGGCTGGCCGAGGGCCTGGAACTCCTCGGTCCGCTGGCGGCGGCCGACGGCCGACGCGGGTACCGCAATGGCCGCGCGATGATGCTCGACGCCGTAGCGAAGATCAACATCGAGCTCGGCCACCACCACGAGGCTCTGGAACAGGCGGAGCGCGCCCTCGCCATGGTCGAGGAGGTGGGACGGCGCTGGATCCAGGCCGGCATCCTCGGCACGGTCGCCGCCGCCCACCGCAAGCTGGGACGCCTCGACGCGGCGCTGCGGGCCGAAACGCGGGCGCTGGCCCTCGCCGGCGAGGTGCGCCACAGCCGTACGGAGGCGGACATCCTCCTGGGCCTGTCCACCACACACCGGCTCCTGGGCCGCGGCGAGGAGGCCCGCCGCAATGCCGAGCGGGCTCTGACCCTGGCGCGCACGCACTCCTTCCACGTCGTGGAGGGCCAGGCCCTGACGGCCCTGTGCGAGTGGGCGGCCTCCGAGACCTCCCACGCGGCAGCCCTCGCCTTCGGCCACGAAGCCCTGCCCATCCACCGCCGCACGGGACACCGCCTGGGCGAGGCCAAAACCCTCGCGGCACTGGCCCGCTCCCTGCACACGTCCGGCGACCCGGCGGCCGGACCCACGGGGCGTATGGCGCTGCGGTTCTTCGGTGACGTGGGCGTCCCCCTGAGCGACTACGCGGACCTCGCCCCCTCCTGACCACCGCCGACCGGGCCGCCCCGGCCGCGCACGGCGAACGCGGGGCGGGCCGGATCGGATCAGACCGAGCCGGACCGAGCCGGGCCGGGCCGAGCCAGGGCGATGTGCTTGGAACAGGGCAGACTTGGGGCATGTCCCACTCACCCCGCCGGGCCTGCCCCTCCTGCGGCCGCGACTGCGCCGTCACCGCCGGCCGGATCGCCCGCCACGACCCGCCCGCGAGCCGGGGCCGCGGCGATCTCGTCTCCTGCCCCGGCTCCCGTGCCCGGGTGGTCCTCGGCGCCCGCGCCCCGACACTGGACGGCTTCACCCTGGCCCCTCACCCGGGCCAGCTCCCCCTGTTCTAGGGGGCGGAACACCGACCGGCCCGGTCGGGACATCAGGGTGCCGCACGCCGGCGGGGCGGGGGGACAGCACCCGTAACGGGGTTGGGGCCGCCGGATGTTGGGGCCGCGGGCGGCGTCGTAGCTTCGGATCATGACGCCCCAGCAGAAGCAGAGCAGCAGCACCCGTCAGTGGCTCCGGCGCTCCGCCGCGGCCGTGGCCCTCGCCGCCGTCCTCGGCGGCGTCGCCGCCCCCGCCGCCCTGGCCGCCCCCTCGAAGGCCGGCGCCACGCAGAGCGGCGCCACCCGCGGAAACCTCCTCTCCGCCACTCCCCTGGACCGCCTCGGCCGCGCCGACGTCGCCGCCCAGCTCTCCGCCGTCGGCATCGACGCCTCCACCGTCCGCTACGGCATCGCCGCCTACCGCCTCACCTACGCCACCGTCGACCCCCAGGGCCGTCCCACGACGGCCACCGGCCTGCTGGTCCTCCCCCAGGACGGCCCGCGCCGCCTCGACCTGGTCTCCGACACCCACGGCACGGTCGCCCCCCGCGACGACGCCCCGTCCGGGGGCGCCGGATACAACCGGCTCACCCCGTACCTGCACGCTTCCGCCGGCCGCGCCGTCGCCGCCCCGGACTACCTGGGCCTGGGCGGCGGGCCCGGCCGCCACCCGTACATGGACACCCGGTCCTCGGTCACCGCCTCCGTCGACATGCTGAAGGCCTCCCGCACCGCGGCCGCCCGGCTGGGCCGCTCCGTGACCCGGGACGTGTACGCCACCGGCTTCTCGCAGGGCGGCCAGGTGGCGATGGCGCTGGGCCGCGAACTCTCCCGCGGCCGGGACGGCTTCCGGCTGCGCGCACTGGCCCCGATCGCCGGCCCGTACGACCTGTCCGGATCCGAGCTGCCCGGCATATCCGACGGCCGGGTCGAACCCCGTACCGCGGTGTTCTACCTCTCCTACTTCCTCACCGCGCAGAACCGGCTGCACCCGCTCTACGAGGACCCGTCCGAGGTGTTCCGCGCGCCCTATGCACAGGCTGTGGAAGGCCTGTTCGACGGGAACCACCGGGAGCAGGACATCGTGGCCGCGCTGCCCGCGTCGCCGCAGGAGCTGCTCACCGCGGAGTGGGCCGAGAACATCCGCGCCCCGCACGGGGCCCTGCGTACGGCCCTGGAGG
The DNA here is from genome assembly GCF_018614195.1 of Streptomyces sp. ISL-43. Classification (GTDB taxonomy): domain Bacteria; phylum Actinomycetota; class Actinomycetes; order Streptomycetales; family Streptomycetaceae; genus Streptomyces. Next base: position 63,302 of record NZ_JAGGOT010000010.1, read on the forward strand.
TCAACGACGGCGCCTGCGACTGGAAGCCCGCCGCCCCCGTCCGCCTCTACGCGGGCTCGGCCGACACCGACGTGCCCATCGCCAACTCCCGTGCCTGCGCGGCGGACCTGGCCCGCCACGGGGTCCGGGCGAAGGTCGTCGACCAGGGCCCGGACACCGACCACTTCGCCTCGGCGATCCGCTCGGCACCCCAGGCCGTCCGCTGGTTCGACTCGCTCCGCTAGGCCCTGGCCTGGGCCATCCGCGACACCTGGGCCGTGCCCTCCAGCAGCCCGATCAGCCGCGAGCTGCTGTCGGCCCCGAAGCCCGCCCCGACACCGCGCCGGTAGAGCTCGGCGTGCGCGGCCAGGATCCCGGTGTCCACACCGGAGTCGGCGGCTGTGTGCAGGACGTGCTCGACGCTCGCCGCGCACATCGCGAGGCGCTCGTACGTGCCTTCGTGCGCGCCCGCGTCGACGAGCGGGGCGGAGCCCTCGTAGAACCCGCGCATCGTGTCGGCCGTGTACGCGGCGTACGGCAGGACGTCGGCCGCCGTCAGGCCGTTGGCGCGGGCGACCGCGAGGGCCTGGTACCAGCCGGTGTACGCGGTCCAGAACATGATCATGTTGAGCTGGTAGTAGAGCTGCGCGTAACCGGGGTCGGCGCCCCGGTAGTCGGTGGCGGCGAGCACGTCGAGCGCGGCGCGGTGGCCGTCGTACACCTCGCGCGGTCCGCTGACGAAGACGGACGACCCCTCCTGGCCGATCCCGGTCGGCGGGACGTTGACCCCTCCCGTGAGGTACGAGGCTCCGCGCCGCTCGGCCCACCGCGCGGCGGCCCGCGCCTTGTCGGGGACGTCCGAGGACAGGTTGGCCAGCACCCGGCCGGTGAGGTCGGCGTCCGCGAGGGCCTCGTACATGGCGTCCACGTCGATGAGGCTGAGGACGGTGAGCGCGCTCGCCGCGACGGCCTCGGCGGCGGACGCGGCGGGGCGGGCGCCGCGCGCCAGAAGTCCGGCGTCCTTGCCGGGGCTGCGGTTCCAGACGGTGACCTCGTATCCGGCGTCCAGGTAGGCGCCGGCCATGGCCCGCCCCATGGGGCCCAGCCCCACGACCGTGACGGTGTCGCGCTGTGCCGGGTCCTGCTGGTGGCTCTGGCTCTGGCTCTGGTTCATGGCGGAGCTCTCCCCGTGTCGATGCGCCTCTGCTTCTAGAACGAACGCTCTATCCAGCACTCGGTGCGACCGTAGCACGGGACTAGAACGAGCGCTCTATCCAGAAGCGGAGGTAGGATCGCCCCCTATGGCAGCATCAGCAGCAGGAGCGACGGACGAGACGGCGACGCCGAAGACGGCACTGGGGACCCGCGACCGGCTGGTCCGCACCGCCTCCCGTCTGATGCAGCGCGGCGGTTACGAGAACACCCCGGTCAAACAGCTCGTCCGCGAGGCCGGAGCCACCCTGGGCTCGCTCTACCACTTCTTCCCGGGCGGCAAGCAGGAGCTCGCGGTGGCCGCGATCGCCTACGGCGACGAGGAGTTCACGGAGCTGATCCGCGCCGGGCTCTCCACGCACCCCGACCCGGCGCGGGCCGTCGAGGCCGTCGCGGTGCTGCTCGCCGACGCCCTCGCCGCCTCGGACTGGCGCGACGGCTGCCCGGTGACGACCACGGCCCTGGAGACGGTCGGCCGCATCCCGGAGCTCCAGACGGCCTGCGCCCAGGCCTTCGCCCACTGGCAGGAGATCGTGGCGGACAAGCTCCTGGCCTCGGGCCACCCCGAGCCGCAGGCCCGCGATCTGGCCTCGACCGTCATCAACACCCTGGAGGGCGCCGAGACCAGCGCCCAGGTCACCCAGAGCCGGACCCCGCTCCTGGTGGCGGGCCGCCACCTGGCCCGGCTGGTGGCCTCGTACGCGAGCTGAGGCCGATCCGGGTCCGCGCGCGGACCGGGAGAGCGCCGCTACGAAATCGCGGTACGCAGCTGCGCCACGTCGATCGGCTCGGTCTCGTCATGGGCCGTCAGGTCGATGACCTGGCCCACCGCGCGGTGCTCGGCGGTGGCCGGCTTGAACTCCGGCTCCGAGCCGCCCTGGACGGACTCCGCCTTGTGGACCGCGAGGACCTCCGCGCCGACCACGTCGGCCAGGTCCTCGTTCTGGACGGACTCGATGACCGCGCGGACCTGCGCCGCCGTCTTCGTACCGAAGAAGTCGAAGCCGCCCATCGCGCGCGAGGCCGCCCGGCGCTGCGGGTCGTACGGGGCCACCGCGGCCGCGAGCCTGCGCGCGGGAACGGCGGCCGCCGGGCCGGTCGGCGCGGGCCGTGCGTGCGCCTCCGGAGCGGCGGGCCCGGCCGGAGCCTCGTGGGTCTGCGGAGCGGCGGCAGCGGCCGGTACGGCAGCGCCCGGTGCACCGGCAACGGCAGCCGGGACCAGCGCCTGAGCCTGGGCGGGGGCCGGGACGGAGGCCTCGGCCGGGGCCTGGGCCGACGCCCCCGCCTCCGCCTCCGCCTCGCGGGCCAGCGCCGCCAGCGCGGCGTTGGCGCGGGCGAAGCCGACCGGGGTGGGCGCGCCGGCCGAGGTGCGCTCCTCGGAGACGGCCGGAAGTTCCTTGGGGGGCGAGGCGGCCTCGATGGCCGGGGTCACGGCGGCCTCGATGGCCAGCAGCCGGCGCCGCTCCAGGGCGCTCGCCCGCTCGGTCTCGGCGGTCGCGTACCGCCGCAGCAGCGAGGCGTGTTCACCGCGCAGGCCCGCGAGCTCGACCCGCTTGGCGCGCAGCTTGGCGTCGAGCTTGCCGCGCAGCACCCGGGCCTCTTCGAGGTCGGATTCGAGCTCGGCTATCCGCTCGTCCGTCTTCCACTCGTCCTTGACCCGCTCGCGCCCGAGCTCCGCCACCCGGCGCCCGGCCGCGCGGTCCCAGGAGCGCATGACGACGGCGCCGGTGACGCCGGCGGCCGCGGTGAGGGTCACGAGCAGGCGCAGCGCCATCGGTTCCGCGAGCAGCCAGGCCGCCGCGGCCCCGGCGGCGGACACACCGGCGACGGTCGTCGGCGTGAGCAGCCGGTGAAGAGGTTCGGGATTGCGGTGGCGTCCACGGGGCATGGCCTGAAATTTACAGGGCGTGGACAGGGTGTGGGGTAGCTGCCCGGGAATCTGTTCCCGAGCAGTTACCCGCGCGGTTAGCCGACTTTCCGCACCAAAGGCCCAACTGTTACTTCTTCACCAGGCCTTTGGACTCCAGATAGGCCTTCGCGACATCCGCCGGCTTGGCACGCTCGGAGTCGACCTTGCGGTTCAGGTCGACCAGGTCCGCCGTGGTGAGCACCTTGGTGAGCTTGTCGAGGGCGGCCGCGATCTCGGGGGCGCCGGCGTCCTTGGCGTTGACCACCGGGAGGACGTTGTCGGCGTTCTGGAGCTTCTTGTCGTCTTCCAGCAGGACCAGGCCGAAGCTGTCGAGGGTGGCGTCCGTGGTGGTGGTCAGGACGAGCTGGTCCGCTCCGTCCTTGACCGCCTGCTGGCCTGCGGGGTTCCTACACCCTTCGGGTCGATACCGGAAACGTCGATTCCGTATGTCTTCTTCAAGCCGAGTGCGCAGAAGGGGCGCACGGCGCATTCGTCGGCCGCCGCGATCTTCACCTTGAGACCGGACTTGCCGAGGTCGGAAAGGGTCTTGAGATTGTTCTTCGCAGCGAATTCCTTGGTCACGGCGAAGGCGTTCTGGTCGACCGCCGCGCCCGCCGGCAGCGCCTTCAGCCCCAGCGGGCCCGCCAGCTTCTCCAGGGCCGCCACCGTCGCCACCACGTCGCTCGACGCGACCGGCTTGTCGGTGGCCTCCTTCGAGCCGCTCACCTTGGCGTTGAGGAACTCCGCGAGGGTCGCCGCGTACTCCGGGACGACGTCGATCTCGCCCTTCTCCAGCGAGGGTTCGTACAGCTCGCGGTTGTTGACCGTGGTGATCGAGGTGGAGTAGCCGGCGTCCTTGAGGAGCTGCGCGTACAGCTCGGCCAGCACGTTGGACTCGGTGAAGCCGGCCGCGCCGATCACCAGCTTGCCGCCCTTGCCGCCCTCGGCCGGCCCGGAGGCGGCGGACGAGGAGCCGCCGTCCTTCGTCTTCTCCAGGCTGTCGCCGCCGCACGCGGCGAGCGATGCGGTCAGGGCGACGGCACCCAGGGCCGCGCCGAGGGCGCGTGTGGACTTGCTCATCTCAATCTCCTTCTCAGGGGCGGGGGAAACGGCCGAGGGGCGTCGTCAGCGGGCGGCAGCGCCCGGCAGCAGCCGGTCGGCCGCCACGAGCGCGCCCTCGACCAGCAGCGCCAGCGCCGCGACGAGCACGGCCCCCGCGACGACTTGCGGGGTGTTGTACGTGTTGAATCCGGCCGTGATGATCCGGCCGAGCCCGCCTTGGCCGACCATCGCGGCGATGGTGGCCGTGGCGATGACCTGGACGGCGCCCGAGCGCAGACCCGTCATCACCAGGGGGCGCGCGAGCGGGAGTTCCACCCGCCAGAAGAGCTGGCCGCCGGACATGCCCATGCCGCGGGCTGCCTCCACCACCGAGCGGTCGACCTCGCGCATGCCGACGTAGGCGTTGGTCAGGAGCGGCGGGATGGCGAAGAGCACGAGCGCGGCGATGGTCGGCAGGTATCCGGCGTTGCGCAGCGGCGAGACCATGAACAGCGCCAGGACCGCGAAGACGGGGACGGCCCGGCCGATGTTGGAGACGTTGACGGCGAGGCCGCCGCCCTTGCCGAGGTGGCCGAGCCACAGTCCGACCGGGAGGGCCACCGCGCAGGCCAGGGCCAGGGCGATCCCACTGACGTACGCGTGCTCGCCGAGCCGGTGCCAGACGCCGCTCTCCCCGGACCAGTTGGCCCCGTCGGCCAGCCAGTCCCAGGCCTGCCCCAGCACTCCCATCAGGCCCCCTCTGCGATGCGGGCGCCGCGCGCGGAGCGGGTCGCGCGGGCGCCGCCGGGACGGGTCGCCCGGGTCCAGGGCGTGAGCAGCCGCTGGACGCCGAGGAGCAGCAGGTCCGCGACGAGTGCGAGCAGTACGCACAGCACCGAGGCGGTGAGCACCTGGGCCTTGAAGGAGCTGTTCACGGCGGGTGCGATGAGGTTGCCGAGGCCGCCCTTGCCGACGATGGAGCCCACCGTGGTCAGCGCGACCGTCGAGACGGTGGCGATGCGTACGCCGGCCAGCAGGGCGGGGAGCGCCAGCGGCAGTTCCACCTGCCACAGCAGCCGGCCGGGGCCGTAGCCCATCCCGCGCGCGGCTTCCCGTACCTCCTCGGGGACGGATTCCAGGCCGGCCAGCACGTTGCGGACGAGGATGGTGAGCGAATACAGCACGAGCCCGGTCACCACGAGCGCCGCCGAAAGGCCGAAGACGGGCAGCAGCAGGGAGAACATGGCGAGCGAGGGGATCGTGTAGAGCAGGGTGGTGACGCCGAGCACGGGGGCCGCCCAGCGGCGGCCGCGGCGGGCCAGCAGCGCGAGCGGCACGGACACGGCGAGGCCGATCAGGACCGACACACCCGTGATCCAGACGTGTTCGAGGGTGGCGTCGGTGAGCTCCTGGGACCGGGACGTGACGTAGTCCCAGCAGATCCAGTCGTTCGCCACCAGGCAGCTCTGCCCGGCCATGCGCTCCTCACCCCCCGTCACCGAACGTACGTAGGAGCGACCCTAACCCGCAGTGCCGACAATGACCGGAATCCTTCGCACTCGGGCAACACACCCTTCACAAACCGGCCGCGCGCGTAAGGAAGGATGGCGATGTGATCCGATTCGAGCATGTGACCAAGCGCTACCCCGACGGGACGACGGCCGTCTCGGACCTGTCCTTCGAGGTCGCGGAGGGCGAACTGGTCACCCTGGTGGGCCCGTCCGGCTGCGGCAAGACGACCACCATGAAGATGGTCAACCGGCTCATCGAGCCGACCTCCGGCCGGATCCTGGTGGACGGCGAGGACATCGCGGCCACCGACCCGGTCGAACTGCGCCGCCGCATCGGCTACGTCATCCAGCAGGTCGGGCTGTTCCCGCACAAGACGGTGCTGGAGAACACGGCCACCGTTCCGCAGCTGATCGGCACCCCGAAGGCCAAGGCCCGCGCGCGGGCGGCCGAACTCCTCGACCTGGTCGGGCTGGACCCGGCCGTCTACGGGGGCCGCTACCCGGAGCAGCTGTCCGGCGGGCAGCGCCAGCGCGTCGGCGTGGCCCGCGCGCTCGCCGCGGACCCGCCGGTGCTGCTGATGGACGAGCCGTTCGGCGCGGTGGACCCGGTGGTGCGCGAGCGGCTGCAGAACGAGTTCCTGGCGCTGCAGAAGACGGTGCGCAAGACGATCCTGCTGGTCACGCACGACCTGGAGGAGGCCGTCCGGCTCGGGGACCGCATCGCGGTCTACGGCGAGGGCACCATCGAGCAGTTCGCCCGCCCGGCGCGGGTACTGGGCGCCCCGGCGACCGAGTACGTGGCCGGCTTCGTCGGCGCCGACCGGGGGCTCAAGCGGCTCGCCGTCACCCCGGTCGCACGGGGCGACCTGAGCGCCGCGGACGGAAAGGCCCCCACCGCCGAAGTGGCGCTGGGGGCGACGCTGCGCGAGGCGCTCGCGCTGCTGCTGCAGGAGGACTCGGGCCGGATCGGGGTCACGGATCCGGACTCCGGCGCCCTGATCGGCGTACTCACCCCGGAGGGGGTGCACGGGGCACTGCGCCGGGCCGGGCTGCGGGAGTCCTGACCGCGACCGGGCTCGGGCGAGCCCGGTCCGCGCCTTCATCGAGCACGGTCCGGGCCCGGTCCGCTTCCCGCTCCGGGCCCGGACCTCGCCCGGTTCAGGCCTGGATGCGGCCGCTCATCCACACCAGCATCGGCGGGATCTCGCGGCGCCACGTGTTGAAGTTGTGGCCGCCGCTGTCGAGGATGATCGAGGAGACCCGGTCCGGGCCCTTGACCAGCTTGATGAACTTCTTCGTGTCGCCGAGGTTCGGCTCGCCCGTCTCGCTGCTGGTGACGAGGAAGGACGTGCCGGTCGGCTTCTTCGCCTTGACGGACTCCAGCACGTTGGCGCGCGCCTTGAGCTTCTCGTCCCCGTGGAAGAGGTCACCGGTGGTCGGGTCGTCCGGGGCCTCGTAGTACGCGGACAGACCCGCGGCGGCGCCGAAGGTCTGCGGGTAGTGCGCGGCGATCTTCAGGGCGCAGTAGCCGCCGGTCGAGTTGCCGATGAAGCCCATGTTCTCCGGCTTCCTGCCGACCCGGAAGGTGTCCTGGATGGCGCGGGGGAGGTCCTCGGCGAAGAAGGTCTCGGTCTGCGGGCCACCGGGTATGTCCACGCACTCGGTGTCGCGCGGGGGCGCGATCGTCGGGCGGAGCATGACCAGGATCATCGGCTTCATCTTGCCCGCCTTGGCCTGCTTGAAGGCCGTCATCGGGTAGTTCAGCCCTTTGATCAGGTTCTCGGCCGTTCCCGGGTAACCCGTGAGGATGATGGAGGCCGGGAAGTTCCGGTCCTTGTGCTGCGGCTGGAAGTACTCCGGCGGCAGCCACACGTACCCGGGGCTCGTTATCTTCGACTTCTGGCCGGTTATGGCCACTTTCAGGATCTGACCGCCCACCTGCGGCTTGGCTCCGCCGGGCACGTCGAGCTTCTGCTTGTCGACGATCTTGATGTCGTCGCTGCTCATCCCGTGGTCGACCACCTTGCCGATCGACGTCTCCTGGCCGAAGAGGTCGGCCCAGGAGCCGTAGAAGAGGAACGACTTGTTGGCCGCGAGACCCACCGCCGAGAACAGCGCCAGCTGCGCCGCCAGGAGGAGGCCGATGCGGCCGAGGACCGAGCGCCAGGAGCGGCCCGAGAGCTTCGGCCAGAACCACACCGTGGCCGCGAAGAGCAGCACACCGGCGATGATGGCCAACGCCAGAACCGTATTACTGGTGAGACCCATGAGCAGTGAGTCGACTTTCTATGGCAGGACTGGTTTTTTTCTCGACGGAAGAGTGAACCCGCGCCCCCTCGATGTCGTCCTAGGGGACGCACCACACACCGGAGGCTGTCGCGGCCTTCGGCCACATGATCTCTCGCGGAGCAACGGGAAGCGATGTCTAGCAGGATAGATGGCGATAAGTCGGGACAGGTTCCGAAGCGGGTCGGCAGGATCCTCCGTGGCCCACGACCGGAGGCCGTCCCCGGCCTGGTGGGCACGGCCGTCATGGTCGTCGGTCTGCTGGACATCGCCGCGGGAGTCTTCCCGCGCTTCAGGCACAGCCGTATCCATGCCGTAACCGAGGTGCTGCCCGGCTCCTTCGGTCCCTTCGCCGCGGCCCTGGCCCTCAGCGCGGGCGTCCTGCTCCTGCTGCTCGCCCACGGGCTCAAGCGCCACAAGCGCCGCGCCTGGCGGGCCGCCGTGGTGCTGCTGCCGGCCGGCGCCGTCGCACAGTTCACCTACCGCCACTCCTTCGTCGGCGTGGTGATCGCGGCGGTGCTCCTCGGGCTCCTGCTGCGCCACCAGAGTGAATTCAAGGCGCTCCCGGACCCGCGCAGCCGCTGGAAGGCGCTCGCCAACTTCGTCCTGATGAGCGCCGGCTCCATCGGGCTCGGTCTGATCATCGTCAACTCGCACCCGGGCCGCGTGGTCGGCGAACCGGGCGTGTACGAGCAGATCAGTCACGTCGTCTACGGGCTCTTCGGCTTCGAGGGTCCCGTCGACTACGCCGGCCGCGTGTCCTGGACCGTCGGCTACTCGCTCGGCGCCCTCGGCATGCTGACCGCCGTCACCACCATCTACCTGGCCTTCCGCCCCGAGCACCCGGCCGCCCGGCTCACCGCCGACGACGAGGTCAAGCTGCGCGAGCTGCTCGCCAAGCACGGCGGCCGCGACTCCCTCGGCCACTTCGCGCTCCGCCGCGACAAGGCCGTCGTCTTCTCCCCCAGCGGCAAGGCCGCCGTCACCTACCGCGTCGTCTCCGGCGTCATGCTCGCCTCCGGCGACCCCGTCGGCGACGTCGAGGCCTGGCCCGGCGCCATCGAGCGGTTCATGGAGGAGGCCAAGGCCCACTCCTGGACCCCCGCCGTCATGGGCTGCAGCGAGACCGGCGGCGAGGTCTGGACCCGGGAGACCGGGCTCGACGCCCTGGAGCTCGGCGACGAGGCGATCGTCGACGTCAAAGACTTCTCCCTCTCCGGCCGGGCGATGCGCAATGTCCGCCAGATGGTGAAGCGCATCGAGCGCAACGGCTACACCACCAAGGTCCGCCGGGTCAGCGAGCTGACCGAGACCGAGCTGAAGCAGGTGCGGGGCGCCGCCGAGGCCTGGCGCGGCACCGACACCGAGCGCGGCTTCTCCATGGCGCTGGGCCGGGTCGGCGACCCGGGCGACGGCGACTGCTACATCGCCACCGCGCACCGCGTCGAGGAGGGCGACACCTCCCCCTTCGGCGACCTGAAGGCAGTCCTGCACTTCGTCCCGTGGGGCAAGGACGGCATGTCGCTGGAGCTGATGCGCCGTGACCGCGCCGCCGACCCCGGCATGAACGAGCTCCTGATCGTCGCCTCCCTGGAGGCTTCCCCGGCGCTGGGCATCGAGAAGGTCTCGCTGAACTTCGCGATGTTCCGCTCGGCGCTGGCCCGCGGCGAGAAGATCGGCGCCGGCCCGGTGCTGCGGATGTGGCGCAGCCTGCTGGTGTTCCTCTCGCGCTGGTTCCAGATCGAGTCGCTGTACAAGTTCAACGCGAAGTTCCGCCCCCGCTGGGAGCCCCGCTTCGTGGTCTTCCGCACCACCCGCGACCTGCCCCGCATCGGCTTCGCCGCGATGCAGGCGGAGGGCTTCGTGACGCTGGCCCTGCCCCGCCTGTTCGCCGGCCGCCGCCGCCCCAAGCCGGTCCGCACCTGCGCCCACCACCACGTGCGCGCGGCGCTGCCCGCCCAGCCCGAGCGCGAGGTCCAGGCCGCCTGAGCGTCCGTACGCCGTCCAGGGCCCCCGGAGCCGACAGGCTCCGGGGGCCCTGCCGCGTTAGAGGGCCCTGCCGCGTCCGGGCCAGCCCATACCCTGGAGGCATGAACACGAAGCGCGCGGCCGCCGAGCGGGGCCGGGTCCAAGGGCTGCCGGAATGGGACCGCTGCGGGGTCATGGGCGTCGTCAACGTCACGCCCGACTCCTTCTCCGACGGCGGCCGCTGGTTCGACACGACCGCGGCCGTCAAGCGCGGCCTCGACCTCGCCGCCCAGGGCGCCGACCTCGTGGACGTCGGCGGTGAGTCCACCCGCCCCGGCGCCTCCCGCGTCGACGAGGAGGAGGAGCTGCGCCGGGTGGTCCCCGTCGTCCGGGGCCTCGCCTCCGAGGGCGTCGTCGTCTCCGTCGACACCATGCGCGCCTCCGTCGCCGCGCAGGCCGTCGCCGCCGGCGCGGCGCTCGTCAACGACGTCAGCGGCGGGCTCGCCGACCCCGGCATGATCCCGGCCGTGGCCGCCGCCGAGGTGCCGTTCGTCGTCATGCACTGGCGCGGCTTCAGCGACGGCATGAACAGCCTCGCCGTCTACGACGACGTCCTCGCCGAGGTCACCGCCGAACTGCGGACCCGCATCGACGCGGTCGTCTCCGGCGGTGTCGCCCCCGAGCGGCTCCTCGTCGACCCGGGTCTGGGCTTCGCGAAGAACGCCGAACACGACCTGGCCCTGGTCGCCCACCTGCCCGAGCTGCGCGCGCTGGGCTTCCCGCTGCTGGTCGCCGCCTCGCGGAAGCGTTTCCTCGGCCGGGTGCTGGCCGGCGCCGCCGGCGCCTCCCCGCCGCCCGCCCGCGAACGCGACGCCGCCACCGCGGCCGTCTCCACGATCGCCGCACAACAGGGCGCCTGGGCTGTCCGGGTGCACGAAGTACGGGCGAGCGCGGACGCGGTTCGGGTGGCCCGTGCCGTGGAAGGGGCACTGCGTACCCGCAACGACGAGGAAGGGGCCCGGTGAGCCAAAGCGACATCGAAGCCGTCGAAGAGGTCAACACGGCCTTCTACGAGGCCATGGAGCGGGGGGACTTCGACGCTCTGTCGGCGCTCTGGCTCGAAGACGAGATCTCCTGCGTGCACCCGGGCTGGCCGGTGCTCTCGGGACGCGGCGAGGTGCTGCGCTCGTACGCGCTGATCATGTCCCACACCGAGTACATCCAGTTCTTCCTGACCGACACCAAGGTCGCCGTCATAGCCGACACCGCCCTGGTGACCTGTACGGAGAACATCCTCAGTGGCGGGCCCGCCGAGGACGGCGGGGAGCTGGGCCCGCTCGTCGGCCAGCTCGTCGTCGCGACGAATGTGTTCCGACGCACACCGGAGGGCTGGCGGCTCTGGTCGCACCACGGTTCTCCCGTGCTCACGGACTCCGACGAGGACGACGAGGAGGAGCCCTCCTGACCCCTCCGTCGGGGCCCGGAGTATTTCGCAGGTAAATTCGAAGATGGACGACGCCGACCGCACTCGGCTTTGGCCCATGGATCCGGGGAGTCCCGGACCGGAAGAACCTACGAAAAGCAGGAGTGATTCGCGTGGATCGTGTCGCGCTGCGCGGCCTCAAGGCTCGCGGGCACCATGGCGTCTTCCCCCGGGAACGCGAGGAAGGCCAGACCTTCATCGTCGACCTGGTGCTGCACCTCGACACCCGCCCCGCGGCGGCCGGCGACGACTTGGCGAAGACCGTGCACTACGGGGTCGTCGCCGAGGAGGTCGTCGACGTGGTCCAGGGCGAGCCCGTGGACCTGATCGAGACCCTCGCCGAGCGGATCGCCCAACAGTGCCTCAAGCACGAGGCGGTCGCCCAGGTGGAGGTCGTCGTCCACAAGCCGGACGCGCCCATCACCGTCCCCTTCGACGACGTGACCATCACGATCACCCGGAGCCGCGCATGAACAACGGAATGAACGCCCAGAGCGACCCCACAGTCCAGCCCGTACCCGCCTCCGTGGTCGAAGCCGTCGACGCGGCGGACGTCACGCTGTCCAACCCCAAATGGGCCGTCATCGCGCTCGGCGCGAACCTGGGCAACCGGCTGGAGACCCTGCAGGGCGCCATCGACGCCCTCGGGGACACCCCCGGGCTGCGGGTCAAGGCCGTCTCCCCCGTGTACGAGACCGAGCCGTGGGGCGTGGACCCGGGCTCGCAGCCCTCGTACCTCAACGCCGTCGTCTCGGTGAAGACCACCCTGCCCCCCAGCTCGCTGCTGGAGCGCGGCCAGGCCATCGAGGAAGCCTTCGACCGCGTCCGCGAGGAGCGCTGGGGACCCCGCACGATCGACGTCGACGTCATCGCGTACGCCGACGTGGTCTCCGCCGACCCGGTCCTCACCCTGCCGCACCCGCGCGCCCACCAGCGCGCCTTCGTGCTGGCCCCCTGGAACGACATCGACGCCGAGGCCGCGCTCCCGGGTCACGGGACGGTCGCCGATCTGCTGGCCGGGGTCGGCCTCGCGGGTCTCACCCTCCGAGGCGACCTGGAACTGCGCCTCCCCGAGTAGCGGCCCGCCCCCGCGGGGTGAAACACGACGCCTGCCCTCGCCCGGGGAGCCGAAGACTTAGGATCACCGGGGGACGCACAGAAAGCGGGGAACAGGCACGTGAAGCAACTGAGGCCGGCGGTTCTGGCGGGTATTTTCGCGATCGCCGGAGTGCTTTCCTGGGCCGGCGCCCGGCTGTGGAACTCCTACGGCTCGCTCCCGGGCGTCCCGCTCGCCGCCCCCATCGTGCTCGGCGCCATCGCGGTGGTCCTGCTGGCGACGGCCCTGTCGCTGCGCGCCCGCCTGAAGGCGCAGCGCGAGCGGATGCCGGGCGCCAAGGGCGTGGAGCCGCTGATGGCGGCCCGCGCGGTGGTCTTCGGCCAGTCCAGCGCCCTGGTCGCGGCCCTGGTCGCGGGCGCGTACGGCGGCGTCGGCGTGTTCCTGCTGACGGACGCCCTCGACGTCCCGGCCCGCCGCGACCAGGCCTGGTACGCCGGCTTCTCGGTCCTGGCGGGCGCCGCGGTCGTCGCGGCCGCCCTCTTCCTCGAACACGTCCTGAAGCTCCCGGACGACGAGGACCCCGACCACCAGGCCACCGCCCGGGCCTGAACGGCCCGGGCGGCAGCGGCAGGTCTCAGCGGAGGGCGGGATCCATGGAGTGGCGCGGCCCCAGCCACTCCCAGAGCCGCAGCGGCGCCGGCCCCCGGTCCTCCCAGTCACAGAACTGCAGGTCGAACATGACACCGCGGCCCGCGAGGACGGTCACCTCGCCGTCGTAGCCGCCCTCCGCGTTGAAGAGGGACGCGCCGGCGACCGAGTCCACGCTCTGCTCCATCGGCACGGCCGCCACGGCGTCCCCGTCGACGCTCAGGTACACGCACGGACACGGGCAGTCGCTCTTGTTCATCCGCGTGTGCGGGATCTGCGCCCGAAAGCCCCGCTGCGCCTCTGAATCCCCGTCGAACAAGAGCTCCAGGACCCGCCGGACCTCCTCGCTCAACGGCTCCCAGACGTCCTCGTCCCCGTCTCCGGCAGCGCCCGCTGCCGCGTCCTCCCCCACGGCCATCAGGTCAGCGCGCCATGATGAGGCTCATCGCCTCGTTGCGGGTGGCGGGGTCGCGCAGCTGGCCGCGGACGGCCGAGGTGATGGTCTTCGCCCCGGGCTTGCGGACACCTCGCATGGTCATGCACATGTGCTCGCACTCGATGACCACGATGACCCCGCGCGGGTCCAGGATCTCCATGACCGACTCGGCGATCTGGGTCGTCAGACGCTCCTGCACCTGGGGGCGGCGGGCGTAGACGTCCACGAGGCGGGCCAGCTTCGACAGGCCGGTGATCTTGCCGTCGATGGACGGGATGTAGCCGACGTGCGCCACGCCGTGGAAGGGCACCAGGTGGTGCTCGCACGTGCTCATGACCTCGATGTCCTTGACCAGGACCATCTCGTCGTGGCCGAGGTCGAAGGTCGTCGTCAGGACGTCCGCCGGCTTCTGGTACAGGCCGGCGAATATCTCCTTGTACGCCCGCGCCACCCGGCCCGGGGTCGCCAGCAGGCCCTCGCGGTCGGGGTCCTCGCCGACCGCGATCAGGAGTTCGCGGACGGCCGCCTCGGCGCGCTTCTCGTCGAACTCGCCGATCGTGCCCTCGCCACCGGTCAGGGTCACTGGGTCGGTCATCTGCTCCTCGTTCCTGTGTTCGCTCGCGGCCGTGCAAAAGTGCCGCGCCCCCCAGGCTAGAACCTGGGGGGCGCGGCATCCATTCCGGGAGGGTCGGTCGTCCACCGGCTACTCGGAACGCTCCTCCGAGGAGGGCTCCGGGGACTTCTCCACGGACACGGCCGACGAGGCCGAGGCCGCCGACGTACCGTTCGCCGCGTTCGTCAGCTGGAGCTCCTTGGGAGAGAGCACCGGCGGACGGGTCGACGGGGTGCGGTGCGAGGAGCCGGTCCACGCCGGGCGGGCCGGGCGCTTCACGATCGTCGAGAAGACCTCGGCGATCTGCTCCTTGTTGAGCGTCTCCTTCTCCAGCAGCGCGAGAACGAGATTGTCGAGCACGTCGCGGTTCTCGACCAGGATTTCCCAGGCCTCGTTGTGCGCGGTCTCGATGAGCTTCTTGACCTCTTCGTCGACCAGTGCCGCGACCTCTTCCGAGTAGTCCCTCGGGTGCGACATCTCGCGGCCCAGGAACGGCTCGGTGTTGTCTCCGCCGAACTTGATCGCGCCGAGGCGCTCGGTCATGCCGTACTGGGTGACCATCGCGCGGGCCGTTGCCGTGGCCTTCTCGATGTCGTTCGCGGCGCCCGTGGTCGGGTCGTGGAAGACCAGCTCCTCGGCCGCGCGCCCGCCCAGCATGTACGCCAGCTGGTCGAGCATCTCGTTGCGCGTGGTCGAGTACTTGTCCTCGTCGGGCAGGACCATGGTGTAGCCCAGGGCCCGGCCGCGGGACAGGATCGTGATCTTGTGGACCGGGTCGGAGTTCGGGGAGGCCGCCGCGACCAGGGCGTGTCCGCCCTCGTGGTACGCGGTGATCTTCTTTTCCCGGTCCGACATGATCCGGGTCCGCTTCTGCGGACCCGCCACGACGCGGTCGATCGCCTCGTCCAGTGCGTGGTTGTCGATCAGCTTCTTGTCCATACGGGCGGTCAGCAGGGCCGCTTCGTTCAGGACGTTGGAGAGATCGGCACCGGTGAAGCCGGGCGTACGACGGGCAACCGCGCCCAGGTCGACGTCCGGGGTGACCGGCTTGCCCTTCTGGTGGACCTTGAGGATCTCCAGACGGCCCTGCATGTCCGGGCGGTCGACCGCGATCTGGCGGTCGAAGCGGCCGGGGCGCAGGAGGGCCGGGTCGAGGATGTCCGGACGGTTCGTGGCGGCGATCAGGATGACGCCGCCCTTCACGTCGAAGCCGTCCATCTCGACCAGCAGCTGGTTGAGGGTCTGCTCGCGCTCGTCGTGACCGCCGCCGAGACCCGCACCGCGGTGCCGGCCGACGGCGTCGATCTCGTCGACGAAGACGATCGCCGGGGCGTTGGCCTTGGCCTGTTCGAACAGGTCGCGGACACGCGAGGCACCGACACCGACGAACATCTCGACGAAGTCGGAACCGGAGATCGAGTAGAAGGGGACACCGGCCTCGCCCGCGACGGCACGCGCCAGCAGGGTCTTGCCGGTGCCGGGCGGGCCGTACAGCAGCACGCCCTTGGGGATCTTGGCGCCGACGGCCTGGAACTTCGCCGGCTCCTGGAGGAATTCCTTGATCTCGTGGAGTTCCTCGACGGCCTCGTCCGCGCCCGCGACATCCGCGAACGTCGTCTTCGGGGTGTCCTTGGTGATGAGCTTGGCCTTGGACTTCCCGAACTGCATGACCCGGGAGCCGCCACCCTGCATCTGGTTCATCAGGAACAGGAAGACGACGACGATGAGCACGAAGGGCAGCAGCGAGAGCAGCACGCTGAGGAACGGGCTGGTCTTGTCCGGTGCGACGGAGTACCCGTCGGGGATCTGACCGGCTTCGTACTTGGTCTGGAGGTTCTGGGCGAGCTGGACGCCCTGGTCTCCGATGTAGTTGGCCTGGAACTTGGCGCCGGAGTTGTCTCCGAGCTTCTGGTCCTTCTTGAGGTCGATCTTGATCATCTGGCTGTCGCCGGTGGTCAGGCGCGCCTGCTGCACCTGGCCACTGTTGATCGCCTTGATGACCTCGCTCGTGTCCACCGACTTGTAGCCGCCGCCGGAGCCGACGACATTCATCAACACGACCACGGCGAGGACGGCCAGCACGATCCACATGACCGGCCCACGGAAGTATCGCTTCACGTCCATCCATACGGGGCGCTAGGCACCCCGTCCCTCCTGCCCGTAGGTAAATGCTGCTCTGAGTAAAGACTGTTCTTCGGAATGTACCCCTGTATTGTCACCCGCTGCCTCATGGGACGGCTGACAGACCTGCCTTTCCATGCTCCAACGGCGGGAAGCGCTCCAGGGTTCCCCTGACCGGACAGTTGGTCCGGGTGGATCAGCCGCCGTAGACGTGGGGCGCGAGCGTGCCGACGAACGGCAGGTTGCGGTACTTCTCCGCGTAGTCCAGGCCGTAGCCCACGACGAACTCGTTCGGGATGTCGAAGCCGACCCACTTCACGTCGATCGCGACCTTCGCGGCGTCGGGCTTGCGCAGCAGCGTGACGACCTCCAGGGAGGCCGGCTGGCGGGAGCCCAGGTTCGACAGCAGCCAGGACAGGGTCAGACCCGAGTCGATGATGTCCTCGACGATCAGGACGTGCTTGTCCTTGATGTCGGTGTCCAGGTCCTTGAGGATCCGGACCACGCCCGAGGACTGGGTCCCGGCGCCGTAGGAGGACACCGCCATCCAGTCCATGGTGAGCGGGGTGGACAAGGCACGCGCCAGGTCCGCCATCACCATCACCGCGCCCTTGAGGACGCCGACGATGAGCAGGTCCTTGCCCGCGTACTCCGCGTCGATCTTCGCGGCCAGCTCGGCCAGCTTCGCGTCGATCTCTTCCTTGGTGATGAGCACCGACTGGAGGTCGCTGCCCATGTCCTTCTCGTCCACCCGCATCACTTTCGTTGTCGGCTGGGGCTCCGGGGAGTGACCCCGGAGGACTCAGCCGTGTTTCAGCACCAATCAGCCCTGCCGGATGACCAGTCTGCCACCCTGCCGCTGGGCCTCGACCCGGCCGGGCAGGTTGATGGCACCTTGGCCGCGCCAACCGGTGATGAGCCGGTCGACTTCCTCGATGTGGCGGGCGAAGAGGGAGCCTGCGGGGGACCCCGCCGCGACGACGGCCCGGCGCAGCACCCGGCGGCGGACGGCGGGGGGCAGCGCGTACAGCTTGGCGCACTCCAGGCGGCCGTCCTCGTCCCGTACGCCGCTCTCCGCCTCGGCGGCCCAGGCGTCCAGGGCGTCGGCGTCGTCGCGGGAGAGCTGGGCGGTGCGGGCGAGCGCCTCCACGACTCCCTTGCCGAGCGCCTTCTCCAGGGCGGGCAGTCCCTCGTGGCGCAGCCGGGAGCGGGTGTAGGCGGGGTCGATGTTGTGCGGGTCGTCCCAGACGGCCAGGGACTGGACCATGCAGGCCTTGCGGGCGGTCTGCCGGTCCACCTGGAGGAACGGCCTGCGGTAGCGGTGACTGCGGCCGCGGGAACCGGGGTCGCCCGGACCGCCCGACACCTCCGCCATGCCGGACAGCGAGCGGATGCCGGAGCCGCGGGCGAGGCCCAGCAAAACGGTTTCGGCTTGGTCGTCGCGGGTGTGGCCGAGCAGCACGGCCACGGCTCCCAGCCGGTCGGCGGCCTCGTCCAGGGCCGCGTAGCGGGCATCGCGGGCGGCGGCCTCGGGCCCGCCGTCGCGGCCGACGCGCACGGCGACGGACTCGACCGGATCGAGGCACAGCGCGGTCATGCGGGAGACGACCTCGGCCGCGCGCAGGTCGGATCCGGCCTGGAGCCCGTGGTCGACGGTGATGCCGCCGGCCCGGATTCCGAGTTTGGGGGCCTCGAAGGCGAGGGCGGAGGCGAGCGCCATGGAGTCGGCGCCGCCGGAGCAGGCGACGAGGACGAGCGGGGCGCCGTCGGGGAGGACGTGGTGGGGGGCGGGTCCGTAAGGAGCTCCGGGGGCGCCCGGGGGGCGGCCGGGGCGACCCACGCGGGGAGAGGGTGCGGGTCGGTCGGTGAGATCGGTGAGGACGTCGTGGAGTGCGCGGCGGACCGCCAGGCGTATCGCCGCGACCGCAGGATGGGGACCCATGTCCGGTGCCCTTCGGTGGAGTTCGGATGCCTCGGAGGCGCTTGGGAGGCGTTGGGGGAGGGTGGTGCGCCGGGGTGCTGCCCGGCCACCCCCACTGACGGGGGTTGTCACTCAGAGTGCGATGATGGTGACAGAACCGAGCCGTTCCCTGAGCATTGCACGCCCTTCCACGCCCCACGGTCCCTCGGACGGGTGATGCTGTTTCCCCCAGAGGGACATCTTCACGCCTCTCGGGTCACACCTCTTCGCTCGCCTCGCTCTGCTCGCTCCCCTTGCGGTGGACCCGGGCCACCCAGTCGGCGGGCTTGGCGATCTCCGCCTTGGTCGGCAGGGTGTTCGGCGAGGTCCACACCCGGTTGAAGCCGTCCATGCCGACCTGGCCGACGACGGCGCGCACGAACCGCTCCCCGTCCCGGTACTGGCGCAGCTTCGCGTCGAGGCCGAGGAGCTTGCGCAGGGCGGCGTCGAGGCGGCCCGCGCCGCTGGCCCGGCGCTGCTGGAACTTCTCCCGGATCTCGGCGACCGAGGGCACCACCTCGGGCCCGACCCCGTCCATGACGAAGTCGGCGTGGCCCTCCAGCAGGGACATGGCGGCCGTGAGCCTGGCCAGCACCTCGCGCTGCTCGGGGGTCTGGACGAGCTCGACGAGGGAGCGTCCCTCGTCACCGCGCTCGGCGTCGGGGCGGGCCCCGGCGAAGGACTGGGCGGCCTCGCGCAGCCGCTCCAGCACGGTCGCCGGGTCGACCTCGGTGGCGCCCAGGAACGTCTGGATTTCGCCCTCGAGGTGCTCGCGGAGCCACGGGACGGCCGTGAACTGGGTACGGTGCGTCTCCTCGTGCAGGCAGACCCAGAGCCGGAAGTCGTGCGGATCGACCTCCAGCTCCCGCTCGACGTGCACGATGTTCGGCGCGACGAGCAGCAGCCGGCCGCCGGTGGCCGAGCCCGGCAGGTCGAGCGCGGCGGGCGCGAAGGTCTCGTACTGGCCGAGGACCCGGGAGGCCAGGAAGCTGAGCAGCATCCCCAGCTCCACGCCGGTGACCTTGCCGCCGAACGCGCCGAGGACGGCGCCGCCGGGGGTGCCGGCGCGGCGCTCCTGCATCTTGCCGAGCAGCGGTGCCAGGAGTTCGCGGAAGCCGGCCACATTGGCCTTCACCCAGCCGGCCCGGTCCACGACGAGGACGGGGGTGTCGGGCGGGGCCGAGCCCTCCGGCATCATCCGGGTGAACTCGCGCACGTGCCGTTCGGAGGTCTTGGCGTGCCTGCGCAGCTCCGCGACGACGGCCCGCGCCTCGTCCCGGCTGACCTCCGGGCCGGGCCGTACCAGCCGGGTCGCGGTCGCCACCGCGAGGTTCCAGTCGACCAGCTCCGCACCACTGATGCTCGTCATGCGTCAACCGTACGTGGACCCGCCCGCGGACGGGATCCCTATGACCCCCCGGCCACGGCTGCCGCGAGCTTGTCGAGGCCCTTCTCTGCGGCTCCCGCGTCGGTGGTGTTCGCCGTCAGGAACGCGAAGGCCAGCAGTCGGCCGGAGGGGTCGACGACGGTGCCGGCGAGGGAGTTCACGCCGCTCAGGGTGCCCGTCTTGGCCCGGAGCAGTCCGGCCGCCGGGGAGCTGCCGGCGTTGCGGGTGCGCAGGGTCCCGGTGAATCCGGCGACGGGCAGTCCGGTGAGGACGGGCCGCAGCTCGGGCCGCTGCGGATCGGCGGCCTTGGCCAGGAGGGCGGTCAGCAGACCGGCGCTGACCTTGTCGGCGCGGTTGAGCCCGCTGCCGTCGGCGAGGTGGGAGCCGGAGGTGTCGACGCCGAGCGAGGCGAGCTTGGCGCCGAGCGTCTTCTCGACGCCTTCGAAGCTCGCGGGCGCTCCGGAGGCCAGCGCGGTCTGGCGGGCCAGCGCCTCGGCGATGTCGTTGTCGCTGTAGGTCAGCATCCGCTCGACGAGCCCGGCGAGCGGCGGCGACAGGGTCGCGGCGAGCGGTACTGCGCCCGCGGCGGCCTTGGCCATGGCGGGCTCGCCGGTCACCTTCACCCCGCGTTCGGCCAGCAGGGCGGCGAAGGCGCGGGCGGTGTCCCGGGAGGGGTCGTCACTGCGCTTGACGGTTCCGGAGAAGGACTCGTCGGGGCGGCCCTCGTCGGCCGTCAGGGCCGTGACCGGGGCGATGTTGTCGTTGACGCCGATCGGGTGGCGCACGGGGCCGGCGTAGAGGGAGTCGTCGTAGCCGAGGGCGACGCTGTCGGTGCCGGCGGCCTTGAGTGCCTGGGCGGTGTCGGCGGCCAGTGCGACGAGGCTGCCGCCGGAGCCGGCGGGGGCCTTCTTCTTGGCGGTGAGCGAGGGGTCGCCGCCGCCGACCAGGATGATCTTGCCGGGGGCGGCGCCGGGGTTAACGGTGGTGCGGATCCGGTGCTCGGGGCCGAGCGCGGCGAGCGCGGCCGCCGCGGTGGCGATCTTGACGGTGGAGGCGGGGGTCATGGCCTCCCTGGATCCGGACTCGTACAGGACCTGCCCGGTGCCGGTGTCGACCACCGAGGCCGCGCGGACGGTTCCCAGGGCGCGGTCCGCGAGCAGCGGACGCAGCGCCGCGGCGAGGGACCCGGAATCCACCGCCTCGGCCCGGCTGCCCGTGGCGGCCGCGCCGGACGGTACGCCGGCCAGCACACCGGGTGCGCTGGGGGCCGCCTGGGGCAGCCCACCGGCCCCGTCACCACCGTGATCTGCGCCACCCGTACGGCCCCAAGAGGCGGCCTCGTCCCGCTCGGCCTTACGCTGGCCGGAGTCCCATGGACCCGCGGCGGCCACCGCCGCGGCCGACAGGGCGAGGCCGGCGACGGCCGACACCGCGATGAGCTGCCAGGTCTTGACCAATGGCACCTCGGACCAGCCCCTTTCGCGATCACACATATGCGTGAGGGACACTTAACCATTGCGTCTTGCCGCGAGCATGGCACCCCACCCGGCAGGGCTGGGTCGGCCGCGCACGCAGGTGAATCAAACGCAGTCTCGAAGCAATGAAGCTGATCATGGAGGAGCAGGACGTGGAGTTCGACGTCACCATCGAGATCCCCAAGGGTTCGCGGAACAAGTACGAGGTGGACCACGAGACCGGCCGGATCCGCCTGGACCGTCGCCTCTTCACCTCGACCAGCTACCCGGCCGACTACGGCTTCGTCGAGAACACCCTCGGCGAGGACGGCGACCCGCTGGACGCGCTGGTCATCCTGGACGAGCCCACCTTCCCGGGCTGCCTGATCAAGTGCCGCGCGATCGGCATGTTCAACATGACGGACGAGGCGGGCGGCGACGCCAAGCTGCTCTGCGTGCCGGCCTCCGACCCGCGTGTCGAGCACCTGCGCGACATCCACCACGTGTCCGAGTTCGACCGCCTGGAGATCCAGCACTTCTTCGAGGTCTACAAGGACCTGGAGCCGGGCAAGTCGGTCGAGGGCGCGAACTGGGTCGGCCGCACCGAGGCCGAGGCCGAGATCGAGGCTTCGTACAAGCGCCTCGAGGCGCAGGGCGGCCACCACTAGGTTCTGCCTGGTGACACGCTGACATCGCGGGCGGTACCCCTTCACGGGGTGCCGCCCGTCGTCGTTCCCGGACGCGGGTGCGGTCCCGGGCTGGTCCCGGTGCCGGTGCTGGTGCCGGTGCCGGTGCCGGTTTCGCCGTGGATGAAACGGTTCCGCATACTGATACGGGCTGGCCGGGGACTGGAGGACGCGTGGCGGAGGGCGAAGCATCCGGGACCGAGGACCGGAAGCCGAAGTCGGACGAGGCGCACAGTGCGTTCTCCGTGCCGCAGGGGGTCGGAGTGGAGCCGGAGGCGGCCGAGGAGGACCAGCCGACCTCGGAGTTCGCCGTCCCCGACGGGCTCGCCTCGGTGGCCGTGGAGCCCGACGAGGGCTCCGCCTTCGCCACCCCGCACACCTACAGCGCCGCGCACTCCCCGCCCGCCTACACCGGCCCCCCGGGCTTCCCCGTGTCCCGGCTGGAGTCCCCCTGGCAGGACCGCATGCGCACGATGCTGCGCATGCCGGTCGACATCCGGCCGGTCCCGGAGCCCGCGCAGAAGCCGGCCGCGGAGACCGGGCCCGCCGTGGGCCGCGTGCTCGACCTGACGCTGCGCATCGGCGAGCTGCTGCTCGCGGGCGGCGAGGGCGCCGAGGACGTGGAGGCCGCGATGTTCGCGGTGGCCCGCAGCTACGGCCTGGACCGCTGTGAGCCGACGGTCACCTTCACCATGCTCTCCATCACCTACCAGCCCTCCCTGATGGACGACCCCGTCTCGGCGAACCGCACCGTCCGCCGCCGGGGCACCGACTACAACCGGCTCTCGGCCGTCTTCCGCCTCGTCAACGACATCAGCGCGCACGAGGTCGACATCTCGCTGGAGGACGCGTACCGCCGGCTCGCCGAGATCCGCCGAAACCGGCACCCGTACCCCGGCTGGATGCTCACCGCCGCCGCCGGGCTGCTGGCCGGCGCGGCCTCCACGCTGGTCGGCGGCGGGGTCCTCGTGTTCTTCGCGGCCGCACTCGGAGCGGTCCTCGGCGACCGGCTCGCCTGGTTCTGCGCCGGGCGCGGACTGCCGGAGTTCTACCAGTTCGTGGTCGCGGCGATGCCGCCGGCAGCGATGGGCGTGGCCCTGAAGCTCACCGAGTTCGACGTGCTCTCCTCCGCCGTGATCACCGGAGGGCTGTTCGCCCTGCTGCCGGGGCGAGCCCTGGTCGCGGCCGTTCAGGACGGCCTGACCGGCTACTACATCACCGCTTCGGCCCGGCTGCTGGAGGTCATGTACCTCTTCATCGGCATCATCATGGGCGTCCTGGTCGTGCTCTACATCGGCCTGCAGTTCGGCTCGTCGCCACAGCCCGAGGACGTCCTCCAGATCACCCAGCGGCCCCTGATCCAGATCGCCGCCTCGATGGTGCTGGTGTTCACGTTCGCGATCCTGCTCCAGCAGGAACGTTCCACCGTGTTGATCGTGACGCTGAACGGCGGCGTCGCCTGGGTGGTCTACGGGGCCCTGCACCACGCCGGCAACATCCCCTCGGTGCCGTCCACCGCGATCGCCGCCGGGCTGGTCGGCCTCTTCGCGCAGCTCCTGTCCCGCCACCGCCTCTCCTCGGCGCTGCCCTTCGTCACGGCCGCCATCGGCCCGCTGCTGCCGGGCTCGGCGACCTACTACGGGCTGCTGCTGATCGCCGAGAACCGGCTGAACGAAGGGCTGGGCTCGCTCACGAACGCCGTGGCCATCGCGCTCGCCATCGCGATCGGCGTCAACCTCGGCTCGGAGATGTCGCGCCTGTTCATGCGGATCCCCGGCGCGGCCAGCGCGGCCAAGCGCCGCGCGGCGAAGCGCACCCGCGGCTTCTAGCGCCGGACCGCTTCAAGGCCGCCTCGGGCCCCGGACACGCCGGTGCCCCGCGGACCGGGCGATCCGGGGTCCGCGGGGCACCGTACGGGGCTGTGCGTGGTGTCAGCGCTTGGCGTGGCGGCCGCCGCGCGGGCCCGGGGCCGGGGCCTGCGGGTCGTCCTCGGCGGCGGGCTGCTCGCCGCCCTCCCCCGCGGTCTTCTTCTCCTTGCGCGCCTTCAGCACCTCGAAGATCACCGGGATCACGGAGATCAGCACGATGCCGATGAAGATCGGCTCGATGTTCTTCTTGATCACTTCGAACTGTCCGAGCTGGTAGCCCAGGACCGTGACGCCCGCGCCCCACAGGACGCCGCCGATGACGTTGAACATCAGGAAGGTGCGGTACTTCATCGCGGTCGCGCCCGCGACCATCGGCGCGAAGGTCCGGATGATCGGCACGAAGCGCGCGAGCACGATGGCCTTGGGGCCGTGCTTCTCCATGAAGTCGTGCGCCGCGTCGAGGTTCTCGCGCTTGAAGAGCCTGGACTGCGGCCGGTTGAAGATCTTCGGACCGAAGACCTTGCCGATCATGTACCCGACCTGGTCGCCCAGGATCGCGGCGACCACGATCAGCGTGCACACCAGCCACAGCGGCTGGCTGATCGTGCCGCTCGCGACGAACAGGCCCGCCGTGAAGAGCAGCGAGTCTCCGGGCAGGAAGGCGAAGAGACCGGATTCCGCGAAGACGATGACCAGGATGCCGATCAGGCCGAAATGCCCGATCAGATACTCCGGGGAGATCCACTCAGGACCGAGCGCAAGCGTGTTCACGAGTTCCGGGCTCTCCTGGATCGGGGGGATGTCCGTCCAATTATGAACGCACACCGCCCCCGGCTGGTTCCACGGAGGGGCGCCTACGCCTTGCGGACCGCGTTGGCCGTGATCGCGTCCCGCAGGTGCCGGGCCATGCCGGGCCGGATCTTCTCGTAGTACGCGGTGAAGCGTTTATCGGCCACGTACATCTCCCCCAGCCCTTCGTGGATCGTGTAGTGGCAGTCGAAGAACCACTTGGTGAGGTGCTGCCGGTGCTCCTCGGCCAGGTCCATCGCGCGCTCGTCGTCCGCGGCCGCGCCCTGCGCCATGAGCGCGGCGTAGCGGGCCCCCCACGCCGTCGTCTCCGCCTGCTGCCGCTTCCAGTCGTCCTTGGTGTAGCGGGCCACCCGCTTCTGCGACTGCTCGTACGTCCAGGTTCCGCCGAAGCGCTGCTCGGCCTCCTCGTTGTACCGCTCGGGGTCGTCGTTCCCGAAGACCTCGAACTTCTCCTCGGGCGTGAGGTTGATGCCCATCTTCTTCGCCTCCATGGCGTGCTCAACGGCCTCGGCCATCTGCTGGAGCCGGGCGATCCGGTCGGTCAGGAGGGCGTGCTGCCGGCGCAGGTGCTCCCTCGGGTCCGATTCCGGATCGTCCAGCAAGGCCGCGACCTCGTCGAGCGGGAAGCCGAGCTCCCGGTAGAACAGGATCCGCTGCAGCCGGTCGAGGTCGGCGTCGTCGTACCGCCGGTGTCCCGCCTGGCTGCGGCCGCCCGGTGAGAGCAGCCCGATCTCGTCGTAGTGGTGCAGCGTGCGCACCGTGACTCCGGCGAATCCGGCGACCTGGCCCACCGAGTAGCCCATCGCTCCCGCTCCTCTGGTTGGGTACGCCCTTCACTGTGGCCCCTCACGTGGCGTGAGGTGCAAGCCCGCGATGTGCGCCGGGCCGGCCGCTACCCCATGGCCTTGGTGCCGTCCAGGCTCTCGCGGATGATGTCCGCGTGGCCCGCGTGCCGGGCGAACTCCTCCACCAGGTGCAGCAGCATCCAGCGCATCGAGACCTTGCCGTCCTTGGGGAACCAGGGGGCCTCGGGCAGCGGGAAGGTGTCGTCCAGGCTGGGGACGGTGGCGATGAAGGCCTCGGTCTCCGCCACCACCTCGTCCCAGAAGGCCAGCACGGACGGGACCGTCTCGTCGCCGACCAGCCGGAAGGACTCCGTATAGGTCTCCCGGGTGCGGCTCTGCGGGTTCGGCTGCTGCCGGGCCAGGAACACCCAGTTCTGCTCGCACTCGGCGGCGTGCTTGAGCAGGCCGGAAAGGGACAGCTCGCTCGCGCTCGGGCGGCTCGCCGCCTGCTCCTCCGTGAGCCCCAGCACCGTTTCACGGAGCCCGGTGCGCTGAGCCTGGACGAAGGAGAGGAGCGTGCCGCGCTCGTCGCCGGGGACCTCGGTGGAAAGCTGAGCCATGGTTCCTACCGCCTCTTCTGTGCCGTGCGCCATCTGCTGATGAGAAACACGCTACGGAGCCTTGCGGTCAGATTCTGTCCTCAATTGCCGCTCACTGCCCGGCAATTTCACCGTCCTGCCGCATCGGGGGCAGTGTGGTGGCGGGCTCCGGCAGGAGGGCCTTGGAGAGGTCCTGGTTGCCCTTCTCGTCCAGGCCGTACATCGCCTCGTAGATCTTGCGGACGGCCGGGCCCGAGGCTCCGGAGCCGGTGCCGCCCTGGGAGATCGTCATCACGATCGAGTAGTCCTCGGTGTAGGAGGCGAACCACGAGGTGGTCTGCTTGCCCTGGACCTCGGCCGTACCCGTCTTCGCGTGCATCGGGATCTGCTTCTGCGGCCAGCCGCCGAAGCGCCAGGCCGCGCTGCCGGTGGTGGCCACGTCGGCCAGGGCGCCGTCGATGTTGTCGCGCAGCTTCGCGTCCATCGGGAGCTTGCCCTGCTCCTTCGGCGCGATCTCCTTGGCCGAGGTGCCGTCGGCGCTGACCACGGCCTTGCCGATGCTGGGCTGGTGGAGGGTGCCGCCGTTGGCGATGGCCGCGTAGACGGAGGCCATCTGGATCGGGGTGACGAGGGTGTCGCCCTGGCCGATGGAGTAGTTGATCGCGTCGCCCTCGCGCAGCTGGTTGCCCTGGCGGCAGTTCTCGTAGGCGATCTTCTCGGCGTAGGAGCCGTCCTTCCTGCCGTCGCGGCACCAGGCGGCCTTGTTCGCCTCGAAGAAGTCCTTCTTCCACTGCCGGTCGGGGACCCGGCCGGGGACCTCGCTGGGCAGGTCGATGCCGGTGCGCTTGCCGAGGCCGAACTCGTGGGCGGTCTTGAAGAACCAGTCGCCGGGCTGGGCCTTGGGCTTGATCCCGCCGTCCTTCTTCCACTCCTTGTCGGCGATGGCGTAGTAGACGGTGTCGCAGGAGACTTCCAGGGCCTTGCCGATGGTGATGTCGCCGTAGCCCTGGGACTCGAAGTTGGTGAAGACCTGGCTGCCGACGGAGTAGGAGCTCGGGCAGCCGTAGCGGGCGTTGAAGGGGTAGCCGGCGTTGACCGCCGCCGTCGAGGAGACCACCTTGAAGATCGAGCCGGGGGCCGCCTGGCCCTGGATGGCGCGGTTGAGCAGCGGGTAGTTCGACTCCTTGTCCGTGAGGGAGGCGTAGTCCTTCGCGGAGATACCGCCGACCCACGCGTTCGGGTCGTACGTCGGGTTGGATGCCATGGCGACGACGCGGCCGGTCTTGGCCTCCATGACCACGACGGCGCCGGAGTCTGCCTCGTAGTTGCGGCGCGTGTTCTTGTCGTACCCCTTGCGGGCTTCGATCATCGCGTTGTTCAGCTCGCGCTCGGCCACCGCCTGCACCCGCGAGTCGATGGAGGTGACGATGTTCGCGCCGGGCTGCGACTTGTCGCTCACGCCCGCGCCGATGACCCGGCCGAGGTTGTCCACCTCGTAGCGGGTGATGCCCGCCTTGCCGCGCAGTTCCTTGTCGTAGGTGCGCTCCAGGCCGCTGCGGCCCACCTGGTCGGAGCGCAGGTACGGGGAGTCGGAGTTCTTCGCCTTGGTGATCTCGTCGTCGGTCACCGGGGAGAGGTAGCCGAGCACCTGGGAGGTGTTGGCGCCGTCGGGGCCGGCGTAGCGGCGCAGGGCGGTCGGCTCGGCGGTGATGCCGGGGAACCGCTCGGCGTGCTCCCGTATCTCCAGGACCTGGTCGGTCGTCGCCTCGTCGGTGATGGGGATCGGCTGGTACGGGGAGCCGTTCCAGCAGGGCTTGGGGGTCTTGGCGTCGCACAGCCGGACGCCGTCGATCACGTCCTGGGGGACGAGGCCCAGGACACCGGCGAGCTCGGTCAGGGCCTGCTTGCCGCGGTCCTTCATCTTGGAGAGCTCGGTGCGGCTGGCGGAGACCACCATGCGGGTCTCGTTGTCGGCGAGCGGGATCCCGCGGGAGTCGAGGATCGCGCCGCGCACGGCGGGCTGGACGACCTGCTGGGTGTGGTTGTTCTTCGCCTCGTCCGTGTACTCCTGGCCATTGCGTATCTGCAGGTACCAGAGGCGGCCGCCGAGGGTCAGCAGCAGTGAGAACACCACGATCTGGATCATGATGAGCCGGTTCTGGACCCGGGGTGTGCGCCCGGTCTCCGGTATGTTGCTCAACTCGGCTCTCCCCGGGACTGGTCCTCGCCTGACCCGCCCGAGTCTAAGCGGCCTCGAGGAAGCGGAGCACGTCCCCGCGCCGCCCGGCACGGCACCTCGCCGCGTCGTCTCGACAACCGACTACGTCCAGTACAACGGCCCTGGTCCGCCTTGCGGTGCACCGCACCGGACAACGCGGAAACGCCCCCGATTCCCCGAGACCGCTTCGATCCCCTCCCGGTCTAGAACGGGAACTGCGTCCGGCCGTGCTGGACCGAGATCCATTTCTGCGTGGTGAAGGCCTCGACCGTGGCCTCGCCGTTCAGCCGGCCCATGCCGGAGGCCTTCTCCCCGCCGAACGCGGCCAGCGGCTCGTCGCCGATGGTGGAGTCGTTGACGTGGATCATCCCGGTCTCGATGCGCCGGGCGAAGCGGACCCCGCGCTCGACGTCGCGCGTGTGGACGGCGCCGCTGAGGCCGTACGGGGTCGCGTTGGTGAGGCGGACCGCCTCGTCCTCGCCGTCGAAGACGACCAGCAGCGCGACGGGGCCGAAGATCTCCTGGCCCAGCAGCGGCGAGTCCTCGGGGAGTCCGGCCAGCACGGTCGGCTCGACCAGGTTGCCGCGCGTAGAACCCCGTACGAGAGCGCGGGCCCCGGAGGCGACCGCGCGGTCGACGAGCGCGGTGAGGGCATCGGCCTGGAAGGAGTTGATCAGGGGGCCGATGTGGGTGTCGGCGTCGTGCGGGTCGCCGGTCTTCAGGCCGCGCACGCGGGTGGTGAACTTCTCGGTGAACTCCTCGGCGACCGAGGCGTCGACCAGGATGCGGTTGGCGGCCATGCAGACCTGGCCCTGGTAGACGAAGCGGCTGAAGACGGCCGCGTCCACCGCGTAGTCGAGGTCGGCGTCGTCGAGGACGACGAGCGCGCTGTTGCCGCTGAGCTCCAGGACGGTCCGCTTGAAGTGGCGGGCGGCGACCGCGCCGACGTGCCGGCCGACCCGGTCGGAGCCGGCGAAGGAGATGACCTTGGGGACGGGGTGGGTCAGGAGCGCGTCGCCTATCTCGGCGATGTCCGTGACCAGGATGTTGAGCAGGCCGGCCGGGAGCCCGGCCTCCTCGAAGATCTTGGCGATGACTCCGCCGCCGATGACGGGCGCGTTCTGGTTCGGCTTGACGACCACGGCGTTGCCCAGGGCCAGGGCCGGGGCGACCGACTTCAAGGTGACCAGGAAGGGGAAGTTGAAGGGGCTGATCACGGCGACGACCCCGACGGGCAGGCGCTGGACCCGGTTCTCCTTGCCCTCGACCGGCGAGGGCAGGATGCGGCCCTCGGGACGGACGGCCAGCTGCATGGACTCGCGGATGAACTCCTTGGCGAGGTGGACCTCGTACTCGGCCTTGGGACGGGTCCCGCCGAGCTCGTCGATCATCGCCTCGACGATCTCCTTCTCGCGCTCCTCGGTGATCCGCAGGGCGCGTTCCAGGACGGCTCGTCTGGTGTAGGGGCTGGTGGCGGCCCATTCCTTCTGTGCCCGCTCGGCCGCCCGGTACGCCTGGTCCACCTGCTCGACGGTGGCCACCGTGATGGCCGCGAGCTTCTCCCCGTTGTACGGGTTGACGTCGATGATGTCCCACGAACCGGTGCCGGCCAGCCATTCGCCGTCGATGTACTGGTGGGCCAGGTCGTCGAATATGGACATGCCATCCCTTACTGCGAGCGCGCGTCCTTGCGCTGCACCGGAGACCCAACGGTCATCGTCATGCACTGATCAGACGTCATACTACGTGCGAATCAAGACAGTTGAAGGAGACCGCGGAGGAGATCCCGGGTCTGGTCGGGGTCGGGGCAGTCGGCCTGGAGGCGCAGCATCGCCCGTTCGTACTGCGCCACTTCCTCGTCTTTGTCGAGGTAGAGGGCGCTGGTGAGCTGTTCCAGATAGACGACGTCCTGGAGGTCGGACTCGGGGAAGCGCAGCAGGGTGAAGGCGCCGCTCTCGCCGGAGTGTCCGCCGAAGGAGAACGGCATGACCTGGAGCTGTACGTTCGGCCGCTGCGAGACCTCGATGAGGTGCTCCAGCTGACCGCGCATCACATCGCGGTCGCCGTACGGGCGGCGCAGCGCGGCCTCGTCGAGCACCGCGTGGAAGACGGGCGCGCTCTCGGAGACCAGGACCTTCTGGCGCTCCAGGCGCAGCGCGACGCGGCGGTCGATCTCGGCGCGTCCGGCGCCGGGCATGCCGCGGCTGACGACGGCCTGGGCGTAGGCCTCGGTCTGCAACAGGCCGTGCACGAACTGGACTTCGTAGATGCGGATGAGGGAGGCGGCGCCTTCCAGTCCGATGTACGTCTGGAACCAGCCGGGCAGGACGTCTCCGTAGCTGTGCCACCAGCCGGCCACGTTGGCCTCGCGGACCAGCCCCAGGAGGGACTCCCGCTCCGTGCCGTCCGTGACTCCGTAGAGCGTGAGGAGGTCCTCGACGTCTCTGGCCTTGAAGCTCACCCTTCCCAACTCCAAGCGGCTGATCTTCGATTCGGATGCGCGGATCGAGTAGCCGGCTGCCTCACGGGTGATGCCGCGGGATTCTCGGAGTCGCCTGAGCTGCGAGCCCAGGAGGATGCGGCGCACCACAGAACCACTGGCTTCTGCGGTCACTAGTCCTGCCCTCCCCACATTTCGGATGTCGGCGCTTGACCACTGCACCGTTTGATGGCTGCGTCGCAGAGGCCCCCGTGCCCCTCAGGGCCCGCAGTCTGCCACCAAAACGCATCGGCCCGTACTCGTTCTGTAACGGAATCCGCCCCGCCGTAAAAGAAGTCCGTAAGTATGCGTAGGAAGAAATGAGCAAGAACCGTCACGGGAGCGGACAGGTCCGGCGCGTGCACGTGCATCTGCCCTTGCATCCGGCTTCCGCATTCGGAAGCATGGTCCCGCGCACCTGCGTGCCCCGCAGTTCTTTCGAATCCCGGGAGTGCCTCGCATGGGGACGAATGGATCGACCATGCTCGAGCCGTTACGGCAGGGGCTTCCCCCGGTCGACCCCACGGCTGTCTCCGGGTCCGCTTCGTGCGCTCTGCCCGCCCGCTACGACGCGGTGCGCGGAGCACGCACCTTCACCCGTTCCACCCTCGCGCAGTGGGGCCTCGACGAACGCTTCGACGACGTGGCACTGGTCGTCTCCGAACTCGTCACCAACGCCCTGCGCCACGCCCTCCCGGACGATTCCGGGCCGTCGGCGGGCGAGAGCGAGCCGCCGGTGCGGCTGCACCTGATGCGGTGGAGCACCCGGCTGGTGTGCGCGGTGCGGGACCCCAGCGAGGACCGGCCCGGCGGGAACTTCACTCCGGAGGCCGCGGAGCGCAACTGCGACCTGGAGTCGGGGCGCGGGCTCTTCCTCGTCGACTCCTACAGCGACAGCTGGGGCTGGCACCCGCTCGCGGGACGGCTGACCGGCAAGGTCGTCTGGGCGCTGTTCACTCTCCAGGGCTGAACCGCCACAAATACGGCAACCGGCCGGGATCGATCATTGCGATCGGTCCCGGCCAGTGCACGTGCATGGCTTGAATCTTGGCGGTTCCTCAGCTTTTTCAGCTGATCAGGTGATCGAACTCGCCGTCCTTGACGCCCAGCAGCAGCGCTTCTATCTCGGCCGGCGTGTACACGAGCGCCGGTCCGTCCGGGAAGCGTGAGTTGCGCATGGCGACGTCGCCGCCCGGCAGTTTGGCGAACTCCACACAGGAACCTTGGGAGTTGCTGCGTCTGCTCTTCTGCCAGGTCACCCCGTCAAGCTCTGCAGCTGCCATCCCGTTGTACGCGTGGTCCACAGGAAGCCCCCGATAGTGCAGATGTCAACTGCACGGGATCATAGCTGTGTTCAAGACGGCATGCATGGGCAGATGCACGTGCACGAGCGGAGGGCCAGGCACCGCTAGGGACACGGCCCCCGGCCCGGCCCGGTTCAAGGCGCTGTTCAAGGCGCTGTTCAATGCTCTGTTCAATGCTCTGTTCGCGGCCGGGTGCGCAGCGCCTCGGAAATCTCGTCCAGCGAGTCCAGCAGCTGCTCCGCCGCCCCGCGCAGCACCCCCGGCTCCGGGGCGTCCCAGTCGGCCAGCACCGCGCGGACCTCCTCCCACTCGGGGACCCCGCGCTCCCGTACCGCCCGCGCGCCCGCCTCCGTCGCCGAGCGCAGCGCCCGGGCCAGGGCGGCGGCGCCCGGGACCGGAGCCTGGCCCCGGTCCGGGAAGTGCGCCTCCAGCAGCATCGCGTGGCGGCCCAGCGCGGCCAGGGCCCGGCCCGCCTCGTCGGCGGCCGACCGGGAGATCCCGCGGTGGCGCACCGGCTCCCCGGCTGCCCGGTCCACCGCCTCCTCCCAGGCGACCCGGGCGTCGCGGACCGCCAGCAGCGCCTCCCGCACGTCGCCGCGCCGGGCCCCGGCCGGGTCGGCGTACTGCCCGAGCACGGCCGCCGCGTACCGCCCGTCGGCGGCCACCCAGTCGGCCAGGCGGCCGCGCAGCCGCGGGGTCTCCCAGGCCGGGTAGACGGCGTAGGAGACCATCGCGAGGATGCCGCCGACCAGGGTGAGGGCAACCCGGTCGGGCACGGTCTGGTCCCAGCGGACGCCGCCCATGCCGAGCAGGAAGACGACGTAGGCGGAGACGAAGACCATCGAGACGGCGTAGCCGGTGCGCATCAGCGTGTACATCAGGCCCGCGCTGATCACGGCGAGGAGCCCGGACAGGTACATCCCCGGATGCGCGAGCTGCACCACGGCGGTCGCGACGGCCACCCCGACCAAGGTGCCGCCGAAGCGGGCGACGGCGCGGGTGTAGGTCTGCGTGAAGTCGGGCCGCATCACCATGACGGAGGCCATCGGAGCCCAATAGGCGTGGCCGAGCGGCAGCGCGTGGCCGATGAGGTAGCCCGCGCAGGCGACCGCGGTCACCCGCAGCGCGTGCCGCAGGATCGGGGATCCGGGCCGCAGTTCGGCCCGTACGGCGGCAAGCACCATCGGCGCGAGCGCCGGCAGGCTGGGCCGCAGCATCGACTCCCCGGGGTCGGCGGTGCGCCCCGAGCCGGGCTCGGCGGTATCCAGTACGTCGTCCAGCAGGGCCGCGAGCCGGTGCGCGGCCCGCAGCGGCGCGCCCCGCAACAGGTCCTCGGTGTCAGGGGCCTTCAGCACGGCGAGGGCCGGCGCGGGCAGCCGTACGGGCTCCCCGTGCCGGATCGCCAGCGCGGCGGCGTCCAGCACCGCCCCGGCCGCCGCGAGCAGTTCCCGTACCCGGTCCCGCGCCGGGCCCTCCCCGGGAGCCCCGACCGCCGGGTCCGCCAGCGAGGCCAGCACCGGCCGGATCCGCTCCGCGAGCCCGCGCGCACCGTGCAGCTCGGCGGGGCGCCGGCGGGCCTGGCGGGAGGTGACGGTCGCGGCGTCCCGCGCCCGCATCAGCGGCTGCGGGTCGAAGGAGGCGACGGGGTCGTGGCGCAGCCGGCGCGCGTAGTCGGCTTCGGCGGCGAGCGCGTCGGCCAGGGCGTCGCGCTGGGCGCCCCAGCGGCGGACGGGGAAGAGGACGATCAGCAGTGCCTGGACCACCCCGCCGGCGGCGATCATCGCGGCGTGCCCGGCGGCCTGTGGCACGGAGGTGGGCAGGGTGACGGTGACGAGCATGATCGCGACGTTGCCCGAGGCGATCATGCCGGCGGTCGGCCCGGCCGCCCACATCAGGCCCGCCGCGAAGCTCCACACGGCGAGCAGCAGCATGAAGGCCAGGGTGTGCGAGGACCCGACGAGGTAGCCGACGAAGGTGGAGACGGCCAGGGTCAGTCCGGCGGCGAGCGCCAGGACGGGGCGCGGCCGCCAGCTCTTCTGGAAGGTGGCGACGGCCGCCATGTACGCGCCGAAGGCGGAGCTGGCGGCCGCGCCGGGCCAGGCTCAGGCCGATGACGAGCGCGAGGCCGGCGGCGGCGCGGACGGCGACGAGGGGCTGGAGACGGGTCCGCTCGACCGTCAGACCGGATCGGGCGGTGTCCTTCAGCGCCCGGACCCAGCTCATGGCACCGAGGGTAACCGGCCGTCCGCTTTCAGGTCTTCTTCAGACATCGGCTGATCCATGGCGTTTTCGCCGGACAACGCCGATCATCGGCCCGTCGGCACCGCGCCGGCATCCTTCGCGAGACGGGAGCACACATGCTCAGGAACGCCCTGGAACCTTGGCACGTCGCCATCCTCGTACTCCTCTGCCTGATGCTCTTCGGCTCGAAGAAGCTGCCCGAGATGGCGCGGGGGCTGGGCAGGTCGGCGCGCATCCTGAAGGCGGAGGTGCGGGCGCTGCGGGAGGAGCCCGGCGGCTCCCCTTCCACGGGACGGGAGCCCGGCGGCTCCCCTTCAACGGGACGGGAGCCCGGCGGCTCCCCTTCAACGGATCGGGAGCCCGGCGGCTCCCCTTCAACGGATCGCTGAGCGGGAGATCGTGGCCCCCCGCGGACTCACTTCCGCAGGGAGGGACGCCTGCCGTCCGCCATGTGCGCGCGGTCGGCGGCCGCCGTGCCGTCCTCCCAGCCCGCGAGGTCGGTGGCCCCGCGCAGCCGGGTCGTCGTGGTGCGGGGGAACATCTCCTCGGCCCGCGAGGTGACCGCCACGTCCCGGGCGACCAGGGCGGGCAGGTAGTCGGGGGCCTCGGCCACCGTGTGCTCGGCCGTCTCGGCGAGGCGCTGGCCGAGCCGGCTCGCGTAGGCGAGGAGGAAGGACTGCCGGAAGGTCTTGGTGCGCTTGCGCCCGCCCGCCCGCTGGCCGGCCTCGGCGCGAGTCATGGCGGCGGTGCCCTGCACGAGCAGCGAGGTGTAGAGGAGCTCGACCGCCTCCAGGTCGCTTTCGAAGCCGACGACGGTGGAGAACTCGTAGGCGCTGTTCCACACGGCCCGGCAGCGGTTGGCGCTCGCCACGGCGTCCAGCAGGACCGCCTTGGCCTCCTCGTACGGCGCCTCGACGCCGATCCGGCAGGCGCCGGGGATCTGCTTGACGCCCGTCTTCACCGCGAGCAAGGCCTCGTCGACGGTGTGCCGGGCCATGAGCTCCTGCGCCTTGGCGCTGAGGGCCTCCGCCTCCTCGGGGAAGGTGGTCGCCTCGGCCTTCGCGAGGAGCGCCCGGATCCGGCCGAGCATGCGGGGCTCGATGTGCGCGTGTTCGAGTACGTCGGTCGCGTCCCCCGGCAGGGGTCCCACGGGCTCTACGGACGGCAGCCGGATCAGCAGCCGGAACACCTCCAGGACGGCCCCGGCCAGGGTGAACCGGTCGGTCCGCTCCCGCGCCACGAGCTGGTCCCCGTAACGGGCGTCGTCCTCCCACCACGGCTCGGCGTCCGTCCACCGCTCGGGCAGCCGCGCGTACCGCCTCGCCTCGGCGGCGACCAGGTCCTCGCAGATCCGCGCGTGCACCGGAGTCAGGTCCCGCCGCACGAGCCGCAGCACGTCCTGCGGCCGCCACCCCCGCTCCCAGGCCTGCCGTACGTACGCCTCCCCGCGCGCGAGCAGCGCCTGCCCGACCCCGCCCCACCGCTCCCCATCGCCCACGAGCACCGAAGCCCCGGCATCCAGCCCGGCGTCATCCTGCCTGTACAACGCGGCCTCACAGGCCCGGTCGACGATGTCTCTCACCCCTCCAGCTTGGCACGCCGGCCCGGCTGCCCCTGCCGCAGCCCCTGGGGCCGGGGGAAGTCCCGGGGAACGGGGGAAGGGCAGGGGGACAGGCCCCGCAGAACAACGGCGGAGCAACGGCAGGGCAACGGCAGGGCGACCCGCGCGGCGCGAACCGCACTGTCAGCCCCCGGTGGGACACTCGCACTCATGAGCGAGCACACCCCCCGGTGGGCCCTCGCCGAGGACGGCGACGGCCGGTGGCACGCCACGCCACTGGACCCCACCGCGGGCGGAGCCCGCATCACCACCACCGACCCCGCCGAGGCGATCCGCGCGGCCCCCGCCGGCACCCGCTGGATCTGGCGGTCCACCGCCGCCGTCTACCCCCGCCTCCTCGCCGCCGGCACCCGCGTGGAGCGCTGCCACGACATCGAGGACGCCGAGCTCCTCCTCCTCGCCCACGAGGGCCGCCTCGGCGAACCCCGTTCCGCGGCCGCCGCCTGGGCCCGCCTCACGAACGCGCCCGTCCCGCCCGACCCCCCGCAGCGCGCGGCGGAGCCCGGCACGCAGAACTCCCTCTTCGACCCCCAGCCGGCCCCCGTCCCCCTGGACGCCCTCGTCGCCATCCACGCCGACCAGGCGAAGCGGCTGGAAGCCACCGCCCACCCCGACCGGATGCGGCTGCTCGTCGCCTCGGAGTCGGCCGCCTTCCTCGTGGCCGCCGAGATGAACCGCGCGGGCCTGCCCTGGCGGGCCGACGTACACCGGGCGCTGCTCACCGAGCTGCTCGGCGAGCGGTACGCGGGCCGCGGCCAGCCCCGCCGGCTCGCCGAGCTCGCCGACGCCGTCTCCTCCGCGTTCGGCCGCCGTGTCCGGCCCGAGCTGCCCGCCGACGTCATCAAGGCCTTCGCGGAGGCCGGGATCAAGCTCAAGTCCACCCGCCGCTGGGAGATCCAGGAGCTCGACCACCCGGCGGTCGCCCCGCTCGTCGAGTTCAAGAAGCTGTACCGGATCTACACCGCCCACGGCTGGTCCTGGCTCGCCGACTGGGTCCATGACGGCCGCTTCCGCCCCGAGTTCATCCCCGGCGGCACCTACACCGGCCGCTGGGTCACCAACGGCGGCGGCGCCCTGCAGATCCCCAAGGTGATCCGCCGGGCCGTCGTCGCCGACCCCGGCTGGCGGCTCGTCGTGGCCGACGCCGACCAGATGGAGCCGCGGGTCCTCGCCGCGATCTCGCGCGACCCCGCCTTCATGGAGGTGGCCGGCCGCCCGGAGGACCTGTACACCTCCATCTCCCGCCAGGGCTTCTCCGGCGACCGGGACATGGCCAAGCTCGCCGTCCTCGGCGCGGTGTACGGGCAGACCTCCGGCGACGGCCTGAAGAACCTGGCCGCGCTGCGCCGCCGGTTCCCCCGGGCCGTGGCGTACGTGGACGACGCGGCGAAGGCGGGCGAGGAGGGCCGGCTCGTACGGACCTGGCTCGGCAGGACGTGTCCGCCGCCGGCCGACGCCGGGGAAGCCGAGGAGGCTCCCGACGGCTGGGTCCCGAGCTATGCCTCGACCGACGCCCGGGCGCGGGGGCGCTTCACCCGCAACTTCGTGGTGCAGGGCAGCGCCGCGGACTGGGCGCTGCTGCTGCTCGCGGCCCTGCGCCAGTCGATCGCGGCGGCGGGGATGCGGGCGGAGCTCGTGTTCTTCCAGCACGACGAGGTCATCGTGCACTGCCCGCAGGAGGAGGCACAGGCGGTGGTCGCGGCGATCCGCGCGGCGGGCGAGCTCGCGGGCCGCATCACCTTCGGCGAGACGCCGGTCCGCTTCCCGTTCACGACGGCGGTGGTCGAGTGCTACGCGGACGCGAAATAGCGCGCCCCGGCCCCCGGCCGGAGCCGGAAAGCCGGGGCTGAGGCCGAGCACAGGGCCGAGCCCGGGGCCGAGCCCGGGGCCGAGCCCGGGGCCAGGCCCCGCCCCTGGCTACTGCCCGTACTCGGACCACTTCGGGCTCGTCGCGATCTCCCTCAGCCGCTGCATGCTCAGCGCCGGATCCTTCCGGGTCGGCGCCCCCTTCATCGTGGTGGTGTTGTACGCCGACACGATCACCCGGGTCCCGTTCTTCCGGAGCACCTCCACGCTCCACCAGTCCGCGCCCGCGGCCTCGCCGCGCCGCTGATGGGTCACGATCTTCGTCCCGTCCGGCAGCGTCTCCGCGCCCGTGAACAGGTCCGCCCACGTGCCCGGCCGGTCCTTGCTGTCGGGCTGGATCTGGAGGGCGGCCAGTGACTGGCCCTTGCCGTCGTCGAGCACCACGTAGCCCAGATCGACCCCGTCGTCGTCCTTGCTCGCGACCGGGATCCCGTATCCGCTCACCAGCGCGCCCAGGATGTCCACGGCCGTCTTCCCGGACCGCCCCGGCTCGGCCGCCGGCGCCGGCTTGGCCGCCGGCAGGTCGTTCAGGGCCGGGTGCCACAGCGGGGACGTGGCGAGCGTCTTCAGCTGCGCGAGCGTCAGCGGCGGCTCGGGCCGGGTGGTGGCCGAGCCCTTCTCGGTCGCCGCGTTGTACTCCTGCGCGTCGACGAGGAACCCCTGCGGGGTCACCACGGTGGCGCGCCAGAGCTTGGTGTCCGCCCGGCGGTCGGGGTACTCGTAGCCCTGGAAGAGCATGATCCGCGAA
Source organism: Streptomyces sp. ISL-43 (assembly GCF_018614195.1). Taxonomy (GTDB): domain Bacteria; phylum Actinomycetota; class Actinomycetes; order Streptomycetales; family Streptomycetaceae; genus Streptomyces. The sequence goes on from NZ_JAGGOT010000010.1 coordinate 101,592, forward strand.
CCGTCCCCGAGCGTCTCGGAGGTGCAACTGTCGTAGTTCAGCGTGGTCTTGGAGGGGCACTTGAGCATGTCGTCGGCCCCCTCGCTCTTCGGGTCCATCCGGGTGAGGCTCAGGCCGATGCGGCCCTTGCCCTTGCCGTCGTCGAAGACGCCGTCCACCATCGGGCCGCGCTCGTCGCCCGTACCCCGCGCACTCGCACCGGTGACCTTCCCCTGCGGCAGCAGCTCCTTGAACACCTCGATCATCCGCTCCTCGGAGACGGCCCCGGTGCCGACGTTCTCCTTCAGCGCCCGCTCGCGCATCTCTCCCGGTGACAGCGATGTCGCCGGGGGCGAGGACGGGACGGCCGCCACGTTCGCCGGGCCGGCGGCGCCGCCCGAGCCGAACAGTCCGCCCGTGTAGGCGCCGGCCCCGCCGATCACCGCCAGGGCGAGCGCCGATCCACCGGCCACGGCGGCCCGGCGTCGGGCCACCATCCGCCGCCCGCGCCGTTCCCCGGCGCCGACGAGGTCACGGCCGTCGGCCGTGAAGTCTTCTCCCGCGCGCCGGAGGGCTTCACCGAGCTCATCTTCAAAGGGCATGCGGAATCAGACCTTCCGTCCAGAGGTGTCGTGGAACGAGGCACGTGCGCGAACGAGGAGAGGAGAAGAAGAGGGAAGAAGGGGAGAGGAGGAGCGGAGGCGGCGGGCACCCGGCAGCGCGCGGGCCGGGCCGACCGCTCAATGGCCCGCGAACTCCGCGAGTGATCCGCCCAGTTGCTCCCGCAGCCGGCCCAGCGCCCGCGAGCTCCTGGTGCGCACGGCCGCCGAGCTGACGTTCATCGCGTCGGCGGTCTCCTCGACGCTGCGGTCCTCCCAGTACCGCAGCACCAGTACCGCCCGGTCCTTCGGCGCCAGCCGCCCCAGCGCCTCCAGCAGGGTCAGCCGCAGCACGGGATCGGCGCCGCCGGCCGCCTGAGCGCCCGATTCGGGGAACTCCCCGACCGGGCGCTCCCCCGTCGACCGGCGGCGCTGGTGCGTCAGGAAGGCCCGTACCAGCACGGTTTGCGCGTACGCCGCGGGATTGTCTATCCGGGTGATGCGCCCCCAGAGCAGGTACATCCGCCCCAAGGTCTCCTGTACGAGATCCTCCGCGAGATGGGTGTCACCGCTCGTCAGCAGGCAGGCAGACCGGTACAGGTGTGCCGATCTACCTTCCGCGAACTCACGGAACCCGTCTCTGCGTCCCTGCCGCATCGCTCCCCCTCGCGTCCGTCCCACCCCATTGACGCGACGGGGCAGCGGAATGTTTCAGCAGCTCTCAGACGGCTTCGGAAAGGTCGTGGAAGTACATGTGGAACTCCTCGCGGACGAAGCCCTCCGCCTCGTACAGCCCCTGCGCGATGTGGTTGTCGTACGCCGTCTCCAGCTGCACGCCCGACACCCCGGCCTCCCGCGCCCGGCGGAGCACCTCGCGCAGCAGCGCGCGGCCCGCGCCCGTACGGCGGCCGGACGGGGCGACGTACAGATCGTTCAGCACCCACGCGGGACGCATCGAGAGCGAGGAGAAGGTCCGGTAGACCTGGGTGAAGCCGACCGTGCCGGCTCCCGGGACGTCGGCGAGCAGGACGAAGGAGTCGCCGGCCTTCAGCCGCTCCGCCAGGAAGGCGCGGGGGCGGTCCGGGTCCTCGACCTGCACCTCGTAGAAGTCGAGGTAGCCGCGGAAGAGTCCGGCGGCGGCGTCCAGGTCCGCCTCGCCCGCCTCGCGCAGCACCACCCCGGCCGCGCTCTGCGCAACCTGGGCTTCACGCTGTGTCTTGCGACCGTTCATTGCTCTCCCTCGTCCGCTCCCGCGCGCCGTATCCATTGTGCGCGGGGGGTCACAAACCACCGCCGCCGCCCTACGCTACGGCCGGGCCGGCAGGGGACCGGCTCCACAACGGGGGCACCACATGACACCGCGGCCATCGGCGCGAGCGGCCCCGCCGACAAGGAGCGGGCCGGGACGGGGACGGGGAGGCGGAGGGCCGGGACTCCGAGAGCGAGGACGCCGGGGGCTGGGACACGGGCGGGGACGCGAAGGCGCACACCCCGCGCTCCGCCGACGTGGCGTACGTACGGGGGCGACGCCTGGTCCTGCGGTGCGGGGAGCACGCGCTGATGCTGGAACTGCCGCACGCCGCGGACCATTCGGTGCTGCCGGCACTCGCCGAGGCGGCGGCCCGTCGGACGGTCAGTCCTTCCCGGTGACGGGCTGCGCCGGCAGAGTGTAGACGTGCTGCGGGGTGACGATCTTGGTGATCGCCTCGCCGAACAGCGTGCTCGGCTCCTCGCCTTCGGCGGAGATGTCCGTGTTGAGCAGGACGACCAGGGTGGCCTTCGACTGCGGGTCGTAGACGGCCAGCGTCTGGTATCCGGGGATGGAGCCGTTGTGCCCGATCCATCCTTGGACGTTGAAGATGCCCAGTCCGTAGCCGGTACCCGGGAGGGCCGGTACGACCTTGAGGCGCTGGGCCTGCGTGGCGGGGGTGAGCAGCTCACCCGTGGCCAGTACCTCGGCCCACTTCCGCAGGTCCGAGAGGTCGGAGATGATCGCTCCGGCGGCCCAGCCCCAGGAGGGGTTCCAGTCCGCGGCGTCCTCGGTCTTCCCGGACGCGGTCTGGTCCGTGTAGCCCTGGGCGTGCGGATCGGGGAACTCCGCGCCGGTCGGGAAGACGGTGCGCTTCAGCCCGGCGGGTTCGATGACCTCCTTCGTGATGTAGTCGGCCAGCTTCTGTCCGCTGACCTTCTCCACGACGAGGCCGATCAGGATGAGGTTGGTGTTGCAGTAGTAGAACTCCGCGTTCGGCTCGAAGAGCACCGGGTGCTTGAAGGAGTACGCGAGCAGCTCCTGCGGGGTGAACGGCCGCTGGGGATCGCTGGTCAACGCCTTGTAGAAGCCGTCGTCGGCGGAGTAGTTGAACAGCCCGCTGCGCATCCCGGCCAGCTCGCGCAGGGTGATGCGGTCGCCGTTCGGCACCCCGTCGATGTACTTGCCGATGGGGTCGTCCAGCCCGATCTTCCCGTCGTCGACGAGCTCCAGCATCGCGGTCACGGTGAAGGTCTTGGTCTCGCTGCCGATGCGCATGTTGAGGTCGTCGGTCATGGGCTGCCCGGTGGCCTTGTCGGCCACGCCGAAGGTCCGTACGTACTCTCCCTTGCCCGGCGCCGACAGGGCCACTTGGACCCCGGGCACCTTGGCCTCGTCCATCACCTTCCGGATGGCGTCGTCCAACTGCCGCGCCACGGCGGGGGTGAGCTGCGGAAACTCTTCGGACGCGGCCGAACTGCTGGCCGCCGGGGGTGTGGGCGCGTCCACCGCGTACCCGACACCGGCCCCCACGGGCACCATCAGGAGCCCCACTGCGGCTGCCCCCACAGCCGCCCTGCGCAACCGTGTCGCTCTCATCCGTCCAACGTAACCCCGCCTCCACGCCCGGGCGACAGGAGTACGGGAGGCCCCTGGGCGGAGGGGCGGAGGGGGCGCACTGGGGGCGCATACGAGGGCGTGTGGAGGGCGTACCGGCGCGCGGGTGGAGGTCAGGCGGCGCGGTAGGCGCGCAGGAACGCGGCCACGCCCCCCTCGACCAGGCGGTCGACCTGAGGCTGGGGCAGCGGGAGGACGCCGTAGTGGGAGAGCTGCACGATCGAGTGGGAGACCAGCGCCGTGAAGTGGGCGCCCGCCATGGCCGCGTCGCCGTGCACGTCGAGCAGACCGGCGGCGGCCATACCCGCCATCGCGTCGGCGAGCGCGCGGCCGACGGGGCCCGGGCCGGCGTTCGTCCAGGCCTCCAGCAGCTCGGCCGGTACGTGGTCGGCTTCGGCGTGGATGTGGCGGACAAGTGCGAAGTGGTCCGGATAGTCGGACATGAGGGCGGCGAAGGCGTGGGCGAGGGCGCCCAGGTCGCGCTCCAAGTCATCGGGGTGGGGCGGGCGTTCCGGGTCGAGGAGGACCTCGATGCGGGCGATCTGGGCGTCCCGCACGCGGCCCGAGGTCCAGGTGACGACGGTACGGAAGAGCTCCGCCTTGCCGCCCGGAAAGTGGTTGTAGAGCGTGCGGGTCGACACGCCGGCCGCGGCGGCGAGCATGTCGACCGAGGCGCGCGCGTAGCCCTCGCGGCCGAAGACGCCGCAGGACGCGCTCGCCATGGCGATCTGCTTCTCCAGCCTTCTGCTGCTGCCGGTCACTCCGCCTCCTCAAAAAGTACAACGGTCGTTGCAATTCTTACAACGCACGTTGTACTTTACCGGAGGAGCGGCCGCACCGAGCGGTCGCCCCGCCGACGAGGGGACACCGCCATGCCTGCCACCACCTCCACCGCCTCCACCACCACTCCCACCGCCGCCCTCTCCGCCGCCGCCCTCTCCGCCGAGGACGCGCCGCTGCGCGTCGCCGTGGTCGTCGGCAGCGTCCGCGAGGGCCGCCAGGCCCCCGCCGTCACGGAGTGGTTCCTCGGCGCCGCGCGGGCCCACGGCGGCCTGGAGCTCGACGTCATCGACCTCGCCGACATCGACCTGCCGCTGGCCATGCCCGGCTGGGGCGGCTCCCCGAACCCGCGGGCCGCGGCCGCCCTGGCGTACGTGACCCCGCGGCTGGCCGCCGCCGACGCCTTCGTCATCGTCACCCCCGAGTACAACCACAGCTTCCCGGCCGCCCTGAAGAACCTCATCGACTGGCACGACGGGCAGTGGCACGCGAAGCCCACCGGCTTCGTCTCCTACGGCGGCCTCGGCGGCGGACTGCGCGCCGTCGAACAGCTCCGGCTGATCTTCGCCGAGCTGCACGCCATGACCGTGCGCGACTCCGTCAGCCTGCACGGGCCGTGGTCAGGGCTCGGCGAGGACGGCGTACCGCGCGACACCGCCGTGTCCGAGGGCGCCGTCAAGGGCATGCTCGGCCAGCTGGCCTGGTGGGGCCGGGCGCTGCGCGCCGCCCGCGCGACCCACCCGTACCAGGGCTGAGGGAGCGACGGGATGAGCACCCGGACCACACCTCCGACAACCGAAGCGGCCCCTCCGCCGGATCTCACGGCGGTCCGACTCCGCCGCACCGTGGGCGTCGTGATCGTCAGCTCGGTCATGTCGGTGCTCGACATGACGATCGTCAACGTCGCGCTGCACCGCCTGTCCGACGCCTTCGACGCACCGCTGGCGACGATCCAGTGGACCGCCGGCGCGTACACGCTGGCGCTCGCCGCCGTCATCCCGGTCGCGCCCTGGGCGATGGGGCGGATCGGCCCCAAGCGCACCTATCTGACGGCCCTCGCCCTCTTCACCCTCGGGTCGCTGCTCGCCGCGTGCGCCTGGGACGCCGGGAGCCTGATCGCCTTCCGGGCGGTACAGGGCCTCGGCGGCGGACTGCTCATGCCCGTCGGCATGGCCATGGTGATGCGCGGCGCGGACCCGGCCCGGCTCGGGCGGGTGATGGCGCTGCTCGGCCTCCCGATCATCGTCGGACCGGTGATCGGGCCGGTCCTGGGCGGCTGGCTGGTCGACGTGGCGTCCTGGCAGTGGATCTTCCTGGTCAACCTGCCCGTCGGGGCGGCGGCGCTGGCCCTCGCCGCGAAGCTGCTGCGCCCCGACGCACCGCGCGACCCGTCCGCCGCCCCCGCGCCCGGGCTGGACGTCCCGGGCCTGCTGATGCTCTCGCCCGGACTCGCCCTGCTCCTCTTCGGCCTGGCGCGGGGCGCGGAGCGCGGCACCCTCACCGCACCCGGCGTGCTCCTGCCCGCCCTCACCGGCGCCGCGCTCGTCGCCGCCTTCGGCCGCCGCGCGCTGACGGCCCGCGAGCCGCTGCTCGACCTGAGGCTGCTGCGCGACCGTACCTTCGGCGCCGGTGTCGCCACGCTCGCGCTGTTCACCTGCGGCTACTTCGGCTCGATGCTGCTGGGCCCGATGTACTGGCAGCAGGCGCGCGGCACGAGCGCGACAGCGGCGGGAATGCTGGGCGCACCGGTCGGCCTGGTCGTGGGCCTGACGATGCAGATCGCCTCGCGCCGCATCGACAAGGTCTCCCCGCGCCGGCTGATCCGTGCCGGGATCGCGACGGGGGCGCTGGGCATGGCCCTGACGGCACTCCAGACCGGAACGCCCGACGTAGCGGCCTGGCGGGTCGTCGGCGCGTCGATGGTGATGGGCGTCGGCGCCGGCATGGTCCTGATGCCGGCGATGACCACCGCGAGCCGCGGCCTCCCGAAGGCCCGCATGACCGCGGCGAGCACCATCCTGAGCATCAACGCCCAGATCTGGGCCTCGGTGGGAACGGCGCTCACCTCCGTGGCCCTGAGCACGGCAGGCACCACCCCGCCCGGCTTCCGCACCACATACGCGATCGCCGCAGCTCTCCTTGCCCTGGCCCTCCTCCCCACTCCCTCCCTCCCCACCCGCCACCCCTGACCACGGCCCGCCCTCGTCGACGAAGCGAACCGCGCATGACCACCCGCGCGCCCTGCCTACCCTGTGGGGATGATCCATCCGATTGAGCTCGTGATATTCGACTGCGACGGCATGCTGGCCGACAGCGACCCCGCGCCGCGGGGATGCGGGCCTTCGGCTACGCCGGCGGCCTGACCCCCGCCGAGTGGCTCGCCGGGCCCGGCACGGTCGTCTTCCACGACATGCGGGAACTTCCGGGACTGCTCGAGCGGTAGGCCTCGCCGCCGTACCCGGGACCCGCACCCCGAGGTCCCGCCCGCCACCGCGGTCCACGGACCCACCTCAGGCCTCCGCCGACACCGGCCTCTCGAAGAAGGTCTCCAGGGCCACCGTCGCCTGCGTGCCGCTGACCCCGTCGATCGCGTACAACCGCCGCAGCACATCCTGGAGTTGCTCGGTCGTCCCGGTCCTGACCTTCACCAGGACCGATGCGCTGCCCGCGATGATGTGGGCCTCCTGCAGCTCGGGGATCGCCGCGAAGCGCTCACCGGAGTCGCCCATCCAGGCCGACGAGTCGACCATGACGAAGGCCAGCACCCCGGCGCCGACCGCGGCCGGGTCGACGTCGATCGTCGTGCGGCGGATCACCCCCGACTCGCGCAGCTTGCGCACCCGTTCGTGAGCCGCGCCCGCGGAGAGCCCGACCGCCTTGCCCAGGGCCGCGTACGCCTGCGAGGCGTCCTCCTGCAGCAGGTTCAGCAGCTTCCGGTCCACATCGTCCATGACACTCCTCCCGAACCACTCCATCAAATCTCTTGCCCTGACCATACGTCATCCTGCAATACTCACTTCCGACAGGATGGCGTTCAGCGGTTGAAGTGAAGTACGGAACGACTGAAGGAGAACGGACATGGCCACCGGCCGCCCCGCGCTGTACGAAGTACTCGACGACAGGTTCCGTACGGAGAAGTGCGCCGCGGGCGATCTTCAACTGGAGACCCTCCACGTGGGCTCCCGCTGGGCCGAGGGCCCGCTGTACATACCGGCCTGGCGCCAGCTGATCTGGAGCGACATCCCGAACGACCGGATGCTGCGCTGGGACGAGACGACCGGCGCGGTCAGCGTCTTCCGCTCGCCCGCCGGCCACCCCAACGGCAACACCCTGGACCGCCAGGGCCGCCTGATCACGTGTGAGCAGGGCAATCGCCGGGTCACCCGCACCGAGCACGACGGCTCGGTGACCGTGCTCGCCGACCGCTACCAGGGCAAGCGGCTCAACAGCCCGAACGACGCCACCGTCAAGTCCGACGGCTCGATCTGGTTCTCAGACCCGGACTTCGGGCTCACCAGCGACTACGAGGGCGTACGCGGCGAGCCCGAGATCGGCGCCACCAACGTCTACCGGATCGACCCGGACACCGCCGAGGTCAGGCTCGTCGCCGACGGCTTCAGCGGCCCGAACGGCCTGGTCTTCTCGGCCGACGAGCGCGAGCTCTACGTCTCCGACAGCCGGGCCAACCGCATCCGGGCCTTCGAGGTGCACGAGGACGGCACCCTCTCGAAGGGCAGGATCTTCGCCGAAGGGGCCAAGGAGGGCCGCTTCGACAACATCCGCTTCGACGACCGGGGCCACCTCTGGGCCGCGGCCATGGGCGGCGGCGTGCACTGCTACGCACCGGACGGGACCCTGCTCGGCCGCATCCTCGTACCCAACACGGTCTCCAACATCCGCTTCGGCGGCCCGAGGGGCAACCGCCTCTTCATCACGGCGAACGACACGCTCTACTCCCTGGTCATGGGGGTCAAGGCCGCACCGACGGCCGCCTGAACCCCGCCACTTCCCCGGAGGATCACCGCATGCGGCAGCGGGCGTTGGGCAGGACGGGCCGCGAGGTGTCCGTCGTCGGACTGGGGACCTGGCAGCTGGGAGGGGGCTGGGGCGATGTGCGCGAGGAGGACGCCTTCGCCCTGCTGGACGCGTCCGTCGCGGCGGGCGTGACGTTCTTCGACACGGCCGACGAGTACGGCGACGGCCGCAGCGAGCGGCTGATCGGCGGCTACCTGCGGGATCGCCCGGATGCCGACGTGTTCGTCGCGACGAAGACGGGGCGTCGGGCGGAGCAGCGGGCCGCCGGCTACACGCTGGAGAACTTCCGGGCCTGGACGGACCGTTCGCGGGCCAACCTGGGCGTGGACACGCTGGACCTGGTGCAGCTCCACTGCCCGCCGAGGGTGCCGCTGGCTTCCGGCCTGCTCTCCGGCAAGTACACCAAGGACACGGTGTTCCGGCAGGACGACCACCGCGCCTACAACCGCCACGGCGAGGCCTTCGACCGGGGCGAGACCTTCGCGGGCGTCGACTTCGAGTCCGGCGTCGAGGCGGCGGCGGAGTTCGGGGCCCTCACACCCCGGGGCGCCACCCCGGCACAGACCGCACTGCGCTGGATCATCCAGCAGCCGGGCGTGACCACGGTGATCCCGGGCGCCCGCTCCCCGGAACAGGCCCGCGCCAACGCGTCGGCCACAGCCCTCCCCCCACTACCGCCCGCGACACTGAAGGCCATACGCGCCCTGTACGACCACCGCATCCGCCCCCAGGTCCACCACCACTGGTAGCACCGGACACCGTCGAGCGCTGCGAGGGTGGTGATTACGGTGGCCGGCGTGCCAATCCGCTGCGCCTTCCTCACCGCCACCCCGCTGAAAGTCGCCCTGTCCAAGCTGGTCAACAGCCTCAAGGGCGTCGGCTCGCGGCGCCTCAGCCAGCAGTACACCGGGCAGGTCAACCGCGCCATCACGCACGGCCAATTCTGGTCCCGACCATACTTTGCCGGGAGCTGCGGCGGGGCGCCGCTGACCGTCGTACGTCCGTACATCGAGAGCCAGCAGCGACCCGCATGACCGTGGCCGGTCGCAAAACTCGGCTCACTGCGGCCCGGCCCGGCCAAGACCTGTCAGTTTTCCTGCCACCAAGTGGGGGGAACCCCGCGTCCGGGCACCTCTCCGGCGCCGGCACCGCCGGGGGTGGCGACGCCTGCACCGTCGGCTCGGCCACCCCGGCGCCGAACAGGGCCGTCCCAAGCGCCACCGGCCGCTCGTGCTGAAGGATCACGGAACGGACGACGGCGCTGGACCTCGACCGGCGCACCACGTCCGATCGCACGAGGAGCCCGCGGTCGGACACCGGCGCGAGGAACGAGCTGTGCAGCGCCCTGGGCACCAGGCCCGCGGGCAGCCCCTCGCCCGCGTTCCGGAGCATGCTCCGGTGGAAGGACCGCCGCGCTGCCGACGGGATGGGCGGACCGCAGGTAGCAGACGGCGCTTCCCAGCAGGTGCGCGGCATAGCCACGGTGAGCATTTCAGGGCTGTTGGGGGCGACCAGAACGGCTATGACATCCCCTTTCCGTACGCCGTTGTCACGCAGCGCATGGAATATCTCGAGGACGGAGCGGTTCAGTTCGGCACCGGAGATCCCCTGACCGCGCCAGTGAAGAACAGGACGATCCGAATCCAATGAGCACACCGAGAGAATGTCCGATACACAACTGTCGCTCCCGCTCCACCATTGGCGCTGCAGGGTCATCCCCCTGCCTCTCCATGCGTACCCCGGCGACTTCCGTTCCGCTGACCCGGGTGAATTCCGATCCTCCCATTCGGAAGATATGCGGGGAAGAACGTTCGGCCTGCTGAACCGGCAGGCCGAAAGGGCCGTCCGCACGGAGTACCCGTCTGGGTACTCCGCCGCTCCCGGCGGCTCCCACCCCGCGCCCCGCGTCCCCGGTGCGGCGCACGGCGCGGGACACAGGGCGGGACAGGGCAGAAGACGGCGTGGGGCACGGAATTCGCGCGAGGTCAAACAACGGGATCAGAAATTGACAGGATGCTTGGCGACATGCCCCCGGGAGCGCACTAAACCACCGGTCCGGTCACCTCTTCAAGAATTGACAGAGCGCTTGGCGGCATGCCCTCGGGGGCGCCGCAAAAATCTCCGACCGTTAGGGCCGCCCGAGAATTGACACACGCCCGACGGTTGCCTACGGTCCGCTCGTCAGCTTTTCCGGACCGCATCCGAAGGTATTCATGACCACATCCGCGTTGCCGAAGTCCAGGCAGCAGTCGATTCTTGCCGTTCTCATGGTGTGTTCACTGCTGATCTGGCTGGACAACACCGTCCTGAGTACCACCCTGGAGACCCTCGCGGATCCGGCCCGTGGGCTGAACGCCGGCCCGGCCGAGCTGCAGTGGGCCACCGGCTCGTACACGCTGGCCTTCGCCACCTTGATGTTCACCGCGGGCGCGCTGGGCGACCGCTTCGGCCACCGGGCCGTGCTCTCGACGGGCCTGGTGGTCTTCGCCGCGTCCTCTGTGTGGGCGGCGTACGCGGGCGACGCGGGGCAGCTGATCGCCGCCCGGGCGGCGATGGGCGTCGGCAGCGCGCTGATCATGCCGGCCAACCTGGCCATCCTCATGTGGACGTTCACCGGCCCGGCTCGGTCGACCGCGATCGCCATCTCCTCGACCTCCGCCGGTGTCGGCATGGCCGTGGGCCCGGTGCTCGCCGGGGTGCTGCTCGACCACTTCTGGTGGGGCTCGGTCTTCCTGGTCAACGTCCCGGTCGTGGTCCTCGCGCTGATCGGCATCGCCCTGCTGGTCCCGGACTTCCGCAGCCCCGTGGTGCGACCGCTGGACCCGGCCGGGATGCTGCTGTCGATCAGCGGCCTCGCGGCGCTCGCCTACGGAGTGATCCGCGCGGGTCAGGTGGCGGCCTGGGGCCGTACGGACGTCTGGGCGCCGATCGTCCTCGGACTGGTCCTGCTGGCCGTGTTCGTCCGCGTCGAGCTGCGCAGCAAGATGCCGAGCTTCGATCCCCGGCTGCTCGCCCAGCGCGCGTTCGGCGGCAGCAACGTGGCGCTCGGACTGCTCCTGTTCGCCATGTCCGCGGTGACCTTCTACAACGCGTTCTACCTCCAGGGCGCGCGCGGCTTCTCACCGATCGAGGCGGGCCTGGCCGGCCTCCCGACCGCGCTCGGCGCGATCTTCGGCGCGCCCGTCGGCGCCCGCCTGGTGCACCGCTGGTCGCTGCGGCTCGTCGCCGTGCCGGCGCTGACCGTGGCGGCGCTGACGATGGGCGCGTACGGGCTCTTCGGGCTGGGCACGCCCCTCGTCGGGATCGAGATCGTGCTGCTGGTCCAGGGCCTGTCCATCGGCATGGTGATCGGCCCGGTGACCGCGGCGCTGATCAGCACGCTGCCGCTGGAGCGGGCCGGTGCCGGGGCGGCCGTCACCAACACCGTGCGCCAGACCGGCAGCGTGATCGGTATCGCCGTCGGCGGCACGATCATGTCGATCGTGTACCGGCGCGCGATCGAACCCTCGCTGGACAGTGTGCCCGGACCGGTGCGGGAGCAGGCGCGGGTCTCCGCCGAACAGGCGCGGCACGCCGCCACCACGTCCCACCTGCCCGCGCTCGGGCACGCCGCCGACGACGCGTTCGTCCACGCCATGCATGTCGGCGCGGTCTGGATCATGTTCATCGCGCTCTTCGGCGCGGCCGTGCTCCTGGTCGCCCTGCGCTCGGTCCGCAAGCCCGCGGCCGCCGGCGGCGAGCCGGAGCCCGCGCGGGTCGGCGGCCCGGCCACGGACGAGGCGGCCCCCCGGGCCGGTGCCGAGAGCCGGCCCGCCCGCGAGGGCGACGACGTGGGCACCCGCTGACGCCATGGGAAGCAGCCGGAAGAAACTCCCCGAGGCGCGGTCGGACAGTCAGGCCACGTACCTGCCCGACCGGCACATGTTCGCCCTGTGGACCTGGGCCGACGGCGCCGTGGGGGCGGCCCCGCCGGTCGGTGACGTCGAGACCGTTCCCCTGGTCGTCCCGACGCCGGACCTCGGCAGGCTCAAGGTGTCCGACGTCGACTGCGTGCTGATCGAGCCGGACCGGCTCGTGTCCGTGCCCCTCGATTGGCCCGGCCGGTCGGTGGACGTGTGGCGGTCGTGGATCGCGGGCGGCGAGTCGGCGCTGCCGATCGCCGCGCACGCGGTTCCCGACGCCACGGGTGTCGCCGTGACGACGGCGGAGCACGCGGGAGGCGTCTTCCGCCGCACCACGTCGGTGGGGGCCGAGATGCGCACGGCACTCAACGCCAAGCTGCGGCCGTATCAGGTGCGCGGGGTGAGCTGGCTGCGCGAGACCATCGACACGCACGGCGGCGCGGTACTGGCCGACGAGATGGGACTCGGCAAGACCCTGCAGACCATCGGCTGTGTCGCCGGACGCGCCGAGAAACTGCCGCAACTGGTGGTGTGTCCCACGTCGTTGGTGGGGAACTGGGCGCACGAGATCGCGCGGTTCGCACCCGCCCTGCGGACCATGATCTGGCGCGGCGGGCCGCTGCCCGCGGTGGAGAGCGGCACGGTGGTGCTCACCGGCTACCCCACGCTGCGCACGCACAGCCAGGCCATGGCGGGGATCCACTGGAGCACCGCGGTCTTCGACGAGGCACAGGTCCTGAAGAACCCCCGCACGCTGGTGTCGAAGGCCGCGCGCACCATCGCGGCCGACGCGCGGATCGCCCTGACCGGAACCCCCGTCGAGAATCACCTCGAGGAGCTGTGGGCCCTGCTCAATCTGGTCGCACCGCACCTGTTCGGGAACCGGACGCAGTTCCGCCGTCGCTTCGTCCGGCCGATCGCGGACGGCTCCCCGGCCGCTTCCGCCCGGCTGCGCGGGGCCATCGAGCCGGTCGTACTGATGCGGAAGAAGTCCCAGGTCGCGGGGTCACTCCCACCCAAGATCCACGCCGATCTCCTCTGCGACCTCACCGAGGAGCAGGAGCAGCTGTACGACCGGCTGCTGGAGCAGGTCATCGACGACGGCTTCGGCAGCGGCGCCCAGCGGCAGACCAGGGTGCTCGCGGTCCTGACCTCGCTCAAGCAGGTCTGCAACCATCCGGGCCTGGTCACTGACGACCTCGGTGAGCTGCCGGGCAGGTCGGGAAAGCTCGACCTGTGCACCGACATCGTGGCCAACAACCTGGAGAACGACTCTCCGACCCTCGTCTTCACCCAGTACCGGCGGACCGGTGAGCTGCTGGTCCGGCACTTCGCCGAACAGTTCGGGGTGAGTACGCCGTTCTTCCACGGCGGCCTGAACCAGGAGCAACGGGCCGACATCGTCCGCCGGTTCCAGTCCGACGACGGTCCGAAGGTGCTCATCCTCAGCCTGAAGGCCGGGGGCACCGGGCTCACGCTCACGCGCGCGGCCGACGTCATCCACTTCGACCGGTGGTGGAACCCGGCCGTGGAGGCCCAGGCGTCCGACCGGGTCCACCGGATCGGTCAGACTCGCACGGTCACCGTCACCACCCTGACCACGGGGACCACCGTCGAGGAGCACATCGCGGCCATGCACAACCGTAAGTCCGCGCTGTCGGACATCGCCGACATGTCCAGCGTCGCCGAGCTGACCCGCCTGGACGACGACCGTCTCATCGGGGTCCTGCGCCGGAAGCGAGTCAACTGACCATGGCCGACCGCGACTACGGTTACACGAAGTGGGGCAAGGACTGGGTCCGGTTCGCCGAGTCGTTGCAGCAGACCCGTCCCGATTCCCAGCTGCCGAGCGCGCGGCGCATGGCGCGCGACGGGAAGGTGCAGATCACGTTCGACGACCGGACCGTACGCGCCGTCGTGCACCGAGGCCGCGGCACCTCGGTGGTCACGATCGAGGTCGCGCCGATGTCCTCGGGGGCGACGGCCGAGATCTCCCGCCGGCTGAGCGGCATCCAGCCCCTGCTCACCGACGATCTGTACCGCGCGATCGCCGACGCGGGCCATCCGCCCGCGCCGGCCCTCGACAGCGTCGACTGCTCCTGCCCGGCCGCCACCCCGCGGTGCGTCCACGAGCTGGCCGTCTACTACGACATGGCGCGGCGCATCGACGACGATCCCCGCATCGCTCTCGACGTGCAGGGCTTCTTCCGCGCTTCGGCGGGCGGCGGCCAGGCGCCCGCCGAGGCGACGGAGCGGCGCTGGATCGCGCTCAACTCCCTTGACCAGGCCGCCTACTTCACGGCGGCCGAGTGACAGGGTCGGCCTGAGGGGGAGCGGTGCGTGCCCGCCTGGCGGGCACGCACCCTCACCACCGGCTGAGCCCGCGGACGCCTCCGCATCCTCCAGCCGTCACGGCCCCGCTCTCCCGCTCCGCCCGCGCCGTGGCGTCGACCGGAAGTCCTTCGAGAAAGGACGTGATCTCGCCGTACACCTGCTCGGTCTGTTGCGTGTGGCAGAAATGGTCGGAATCTTGTTGGCGCTCATGTCCGCACCTGCCGTCGACAGGTATATCTCGCACACGGCCATCATCGCTTGAGGGCCCGCACGGTCGTAGAACTTCCCGGCGATGTGGTCGAGGATCTCCGGATCGATGCTCTTCATCCGCTCCAGTACCGACAGTCCGGATCGTATGGAGTCCGCCCGGTAGTACGGGGAGACGAGAACGATCGCGTCGACGTCCCGGTCCACGTCGGCCACGAGCCACCGCAGCACCGCGGCGGCGCCCATGGAATGGGCCATGACGACGGAGACCCGGCTCGGCACCGCTTCGATCACCCGGTCGACCCACTGAGCCGCCGTGGCGGCCAGGCCCCACCGATAGTCGTTCCCCGCGTGCCAGGGCAGCCGGGGAATATGACAGCGATAGTCGTCGCCCATCATCTTCGCCAGCGGCGCCCAGTGTTCGCGACGCCACGGTTCCCGACGGGTACACGGCCGCCGTCACCCTGTTCGGTGACCCCTCTCTCACGTCCGCAGCAGCGCGGTCCCGTTGAGCTGGCTCCTGGGCCCTGAGCCGCCCAATCCACCCTGTGCCAGCCCGTCCGCTCACGGAGCGCTCACGCATGCGATCGACATCCGTGGGCGGCGACAACGGTCTGTGAGCACACGCCCGGGCTGATCACTCTTCACAGTGGACTGCGCTCCGGGGCAGAACCCCGAGCCTACAAAAGGAGTTCCTGCCTGTAGAGATACTCCGCCAGAAGGGGACACGAACGGGCAAGCGTCTCACACCGCGAATCATCGCCGCTCTCGCCACGACAGCCACGTTCGCCGTCTTACCCCCCGCCCAAGCACATGCCGGCGCCATCGGCTCGACACCCGTGGCGACCTTCGACTACCAGGTCGGGGGTGTGACCATGAAGATCCCGACAGGCTGCATGTTCACCCACATCATCCGCGGCGAGGGCAAGAACATCACCTACCAGAACGCGGGCGTCGACTGCGGCTTCGTAGGGGCCCTCAACGCCGGCTTCTGCAACTGGCGCATCGACTTCACCTACGCGGACACCGACAACAAGATCTACCGAACGTCCCGCGGCAAGACCCACACCGAGTGCAAGATCAACCCGATGCGGGACAACGCACCTCAGCAACTCCCCCGCTACGGCAGGGCGTGCGCACAGATCCACGTCAATGGTGTCCAGCGAGCCAGCCAGTGCCACCACATCACGAAGTGAGCCGCACATGAGCCCCGAGAGCATGCCCGAAGACCGCGCCTGGGACACCAGACTCCGCCGCGCCGGCATCAGCGCCTTCCTCACGGGCACCGCTGCGGGCCTCGCCTTCTTCGCCTTCTTCCCCGGGCTGCCCCACGTCATCGACTGGGGCGCGATCCTCACCTCCCTGGCCGTCGGCGCCCTCGCCCGCTGGGCCTGGCGGTCCCGAATCAGGAAGAAGTACGCCGGCCTCGGGTAGCGCCCCTACCGACGCGACGCGACGCGTCCCGGGTCCGGGGACGGCCGTCCGGACACCGCGCTCACCCGCCAGAATCTGTTTCGATTATTTCGATTGCTGCGGTGCCGACTTCGCGGCCCGGGCACTGAAGCCGGTGAAGAGGTCCCTTGCCCGCTCCCCGCGTACCGAGCGGATCCGGTTCCGGATCGAGGACGGAAATGCCGATCTCGAGTTGCCCCGCGAAGCCGTGGAACTGCTGGCGACCGTACTGAGCCACATTGCAGCCGGCCGTGCCGTCTCCATCGTTCCCGAGCACGCGGAGCTGACCACACAGCAGGCCGCCGACATGCTGAACGTCTCGCGGCCGTTCCTGATCGGACTGCGCGCCAGGACGATCAGAAGCGACGGGCAGCAGCGGACGAGCTCACTGCCCTGAACCAGGAGATGGGGCTGATCTGACCCCGTGGCGTTCACCGTCGTCTGCGACGCCTGCGTCCTGTACCCGAGCACGCTGCGCGACCTACGGATCCGCATAGCCCAGGCAGGGCTCGTGCAGGCGAAGTGGACCGATCGAATCCGGGACTTCCCCAACGCGACACTGGAGGCATGGAACGTCGAAGCCGTCTCCGCCGACGACTTCGTTCTCGCCCAGATCGATCTCGATCGACAACGAGTCTTCGCCGCCGTCCAGCAGATCGCCGACTCCTGGCGGAGTCCTCCCGGCACCACCGGCGATGTGCTTGACCGCTTGGAGCGAGACGGCCTCCTGGCAAAACCCCCAGGTCACGGCGAGTGAGTCCTGGGGGTTCTACAGAGCCGCCTTCGGGATTCGAACCCGAGACCTACGCATTACGAGGCCCCACAAGATCATCCCAGTTGGTGCCGGGCGGTGTCACCGAATCCTGTTTCCCCAGGTCAGGAACGTACGGCCCGGCCCCCGCATGCCGCCCAATCCGCCCCGTGCCACCCCGTCCGCTCACGCACCGCTCACGCAGAACGGGTGGCCCTCAGACAAAGAGAACCGACATGCGGTGGCGCCCTGGCATGAGGTCAGATCTGGTGGAGGTCGACCTCCACCGGGAAGGGGGCCGAGACCTTGACGACACCGGTGAACACGTCCCCATCCCGGTAAAGCCTGGTCGCGGGGTCGAGAACATAGGTGTATACGAGGGGGGCGCCGGTCACGGCGTGCTCCACCCGCCAGTAGAAGGCAATGCCGGACTTGGCGTACTGGTCCGTCTTCACGATCCGATCGGTCGTCTCCGATCCCGGTGAGACAACCTCCACGACCAGCAGTACGTGCTCGGGACGGGTGGGAGTGATGTCGATCGTGTCCGCGCGATACACAACGACATCCGGACGGCGGTTGGTGAGCGGGACGTCCTGAAGCCGGACGTCGAAGTCGGTATCGGCGTTCCAGTCCGGTCCCGCGGCGACCTCCAAGGCATTCGCCAAGATCCGAGCCAGTCGATTGTGGCGCTTGGACGCGCTGGGACTCACGACGACCATCCCGTCCACGATCTCGATTCCCGCACACTGCTCCTCGGACCAGGAGTCGTACTGCTCCGCCGTGATCTGCTCGTGCATCCACGCAGGGGCTGCGGTCTCGGCAGTCATGACGCACCTCCTGGACACCATGCGGGCGGGCCCGATCCCGCTGAGTTCAGCGTACTGTCCTTGCGCGTCCGGCACGCTGGGCTCGACACCTGTGGTGACCTTCAACTACCGGGGCCCGGCTTCGCCGGCACGCTGCCGGTACCACGCGCATCAGCCGAGGTCCGAGAGGAGTTCGGTCAGCAGTCGTTCCTCCATGACGGCCTGGCCCGACGCCCTCAGGGCGGAAGCGAGGGCGGGGTCCCAGGGGCTGGCGGCGGGCGGTCCGGTCAGCGGAGTCGTCTCGCCTCCCGCCAGGGCGCTGCGGTAGTCGGCGGTGCTCATGCGCCAGGGCCGGGCGCCGTGGCGCTCCACTGCGGCGGCGGTGATCCGCAGGCCGGTCCAGTCGAAGTCGGCGCGCCAGTGCAGGCGGGCGCCGGACCGGGCAGCGTCGGCGAGGAGCTTGTGGCAGGCGGCCGACGGGATGCCTTCGGTGCAGACCAGGGCGGCGGCGCGGTCTGCGAGTTCGGCGGCGGCCGCACGCAGCACGGCGGGGTTCTCGCAGACGTGGATCTCACGGGCGGCGGGGACGACGTCGGCAGCCGTCAGCTGGTGGAGGGTGAGGCGGAAGGGGATGCCGAAGCCGGTGGCGTCGCGCAGCCAGTCGCACACCACGTCTTCGCCGCGGGCACCGATGTTGAGGACGAGGACCTGACTGGCGAGGTCGTCGGCGACGGCTCCGGCGCTCTCCCACAGGGCGCGGCGGCCGGCCCGGTCGCGAGGAACGGCCCGGACCGGCTGCCCGTCGCCTGCCGCGGCGCGCTGGGCGAGGGCACGCAGGACGAGCTGTTCGAGCCGGCCGCCCGGCAGCAGTGCCTTGGTGTCGCCGGTGGCCCACTCGGCGAGGACCGGCAGCGGCAGGGGGCTCCGGCCCCCGTCGCCCCGTACCCCGGGGAGTTTCTCCAGGACGCGGACGGCGGCCTGGAGCAGGGCCGCGTCGCCGCGTCGCAGGAGACGGGTGAGGGTGCCGTCGGCGGCGATCTGTTCCAGCCAGGCCGGGTACCAGTCCAGGGCGGCGAGGGGTGAGGCGTGAGCGGCTTCGAGGGCCTGAGCGCGGGCGGACACCTCGTCGGCGCGCTCGGCCGGCCGGTCGCGCAGGGGTCCGTGCAGCCGGCCCAGGGTCTTGAGCAGGCCGGTTCCGTAGCGTCCGTGAAGGTAGGCGTCGAGGTCGGCGAGGGGGACGGTGAGGCGTTTCACGGTTTCGGGTCGATAGCGGCCGGTGACGCCGATGACGGTGCGGCGTTCGGCTTCGGTGGGGGCGGTGAGGCCGATGTCGCCGTGGAGGGTTCCGCCGGTGCGCTCCAGGCGGCGGCGGGCAGCGGCCAGGAGGCGCGGCCAGCCCTCGTCGTGGAGTTCGGTGTACGGCGGCGGGGACGGCTGGTCAGTCGACAAGTTGGGCCTCCTGTTCCCGCCGGTCCAGCCGTCGTACGGAGCGGGTGCCCGGTGAGCCGAGCAGGCTGCTCAGGGTGCCGGTGCCGTCGGCGTGCAGGCGTTCGCCGTCCCACAGGAGCAGCAGCGCGGAGACGGTGTGCTCGACGGCGGAGTGCGCGAGGTCGTAGTGGGCGGCGGCACGCACCGCGCCGTGCACGGCCCACAGGTCGTACCCGGTCATGAACAGGTCGAGGTCGAACTGGGCAGCCAGTGACATGAGTTCGCCGCGCCCCGTGTCGTCGACACCGGCGAACGCCTCGTCGAGGGCGAGCAGACGCGGGGCGTCGGGGTGCGCGGAGTTGAGCATGGCGTGGGCGGCGGCGAACAGCGGCAGGTGCAGGGAGACGGACTGCTCGCCGCCGGAGAGGCGGCTGTGCCGGGCCCGGGTGAGGCGTTCCTCGTCGCCGCCGGGGCGTACCAGCTGGAAGGCGAACTGGCGCCAGCGCCGGTAGTCCAGGACCTCGGCGAGCAGCTGCCGGTAGGGGGTCTCGCGCTGCCGGGCGCGGGCGTTCTTGATCTGCGCGGCGAAGTGCGTGCGCATGCGGGCCAGCTTCTCGGGGCCGAGGCGGGCGGCGTCGGCGTCCAGGAGGGCGCAGACGGCGCGCTGTTCGTCGTCGAGGCCGTCGGCGAGCAGCCAGCTGACACCGACCGTGGTGCCCGAGGACATGCGGCGCTCGCGCATGTCGGTGTTCATGCGCCGGATCAGGTCGCGGGCGTCGACGGTGCGGTCGTGGATCTGCTGGGCGAGGCGAGTGAGCAGGGCGTCCTCAAGAATGCGCTGCTCGGAGTCGGAGAGAAGTTCGGCCTGGTCACGGCGGTGGGAGGCGATCTTCTCGGCGAAGGAGGCGATGGGAAGCGGGCCCTGTTCGTCAGCGACGGTGACGGTGATGACGCCGCTGGAGCTGTCCCAGGCGGGCTGGTAGTCCTGCCCGGCGGCGGCGAGATGGGCGTGCAGGTCCTCCAGGGCCGTGGTGAGGCGGGTGACGGACTGCTTGACACTCGACTCGGTGGGCGCGAGTTCACGGGTGGCCGTCAGGATCGCCTCGTGGACGGTGACGGCGGCGGGCGGCAGACGCTCGCCCGTCCAGTCGGCCTCCTGAGCGGGCCAGGCCAGGCCGTGCGGGCAGCGCAGCAGGTCGAGGAGTTCGCGGGCCGCGTACGGGGCCAGGCCGCGGGCGGTGTCCTTCTCCTCGGTGACGGCGACCCGCAGCGCTTCGGCGGCGGCGGTGCGGCGGGCCTCGGCGGCGGCCAGACAGCCGATCGCCTCATCCTTGGCACCGCGGGCGGCGTCCGTCTCCCGCGCGGCGGCCTCCAGGCTGCTCTCGGTGTCCTCGACGCGGGCCATGACCTGCTGCGCCTCGGCGCCGACGGCCTCGCGCAGCGCCTGGAGCCCGGCGGCCTCCTCGGCGTGGCGGCGGCGGGCAGCGCGTTCCGCCTCGGCAGCGGCCTCCTCGTCCTCGGCCGCGGCCGTGAGCCGGTCCGCGGCGGCGGTGGCGGTCTCGGTCTGCCGGGTGTGCTCCCGACGCCGGGTGGCCAGTTCGCCCGCCTCCCGTTCGAAGGCGCGCGTGGCGGACTCGATGTCGTCAGCGTCCTGGGCGGTGACACCGTGCTCGGACTCGGCGCGGTGCAGGGCGCGTGCCGCGACCGCGCAGGCGGCCTGCGTCTCGTCGTAGACGGACTGGGCGGCATCGGCGGCCGTGCGGGTGGCGCGCAGGGCGGCGACAGCGCGGTCCAGGGCGCGCAGGTACGGGGCGAGGGCGGCGGTGCGGGGCAGAGCGGCGCGGGCGGTGTCGTACTCCTGAAGGCTCTGCTCACAGCCGGACCCGGCCCTCGCCACCTCCTCCAGTTGGACGGTCAGTTCGGAGATGAGGGCATCGCAGGCGGCGATGCGTGCGGCGCGGCGGCGCATCCGGGCGGTGGCGCCGACGTACTCGGCGTGCGGTTTGCAGTGGGAGCCGACGAGGATTCCGGCGGCGTAACGGCCGTCCGGGCAGACGGTGGTGGCCACGCCCACTGTGTCGGCGACGGAGACCGACCTGAGTACGGCGGTGATCCGCGCGGCCGGGATGGCCGTACCGGTCTCGGGTCGCAGCAGGTCGGCGAGGCTGGGGCCGTCGACGGGGGCGGTGGCGCGCAGGTATCCGTCGCCGTCACCGGTGGGGGGCTCCTCGGCGGTGACGAGCGCGTCGAGCAGGCCGGAGGCCTCCAGGGCCGCCTCCACGCCGGCGCGTTCCGTGTCGTCGAGGTCATCGGCGAAGTCGACCAGCCGCCACAGCGGGAGAGCGCCTTCCAGGCTGTCACGGTCGGCGGTGCGGCCGCGGGCGGCAGGCGGTGCGTCGTCGCGTTCGGCGGCGATCCGAGTCCGTTCGGCCTCGGTCTCGGCCTGCCGGTCCTCCAGCGCGCCGCGCTCGCCGCGCAGGGCGGCGAGCCGGTCGCGCAGGCCCTGCACGGCGGGGGCGGTGGCCTCGGTGAACAGGTCGGCGAGTACGGGGGCGCCGGCTTCCGGGCCGTCCGGTCCGGCGGCGGCGTCGAGGGCCCGCGCGAGCGGCTCGGACGCGCCTTCGGGCAGCAGCTGCCCGTACTGGTCCTGCCACCGTGCGAGTTCCTCCCGGGTCCGCGTGTGGGCGGCACCGAGCGCGTCCTGGGCCGCTCGCTCCTCCGTCTCGGCGGCCCGGGCCGCCTCCTGGGCGCGCTCTTGCCCGGCGCGGGCCGCGTCCCGGCCGCGCTCGGCGTCCCGCAGGTGTACAGCGGCGGCCCGTACCGCCCGTACGCCTTCGTGGCGGGCGGCGGAGCGGGCCGAGGCGCGGACGGCAAGAGCGGAGGGGACAGCGTCGGCAGGGGTCCAGGGGATGCCGGCGCGGTGCGCGTGATCGGCGAGGGCGGCGGCCGAGCCGCTGACGGCGGTGGCGAGTTCGGCGCCCAGCTGCCCGGCGCGTTCGGCCTCGGCGCGGGCCCGGCCGGTGGCGGCGGTGCGTCGTTCGCGCTCGGCGGTGGCCTGGCGGGCGGTCTGTTCGCAGGTACGCACCAGGCGTTCCAGATCAGCGAGTTGCTCGACGGCCTGGTAGGCAGTCGAGGAACGCAGCTGCTCCAGGCGGGCGCGCAGCGCGGCGAGCGCGGTCTCGGCCTCGCCGGCCCGTGCTCCGGCCGCCGCGCGCTGCTCGCGGGCTTCGTCGAACTCCGTTTCCGACGTCGCGAGGGCGCGTTCACGCTCGCCGCTCTCGGCCCGCCGGGCGCTGAGCCGGTCGGCGGCGACGCGGGCGTTGACCCGCAGGTACGTCGAGTACGCGGCGAGGAAGGACCGGGTGGCCTCGTCGGCGGCGACCAGGCCCTCCAGGGTGCGCTGCACGGACTCCATGTCGTCGAAGGAGCGGGCGGCCTCACCGATCAGGTCCTCGTCCAGCGGGCGCAGGCCTTCGGTGAGGGTGTCGGAGAGCTTGCCCGGGTCGAGGTTCTTGGCGAGCTGCGGGCGGCGCAGCGTGAGGATGAGGGTGAGCAGCTGTTCGTAGCGCTCCCGGCCGAGGCCGAACAGACGCTGGTCGACGGCGGTGCGGTAGTCCGTGGCGGAGGCGATCACCTCGGCGCTCAGCGGGGCGAGTTCGGCTGTCAGCTGCTTCTTCGTCAGCGGCCGGTCGTCGTCGGTGAGCAGGGAGAAGTCCTCGCCGATGCGGCCGTCGGCGACGAAGTGCCAGCGGGCCGGGGTGTCCCGGTGTTTCTGGGCGTGCAGGCCGACGCCGCAGGTGACGGCCTGCCCGGTGGTGCGGTGGGTGAATTCGATCCATACGTAGCCGAGCGCGCCTTCCTGCCCGCGAAAGAGCAGGTTGGACTTCATGGTGCGGTCCTCGGCCGCGAACGGGTTGAGCCGCTTGGGGTCGATCCGCCCGTCCAGAACGAACGGGAAGAGCACTTCGAGGGCCTTGGTCTTGCCGGACCCGTTGGGGCCGCGCAGCACCAGCCAGCCGCCGGCGAAGGAGAACTCCTCGTCGCGGTAGTCCCACAGGTTGATGATCCCGGCGCGGGTGGGCACGAACCGGGGCTGGAGGTCGGTCGGCGGGGTGCTCACTTGGCGGGGTCCTTCACGTCGTCTGCGGGGAACAGGGCGTCGGGGGCCCCTGCTTCGGGGCCCCCGGTGCTCCCGGGGCTTTGGGTGGTACGAATGCGCGGGCGCGCCTTCACCTCGGCCGTCACACCGCGGTAGCGGGCCAGCAGCGGCAGCGCGAGAACCCCGCCCGCGACCCGCACGACGAGCGACATGGCAGCCAGCAGGTCCAAGGCCTGGTCGAGGAGCCGGTCGGGGTCGCCGCGCAGGTCGGCTGCGAACCCGGCACCGTACCGCTCGGTGATCTCCTTGGTCCGGGCGCGCAGCCAGGAGGTGGTGACGAAGGGATAGCGGACCTCCGGGGCGGCCGGCGCCTCGTTCTCCCCCTCCGCCTCTTCCTCCGTGGCCTCCTGGTCTGCCGTGGCCTGTTCGAACACACCCTGCGCGGGGAGAGCAAGGTCGATCCGGCCGGCCCGGTCCGCGAGGCGCTCGGCGGCAGTCGGCGCGGGCAGCAGCTCGGCCGCGCGGCGCCCGGTGCGCGCCGCGGCCTCGCTGATCCGCGCGCCGAGCAGCAGCGCGGCCTGCGCGACGGTGCCGCCGCCGGGGAACCGCGTATCGGAGAGGCGGCCCGAGGTGTCCACCAGGGCGATGCCCTCCGCGCGCCGCTCGATGGTGAGGCCGGTGAGGCGGGTGAGGTCCTCGGCGAGCGCGGGGGCCCGCAGCTGGCCGGTCAGCTCCGGGTCGGCGTCGGCGTAGTAGGCGACCGGATGCTCCAGGACCAGGCGCCTCGCCCGCCGGGACGCGGAAAGCCGCTGGGCCCGGCGCCCCTCGGACAGACTCCGCGCACCCGCCGAGTCGAGGAGCGCGGTCACCGACGTGACGTGCTGGAGGACGCGGGTGGGCTGGTGGACGGCGGTGAGCACCTCCCGGTCGATGTCGTACAGAGCCTCGGCCCGCTCCGGATCGGAGGCCCAGGAGGCGGCGGAGCCGTCGGCCAGGCGCAGTGCGCCACGTTCGGTGAGCCAGCTGACGGCGTCGACGAAGGCGTCCCGGTCGTGCTTGCGGCCGGTGTCCAGGCCGAGCCCGTCGATTCTGGCGGCGTCCGCGGCGATGGCGTCGGCGAGTTCGCCGAGCGCGACCTGCGCGCCGTGCCGGCCCAGCGTGGCCAGGGTGAGGGCGAGGTAGGCGTAACGGCGCCGGTCGAAGGGGCGACCGGACCGGCTCAGCGCCGGCCGGGTGGGGTCCAACTGGTCCTGGGCGCGCTGGAGGCGGGCGGTGTCGGCGGTGGTGATCAGCCGGTAGCCGAGCACCTCCATCAGATCGGTGCGCAACTGCTCGGCCCAGCGCCGCACGGTCGCCAGCGCGCCGCCGTCCGGGTACACCGGCGTGATCAGCGGATGCCGCAGCACGAGACGTACGGCCTTCTGATAGTCGGCCAGTTCCAGAGCCGATACGTTCTCGGCGACGCGGGTGCTCATCCGGTGACCTCCAGGCACAGTCCGTCCAGGTGCAGATCGCCCCGCACGGTGCGCACCGTGGTGAACGCCTCGCCGGGCCCCGTCGGGACGAGGGTGAGCCGCACCCCGTGCGCCGAACCGGAGGCCATCGGCCCCGCGACACCCCGGGTGACCGGCACCCGCGCGGCCAGCGCCACGTCCATCAGGGACAGCAGTGCCCGGGTCTCGGCCTCGTCCAGGACCCTGCCGTACGCGCCGTCGCGGGCCAGCGCGAGCGCCGCCCCCCGGCGCTCGGCCTGCTCCTTGATCTGCGCGGCCCGCAGCCCGGCCCGCTCGGCGTCGTTGCGCTCGATCCGTCCCGGCCCCTTGAGGGCAGGGGTGCGGCCGGACTGCACCAGGGTGCGGGCCAGCTCCACCGGCTCGGCCTCCCACCACGAGGTACGCCCGGAAATCAGCTCGGGGTCCGGATAGGGAACGGCGATGTGCCGGGGCGCACCGAGCCCGAACACCGCCTGGAACAGGGCATGCGCGTCGTCGTCGCTGACACATGAGGTGAACCACTGGGCGAGGTGGCGCAGCTGGCTCTCCCGGCTGACTCCGCCGCGCCGCGCTTCGGTGACCCGCCGCAGCAGCGCGAGGACCGAGCGGATCGCGGTGACCGTGGCGTCCTGCAGCCGCTCGGCCTCGCTGTGCTCACGCTCCCCGAACCAGTGCACGATGCCGCCCCACCGCTGCCGCCAGTCGTCCAGACGGGCGGCCGGGGTACGGAAGAGCCGCTCGTCGGCCTCCGCGGCGTACTCGACCATCCGGTCCACGCCGCTTGCCGCGGCCTTCTCCACCGCCTCGGCGAGCAGCGGAGCGTAGCGCCCCAGTTCGGCGGTGAACTCCCGCATGTGCCCGAGCAGCGCGTCCTTGTGCGCGAGGAACACCTCGGGCCGGGTGTCGTTGGTCCGCGCCAGGTCGCCGAGCATCAGATAGAAGCGGGCAGCCCGCTGCGCCATCTCGTTCAGCACGGAGTCCAGGCGGCCCAGCTTCCGATAGACCTCCTCGGCGTCGCCCGCGGCGTTCGCCTCTGCAAGCGCGGCCAGGTCGGCGAGGATGTCGGGGAAGACGAGCCGGGAGAGCTGCGCGTCCTCCAGGGAGGCACCGAGCACGTCCTCCACTGCGCGGTAGGCCCGGTATCCGGCCTGGGTGAACTGGTACACGTAGTGCCGGTTGCGGTACTCCGCCAGGTTCGCCGCCCGCGTCCCGTCGTAACTGCGGTCCAGGACACGCCACTCGGCGAGCGCGTCCAGCAGCGGCTGCACGTCGCCCACGGCCGCCCCTGGATGGTCCGCGACCAGCCTGCCCACCAGGGCGGCCGCGTCGGAAGCATGCAGCAGCACCTGGTAGTTGGCCCGGCCCCTCTCGAAGGCACGCAGCAGCCACAGGTACTCGTGACGCTTCTCGGCAGCCGCGAAGTGGAAAAGCCGCAGCCGGTCGTCGAGGGTGAAGGCATCGATCCCGAAAGCATCCGCGTCTCCGCCCTCCGAGGGCGTGGGGCCCGGGGACACAGAGCCTGTCGGCGCAGCCGGGGGCGGGGTCAGGGAATCGTCACTCACGGGCGTCAGCGGCTTCCTCGTACGACGGGACAGGACCAGTTCTCACCTCAGTCTGC
Source organism: Streptomyces sp. ISL-43 (assembly GCF_018614195.1). GTDB lineage: Bacteria > Actinomycetota > Actinomycetes > Streptomycetales > Streptomycetaceae > Streptomyces. The sequence goes on from NZ_JAGGOT010000010.1 coordinate 127,941, forward strand.
CGCCTGGCCACCAGAGTGGGAAACCCCGCCCAATGCATCCATCAGCGCAGGTAAACTGCGCGCCCGTGCAGATCCATCCCCGCGCCGCGGAACGGCTTGACCGCCTGGTGCGAGACAGCCTCCTGGAGCCGGCCGCCGCTCTTCGCGCCGTTGATCCCGACACAGTTCCCCGCATCCGGCCCTCAGGCGCGCTCACGCACGGGGTCCCGAACCCCGGCCACCGCATGCCCGCATGGGTAAGGGGCATGAAAAAGCCCCAGGTCACGGCGAGTGAGTCCTGGGGCTAATCCGAGCCGCCTTCGGGATTCGAACCCGAGACCTACGCATTACGAGGCCCCACAAGATCATCCCATCCACTGCCGGGCCGTGCCACCGAATCCTGATTCCCCAGGCCAGGGCGGTGCGGCCCGGCCCCGACATGCCGCCCAATCCACCCTGTGCCACCTCGTCCGCTCACGCACCGCTCACGCAAGCCAGGCCGCCCGCCCGGGGCGCCATGAGGGGCTCAAGCGCGCCGTGGGGTCAAATCTGACCAAGGTCGACCTCCACCAAGGAGGGAGCGGAGCCGCCTGGCCAGCTTCGACGCCGCCTCCATTTATGACGAGACCTGCGACCAAAACGATATCTCTCACGGCAAACAAATGCTATCGTTTCGTTGGCAAGGGCATCTGTGGAGGGACCATCAACATGGCCAGAACTGTCATCGACCTCGACGAAGACATGGTCACCGAGGCCATGCGCATCTTCGGCACCAAAACGAAGGCCAAAGCCGTCCGCCTCGCCATGGAGGACGCCGTCAAGAGGCACCTGCGGCAGGAGTTCTTCGACGCCATGGACGCCGGCGAACTCGACTTCAGCGAGATCGTCGAGAACACCGGCCCCCGCAACACCGACGGAACGCTCAAGCGCGACGGCGGCCGGGCCGCCTGATGCAGGACCGCTACCTGATCGACAAGTCCGCCCTCGCCCGCTGGACGAAACCCAGCGTCAGAGAGGTACTCAAGCCGCTCCACGAGCGGTACCTCCTCGCCGTCTGCCAACCCACCGAGTACGAGATGATCCACTCGGCCCGGGACAACGCGGAGGCGACACGCATCAGCACCTGGCTCCACGCCTTCGACTACCTGCACGGCGGCGACGACACCTTCACTCGCGCACTGGAAATCCAGCGCCACGCCCTCAACGCAGGTTTCCACCGCGCCCTGTCGCTCCCCGACCTTCTCATCGCCGCCACAGCGGAACTGAACCGGCGAACGGTCCTCCACTACGACGGAGACTTCGACATGATCGCCTCCCTCACCGGCCAGCCCACCGAATGGGTCGTCCCGCCCGGCAGCGCCGACCGATGAGAATGCCGATCCTCCCCAACCCCGACGAGTCGTCTGGTGTCCCCCATCGAGTGGTCGCGGGGGTGCAGCTGGCCTGCGGCAGCGCACTCGTCGCCCTGTAGAGCCTGGCTCTGCGCGGATCCCTGCAGGTCCTGGGCGGGGCCGACGGAGGCACCGCCTCGAATTGACCCTCGCCGTCTTCCTCCTGATTCCGATCGCAAACACCCCTCGACCCTCTCTTCCTGCTCGGGACAGCGACGGGGCCGCGTCGCCGGCATGCCGCTCCATAGCGCGATAAGGCCGCTGAGCCGGGAATCCGCAGTCATCCGTTCCGCGGCGGCATCAGCCATGCCAGGTCCGCCGCGGCCTGGCGGCGGACCGTCCGCTCACGGGTGAACAGGTCCTCTGTCTTCGTCAGCACCAGCGTGTACGGGCATCCCTGCCGCCTGGTCTGGTGAAACACCGGCAGCTCGGCCGAGTCGATCCCCGTGTGCACATGGCGTCGCCCCTCCTTCGCCAGCGGCCATTCCAGGACCCGCCGCGACCGGGAGCCGAGGAATGCACCGAGGGCACCGCACAGCTCGCAGCCGCACCCGGTCCAGGCCACGGACCAGTCGTCAGCAGCGCGCGGCGCCCGCTCGCACACCACGCGGAGCCGGTCCGCGCAGTCCCGCGCGATCACGTCGAGACCCGCTGCGCCCCACTCGGCCGCCGGCAACGCCTCCTCGGCGCTGCGCAGCATCGGCATCAGGCACTCGAGCACCGTGTCCCGGTACTCGCGCAGTGCTGCCGCGATCCCGTCCCGCTGCTCTGCGTCGGCCGCCGCCAGGACGCATCGCAGCGGCAGGGCCAGCTGCCGCAGCTGCGCACGGCGGATGTCGGCCGACCTGGTCGTGGTCCACAGCCGCAGGTCTCGGTCCACCGCAGCCCAGACCCCGTCGGCCAGCAGCCGCGCCACCGCTGGCGCGCGACGGGCACGCAGCGCGGTACACAGCTCCGGCAACCGCTCCGTCCACTGGTAATGCTGCGAGTCGAGGCGGTGGGCCGACGCGAACCAGACCTCGACGACCCGGCGCGTCCACGCGGTTCCGTACCGCTCGGCTGCCGCCGACAGTGCGCCCGCGCACTCCGGGCCGAGCGCGCTTGCTTGGAACGGCTCCAGCAGCATCGCCGCGGTCTCGGCCGCCTCCAGGCCCGCAGCCACCTGCAGCGCGCAGCCCAGCAACTCACGTTGCGGACGGGTGTGCTTCCAGAACGGGGCGAGGGACAGGGCCCGCTCACGCGCCCGGTGCAGGTCGCCCCGGGCGATGCCGACGCGCAGTTTCTCCAGTGCCCACCCCGATCCGGCCTCGCCGCGTGCCACGAAGGCCCGCTCACGCGGCCACACGACGACCGCGGCCCGCCGGTACCACCGGTCCAGCGTGTTGCCGTAGTTGCCCATGTAACCCTCGTACTGGGAGTCGTAGGGCGTCAGGTCCGCGCTCGCGGTACTCGCGCACACCTCGTAGTCGTCAACCCGCAAGGAGATCTGCTCGCCGCCGGTGCCGTCCGGACCGGTCCACCAGCCCAGGGTGATCTCGTCGTCGACCAGCTCTTGGAGAACGTAGTCCCCGTCCGCGCCCGCGTCACCGCCCTCACCGTCGTCGTCGTACCCGTAGTCGTCCCAGGGATCGTCCCCTTCGGGATAGGCATCCCAGGTCTCCTTCACCTCGGCCAGGGCGAGCACCGACTCGCACCCGGCCTGCTCGGCAGCGGCGCGCAGCAGCGCTGCACGTCCCGCGTCTGCGCCCTTGAGCCGTTCCCAGCTCAGACCCCGCTGGGTGTACTCGTGATCGAGCAGGTATACGAGCCGGTTCGGCGGATCGGACTCGCGGCTGCCGTAGCGCGGCGTGACGGGCGACCCGAAGTGCTGCTCCAGACTGTGTGCCAGCTCCGCCGGCGGTCCGGACAGCTCTGTCGAAGTCCCCGGCGCGGCCATCAGGTTGAAGGTGAGCGTCACCCGGTACCCGGATCGGACCGGAGTGACCTCGTGCCGGCAGTCGGCGTAGAAGGCGACAAGGGTCAGATCCGTCTTCGAGGCACGGTAGGCACACTCCTGCCCAGCGTGCTCGATGACCAGCTCTCCCCCCGTGTGCGCCGAAGGCAGGGACAGCACCAGCGTGCCCACCATGGCGTCGTCCTTCTCCGAATCCTGGTGCGGAAGGAAGAACTGTCCCTTCCCGTACACCAGCATCGCGTGCGGCTCAGCCCACAGCCGGGTCGCCGCCGGGAGACCGAGAGCGTCCCGGAAATGCTCCAGTGCGCCACTCAGCAGCGACGACCAGGAAGGATCGCCAAGGCTGAGCTGATCCGGCGAGATCTGCCAGGTGTCCCGCACGCTGGTGTCGTCCAGCGTCTCCTCGCCCTTTCCGAACAACGCCGGCCGTGACACCGAGATCAGCCGCTTCGCCTGGGGCGCCCGCAACGGAAGGCGCACCGGCCCGACCCCGGCCACCTCAAGGTTCAGGCTGGCCGCAGGCACTTCCAGCCGGGCGCTGAAAGCCCCCGCTGTCTTCGCCCCGCCGAGCAGCCCAGCCAGTCGTTCCCTCGGTGCAACCACCACGCCCCTGCCCTCCGCCCCTACGGACCTGCCGTCCACGGCCCGAATTCTACGAACCCGACGGCGCCACCGGACCACGACCGTGCACGGGCTCACCCGAACGTCGCGTACCACCCCCGAACCCCGTCGAGTAACGGCGCCTGGCGGTAGCATGCACGGCCGTGAGCCAGTACCAGTACTACGAGTTCCAAGCCATCGAGCGACCCTTGACCAAGGACGAGCTCGAGCATGTCCGGGCCCTGTCGAGCCGGGCCCGGATCAGCGCGACGCACTTCGTCAACGAGTACCACTACGGCGACTTTCGCGGCGACGAGCGCAAACTGATGGAACAGCTGTATGACGCCCACTTGTACTTCGCCGACTGGGGCTCGCGGCGCCTGATGCTGCGCCTGCCCACTGCACTGCTGCCCGCCCGTAGCGCCGAACCGTACTGCGCGGAAGACGCCTTGTCCTGCTGGACCAGGAAAGGGCACCTGCTGCTCGATTTCCCCTACTCGGCCGAGGACGGCGGCGAGTGGGACTTCGAGCGGTCCTACACCCTCGCCTCCTTCACCACCCTGCGTACCGAACTCGCCGCAGGCGACCTGCGCCCCCTCTATCTAGCCTGGCTCTCCGCGCTCACCCGGTGGGAGTTGGAGGAGGACGTCGACGAGGACGAGTACACCGCCACCATCGAGCCGCCCGTACCCGCCGGCCTTGCCCAACTCACCGGTGCGCAACAGACCTTGGCGGACTTCCTGCACATCGACCCGCACCTGCTCACCGCGGCTGCCCGCGCCAGCGGTGCCGCCCCTTCACAGACAGTCGACAAGGACGCACTCGCCGCCTGGATCCGCGCCCTGCCCGGGCGCGACAAGGACACCCTGCTGCTTAACGCCGCCCTGGGCAGCGCCCCACAGCCGGGCCCCGCGCTGCTGGCCCGCCACCGCGCCGCGTCCCACGGCACAGCCGAACCCTCCACCACCACCCGGCGCCGCTCAGCCGCGGAGCTCCTCGACGCCGCCCACGGGGTGCGCAACGAGCACACCCAGCAGCAGGAACAGGCCCGCGCCCAGGCCCGCCGGGCCCAACAGCAGGCCCGGGAGAGCCACCTGGACCACCTGGCCGAGAACGCCGAGCGATCCTGGCAGGACATCGCCGACCTGATCGGGCAGAAGCAGCCCGGCCCCTACAACGCCGCCGTCACCCTCCTGAAAGATCTCCGCGAGGTCCACGACCGGGCCGGCACCCCCGAGGAGTTCGCGCGGCGCCTGCACGACCTGCGCGAGCAGCACCGCGGCAAGCCCTCGCTGATGCGGCGCCTCACCGACGCCGGGCTGACAGCCCGCTGAGCCGCGCTCAGATGCGGCCGCTTGGGCCCTCGGCCAGGAGGCGGAGGGCGGCGAGGGCTGCCGGGCGGCCCGTGGCGGACAGGGAGATCGGAGCGCCGCTGGACCGCTCCGGCTCGAGGTAACCGAGTTCGCGGCCGATGTGCCAGAACCTCCACAGCAGCCGCTCGGTTTCATTCCCCTCCATCGCGGTGCCATCGCCATGGGTGAAACCCGCAGCGAGCACCGGATGTACAACATCGCGCAGGTCCTCGCGGAGCCGGGGCTCCGCCCACAAGGCGCACAGGGCGGACTCGGCTACCTGCCGCTCAGCTGCCGTGGTGCCCAGCCAGGCCAGCGCGGCCGTGTGCTCGCGCAGGCGAGGATCCGTCAGCTGAACACGGCCGGCAGCCGACAGCTTGAGCACACGATGACGCTTGGTCACCAGTCGGTGAGTGCGGGCGAGTTCATGCAGATCAGCCAGCTGGTAGAGGTCCGCCTCCGAGCGCGGTCCCTTGCCGATCGGGTACCAGTGCGGGTAGCGGGCAAACGCGGCAGCCACCAGTTCCCGCGGCAGGTAGCCGGCCTGCGTCAAGGTGACGCCGTCACCGATCTGCTCCAGCAGCCACCGCAGCGGCTCAGCCGTGTCCACGGGCGCCGCAGAAGACACCGCCAAGGCAGGCAGGACGGCGGCGAGCAGGACGCGACGCTCAGTCGGGGGCGCCGCGGCCCACAACTCGCGCCGTTCGCTGCGGACGGCCTCCAGCGGGGCACGGCCCCCGAACACGGGCTGCGCGGTGGTGAGCCAGTGCTGGACGAGACGTCGACGCGCGGCCGGGAACGTACGTGCGTCCGGGTCGAGGTCGCCCTCGTCCAGGGCCTGCTCCAGTCGGCGTTCGAGGTTGGCACGGGCCAACGCTTCCTGGATGCCCATGACCTCCCCCCAGCTCAGCTCGGCCACGTCCGGCGGGCTCGTGGGCGAGGCAGCCGCAGCCTTTCGGTAGGCTGCGAAGCCCGCCTCCTCGGAGCGCTGCCAGGCCGCCAGCACCTGAGCGGTGGTCGCGCTCGTGCACACCGCGACGGCCCGAACGCGACCGACCCCCGCCAGCAGGTCCGCCAGGACAGCGACGGCCCACTGCTGCTCAGATGTGTCCGCAGGCCACTTGCGAGGCAGCTCATACCAGCAGAATCGTTCGACCGCAGCCACCGAGAGCGCGACGAGCGGGTCGCCGTCCGGCACCAGCCAACGCAGCAGGCGCTGTGCCATCGCCTCGTCCGCCGCCAGCACCGTCACCTCCACCGCGCTCTGAATCTACTGGCCGATCCTCCCACGGACGGGGGTTCCCGTCCGTGGGCGACGCTACGGCGACCGGCATCAGGCCGCCGGCAAGGCCTTTGGGCGTCACCGAACACCTCCGCGCAGAGGGCTGCCCCTTGCACCACGACCGCTGGAAGCCGGGAACCGTCCGGTCACCTCCTTCTCCCACACCCTCGCCGACCTCGACCATCTCCTCGACGCAGTCCGCCGGCATACGCACTGACCGTGCATCCAGGGGCGGGGTGGCGCTTCCCAACGCGACACTGGAGGCACGGAACGTCGAAGCCGTCTCCGCCGACGACTTCGTTCTGGCCCAGATCGATCTCGATCGACAGCGGGTCTTCGCCGCCGTCCAACAGATCGCCGACTCCTGGCGAAAGCCACCCGGCACCACGGGCGATGCGCTTGACCGACTGGAGCGAGACGGCCTCCTGGAGTCGGCCGCCGCTCTCCACGGCGGCCGGTAGTCCCGACACAATTCCCGCATCCAGCGCTCACGCACGGGGTCCCGTACCCCAGCTGCGGTGTGCGCCGACAGGCTCCGGAAATAGCAAAACCCCCAGGTCACGGCGAGTGAGTCCTGGGGGTTCTACAGAGCCGCCTTCGGGATTCGAACCCGAGACCTACGCATTACGAGTGCGTTGCTCTGGCCAGCTGAGCTAAGGCGGCACCGCTGGGATGACAAGAATTTCCCTGGTGGGAGGCTCTCATCAGCAGCGGCGCCAAGTCTACAGGGTTAAACGGGGTGCCCCGAACCGGGTCCCGCGGCAGGTCCGGAGGGCCGTTCCGGGGCCCGTTCCGGGCCGGTGTCAGCACTTCTTGCCGTCCGCCGGAGCGGTGCCCTCCAGGAGGTAGCGGTTGATCGCCGAGTCGATGCAGTCGCTGCCCCGGCCGTACGCCGTGTGGCCGTCCCCGTCGTACGTCAGCAGCACGCCCGACTCGAGCTGGCCGGCCAGAGCCTGGGCCCACTTGTACGGGGTGGCCGGGTCGCGGGTGGTGCCGACCACCACGATCGGCGGGGCGCCCTTCGCGTTCAGCGCGCGGGCCTCGCCGGTGGACTTGGCCGGCCAGTACGTGCAGTTCAGCGAGGCCCAGGCGAGGCCCGCGCCGAAGACCGGGGAGGCCTTCTCGAAGGACGGCAGCGCCTTGTCGACCGCCGCGGGGCCGTCGAAGGCCGGGGGCTGGTCCAGGCAGTTGACGGCGGCGTTCGCGGACATGAGGTTGGCGTACTTGCCGTCCGCCTCACGCTCGTAATAGCTGTCGGCGAGCGCGAGCAGGCCGTTGCCGTCGTCCTCCTTGATCGCGGCCGTGAGCGCCTCGCGCAGCTGCGGCCAGGCGTTCTCGTCGTACAGCGCGGCGATCACACCGGTCGTGGCCAACGACTCGCCGACACCGTTGCGGGCCCGGTCCGTGGTGGGTACGGGCACGGCGTCGACTTTGCGGAAGAACTCCTTCAGGCGCGCCGCCACCTGGTCCGGGCTGCCCTGGCCGAGCGGGCAGTCGGGCTGCTTGGCGCAGTCCTGAGCGAAGGCGCGGAAGGCGGTCTCGAAGCCCTCGGTCTGGTCCCGGTTCAGTTCGAGCGCGGGCCTGGAGGGGTCCATCGCCCCGTCCAGGACCAGCCGGCCGGTCCGGCCTGGGAAGAGGTCGGCGTACGTCGCCCCGAGGAAGGTGCCGTACGAGGCTCCGACGTACGTCAGCTTCTCGTCGCCCAGCGCCGCACGGAGCACGTCCATGTCGCGGGCGGCGTCGACGGTGGACACGTGGGGCAGGATCCGCTGCGAGCGCGCCTGGCAGGCGGCCGCGAACTCCTTGAAGGCCGACACCAGCAGGGCCTGCTCCGCCGGGGTGTCCGGCGTCTGGTCCACCTGCGTGTACCGGTCCATGGCCGGGCCGGTCAGGCATTCCACGGGGCTGCTGCGGTCCACGCCGCGCGGGTCGAAGGAGACCATGTCGTAGGCGGCGCGCACCTTCGCCGGGTACCCGATGCCGGCGTACGCCTGGAGGTACCCGATGCCGGAGCCGCCCGGGCCGCCCGGGTTGACCACCAGCGAGCCGAGCCGCTCGCCGGGTCCGGTGGCCTTGCGGCGGGCCACCGCGATGTCGATGTCACCGGACTCGGGGTGCTCGTAGTCCAGCGGGGCCTTCATGGTGGTGCAGTCGAAGCCGGGGACACCGCAGTCGCGCCAGCTCAGCTTCTGGTCGTAGTACGGGCGCAGCGCGGCCGGGACGGCGCCCGGCTCGGCCGACGGCGCGGCGGAACCCCCGCCGGAGGAGGCGGCGGCGCTCGGTCCCCCCGGACCTCCCGACGTGCACCCTGAGAGCAGCAGCCCCGCGGCGGCGATCACGGTCCCGGTGGTGCGCAGCAGGCGACTGGTGTCCATCCTTGGAGCCTACGGCCTGCGGGCCTGCCCGGGGCCGCGGCCCTCACGCCCGGCGGCGGGCGGCCGCACGGGGCCGGGCCGCCGCCCCGCACGGACCGGCCCCGTCCGGCAGGCGCCGCCCGGATCGCTCGAACGGGTGAAGCGGTCAACGGGGGTTGAAGCACCGGACACCTGCGAGCGGGGTGCCCTCGGGCCGGACACCCGTGAGCGACGCAGCGGCACCCTCGGGCAGGGCACCCGTGCGCGGCTCCCCGGACGGTTCAGCCCGCGCGCAGGGACATCGTCATCGCCTCGACCGCGAGCAGCGGGGCCACATTGCGGTCCAGTGCCTGCCGGCACGCGATGATCGCCTCGATACGCCGCAACGTGCGCTCGGGGCCCGAGGCCCGGGCGATCCGGTCCAGGTCCTGGCGTATCTCCTCGTTCGCGATGGCCAGCGAGGAGCCGAGCTGCAGGGCCAGCACGTCCCGGTAGAACCCGGTGAGATCGGTCAGCGCCAGGTCGAGGCTGTCGCGCTGCGTGCGCGTGCGCCGGCGCTTCTGCCGGTCCTCCAGCTCCTTCATCACGCCCGCCGTACCGCGCGGCATCCGCCCGCCCGTGCCGGCTCCGGCTCCGAGCGCGGCCCTCAGCTCCTCGGTCTCCTTGGTGTCCACCTCTTCCGCGACCTGCTTGGCGTCCTCGGCGGCGGCGTCCACCAGCTCCTGCGCGGCCTTGAGGCAGCCGCCCACGTCGTCCACGCGCATCGGCAGCTTCAGCACGGTGGTCCGGCGGGAGCGGGCCGCCTCGTCGGTGGCGAGCCGGCGGGCCCGGCCGATGTGCCCCTGGGTCGCGCGGGCCGCGGCCTGCGCCACGGCCGGGTCGATGCCGTCGCGCCGGACCAGGACCTCCGCGACGGCGGACACCGGCGGGGTGCGCAGCGTCAGGTGGCGGCAGCGGGAGCGGATGGTGGGCAGCACGTCCTCCAGCGAGGGCGCGCACAGCAGCCACACGGTCCGCGGGGCGGGCTCCTCCACGGCCTTGAGCAGCACGTTGCCCGCGCCCTCCGTCAGCCGGTCGGCGTCCTCCAGGACGATGACCTGCCAGCGTCCGACGGCCGGGGAGAGCTGCGCCCGGCGGACCAGTTCGCGGGTCTCCTTCACACCGATGGACAGCAGGTCGGTGCGGACGATCTCCACATCGGAGTGCGTGCCGATCACGGTGGTGTGGCAGCCGTCGCAGAACCCGCAGCCCGGCTCACCGCCGAGGGCCCGGTCCGGACTGGTGCACTGGAGCGCGGCCGCGAAGGCGCGCGCGGCGGTGGACCGGCCGGAGCCGGGCGGGCCGGTGAACAGCCAGGCGTGCGTCATCTTGGAGGCGGCCGGCGGCTCCGTCCGCGCCTCGATGGCGGTGACCAGGGCGGCGGCGTCGCGGGCGGCGGCGGCCAGCTGCGTCTGGACCCGCTCCTGTCCCACCAGGTCGTCCCATACGGGCATCCCGCCCACCGCCTTTCCCTCGCGTACCGTCCATGCCTGCTCACCCAGTGTGGCGGCTCCCACTGACAATCCCCGTCAGCCCGCCCCCACCCACCCGGTCACCCACCGCGCCGTCAGCCGCGGCGAGGACCCCGGCCTTCGTCGTCCTCGGCGTCCCGGCGCGGGCCCAGCAGCTCGTCCGCCAGCGTCGGCAGATCGTCCAGCGGGGTCTCCTCCGCCCAGTCCGAGCGGGCCCGGCGCGGCCGGCCGTCATCGCCGAGGACGGGCAGCTCGCGGGTCGCGTCGTTGCCCGAGTCGCGGAAGATGCCCGGCGGGACCCGGTCGGCCGGGTTCTCCTCGGGGCGCTGGGCCGTCGGGCGCGAGGCGGAGTAGGAGCCCCGGGACGACGGCGACCGCGTCGCCGCCCCACCCGCCGGACCCGTCGCGCGGACCGGCGGCAGCACGGAGGTTTCCGCCGCCGGATCCGCGGGGTCGAACTTCGGGACCGGCACCGTCTGGGTGACGTCGTCCGGCTGCACGACCCGCTTGACGGTCGGAGTCTCGATCGTCACTGCGTCATCGGGGTGCGGACCCTTGCGCAGGCCGGCGCCGGGCGCGGGTGCGGAAGGCGCGGCCGGCGCAGGGGCCACAGGCGCGGCGGTCGGTGCGGCAGTCGGTGCGGCCGCGGCCGGCAGGGCCGCGGAAGCCGCCGAAGCCGCCGCCGCCGCTGCCTTCGCCGCCGTCTCGGCCGCCGCGGCCTCGGCCAGCCGGCGCGCCTGCTCGGCCTTCAGCAGGGCCTCCTCGGCCCGGCGCTGCTTCTCCAGCCGGCGCTCCTCGGCCTCGGCGCGCAGCCGCGACTCCTCCTCCGCCTGCTTGCGCAGCCGCTCCTCCTCGGCCGCGCGGGCCTTCTCCTCGGCTTCCAGCCGCAGCCGCTCGGCCTCGGCCCGCTCCCTGGCCTCTTCCTCGGCGCGCAGCCGCTCCTCGCGGGCCTTGCGGGCTGCCTCTGCCTCGGCCTGGATGCGGGCTTCCTCCGCCTCGCGGGCCTTGCGGGCTTCCTCCTCGGCCAGCAGCCGGGCTTCCTCGGCCTTGCGCGCCGCCTCTTCCTGGGCCTTGCGCTCTGCCTCCTCCTCGGCACGGCGCCGGGCCTCCGCCTGCGCGGCGACCTCAGCCTCCGAGAGCGGCAGCATCCGGTCCAGGCGGTGGCGCACGACGGTGCTGACCGACTCCGGGTCCTGGCCCGCGTCGACCACCAGGTAGCGCCCGGGGTCGGCCGCGGCCAGCGTGAGGAATCCGGCCCGCACCCGCTGGTGGAACTCCGCCGGCTCCGACTCCAGCCGGTCCGGCGCCTCGGTGAACCGCTCCCGGGCCGTCTCCGGCGACACGTCGAGCAGGACGGTCAAGTTGGGTACGAGCCCGTCCGTGGCCCACCGCGAGATACGGGCGATCTCGGTCGGGGACAGATCGCGGCCGGCGCCCTGGTAGGCCACCGAGGAGTCGACGTAGCGGTCGGTGATGACGACGGCGCCGCGCTCCAGGGCGGGCCGCACGACGGTGTCCACGTGCTCGGCGCGGTCGGCCGCGTACAGGAGGGCCTCGGCGCGGTTCGACAGTCCCGCGGAGGACACGTCGAGCAGGATCGAGCGGAGCCGCTTGCCGACAGGGGTGGCCCCGGGCTCGCGCGTGACGACGACCTCGTGGCCCTTCGCCCGTATCCAGTCGGCGAGCGCCTCCACCTGGGTGGACTTGCCGGCCCCGTCGCCGCCCTCCAGGGCGATGAAGAACCCGGCGTCGGACGCGGCCTGCACCGGCTCCCCGCCGCGCAGCGCCTCGCGCAGGTCGCGGCGCAGCGGTACGCCGCTGCGGTCGTCGGCCTTGGCCAGTACGACGACGGCGACCGGCAGCAGTAGGGCGCCGACCAGCATCAGCGTGAAGGCCGCGCCGCCGTGCGCGAAGACGATCCCGGCGCCGTCCAGCCGGTGCGGCCCGATCGCCGCGGCCAGCAGCGGGGCGGCTACGGCGCCGACGCCCACGGCCACCCGGACGCCGGCCTGCAGGTGCTCGGTGACCCGGGCCCGGCGCAGCTCCTCGGTCTCCTGGTCCAGCAGCGTGTGCCCGGTGTTGGCGGCGACGCCGGAGGCGGTGCCGGCGAGCAGCGACAGGAACAGCACGGTCGCGGTGTCCGGGACCAGCCCGGTCAGCAGCAGCGCGAGGCCGGCCACGGCGATGGACAGGGCCAGCAGGCGGCGCCGGGACAGGGCCGGAAGGACCTTGCCGGCCTGGGTGGCGCGGATACCAAGGGCCGTGCCGCCGATCAGGGCCAGTACGGACAGCGAGAACGCGGCCGCTCCGCCCCCCAGGTCGGTGGCGTGCAGAACCGCCACGGCGGCGGCGGAAGCGATCGCTCCGGCGACGGCGGCGCAGGCGAGCACCAGGAGCGGAACGGCCCCGGTGCGCCCCTTCTCGGGCCGGTCCCCCGCCTTGGGGGCGCGCAGACCCTCCAGCGGGGAGCGCGGGCGCGGGGTCTTCGTGTCGGGCAGGACCAGCGGCAGCAGCAGGGACACGGACGCCGCGAAGAGGCCGGCGGCCACGTACGAGCCGAGCGCGGCCTGGTTGTCGGCGAACCAGCCGACTCCGAGTCCGAGGGCCTTGCCGATCAGGGTCGCGGCGAGCAGCGCGGCCGCGGCGATCGGCACGGCCGCGAAGGAGGTACGCAGATTCAGCCGGCGCAGTGCGTCGAGGTGGTCCGGGAGCGGCCGTACGGTCGCGCCCTCCGGCGGCGGCGCGGGCACCAGGCCGGGCGCGGCGCTGTCCTTGGCCAGCGCCCACACCCGCTCGGCCGCGCCGGAGACGAAGACGGTGGCGAGCAGGGCGGTCAGCGCGTGGGCCGGGATCCAGTCGAGCCACAGCGGGGCGACGACGAAGAGGCCGAGCCGGACGCCGTCGGCGCCGATCATCGTCCAGCGGCGGTCCAGCTTGCCGCCGGGGGCGGTGAGCTGGGCCAGGGGGCCCAGGAGCACGGCTCCGAAGAGGAGGGTGGACAGCACCCGGACGCCGAACACGGCGGCGATGGCGAGGGCCCAGCCGGCGTAGCCGCCGCCGAAGGGCTCCTGGTCCACGGCCGCCTGGAAGGCCAGGAGCACCAGGACCAGCAGGGCGAGGGCGTCACCGATTCCGCTCACCAGCTGGGCGCTCCACAGACGGCGTAGCCCGGGGGTGCGCAGCAGTGCGCGCACCGCCCGCTCGCGGGAGTCCGCGGCGAGGGCTTCGTCGTAGGTGGGGGCGGTGGTGGGGGCGGTCACGACCGTTGGCTGCTCGGCTCGCGTCATCCGCCCAGCCTATCCGCTGCGCTTGGCGGGTGCGGAGCCCTGTGGACAACCCTGCGTGTGACCCGTGTGACGCGTGTGACCACGGACTCGGGCGCGTGACGGGCCTCGGCCCGGGGCGCGGTGTCCGCCCCGGAGCGGAGTGCCCGCTGCACGGGGCTCCGCGCCAGACCCGGTCAAACGCCGGACGGGCCGGCAAGACGACCGGACGGACCGGCATGACAAAGGGACAAGGCCCGTGCGCAGTGCACGGGCCCTGTCCCTGGCGTGGCCGAGGTCAGTCGTCCGACGACGGGACGGCCGCGGTGGCCTTCTTCGCCGTCGTCTTCGCCGCCGCGGTCTTCGCCACCGTCTTCTTGGCGACCGTCTTCTTCGCCGCCGTCGTCGTCTTCTTCGCCGCCGTCTTGGTCGCCGTCGCCTTCTTGGCGGGCGCCTTCTTCGCCGGGGCCTTCTTGGCCGTCTTCTTCGCCGGGCCCTTCGCGCGCTTCTCGGCGAGCAGCTCGTAGCCCCGCTCCGGCGTGATCGTCTCGACGTCGTCGTCCCGCCGCAGCGTCGCGTTCGTCTCGCCGTCCGTCACGTACGGGCCGAAGCGGCCGTCCTTCACGACCACCGGCTTCTCGCTCACCGGGTCGGTCCCCAGCTCCTTCAGCGGCGGCTTCGCGGCCGCGCGCCCCCGCTGCTTGGGCTGCGCGTAGATCGCGAGCGCCTGCTCCAGGGTGATCGAGAACAGCTGGTCCTCGGTCTCCAGGGACCGCGAGTCCGTGCCCTTCTTCAGGTACGGGCCGTAGCGGCCGTTCTGGGCGGTGATCTCCGCGCCCTCCGCGTCCGCGCCGACGACCCGCGGCAGGGACATCAGCTTGAGCGCGTCGGCCAGGGTCACCGTGTCCAGGCTCATCGACTGGAACAGCGAGGCCGTCCGCGGCTTCACCGCGTTCTTGCCGGTCTTCGGCGTGCCCTCGGGCAGGATCTCCGTCACGTACGGCCCGTAACGACCGTCCTTCGCGACGATTTCGTTCCCGCTCACCGGGTCCTTGCCGAGCTCGAACTCGCCGCTCGGCTTCGCGAAGAGCTCCTCCGCGTACTCCACCGTCAGCTCGTCCGGCGCCAGCTCCTCCGGGACGTCGGCGCGCTGGTGGCCCTCGGCGTCCTTCTCACCGCGCTCCACGTACGGCCCGTAGCGGCCGACCCGCAGCACGATGCCCTCGCCGACGGGGAAGGAGGAGATCTCCCGGGCGTCGATCGCGCCCAGGTCGGTCACCAGTTCCTTCAGGCCGCCGAGGTGGTCGCCCTCGGCCGGTACGACCTCGCTCGCGTCCTCCGCGCCGAAGTAGAACCGCTTCAGCCACGGCACGGACTGGGCCTCGCCCTGCGCGATGCGGTCGAGGTCGTCCTCCATCCTGGCCGTGAAGTCGTAGTCGACGAGCCGCCCGAAGTGCGTCTCCAGCAGGTTGACCACGGCGAACGACAGGAAGGACGGCACGAGGGCCGTGCCCTTCTTGAAGACGTACCCGCGGTCCAGGATCGTGCCGATGATCGACGCGTACGTCGACGGGCGGCCGATCTCGCGCTCTTCCAGCTCCTTGACCAGCGAGGCCTCGGTGTAGCGGGCCGGCGGCTTGGTCGAGTGGCCGTCGACCGTGATCTCCTCGGCCGACAGCGCGTCGCCCTCCGCGACCTGCGGGAGGCGCTTCTCGCGGTCGTCGAGCTCGGCGTTCGGGTCGTCCGCACCCTCGACGTAGGCCTTCATGAAGCCGTGGAAGGTGATCGTCTTGCCGGACGCGGAGAATTCCGCGTCCCGGCCGTCGCTCGCCCGGCCACCGATCTTCACGGTGACCGAGTTGCCGACCGCGTCCTTCATCTGAGAGGCGACGGTGCGCTTCCAGATGAGCTCGTACAGGCGGAACTGGTCGCCGGTCAGACCCGTCTCGGCGGGAGTGCGGAAACGATCACCCGAGGGACGGATCGCCTCGTGCGCCTCCTGCGCGTTCTTGACCTTGCCGGCGTAGACGCGCGGCTTCTCCGGCAGGTACTCGGACCCGTAGAGCTGCGTGACCTGCGCGCGGGCCGCCGTGATCGCCGTCTCCGACAGCGTCGTGGAGTCGGTACGCATATAGGTGATGAAGCCGTTCTCGTACAGCTTCTGCGCCACCTGCATCGTCGCCTTCGCACCGAAGCCGAGCTTGCGCGAGGCCTCCTGCTGGAGCGTCGTCGTACGGAACGGGGCGTACGGAGAGCGGCGGTACGGCTTGGACTCGACCGACCTGACGGCGAACGAGGTCTGCTCCAGCGCGGCGGCCAGCGCCCGCGCGTTCGCCTCGTCGAGGTGCAGCACCTCGCTCTTGAGCTGCCCGGTCGAGCCGAAGTCGCGGCCCTGCGCCACGCGCTTGCCGTCCACCGTGTTCAGGCGGGCGACCAGCGTGGAGGGGTCGGAGGCGTCACCGGCGCGGCCGGTGGCGAAGGTGCCGGTCAGGTCCCAGTACTCGGCGGTGCGGAAGGCGATGCGCTCGCGCTCCCGCTCGACGACGAGACGGGTGGCCACGGACTGGACGCGGCCCGCCGAAAGCTTCGGCATGACCTTCTTCCACAGGACCGGCGAGACCTCGTAGCCGTAGAGGCGGTCGAGGATGCGGCGGGTCTCCTGGGCGTCGACCATGCGCTGGTTGAGCTCGCGCGGGTTGGCGACGGCGTCGCGGATCGCGTCCTTGGTGATCTCGTGGAAGACCATCCGGTGGACCGGGACCTTGGGCTTGAGGACTTCCTGCAGGTGCCACGCGATGGCTTCGCCCTCGCGGTCCTCATCGGTGGCGAGGAAGAGTTCGTCGGACTCGGCCAGCAGCTCCTTGAGCTTCCTGACCTGGGCCTTCTTATCGGCGTTGACGACGTAGATCGGCGCGAAGTCGTGCTCGACGTCCACGCCGAGCCGGCGGACCTCGCCGGTGTACTTGTCGGGAACCTCGGCCGCGCCGCTGGGGAGGTCGCGGATGTGCCCGACGCTCGCCTCGACGACGTATCCGGGGCCGAGGTAGCCCTTGATCGTCTTCGCCTTGGCAGGGGACTCGACGATGACGAGTCGGCGGCCGCCCTTTGCGGTCTCGCTAGTCGGGGACAACTTGGCTCTTCTCTCCGGTTCGGCACTCGGTCGCGGTACGGCGACGCTGCGGAGTGTGACGGTACAACCCGCCCCCGTGTCAAACGGCAGAAGCCCGCAACGGCCACTCGAACGGTAACCCGACAAGTGCCATTTCTGCCGCCCGGATGCCGCGCCGGGCCCTCCGCGATCACTGGGCAGAGTGGCCGAAGGGCCGTCTGGCCCCGCCCCCGCACCCCTCTTCACGTCGGTGTTTGAGACCGGACGCACATCCGGAGGGTCCGGCGAAAACCGGCGTGCCCCTCGCGAGCACGCCCGCGCACCCGTCCCGGCCGGCCGCGGGGCCGGATCCACGCGGGCACCGCGCGGGCGTTTCGCGAGCCCGGCGCGGGCGCTGCCCGGACGACTCGCGGCGCCCGGCGCGGGTCCTGCCCGGACGGCCCCGCGGGCGGGCGGCGCCGACGGTGGGACACAGCGGCGCCGACGACGGAACACGACGGGGCGCACACCCTCGGCCACCGGCGCGCCGTGCCGGGCACGCGCCCCCGTCAAGCCTGTGGAGTGGCCCCGAACAGCGGGAACACGGTCGCCGCGAAGATCGCGGACCGCCTCCCACACCATTCCCCTTGATGCCCCGGGGCCACTCCCGGGATCCCCCCGGATCCCGATGTCCCGGAGCTTTTCAGCCGAGGGCATACAGCGGGCGAACCCCGGGTTGAATCCTGGTTCGCACTGCCCGGCGGGCTCCCGGGCGGGGACCGGCGGACGGGACGGACTACTCCCCGGCCGGCGTCCCCGCCTGCGTCACGGGCTCCAGGAACCCCTGCTCCACCAGCATCCGGATCGCTTCCGGCGTCCGGTCCCGCAGGACGACCGGGTCCTCCTCCACCAGCTGCGCGATGGCGTCCAGGATCTGCCCCGCGCTCAGTGATCCGTCACACACTCCGGCGAAGCCGGCCCCGACGGTGTCGACCTTGGTGGCGCGCCGCATCCCGCGGTTCTGCCGCAGCACCACGTGTTCCGGATCCTCCGCGCCGGGGGCGCCGACCTGCTCCTGCACGACCTCCTCGGCCAGCCGGAAGTAGCCCGCCAGCAGGGCCGCGTCGTCGTGGTCGCGGAGGTAGTCCTGCCGGGCGAAATGCGCGAGGACGGTCTCGCCGAGCGGCTGTTCCACCGAGTGCGGCCACTCCTCGACCACGATCGAGGGCTCGGCCGCCTCACTGCGGCGCAGCGTGATCCAGCCGAAGCCGATCGCCTTGGTCTTGCGGGCCTCGAACTCGTCCAGCCAGTCCTCGTAACGCTGCTCGTACTCGGCCGGGTCGGTGCGGTGGTCGCCCGCGTCGCGCAGCCACAGCTCCGCGTACTGCGTGACGTCCTGCACGTCGCGCTGCACGATCCAGGCGTCGCAGCCGCGCGGCACCCAGGCCCGTACCCGGTCGTGCCAGTCCTCCCCGTCCACGTGCTGCCAGTTGCCGAGGAACTGCGCGAACCCGCCCGGGTTGAGCCGGGCGCCGGCCTCCTGGACCAGGGTCCGGCACAGGTCGTCGCCGCCCATCCCGCCGTCCCGGTACGTGAGCCGGGCCCCGGGGGAGATCACGAACGGCGGATTCGACACGATCAGGTCGTACGTGGCTCCGCCGACCGGCTCGAACAGCGATCCGGTCAGCAGCTCCGCCTCCGGGGCCCCGGAGAGCGCCAGCGTCAACCGGGTGAATTCCAGGGCCCGGGGGTTGACGTCGGTCGCCGTGACCCGGGTCGCGTGCTGCGCGGCGTGCAGCGCCTGGATCCCGGAGCCGGTGCCGACGTCGAGGGCCGAGCCGACCGGGGTGCGGACGGTGATCCCGGCCAGGGTGGTGGAGGCCCCGCCGACGCCGAGGACCACACCCTCCTCGCGGCTGCCGATGCCCCCGGCCCCGCCGACGGCGCAGCCGAGGTCCGAGACGATGAACCAGTCCTCGCCCTCCGGACCGCCGTACGGGCGTACGTCCACGGTGGCGTGGACCTCGTCGCCCTCCCGGCGCAGCCAGCCGTCGGCCAGCGCCGCGTCGACGGGCAGCGCGGACGCGGCGTGCACGTACGGAACCGGCTGCCGCAGCAGGAACAGCCGGACCAGGCTCGCGAGCGGCCCGTCGCCACGGCTGCGCGTGGCGCGCAGGGCGGGGACCGTCTCGCTGCGGGCGAGCGCCGCGTAGGCCGGGGCGCCGAGCATGTCGAGCAGCCCGTCGGCGGTGAAGCCCGCGTCGAGCAGCGCGGCGCGGAGCTCGGCGGCGCGGTCGTACGAGGGGAGGCGGGCGGGCAGACCGGAGGGAAGGCTGGTGGTACTCACCCGACCATTGTGGCCGCTGCCGCCGGCATTCCCCGCGCCACACGGCCTTCGGCGTGGACGCCCGTCGGCGCCGGCGCCACCGTCGGGGCGCACAAGCCCGGGACGCTCCCCGGCCGGGCGCAGCTCCGTACGGCCCGCGCACTCACCCGCGGGGCGCCGTGCGCGGGCTGCTCGACATGCTCGGCGCCCCGGCGTACGCGGCGCGGACGCCACCGGCCCGGCCTCGGAGCGCGCCGTGACGGCCCCGGACGCGGCAGGGCGGCCGGAGTCCCGAAGGACCCCGGCCGCCCCGGTCCGCGTGCCGCCGCGTCAGAGCGGCGGTACGCCCTACGACTTCGCTGGCGACGGCGTCGTCACCTGGCAGCCCTTCTGGCTGTTCATCGCCTTGTCCAGCCCGCCCGCCTTGAGCTGGTCGAGCGCGTCCTTGCCGCCCTTGGTGGCTTCCTCCAGACCGCCCGCCACGTCCTTGAGTCCCTCGGCGAACTTGCCCTGGTCCTTGGGGTCGAGGGCGTCCATCTTCGCCTTCAGCGCGGTGTAGCCCTGCGCCGTCTCCTCGAAGCCCTTGACCGCCGCGGTCTGGGTCTTCTCGCCGTCCTTGACCGGCGGAACACCCGCCCCCTGCAGGGCCGTACCCATCGCCTTGTACGACTCCGACATGGTCCCGAAGGCCGCCGAGTCGGTCGACTGGACCTCCTCGGGCTTGCTGCTCTCGGTCGCCACCCGCTTGATGTCGGCGTTGGCCTGCTCGATCTTCTTGAGCTCGGGCTGCCAGCTGTCGCAGACCTTCTTGGCCCAGGCGTCGGTCTTCTCGTCGCCGTCGTCCCCGCCGCAGCCGGACAGGACGAGCATCAGCACGGCACCGCCCGACACCGCGGCCGCAAGCTTCTTGTTCACCGGATTGGTCCCTTCGAAGGCTCTCGGCCCGGAAGATACACGCCCGCCATCCGGGAAACGCAAAGGCGGACGGACGGCGCGTCAGTCCGCGCCGCCCGTCCGCCGTTCGGGCGTACGATCGAGTCCTTCCGATCACCGGTCGGGAACCGTGTTCAGGAACCCCGTTCAAGACCCCGCTCAGAGCCCCGCTCAGAGCCCCGTTCAGGACCGTCGGCCGGCGACCTCCGCCCCGAGCCTCCGTCAGGAGACCCGGGGCCCGGAATTCAGGAGGAGACCGCCGCCGGGTCGACCTGCGGGGCCACCCGCTCCGCGGGCGCGTTCCCGCTCTCGCCCTCGCCGTCGTCGCCGACCGCGATGCCGCGGCGCTTGGAGACGTAGACGGCGCCGACGATGACCCCGATCGCGAGGATCGCGACGATCGCCCGCACGGTCGGGTTGGCGTCCTCGCCGTAGCTGAACTGCACGACGGCCGGAGCGATCAGCAGCGCCACGAGGTTCATGACCTTGAGCAGCGGGTTGATGGCCGGACCGGCGGTGTCCTTGAACGGGTCGCCGACCGTGTCGCCGATGACGACCGCCTCGTGGGCCGCGCTGCCCTTCCCGCCGTGGTGCCCGTCCTCGACGAGCTTCTTGGCGTTGTCCCACGCGCCACCGGAGTTGGCGAGGAAGACCGCCATCAGGGTGCCGGTGCCGATGGCTCCGGCCAGGAAGGACCCGAGCGCGCCGACGCCGAGCGAGAACCCGACGGCGATCGGCGTGAGGACGGCGAGCAGGCCGGGCGTGGCCAGTTCGCGCAGGGCGTCCTTGGTGCAGATGTCCACGACGCGCCCGTACTCGGGCTTCTCGGTGTAGTCCATGATCCCGGGGTGCTCCCGGAACTGGCGGCGCACCTCGTAGACGACCGCGCCGGCCGAGCGGGAGACGGCGTTGATGGCGAGGCCCGAGAACAGGAACACGACCGCCGCGCCCAGGATCAGGCCGACCAGGTTGTTGGGCTGCGCGATGTCCAGGCTGAGGTTCATCTCCCCGGCCTTGGCGCCGACTTCCTTGACCGCGTTCGCGATGGCGTCGTTGTACGAGCCGAAGAGCGCGGCCGCGGCGAGCACGGCGGTGGCGATGGCGATGCCCTTGGTGATGGCCTTGGTGGTGTTGCCCACCGCGTCCAGGTCGGTCAGCACCTGCGCGCCCGCGCCCTGGACGTCGCCGGACATCTCCGCGATGCCCTGGGCGTTGTCCGAGACCGGCCCGAAGGTGTCCATGGCGACGATGACGCCGACCGTGGTGAGCAGGCCGGTACCGGCCAGGGCCACCGCGAAGAGCGCCAGCATGATCGAGGTGCCGCCGAGCAGGAACGCCCCGTAGACGCCGAGGCCGATGAGCAGCGCCGTGTAGACGGCGGACTCCAGGCCGACGGAGATGCCGGCGAGGACCACGGTGGCCGCGCCGGTCAGGGAGGACTTGCCGATGTCCCGGACGGGACGGCGGTTGGTCTCGGTGAAGTAGCCGGTGAGCTGCTGGATCAGCGCCGCGAGCACGATGCCGATGGCGACGGCGACCAGGGCCAGGACGCGCGGGTCGCCGGAGTGCCCGGAGATCGCGGCGTCGTCGACTCCGACGAGCTCCTTGTAGGTGGCCGGCAGGTACGCGTAGACGGCGATCCCGACGAGCACCAGCGAGATGACGGCGGAGATGAAGAAGCCGCGGTTGATGGCGGTCATCCCGCTGCGGTCGGTGCGCCGCGGGGAGACCGCGAAGATGCCGATCATCGCGGTGACGACCCCGATGGCTGGGACGATCAGCGGGAAGGCCAGGCCCAGGTCGCCGAAGGCGGCCTTGCCGAGGATCAGGGCCGCCACGAGGGTGACGGCGTACGACTCGAAGAGGTCCGCGGCCATTCCCGCGCAGTCTCCGACGTTGTCGCCCACGTTGTCGGCGATGGTCGCGGCATTGCGCGGGTCGTCCTCCGGAATGCCCTGCTCGACCTTGCCGACCAGGTCGGCGCCGACGTCGGCGGCCTTGGTGAAGATGCCGCCGCCCACGCGCATGAACATCGCGATCAGGGCGGCGCCGAGGCCGAAGCCCTCCAGGACCTTGGGGGCGTCGGCGGCGTAGACCAGGACGACGCAGGAAGCGCCGAGCAGGCCGAGGCCGACGGTGAACATGCCCACCACGCCGCCGGTGCGGAACGCGATCCGCATGGCCTTGTGGGAGACCTCGGTCAGGTCCTTGGCGGGCTGCCCCTCGGCGGGGGTGGCCTCCCGGGCCGCGGCGGCGACGCGGACGTTGGCGCGAACCGCGAGCCGCATGCCGATGTAGCCGGTGGCGGCGGAGAAGAGGGCGCCGACGAGGAAGAAGGCGGAACGTCCCGCCCGCTGCGTCCAGTCGTCGGCGGGGAGCAGGAAGAGCAGGAAGAAAACGACGACGGCGAATACGCCGAGCGTGCGCAGCTGTCGGCCGAGGTAGGCGTTGGCGCCCTCCTGGACGGCGGCGGCGATCTCCTTCATGGCGTCGGTTCCCTCGTCGGCGGCGAGGACCTGGCGGACCAGGATCTGCGCGACGACGAGCGCGGCGATGGCGACGGCCGCGATGATGATCACGATGAGCCGATTGTCATCAGTGAGTACTGCGGATGCCAGGTCAGTGGTGCGACCGGGCGCGATAGGGGTGAAGAGCCCCGTCATTCGTCCTCCTTGACGTGATGAGCTCAAGATGTGGACGGATTGTAGGGAGCAAGACCCGATCAAAACAGTACGCAGGAAACGGAATTGGCCTGCACTTGCTCCTCACCAATAGATCCGGTCACTCCAGTACCCCCGAAAGTGGTAACGGGACAAAGGCATTGACGCCTGATCATCGATCTAGGAAATCGCCCGAGCCGGTAGGGATTTCGATCCAGGGACGCAGAAAAGGCCCTGCTCGGCAGGGCCTTGAATAAGATCAAATGGCGAACGGAGATCGGAAGAGGATCAGAAGAAGATCGGACGATACGTCGCCACGCGCGGCCGACACCCCCGGGACCCACGGGACCGGGGCCTCACCGCCTTACCGGCACCCACCCGGCCCCCGATCGGCAGACGGCCCCGCCGGCGGACTCACGGCAGCCCCCGTCCACCCGGGGACGCGAAGGCGCGGGGGGCACGAAGGCGCAGGGGCGCGGAGGAACCCCCGGGGACACGAAGGCGCAGGGGCGCGGAGAAACGCCCGGGGACACGAAGGCGCGGAAGAGCGCCCGGGGAACACCGGGAACACCGGACCCCAGGGAGCACCGCTACGGCCGCTACGGCCGCTACGGCAGTTCGGAGGTACCCGAGACGGGCCACCTCATCCGGATGGTCCCGCCCGCCTCGCCGCTGATCACCTCGACGTCATCGACCAGGCCGCTGATCACGGCGAGGCCCATCTCGTCCTCGCCGTCGTTGTCGGGGTCCAGGACGGCTTCGATTCCGGACACGCCGGAGGACGGACCGCCGGCCGGTCCGGGCACTTCGTCGCCGACCTCGATGGAGAACACCTTCTCCTCCTCGGTCAGCACCACCCGGACGGGCGCGGTCAGCCCGTTGCTGCGGTGCAGTCCGACGGCGCGCGAACAGGCCTCGCCCACGGCGAGGCGAACCTCGTCGAGGACGGCTTCCTCCACACCGGCCCGGCGCGCCACGGCGGCCGCGACCAGGCGGGCCGTCCGGACGTGTTCGGGCTGGGCGCTGAAGCGGAGTTCAACGGTGGCCATGCGCGTCCCCCTCGGACTACGGGCGTGCCTTACAGGGGCCCGGACCGCCTGTGGCCCGGTACCCCCCGCTCCTCATCGGCCGTTTCGCCGCCGAGAGCCTCAGTCGGTGGCGTTGACGGCCTCTTCCACCGAGTTGTGGATCGGAAACACCTTGGTCAGACCGGTGATTCGGAAGATCTTCAGGATGCGCTCCTGGTTGCAGACCAGACGCAGCGAGCCCTCGTGCGCGCGGACGCGCTTGAGGCCTCCCACGAGCACACCAAGCCCGGTGGAGTCGAGGAAGTCCACTCGCTCCATGTCGACAACCAAGTGGTAGCTGCCGTCGTTCACCAACTCGACCAACTGCTCGCGCAGCTTGGGCGCGGTATACACATCAATCTCGCCACCGACCTCCACGACCGTACGGTCGCCGACAGTGCGAGTCGACAGGGACAGGTCCACGGATCCTCCAGCACCTTGCTATCGAGCGGCGCCCCCCAGGGGCCTCCCCACCCGAAGGTAGGCGAGGGATTGGCTGCCGCGATGGCATTCAATCACTTACCGGCAGGCGCGCACGACGCCTTGGGACCATTGTCCCGCACGCCAGTGACACACTCGCTTCCAATGGCCAACACTCACCGTCCCGGTCCGCCCACGGCTCCCGCGGACGTCAGACCCACCCCCGGCACGGTCCTGGACCGGCTGTCACGGGGGCCTTCCCGGGCTGCGCGCATCACCCATACGGAGCACTTGCCCCCTCGGGAGGGTCGTCATGCGGTCTGGCCGGACCGCATCCGAACGGATGTCGTAGCCGCCATCCAGGCGGCCGGGATCGACCATCCGTGGGAACACCAGGCCGCGGCCGCCGAGCACGCCCTCGACGGCGAGTCCGTGGTCGTCGCCACGGGCACCGCCTCGGGCAAGTCGCTGTCCTACCTCGCGCCCGTGCTCTCCGCCCTCGTGGACGGCTCCGAAGCCCCCAACGGGCGGGGCGCGACCGCCCTGTACCTGGCCCCCACCAAGGCCCTGGCCGCCGACCAGCGGCGCGCCGTGCGGGAACTGGCCGGTCCGCTCGGCAACGCCGTGCGTCCCGCCGTGTACGACGGTGACACCCCCTTCGAGGAACGCGAGTGGGTGCGCCAGTACGCCAACTACGTCCTCACCAACCCCGACATGCTGCACCGGGGGATACTCCCGGCCCACCCGCGCTGGGCCTCATTCCTTCGGGCCCTGCGCTACGTCGTCATCGACGAGTGCCACACCTACCGGGGCGTCTTCGGCTCCCACGTCGCCCAGGTCCTGCGCCGGCTGCGGCGGCTGTGCGCCCGCTACGGCTCCGAGCCCGTCTTCCTGCTGGCCTCCGCCACCGCGAGCGACCCGGCGGCCGCCGCGTCCCGGCTGACGGGCGTGCCGGTCGTGGAGGTCGCCGACGACGCCTCCCCGCGCGGCGAGGTCGTCTTCGCCCTGTGGGAGCCGCCCCTGACCGACCTCAAGGGCGAGAGGGGCGCCCCTGTACGCCGTACGGCCACCGCCGAGACCGCCGACCTCCTCGCCGACCTGGTCGTCCAGGGCGTCCGCACGGTCGCCTTCGTCCGCTCCCGGCGCGGCGCCGAGCTGATCGCGGTGATCGCCCAGGAGCGGCTCGCCGCGGTCGACCGCTCGCTGCCCGGGCGCGTCGCGGCCTACCGGGGCGGCTACCTGCCCGAGGAGCGCCGGGCTCTGGAGCGGGCCCTGCACTCCGGCGAGCTGCTGGGGCTGGCTGCCACGACCGCCCTGGAGCTGGGCGTGGACGTCTCCGGCCTCGACGCCGTCCTGATCACCGGCTACCCGGGCACCCGTTCCTCCCTGTGGCAGCAGGCGGGCCGCGCCGGGCGCTCGGGCCAGGGCGCCCTGGCCATCCTGGTCGCCCGTGACGACCCGCTGGACACCTACCTCGTCCACCACCCGGATGCGTTGTTCCGCCGGCCCGTGGAGGCCACGGTCCTGGACCCGGACAACCCGTACGTCCTGGCCCCCCACCTGTGCGCGGCCGCGGCCGAGCTGCCCCTGACGGAGGCCGACCTCGCCCTCTTCGGCCCTGCTACGGCCGAGCTCCTCCCCCAGCTCGAGGCGGCCAAGCTGCTGCGCCGCCGGGCGACGGCCTGGCACTGGACCCGCCGGGAACGGGCCTGCGACCTCACCGACATCCGGGGCGGCGGCGGCCGCCCCGTCCAGATCGTGGAGGCGACCACGGGCCGGCTGCTCGGCACGGTCGACGAGCCGGCCTCGCACGCCGCCGTCCACGACGGGGCCGTCCACCTGCACCAGGGCCGCACGTATCTCGTGAAGCACCTGGACCTGGAGGATTCGGTCGCGCTCGTCGAGGAGGCGAACCCGCCGTTCTCCACCACCGCCCGCGACACCACCTCCATCTCCGTCCTGGAGACCGAGACGGAGATCGCCTGGGGCAGGGGGCGGCTCTGCTTCGGCTCCGTCGAGGTCACCAACCAGGTAATCTCCTACCTGCGCCGCAAACTGATCACCGGCGAGGTGCTGGGCGAGGCCAAGCTGGACCTGCCGCCCCGCACCCTGCGCACCCGGGCCGTGTGGTGGACGGTCACCGAGGACCAGCTCGACGAGGCCCGGATCAACCCGGAGATCCTCGGCGGCGCCCTGCACGCCGCCGAGCACGCCTCCATCGGCCTGCTCCCGCTCTTCGCCACCTGCGACCGCTGGGACATCGGCGGGGTCTCCGTCCCGCTGCATCCCGACACCCTCCTCCCTACGGTCTTCGTCTACGACGGCCACCCCGGCGGCGCCGGCTTCGCGGAGCGCGCCTTCCACACGGCCCGCGCCTGGCTGACGGCGACCCGCGACGCGATCGCCGCCTGCGAGTGCGAGGCCGGCTGCCCGTCCTGCATCCAGTCCCCCAAGTGCGGCAACGGCAACGACCCCCTCCACAAACGCGGCGCCCTCCGCCTCCTCACCCGCCTCCTGGCCGAGGCCCCCGACGCCACCGAGACCGCCGCCGACGCCACCCAGACCGCCCGGGCGGCCCCCGACGCCACCGAGACCGCCCAGGCCGCCCCTGAGGGGACCTGAGGCCGCCGCTGAGGCACCCGAGGAACCCGAAACCTGACCGTGGCTCGGGCTCGCGCACCAGCCCGGCGATTGGCTGGTTCTCGACCCCACCGACGGCCGGGTCCCGGCCCGGCGGGCCCTCTTCGGGACCCCGGGTCGACCCCGGACCGGCCGGCCGTCACCTCATCGGGGCTCCCGGGGCAGCGGCGGGCCCGCGCGGGAGCGCAGCCCCGGGGCGAAGGGCCCCGTCGGAGCACGGGCCGTGACCTCCACGACCTCGCCCGTCACCACGCATCCCGTGACCCGCGCGGCCTGCGCCACCGCCACCCTTATCGCCGCGGCACAGGCGGCCTCCGGTCCATGGGCCCAGGTCGCCGCCGCGGCGAGGGCGGCCAGGTCGGCGGCCGCGGCGGCACGGTGCCGGGCCACCACCGCCTGCCCGAGCAGGAGCACCCCGCCGAACACCGCCACCAGCACGGTCGCCACCACGACACCCCACACCGTGGCCGACCCCCGGTCCCGAGCCGGCGCCCGAGCCGGCGCCTGGGCCGGCGCCTGGGCCGGCGCCTGGGCCGGTTCTCCGGTCCAGGCCTGGTCCGGTTCTCGGCCCAGCCCGCCGGCCCGTGCCTGGGCCGGCTCCCGCGCCCGAACCCGCACCCGGACCACCACCTGCGCCCCTTCCCGGACGCGCCCCCGCCCCCGGGTCACGGCGGCGGCCCCACGGTGTCCTCGGCCAGGGCGGCCGCCTGCGCGGTGAGACGGACCGGCAGGGCGGCCGGGCCCGGGGCGGGGGCCGAGACGCGGACCTGCCAGAGGTCGCCCGTCCGCGACAGCTCCACCCGCGCCCCGGGCGGGGCGGCGGCCTGCGCCGCCGCCACCGCCGCGCCCGCCGGCTCCGACCGGGCCGCCACCCGGGCACCGGCCCGGGCGGCGTCCACGCACCGGATCTGGGCGGCGGCCGCCATCAGCGCCCACACCAGCAGCGCCGCGAACAGCACCAGCGCCGGAATCACCAAGGCCGCCTCCGCCGTCACATAACCCCCGTCAGAACGGCGCATCGAGGGCCTTCCCGATGGTCGATTGAAGTGCGGTCGAGACCACTTCACTCGTCACCACCTTGTACAGAACCGCCGCGAACGCACACGCCGCGATCGTGCCCATGGCGTATTCCGAAGTGGACATTCCCGCGTCACCTCCACGGCCACTCAGCGCCGCCCGCACGCGAAACCAGATGATCCTCATGGCAACCTCCCGTTGATTCAGCTTTTTGACGTGATCTCAGATCGTGATTTCAGATGGATGTCTCAGGTGCCCGAGAGGAGACCGGAAGCCATTCCGATCACCACGGGCGCCACCCCGATCGCGAGGAAAGCGGGGAGGAAACACAGCCCCACCGGAGCGGTGACCAAAACCGCCGCCCGTTGCGCCGCGGCTCCCGCCCGACGCGTCCGGTCCGCCCGGAGCGTCACCGCGAGGCGGGAGACCGGTTCGGCCGCGGGCGCCCCCGTACGGGCGGAGCGCTCCAGGCATTCGGCCAGCCCGCGGGCGCCGGGTATCTCCGCCAACCTCCCCCACACGGCTCCCGGTTCGCCGCCGAGCCGCAGGTCCGCCCCGGCCGTGGCCAGCCGCTCGCCCACCGGGCCGCCCAGTGACTCCCCCACCACCTCGGCGGCGTCCGCCGGGCCCGCGCCGGCCGCCAGGCACGCGGCCAACAGGTCGGCGGCGAAGGGCAGCTGGCGCTCGACCTCCCCCGGGTCCACCCCGGCGGCCGGCCGGGGCCTCACGAGCCACCTGCGGACCGTGAAGGCCGCCGCGCAGCCGGCCGCCGCGCCCAGGATGCCGCCGATGAGCGCCCAGGCCGCCGCCAGCGCCCCGACCGGTCCGGCCCACGCGGCCACCGCGCTCCGCAGCCGGGGTGCGAGCAGCGGACGCCGCCGCGCCGCTTCCACCGCGAGCAAGGACGTCAGCCTCCGCCGGGCCGCCCGCTCCCGGAGCCGCGCCGCCACCGCCGACGCCGTACACAAGGCCGCCGCGAGACACAGCGCCATCCCCAGCCTGTGGATCGCGAAGCCGTCCATCACCGCTCCCCCACCCGTACGATGCGCCGGCACCACAGCAGCCCGAGCGCCTCCAGCACCCCGCCCGCCAGCAGGCAGCCCCACCCCACCGGCGTGTGCAGCAGCACCCGCAGCGGATCGGCCCCCAGCCCGGTGCCGATCAGCAGACCGACCACCGGCAGCAGGGCCAGCACCCCCGTCGTCGATCTCGCTCCGGCCAGCTGGGCGCGCAGTGACTCCTCCCGGTCCCGCTCGGCCCGCAACGCCCCTTCCAGCCGGTCCAGTCCGGCGGCCAGCCCCGCGCCCCCGTCCACGGAGACCCGCCAGCAGGCCGCCATCCCGGCCAGCCCCTCCGCGCCGGGCTCCCCCGCCGCCTGGCGCAGCGCCCCGGGGACGTCCCCGCCGAAGGCCGCCGCCGCCAGGAGCCCGGCCTGCGCGGCTCCCGGACCGCCCGGGCCCGACACCGTCCGGCGCATCGCCGCGGTCAGCGCCTGGCCGGGCTGCGCGCCGGAGCGCAGCTCGCCCACCACCGCGCCGCACAGGGCCACCACCTCGGCGGCCCGCGCCGCCCGGGCCCGGGCCCGCTGCCTGGCCCGCAGCCACCGGCGCACCAGGGGCAGTGCCGCCGCCCCGGCCAGCAGCGGGATCACCGACCCGCCCAGCAGCGCGAGCAGCAGCCCGGCCCCGAGGCAAGCCCACTCGCGGCGGCGCGCCGCCCCGACCCGCACGGCGAGCACCAGCCGCTTCCAGTGCACGGGCCCGCCCGGCAGCACCGGCCCCGGCCCGGCCAGCACCGCCTTGGCCCGCCGGGACACCCGGTCGCCCCCGGCCAGTGCCCAGGCGGCCGCCCCGGCACACAGCACCCCGGCGAACACCGGCACCGGGACCACCCCGGCCGCGCTCACCGGGCACCTCCCAGCAGCGGGCGCAGCCGCTCCCAGCCCCGCTCCCGTACGAATCCCCGCGCGGCCCAGCGCAGCGCCGGCACGGTGACCACGAGCCCGGCGGGGTCCCGCTCCAGGACGTGCACCTCGGCGACCCGGCGCCGGCCGGCCCGGTCCCGTACGAGGTGGACGACCAGGGTCAGTGCGGCCGCCAACTGGCTGTGCAGGGCGGCCCGGTCGAGTCCGGCAGCCGTCCCGAGGGCCTCCAGCCGGGCCGGTACGTGTGCGGCGGCATTCGCGTGGACCGTGCCGCAGCCTCCTTCGTGGCCCGTGTTGAGGGCGGCCAGCAGGTCGGCGACCTCGGCTCCCCGGACCTCGCCGACGACGAGCCGGTCCGGCCTCATCCGCAGCGCCTGGCGGACCAGGTCGGCGAGGGTGACCAGACCCGCGCCCTCCTGATTGGCCGGTCGGGTCTCCAGCCGCACCACGTGCGGATGGTCCGGCCGCAGTTCGGCCGAGTCCTCGGCGAGCACGATCCGCTCTCCGGGCCCGACCAGTCCCAGCAGGGCGCTGAGCAGGGTGGTCTTGCCCGTGCCCGTCCCGCCCGAGACCAGGAACGACAGGCGGGCCTCCACCATGTCCCGGAGCAGCCGCTGTCCCCCGGGCGGCAGTGTCCCCGCCGCCACCAGTTCCTCCAGCGTGAAGGCGCGCGGCCGGACCACCCGCAGGGACAGGCAGGCCGATCCGACGGAGACCGGGGGCAGTACGGCGTGCAGCCGGGTGCCGTCGGGCATCCGGGCATCCACCCAGGGCCGGGCGTCGTCGAGGCGGCGGCCGGCGACCGAGGCGAGGCGCTGGGCGAGCCTGCGCACGGCATCGGCGTCGACGAAGGTCACGCCGGTCAGTTCCAGCCCGCCGCCGCGGTCCACCCACACCCGGTCGGGGGCCGCGACCAGGACGTCGGTGACCTCGGGGTCGGCGAGCAGCGGTTCCAGCGGGCCCGCGCCGACCAGTTCGGAGCGCAATTCGGCGGCGGCGCCCAGCACTTCCGCGTCGCCCAGCAGCCTGCCCTGGGCCCGCAGGGCGGCCGCGACCCGGGCCGGGGTGGGCTCCGCCCCGCTCTCAGCGAGCCGCTGGCGCACCGCGTCGAGCAGTACGGCGCTCATGCCGTCACCACCCCTTGGGCGGAGCCGAGCGCGCGCTGCCAGAAGCCGTCGCAGAAGCGGGCCAGTGGGCCCCGCCCGTGGGATCCCGGTGGTTCCCCCTCGGCCACCCGGCCGGGGAGGCCCACCTCGACCGGCACCTCGCCGGCCAGCGGGGCCCCCAGCAGCGCGGCGACCGCTTCCGCGTCGAGCCCGCCGGGCACGCGGCCCCGTACGACCACGCGGACGTCGCGGGCCGCCATCCGGACGCCGGCCGCGACCCTGCCCGCCGCGGCCACGGCCCGCAGCTCGCCGTGCACCACCATCAGCACCAGGTCCAGCTGCGCCAGCACCTCGGCCACGGCCTCGTCGACCCGGCGCGGCAGGTCGACCACGACGACCCCGCCCCGCCGGCGCGCGGCGGCCACCACCGACCGCATCGCGGCGGGCGGCACCACCACCCGGTCCCCGCGGTCCCAGCTGAGCACCCGCAGGGCGTGCAGCTCGGGGAGGGATTCGGCGAGGGCTCCGGCGCCGACCCGGCCGCGCGAGCCCGCGAAGTCGGGCCAGCGCAGTCCTTCGGCGGCTTCGCCTCCGAGCAGGACGTCCATGCCGCCGCCGAGCGGGTCGCCGTCGATGAGGATGGTCCGCTCCCCGGCGCGGGCGGCCCGCAGGGCCAGTGCGCAGGCGAGGGTGGAGGCTCCGGCACCGCCGCTGCCGCCGATCACCCCGACCGCGAGGGCGGGCATCCCGGCCCCTTCCACGACGTCGGCGATGCGGTCGACGAGCCGGCTCTCGGCGTCGGGAAGCGTCAGTACCTCCTCGGCGCCGATCTCCAGCGCCCGCTGCCATACGTGGGGGTCGTCCAGGTCCCGGCCGACGAGGAAGACCCCGTCGCGCCGGGGTGCGCCGCGCGCGTGCCGGGCGGCGTCGTCGCCGACCAGGATGAGCGGCGCGGACTCCCATCCGGCACCGGGGGCGCTCCCGCCACCCCCGTCACCACCGGCTCCGCTTTGCTCGGGCACCGCGTGGTGCACATGCGGCTCGACTCCCGCCGCGGCGCACAGCCGCAGCAGATCGTCGAGCAGCAGGGGGTCCTCGGTGATGATCAGCGGCCGTCCGCCGCCGGGCACGGGCACGCCGATACCGGGATGCGGACCGTCCCCGCCCGCCACCACGAGATCCCGGACTTCACACGACTTCGATCCAGCCACGATCTCCGCCTCCTTCTCACCGCATATCCAGCGCCGCGGACTTCGCGGCCGGAATCACCGTGACGGGATCGGGAAAAAGAAGTGGATCTTGCTCGAAGACTGTGGACAACCGACTCATTGTGAATAACCCGCTCACCCCAACAGGTGAGTTCCGGAGCGCGGCGGAACCACTACGCAGAGTTACCAGTTCGAGAGGGTGAGGGTCTTCGTCACGCAGGCCCCTGCAAGAGGAGGAGGCCCGAGGAGTGATCACTTGGGGACGAAGGCTGGGACGCAAACCGCGTCCGGACATGCGACGACCCCCGCCGGGGGGGAGAGCGGGGGTCGTCCCCACGGTCCGACTCGGGGGGGGAGGAGCCAGACCGGGTTAGCACGGTCGCGAACGATCCGTGACTTCCATGGTGTACCCGAGAGGCTTCTCAAGCAAACCCACGCGCCACACTTTACGCCGAATGGTGGGCGCATATGCTCGGGTCGTGGAAAATCAGCCCTTGCCGCACTCCTTGCCTCGCACCGCAGCCTTCTTCGACCTGGACAAGACGGTCATTGCGAAGTCGAGCACTCTGACGTTCAGCAAGTCCTTCTACCAGGGCGGCCTGATCAACCGGCGCGCGGTGCTGCGCACCGCCTACACGCAGTTCATCTATCTGGCCGGCGGCGCCGACCACGATCAGATGGAGCGGATGCGGGAGTACCTGTCCGCTCTCTGCAAGGGGTGGAACGTGCAGCAGGTCCGGGAGATCGTCGCCGAGACCCTGCACGACCTCATCGACCCGTTGATCTACGACGAGGCCGCGTCCCTCATCGAGGCCCACCACACCGCCGGCCGCGACGTGGTCATCGTGTCCACTTCCGGCGCGGAAGTCGTCGAGCCCATCGGGGAGATGCTGGGCGCCGACCGGGTCGTCGCCACGCGGAT
Organism: Streptomyces sp. ISL-43; assembly: GCF_018614195.1. Classification (GTDB taxonomy): domain Bacteria; phylum Actinomycetota; class Actinomycetes; order Streptomycetales; family Streptomycetaceae; genus Streptomyces. The sequence continues at coordinate 160,938 of NZ_JAGGOT010000010.1, forward strand.
GGTGGTGGGCGAGGACGGCTGCTTCACGGGCGAGATCGAGTACTACGCCTACGGGCCCACCAAGGCGGAGGCCGTCCGCGAGCTCGCGGAGTCCGAGGGGTACGACCTCTCGCGCTGCTACGCGTACAGCGACTCGGCCACCGACATCCCGATGCTGGAGGCGGTGGGCCACCCGCACGCGGTCAATCCCGACCGCGCGCTGCGACGCGAGGCGCTGGCGCGGGAGTGGCCGGTGCTCGTGTTCAACCGGCCGGTGCGGCTCAAGCAGCGGCTGCCCGGGCTGTCGATGCCCGCACGGCCGGCGCTGGTCGCCGCCGCGGCGGTGGGGGCGGCCGCGGCCACCGCCGGCCTGGTCTGGTACGCGAGCCGGCGCCGGGCGCTCGCCGCTGCCGCGTCGGCCTGACCCCGGATCCGCCGCCCGGGCTCCCGGTCTCCGGCCCGCCCCTCCGCGCACCTGCCGGCGGGCTGGAGACCGCCCTGACCTGTGGCGATATCGGGTGTCCGATACGCACCAGACAGTCCCGAAAAGCAAAGAAATGGGGTCAGGGGTTTCGCTCCGCCCCGAAGCGGAGTACAAAGGAATCAACGGCCCGCGAGACCAAAGAACATCCGAGAGGATCATCTTTAAAACGCAGTAAGGCCCACGGACCGAAGCATGAACGCCGAGCACCCACGCGACGTCGACCCGTCGATTACGGGCCAGCCGCACCAGGTGACGGGCAAAGTTCCCGACCTGATGGGCAACCATCGAGGACGCTTGGTAACTGGGCGTGAATGCCAGCGGCGACACCAGAGCAGTATGGTGTCGCCGCAACCCTTTGTCCGGACCCTGTCGGGCCCCCAGGCCCCTGATCAGGCCACGCTGATCAGGTCACGCCGCTCAGGCCGCGCCGCGCTGGAGCGCCTCGCAGACCGCCGTCGACTCGCGGACTCCGAGTTCGATCGCGCGGCCGCAGTGCGCGATCCAGGCCGACATCCCCTCCGCGGTCCCGGAGACGTAGCCCTCGAAGGCTTCCAGGTAGGCCTTCCGGCCCTGCTCCGCGTGACCGACCTCCGCCGGGCAGATCGCCTTCGGGTCCAGACCGCTGTTGATCAGCACGATCCGCTCCGCGGTGCGCGCCACCAGGCCGTTGTACGAGCCGAAGGGGCGCAGGGCGAGCAGTTCGCCGTGCACCACCGCCGCCGTGATCAGTGCCGGGGCGGAGCCGCCCGCGATGACCAGTCGGGAGAGTCCGTCGAGGCGGCCCGCCACCTCCTCGGCGTCCGGGACGGGGAGGGTGATCAGGGGCTCGTCCACCGGTTCGCCGGCGAGGCGGGGCCGTCCGACGACGTCGCCGTCGGCCGTGGAACCCGAGGCCACCAGGTGGAGCCGGGCCAGGACCCGTAGCGGCGACTGGCGCCAGATGCTCAGCAGTTGGCCCGCCTCCGCCGTCAGGCGCAGGGCGGCGCCCACCGTGCGGGCCTCCGCGTCCGAGCCGAAATCGGTGCGGCGGCGGACCTCTTCCAGCGCCCAGTCGGCCCCGGACAGCGCCGCGCTGCCGCGCGCGCCGCGCAGCGCGGCCTCGGAGGTGATCTCCCCGGCACGGCGGCGCATCACGCGGTGGCCGTAGACCCGGTCCACGGCCTTGCGTACGGAATCCACGGACTCGGCGACGCCCGGAAGACCGGCCAGCGGGGCGAGCGGGTCGGGGGTGGCGGAAGCAGAAGCGCTACTCATAAGTAGGGAGCCTACGCACTGCTCCCCCATAGCACCGACCCCTCCTTGGAGTGGTCTTCTTCACTCAGGCATACAACACAAAGACACCGACCCGCTACGCTTCGTGAACATGAAGATCGCTTTCGTGGGGAAGGGCGGCAGCGGCAAGACCACGCTGTCCTCCCTTTTCATCCGCCACCTCGCCTCCAATGAAGCCCCCGTCGTCGCGGTGGACGCCGACATCAACCAGCACCTGGGCGCCGCGCTCGGGCTCAGCGACGAGGAGGCGGCCGCGCTGCCGGCGCTGGGCGCGCACCTGCCCCTCATCAAGGACTACCTGCGGGGCTCCAACCCGCGCATCACGTCCGCCGACACGATGATCAAGACCACTCCGCCCGGCGCCGGCTCCCGGCTGCTGCGGGTCGACGAGGACAATCCGGTCTACGACGCCTGCGCGCGCACGCTGGTACTCGACGGCGAACCCGTGCGGCTGATGGCCACGGGGCCGTTCACCGAGTCCGATCTGGGGGTGGCCTGCTACCACTCCAAGGTCGGCGCGGTCGAGCTCTGCCTCAACCATCTGGCCGACGGCCCGGACGAGTACGTCGTCGTCGACATGACGGCCGGCTCGGACTCCTTCGCCTCCGGCATGTTCACCCGTTTCGACGTGACCTTCCTCGTCGCCGAACCGACCCGCAAGGGCATCTCCGTCTACCGCCAGTACAAGGAGTACGCGCGGGACTTCGGAATCACGCTCAAGGTCGTCGGCAACAAGGTCCAGGGTCCGGAGGACATCGAGTTCCTGCAGGACGAGGCGGGCGAGGACCTGCTGGTCACCGTCGGGCACTCGGACTGGGTGCGGGCGATGGAGAAGGGCCGCCCGGCCGCCTTCGAGCTCCTGGAGGCGACGAACCGCCTCGCCCTGCAGTCCCTGCAGGACGCGGCCGACGACTCCTACGCGCAGCGCGACTGGGCCCGGTACACGGAGCAGATGGTCCACTTCCACCTGCGCAACGCGCAGAGCTGGGGGAACGCGAAGACCGGGGTCGACCTGGCGGAGCAGGTCGACCCCGGTTTCGTCCTACGGGAGCACGCGGGCCCCGGGGCGGCACGGGCCGCCGGAACCGGGGACGGGTTCCAGGACGGCGCCGGCGGCGATCCAGGGGTCGCCGGGCTGCTCAGTCCTCGCTCCGACTCTCTTCGGCCGGCTCCGCAGCCGGCTTGACCCCGGCGGGGGCGGCCGGCTTCGCCGGCGGCCCCGCCGTCAGGAACTTGTTCCAGCCCTCCTTCGGCGCCTCGCCGACGTCGAGGGTGCGCATCCACTCCAGGGTCTTGGGGTCCTGGGCGTCCAGCCAGTCCGCGAGCTCGCGGAACGGGACGCAGCGGACCTCCTTCTGGGTGCACATGGTCTCGATGGAGTCCTCGACGGCTCGCATGTAGGTGCCGCCGTTCCAGGACTCGAAGTGGTTGCCGATGATCAGCGGTGCGCGGTTGCCCTGGTAGGTCCGCTCGAAGGCCTTGATCAGGCCGTCGCGCATCTGCTCACCCCAGTACGCGTGCTGCGAGGGGTCGCCCTGCGTGGTCGTACCGGACTGGTTCACGAGGTAGTTGTAATCCATGCTGAGCGTTTCGAACGCCCGGCCCGGCATAGGGACCAGCTGCAGGGGGATGTCCCAGAGCCCGTCCGTCTTCTTGGGCCAGATCTGCTTGCTGATGCCGCTGGAGTCGTAGCGGAAGCCGCCCATCTCCTTCGCGGCCAGCATGAAGTTCTTCTGGCCCTCGAGGCAGGGGGTGCGGGCCCCGATCAGCTCCTTGTCGTAATCGAACGGGAGCGCCTCCATGCCCTTGAGGGACGGCGAGTTGGTCTTCCAGTTCCTGACGAAGGACTTCGCCTGGTTGATCTCGCTCTTCCACTCCTCGACGGACCAGGTACCGACGCCGCCCTCGGGCCCGCAGAAGTGGCCGTTGAAGTGGGTGCCGATCTCGTTGCCCTCCAGCCAGGCGGCGCGCACCTGGGTGGCGGTGTCCTTGATGCCCTGCGGGTCGCCGAAGCCGATGTCCGAGCGGCCCGAGGAGTGCTGGGGAGCGGTGTAGAGGGAACTCTTCTCCTCCGGGAGGAGGTACACGCCGCTCAGGAAGTACGTCATACGGGCGTTGTATTTCTTGCCCACTTCGCGGAAATGCGAGAAGAGCTTCTGACTGTCCTCGCCCGCCCCGTCCCAGGAGTAGACGACGAACTGCGGCGGCTTCTCGCCGGGCTTCAGCTTCTGCGGCTTCCGGACGTTCGGCTGCAGGCCGGTGTACGCGGTCGAGCCGTCGCCGATGAGCCGGTTGACGCTGCCCGGGGCCGGGGCCTCCGGGGCGGCGGCGCCCTTCTTGGACCGACCGCCCGGCGCCGGGCGGTCAGCGGGCTCCGAGGTGCTGCACCCGGCCACTCCCAGGACCAGCGCCGTGGCGACCAGGCCGCCGGCGATCTTCTTCGTCGCCGCCTTCTTCGTGGTGGCAGTCATCCGCCCACCTCTTCCCTAGCAGTGCCATCGCAGGACTTCCGCGCCGCAACGTCCCATGTGGTCCGTTTTAAGGAAGGTGTGACAAGCCGTACTAAATGCCTAATCACTCTTGAGCGCTAATTCCTAGACCATTTGCCCCTATTACCCACCACCGACCTTTACTCTCCATTACCGTTCATTTACCGAGTGTTGAGAATCCCGCCGCTTCAACCCTCCCCCGAGGAGACGGGACCTATGACAGCCACCACCGCAGCCACCGCCCCTCCCCCCGCCTCACATCCCCCCTCCGCCAAGGGCTTCCCCGCCGACCTCTCCGCCTCCATCGCCGTCTTCCTGATCGCCCTGCCGCTCTCGCTCGGCATCGCCCTGGCCACCGGCGCCCCGCTCCAGGCGGGACTCGTCGCCGCGGCGGTCGGCGGGATCGTGGCCGGGCGGCTCGGCGGAGTTCCGCTCCAGGTGAGCGGCCCCGCGACCGGACTCACCGTCGTCACCGCCGAGTTGATCCAGCACTACGGATGGCGCACCACCTGCGCCATCACGGTGCTCGCCGGCTGCTGCCAGCTCGGCCTCGCCGCCCTGCGGACCGCCCGGTCCGCGCTGATGGTGAGCCCGGCCATCGTCCACGGCATGCTCGCGGGCATCGGCGTGACGATCGCGCTGGCCCAGCTGCACATCGTGCTCGGCGGCACCCCGCAGAGCTCCGCCCTTGCCAATGTCCTCGGCCTGCCGGGACAGTTGGCCGACCTGCACCCGGCCGCCCTCGGTATCAGCGCGCTCACGCTGGCCGTCCTGCTCGGCTGGCCCCGGCTGCCCGGCCGGGCGGGGCGGGTCCTGCGCAAGGTGCCGGCCGCGCTCGCCGCCGTCGCCACGGCCACGACTTTCGCCTCGCTCGCCGGACTCACACTGCCCCGCGTGGACCTGCCGTCCTGGCGCAGCCACGCGCTGCCCGAACTGCCCGAGGGCCCGGTCCTCGGCATCATCGCGGCCGTACTGACCATCACCCTGGTCGGCAGCGTGGAATCGCTGCTCTCGGCGGTCGCCACCGACAAGCTGATCGCCGCCGAGCGGGGCAGGGGCAACCGTCCCGCCCGGGCCGACCTCAACCGCGAACTGCGCGGCCAGGGCGCGGCGAACATCGTCTCCGGGGCACTGGGCGGCCTGCCCGTCGCGGGCGGCGCCGTCCGCAGCATGGCGAACGTCAAGTCCGGGGCCGTGAGCCGCCGGTCTGTCATGCTGCACGGCCTCTGGGTGCTGCTCGCCGCGGGGCTGCTCGTCCCCGCCCTCGACCTGATCCCGCTCGCAGCGCTGGCCGCCCTGGTGATGGCGGTGGGCGTCCAGATGGTGAGCGCCACGCACCTGCGCACCGTCACCCGGCACGGCGAGGTCCTGGTCTACGCCACGACGATCGCGGCCGTGGTGCTCGGCGGGGTCCTGGAGGGCGTCGCCATCGGCATCGCGGTGGCCGTCGCCACGGCCCTGCACCGCCTCGCCCGGACCCGCATCACCATCGAGCGGCTCGACAGCGGGGTCCACCGGGTCTGGGCGCGGGGGCAGCTGACCTTCCTCGCGGTGCCGAGGCTGAGCCGGGTGCTGAACCAGGTCCCGCACGAGGGTCACGTGGTCATCGAGCTCGACGGCTCCTTCATCGACCACGCCGCCTACGAGACCTTGCTCGACTGGCAGGAGTCCCATCTGGCCCACGGGGGCTCGCTGGAGGTCGCCGGCCGGTCGGGGGCCAAGATCGCCGAAGCCGAGGAGGCACAACGGGCCGAGGGTGCGGAGCGGGCCCATCGGGGTGAGCAGCGCGGGGGCCACCACTGCTGCCGGCCCTGGACACCCTGGCAGAACCACTGCGACCACCGCGGCACGGTTCCCCGTACGGCCCAGGAGGTCGCGAGCCCTGCGGCGCCCCCCGCCCCGGCCACACCGGAGGGTTCCCACAAGCGACGCGGCGCCGGTCAACTGGCCAACGGGATCAGCGCCTTCCAGCGGGACACCGCCCCCCACGTCCGGGACGAACTGGCCCGGCTTGCCCGCGAAGGGCAGCGGCCCTCGCAGCTCTTCCTCACCTGCGCCGACTCCCGCCTGGTGACCAGCATGATCACGGCCAGCGGTCCCGGTGACCTGTTCACCGTGCGCAACGTCGGCAACCTCGTCCCGCTTCCGGGCGTGGAGTCCACGGACGACTCGGTCGCGGCGGCCATCGAGTACGCCGTGGACGTCCTCAAGGTCGACAGCATCACGGTGTGCGGGCACTCGGGCTGCGGCGCCATGCAGGCGCTGCTCAACTCCTCGCCCGGCGCCCCGATGACACCGCTGCGGCGCTGGCTGCGGCACGGGCTGCCGAGCCTGGAGCGGATGGCCAGCCGCCAGCACGCCTGGGCGCGGATCTCGGGCCGGCTGCCGGCGGACGCCGTGGAGCAGCTGTGCCTGACCAATGTGGTGCAGCAGCTGGAGCACCTGCGGTCCCACGAATCGGTGGCCCGCCGCCTCGCGGAGGGCACGCTGGAGCTGCACGGGATGTACTTCCACGTCGGCGAGGCGCAGGCGTACCTGCTGTCGGAGGGGGAGGACTTCTTCGACTGCCGGGTCTTCGACACGCCCGGCGCGGGTGCGCTGCTCGGCTGAAGCCGTTCCGCCGGGCGGAGCCTCCGCCCGCCGGGGCCTTGATCCGGGCCACCGTCCCCGTCCGCCCGCGCTCCCGGGCCGGGCGGGGCCGTTCGAACCGATACCCTCCCGTATCCGTGCCACTGGGTGGCCCCTCTCCGCACCCTGCAGCGGGAAGGGGCCGCTCGTGCGTGGGCCCAGCTGCCGAATAATAGGTCTACACCAATTTCCGGCAACCCCTTGTCACCTGGGCCATTGCCTGATGAGCTATGCCCGGGGACACAACGGACACCCTGGGAAAGGGAGATGTCGTGAGCAATGAAAGCCTGGCCAACCTGTTGAAGGAGGAGCGTCGGTTCGCTCCTCCTGCCGACCTGGCCGCCGCTGCCAATGTGACAGGGGCTGCGTACGCACAGGCCGACGCGGACCGGCTGGGCTTCTGGGCCGAGCAGGCGCGGCGGCTGAGCTGGGCCACCGAGCCGACCGAGACGCTCGACTGGACCAACCCGCCCTTCGCGAAGTGGTTCGCGGACGGCAAGCTGAACGTCGCGTACAACTGCGTGGACCGCCACGTCGAGGCCGGCAACGGCGACCGCGTGGCCATCCACTTCGAGGGCGAGCCCGGCGACAGCCGCTCGATCACCTACGCCGAGCTCAAGGACGAGGTCTCCAAGGCCGCCAACGCCCTGACCGAGCTGGGCGTCCAGGCCGGCGACCGGGTCGCCGTCTACCTGCCGATGATCCCCGAGGCGGTCGTCGCGATGCTCGCGTGCGCCCGCGTCGGCGCCGCGCACTCCGTCGTCTTCGGCGGTTTCTCCGCCGACGCCGTGGCTTCCCGCATCCAGGACGCCGACGCCAAGCTGGTCATCACCGCCGACGGCGGCTACCGCCGCGGCAAGCCCACCGCCCTGAAGCCCGCCATCGACGAGGCCGTCGCCAAGTGCCCGCAGGTCGAGCACGTCCTGGTGGTGCGCCGCACCGGCCAGGACACCGCCTTCACCGAGGGCCGCGACGTCTGGTGGCACGAGATCGTCGAACGGCAGAGCGCCGAGCACGCGCCGCAGGCCTTCGACGCCGAGCACCCCCTCTTCATCCTCTACACCTCGGGGACCACGGGTAAGCCCAAGGGCATCCTGCACACCTCCGGCGGCTACCTCACGCAGGCGGCGTACACCCACCACGCGGTCTTCGACCTGAAGCCGGAGAGCGACGTCTACTGGTGCACCGCCGACATCGGCTGGGTGACCGGGCACTCCTACATCGTCTACGGGCCGCTCGCCAACGGCGCCACCCAGGTGATGTACGAAGGCACGCCGGACACGCCGCACCAGGGCCGCTTCTGGGAGGTCGTGCAGAAGTACGGCGTCACCATCCTCTACACCGCGCCCACGGCGATCCGTACGTTCATGAAGTGGGGCGACGACATCCCCGCGAAGTTCGACCTGTCGAGCCTGCGCGTACTGGGCTCGGTCGGCGAGCCGATCAACCCCGAGGCCTGGATCTGGTACCGCAAGCACATCGGCGGCGACCGCTGCCCGATCGTGGACACGTGGTGGCAGACCGAGACCGGCGCGATGATGATCTCGCCGCTGCCGGGCGTCACCGAGACCAAGCCCGGCTCGGCCCAGCGCGCACTGCCCGGCATCGGCGCCACCGTCGTGGACGACGAGGCGAACGAGGTTCCGAACGGCGGTGGCGGCTACCTGGTCCTCACCGAGCCGTGGCCCTCGATGCTGCGCACCATCTGGGGCGACGACCAGCGGTACATCGACACCTACTGGTCGCGCTTCGAGGGCAAGTACTTCGCGGGCGACGGCGCCAAGAAGGACGAGGACGGCGACATCTGGCTGCTCGGCCGGGTGGACGACGTGATGCTGGTGTCCGGCCACAACATCTCGACCACCGAGGTCGAGTCGGCGCTCGTCTCGCACCCCTCGGTCGCCGAGGCGGCGGTCGTCGGCGCGAACGACGAGACCACGGGCCAGGCCATCGTGGCCTTCGTCATCCTGCGCGGCAGCGCCTCCGAGACGGATTCGCTGGTGGGCGAGCTGCGCAACCACGTGGGTGCCACGCTCGGCCCGATCGCCAAGCCGAAGCGGATCCTGCCGGTGCAGGAGCTGCCGAAGACCCGCTCAGGCAAGATCATGCGCCGTCTGCTGCGCGACGTGGCCGAGAACCGCGCGGTCGGTGACGTCACCACGCTCGCGGACTCCTCGGTCATGGACCTGATCCAGAGCAAGCTGCCGGCCGCCGGCAGCGAGGACTGAGGTCCCGGCACGACCCGCGGGACCCGTACGACACGGCGGGAAGGGGCATTCGGCGCGGCGCGCCGGATGCCCTTTTCGCACATAAAGTGATGATCGCCGGATACACCCTTGCGTACACCCTGTAAAGTATCGGAAACGTTAATAATTGCTCCACAGGGTGCGCCGGGAAGTCTGGTCGGCAACGTGCTTCGTCATGCCGTCCAACCCACCCCGGAGGTGCCACCCGTGGCCGCGCCCACCCCCACCGACAGCCAGAGCCGCAAGCTCCTCGGCCGCCTCTCGCTGCCGGAGCGCCGCTTCGTGGCCGACGCCCTGCGCGCCGAGACGATCGGCGGCGTACTGCTCCTCGTGGCGGCGATCGCGGCCCTCGTCTGGGCGAACGTTCCGGCGATCTCGGCCGGCTACGACAGCGTCCGCTCCTTCCACATCGGCCCCGCCTTCCTCGGCCTGGACCTCTCGCTGCAGCACTGGGCGGCCGACGGCCTGCTCGCCGTCTTCTTCTTCGTCGCCGGCATCGAGCTCAAGCGCGAGCTCGTCGCGGGCGATCTGAGCGACGCGAAGGCGGCCGCGCTCCCGGTGATCGCCGCCGTCTGCGGCATGGCCGTGCCCGCGCTGGTCTACGTACTGGTCAACGTGCTCGGCGACGGTTCGACGGACGGCTGGGCGGTCCCGACCGCCACCGACATCGCCTTCGCGCTCGCCGTACTCGCCGTCATCGGCACCTCGCTCCCCTCCGCGCTGCGCGCCTTCCTGCTGACGCTGGCCGTCGTGGACGACCTGTTCGCCATCATGATCATCGCGGTGTTCTTCACCAGCGAGATCAACTTCCTGGCGCTCGGCGGCGCGGTCGCCGGCCTGGTCCTCTTCTGGTTCCTGCTCCGCGCGGGCGTCCGGGGCTGGTACGTCTACATCCCGCTCGCCCTGGCGATCTGGGGCCTGATGTACAACAGCGGCGTCCACGCCACCATCGCCGGCGTCGCCATGGGCCTGATGCTGCGCTGCCACCGCAAGGAGGGCGAGCACCACTCCCCCGGCGAGCACATCGAGCACCTGGTCAGGCCCATCTCGGCGGGCCTCGCCGTCCCGCTCTTCGCCCTCCTCTCCGCCGGCGTCTCCCTCTCCGACGAGTCCATCGGCCAGGTCTTCACCCGGCCCGAGACCCTCGGCGTGGTCCTCGGCCTGGTCGTCGGCAAGACGGTCGGCATCTTCGGCGGCACCTGGCTCGCCGCCCGCTTCACCAAGGCGGAGCTCAGCGAGGACCTCGCCTGGCCGGACGTGCTCGCCGTCGCCTCTCTCGCGGGCATCGGCTTCACCGTCTCGCTCCTCATCGGCGAGCTCGCCTTCACCGGCGACCCCGTCCTCACCGACGAGGTCAAGGCCGCCGTCCTGATCGGCTCGCTCATCGCCGCGATCGTCGCCTGCGTCATGCTCAAGCTGCGCAACCGCAGGTACAAGGCGCTCACCGAGGCCGAGGAGCTCGACGAGGACCTCGACGGGATCCCGGACATCTACGAGCAGGACAAGCCGGAGTACCACCTGCGGATGGCGAGGATCCACGAGGCCAAGGCCGCGGAGCACCTGCGCAGGGCAACCGCGACCGCGGAAGCGCCGGGCGGATCGGACGCCGCCGGAGCGGCCGAAGCGCCGGGCGGGTCCAGCGCCGACGGCGGCCGTCCGGCATGATCTGACTGACGGAGGACAGCCGTCGCCGACGGACGACAGAGGGAGAGAGCGATGAGCGCAGTGGACCAAGGGGCCCCAGGAGCCGAGCGCACACTCGGCCAGCTGGTCGCCTCGGCCACCGCCGAGATGTCCGCCCTGGTGCACGACGAGATCGCCCTCGCCAAGGTGGAGATCCGCCAGGACGTCAAGCGGGCGGGCATCGGCGGCGCCGCGATCGCCATCGCAGGAGTGTTCGCGCTCTTCTCGCTCCCCGTGCTGAGCTTCGCCGCGGCCTACGGGATCCACAACCTCGGGCTCGGGCTGGCCTGGTCCTTCCTGATCGTCGGCGTGGCGTTCCTGCTGCTCGCGGGCCTGCTCGCGCTGCTCGCCGTCCGCAAGTTCAAGAAGGTCAAGCCGCCGGAGAAGTCCATCGCCTCGGTCAAGCAGACCGCGGCGCTCGTCGGGACGGTCAAGCCGCACCCGCGGTCGGTCAGTGACAAGGCCGTGGGTGTGGCACGCTCGTCTTCATGACAGCGCCCTCCCCGGAATCCGGTACGTCCGGCACGTCCGGCACTCCTCCCACCACCGCCTCGGCGGTACGGATCGACGTGCCCGGCGGGCGAACGGTGACCCACCGGGACGTCGCCGCCAACGGGGCGCGGTTCCACGTCGCCGAGCTCGGCGACGGGCCGCTGGTGCTGCTCCTGCACGGCTTTCCGCAGTTCTGGTGGACGTGGCGGCACCAGCTGACCGCGCTCGCCGACGCCGGCTACCGGGCGGTCGCGATGGACCTGCGCGGAGTGGGCGGCAGCGACCGCACCCCGCGCGGCTACGACCCGGCGAACCTGGCGCTCGACATCACCGGGGTCGTACGGTCCCTCGGTGAGCCCGACGCCGCCCTCGTGGGGCACGACCTGGGCGGCTACCTCGCCTGGACGGCGGCGGTGATGCGGCCCAAGCTGGTGCGCCGGCTGGTGGTGTCCTCGATGCCGCACCCGCGCCGCTGGCGCTCGGCGATGCTGTCCGACTTCGGGCAGACCCGGGCCAGTTCGCACATCTGGGGCTTCCAGCGGCCGTTCGTGCCCGAGCGTCAGCTCGTCGCCGACGACGGGGCGCTCGTCGGGGAGCTGATCCGGGACTGGTCGGGCCCCCGGCTGCCCGAGGAGGACGACGTCACCGTGTACCAGCGGGCGATGTGCATCCCGTCCACCGCGCACTGCTCGGTGGAGCCGTACCGCTGGATGATGCGGTCCATGGCGCGGCCCGACGGGCTGCAGTTCAACCGGCGCATGAAGCGCCCGGTGCGGGTGCCGACGCTGCACCTTCACGGCTCGCTCGATCCGGTGATGCGGACGCGGAGTTCGGCCGGTTCCGGGGAGTACGTCGAAGCCCCGTACCGCTGGCGGCTGTTCGACGGACTCGGGCACTTCCCGCACGAGGAGGACCCGGCGGCGTTCTCGACCGAGCTGATCAACTGGCTGCAGGATCCCGAGCCGGACCGCTGAGCCCGGCCGGTGAGCCCGGCCGCTCCGGCGGGCGGCTCTGATGGACGGCTCGGGGGCGTGACGGGTGGGGTGACTTATATGACAAGCATTCAATTGCCTGGCGCATAGGCCAATTGGCCGCCCCCAACGCGATTACCGACCTTGGGGCCCGGGCAGAGCTCGGAGTATGGGCTGGACGCACGACTACGGTGACACCGCACACGAACGCCGCTCGACGGTCACGCCGAGCACATACAGGGGGCACGGCCAGGACGGCCACGACCTCCGACTCGGGATTCCGCACATCCTTCGCCGGCGGGCCCGCTGGGTCTCGGCCCGGCTGCGGCACCAGCGCACGTAGACGCCCTCAGGGCCGGGCAGACCCTCTCAGTGCCAGGCAGGCGCCCGTGGAGCCGGGCAGGCACCCGTAGAGCCGGGCGGACGCCCGGGGGCCCCGCGGACCGCCGCAGGGCCCCGTACGGGAGCCGTCAGAGGGCGCAGCCCTGGGTCTCCACCCGCCGGTCGGCCGTCTTGCCGATCCTGATGTCGTCGCGGATCTCGTCCGCCGTCAGGGCGTAGCCGGTGTTGGGGTCGTCGAGGGACTTCGCGAAGACGACGCCGTACACCTTGCCCTCGGGCGTCAGCAGCGGGCCGCCGGAGTTGCCCTGGCGGACCGTCGCGTACAGGGAGTAGACGTCCCGGCGCACGGTCCCCCGGTGGTAGATGTCCGGGCCGTTGGCGTTGATCCGACCACGGACGCGCGCCGAGCGGACGTCATACGAGCCGTTCTCCGGGAACCCGGCGACGATCGCGTCGCTGCCGGTCCCCGCGTCCTTGTCGCTGAACTCCAGGGCGGGCGCCTTCAGCTTGGGCACGTCCAGGACGGCGATGTCGCGCTCCCAGTCGTAGAGCACGACCTTGCCGTCGTAGAGCTTGCCCTCGCCGCCGACCTGCACGGTCGGCTCGCCGACCCCGCCGACGACGTGCGCGTTGGTCATCACCTTGCCCGGCGCGAAGACGAAGCCGGTGCCCTCCAGCACCTTGCTGCACGCGGGGGCGGTGCCGACGACCTTCACGATCGACTGCTTGGCCTGGTCTGCCACGGGACTGCGCTCGAGCCCCGGATCGGGCGCCTTGACCTCGGTGATCGGCTCGTTGGAGAACGGGCTGAAGACCTGCGGGAAGCCGTTTTGGGCGAGGGTGGAACTGAAGTCCGAGAACCAGGTGTTCGCCTGTGCCGGGAGCACCCGCGAGACGCCGAGGAGGACCTTGGAGTTGCGGACTTCCTTGCCCAGGGTGGGAAGTGACGTACCGGCGAGCGCGGAACCGATCAGCCAGGCCACCAGCAGCATCGCGACCACGTTCACCAGGGCGCCGCCCGTCGCGTCGAGCGCGCGGGCCGGGGACCAGGTGATCTGGCGGCGGACCTTGTTGCCCAGATGGGTGGTCAGCGCCTGGCCGATCGAGGCGCAGATGATGATCACGACGACGGCGATGACGACGACCGTGGTGGACACCTGGGTGCCGTTGTCGGTGACCCGGTCCCAGATCAGGGGCAGCAGGGACACGGCGACGAGGCCACCGCCGAGGAAGCCGATCACCGACAGGATGCCGACGACGAACCCCTGGCGGTAGCCGACGATCGCGAACCATACGGCGGCGAGCAGCAACAGGATGTCCAGCACGTTCACGTGGCCCACCGTCTCATGCGGTCCAGTCGAGCGGGACGTGCCGAGACCGGTCCCAAGGGCGCTCCCAGCCCGCGAAGTGCAGGATCCGGTCGATCACTCCGGCGGTGAAACCCCAGACCAGGGCCGACTCGACGGTGAAAGCCGGGCCCTGGAAGCCTCCGGGGTGGACGACGGTGACCCGGTGCTCGGGGTCCGTGAGATCGGCCACGGGCACCGTGAAGACGCGGGCGGTCTCGGCCGGGTCGACGACGCCGACCGGGCTGGGGGCGCGCCACCAGCCCAGGACCGGGGTCACGACGAACCCGCTGACCGGGATGTAGAGGCGGGGCAGCGCCCCGAAGAGCTGGACCCCGGCCGGGTCCAGGCCGGTCTCCTCCTCGGCCTCGCGCAGGGCGGCGCGCAGGGGGCCGGTGGTGTGCGGGTCACCGTCCTCGGGGTCGAGGGCGCCGCCGGGGAAGGAGGGCTGGCCGGGGTGCGAGCGCAGGGTGCCGGCGCGCTCGATGAGCAGCAGCTCGGGGCCGCGAGGGCCCTCCCCGAAGAGGATCAGCACGGCGGACTGGCGGCCGCCGCCGTCCTCGGGCGGCAGGAACCGGCTGAGCTCGGTGGGGCGCACCGTCCGGGCCGCCTCGACGACGGGGTCCAGCCAGCCGGGCAGGCCCTGGGTGCGCAGGGCCGTGCTGCCGCCGCCCCGGCCGTCGTACGGGGCCTCGTGCGCGGCGGCCGCGCCGGGCTCGGCGGTGTCCGCCGGGCGGTTCTGCGTGGCCTCAGTCATAGGCACCCCTGTCCGTGTTCCCTCACACACCGCCAAACGCGGTGCGGGTAGCGATTCGTTCCGTGCGGGTGCGGCTCCGCTGCCGGGGCTCCGCCCCGAACGCCGCGCCTCAAACGCCGGCGGGGCTGGATTTGGCCGGGGCCGGCAGGCCCGGGTAGTCCGGTGGCGGGCTCAGGCGCTGCCCGGGCTGGCCGCCCTTCTCGTACTTCAGCAGCTTCGCCGCCTTCTCCGGGTCGGTTTCGCCCTCCCCGTAGGACGGGCAGAGCGGGGCGATCGGGCAGGCGCCGCAGGCGGGCTTGCGCGAATGGCAGATCCGGCGGCCGTGGAAGACGACGCGGTGCGAGAGCATCGTCCACTCGCTCTTGGGGAAGATCGCGCAGATCTCCGCCTCGACCTTCTCCGGGTCCTCCTGCTCGGTCCACTTCCAGCGGCGCACCAGCCGGCCGAAGTGGGTGTCGACCGTGATCCCGGGGACTCCGAACGCATTGCCGAGGACGACGTTCGCCGTCTTGCGGCCGACTCCGGGCAGCGTCACCAGGTCCTGGATCCGGCCCGGGACCTCGCCGCCGAAGTTGTCCCGCAGGGCCTGCGAGAGGCCGAGGAGGGCCTTGGACTTCGCCCGGAAGAACCCGGTCGGCCGGATGAGCTCCTCCAGCGCCTCGGGGGCGGCCGCGGCCATGTCCTCGGGGGTCGGGTAGGCGGCGAAGAGGGCCGGGGTCGTCTGGTTCACGCGCAGGTCGGTGGTCTGCGCGGACAGGACGGTGGCGACCAGCAGCTCGAAGGGGTTGCGGAAGTCGAGCTCCGGATGGGCGTACGGGTAGAGCTCCGCGAGCTCGCGGTTGATCCTGCGCGCCCGCCGCACCATCGCCAGACGGCTCTCCGGCTTCGCCCCGGCCTTCTTGACCTTGCTCTCTGCCATCCTCGAAGGCTACGCCGGACAGCCCGTCGCCCGTGGGCGGACGTGATCTCGGCCCCGCCGGGGTTTCTTGGCCGAAGCTTTGCCCGGAAGTGGGGGTGAAGGCTCCGGAGGGACCCGAGTCGGGGTATGTTCGCCCACGGCTGAATTCCTGGTCTCCGTCACTCCGGTGGACCCCTTGGCCTGTGCTCTCACCGGCCTGTTGGACACCAGGCCGGTCCGGGGCCGGGCGTCGACACCCGCCCAGGACCTCAGGTAACACCACCCCGATCGGCCTCTCGCTGCACAGCACACCCGTACGTCCGGCATCCTTGGTGATGAACGTGATTGATCGCACTGTTTGAGCCGTCCGGCAAAATGGGGGAGCGATCCCCTGGCCGGTCGACATAGGAGAGAGACTCGTGGACGACGTACTGCGGCGTGCCCCGCTGTTCGCGGCGCTCGATGACGAGCAGGCCGCGGAGCTCCGCGCCTCCATGGGCGAGGTGACCCTCGCGCGCGGTGACGCCCTGTTCCACGAGGGCGACCCCGGTGACCGGCTGTATGTCGTCACCGAGGGCAAGGTGAAGCTGCACCGCACCTCCCCCGACGGCCGCGAGAACATGCTGGCCGTCCTCGGCCCCGGCGAGCTGATCGGCGAGCTGTCGCTGTTCGACCCGGGCCCGCGCACCGCCACCGCGACCGCGCTGACCGAGGTCAAGCTGCTGGGCCTCGGCCACGGCGACCTCCAGCCCTGGCTGAACGCACGGCCCGAGGTGGCCACCGCGCTGCTGCGCGCCGTCGCCCGCCGCCTGCGCAAGACCAACGACCAGATGTCCGACCTGGTCTTCTCGGACGTCCCGGGCCGTGTGGCCCGCGCCCTCCTCGACCTGTCGCGCCGCTTCGGCGTGCAGTCGGAAGAGGGCATCCACGTCGTGCACGACCTCACGCAGGAGGAGCTGGCACAGCTCGTCGGCGCGTCGCGCGAGACCGTGAACAAGGCGCTGGCCGACTTCGCGGGCCGTGGCTGGCTCCGCCTGGAGGCGCGTGCGGTGATCCTGCTGGACGTGGAGCGGCTGGCGAAGCGGTCGCGCTGACGCTGATCTTGCCGTGAAGGGGTCCTGCCCGGTGGGCGGGGCCCCTTTCGCGTGTCCGGTGCGGCGCCACGGGGGCTCCGCCCCGCGCCTCGAACTCCCCGGCCACCGCTGGGAGGTGCCTCTCGGACGTGTCTGATTTTTCCGGGCACAGTGGATCCATGGAGCACAGAGGGCTGGACGCGTACGGCTGCTTCGAGCGCGAGGGATCGCTCGGGCGGGTGCAGGCGGAGTTCAAGGGGGTCGCCGCCGCCGCGCGCGAGCGGATCGGGGAGGCGTACGGACGGCGGCTGCACAGCGCCTACCTCTACGGGTCCCTGCCGCGCGGCGCCGCCCGGCCCGGGCGGTCCGACCTGGACCTGCTCATCGCCCTGCAGCACGAGCCGGCGGACGAGGACCGCGACACCGCCGAGGTGCTGGCGCGGAGCCTCGACGAGGACTTCCCGGAGATCGACGGGGTCGGCATCCTGCTGTACGGCAAGGACCGGCTGCTGAGCGAGCAGGAACGTTTCGACCTGGGCTGGTTCCTGGCCTGCCTGTGCACCCCGCTGCTCGGCGCCGACCTGGCCGAACACCTGCCCCGCTACCGTCCGGACAGCCTGCTCGCCCGCGAGACCAACGGCGACCTGGCCGACCTGCTGCCCCGGATGCGCGCCAGGGCCCGGGAGGCGGCGACGCCGGAGGAGTACCGCAAGCTCTGCAGAAGCTTCTCGCGGCACCTGGTGCGGACCGGGTTCACCCTGGTCATGCCCCGGTGGGGCGGCTGGACCAGCGACCTCGTGGAGTCCGCGGAGGTCTTCGGGCGGTACTACCCCGAGCGCGCCGCCCAGATGCGCGCCGCGGCCGCCGCCGCGCTGGACCCGGTGGCGGACCCGGCCGTCCTGCGCGGATACGTGGAGGACCTCGGGCCGTGGCTCGCGGACGAGTACGCGGCCCGGCACGGGACCAAGACGCCCCGGGTCCCTGCCTAAGGGCTGTCGGCTACTCGGCGCGCCCGGGGATCAGCCCGTGGTCCCGGAGGTACTCCAGCTGCGCCCGTACGGACCACTCGGCCGCCGGCCACAGCGAGCGGTCCACGTCCGCGTAGACGTGGGCGACGACCGCCTCGGGGGTGGTCAGCCCGTTCTCCACGGCCGTCTCGATCTGCGCGAGGCGGTGCGCGCGGTGGGCGAGGTAGTACTCCACCGCGCCCTGCGCGTCGTCCAGGACCGGCCCGTGGCCCGGGAGCACCGTGTGGACCCCGTCGTCGACCGTCAGGGAGCGCAGCCGGCGCAGGGAGTCCAGGTAGTCGCCCAGGCGCCCGTCGGGGTGTGCCACGACGGTGGTGCCGCGCCCCAGGATCGTGTCGCCGGTCAGGACCGCGCGGTCGGCGGGCAGGTGGAAGCAGAGCGAGTCGGCGGTGTGGCCGGGGGTCGGGACCACGCGCAGCTCCAGTCCGCCGGTGCGCACGACGTCCCCGGCGGCCAGGCCCTCGTCTCCAAGGCGCACGGCGGGGTCGAGGGCGCGGACCTTCGTACGGGTCAGCTCGGCGAAGCGGGCGGCGCCCTCCGCGTGGTCGGGGTGGCCGTGGGTGAGGAGGGTGAGCGCGACCCGCTTGCCGGCCTCCTCGGCGGCGGTGATGACCGCCCGTAGGTGTACGTCGTCCAGCGGGCCGGGGTCGATGACGACGGCCAGGTCGGAGCCGGGCTCGGAGACGAGCCACGTGTTGGTCCCGTCGAGGGTCATCGGGGAGGCGTTCGGGGCCAGGATGTTCACCGCGCGGGGGGTGGCGGGCCCGGAGACGACCATTCCGCGGGGCTGGCCGGGCAGGGCGGCGGCGTCGGTCATGCGGGGGCTCCTCCGGGGCTCGCGAGGCGGACGCGCTTGGTGAATTCGTCGTGGCCCGGCCAGCTGAGCACCAGCTCTCCGTCCTCGATGGCGGCCCGGGCGAGTACCGGTGCCAGGTCTTGCCCGGAGGCCGCGGCGAGGGCCTCGGCGGCGCTCCCGTACGGCTCCAGGGAGCGCAGCGTGGTGATGGTGGGCGGCATCATCAGCAGCTCGCCCTTGTCGTAGCCGGCGGCGGCGTCGGCGGGGCGGATCCAGACCGTGCGGTCGGCCTCCGTGGAGGCGTTGCGGGTGCGCTGGCCCGCGGGGAGGGCGGCGACGAAGAACCAGGTGTCGTAGCGGCGCGGCTCGAACTCCGGGGTGATCCAGCGGGCCCACGCGCCCAGGAGGTCGGAGCGAAGGACCAGGCCCCGGCGTTCGAGGAACTCGGCGAAGGACAGCTCGCGTGCGACGAGGGCCGCGCGGGCGGCCTCCCAGTCGTCGCCGGTGGTGTCGCCGACGACGGTGTCCGCGGATTCTCCGGCGAGCAGGACCCCGGCCTCCTCGAACGTCTCGCGGACGGCTCCGCAGACGATCGCCTGGGCGGTGGCGGGGTCGGTACCCATCCGGTCGGCCCAGTCGCGGCGGCTCGGGCCGGCCCAGCCGATGCGGTGGTCCTCGTCGCGGGGGTCGACGCCGCCGCCGGGGTACGCGTACGCGCCGCCCGCGAAGGCCATGGAGGCGCGGCGGCGGAGCATGTGGACGGTGGGGCCGGTGCCGCCTTCGCCGTCCCGCAGCAGCATGACGGTGGCGGCGCGCTTGGGTGGGACCGGGGTCAGGGCGCCGTCGGCGAGCGCGCGGATGCGGTCGGGCCACTCCGGCGGATACCACTGGCCTCCGGCGGGGGTGGCGGGGTCCTGCGACGGCTGGGGTTCCTGACCATTCGGCATGGCGGGATGCTACGGCCATCCGGCCCGATGTTCGAGGGCCACCCGCCAGTGGGCGCGACCGGCCGGGGCTGGGAGGGGGCTGCGCCCGGCCTTCCGGGGGCTCCGCCCCGGACCCCGCGCCTCGAACGCCGGCCGGGCCGGATTTCGGCCGGTGCCGGGCGTACGCGGCGGCCCCGGCGGGGCGACGGACGGAGTCCGGCGCAGCGGGCCGAAGCCCGGGAGGCCCGCCAGGGCCGAGCGGTGCGAGGGGCGCGTCCGGGAAGGGACGCGTCAGGAAGGAAGCAGCTCTACCTGGATCTCGATCTCGACCGGTGCGTCCAGCGGGAGCACCATCACGCCGACCGCGCTGCGCGCGTGGACGCCGCGGTCGCCGAGGACCGCGCCCAGGAGCTCGCTCGCGCCGTTCAACACGCCCGGCTGGCCCGTAAAGTCGGGGGCCGAGGCGATGAAGCCGACGACCTTCACGACACGCGCGATCTTGTCGAGGTCGCCGACGACGGACTTCACCGCGGCCAGCGCGTTGAGCGCGCAGGTCGCGGCCAGTTCCTTGGCCTGCTCCGGGGAGACCTCGGCGCCGACCTTGCCGGTGACCTGCAGGCTGCCCCGGACCATCGGGAGCTGGCCCGCGGTGTACACGTACGCGCCCGACCGCACGGCCGGCTGGTACGTGGCCAGCGGCGGGACGACCTCGGGCAGGGTCAGCCCGAGCTCGGCCAGCTTCGCCTCGACGACACCGCTCATGCCGACTTCTCCCGCTTCAGGTACGCCACGAGCTGCTCGGGGTTGTTCGGCCCGGGTACGACCTGGACGAGCTCCCAGCCGTCTTCGCCCCAGGTGTCAAGGATCTGCTTGGT
The DNA here is from genome assembly GCF_018614195.1 of Streptomyces sp. ISL-43. Taxonomy (GTDB): domain Bacteria; phylum Actinomycetota; class Actinomycetes; order Streptomycetales; family Streptomycetaceae; genus Streptomyces. The sequence goes on from NZ_JAGGOT010000010.1 coordinate 181,223, forward strand.
GGCGTGGACCAGCAGCGGGACGGTCGCGTATTCGAACTTCTTGGTCATGGGAGCGAGGGTAGTGCCTGCCGTGCGGCCCCCCGCCACCACCGCCGCCACCCCGGAGGAATTAGGCTCGGGCCCTGTGAGCAGGCTCCAGGTGGTCAGCGGCAAGGGCGGCACCGGCAAGACCACGGTCGCCGCGGCACTCGCGCTCGCCCTCGCGCGCGAGGGCAGGCGGACTCTTCTGGTGGAGGTCGAGGGCAGGCAGGGCCTCGCGCAGCTCTTCGGCGCGGAGGCGCTCCCCTACGAGGAGCGGAAGATCGCCGTGGCGTCGGGCGGCGGCGAGGTGTTCGCGCTCGCCATCGACGCCGAGCGGGCGCTGCTCGACTACCTCCAGATGTTCTACAAGCTCGGCTCGGCCGGCCGGGCCCTCAAGAAGCTCGGCGCCATCGACTTCGCGACGACCATCGCGCCGGGGCTGCGGGACGTGCTGCTGACGGGCAAGGCGTGCGAGGCGGTGCGCCGCAAGGACAAGACCGGCCGGTACGTCTACGACCACGTGATCATGGACGCTCCGCCGACCGGGCGGATCACCCGCTTCCTGAACGTCAACGACGAGGTGGCGGGGCTGGCCCGGTTCGGGCCGATCCACAACCAGGCGCAGGCCGTCATGAAGGTGCTCAAGTCTCCCGAGACGGCCGTGCACCTGGTCACCCTGCTGGAGGAGATGCCCGTGCAGGAGACCGCCGACGGGATCGCCGAACTGCGGCAGGCGGGCCTGCCGGTGGGGCGGGTCGTCGTCAACATGGTCCGGCCGCACCACCTCGACGAGGACGCCCTGCGCGCCGCCGCCGGGGAGCGCCGCTCCGACGTGGCCAAGGCGCTGTCCCGGGCCGGTCTCGGCGGCGCCCGGCGCGGCGGGCTGGCCGAGCGGCTGGTGGATCCGCTGCTCTCGCAGGCCGTGGAGCACGCGAGCCGGGTGGAGCTGGAGCGTGCCCAGCGGGCCGTACTGGAGGAGCTGGACGTGCCGGCGTACGAACTCCCCCTGCTCGGGGCGGGAATGGACCTGGCCGGGCTCTACGGGCTCGCCGCGGAGCTGCGCAAGCAGGTGGGCGAGGAATGAGCGAGGCCATGAACGCGAGCATGGGCACGCCTCCGCGGCTGGCCGTGGACGGGCTGCTGGACGATCCGCAGACCCGGATCATCGTGTGCTGCGGGGCGGGCGGGGTCGGCAAGACCACGACGGCGGCGGCGCTCGGAGTGCGGGCGGCGGAGCGCGGGCGCAAGGCGGTCGTCCTGACCATCGACCCGGCGCGCAGGCTGGCCCAGTCGATGGGGATCGACTCGCTCGACAACACCCCGCGCAAGGTCTCCGGGGTCTCGGGCGACGGCGGCGAACTGCACGCCATGATGCTCGACATGAAGCGGACCTTCGACGAGATCGTCGAGGGGCATTCGGATCCCGAGCGGGCGCAGGCCATCCTCGCCAACCCCTTCTACCAGTCCCTGTCGGCCGGTTTCGCGGGCACGCAGGAGTACATGGCGATGGAGAAGCTGGGGCAGCTGCGGTCGCGGGACGACTGGGACCTGATCATCGTGGACACGCCGCCGAGCCGGTCCGCGCTGGACTTCCTGGACGCGCCGGGGCGCCTGGGGTCCTTCCTGGACGGGAAGTTCATCCGGGTGCTGATGGCTCCGGCGAAGGTGGGCGGCCGGGCGGGGATGAAGTTCCTCAATGTCGGCATGTCGATGATGACCGGCACGCTGAGCAAGCTGATGGGTGCCTCGCTGCTGAAGGACGTGCAGACCTTCGTGGCCGCCATGGACACCATGTTCGGCGGTTTCCGCACGCGCGCCGACGCGACCTTCCAGCTGCTGCAGGCTCCCGGTACGGCCTTCCTCGTGGTGGCCGCGCCCGAGGCGGACGCCCTGCGCGAGGCGGCGTACTTCGTCGAGCGGCTGGCCGCGGAGCGGATGCCGTTGGCCGGGCTCGTACTGAACCGGGTGCACGTCAGTGGCGCCGACCAGCTGTCCGCGGAGCGGGCGTTGGCCGCCGCGGAGAATCTTGAGGACGGCGGCATTGTCGATCAGGAGCCCGGGAATGCTGGACTTCGTGACAGCGACAGCGACGCCGACGTGGACGAGATCACGGCAGGACTGCTGCGCCTGCACGCGGAGCGCATGCAGGTGATCGCGCGCGAACAGCGCACGCGTGACCGCTTCACCTCGCTGCACCCCGAAGTGGCGGTGGCCGAGGTGGCCGCCCTGCCCGGCGACGTACACGACCTCGCCGGGCTGCGGGCCATCGGAGAGCGACTCTCGGCCGGGGCACCGGCCGGAGCTTAGGTTCCGTACGCAGCCCCCGGACCGGGGGCGGTTCGTACGCGGGATGGCTCGGGTGATCTACCCGGCCGCCGCGTACCTCTCGTACGGAACGTCGATCTCCTCGTCGACATCCACGGTGAGGATGCCTGTACTGCGCTCGTACTCCGTGCGTGCGGTTTCGAGCAATCGCCGCCACGAGGTGACGGTGGGACGCCGGCGCAGCAGCGCACGTCGTTCCCGCTCGGTCATTCCGCCCCACACACCGAACTCGACACGATTGTCGAGCGCGTCGGCCAGGCATTCGGTCCGCACCGGACATCCGGTGCACACCGCCTTGGCCCTATTCTGTGCCGCTCCTTGAACGAACAGTTCATCCGGATCGGTAGTGCGGCAGGCTGCCTGCGCACTCCAGTCGGTAACCCAGCCCATCCCGGCGCCGTCCTCTCCCGAATCGAGGCTCCCCCACGGCGGTAGCGGCATATTCACCGCTGCCAGTTGAGGACGTTACGGAAGGCGGGCACAGTGCAACACCCCCGACGGGCCCAATCTTGAATGGCCCGAACGGACTATGGGTAAGCGGCAGATCACCCGACGGAGTGATCCTGCGACATGCCCGACCATTCCGGCGATTTGGGTGAAATCGGCGGGGCAACCTGATCACAGGAGGCGAGATTCGGACATGCGTCCACCCCATTCGGGAAGGGTGAAAAACAAGCCGAGGGGTTGATGTCCCACCGCACTGCTGTGACAGTTGAGGACAGCTTAGGCCAAGGCATTCGCGCGTGTCCGGCGAATGAGAACGTAGGCTGCCCTCCATGGGAAAGAAGCGCTCGGGCGGCGGGCTCACGGGGCCACAGCAGGCCGCCAAGTTCCTCGGTGTGTCCGTTCTCTCCGGAGTTGTACTCGCGGGCATCGCGATCCCGGGCGCGGGCGCCCTGGGTCTCGCCGCCAAGGGAACGGTCGAGGGGTTCGATGAGATCCCGGCCAATCTCAAGACACCTCCACTGAGCCAGCGCACCACGATTCTGGACTCCGAGGGTGGCTTGATCGCCACGGTCTATTCACGCGACCGGCAGGTGGTCCCCCTCACGGCCATCTCCCCGTACATGCAGAAGGCAGTCGTCGCGATCGAGGACTCTCGTTTCTACGAGCACGGCGCGGTCGACCTCAAGGGCATTCTGCGCGCGGTCAACCGCAACGCCCAGGAGGGCGGCGCGGCGCAGGGTGCGTCGACGCTGACGCAGCAGTACGTGAAGAACGTGTTCGTCGAGGAGGCCGGCGACGACGAGACGAAGGTGCGCGAGGCCCAGGAGAAGAGCCTCGGGCGAAAGATCCGCGAGCTGAAGTACTCGATCCAGGTCGAGGAGGAGCTCGGGAAGAAGAAGATCCTCGAGAACTACCTCAACATCACCTACTTCGGCCAGCAGGCGTACGGAATCGAATCCGCCGCCCAGCGCTACTTCAGCAAGCCGGCCAGGGACCTGACCCTGGACGAGTCGGCGCTGCTGGCGGGCGTGGTGCAGTCGCCCAGCCGGTTCGACCCGGTGAACGACTCGCAGGAGGCGATGAAGCGCCGCAACGTGGTCCTTCAGCGCATGGCCGACATAAAGGATATTTCGCAGGCCGAGGCGGACGCGGCGAAGGCGAAGCCGGTCCAGCTGAAGGTGACCAAGCCGAAGAACGGCTGCATCACCGCCGTCAAGGGCGCGGGCTTCTACTGCGACTACGTGCGCAACACGTTCCTCGACGACACCGCCTTCGGCAAGACCCGTGAGGAACGGGCGAAGGTCTGGAACCAGGGCGGCCTGACGGTCCGTACGACCCTGGACCCGCAGTCGCAGGAATCGGTCAACGAGTCCATCAAGGACCACGTCGACCAGGACGACAAGGTCGCGACGGCCGTCACCCTCGTGCAGCCCGGCACCGGCCGGGTCCTCGCCATGGGGCAGTCCAAGCCGTACGGCTTCGGCAAGAACGAGACCCAGATCAACTTCTCGGTGGACAAGAAGATGGGCGGCTCGAACTTCGGCTTCCCGACCGGCTCCACCTTCAAGGCGTTCGTCGCGGCCTCCGCCATCGAGCGCGGTCTGCCGCCGACGAAGATGTACAACGCGCCGTACGACATGGACTATCCGAGCCCCGTGCAGACCTGCGGCGTCAAGCCCTGGGTCAACACCGCCAGGGACCGGGTGGAGAACGAGACCGAGTCCGAGGTCGGCCCGTACGGGATGAAGGAGGCGATGGCCAAGTCGGTCAACACCTACTTCGTGGAGATGATCTCCGAGATGGGCCTGTGCCCCGTCACCGAGATGACCACCAAGCTCGGCGTGATCCCGGCCAACGGCACCAAGCTCCCCGAGGTCCCGGCCATCGCGCTCGGCACCGAGGGCATGTCCCCGCTGACCATGGCCAACGCCTACGCCACCTTCGCCAACCGGGGCGTGTACTGCACCCCGGTCGCCATCGAGTCGATCACCGACTCGCACGGCAAGGCGCTGACGGTGCCGAAGTCCAAGTGCGACCGCGCGATGTCGGAGAAGACCGCCGACACCATCAACACGCTGCTGCTCGGCGTGGTCGACTCCGGTACGGGCCAGCAGGCGGGTCTGACCGACCGCCAGAGCGCGGGCAAGACCGGTACCACCGACAGCCGCTACAACGCCTGGTTCGTCGGCTACACCCCGAACATGTCCGGCGCGACGTGGGTCGGCTCCGGCGGCTCCAAGCAGGTGTCGATGGAGAACATCACCATCGGCGGCCGGTACTACGACAAGGTCTTCGGCGGCGGGCTGCCCGGCCCGATCTGGAAGCAGGCGGTCTCGGGCGCGCTCTCGGGCCGCGAGGCGCCGGGCTTCGCCACGGTGAACATCCCCGACACCCCGAGCCCTGCCGCCGGTGGCAGGCCCGCCACGGGCAAGCCCAGCAAGCCCGGCAAGCCGGGCCGCGACGGCAAGCCCGGCGACGGGCAGCCGGGCGGCCAGCAGACCGCCGGCGCCACGGGCGGAAACCCGGGCGGCACGGGCGGGACCGACGACCCGCTCGGCGGGATCAGCTTCCCGCCGGGGATCATCGGCGGCCGCGAGCGGTAGCCGCGCCGCAGGAGCCGCGGACAGACATGAGGGAGGGCCTCCACCGGATCCGGTGGAGGCCCTCCCTCATGTCCTGCTCGTTCACCGCCCGCTAGGACAGGTGCTTCTTGACCGCGGCGGCGACGCGCCCGCCCTCCGCCAGGCCGGCGACCTTCGGATTCACGATCTTCATCACGGCGCCCATGGCCCGCGGCCCCTCGGCGCCCGCCGCCTTGGCCTCCTCGACGGCCTGCGCCACGATCGCGTCGAGCTCGGCGTCGCCGAGCTGCTTGGGGAGGTAGGTGTCGAGGAACTCGCCCTCGGCGGTCTCGCGCGCGGCCTGCTCGGGACGGCCACCCTGTGCGAAGGCGTCGGCGGCCTCACGGCGCTTCTTCGCCTCCTTGGCGATCACCTTGAGGACTTCCTCGTCGGAGAGCACACGGGCTTCCTTGCCCGCGACTTCCTGGTTGGTGATGGCGGAGAGGGTCAGGCGCAGCGTGGACGAGTGCAGCTCGTTCCGTGCGCGGATGGCGGTGGTGAGGTCTTCCTGGAGCTTGGCCTTGAGCGTGGTCATGCCCCGAGTCTGCCAGGTGCGGGGCCTTCGACGCCCGTCCGTTTCCGGGTGTGCCCGCCGGGTCTGCGAACATGAGGGCATGCGTGCGCGTTACGGAGTACCCCTGAAGGTCACCGCCGGGATCGCCGCGGCGGGGGCCGCCGGTCTGGCCTATGCCGCCGGTTTCGAGGCGCGGTCCTTCCGCCTGCGACGGGTCACGGTGCCGGTGCTCCCGCGGGGGACGCGCCCACTGCGGGTCCTGCAGGTCTCGGACATCCACATGGTCGGCGGGCAGCGCAAGAAGCGCGCCTGGCTGCAGTCCCTGGCCGGGCTGCGCCCCGACCTCGTCGTGAACACGGGTGACAACCTCTCCGACACGGAGGGCGTGCCGGAGGTGCTCGACGCGCTCGGTCCGCTGATGTCCTTCCCCGGCGTGTACGTCTTCGGGTCGAACGACTACTACGGCCCCCGGCTGCGCAATCCCGGGCGCTACCTGATCGAGAAGACGCAGGGCCGGCACGGGCTGAACGGCAACGCGCCGGTCGTCGGCGCCGTCCACAACCCGTGGGAGGAGATGCGGGACGCCTTCGACGCGGCCGGCTGGCACAACCTCACCAACACCCGGGCCCGGCTCAAGCTCGACGGGCTGGAGCTCGCCTTCACCGGCCTGGACGATCCGCACATCAAGCGCGACCGCTACGAGCGCGTCGCGGGCGGGCCGGAGGCGGACGCGGACCTCTCGATGGCCGTGGTGCACGCCCCGTACCTGCGGGTCCTCGAGGCCTTCACCGCCGACCGGTACCCGCTGATCCTGGCCGGCCACACGCACGGCGGGCAGCTGTGCGTCCCCTTCTACGGCGCCCTCGTCACCAATTGCGACCTGGACACCAAGCGGGTGAAGGGCCTTTCGACGCACGAGGCGGAGGGGCACCGCTCGTACCTCCACGTGTCGGCGGGCTGCGGCACCAACCGCTTCACCCCGGTGCGGTTCGCGTGCCCGCCCGAGGCGACACTGCTGACACTGACTCCGAAGGCCTAACGGCACGCGGGCCGGCGAGTACGTTGACAGGATGATCACACCCGCCGCTCTCCGCGTCCCGACCGTCGGACTTCCTCTTGCTGGCCGCCCCGCGCACCCTGCGCCCGCGCCACGCCGCGCGGTGGCTGGCCTACCCGCTGGCCTACCTGGTCTTCGCGCTGGTCCGCGGCGCCCTCCTCTCCCCGACGCCCCGAGCCGGTACACGTACCCCTTCATCGACGTCGCCCAGTACGGCTACGCCCAGGTCGCCGTGAACGCACTGGTCCTCGGCATCGGCTTCTACGCCCTCGGCCTCGCCCTGGTCGCGGCGGACCGCTACCGCCCCGCGGGTGAAAACCGGATTTCGTCTCCGGCCGAGGGTCCGCTAAAGTAATCGATGTCGCCAGGGCAGCAAGCGCTGCAAGGGTGGACATCGGGGTGTAGCGCAGCTTGGCAGCGCGCTTCGTTCGGGACGAAGAGGTCGTGGGTTCAAATCCCGCCACCCCGACTTCGTAAGACCAGGTCAAGGGCTTGATCCGCATCGCGGGTCAGGCCCTTGAGTGGTTTACGGGCCTGTCTTGGGAGCCATCTGGGAGCCGATCTCGGAATCCGGCTCCCCGGCACCCGCCACCGGCGCGGCTGCTGACCTGCCATCAGCGGGCCGAGGTACACGGGCGGCGGCTCTCGATCGGCCCCGCCGAGCGGCGAATCGTACGATGAGCCCATGACCAGCACCCCGCAGCACGGAAGCCGCCGCCCCGCCGGGCGCGGCATGCTGCTGCTCGTGCTGGCAGTGCTGGCCGGTGTGCTGGCCATGCACGGCCTGGCTCCCGGTGGTGTTGCCGTGGCCCACGTGGACGCCGGCCATGGGCGCGGCACGGTGATGGCCCACGACGACGCAGGCCATCCGGTGGGTGAGGACTGCTCGCACGCCGCCGACGGCCGAGCGGGCGGCCACGCCAGCCATGCCGATGCGACCTGCTCGGCAACCGGCCTCAGCACTTCGTACGCCCCGCCCGCGCTGACGGCGGCGTTCAGCGGTACGCCGGCGAACGTGGGCCTGACCGACGGCAGCATCGCCGCAACCCAGACCGGCCGGGCGCCGCCCGACCTGGCCCAGCTGCAACTCCTGCGGATATAGAGCGCCCCGCGCGGCACGTTCCTCCCGTGCTCCGGTACGCCATTCCCTCTTAGCGCGCCCCGACGGGCCCGCGCAGCATCAAGGAGTTGCATCAGCATGACCGCACACCGTTCCCTCATCCGCCGTACGGCAACCGTGGCAGCGGCGGGCGCCGCCGGCCTGGTGCTGGCCGCCTGCGGGTCGAACAGCGACGGCTCCGCCGGAGACGGCGGGCGCACCTCGGCGGCGCCGGCTGCCTCCGCCTCACAGGGCCAGCACAACGCCGCCGACGTCGCCTTCGCCAAGGGGATGATCCCGCACCACCGCCAGGCGATTCAGATGGCCGACCTCGCACCGACCCGAGCCGAGTCCGCCGAGGTGAAGAAGCTCGCCGACGAGATCAAGAAGGCCCAGGACCCGGAGATCAAGACGCTCTCCGGATGGCTCACGTCGTGGGGCGAGGATGTACCCGCCGAGGGCGCCATGGAGCATGGCGGTCATGGCGGCGGGATGATGACGGCCGAGGAGATGACGAAGCTGGAGCAGTCCTCCGGCAAGGCGTTCGACACCGCCTTCATGGAACTCATGATCAAGCACCACGAAGGCGCCGTGGCGATGGCCAAGACCGAGAAGTCCCAGGGCGCGTTCCAGCCCGCCAAGGACATGGCAGGCAACATCATCGCCTCCCAGACCGCCGAGATCACCCGCATGAACACCCTGCTCGGCAAGCACTGACCCGGGGGCTGGGGCGGTCTACGGACCGCCCGGCCCTGCGAGCGGGCATGCGACGGCCTGTTCGCCGCCCCGGGCCGGCGGCTCCTGTCGACGACGCCCGTACCGGGTCACCCCGCGCGGCTTGAACACCGACAGGGCGGCAGCCGTCAGCAGCACCACGAGGGCGGCGGCCGCGTCCGCGATCAGCTGGATCCGCATGCCTTCCAGCTCGCCGCCCTCCAGCGCGGCCCGGGCCGCCGCGTCGGCGAGGTGGCCGACCGGCTGCATGTGGACCAGCAGCAGAAGTGTCGCGAGCACGGTGATCAGCAGTTTCGCAATCACCCAGTAGTGGCGCAGCAGCCCCCATACCGTGCCCAGCGACTGCGCGACCCCGCTCAGTAGTGAGGCGATGCCGAACGGCACGATCACGAACCAGCCCACGAGATCCATGGCCAGGTAGGTGCCCCGCACCGTTTCGGACGAGGTGCTGGTGAGACCCGCGATGGCGAGGGCGAGGAACGCGGCGACCGCGCCGAGCCAGCCGACCGAGGCAGTGACGTGGAGGGTGAGCGTGAGCTTGCGCAGCCTCGGCGGGAACGGAGTCACGGCGTGTGCCCCGCCATGCCGCCACCGGCCAGGTGCACGAGGACGAACACGGCGACCAGGACGATCGCGATCGCTGCGGACACCTTCACCCAGCGCGGCATCCCCGCGCCTTCGACGTCGGGACGAGTCGGCGAGCCGGTCATGACGACCTCCCTGAGTTCCGGACGCGGTACGCACGGGCACCGCACCATTCATTTTGCGAGACATGATGTCTCTATCTGAAACAGAGTGTATCTCCTGTGGACGGCCGTATCCTGGGTGCGTGCCGAAGCTGTGGAACGAGACGATCGACGCGCACCGCCACGCGGTGCGCGAGGCGATCCTGGACACCGCCGCGAAGCTGGTGTCGGAGGGCGGGCTGCGCTCGGTGACCATGTCGCAGATCGCCGAGCAGGCCGGAATCGGCCGCGCCACGCTGTACAAGTACTTCTCCGATGTCGAAGCCGTCCTGCTCGCCTGGCACGAACGTCAGGTCGCTGGCCACCTCCACCACCTCACGGAGATCCGCGACCGGCCCGGCTGCTCCCCCGTCGAGCGCCTCGCGGCCGTGCTGGAGGCGTACGCGGGCATCGCGCGGCAGCGGCACGGCGGTGAACTCGCCGCCCTCCTGCACCAGGGTGAGCACGTCACCCATGCCCAGCGACACCTCGAAGGCATGCTCCAGCAGCTGGTCGCCGACGGCGTTCAGGCAGGCGATCTGCGCGGCGACGTCCCGCCCACCGAGCTCGCCCGGTACTGCCTCCACGCCCTGACCGCGGCAGCCGCCCTGCCCTCCAAGGCCGCCGTCCGCCGACTGGTCTCCGTCACCCTCGACGGCCTGCGCCCGGTTCCCTGAACACACCAGGATCGCTACTTCGTGTGATCGACAACGGGGTGCTGGACAGCGGATTCCGGCCGCCGGATAGGGTTCGGGCATGGTCACGGCCCCAGCTGCCTCCAGCGCGACGCGGACCCGCCGCCCGGCGGGCCCGCTGCGACTGCTCTGGCTGGCCGCCCTGCTGTTCGCCTTCCTCTACACCCACGCCGCCGGCGCCGAAAGCGCCTCCGCGCACGTCACCGGCGGCGCCGTCACTGTTGGGCACCTGGGGTCCGCCGAGTCCGACGGCGCTGACCACCACGCCGAGACACCCGGCGGGCACAAGGACGGCAGCGGGCACTCACACCCCGCCGAGGCATGCGCCTCCGGCCACCCGCAGCAGGGCTCGGAGCTGCCCGCGCCGCCGCTGGTTCCCCTCGGGGATCCGTCCCCTGCCGTCGGCGCGATGCGGCCGGCCTCCTGGGCGCGGACCGTTCCGTCCAGCCTTCCCCCATTGCGGAGTTACCTCGGTTCCGTGGTGCAGCAGGTATAGATCCGGGCGCTTTGCCCCGCTCTGACCTGACTCTCATCGCCGACCCCGGCCCGCCCTCTCGAGGCTGACCGGGTGATGAGCCACGCACGCAGCACCAAAGGAACTCGCACGTGACCTCGCCCCAGCTCCTCGACGCCCGGACCACGGAAACATCGCCGGACTCTCCCGCCACGGGACGTGCCGCCCGGCGCAAGCATCACTCCAGCATGGCCCGGAAGCGATCTCTGGCCGCCCGATACCTCGGCTACGTCGGTTATTTCGTGGGCGCCGGCCTCATCAGCGGCGCCGTCGTCCACCACCCGCTCGACCCCGACCGCTACACCCGCATCGCCGTCTACGGCGCCCTCGTCTTCCTCGCAGCGACCATCCTCAACGAATTCGTCCTCACCAGGGAGCGCCCCGGGCTGCCCCGCATGCTCCTGGTGATCGGCGCCTCGCTGCTGCTGTCCTTCGGCATCGGCATGCTCAGTGGCGGCCTCCAGCACTTCGACGACTTCCCCGCCCGTGGCGCGGTCCTCGTCCCCGCCGGGCTGGTCGTTTCGTTCGTTGCCTACGTCATCAAGGACGCCGACACCCCGACGCGCCGGATCTTCAGCCTCGTCGGCCTGGCCGTCCTCGTCACCGCAGCCCTCGCCTTCCTCGGCCTGCGGGAAGTCGCCGCCTCCATGGAAAGCACGCCCGGCGGCGGCCACAGCCACGGCACCGCCGAGGAACCCGCCGCAGACGACCACGCCCCTGCCACCGCCCCGGCTAGCCCGGCCGTACCCACCTCCGGCGCCTCCCCCACCGCAAAGCCCACTCCTTCGGCGACGGCGCACAACGACGGCCACGCTCACTGAGCCACGGGTAGGGGCGGGCGAGCCCGCCCCTACCCGTGGGGCGTGTCAGCCGGCGACGTGCGCTGTGTAGTCCCTGGCCTCCTCCACGGCCGCGACGAGTGCCGCGGTGTCGGTCGGCGCAGACACCAAGCTGGCGCAGATCGCCGCCCTGGTGGAGCGGGCGCAGACGGGCAAGGCGGCCGTGCAGCGGTTGGCCGACCGGGTCTCCGCGGTGTTCGTGCCCGTGGTCATCGCGCTCGCCGTGGGCACCTTCGGCGTATGGATGCTGACCGGGGCCTCCGCCTCGACCGCGCTGACCGCAGCCATCGCCGTGGTGATCATCGCTTGCCCCTGCGCGCTGGGGCTGGCGACGCCGACCGCGCTGATGGTCGGTACCGGCCGTGGCGCCCAGCTCGGGCTGTTGATCTCCGGGCCGGAGGTACTGGAGTCCACCCGGCGGATCGACACCGTCGTCCTGGACAAGACCGGCACGGTCACCGAGGGCCGGATGCGCCTGGTGAAGGTGGTGCCCACCGCCGGCGAGGACGAGGCCGAGGTCCTGCGCCTGGCGGGGGCCCTGGAGGACGCGAGCGAACACCCGATCGCCGCCACGATCGCCCAGGCCGCGCGCGAACGGCTCGGCTCCCTGCCGCCGGTGACCGGCTTCGCCAACACCCAGGGCCGGGGCGTCAGCGGCACCGTCGAGGGCCGGACCGTCCACGCGGGCCGTGCCTCCTGGCTGGAGGAGCGGCAGGCTCTGCGGCTTCCGGCCGAGCTCGCCCGGACGCGGGACGCGGCGGAGGCCGAGGGCCGTACGGTGGTCTTCGCCGCCTGGGATGGGCAAGTGCGGGCCGCGCTGGTGGTCGCCGACACCGTGAAGGCGACGAGTGCCGAGGCGGTCGCGGACCTCAAGCGGCTCGGCCTCACACCACTCCTGCTGACCGGCGACAACACCGCCGCGGCCCGCGCGGTGGCCGCCGAGGTCGGCATCGACCGGGTCATCGCCGAGGTCCACCCCGAGGACAAGGTCGCCGAGGTCCGGCGTCTGCAGGAGCACGGCTGCGTGGTGGCGATGGTCGGCGACGGCGTCAACGACGCGGCCGCGCTCGCCCAGGCCGACCTCGGTCTGGCCATGGGCACCGGCACCGATGCCGCGATCGCCGCCTCCGACCTGACACTCGTACGAGGTGACCTGCGGGCTGCCGGTGACGCCATCAGGCTCGCGCGCCGCACCCTCCGCACGATCAAGGCCAACCTGTTCTGGGCGTTCGCCTACAACGTGGCCGCCCTGCCGCTGGCCGCCCTCGGCATGCTCAACCCGATGATCGCCGGTGCAGCCATGGCCTCCTCGTCCGTATTCGTCGTCACCAACAGCCTGCGACTGCGCCGCTTCCAGCCGCTGCATCGCCGACCCGCGGGTTCTGTGCTGAGCTGGAGGTGTCCTCAGGCAACGGCGCCCCTGGGAGGCCCACCATGCCGCACGTCCATCTCGCCGCACCCGCGCCGACCCGGCCCGGAGTCCTTCTGCCCCGGCGCGATCTGGCGGTCGGCTGGACGCTGGTGGTGCTGATCGCCGTACTCGCGTGGGTGCTCACGATCGGGCAGGCCCGCCACATGGGGATGGAGCCCGGCACCATGGGTCTGGCGCTCCCGCTCTTCCTGCTGCTGTGGGTGGTCATGATGGCGGCGATGATGCTGCCATCGGTGGCCCCGGTCGCCATCACCTGGGTACGGGGGATCAGCCGCCGCTCGGCGGGCCCGGCCCGCGCACTGCACGTCGCCGAGTTCGTCAGCGGCTATCTGCTGGCCTGGACCGGCTTCGGGCTGCTCGCTTACGGCGCCCTGGCTATGACCGGACGCCTGGTGGAGGGCAATCCGGACGCCGGCCGCTGGATCGGAGCCGGGGCCTTCCTCCTCGCGGGGCTGCACCAATTCGGGCCGCTGAAGCGGGTCTGCCTGCGGCACTGCCGCAATCCGATGTTCCAGCTTCTGCGGTACTCGCGGTTCCGGCCGTGGGCGAAGGATCTGCGGGTCGGCGCGCACCACGGTCTGTACTGCGTCGGCTGCTGCTGGGGGCTGATGATCGTCCTGATCCCGCTCGGGGTGATGAACGTGGCGGCCATGGCGGCCGTGGCCGCAGTGATCTTCCTGGAGAAGCTGTGGCGGCGCGGCCCCTGGCTCACCTGGGCCGTCGGGATCGCCTTCCTCGTCCTGGCGGCTCTCGCTCCCTTCCAGGACTGGCTGCTGCCGGGCCTGGAGAACGCTCCCCCGATGGAGGAGATGCACCAGATGACGGGCCTGCTCTGAGCGGCGGCCTCGTCGCCGCCCGCCAAGCGGCGCGCCGGCAGCTGAAGAATCCCGCGCTGGAGACGCAGAACGGCACCAGGAAGTTGACTGCCACGCGTACGGCCGTGGCCGCGCCGGCGTCGCCCGAAGCGATGACGGAACCCTGGTTGACCAGGGACAGCACAATGCCGACGAGGATCGCGATCGGTACACATCGGGACAGCGACGTGCGCGAGAACACGGTCGGCAGCAGGCGTGGCTCCACCTGCGCGGGAGGAGACATGTACCGTCCTCCTCCCGTGTTCAACAAACTGGCCGGCTGCGCGCTACCGCCCCACGGGCGCGCCCTCGGGCTGCTCGCTGGAGAAGGTGTAGTCGGACTGCTCTCCGTACTCCGGCTCGAAGGACAGGCCGAAGGCACTCGAAGTGCCGGTCGTACGCCCCAGGGTGAACTCGCGGGAGAATCCGAACATCGCGTTCTTCATCGTCGTAGGCCCACCATCGGGACCGAGAAGAGGATCGAATGCGAGCTCGGTCTTCCCACTGACGCTGAGCCGGGGCTTCTCCCCGTTCGTCAGGGAGACACTCGCCCTCTCCACGCCGAGGTACTCGCCGTAGAACTGCGACAGTTCACCGAACGCACCGCCTTCGCGCCCGGACAGAATGCGCTCGAGTGCATCGACTTGCTCGTCGCTGGCACCCTCGTCGACGACGATGCCGACCTTCCAGTTGCCGGCCGTCAGGTTGGAAGGGAAGTGGTTGTAGAAGGCGAAGGTCACCCCGGACAGGTCAACGTCGTCCAAGCGCCCGTCCGCCACATGGAAGGCGGCGCACCCGAGGCATTCCTCGCGTCCTTGCGGGTCGTGCGGCTTCGCGTCGACGGCACACCCGCAGACCATTGCGCATGAGCAACCAGCCAGGTAGTTGCCCGAGATACTCCACGTCATGACTGCTCCCGCTCGCTGGATGATTTCCGCCGTCCGACGGTGCGGACGACGCCGACGTCGAGAGCGGCGGGTGGAGAGCGCGCGGACCGCACGACGGGCACGCGGCAGGCCATGGAGCCGAGGCTGACCCAGACAGCGGCGGCGTACGTCACCCCGCTGGCCGAGTCAGGAATTCTGTCCGGCGTGATGGCAGCGTGCATCTTCCACTCGCCCCTGCGGACGCCGTTTCGGCCCGAGGAGCCAGCCCTTCCCTTCAAGGCTAGGCGTGCCTGGCACGGGTGTACAGACGCCTCAGCCCCAGCCGTCTCAGCTTTCCCCATCGTGGCGGAAGGGGGAGAATTGAGGCGATGCCCTGTGGCGCCGAGCGCCTGTGGTGATGTCCGGCGGAGCACTGCCGACCACGCGACCTGCCCGGCGCGGGGCCGTGTGGAGGCGATGAGATGTCCGATACGACGGCGACCGTCCCTAGATGGCACGCGGCCGGGGACTGGTTCGACACGTGCAGGTGCAATGTCCCCTGCCCCTGCTCCTTCGCCCAGTTGCCCACCTACGGCGAATGCGACGGGGTCCTGGCCTGGCACATCCGCGAGGGCAACTACGGCGAGGTACCGCTGGACGACCTCAACGTGCTGATGCTCGGCTCCTTCGTCGGCAACGTGTGGGCGGAACACACCGACTCGTACGCGGCGGTATTCCTCGACGAGCGTGCCGACAACGCACAGCGCGAAGCCCTACAGATGATCTTCGGAGGCCAGGCAGGCAGCTGGCCCGCCGAAATGGTGACCATGATGGACGCCGAGATGCGGGGCATGGACTTCACACCCATCCAGATCGACGTCGACGAAGACCTCGGCGGCTGGAGAGCCACGATCCCCGGCCTGGTCGAAGCGAGCGCGGTGGCCCTCACAGGGCCGACGACACCCGAGGGCGCGCGGGTCCAGTCGACCAACCTGCCGGGCTCGGAAACAGGGCCGGGCCAGGTGGCCACCTGGGGCCGCTCGACCGCGGACCGCGCCGACGCCTTCGGCTTCCACTGGAGCCGGGAGGGCCAGTCCAGCAAGCACATCACCTTCGACTGGACCGGCCCGAACTAGGCCCGCCCAGGCTGGGGGCATTGGCCCGCGGCCAAGCCCGGTGCACACTGAGATTGCGCCAGTCCACACCTGCCGGTGCGGGCCCCACTCGGGCGGTGGGGACTCGCACCGTCACGTGCCCGCATACGCCCTGTGTGCGCCCCTCTGGCAGCACGTAGCTTGCGACTTTGGCCTGACACCCGTGCGAGCCGTAGGGGGAACAGGTTGAAGCCAGCCGCTGACGTACTGAGGGAGCTCGTCCAGCCGTCGAACATCTCGGTCCATTCCAGTCCGGCGCTGGTCGGCAGCATGGATGAGGCCGCTGCCGAGGACGACAAGGCGCGTAAGGAGAAGGAGCTCGAAGACCTCCGTCGTAAGTCCGGCCTCCGGCCCATACCCGCGAAGGAGCTGGACCGGACCCTCCAGCTGACGCCCTGGGACGTGTTGCACACCCTCGGCCAGGCCATCGCATTGTCGCGGCGGGGCGCCGGCCGCGGACTCGCAGAGCACTGGGGGTCCCTGAAGTACAGCCAGGCTCTGGCCGGCGGCATCGACTCCTTCATGACCCTCTCGGCGGAGGGCCGGGGAACGGCCGACCACTACAAGGCGATCCAGTCCGGGGAACTCGGAACCGGATTCGCCCTGACCCTCGCCCGGCAGCTCCTGAGCCGCCGCTACCCGAAGCACTCAGTCTCGATCGTCCCCGCGGACACCGCACTGCGGGCCGGCTGGGCCTTGACCAGCCGCGACCCGGGCCATCGATCCGGCTACCGCTACCGGCCGCAGTTCTTCGCCGAGATATGGAAGCCCGGAGAGCCGTCGCGGGTCATCCCGATCGCCTGCAAGGGCAACCACAGCAACGCCGCCGCCTCGCACGTCCAGCTCGCGTCCGCTTCCGTGCACGTCGAGGCGGTCCACATCGGCGCATGGGACGAGACGCCGGCCCTGGTGTTCAGTACGGAACTACCCACCGAAGGCGCTCTCACGGTGCACGCCTTGCAAGCGCGGGGAACCGGTGGCCAGCTGAACGGTCAGGTGACTCCTCCCCGCCATAAATGACGGGGCTTCCTGTTACGCCGGGTCGGCGTCGCAGCGGACCAGCCCGGCCCGGTTCAAGACGTTGATCGCGCCGACGGTGTCGGCGTGGTCGTGGTGGCCGCAGGCGAGGCAGTGGAACTTCTCCTGCGTGGGGCGGTTCTCCTTGTCGGTGTACCCGCACTCGGGACACTGACGGGAGGTGTTGCGGGGGTCCACGGCGACGATTTTCC
>NZ_JAGGOT010000109.1 GCF_018614195.1 Streptomyces sp. ISL-43
GGGGCAGGGGCAGGGGCAGGGTCGGGGTCGGGGCTCAGTCCGGTCAGACCAAGACCCGGGTCGTGATGACCGCCCTCGCCCGCGACTTGCGGCTCTGACCACCGCAGGCAGCGGGGGATGGGCGGATACCGAACGGTCCGTCCCAGGCTGCACCGGCTGAGAGGGTCCACCGGCCGGACCGCCACCGGTCCTGGCGGTCACCCGGTCCCGGCGGGCGCCTGCGGCAAGGGCGAGTGGTCCGGGAGCCGGCGGCGTCGGAGCCAGAACGGGGTGTCCCATCGGCGTTCGATCCGGTAGCAGGCCGCGCGGGCGTGCAGGAACTCGGTATGGACCCCGGTGACGAGACCGGCGTAGCGGCGGATCGCGTCCTCGTCGCCGCCGGCATTCGCGGTGAGCGCGCCGGCAGCGGCGATGCCGGTCGCGAGCGCGGAGGTGATGCCACGGGCGGCGACGGGGTCGGTGGCGGTGGCCGCGTCGCCGACCGCCGCCCAGCCGGGTCCGGCGGCAGGAAGGGCGCGGGACGTGCCGGCGCGGAGCACGGCGAGGCGTTCGGGCGGCCGGGCATGCATGGGCAGCCGGGCGCCGATGTGCCGGCTGAGGCCGAGTGCGGCCCACCATCCGTCCGGTGTCCGCAGTCCCGCCTGCCCGACGAGGTCGGCATCGGTGACTGCCATGACGACACGCTCTCCCGAGGGCAGGGGCGCGGTGTACCACCAGCCGAAGGGCGTGGACTCGATGAGTGAGGTGTGCTCGGTGCCGTCCTCGAATCTGCCGCTCCCGTCGCCTCCCTGACCGGTGTTCGGCACGCGAGCGGTGATGGCCACGAGGTGGTCGGTGTGCACCAGCCGTGCGCCGATCCGGCGGGCGAGCCGGGCACGCGCCCCCGTGGCGTCGACGACGTACGATGCGGTGACCTCGGCCCCGGAGACGGTCGCCCGCCAGTGGTTCCCGGTGCGTGTCACGCCGGTGACGCTGCCCGGGCGGTGGCGCACGCCGGCGTCACGGGCCGCCTCACGCAACGAGGCGTCGAACCGCCGGCGGTCGAGATGCCAGCCCGGCCCGTAGGGACTGCGGACGAAATCCGATGTGGTCAGGGCGGCTCGCCCCCAGGCGGAGCGGTTGCCGTAGCACGGCAGGTGGCCACCCGTGGCGACCCGGTCGAGGACGCCGAGGCGTTCCAGCAGGGTGCGCGCGGGGGGAGCCAGGCTCTCTCCGACCCGCCACTCGGGCGCGGAATCCGGGTGGACGAGGACGACTTCGGCACCGGAGTGCGCAAGGGCGAGGGCGGTGGCCGCCCCCGCTGGCCCGCCACCAGCCACGAGGACGTCCGCGCCGGCGCCCGGCCGGGTCAGTGGATCCCGCCCATGCCGTGAATGCGCACGCGCAGCGGGCTGTCGGGTTCAGCCACCGGCTGGGGCGTCGACAGGCTCACCCGGGTGACCGGAACCTGCGGGTCAGGCAGCGGGCAGCCGGCCTCGACCCACTCGTCCACGATGTCCTGGGGGGTGCCGGTGACGGGCAGCTCTTCCACGAGTGCGGGCCTGTCGACCGACGCGAAGAATGCGCGTACGAAGTCCGTGCCGCCCTGCGTACCGCCCTCCGCACGGGCCGCACCCTCCTCGCCCGACTCGCCGCGGGCGCGATTGGCTGGGTGGGCGACAGCGGCCAGCAGCGCCTCCGTCGGCTGCAGGGACCACCAGGCGGCCGGCCGCTCCACCAAGTGCTCCGGGTTGCCCGGCTGCGGCCCCACCACGGCGCCCACGTCGGAGAACAAGCCGTCCGGGCGGGCGCGCATGGCATCCGTGAGGAGGACCATCGACTCCAGCGGGGAGAAGGTGCGCGGCGGGGACGGCTGTCGGCCGAGCGAGTCGATCCACTCCCGCCACAGGCCGGTCTCCTCCTCGTCGAACACCTTGTACATGGGGCCGTTCCAGCTGAACAGCTCGAAGAGCCTGCTGCGTTTGTGGTCCCCGGGGGTGACCCAGTCGGAGGTGCTCAGAGTCCGCAGCAGCCCCTCCGGGTCGGCGAACCAGTCGTTCAGATAGCTGCCGCCGAGCCTCTTCCCCTCGTGGTTGCGCGCGGCCCAGGGAGCCCTGTCCTCGATCATCCTGATCAGCCGCTGTTCGACGGTGGGCGGTCGGAGCAGCCGTGAGGCGATCTCCTCGCCCAGGGTTCCTGTGGTCTGGAACGCCACGTAGCCGTTCCAGATGCGCTGCCACTGCCGCTGGACCGCGTCGTCGCCCCCGCCGGCGTACATCTGGTCGAGGTGGAGCATGATGGCGTCGCGGGCGAGCGCGCCGTGTCCCTGAGCCGCGTTGTCGATGCCGATGTGCATGCGGTAGAAGCGCGAGTCGATCTGGTGGTGGTCCAGCAGCTCCGCCATGGGTACGACACCGAGGATCTCCCACTCCAGGTGCAGCGTCATGCCGAGGAGCTCGGGGAAGAACTCCTCGGGATACAAGGAGATGGCCAGTTCGAATGCGGGGACGGTGTACGCCGAGTCGAGGATCTCGGGCCGGGTGGAGAAGGCGTAGGAGTCCACCGGCGGCAGGAAGATGCCCAGTTGCTCCAACAGGTTCTGGTACAGGCTGGAGTGGTTCAGCGCCGGGTTGCCGTCGCCGACCTCCTCCTTCCAGATCGTGAACAGGAGGGCGTGGACGTCGTCGATCGGCTTCGCCGGGGTGATGTTGCGCAGCCAGACGCCGTCGAGCAGATTGAAGGGGGCCATCTGGCGGACCCGTTCGACGACCGACTCCCGGGTGCGGAAGAGCGGGTCCCTGCGAGGATCGGCGGCGTCGTAGGCATCCGCCTCCTGGGCGAGCTGCGTGTAGATGAGGTCGAGCCGCTCCTCCAGGTTCTCCCGGGTGTAGCGGAAGGGCCGCAGCGTCTGCGGTGCATGGGGGCTGTTCTGGGCGACCACGGCGTCGGCCAGGACCTTGCGGACGTATTCGCGCGAGGCCTTGACCTGCTCGGGGAACCGGTCGGGATGCTGCAGCGTGTAGAACCATTCGCGGTCGCTGAGCCCAACGTGAACGGAGCGTTCGGTCTCGACCAGGGCGCGGCTGCCGTCCGGGGCCCGGCGGGGAACCACGAAGCCCAGTCGGCTCCACTGCTCGACCATGTCGTTGTCGCCGGCGTGCTCGCGGATCCGCTTCCACTGCTCGGCCACGCGGGTGCGGTACGCGCCGTCGCTCTCGCCCGCTCCCCGGACCAGTTTCGGCTTGTAGATCACCTGTTGCCCGACCCCGCGGGCCCAGGGCTGCCGGAACGGGAACTGTCCGGCGCCGTCCGCGCCCTGATCGCCCGCAGCGCGGATCAGGGCGAGAAAGTGGGATTCGGGGTACACGTCGTCGGGCCGCTGGGCGGGCCACCAGTGCGTGTTGCACTCGTAGAAGTCGGCCTGCCAGGGCAGGGCCATGTACTTCGTCAGATCGCCCGGCGCGAAGTCCTCGCGGACGCGAAAGGGTCCGGACCAGGTCTGCGGCCGCTGGACGATGTACGTCGTCTCGATGCCGGGATAGAACGGGCCCCCGGAGCAGGCGTCCAGAGCCGCCTCCACCAAGGCGTGCGGTTCCTGTGCCAGGGCCAGCTCCCCGGGTACGGGAGCCCGGCCCGCCCAGTCGGCGGTGAAATCGCCCTCGGCCCAGCGCCGCATCCGCTCGTACTGGCCCGGCAGCAGCGCCATCCACGTCAGGGGCCGGCCATCCACCGGGTCCCCGTCGTCGCCGGCGAGCTGCGGCATGTACTCGGAGGTGGCTTCCGCGACGTTCGGCTCCGGGCTGCGCAGGCGCTCGAAGACGCTGGTACGCAGATCCTTGCTGCCGGGCGAGTTCGAAGCCAGTTGCCCGAGCATCCCCGGGGCGGTGAAATGGCCGGCCTCGCCCTCGCCGTGGCCTCTCAGCGCGGCGGCATTGACCCACTGGTAGTCGCTGACGCGCTGCAGGATCGGGTAGATGTGCCGGGTGAACGAGACCTGGTCCTCCTGCCCGTACCCCTGGGCCTCGGCGACCACGTCGTAGAGGGTCACGAGATTGGTGGTGTGCGGGGAGAAGTCGGGCGGTCCGACCAGCACCCACGCGGACCGCGCCTCAAGCGTCCGGCTCGTGCCGCCGCCGTCCCCGCCCCCGCTGCCGCGCAGTGTCACGGTGGCGGCCACCGGCCCGTCGGACACGTCGTCGTACCAGTAGTCGTTGTTGGCGTAGTGGGTGATCGGATTCTCCGCCGCGGTCGTCCCGGAGTGGCCGGAGCCGCCGAGGACCAGCAGCCGGCCCTTGTCGTCGGTACGGAGCTCCCCGAGCGGCACCGGCCTGCCGAGGAAGGTGCCCGTGTCGAACCGGGCCGTGCCGCCGTCCTGGGAAGGACCGGTCACGGTCCGGGGGCCCGGCTTGATAACAAGCCGCGCGCGGGCCACGGGGTCGTTGACGTCGATCCCCGGGTTGCGGCGGTTGCGCGGGTCCTGGACCCCGGTCACCGCTGCTGCGGTGGCAGTTTCGCCCGGTGTATTCTCCGGCGCGCCGTGGAAGCGCCCGAGGAACTTGAACCAGTCGGCCTTGGAGTTCGCGAGCTCGACCGTCCACGAGATTCTGGCGTCGTCCGCCGTCAACTCGCCCAGGACATTCCCGTCCTTGTCGTAGCCGTACACGCGGAATCGCGCCGCCTGCCGCTTCACCCGCCCGGCCGTGTCCTTGAAACCGCCGTCGGGCTCGGGCGGGACTCCCGGCCGCTCGGGGCCGATGAAGAACTCGGTGGGGCTGTTACCCACGCGAGAGATGCCGATGGCCGGATGGATCTCACAGCTGACCACGTTGTCGAGATTCACAGATACCCGCCTCCCCTGTCGCCTCCGGAGCCCGCGACAAGAGGATGGAACAAAGGCGGCGTCAGGTCACGGACCGTCACCTGTTTGGAGCGGTGCGGGTGTCAGCCAGCCTCCCTACGGCCGACCCTAAACGGACTCGTCGAACGTCGAACTTCTGCTCCAGCGCCAGGCCGCCCGCCACGCCACCGGGAACGGGAACGGGAGACAACGACGGGCGGCCTGCAGTACAAGCCACCCGCCCTAGACCCAGCCCACACACCCCAGATAGCCCGGTCTCTGACTCATCACCACACAGGCCAGCGCTCGGGTGATCTGATCAGGGCATGACCAACGAGCACTGACACGCAGCCCCGAACGGCCGCCACACCCGTAGACACCGCACCACGCTGTCCAGCGACAACGCACGCCGATGACACCGAACACACCGCATCAGAATGTCAACACCAGGAGTAGACCTACCCCTGACCAGCAAGAACCACGACCAACCCCACGATGACAACTACCGCAGCAACGTAGCGACAATCACCCGCGGTGTCGCAGGCGGGGCAGCCCGGTGGCGCCGATGGGATCGGTGAAGAGCGGCCCGTCGATGCCGGTGACGGCCCGGTGCAGGAAGGCCGCAGCTTGGAGCAGAGGGCGGGCCCAGACGGGCACCGGGTGGGTCATGCAGCCTTGCCGCATGTTGTTGCATGGTGGACGGAAAACTGACCAAGAGCGCCCTCGAGTTCATCATCGACCATCCGCTGGATCCGGAGGACAATTACCTCAGCCATGCTGTCGTCGAGAGCGACGAGATGAAGAACGTCTACGACGGGGAGACCGTCCTGGACGGGACCGGCGGCGCCGAGATCGTCCTGCCGGACTGGTTCCAGGCGCTCAACGAGCGGTTCCGCTACCAGCTCACCGCCATCGGCCGCGCAGCCCCGAACCTGCACGTGGCAGGGGAACTGGAGGACAACCGGTTCACCATCGCCGGCGGCGATCCCGGCACACGCGTCTGCTGGCAGGTGACCGGGGTCCGCCACGACCCCTACGCGCGCGCCAACCCCCTTCTCGTGGAGAGTTCCAAGGACGGGGACGAGCGCGGCAAGTACAGGCACCCCGAGGCGCACGGCGTGTCGGGCGAGCGGCGGATCGAGCCGCCCGCGTACACCGCTCCCGCGAGGGGATGACCGGCTCGGCTTCGTGCTGATGCTGAAGGCGGACCTATCGCGGACGGGCCGGGCCCCACCCGAACACGGAGATGCGCAGTTAGACCAATCTCAGCGCCAACGGCTGTACCAATGTTCCTACCGAGAAGCTCGCCACCCGGCGCCCAGACCAGACCTTCCTCCGCTGGTGCATGAAGGCGGGCCGGATGCCCAGCCTCACCCTTCCGCCCCAGGTCATCACCCAGGATCAGGCGCCACTGCACCAGCGCCGCCGACTCGCCATCCTCCGACGGGTCCTCTACGACGACTCCCTGCCTCTGCGGAGCAGCATCGTTGTCGCACTCGTTCTCGTCTATGCCCAGCCTGTCAGCCGCATCGTTCGTCTCACCATCGACGACATCACCGACGACGGCACCACCATCTCCGTCTGCTTGGGAGATCCACCGTCGCCCCTCCCGGAGTCCATCGCCGAACTGATGCGGGCCTACGTCCACTCCCGCCAGCACCTGCCCTACGCAAGCAGCCGAAGTGCCCGATGGCTCTTCCCCGGCCACCAGCCCGGGCAGCCGATGAACCCGGCCAGCCTCCAGGCCCACCCACGCGAGATCGGCGTCCCTCCACGGCGCGGCAGGACTTCCGCGATCCGCCAGCTCGTCCTTCAGGCCCCAGCCCCCGTCATCGCGAAGGCCCTCGGCTACGACGGCAAGACCGCCACGCGGCTGGTCACCGAAGCAGGCGGAACTTGGAGCCGATACGCCCCGGTGACCACCAACGGTGACACGCAGGGACTCGCGCCAGGTCCGCTGAACCTCGCTTGTCCTGAACGTGGATGCGCAGTTCGGTGCCATCCCGATGGCGCTTAGAACGTCCGAACAGCCCGACAGCGGTCTCCGACTGATCACGAGGCTCATCAGGGTCGACATAGGTGAGGACATCGTGGTGGTGCCCGGTGACGACCCATTCCAGGACGTAATGATTTCCGCTAAACGGACCTTTTGGGGATGAATGTAATGGTTGTTACGAAGCGGAACGACGTCGCAGGTGCGGACGGTCACCGACCGGTAGCGGTCCGCCATGGACCGCTCGGGGGCCTCCGATGGCGATCTTCCGGCCCGTGTGTCAGCCTCGAAGGTGGCCGTGGGAGCGTTCCAGCAGCTGGCACAACAGCGCACGACAGCGGGGAAACAGCTGGCCATACACGGGAGATGAGGCCGATGCCGGTCGAACCGAAGGCAGCCCACGGAATGCTGGTGGTGGGTGAGGAGACGGTCTACCTGTCCCACCTGCCCATGTTCATGCGTCCTCATGATTTCCAGGTCCTGCTCGAAGTGACCCTGAAGAACGGGTCGGGTGACGCGCAGAAGACCTATTCCGAGGACCGCAGGACGACGGGAACGGACGTCTACACGCTGAACCCGGAGCCGTTCCGCATCTCCGATCTGGTCACGCCCGAAGGGCAGCCCGTGATCACCTCATTCAACGGGACGCTGTTCCGGGGCCACTTCGAGCGCGGCGGCACGGAACTGATCGACCCGGTGACGGTCGAGGTCCAACGGGTGGTGCATTTCCGGCAGTTCCATATGCATGCCACCCGACCGCCGGACCTCACCTACCTCGCCTTCGGGAAGGGCAAGGAGCTCTTCCTCGCCCATCTGATCACCACGCCGCCCGATTTCGATCACCTCATGGCCATGGGGAACGTCAGAAGCGTCTCGGGCGTCACGCTCACGGACGAGGTCCTGGGGAAGGGGCCGAGGCTCGCGATCGTCGGACGGGCCGACCGCCCGGACGACAGGCTGCGCGAAGGCCAGCAGGTGGCGGCGCGTTTCCTGGACGGCGCGGACCACGCAGCGGACGGCGTCGATCTGCGGTTCTCGCTGGAGCGGGAGTTCTACGTCGAGGAAGGCGAACTGGCCACGGGGAGCCATTCCCACTGATCCGGCTGATCCGCTCCGCCCGGCCGCCCCAGCCCCCCAGCCCTTCACCTACGCCCGACCCTTTCACCGGGAGCGGCCATGCAGCTCGACGATGTCGTCCACTGCGAGATCCATCCCTCGATCGGTATCGCCCGGGTCGGCGACAGCCCCGACTCCCTCATGATCGGCCCGGAGTCCCCGGGCATCCCGCCGCGGCCCGACGGAGGCTTCAAGGACTCCGCCGGCCGGATCAAACGCCAGGCGGCCCGGTTCCGGCTGTTCGGCTACGACCGGGCCGGTACGGTCCTCGGCGAGATCACCTCGGCCGAGGCGCGGATCACCTGGACCGCGGAACTGGCCAACGCCAAGGGCGACTGGTTCACGTTCGCCGGGCGCGCCCACCAGTCCACCACGGACGCCGACCGCCGTAACCGGCACATCGATCCCGCCGACACCGCCGCCCGCGCGCGACTGATCGTCCGGCCCGGCCCGCGCAGCGTGACCGGACCTTCCCAGGACGGCGCGGGCGCCCGGTTCGACACCGGGACCTTCCTGGGAACGCCGGTACCGCTGGGTGAACTGCGGACGGACGAGGCCGGCCGGCTGCTTGTCCTCGGCGGGTTCGGAAAGTCCTTCTCCACCAAGCCCGCCCATCCGGTCCACGACTACGCCAACAACGACTTCTGGTGCGACGACATCTCTGACGGTCCGGTCCGCGCGACCGTGTCCCTGGGACCGGAAGGCCGGCAGGTGCCGGTGACCCCTGCGTGGTGCCTGGTGACACCGCCCGACTTCGCCCCGTACACGGCGAACCTGATCACCCTGTACGACGTCGCCCTCGAGGTCGCCCGCGCGTCGGGCGGGCTGCCCACCCCGCCGGAGGTTTCCTTCACCCGCGACATCCACCCCCTGCTCGCCCGGCCGATCGAACTCGCCTGGGTCAACGAAGTGGCCCGCTCCCGGCACGGCGACCGTGCGACGAACTTCCTCACGCCCGACCGCCTCGCCCGGCTGGCCTCGAACTCCGCCACCGACGCCCCGATCCGCCGCGCCGTCTTCCGGAAGCTGCGCACCCCTGGGGCCATGCTTGTCAGCCAGGCCAACATCGGGTTCATGCCCCTCCTCGCGGCCGATGGCGCCCCGCAGGACGACCAGCCGCAGACCTGGCTGACCCTGCTCCCGGGCCAGTACGAACGGATGCGGCGCTGGGCCGCAGGCGACTTCCTGGCCGACTGGACCGGCCGGGTGCCCGCCCCGGTCCCCTTCGACGCCCTGCCAGCGGCGGAGCAGCCGCACGCGCTGGTGCGGGCTGCGCTGGAGCCGGCCGGCGGCGGCGGATTCTTCCCCGGCATCGAGATGACGTACATCGCCGACGACCCGGTCACCTGGTCCGCGCCATTCCGGCTGCGCGAGGCCCTGATGCCGGGAGACGTCACCAAGTACATGGCCCTGCCCTGGCAGGCCGACTTCTACTTGTGCCGGACCCACTGGTGGCCGGCCGCGCGTCCCGATGAGGTGCTTCCCGAGCCGGAACTCGACGCGCTCCTCCACGGCGCGACCGGGGCGTTCCAGGAGTGGGACCGGGGCATCGGCGACGGCCAGGACGACCAGCTCGGCATGAACGAGATGGTCACGAAGTGGAGCGGCCTCGGATTCATCGTCGCCCGGCCCGGCCCGGACGGCCGCGAGGTCCTGGTCGAGACGGAGCGGACCAACCCAGAGCCTGCGTAGGAGCGGCGCGGTGAGCGGCTGCGACGTTCTCGTCGCCGACGGCGGCCCCGCCGGGTGCGCGGCGGCGCTGGCCCTCGTACGGGCGGGGGCGGACGTGGTCATCGTCGCCCCCGTCGCCCCACATGCGGTCGTGGATACCCGCGCAGATCGAGGCGTTCACCTCGGTGCGGATCTTCGAGGCCATCTTGTCGAAGGTGGAGAACCCCGCCAGCTCCAGCCCGGCCTCCACCACCTTCTCCAGCGCGATGTTGATCAGGTCCGCCGGGCGGTTCTTCGCCGCGGCCTCCTTACGGATCGACTGCTCGACGATCCTCCGGGCCCTGGCCTGGTCGTACGTCACGCCGACCCGCTTGCGGACCAGGCCCCGGTGATGCTTGGCCGTCCTGTCCGCCCGGTACGCTGGCAGCGTGCCCTCCGGCAGCTCCACCTGCCGCCGCACGAAGTCCACCACCATCTCGGGGACGTCCTCCAGCGCCGGGAAGCACCCCATGCGCTGATAGGACTTCAGCATCAGCATCAGCATCAGCATCAGCAGCAGCGCTAGCCTCGCTGTTTCGCTTGGGGTGACGAGGTGACGCTGTGGGGTCGATCGAGGCGGTATCGGGCGGTGGGTATGGTGGGGACCCGGCGCGTTGGTCGGGTTCTCCAAGGTCTTTCGTGTCGTAGGTGGCCGGGGCGGCTGGTCAGTTGGCGGGGCGGGGTAGGGCGGCCAGACGGTGGAAGGCGGCGGCGAGTTGGTGTCGCCAGGGCCAGGTTGCTGCGATCCGCAGGTGGAGGCGACGGCCGCCGCGGGTGAGACGGGCAGCGACGTGCAGGATCCGGTAGCGGAGTTTCTTGGGTTCGGCGGTAGCCAGCTCCCCATCCAGCAGCAGGACGCGCATCCAGGCCAGCAGATCGATCGCCGCGAGGCTGAGTTCGAACCAGACGGCGTTGACGTGGAAGTTGCGGGAGGGGAAGCGGCCGAAGCCGGTGGTCTTGCCGCACCGGATGTGGTCCTCGACGGTGGCATGCCCGCGGTGGCGGACCTCCAGGAACTGGGCCGAGCCGCCTGCGGAGTACGGGGTGTCGGTGAGGAATACCTGGTGGCGCAGGCCCTCGTCCTGGTCGAACAGGGATAGCTGGGCTCCGGGGTGCGGCCGCTCCCGGCGCACGATGATGCGGGTGCCGGCCGGGTAGCCGTCCAGGTCGACCATCCCGGTCAGCTCGGCGACCTCGGCGCCACCTCGCAGAGTGCCGTCCTGGTCCAGGGCGGGATGCCAGAGGCGGTCGGGCATGGTCCGGATCGCGCGGCGGACCGGTGTGGTGACCGCGTATCCGACCGAGAAACGCAGGTGAAGGCCGTTGTCACGCACGTCGCGGACGTGGGAGAGGAAGGCTTTCGCGGATCCGGCACTGTCGGCACGGACCAGGATGTCGGTGCCGTGCCGGTGAGCGTCGGGGATCTGCGCGAGCGCCTGGTCGAACACCGCAATGTGATCGGCTGCAGTGTTGGCTCCGGAGTTGCCGGGCCGTAGCCGCCCCGACATGGCCTCGCCGGTGTTCGCGAGGAAACACAGCAGCGGATGGAAGCCGAAGCCGCCCTTATAGGTCGGGGCGGCCTGCTCTTTCTCGGAGTGGCAGGTGACCAGCGTGGCGTCGAGGTCCAGGACCAGGCCGGGCAGTTCGCGTCCGCCGGCCTTCACTGCGGGTATCGCGGTGCGGGTCTCGGCGGCCTGCAGCCAGGCCACCTCCCGGGCTGCGGCGCGGGCCGACCGCAGGCGGTCCAGTATGCGTTCGTCGACGGCGGCCAGCAGCCGCCAAGCCGTCGGCGTGGAGGCCACCGGGCCGAACACCTCGCGCTGGTCCCGCAGAACGGCCAGATCCGTGATCGCCTCGCCGCCGTCGGCGAGCATCACTGCGAGATCGGTGGCGATCCGGCCTGGATCATGGCCGGTGCCGCGCGGCCGAAGCGGCCGGAGCACGGTGGAATACGCCGCCGTCAGCCCGGTCGCTTCGGCGAGGTCCGCCAGCAAACGTGCTCCGGCGTGCCCGACCACCCCCGACCCGTCAGTGGACACCACAAGCCGGGGCCGCGAACCGATATCCTTCACGCAGAAAGTGCCTTCCTCTGGCGACGACAGAACCCCTAGACAAGGTCCATCGTCCCAGCTCAGGAAGGCACTTTTGCGTTTCTACCCAACCCTCAGCCGCACCCCAACCGAAACGGCGAGGCTAACCGGGCACCAGCCCCGAAACCCGGGCGGCCGGAAGCCCTGACGACACGACGAAATCAGGACATCGGGTGGGCGGAGGAGAGGAACGAGACGATGGGCAGGCCGTCCCGACCGCCGCTGACCCGGGAAGACGTCCTGCGGGCCGCCCTCGCGCTGGTCGACGAGGAAGAGCCGGACGCCTTGTCGACGCCGCGCATTGCCGCCCGTCTCGGTGTGAAGGGGCCCTCGCTGTACAACCACGTCTCGGGCCGCGAGGAGATCATCGACGGAATCCGCGAGCTCATCGTGGCCGAAGTGGATCTGGATGCGGGCGTCCGCCCCTGGACGGCGGCCGTGGAAAGCTGGGCCCGCGCCTACCGCGCCGCATTCGCGGCGCACTCGCACACCATCCCGCTGCTCGCGGGCCGGCCTGTGAGGTCCCCCTCGGCGCTGTACGGCTACGCGCAGGCATTCGGCGTGCTGCGCGACGCCGGCTGGCCGGAGGAGTACCTGCTACCCCTCGTTCAGTCCGTCGAGTACTTCCTCAGCGGCTCCGCCCTCGCCCTCGTCGACGCGGCGTCCGGCGTACCGCTGTCGGCCGAAGACCTCCCGCACGGCCTCGACCCCATCCTGAACGCCCCACCCGACTACCGTGACATCGCCTTCGAGACCGGCCTGTCCGCGCTCATCCGCGGTTTCCAGGACACCCTGCACACCCTCCGACGTGACGCTGCCGGCACACCGCCGTGATCGCCAAGCGAGTGGCCGGAGGATGGCCCATTCCTCGTCGTGGCGGTCGGGAACGAGACGACCGGGGCTCGCCCACCGGCGGGCGAGCTCAGCGAAGATCGGCTCCAGCTCGGGCTGAGAAACTGTTTCACCACTGCGCTTCGCCGATGGCGGCCCTGCGCCTGATCCTTGTCGTGGCGATCATGCGTGGTCCGGCCTCTACTGGTGGGCTCGCATATTCAACTATCGCCAGTTCCCCGTGGAACCCAACCTGCCGGTGACCGTGTGGGATCCCCAGCGGCGTATCGGTTCCAGGTCCCGCCTGTCTCGCTGAGCAGGCGTGTGGTCTTGTTGTGGTAGCCGAGAGCGTCCGCGACGACGGGAGCGGGCATTTCAAGGAGCTATGCCGGTGCGGCGGTGGCCGATGAGCGGACACCAGGCGCGTTCTGGCGGGGCTTGCGGCTGATGGCGATTGACGGGACGACGCTGCAGGCCGCCGACACGGAGGCCAACGAGGCCGGGCTGGGACGGTTGCGGACCAAGGCCGGGAAGGGGCCCACCGGATATCCGCTGGCCCGGGTCATGGTCCTGTTCGAGTCCGGCACCCACGTGGTCTGCGACGCCGCAGTCGACTCCTACCGGGTCAAGGAAGGTGTCCTGGCCGAACGGCTCGCCGGCTCACTCCAGCCGGCATGCTGCTCCTGGCCGACCGCGGCCTGCCCGGAGCCCATTTCTACCGGCTCATCACCACCCTCATGGACCCCGCTGCGGCGCCGGCCGCCGAATTGGCCGCCCTCTACGGCGAACGCTGGGAGGTGGAGAACATTCTCGCCGAACTGAAGACCACCCAGATCGGCACCCGCACCGTCATGCCCAGCAAGAGCCCGGACTTGGTCTTCCAGGAGGTCTACGCGCACTTGGTTCTCTACACTGATCTGAGAGTCCTGATGCACAGAACCGCGGTGAACCGCAGTGAACCCCTTGATCCGGACCGGCTCTCCTTCGCCGCGGCCCTACGGGCAGCCCGCCGGAGCATCACCACGCTGAACAGGGATTTTCCCCCTCAGCACTTGTCCACGGTGGCCCGTGAACTCGAGGAGGAGATCAACCCGCCCCGCAGACTCCGGGCCGTGATCCGCCAGGCGAAACGCAAGATGTCCCGCTTCCGTCCTGGAACCCAGACCGGCCACGACCACCACAGCCACCCCGCCGACCAGCAGATTCCCTCCAGGTCATCGTGGCCGTCGCCCCCTCACCAGACCCCTGAATCAACGGCATTGTGTTTAGAAGCCGTATCTCAACCGATCATGGAACGTGCGGGTCGAACAGGGTTCTCACCGGGGTGGTCTTCCCGTTGTACGCGCATGAAGGCAGGGCCTCTCGGTAGCTCGGGGATGCGAATCTGACCGAGCAGTACCAGGAGGCCCTGTTGTCACATGTGTACGCGGTTACGCCTGTCGACTTCAACTCGTCCGTCGTGTCGTGCGATTGTCTCGCGCACGCGTACGGCAATGCGGCGGATCATCCGGACCGGGTGCGTCGGTATCCGTCGGATATGACGGACGCGGAGTGGGCTGCGGTGCGGCCTCTGCTGCCGGTGCCGGCCTGGCTGGAGGGGCGGGGCGGGCAGCCCGAGGGGTATTGCCACCGCCAGATGCTGGACGCGATCCGTTACCTGGTCGCGGGCGGGATCTCCTGGCGGGCGATGCCCGCCGACTTCCCCCGCTGGGCCCGGGTCTATGCCTTCTTCCGCCGCTGGCGCGAGAACGGGCTGGTCGCGGAGTTCCATGACCGGCTGCGCGGCCGGGTGCGGGAGCGTGCGGGGCGGGAGGCGGAGCCGACGGCAGGAATCATCGACGCGCAGTCGGTGAAAGCCGCCGCGAGCGTTCCCGCCGCCTCACGTGGCTTCGACGGCGGCAAGCTGATCAACGGGCGGAAGCGGCACATCGTGACCGACTGCCTGGGCCTGCTGCTGGTCGTGGCCGTGACCGCCGCGAACATCGGGGACCGCGAGGCGGCCGTCGGCCTGCTGACCCGGTTGCGCGGGCTGCACCGGGACATCTGCCTGGTCTGGGCCGACGGCGGCTACACCGGATCCCTCATCGACTGGGCCCGCGAGAAACTCGCCCTGACCGTGGAAGTCGTCAAACGGACCGACGATACGAAGGGGTTCGTGGTGCTGCCGAGGCGGTGGGTGGTCGAGCGCACCCTGAGCTGGCTGATGCACTCGCGGCGTCTGTGCCGGGACTACGAGACCCTGACCGCCACCAGCGAGGCGATGATCCAGTGGTCGATGATCACGCGGATGGGCCGCCGCCTGGCGAGGCCACGAGCCTGCGGCCGGGGCTGAACGCGCCCGACGCCTCCTGGAGCAACCAGCCCCGCTCGGCCAGGCGTTTCGCCTTCGACCGCACCCCTTCGACCTTCGCCGCCACCGCTGCGTCGATGCCCATCACGGCCGCGATGTCCTTGGCCCGCAAGGGTTCCAGACCCGGCCGGTCCTGCAGCACATTCAAGATCCGCTGATTGTCCAGCGAGAGCACCGACACCGCCAACCCCTCCCGCCAGGGCGGCACCACCGCCCCTGGAACCGACGCGGACGCAGGCGCGGGAACGGGGCCGGGCACCGTTCCGCCCCCGCCCTCGGCCTCCTTCGCGGCAGTCGTCTCGGCGGCGGATGCGGCCAGAGCGTCAACGAGTTCTTCGCGTGCGATCACCCGCCGGTCCAACTCGATCTCGCCGGCCTCCAAAGCCGCAGCCGCACGGGCCGCCTCCTCCCGCAGGACCTCCACCCGCTCGCGGGCAGACGCTTCCCGCGCCTCCAGCAACCCCAGCATCGACGCCATCGCGCACCCCTCGACGAACAAGCAGAAGCAGAACGCCGGATGCCTCCCTCACCCCGACCGAAACCATGCCTGACCAGCGAAAATCAAACGATCACGTTCGGTTGAGATACGGCTTCTTAACGTTGGGGGCCGCTGCCGAGTGCCTGCCGGTGGGTGAAATTGCGGTGCGTGCCGGCAGTGCGCTGGTCAGACTCGCAGACATGACTGAGAAGATCACCCGCATCAATCCCGAGCAGCTGCATCAAACGCCTGGCTACCACCACGTCACCGTGGTGGAGACTGGCCGCACGGCCCATCTTGCAGGGCAGTGTCCGCTTGATAGGGGCGGTGACCTCGTCGGTTCCGGCTCTTTGGAGATGCAGATCGACCAGGTTGCTGCGAACGCGTTCGCGGCTCTCGCAGCCGCGAACGCTCAGCCTCGACATGTGGTGCGGTCAGTGGTCTACGTGCGGAGCGACGACAGAGACGTTCTGGGTGCCGCGTGGCATCGGCTCGCCGAATCTGTCATCGGCCCGGCGTTCACAACGGCCAGCACGCTCTTGGGCGTCGCCCAGTTGGGCTTTCCCGGACAACTCGTCGAGGTGGATCTCACCGTGGCGCTGCCTGACTGAGTCTGCTCGCCACCAGGCTCTGAACAGCGTCTCGAACTGGGTAGCCCTGCTGGGAATTCGCTGGACGCCGGGGCGGCTTCCGTCTGATCCTGTGCTCCGACCAAGGTGCACGTGACCAAGACGAAGGCCTCAGCGGCGGCCGGTGGCCAGGATGACGAGGAACTGGCCGCCGCCCGCCTCGATGTCGGCGGTCACCGGCAGCCCCGGTACCAGTCGGGAGAACCGGTCCACCAGCCAATCCGCCGCTTCTTGAGCGTCCTGCCTGGTCGGACAGCGGCCCACCATCTCGCGGCCCCCTTTGCGCTCCAGCCGCGCGGCAACGGTGATCAGCGGCGCGGGGTCGGCCACGTACGGGCGGTCCGGCCAGGCGATGACCACCTTGACCGCGCCCTTGCGGGTGTTGCACCCGCGGTGCGCGAGCCGCTCGGCGACCTTGGCCTTCCGGTCGGAGGTCCGGCTGTCAACGCTGGGCCCCTGCGCGTCGTTCACCGACTTGTCGGGGTCGACCGGTTCGTCGCACACCCAGCACCGCCAGCCGTCGCGCTCGGCCACATCATCAAGGAGACTCATCCGAGCAAACTAGCCTGCCCAGCCGCCACCCCGCGCACCAGGGCCTCGGCAACCAGGTGAGCCGTGGTCCATGGTGCTCCTCAACGAGGCTTCCACCTGCGTACACGCGACGGTGATGTCGGTAACCGAGGGGCGTGCGCTTCCCTTCCGCACCACGTGCGGAACTCTGCCAGGTGAGCGGCGATCGGTCTCACGGGCGTGGCCAGGGGTGGAGAGGGGCGCGCCGTACGGAGGCGTTGGAGCTGGGAGATCCGAGGCGGGCGGGTCCCTGCCACGCCGGCGGTGATCGACGGGGTGGTGTACCTCGGCGGCGAAAGGGGTCTGTATGCCCTTGACGCCGCCACCGGGCAGCAGTGGTGGAGGTTCTCCACTGGAGGTGAGTGGGGCGAGGGGTCAGGGCCGGCGGTAGCCGACGGGACCGTCTATGTCGGCAGCGGAAGCAGCCAGTACGCGGTGGACGCCCACAGCGGTCAGCAGAGGTGGGCGTTTCACACCGGCCACTAGGCCGTGTTTTAGGAAG
>NZ_JAGGOT010000110.1 GCF_018614195.1 Streptomyces sp. ISL-43
AGACCCGTGCTCACCGCTGCCACCCGGCGGCGGTCCATGCGGCGAGGGCGTCCAAGATGCCCTCGTGTGCCGGGTCCACCGCGATGTCCAAACCGATCAGGTCCTCGGCGGAGGTGGTGGTGAAGGTGAAGAACGAGCAGCAGCCGCTCTCCCGCTCCACCAGGTCCCTCACCCGCTCCTCGATGCCCGGCCCTCCAGCCAGCCCGAGACGCAGCCGCAATGGCTCGGGCCTCGACGAAGAGGTCAGCCGCTCGGAGAACAGCGCGTCCCACTCCGCGACCCGCAGGGGCCGCTCCTCGGTGGGCAGCGTGCAGGACCGCGGCACCCACGCCAGATCGCTCATGGCACTCACTCCCGTCGTCACGTCCCGCAGGCGGGGACACCTCCGACGGTAAACCTGTACCCGGGTACCGGTTGCAAGTCCGGTGGGCCTGGGTGGGGAAAACCACTGAGCATGTGTGGTGTTGGACGCAGAGTAGATGTCAGTGCGGCGCGGAATTTTGTCAGTGGCGCCAGTGTCTGATGCCGCGCTGGACGTAGCCGCGGGGCCCAGCACAGGAGCGCGGTGCGGCCGAGGTGCCACTCGTCGCAGAATTGGGAGAAGGCGTCGGAGCAGATGTTCTGGCCGGCGACGAGATGTTGTCCTGCAGCCACTCGCTCATGGAGTGCCCAGGATTGTGTGGAGCTTCCTTGAGCCCGGACTAAGGGCCATCCGTACGTTACGCAGAGCTATGCCGAGCCTCGTCAGGACAGAAGCTCGTCAGTCAGGCGGAGGGATGGCTGTGAACTCGCGGGCGACTTCGTGGGCGAGGCTGTACTTGATCCAGGTCTCGGGGTGGGTCAGGACGCGGTGGCCGAACCAGGCTGCTTTCAGGTTGGCGACCCGGTCCGCAGGGAACTCGCGGGGCACCCATTGTCCCGTGGATGCTGTGCGGCAGCGGTCGAGGAGGACGACAAAGTCGAACTTTGGCCGGATCGAAACCAGGCGCCCGACTCGCTTGGAGATCACCCCCCAATCGTCGCCTGAGCGGGGGTGCGGCGGGGTGCAGAGGAGCACGATGAGATCAGCGGACATGCCGTATTTCGCCGCGCTGAGGGCAACGTTGCCGCCGTGGCTGTGGGTGATCACCTTCTTGAACCGCTTGACGTCATGGTGGGCGGCCCAGCTGGCGAGCTCGTAGGCGGCCTTCTCACGGGATTCGAGTGCGTACTGCCCGGTCCATGCGTAGTAGTCGCTTCTGGTGTAGAGGTCCTGGCCCACGGCAGTGAGGGTCGTGTCGCACGGCTCGTCAGTACCAGGTTCCCGTTTGAGGTAGTTGAAGAGTTTGTCTCCCGGGCGCCACCACGCGGGCCTCGGCGTCTTCCTGATGCGTGACCAGGTTCCGTGCACGGTGATGGATGTTCCGGCGGGGGAGGTGTCGCTATCTCCTTCCGCTTCGGCGGCTGTGAGGAGCTCCGTCACAACCGGGTGTGCTGGCGCGATGGTGAACAGCGCGTCGGCCGCCATGTGCTCCACCGTCTCACTTCCGAAGATGCACCCTTCGGCGAGAGCTTCGACGGTAGGCCACCACAACACGGGACCCAGCTGGGCGGCGATCGCGGCGGACGCGACGCGGACGATCCGGTGCCGGCTGAGTTGCCCCATGGACACCAGCGCCGCTGCCGCCGACGCCCTGTCGTGGCCCTGTAGAACCTGCTCATACAGTCGGGGCATCACTTCCCCTGTCAGTGCTCCGACCTCCCCCTCCCACCAGCGGTCTGGCGACAAGTACGGCGACGCGATCGGCTGAGCCCAGCCGGTCCTTGCGGCCCAGTCGAACGGAAGCCGCATCTTCAGGTGATGTTCGAGGTACTGCTCGACAGCCACCGGAGGGAAGTGATTTTCGGCATTCTGGGGGGATCGCCAGAGATCCGGGATCTCGGGGATCTCCAAAACATGCGCGTCTTCGCTCTCTGCCTTAATTACCTCTCGCTGGTTGAGCAGCTGCAGACCGAGCCCGATGATCTGGGCGGCCTGCGACCATGCCGCCGTGTCGTCGTCGCGAGCGAAGGCTGCTTCACCGGGGAGCGGCTGCTCGATCACAGGATCTGTCATCCACCCAGACTTGATCACAGGGCGGCGAACCAGGGGAGACACTCCCGTGCGTGAAGGGCGGGCCACTCGGACAGTCGCCGTGCGACACCCGGTCGCAGCAGGGCCTCGACCGCTTCCACGAGAACTGCTCTACAGCCTTCAAATGCTTCCCGAGCCACCAACACCCACTGACACGGACTCTGCGCCCCCACTGTCATAACCCTGCGCATCCCACTGACATCCACCCTGCGCACGACATGTGGGGTCACCCCAAGTAAGGAATGGCCGTCTTCAAAAGAGCCCGATCACCCCCGAAAAGGGTGAACCGCATCTCCGCCTCACGGTCGTAAAGCAACGTCTCGTGAGACATGCGAACCGCGAAGAACACCTTCATGGGCATGTTGTTCCACTGCCTCCAGAACGGTCACACCTACGACGAAGCAATCGCCTTTCCCCAGCCCACACTCGGACTCACCACAGCGGCGGCTTGACGCTTATCCGCGTGGGATGTCTTGTCCCCGGCGACCGCGTCCGGCCTGGTGCGAGGCCGCCCCACTGGGCCGCGGACCCGGATCTTCCCCAGCACCGGGATGAACTGTGGGCTGTCGGCCGCCTGTCCCGCGGTCAAGACGAACGCCAACGGCCGGCACTTGCGGTCGTGCGGCGAGATGGACCTTTGACGTCTGCCCGCCCCGTGAGCGCCCCAGCAGAGCGGCCTTCAGCCGGACCCTGCGCCGGCGCCGGACGCGTCGCCGCTCGTCCCGCTCGGGATCGGCACCGCCGTCCTGCCCGCTTCGTCCCTCGGGACCGCCCCCTTTGACCTCGCCTCCTCCTCTTCGGCGGCAGCCTTCTCCAAAGCGGCGAGCACGTCCTGGCTCGTGTGCATCCCGGCGGCATCGTGATGGGCCCGCACGGTGGTGGAGTCGATACTGACCACCGACAGATCCACCTCAACCCGCTTCGCGGCCTCCGCGATCAGGCCCTCCAGCAGGGCCTCGAACACGCCGGCGTCACGCCACTGCCGGAAACGATTGGGACACCGTCGACCAGGCACCGAATTCCTGCGGCATCTCCCGCCACTGCCCGCCGGTCCTGAACCGCCGGACCACGCCCTCGAACTGCTGGCGCAACCGCTCGGGGTACGGGCCGTACTCGCCGATCGGCAGGTACGGCTCGATGAACTCCCACTCCACATCGGTCAGCTGCGCACGCGTCACGCAAGACGATCTACCGGATCGAAGATCAGCACGAGGGGAGAACCCGCTCATTGATCACGACGCGATACGCGCCCTGGGCCCCGTGCGTCAGGTCATGACTTCCCGGGCAGCGGCCGGGGCTTTGCGGGTGCTGCTCACGACGTGCGCCGGCAGCACGCGCTCGGCGTACAGCAGGATGGCCGCGCCGGTCAGGACCATCAGGGCCAGTACCGTCCACAGGTGCCACCGCCCGGCGTCGAGCAGGAATCCCAGCAGCGCGGGCGCGATGGTGCGGCAGACCGACCAGGACAGCTGATAGGTCGCCAGGTACCGCCCGCGCAGGTGATCGGGGGCAGCCTGGACCGACAGTCCCTGCGATGGTGCGGAGTGGATGAGCTCACCGGCGGTGTAGAGCACCGCGACCGCCAGGACGGCGACGACGGCGCCGGCGCCGCTGAAGAACCGGGGAAGGGCCGCGAAGGCCGCGAAGGAGAGCGCGAAGACGAACGCGCCGAACGCGGCCGTCCGCGTACGCCTCCCCCGGAGGGTCAAACGGGCGACCGGGACACCGAGCGCGGCGACCATGACGGTGTTGAGCGCGAACACGGCTCCGGCCAGGGCGTCGGGGATGCCGACGTCCCGGGTGAGGAAGATCGGTAGGGCGATGGCCTGCGTGGTATAGCCGAAGGCGATCAGGAAGTTGGCCGCTGTGATGAGCAGGTAGGGGCGGTCGGCGAGAACCTGCCGGTATCCGCCCCCGGTGCCCTCCGCTGCCCCGGCCCTGCCGTGGACGGCCGGGATACGGGCGACCAGCACCGCGGCGACGGCGAAGACCGCGGCGAGAACCACGGCGGCGCCGATGAAACCGGCGCTGCCGTTCCACGCCAGCATGCCTGCCGCCGCCAGGCTCCCGAAGCCCATGCCGGCGTTGCGCAGGCTGCGGTCCCATGCCAGCAGCCGGTCGCGCTCGGCCCCTTGTGCGATGTCACCGATGAGGGCGTGCTGGCTGGGCGATGAGGCCCACATCCCCACCGCGACCACCAGGGCTATCACCAGAAAAGCGGGATAGGAGTCGGCGAACGGGTAGGCGGCGAATCCGGCGGCCCGCAACGCGAGCACACCGATGAGCACCCGCCGGCCGCTGAACCGGTCGATGAGGACGCCCGCGATCGGCATGAACGCCAGGGCGCAGAGCCCGGCGATGGTCAGCCCCGCGCCGATCGACGTCAGCGACAGGCCGGTGAGCGAGTGGACGAACAGCATCGTCAGCGGCACGTATATGCCGTCACCGATCGAGCTGACCAGGCTCGCGCCGATGAGCCGGCGCCGGGTCCGAACGCCGGGTTCAGCGGAAGTCGAGCGCACCGCGGCCCCGCTTCAGCTCGGCGAACGCTCCGATCCCCGCCAGGGTCCGAGTGGCCTGGAACAGCCGTACCGCCTCCTCGCCCCTCGGGACGGCGGTGAGGACGGGGCCGAAGAAGCCGGCGCCGTCCACGGTGATGACGGGTGTCCCGGTCTCTTCGCCGACCGCTTCCTGTCCGGCCCGGTGGCCGGCCCGCAAGGCCGCGTCGAACTCGTCGGTGTGCGCGGCCTTGGCCAGGGACGCGGGCAGGCCGAGTGCGTCGAGGGACTCGGTGACGACCGCGTCGTAGTCCTTGTTGCGCCCCACGTGGATGCGCTCGCCGAGCGCGGTGTAGAGCTCGCGCAGCACGGTGTTGCCGTGGAGGACTTCGACGGCCGCGCACACCCGGGCCGGGCCCCAGGCGCGGTCGTTGAACTCGCGGTACCAGGGCTCGAGTTCGCGGTGCTCGTTGAGTACGGACAGGCTCATGATCCGGAATTGCAGGTCGATCGGCTGGAGCCGTTCGACTTCGAGCAGCCATCGGGAGGTGACCCAGGCGAAGGGGCAGGCGGGGTCGAAGTAGCAGACGACCGGCACCGCCGCCTGAGGGGTGATCCGAGGGACGGTGCGAGAGACGGCCCGAGGGACAGCATTGTCTTCCATGGAAGACATATTATCATCCGCGGAAGATACAGTGAAGGCATGCAGACCGACGCCATCACCGCCATCGTCGAACAGTGGAAGCACGAGCGCCCCGATCTGGACGCGGCGCCGATGCTCGTCATCGGCCGGCTCTTCCGGCTCGCCGACACACTGGACCAGCGCCTACGCCCGCCCTTCCAGGCCGCGGGCCTGGGCGGCGGCGACTTCGACGTGCTGGCGGCGCTCCGGCGGGCCGGGGAGCCCTACGCGCTGTCCGCGGGTGAACTCAGCCGCACCGTCCTGGTCACCACCGGCGCGATCACCAAGCGGGTCGACCGGCTCGAAGCCCGTGGCCTGGTCGGCAGATCCGTCGCCGAGACCGATTCGCGCGGACGCCTCATCACCCTCACCGCCGAGGGCGTCGACCTGACCGACGAGCTCATCGCCGTCCACCTGGACAACCAGCGTCGCCTCCTCGCCGGACTCAGCGCCGACGAGCAGACACGACTTGCCCACCTGCTCGAACGATTCACCTCGACGCTGACCCCAGGTGATGACTGACGACTGACACCGCGGCCGGCGTCAAAGCGGCGCAGCAGGCCGCCGGGAGGCGGTCGGTTCAGCGGCACAGGGCCGTGTCCACGACCTCGTCGAGATGCCTCGTGGTCGCCCCGCAGGTCGGGATGCTGGTCACCGCAACGCCGGCGGCGCGGCCGTCGTCGGTGACTCCGCCACGCGTCTCGTATCCCTGGATGTCACCCGTCGGCGTGCACCAGTGCGTACAGGCCCTGCCGGACGGTGTCCGGCCTGGCGGCGGCGGACGCCATTCCCGAATGCGACCGCCGGCGACGATCCCGCTACCCGCCCGGCTCAGGTAGGGATACCCCCCGCCGCGCGCCCGGCCATTGGGGAACGGGGGCGAGCGTGAACGCCCAGGCGGCGGTGACGGCTTCGGGAACGAACGGCCTGGGGCTCACAGCGCCCCGCCCCCTGCACCCCGGCGGACGCCGCCGACCGATCGGGGCTCAGCGAACTCGGTCGTAGACGAGTGCCAACGTGCCGTGCTCGCCCGCGGCTTGGCTGACGAGCGCCCGCTGCCCAGCGGGCAGGCCGTCAGCGAAGAGGCGCGGCCCGCCGCCGAGGAAGACCGGAAGGATCGTGAGCGCCAGTCGGTCGATCTTGTCGGCCGCCAGGAGCGCCTTGATGACGCTCGCGCTGGTGAGCACGAGGATATCGCCGCCTTCGGTTGCCTTGAGCTCCGCGACCACCTCGGCGGTCGGCTCGTCGACGATCGTCGTCCGCGCCCACGGCGCCTGGACACGCCACCCTGCGCGCGTCTTCGAACGAGCCGGCAGCGGCAGCGGGGCCGGCAGCCATCCGCGCCGCACCATCGCGCCACAGGATCCGGGCAGTTGACGGCAAACCGGGCAGATGGGTCGGGGAATCCGGACCCGATGGCGCCTCGGATGCCGAAAAGTACTACCGAGGGATTTCCAGGGCCATGTGATGTGTGCCATGTTACATCGCACACTCACTTACCGTGTGCACGACAGAGTTGGAATCCCCACCAACTCCCTTTGCTGCCACGGTCCGTACTCGACATTCGCCGTGTTCCAGCACGGCCGCAGACCGGCTCGGAGGCCCACCCCCCATGCCAAGTTCCCCCACGACGAGAGGCCGCATCCGGCCCCTCATAACCGCCCTGGCCTGCTGTCTGGGCCTGACCATGCTCGCCCCCGTCGGCCAGGCGTTCGCAAGTGAGCCCAAGCCCACCGCCCCGGCCCCGTCCTGGAAGTCGGGCATCGCCCCGCAGCCCTCGACGGAAGCGGCCGCGGCCGCCGCGCTCAGGGCCGAGCACGCCGCCCGGCCGAACACGGACCTGTCCGATCGCGCCCCGCTCCGGGCCGCTGCGGACCCGGCGCAGAGCGAACAGTTCAAAGCCAAGCCGAAGTCGGCACCGGGCGCCGACGGCCTCGCCGCGGCCTGCAACGTCGCGGACTTCACCTCGAAGACCGGCAGCGCGCTGGTCCAGCAGATCAAGACCTCCGAGATGGACTGCGTGAACTCGCTGTTCCTGCTCAAGGGCCCCGACGCGAAGGCCGCGTTCCGCGAGGCACAAATGGTCTCGGTAGCCGACGCGCTGCGCTCCAACTCCGCCAACTACCCTGGCGACAACAGCACTTCAATCGGGCAGTTGGTGCTCTACCTGCGTGCCGGGTATTTCGTGCAGTGGTACAACGCGTCCACCGTCGGCACCTACGGCCCGGCCCTGAAGAGCTCGATCCAGGGCGCCCTGGACACCTTCTTCGCCGCGCCGCGCTCCAACGACGTGACCGAGGCCAACGGCAGGACCCTGTCCGAGGCGGTCGTCCTGGTCGACAGCGCCCAGGAGAACGCCCGCTACCTCGGCGTGGTCAAGCGCATGCTGACCGGCTACAACTCCTCCTACGACAGCTCCTCGTCGATGGTCGCGGCGGTCAACAACGCCTACACCATCCTGTTCCGCGGCCATCAGACCCCGGAGTTCCTGCCCGCCGTGCAGGCCGACCCGAGCATCTTCACCGTGCTGCGCGACTTCGCCGTCGCCCACGACGACCTGCTGGGCACCGGGAAGTCCTACCTGACCGCCAACGCCGGCCGTGAACTCGGCCGCTTCCTGCAGCACTCGGCGCTCCAGGCGACCGTCCGGCCGCTCGTGAAGCAGCTGCTCGACCGCGGCGCGATCACCGGGCGGACCGCTTCGCTCTGGGTGCCGCTGGCCGCGATGACCTCTTCGTACGACGCGGCCAACTGCGCCTACTACAAAACCTGTGACCTGCCGAGCCGGGTTCGTGCCGCCGTGCTGACGGTCAATCACACCTGCAGCCCGAGCCTGCGGATCGTCGCACAGCAGATGACCGCCGCCGAACTGTCCGCCAGCTGCACCAGCCTGGCCAACCAGGACGCCTTCTTCCACAACGTGGTCAAGGACGGCGGCGCGGTCGCGAACGACAACAACACCAGCCTCGAGGTGGTGGCGTTCGACTCCAGCGCCGACTACCAGACCTACGCCGGCATCATCTTCGACATCCGCACCGACAACGGCGGCATGTACCTCGAGGGCAACCCGGCCGCCGCCGGGAACCAGCCGCGCTTCATCGCCTACGAGGCGGAGTGGGTGCGGCCGGAGTTCCAGATCTGGAACCTCAACCACGAGTACACCCACTACCTCGACGGCCGTTTCGACATGTACGGCGACTTCAACGCGGGCATGACGACCCCGACCGTCATGTGGGTCGAGGGCCTGGCGGAGTACATCTCGTACTCGTACCGCAACGTCACCTACGATCGCGCGGTCACCGAAGCGGGCAAGAACACGTACAAGCTCAGCACGCTGTTCGACACCACCTATGACAACTCCGACTCCACGCGCGTCTACCAGTGGGGTTACCTGGCGGTGCGCTACCTGATCCAGTCACACCCGCAGGACGTGGCCACGCTGCTCGGCCACTACCGCACCGGGAACTGGGCGGCCGCCCGCACGCTGCTCACCTCCACCATCGGCACCCGCTACGACGCGGACTTCGCTGCCTGGCTGGTCAAGTGCGCTGCCGGCGACTGTGGCGGCACCACGACCCCGCCGGTCAACCAGACCCCGGTGGCCGGGTTCACCGCCGCGGTGAACGCTCTGGCCGTCAACTTCACCGACGCCTCCACCGACGCGGACGGCACCATCGCCTCCCGCTCCTGGAACTTCGGTGACGGCACCAGCTCCACCGCCGTCAGCCCTGCCAAGACCTACACCACGGCCGGCACCTACACCGTCCGGCTCACGGTCACCGACAACAAGGGCGCCACCGCCAGCACCAGCAAGGCGGTCACCGTGGGTGCTGCCGGTCCCGCCGAGTGCGCCAACCCCGACACCCGGGTGCTGGGCGACAACTGCCGCCGCTCCGACGTCTCGGCCACCGCCGGGAACTACCGCTACTTCTACCTGAACGTCCCGGCCGGCACCACCTCGCTGAAGATCACCGTCTCGGGCGGCACCGGAAACGCCGACCTCTACTACAGCCCCACCACCTGGGCCACCACGAACAACTACACGGCCCGCTCGGCGCAGAGCGGCAACACCGAGACCCTGACCATCAACAACCCGCCGTCCGGCTACGTCTACATCAGCCTTTACGCCGTCCAGGACTTCGCCAACGTCACCGTCTCGACCCGGTTCGGGGCGGCCCCCTCGGAGTGCACGGCCACCGACACCCGGGTGCTGGCTGCCGACTGCATCCGCTCCGGTGTCTCGGCCACCGCCGGGAACTACCGCTACTTCTACCTGAACGTCCCGGCCGGCACCACCTCGCTGAAGATCACCGTCTCAGGTGGCACCGGAAACGCCGACCTCTACTACAGCCCCACCACCTGGGCCACCACGAACAACTACACGGCCCGCTCGGCGCAGAGCGGCAACACCGAGACCCTGACCATCAACAACCCCCCGTCCGGCTACGTCTACATCAGCCTGCACGCCGTCCAGGACTTCGCCAACGTCACCGTCTCCACCCAGTTCTGACCTTGCCTCAGGTATCGGCCCCCACCTCACGAGAAGAGGTGGGGGCCGACGTCGCCCCGGCGATGCGGTAACCCACCCCGGGCGTCGTCGTGATGACCGGCGGACTGCCCAGCTTGCGGCGTAGCCGGCCCACGGTGACGGCCACCGTGTTGGTGAAGGGGTCGGCGTACTCGTCCCACACCTGTTCCAGCAGGTCCTCGGCGCTCAGGAAGCCCGGACAGGCCCG
Source organism: Streptomyces sp. ISL-43 (assembly GCF_018614195.1). Classification (GTDB taxonomy): domain Bacteria; phylum Actinomycetota; class Actinomycetes; order Streptomycetales; family Streptomycetaceae; genus Streptomyces. Next base: position 10,030 of record NZ_JAGGOT010000110.1, read on the forward strand.
CAGGAGCGCCTCCAGGACGGCGAACTCCTTTACGGAGAGCTCGAGCCGGCAGCCCTCCCGCACAGCGGTGCGGCGTACCGGGTCGAGTTCGAGGCCGGCCGCACGCAGCGTACGGGCCCGGGCCGCGGGCCTGCGGCGGGCCAGGGAACGTATGCGCAGGATCAGCTCCGGAAAGTGGAAGGGCTTGGCGAGGTAGTCGTCGGCGCCCAGCGTGAGACCGCTGACGCGGTCGCCGGGCGACCCTGCGGCGGTCAGCATCAGGACCATCGCGCGATCGTCCCGCTCGGTGATCATCTGGCAGAGCGTGTCGCCGTGGATGCCGGGCAGGTCCCGGTCGAGGACCACCACGTCGTACGCGTTGACGTCGAGCTTGGCCGCGGCGGCCAGCCCGTCGTGCGCGACGTCGACGGCCATCCCCTGGTCCCGCAGCCCTTCGGCGACGACCTCTGCGAGTGATCTCGCGTCCTCGACGACCAGAATCCTCACGGTGTCACCTCTCCGTCTCCCCTGTATCCCCTGTCTCCTCTGTCTTCCCTGTCTCCTCTGTCTTCCCTGGATCCGGCCGTCGACGCCATCGCGGCCGTCACCCTCAGGCCGCCCTCCGACCGGGCTCGCAGGTCGAGGCGGCCGCCGTGCGCGGCGACGATCGCGGCGACGATCGACAGCCCGAGGCCGGAACTCTCTTCCGAACCGGTCCTGTCGGCGCCGAGCCGCTCGAACGGCTGTGTCAGCCGGTCCACTTGGTGCTGGTCGAGGACGCTGCCTCCGGTCTCCACGACGAAGCGTGACTCGATGCCGTCGCCCTCGGTGACGACCCGGATCCAGCCGCCCCCCTGGTTGTGCGTGATCGCGTTGTCGATCAGGTTCTGCACCATCCGGGAGAGCAGCGCCGGACTGCCCCGCGTCCAGGCGGTGTTCGGCCCGACGCCGTCGTCGACGGTCAGGTTTTTCGCGGCGATGTCGGCGTCCCGGACGGCCAGCGCTTCCTTCGCCAGCCCGCCGAGCGATACGGGAACCCGATCGGGCAGTACGCCGTGCTGTGCCCGGGCCAGGACGAGGAAGCCGTCCAACAGGGTGTCCACCCGGTCGAGTTCGGTCCGCAACCGGTCGGCGAGTACGACGGTCTGCGCCGCGGGCTCCGGTTTGGCGACGGCCACGTCCAGCGACGCCCGCATCGTCGCCAGCGGCGTACGCAGTTCGTGCGAGGCGTTGGCGACGAACCGGCGCTGCGCGGCGAACGAGGACTCCAGACGTGCCAGGAGGCCGTCGATGGTGTCGGCGAGCTCTTTGACCTCGTCGGCGGGTCCGGTGACGTCGAGCCGCTGGTGCAGGTTCTCCGCGGAGATCCGCCGCGTCGCCGCGGTGATCAGCCGCAATGGGCGCAGGACGCGGCCGGCGAGGACCCTGCCGAGCAGGAGCGAGACGACGGCCATCACCGCCATCGCGATCAGCGAGCCGAACAGCAGTTGGCGGGACTGCCTCGCGTGCACGTTCGCGAGCTGTTCCTCCAGATCGCGGATGTGCTGCTCGGCGCCGGGGCTCGGCCCCCCGGACGGGAACGGCAGGGGTGCGACGCTCGACGAGTCGCTGCCTGACAGCAGGTAGGTCAGGGCGAGCAGCCCGATCCCCGACAGGAGGAAGACCGTGGCGTACAGAATCGTGAACCGCCGTCGGACGGTCCTGCTCCCGCTCCGCGACTCGCCCATGGTTCCTCTCCTTGTCGGGGTCCGACTGGAGTCAGCATGCCCCGCCGCACTTAACAGCGTCATGACAGCAGCGGTTCGGATCCCGTTACCGGTGCTTCCGTAGAACAGGACCATGCTCACAACCAACGAACTGCTCCGGCGGGAATGGACCGGCTTCCGGCGTCCGGGCAGGCTGGTGGTGATGGCGGCCGCGGCCCTGGTCCTCCTCGCCCTCGGTCTGTTCTACGCGTTCGGCAACCATGCCTCCTGCGACGGCCCCTGCGCGACCGATCCGACCGGACCGAACGGCTCGCCCGTCAGCGACCAGTTCTACTTCACGCATCGTGATCTGCCGGAGAACGGCAGCATCACGGTCCGGATGACGTCCATGACGGGCACCATCACCTACCCGCCGCCCCACCACGACCAGATCGTCCCCGGCCTGGTGCCATGGGCGAAAGCCGGGATCATCATCAAGGACGGCGTCCGCCAGGGATCCTCGTACGCGGCCTTGATGCTCACCGGCAGCCACGGGGTGCGGATGCAGTACGACTACGGCCATGACATCGCCGGCAGCGGCGGCGGAGTCTCGGCGCAGTCCCCGCGGTGGCTCCGGCTGACGCGGTCCGGCGACACCGTCACCGGTGACGAGTCCGCCGACGGCAAGCTATGGGCGAAGGTCGGCACGGCGAAGCTGTCCGGGCTGCCCGGGACCGTACAGGTCGGCATGTTCGCCGCCTCCCCCGGCGACCTGACGCTGCGGCGCGTCGGCCTCGGCGGCGCCACGGAACAGGTGCGCTTCACGCAGGCCGTCGGCGCCTTCGACAACATCAGTCTGGAAGGCGCAACCGCCGCCGGTGGGTGGAAGGGCGAGGCCGTCGGCGAGATGAACCGCTCCGACTGGGAGAAGCACCACAAGGCGTCCGGGGCGGTCGAGGAAGGCGGCACGATCACCGTCGCCGGCATCGGCGACATCGGCCCTACGGGAACCGCGGGCACCCGACCCGTGGAGCGCGCCCTCGGCGGCCTGAGTCTCGCACTGCTCATCGTGCTGGTGGTCGCGGTGCGGTTCGCCACCAGCGAGTACCACCGCGAACCCGCGGGCGGCGCGCCGCCCGTACGCCGGGTGTTCCTGGCGAGAGCGGCCATCGTCGGAGCCGCGACGTTCGTCACGGGACTGCTGTCCGTGGCCGTCGTGATCCCGGTCGGCACGATGATCCTGAAGGGGAACGGGGTCGCCGTCATCGGGATCTCGACGCTCACGGGGGTGCGGGTCGCCACGGGTGTCGCCGCGGCGCTGGCCCTCTCGACGGTACTGGCCTTCGCGCTCGGCAGCGTCCTGCGGCGCGGCCTGCCGGCGATCCTCCTCGCCGTCTCGGCGATCGTCGTCCCCTACGTCGTGACCACGCTCCCGCTGCTGCCCGACGGCCTGTCGCAGTGGCTGCTGCGGATCACCCCGGCCGCCGGCTTCGCCGCCCAACAGACCCTCGTCGCATATCCGCAGGTCGTCGCCCACTACGCGCCGTCGGCCGGCTACTTCCCGCTCCCGTGGTGGGCCGGGATCGCCGTGCTGTGCGCGTACACGGTGATCGTCGTGGCTCTTGCTCTGAGGCGGCTGCCGCGGAGTGACGGGCAGTCCGATCGGGCCGAGCGAACCGAGCAGACCGCGGACTGGAGGTGACGGATGACGGCGCGGGGGCCTGGGGCTCCCGCGCCGTCTCCTCAAGCCCATCGGGCCGGCCGGCGGTCCGCCGTCAGTGTGGCCCTGAGGAAGCGGGGGTGGTCCACGCGAGCAGCATGCGCAGGGCGTCGTGGGAGGGGGTGCCGGGCTGGGCGGCGTAGGTGATCAGCGCCTGATCGGGGTCTTCCGCGGTGCGCAGGGTCTCGTAGGCGAGTTCCAGGCTGCCGACGACGGGGTGATGGAACCGCTTGGTGCCGGCGGTCTTGTCCTGGACGGGGTGTTCGGCCCACCAGCGGCGGAAGTCCTCGCTCTTCAGGGACAGTTCGCCGATCAGGTTCGCCAGCTTGGGGTCGTCGGGGTGTCGACCCGCTGCCAGGCGCAGGTAGGCGACGTTCTCGCGGGCGCAGGCGGTCCAGTTCGCGTAGAGGTGTCGGGAGGCGGGGTCCAGGAAGGTGATCCGGGCGATGTTGCGCTCTGCCCGCGGCAGGGCTTCGTAGTCTCCGAACAGTGCGGACGCTGCCGGGTTCCAGGCCAGAAGGTCCATGCGGCGGTCCATGACCATCGCGGGCAGGTCCGTCAGTTCGTCCAATATGCGCTGGAGCATGGGGCGTACGCGTTGCGACGGGGCCGGACGGCGGGAGGCCTTGCGTGCGGTGGACTGTGCCCGGGTGAGGCGGTGGAGGTGCGCGGTCTCGTCCGGGTCGAGGCGCAGGGCGTGGGCGAGGGCGTCCAGGACGGCGGGCGAAGGGTTGGGTACGCGGCCCTGTTCCATCCGGGTGTAGTAGTCGACGCTCACACCGGCGAGCTGGGCGAGCTCCTCGCGGCGCAGTCCGGCCACCCGGCGTCGTCCGCCGAAGTCCGGAAGCGCGACGTCCTCGGGTCGCAGATGGGAGCGGCGGGTGCGCAGGAACTCGCCGAGGCCGAGCGTTGTGATCATGCGGACAGTGTGCCGGTTCGTGGGGCGCCGAGCCTGGCCCTCTTGGGGCCAGGCTCGACAACGCGCGCCGAGCGGCTCCGGCACGAAGGGCTCGATCACCTACAGCACGGTGTCGTCGAGCGGTTCACGTGTGACGGTCTCGAAGTCGGCCGGCGCCTGCGGGTCCTGACGGAAGTAGTCCTGCCAGAAGCCGGGGCGCTGCCACAGCAGTGGTCGACGCTCGCGCGGCACCTCCTATCCTTGCTCGCGCTCGCGCTCGCGCGAGGCGGCGTAGCGGGCGGGTGTGACGCTCAGGTGGCGAGTGAAATGCCGGTTGAGGTGGGCCTGGTCGTAGAAGCCGACCGTCGTGGCGACGTCGGCCGGCCGCCGGCCGGCGAGGAGGAGTCGGCGTGCCCGGTCGATGCGTCTACCGGTGAGGTAGACGTGCGGGGGCAGTCCGTAGGTCTGCTTGAAGCAGCGGATGAGGTGGGTGGGGTGGGCGTGGAGGATCGACGCGGCCTCGTTCAAGGTCACCCCGGTGGGGATGCGTGCGTCGAGCAGGTCGCGCAGGGCGGCAGCCGTTCGCCCGGCCTCACGGCCCGGTGCCGTGACCTGCGCGGCGTTGAGGTGGAAGAGCAGTCGCTCGCGGACGAGGGCCAGTCGGGACTCCGCCTCGAACTCGTCCCCGGGGCCGGCGAGTGCTTCGTGCAGTTGGTGGATGCGATGGCGCAGCAGTCCGTCTCCGTGGACGGGGCCGTCGACCGCGGCCCCCGCCAATCGCTCGGGAAGGACACGGGTGTCGAGGTAGAGGACGCGTTTGCGGAATCCCGACCGGTTGATCGTCTTCCCGTCGTGGGGGACGCCGGGCGGCAGCAGGACGAGCGTGCCCGTGCCGGCGGCGCCATGCCGACGGCGATCGACGCCGAAGTCCACCGACCCCGCGTCGAGGATCATCAGGTCCCACGTGTCGTGGGTATGGACCGGGTAGGCGTGGTCCGTGAAGTGGGCATGGAAGACCTCGGCGATCCCCGCGACCGAAGGCCGCCAGGCACTGATCCGCGTTCGGGGCGGGTCGCTCGTCATGTCAGGAACGTACAAGACCAGAGCCGACCGGCGGCGGCACCCTCATGACATGACCGCATCCCACGCATCGATCAACCTTGCCCACAAGCTCTCGCAGTTCGACGAGCTCTGGACCCAGAAGAAGATCGCCGATCTCAACGACTACGAGGTCAAACTCGCCAAGCTGCACGGCGAGTTCGTCTGGCACACCCACCAGGACACCGACGAGCTGTTCCTCGTCATCAGCGGCCGGCTCACCATCCAGCTCAGGGACGGCGACGTCATCCTCGAACCCGGCGAACTCTTCGTCGTGCCCCGGGGCGTCGAGCACCGCCCCGTTGCCGATGAAGAGACGGCCATCCTCCTCCTGGAACCGGCAGGAGTCCTCAATACAGGGGACGCGGGTGGGCCGAGGACCAAGGCAGCCGAGACGTTGGCCTGACGTCACGGCCTCTTCGGTCCTAACATCGGGCCATGGGCAGAACCGACCGCGCCGGCCGGGTGATCGCGGCGCCCCCGGCGACCGTCTACGCCGCTCTCCTGGACCGGGAGTCCCTCGAGGCCTGGCTGCCGCCGGACGGCATGCACGGGCGGATCGAACGGTGGGATCCGCGGCCCGGTGGCGGGTTCCGGATGGTCCTCACGTACCTCGACCCCGCCGACAGCCCCGGCAAGACCTCGGACGCGACGGATGTCGTGGACGTCGCGTTCGCCGACCTGGTGCCACCGGAGCGCGTGGTGCAGCGGGCGGTGTTCGAGAGCGACGACCCGTCGTACGCGGGCACCATGACGATGACCTGGCACCTCGCTGCCACCGGTGACGGAACCGAGGTGACCGTCACCGCCACGGACGTGCCGCCCGGCATCGACCAAGCGGCCCATGAGGAAGGCATCGCCTCCTCGCTGGCCAACCTGGCGTCGTACGTCGAAGCCGGCGGCTGACGCAGGTCGCCGGGTAACGCGACCTGCGGGACGCCGGCCTACGCGCGGTTGCGCGATTGCGTGGGTTACGCGCGTTACGCGCGTTACGCGCCAGGGATCCAGTAGTTGTGGAGGGGGAAGGTCTTGGGCTGCTGGGGTGAGGCGAGCATGCCCAGGCCTGCGGCGATCGGCATCAACCGTTCGGAGAACCTCGTCCCTCCTGGCTAGCGGGCGGTCGCCCTCCCCCGCCGCACCTCGCGGCCGTGCCCGGCCACAGCACATCACCCGGGGCAGCACGCCGCGCCGCTCCCACGCCGCAGCGCCGGCTCCGTACGCTCCGGCGGCAGCCTGAAGGATGTCCGAGCCGCCGGCCTGTCCGGTCTGCCGGTGACGGCTCAGACGGCTCCGAGGGCCGCCGCGCCGAAGGAGACGTCGAAGCGGGCGCACCAGATGGTGACGCTGCTGTAGTCGGCCGTGTTCACGTCGGCCGGGATCTCGTAGTTCTGGTCGCCCCTGTTGCCCTTGAGCTTGCCCAGGCTCACGTACTTGCCGTCGTCGAAGACCCGCCAGCCCGCCGCGCCCTCCTTCACGGGCGCGTCGCTCAGCCACACCCGCAGGTCGGGGCCGTTGCTGGTGTCGAGGTTCTCCAGGCGCAGGGTGTGGGAGCCGTCGGGGAGCCGGACCACCTTGGCCGTGCCCGTGGTGGTGTGCTCGTGGCTGATCAGCGAGCCCTGGGCGACCGTCTTCGGTCCGGCCTGAGCAGCCGGTGCCGGCGAGCCGCCATTCGCGGAAGCGGGCCCGGGTACGGCCGAGGACACGGATGACGGTGCGGCCGGCAGGGCCTCGTGGACGGCGTCGTTCTGCCACAGCTTCCACGGCTGGAACCAGTACAGCCCGGCGCCGAGCGCCGGCGTCGCCACGATGACCAGGCCGACCAGCAGCCTGCTGCCGCGCCGGTGCCGCTTTGTCTCTGCCATCGTGCCGATACCTCTCCTCGCGGATCCGTTCCTCGTTCCCCCACATTCAATGCGGCGGAGGTCCGTGGCACCAGCTCCGTCCTGGTGACGAAAGGCTTACGTCCACTGGCCGAGCCGCGTCATCGAGGCTTCCGACCGCTCCTGCTCCCGGAGGGGCGGGGGTGCGGCTTGGGTTCTAGGAGTCGTT
>NZ_JAGGOT010000111.1 GCF_018614195.1 Streptomyces sp. ISL-43
GGAGGTGACGAAAATGCGGCGTTTTACCGCAGATCGCCTCCTCGTCCAACGGAGTTCTGGTGGTGCCTTCACGGCATGCCCCCCACGGTCGCCGAGTGATTAATTCGCGATGGATCCTAACTTGTTGGCAGTTCGCAACACGCGGATCAATCTAGACAAGTTACCCATCGTTGAACTGTGAGGTTTAGAACCGTGATCGAACTTTGATCATTCGCATATGCGACTGCACGACTGCCGAACCGGGACAGATATCACATTTGCGCCCATTTTCCGCAATACTTGGTTCCGGAATTGAGGGGTCGTTAAAAGTCCTGCTCAGGGAACTGTTAGCGTTCGCGCCCAGTTGACAGCACAACCGCATTGGGGATTTCGCCGTGGGGGGCACACAGAGAAGCAAACGACCGGCCAGCCGGCCGGTCGCGTTGGCGGGACTGGTAGCACTGGCCCTGTCCGCAACAGCCGTCGGCGCCGCACCAAGCGCCTCGGCAGCACCAGCAGTGGACACGTCGAGCGCGCAGAGCACGCAGACCCCGCCGGAGCGGCCGACGACCGAACGGGAGCGGGCGGAGGACGCCGCCCTGGCGGAGGCGAAGCGCACGGGTAAGCCCGTCACCGTGTCGGCGGCGACGACCGAGACCGACACTGTGGTGGCCAATCCGGACGGCACCCTGGGGCTGACCCGCAGCGTCGCCCCTGTCCGTACCAAGCGCAACGGCAGTTGGGCCGACCTGGACGCCACCTTGGTCAAAGCAGCCGACGGCATGCTCCGTCCGAAGGCTTTGACGAGCGGTCTGACCCTGTCCGGCGGCGGCACCGCCCCGCTGGCCACCCTGGACCAGGACGGCAAACAGCTGGTGCTGAGCTGGCCGGAGCCGCTTCCCGAGCCGGTGCTGGAGGGGGCCAGCGCCGTCTACCGCGAGGTGGTCCCGGGTACCGACCTCAAGGTCACGGCCGACGAGGGCGGTGGAATCTCGCAGATCCTCGTCGTCAAATCCGTCGAGGCCGCCAAGAATCCTAAGCTCGCCAAGCTCACGACAGGCCTCAAGGGCGAGGGCGTCGCCGTCTCCGCCGACAGCGACGGCAACTTGAAGGCCGCCGACGCCTCGGGCCGTACGGTATTCCAGGCCCCGGCCCCCACCATGTGGGACTCCACCGCGCCCGTCCGGGCTCCGCTCGCCAAGCCGTCGGGCACCGCCGCCTTCTCCCAGGCGGTGAAGGCCGCGCAGGACGCACCGTCCGGCACTCCGGACGATGAGGCTGCCAAGGAAACCTCGGACAGCGCCGGCCCCGGAGACTCCGCGAAGGTCACCCGCCTCCAAGCGGAACTCGGCAAGGACAGCATCGCCCTGACCCCGGACCAGGCCTTCCTGACCGACCCCGCCACCGCCTACCCGGTCTACATCGACCCGGCGTGGATCCCCACCAACCGGGGCACCCAGCACTGGGCCTGGGTCCAGGAGGCGTATCCCACCACCACCAGCTACGACGACTACACGGACACCTACGATCCCGGTGTCGGCTACCAGCGCTGGCGCACGAAGACGGGCCTGGAGCGCTACTACGTCCAGCTCGATACCAGCGACCTGAACGACAAGAGCATCAAGAAGGCGTCCTTCAACGCGACCCAGTCGTACGCCGCCGACGCCACCTGCGCCAACACCTACAACGTGGACCTCCACTCCACCGAGCCACTCCTGTCGAACATCACCTGGAACACCCAGCCCCGCGACTGGGAAGTCCTGCGCACGACCTCGATGAACAGCGCCGGCGGGCCCGGCTGCCCCGACTCCACCACGCGCGGCGAGTGGGACGTAGCCGGCCACCTCGCCGCCAACATGTGGCGCGGCAACATCACCTACGCCCTCTTCGCCTCGAACGAGTCCAAGAGCGGCAGCAACAACGGCTTCAAGCGGTTCACCCGTGACAAGACCAAGCTGCCGTTTCTCTACATCGAGTACAACCGAGCCCCGAAGAACCCGTGGGGTCTCGCCATGACCCCCGCACCGCAGAACCCGTACGGCGGGACCTGCGGCTGGGTCGGTGCCACCGCCTACCCAGGCATGAGCATCGGAGCCTGGACCGGCGACCCCGACAACCAGGCCACCCAATCCCGCTTCATGGTCTACGACACCAACGGCAGCGGCGCCGTTTACGACAGCGCCATGATCGGACAGGCAAGCGGCGACCACTGGGTCTCCGCATACCCCGCCAACCTCACCGACGGCCACACCTACTTGTGGCAGGTCCAGAGCTCCGACGGTGAACTGGGCTCCGCCTGGGTCGAAGGCTGCCGGTTCTCCATGGACACGCAGCCGCCATCCATCCCGGTCGTCACCTCCGCCGAGTATCCGCCGTCCGGCACCCTGCCCGGATCCACGAAGTACATCGGCCAGAAGGGCAACTTCAAGGTAGCGGCGACCGACTCCCTCAGCGGCGTCCTGTACTACGAGTGGGCCTTCAACTCGGAGATCCCCGTGGGCGGAGCCAACCGCACCGATGCCGTGGCCGACGGCACCGCCACCATTGCGCTGACGCCCCCGATGTGGGGCACCAACGTCCTGCGCGTCCAGTCGGTGGACCGTGCGGGCAACCGCTCGCAGCAGCAGACGTACGTCTTCTACGTCCCCGACAACCCGAACGCCAAGACCACCCTCGGCGACATCACCGGCGACGAACGCGTCGACTTCATCGCCCCCGCCGACAACGACGACCTGATCGTCTACCCGACGGCCACCGACCCGGCCGCCGGCGGCGTGATCGCCTCGACCAAGGCCAACAGCCCCGGCGGCAAGGGCTGGGGCAACGGCACCCTGACCACGCACCGCGGCGGCAACGGCATCAAGACCGACGACCTGTGGGCGTTCCGCGACGGACAGCTCAAGGTCTACCGCAACTCCAAAACCGATGGCGGCCCCTACTTCAACGCGACCGATGCACTGGATGTGGGCAGGCCCACCGAGGGCTGCACTGTCGCCGCCACCAGCAAGCCCTGCGGGGCCGAATACATCGGGGACTGGAGCCGGGTCAAGCAGATCCTCGCCGTCGGCGACGTACTGCCCGAAACGGGCCTCACGACCCAACGCAACGACCTGCTCACCGTCGAAACCAACGGAGCGGCCGGCTCGCAGCTCATCCTCTTCCAGGGCAAGGCCACGACGGGCCAACTCCTCGATCCGGGCGTGCTCGTCCTCAGTCCCTCCGGATGGGACAATCTCACCCTCATAGCCCCCGGAGACGCCACCGGCGACGGCCTGGCCGACCTATGGGCCCGCGACAACACCACCGGCGACCTCTACCAGTACGCCAACATCGCCGGAAACCCGGCCGCCCTCGGCGACCACACCAAGCGCACCAAAATCGGGACCGGCCTCAAGGCGACCACCCACCCGGTGATCGGCTCCTCCGGCGACACCAGCGCCGACGTGCCCGGCGTCCCCGACCTGTGGGCCCTCGACAGCCAGCACCGCCTGCGCACCTGGAACGGCGCCGCCACCAACGGCAAGGTCACCAGCTTCAGCAACGCCCAACTCATGGGTGACGCCCGGATCTCCACCACACACTGGAAACTCAACGAGCTCGAGGGAACGACCGCCGTCGACATGCGCGGCCGCGCCAACGGAACGCTCAGCGCCACCGGCGCCACCCGTATCGCCGACACCGTCGCGGGCACGGCAACCAAGGTCGTCAGCCTCGACGGCACCAGCGGCACGGTCACCGCCGACGGCCCCGCCGTCGACACCACCCAAAGCTTCACCGTCTCCACCTGGGCCAAAACCCAGGCGAACGCCGTGGTCCTCAGCCAGGACGGGCAGCATGCCAGCGGCTTCATGCTCTGGCACGACCAGGACGGCACCTGGCATTTCGGGATGTCCAAGAGGGACGACGACGGCTGGGACTACGACCAGACCACCGTCACGAACGACGCCGCCAAGGTCCGCACCGGCGAGTGGACCCAGCTCACCGCCACCTACGACGACACCACCGGCCTGATCGCCCTCTACGTCAACGGCACCCTCGCCGGCACCGGCCACCACCCCAAGGCCAACGCCTGGAAGGCCACCGGCCCCCTCGCCCTCGGCCGGTTCAAGAACCAGAGCAAGCCCTCATCCTTCTGGAAGGGGCAGATAAGCAACGTGGCCGTCTACGACCACTCCACCGTCCCCTCAGCGACCAGCACCACCCTCGTCTCAGCCGTGAACAGCACCAAGTGTGCGGACGACGACCGCGGCAGCAACGCCGAAGGCAACCGCATCTACATCCACGACTGCAACACGCCTCCCGGAGCCTCCCAGAGCTTCCAGATCCTGGAGATCGGCCAACTGCGGGTGGTCGGCAAATGCGTGACCGCTGCAGCCGGAGGTACCGCCAACCGCACCCTCATCCAACTCAACACCTGCAGCGTCGGCGCCGGCAGCCAGCAGTGGCTACCCACCGCCACCAGCGGCTTCTACAACCCACAATCCGGACGCTGCCTCGACCTGCCCTACGCACGTACCGACAACGGCACCCAGCTCGAACTGTCCGATTGCAACGCCTCCAACGCACAACGCTGGCACGCCCCCGGCCTCGCCACGCCCCTGGGAGCCACCGGCTAGTCCAGACCACTGACTCATGACCGCTGGCCCGCCTCCCCTCGGGGAGACGGGCCAGCGGCTTTCGGCTTTTAGGAACGACGTGTCAGCGATTGCGTGTAAGTCGGTTGGTGTCATTGGATGCTGGGTCTTGAAGAATGTGTGCGGCGACGTGGTTGGCTCCGGGGAGTGGCAGCCCCCCCGCCAAGGTCTACTGGTGCACGTACGCCACCGCGTGGACGAACGTGAAGAGCACCTACCAGCTCACCGTCATCCAGGCGGAAAAGACGAAGCTGACCGAGATGCTGGAGACGTGCCCCTCATGACCACCCCCAGCCAGACGATGCCCCGCCCCGGCCACGCCGGCAGTTGCGACAGCTCGGTTCCCTTGACCTCCCATGTGAAGGCGGGGCCTGGCGGCGTGATGACCGACGAGGTCGGCGTCATCACCGGCGACGTCACCCTGACCACCGAGATTGGCCCGGACGGCACCGTTCAGGTCCGGATCCAGTACACCGGCGCGGAGGAGTGGTACACCCTCACCGGCAGCCCGGCCCCGCTCCCGCCAGAAGGCCTTGCCGCGTTCCACGAACGCATCGTCGACGCCGTAAAGGCAGGCGGCCAAGCCGAAGTCCCGCACGCCACCTCTTGAATACCGGCCTGCCCGACAGCCACGCTGCGGCATCGTCGTGTTCAGCTGGCCCCGGCCGGCGGGCAGCCTGATACGGGCGGGGCGAGGAGGGGCGTTGTGAGCAGAAGAGAGACTTGGACGACCGAGGAGTTCGGCACATCCCATGCGGGCGCGGTCGGGGTACTCCTCGCCGACGGCACCGTCCCGGACCCCGTGTACTTCGACAGCGCCTCAGGCTCGGGAGGCGAGGCTGTTACGCAGTGGAGCGTCTACGACGGCCGCTGGAAGCATGTACCGCGCGCGGCAGCGCTGCGCGCGGTGAACCGTTCCGGGTTCGGT
>NZ_JAGGOT010000112.1 GCF_018614195.1 Streptomyces sp. ISL-43
ACGTCGGTGGATCAAGGCTAAAGGGCCTGTTGCGAAAGTGCTGGTGCGGTCTGGCCGCAATTTGCGGACCGAGCGGAGCTCCAGGCAGGATCTCGTGCATGGTTTCGGTGGTGCAGAACGTGGCGGTCGACTGTGTGGATGCCTATGAGTTGGCTCGGTTCTGGAGCGAGGCGCTCGGTTGTCCGCTGCATCCAGAGAGCAAGCCGGGTGACGTGGAGACTGAGGTGACCCTGCCGGAGGGCCCGCAGCTGTACTTCAACCAGGTGCCAGAACCGAAGACGATCAAGAACCGGATCCACCTGTGCCTGCGCCCCGAGACCTCGCGCGAAGAGGAGGTCGAGCGACTGCTGAACCTCGGTGCCACCCTCGTCGCCGATCGCCGGGAACCCGATGGTGCCGGCTGGGCCGTCCTTGCCGACCCTGAAGGCAATGAATTCTGCGTTCTGCGCAGCGCGGCCGAGCGCGCAGCGATGTCTTCCTGAGGCCCACCCGCTCACGGTCCGGGTAGCTGGTCACAGCCACTCGTTGATGGCCGCGACCAGCACCGTTGCTTCATAGCGGACGGCAAGCTTGTCGTGTCTCGTGTCTCGTGTCTCGTGGCCACGGCTCGGTGGTGCTTGATGCGATTGATCCCGCATTCCACTGCGTGGCGCTCGCGGTAGTCGATTTTGTCGAACGCCGGTGGACGACCGCCGCGGGAGCCGAGTTTCTTGCGGTTGCGGATCTGGTCCTTCTTCTCCGGAATCGTGCATCGGATCCCGCGTCCGCGCAGGTAGGCGCGGTTCTTCCGGGAGCCGTACGCCTTGTCGGCGCGGACTCTGTCCGGGCGCTTGCGCGGGCGCCCCAGGCCGAGGCGAGGCACCCGGATGTTCTCCCGGACCGGTTCGAACTGGGGTGAGTCCCCGCGCTGACCGGGAGTGATGACGAGGGGCATGGGCTTCTGTCCCTGCTCGACCGCGAGGTGGAGCTTGGTGGTCAGCCCGCCGCGAGAGCGTCCGAGTCCGTGGTCGGCCGGCTCGGTGTCGATGCCGCCGGGCGGCAGGATCTATCGCTGTACGAACACCCCCTGGAGCCCTGCGAGCGGGTGCTGAGCCCGGGCTGTCCGCTGACGGCGACGCCGCGGGCGGATCTGGAATGGGCGCGGTCCACGTAGCGGTTCCGGCGGTGGCCGTCGAGGCGCGCTCATGTCCGCTGCGGTCGGCCGGTGCGGCGGGAGCGGGTCAGAGCCAGTCCACCGAGGGCCGTGCCGATCAGCCCGACCAGCATGGCCACGTAGGCCCCGCCCAGCCCGTTGCCGGTGCCGAGACCACCTTCGGCGGTGGCCGCGACCAGCCCGCCGAGGGCCGTGCTGATCAGCCCCGCCACTACGGCCACCATGGCTCCGAGTGATCCGTTGGCGGCGCCGAGACGGCCGGTGGGGCGGGTCAGCGCCAGCCCGGCGATGACCAGGCCGGCGAGTCCCAGCAGCGCGCCCGTGGTGGCCCCGAGACGCCCGAGGCTGAAGTCGTAGAAGCCGGCGGCGGCGGGCTGGACCGAGGTGTATGCGGCCGCCGGGGTGGCAAGTCCGATGCCTCCGAGGAGGGCGGCCGTAGCGGCGGCAGGCAGGCGACGAACAGACAACATCGTGGTGCTCCTTCTTTTCCTTCGACTGGGTGCCGACCGAGCATGTCTGCCGGACCCGCCCTCGGTCGTCCCGCGGATGCAGACACTTCGTACTGCCGCCGATGCGGCATCCGGCTGCCGCGGACGGCGCAGGAGGCGCGCAGGTACTGCGTGTGCGGTAGTCGGCCGCTCGTCCATGAGGGGGACTCGCCCGTGGCGGCCGCCAGCTAGGGTGCGCGCATGAGTACAGGTGAGCCCGGTGTCCGGGCGCGTGTCGGGGACTTGGTGATCGCTGTCGGCGTGGCGGCGGCGCTGCTGGTCACGGGGCTGTCCGGGCAGCGTGCCGCCACGGGCCTCGACGTGCTCGGGTACGTGCTGCTGACGGCCGGCGGTTTGGCGCTGGCCGCGCGCCGCCGGGCTCCGGTTGCCGTCCTGGCCGTTACCGGGCTGTGTGCGGTGGGGTACCAGGCGGCCGGTTTCGATGTGCCTGTCGTCGCGTACCTGTTCGCCGTGTACGCGGCCGTGCGGGCGGGACACCGCGCTGTCACGGTGGCGGCGAGCGTGGCCATGCTGGCCACGCTCCCGCTCGCGGCCCTGGCCTCGGGCCTGCACGACACGGGCGAGGCGTTTGCGCAGGCCCGGGGCGCCTTGGAGCTGGCCTGGCTGATCGCGGCCGGCGCCGCGGGCGAGGCGCTGCGGCAGGCCGAGCGGCGGGCGGACGAGGCCGAGCGCACCCGGGAGGAGACCGCGCGGCGCCGCGCCGACGAGGAACGGCTGCGCATCGCGCGGGAGCTGCACGATTCGCTCACGCACCAGATCTCGGTCATCAAGGTGCAGGCCGAAGTCGCCGTGCACGTGGCTCGCAGGCGCGGCGAGGAGGTGCCGCCGGCCCTGCTGGCGATCCAGGAGGCCGGACGTGAGGCGGCCCGTGAGCTGCGTGCGACGCTGGAGGCGCTGCGCGACGACGACACGACCCCGCCGCGCGGGCTCGACGACGTCCCGGAACTGGTGGAACGGGCCCGTGCCATCGGCCTGGACGCGAAACTGACGATCGGGGGCCAGCGGCACGACGTGCCGGCCGCGGTGGACCGGACCGTCTACCGGATCGTTCAGGAGTCGCTCACCAACATCGCCCGTCACTCGGACGCCGCCACGGCGTCGGTGCGGATCGACATCCGTCCGGACGCCCTCGCCATACGCGTCGATGACGACGGCAAGGCGACGTCGGGCACCGCCCCGACACCCGGCCTCGGGCTGCTGGGCATGCGTGAACGAGTCACCGCGCTCGGCGGCCGTCTGCGCGCGGAACCGCGCGATGAGGGCGGCTTCACCGTCCAGGCCGAACTCCCCGTGAACCAGACGTCATGATCCGTGTCCTGCTGGTCGACGACCAGCCGCTCATTCGCAGCGGGTTCCGTGCGCTCCTCGACCTCGAAGACGACATCGAGGTGGTGGCCGAGGCCGCCAACGGGAAGGAGGGCCTGGACCTGGCCAGGGAGCACCTGCCCGACGTCGCTCTCATCGACATCCAGATGCCGGTCCTCGACGGCATCGAGGCGACCCGGCGCATCGCCGCCGACCCGGCCCTGGCCGGAGTGCACGTCGTCATCCTGACCAACTACGGCTTGGACGAATACGTCTTCAACGCGCTGCGCGCGGGCGCCGCCGGATTCCTCGTCAAGGACATCGTGCCGGACGACTTCCTGCACGCCGTACGCGTCGCGGCGCGCGGCGACGCCCTGCTGGCCCCGTCGATCACCCGCAAGCTGATCAACAGGTACGTCGGCCAGCCGCTCACCATCGGCACCGGAGCGGGGCTGGAAGAGCTGACCAGCCGCGAGCGCGAGGCCGTCGCCCTGGTCGCGCAGGGCCTGTCCAACGATGAAATCGCGGGCCGCATGGTGATCACCCCGATGACGGCGAAGACCCACATCAACCGGGCCATGACCAAGCTCAACGCCCGCGACCGGGCCCAACTCGTGGTCCTCGCTTACGAATCCGGCCTGGTAGCCCCGCGCAGCTCCTGACATCCACGGTCCGGGTGCATGGCGATCCGCGCCCCGGCCTGGCGGGCTGGTTCACCGCCACGGGCCGCTCCGCACCCTCGTCTCCAACGGCGACCTCGACGCCTACTGGCGCTACCACCTCGCCCGCGAGCACGAGCGCCTCTACCCCACCCCTGACCAACGGAACTACACCCTCACCGCTTGATCGCGAGCTTCACTCGAAACGAACCGCACCCCACGCCGTTGGCCCGCAGGGATGTCGCACAGTCGCCGTAGGCGAAACCCTCGCCTGCCCGAATTCCAGGGCGAGGAGCCCATGACACTCGAGAAGCTGACCGGGGCGGATAGGGCCGCGAAAGGCGCCGCCCTATCCGCCCTCCCGGCCGGGCCGGACCTGCAGGTTCCGCTGCCCCGGCCTAGTCTGATCGTGTGGCCCGTCCCCGTCGGAGGTGAGGCGATGTCCGGGTTCGCAGAGGTGGCGGTGGGCCTCGCCGTCCCGCAGGGGAACGGCATCGAGGACGAGACGGCCGAGGCGTCGTGGACAAGGGCGGGGAGGGCTGCACGACGACCGCTCCGTTCGCGTGCTGGCGCGAGTCGAGGACCCTGCGGGCACCACCTTGGACTTCGGCTTCCACGTGGACGGCAACTGCGCGGGCGGCGTCGCGCTACCTGGCAACGCCGGCCGGGCGGACATCGTGAAGCGAGGTCGGGAAGTGTGTTGAAGCCGGACGCTGCGTTCCTGAATGCCAGGCCCCCGGAACGGCAGGGGAGGACGCGATGGCCCTGATCAACGGCCGCTGGCTACACGGCAAGGCCGAGAACGCCATCCTGTGGGAGTTCAGCGACATCTGCGACCTGTCCGGCTTCCAGCGCGGGTACGCGTCGGAGCCGGTCACCGAGAGCGTGACGAAGGGCGGGAAAGCCGAGGTCGAGGGCACCCCGGCGATCACGGCTACCAGCCCTTCCGGGGCCGACCGGAGCACGTACTACGTCGCCAAGGAAGGCGAGCCGCGTCTGCTGCGCGTAGAGGGCAGCCAGGGCGGCGAGCGGGGCAGCGCCGACTTCTCCGACTACGACGTACCCGCGCCCGCGAAGACCCCGTCGCCGTCGGAGTCCGTGGCCTGTCCAGCCTCCAGTAAGCGGTCGGGGCACGGCACCGTTCCAGCTCGCCGGTCCCGGGAGGCGTGATGGCACCGCTGGCTCGGATCCCGTTGGAGGGCGGGGGCTACATTCTGGTCGAAGGCTCGGCCGCACTCACCGGCCCCGTACAGGCCGGGCGCCTGGGCAACGCCGTGCACGACCTGCCGGTGAGCCTCCAAGGAGCCCTGGAACCGGTCACCCTGGCGGCCCGCGCCACCCTTGACCAGCTCCGCAAGGCCGGCCCGGACGAGATCGCCGTCGAGTTCGGCGTCGACCTGGCGGTCGAGGCCGGCGCGGTGATCACCAAGACCCAGGCCAACTGCCACCTGAAGGTGACCATGACGTGGACGCGCCCGGGCTGAGCCGATGAACGGCGCCGACAACAGCTTGCCCTCGGCCGTCGCCCAGGTCCTCGACCCCGACGGCACGGTGGCCGGAGCAGGCTTTCTGGTGGCCGAGGGGCTCCTGGCAACCTGTGCGCATGTCGTCCAGGCAGCGGGAGGCGGCCCCGGGACGAGCCTGCACCTGGCCTTCCCCCACCTCGCAGGCGCGCCCCGGGTGGAAGGACAGGTCCTGTGCGGGGACGCGTGGCGTGCGCAAGAGGGAGAGGACGTGGCCTTCGTCCGCCTGGCCACTCTCCCGGCAGGCGTGCCGGCACTTCCGTTGGGCTCGGCGGCCGGCTGCCGAGGCCACCCGGTCCGCTCGTTCGGGTTTCCCGCCCAGGCCCCGCCGGACGGCCACTACGGCCACGGCGAGGCCGGCGGGCTACTGCCGGCCACCGAGAACAGGAGCTCACACCTCCAGCTGACCGACGCCAACGACCTCACCACCGGCTTCAGCGGCGCACCCGTCCTGGACGAGGTGACGGGCCTGGTCATCGGCATGATCACCGAGATCACGGCCCCCGACAGGCACCAGCGGGGCCAGGGCATCGCGTACGTCACTCCGACGCAGGTCCTGCGGGAGATCCTGCCGGCGCTGGCCGAGCAGGAGGTGTGCCCATACCGGGGGCTGGAGTCGTTCACCGCGGACCACGCTCAGTGGTTCGAGGGCCGCAAGGACGCGGTGCGCCAGGTCGTGACCGGCCTGTCCGGGCATCGCAGACTGACGCTGCTGCTCGGCCCGTCCGGCTCGGGCAAGTCGTCCCTGATCCAGGCGGGTGTGCTGCGGGCACTGGCGGTGGGCGAGCTGCCGGGCAGCGACCGGTGGCTGCCGGTGATCGCGCGGCCGAGACATGACCTGCTGGCCGAGATCGAGCGCGCGGGCCTGCCCGGGGCTGCCGCCGACGGAATAGCGGCCGCGGTCACCCGCAGGCTCCGGGCGGAGGACTCCCACGAGCGGGTCCTGCTAGTCGTCGACCAGTTCGAGGAGCTCCTCACCGAGCCGGCCGAGGGGGATGGAGGGGACCGTTCGGCCGTCGCGGGCCAGCTCCAGACGGCGGCCGAATCCGCAGCCGATCTCTCCGTGATCCTGATCATGCGCGACGACTTCTATCCGCAACTGGCCGCGCAAGCGCCCGGCCTGCTCGAAGCAGCCATGCCGGGTCTCCTCAACATGCCGGGCACGCTGAGCCCGGAGGACCTGCGCGACATCATCACCCTGCCGGCCCGGGACGTGGGACTTCACTTCCAGCCCGGGCTGCCCGAGCAGATGCTCGCGGATGTCCTGGCCACCAGCCCCGAGGGCACCACGACCCGCCAGGCACCGGCCACGGTGCTGTCGATGCTGGAGCTGGCGCTCAGCCAGCTGTGGCAGCGGCGCCAGGACGGCTACCTCACGCACGAGGCCTACCGGCGCATCGGGGCGGTAGGCGGAAGCCTGACCACGTGGTGCGAAACCGCGCTCAACCAGCTGCCCGACGGGCACCGGCCCATCGCCCGGCGCATCCTGACCTCCCTGGTCCGGCCGGCCGACCCCGTCCACCGCATTCCCCCCACGCGTGCACAGGTCCCACTGGACGAACTCCGCGACCTGGCGGCCGGTCCCGAGGACAACCAAGCCGTCGACGAGGTCATCGCCGCCCTCACGCGCCACCGCATCATCACCACCCAGCGCCCGGCCGAGCCTCCTGGGCGGCCAGTGGCCGAGCTGATCCACGACGCGCTCATCCGGGACTGGGGCACTCTGCGGGAGTGGGTGAGCCAGGACCACCGCTTCCACGAATGGCTCGACCGCGCATGGGCACGACGAGCCAGCTGGGCAGCGAAGAAGGACCCGGGAGACCTTCTGGCGGGAACAGCACTGGCAGAGGGACTCGACTGGTCCCGGCAACGCGGCCTCCCCGGCGGCATACGGGCGTTCCTCACGGCAAGCAAGGAACGGCAGCAGGCCGTGATCCGGCGGAGCAAACGCCGCACCAGGGGGCTTGCCGGGCTGCTGGTCCTGGCACTCATCGCGGTGGGCGGGACTGTATGGCAATGGAGGGCAGCTGTGGAGGAACGTGAGGCGGCCCTGTCGCGGGTGCTCGCCGCCACGTCCAGCAACCTGATCTACACGAACCCCGAACTCGCCTCCCTGCTGGCCGTCCAGGCATACCGCACCAGCCCCACTCCCGAAGCCACCGAAAGCATCCGAAGCGCCGCAACCCTCCCGCTGCATCGACGCATGTCCGGTCATACCCAAAGGGTGAGCTCCGTGGCGTTCAGCCGCGACGGCCTCACCCTCGCCACCAGCAGCTTCGACCAGACCGTGCGGCTGTGGGACGCGGCCACCGGCAAGACCCGCACCACCCTCACCGGACACACCGGGCAGGTGAATTCAGTGACGTTCAGCCCCGACGGCAAAACCCTCGCCACCGCCAGCAGCGACGGAACCGCGCGGCTGTGGGACGCGACCACCGGCAAGGCCCGCACCACCCTCACCGGACACACCAACGCGGTGTACTCGGTGGCATTCAGCCCCAACAGCAGAACCGTCGCCACCGCCAGCACCGACGGAACCGCACGGCTATGTGAACCGTTCCGGGTTCGGT
>NZ_JAGGOT010000113.1 GCF_018614195.1 Streptomyces sp. ISL-43
AGTTTCCGGGGGCCCTGAGGCGTCCTGTCCCCACGAATCTTGAAGTCCATCGCATCCCCTGAGCTGGGATGTTGCAACGACTCCTAGAACCCAAGGACACGTGTCCCGGCCCGCCCCTTCCGCGTGCTCAGCGACTCCTCGTGAACGCCTCGTACGCGTCGCAGACCTCCGCCGCGGGGCCGTCCATGCGCAGGACGCCCGATTCCAGCCAGATCGCCCGGTCGCAGGTCGCGCGGACCGTGCCGATGCCGTGGCTGACGAGGAAGACGGTGCCGGCCTGCTCGCGCAGCTCCTCGATACGGGCCTGGCTGCGCCGCTGGAAGGCGGCGTCGCCGGTGGCCAGGGCCTCGTCGATCATGAGGACGTCGTGGTCCTTGGCGGCGGCGATGGAGAAGCGCAGCCGGGCGCCCATGCCGGAGGAGTAGGTCCGCATGGGGAGCGAGATGAAGTCGCCCTTCTCGTTGATCCCGGAGAAGTCGACGATGCCCTGGCAGCGCTCGCGGATCTGCTGCTTGGTCATGCCCATCGCGAGACCGCCGAGGACGACGTTGCGTTCGCCGGTCAGGTCGTTCATCAGCGCGGCGTTCACGCCGAGCAGGGACGGCTGGCCGTGCGAGAAGATCCGGCCGCGCGCGACCGGCTGGAGGCCGGCGATGGCGGACAGCAGGGTGGACTTGCCGGAGCCGTTGGTGCCGATCAGGCCGATGGCCTCGCCCTTGTACGCGATGAAGCTGACGCCCTTGACGGCGTGCACCTCGCGGATGCCGGGGGCGGGTCCCCGGGAGAAGATCCGGCTCAGGGCGGCGGCGGCGCCGCCCTTGCGGGAGCCCGCGCCGTGCACCTTGTAGATGACGTGGACGTCGTCCGCGATGACGGTCGGTACGCGGGTGTCCGGGACCTGCGGGGCCGGGGCCGGCGCCGGGGCGGGGCCGGGGGTGGGGGTGGTGCGGGTCGGGGACGCGGTTGCGGTGTCAGCCACGGCCGTACTCCTCCTCAGCCTTCCAGAAGAAGACGAAGCCTCCGACGCCGGCGAGCAGGGCCCAGCCGAGCGCGATCAGCCATACGTGGTGCGGGAGCTGGCTCGCCTTGTACGAGCCGATGAGCGCGAAGCGCATCAGGTCGATGAGGACGGCCGCGGGGTTGAGCTCGAGAGCCGTCGAGACCCATTGCGGCAGGTGGGCCGTCCTGAGCATCGAGTCGATGGACCACATGACGCCCGAGGCGTACATCCAGGTCCGCAGGACGAACGGCATCAGCTGGCTGACGTCCGGGCTCTTCGCCCCGATCCGGGCCATCGTCATCGCGCAGCCGGCGCAGAAGAGGGCCGTCAGCAGGAGGGTCGGCACGGCGTACAGCCACTTCGGGCTGGGGGTCTGGCCGAAGGCGAGCAGCAGGACGATCAGCGCGCCCATGGTGACGAGCAGCTGTTGGAAGAGCTGGACGACGGTGGACAGGGGCAGGGAGGCGCGCGGGAAGTGCAGGGCGCGCACCAGGCCGAGGTTGCCCTGGACGGCTCGGGTCGAGGCGTTGACGCAGGAGCCGATGAAGTCCCAGACGAAGACGCCGGTGAGCAGGAACGGCAGGTAGTCCGGCACGCCGTGGCCGGCGTGCATGACGATGCCGAAGATGAAGTAGTAGACGGCCGCGTTGAGCAGCGGGGTCACCAGGTGCCAGACCTGGCCGAGGCCGGCCTCGCTGTACGTGGCGTGCATCCGGGCGGTGGCGTACGCGGTCACGAAGTGCCGCCGGCCCCAGAGCTGGGCGAGGTAGCGGGGGAGCGAGGGGCGGGCGCCGCTCAGGGTCAGGCCGTGGGACGCCGCCAGTTCGGCGAGGTGGTCCGGGGCCGGCCCGTCCTTGGACTGGGCGCGGGCCGGGGGCGCGGTGGTCACTGTCACGAGGGTCGCTTTCGACGGGGTCGGGGCGTCGCTGGCGATGGGACGGGTCCGTATCGTCGCTACGCTGAGGCTAGGTCGTCCAACGTCGGAACGCAACCGTATCGTCGTCGCCGGTTATGCTCTGCTCATGACCACCGAGCCCACGCCTGCCGCCGCCGCACCCGCCCCCGCCCGTAGAGCCCCCGCCGGGGCCGCCGTCCTGCGCGAGGACGTGACCGAGGCGATCCGGGCGGCCGTCCTCGGGGAACTGGCGACGGTCGGCTTCGCGCGGATGTCGATCGAGGGCATCGCGCGGCGGGCCGGCGTCGGCAAGACGGCGGTCTACCGCCGGTGGAAGTCGAAGCTGCACCTGGTGCTGGACCTGGTGGGGGCGTTCGCGGTGGACGGCCTGCCGGTGCCGGCGACGGGGTCGCTGTACGGGGACGTACGGGCGCTGCTGGAAGTCATGTCACACGTGCTGCGGCACCCGGTCGCGTCGGCGGTGATCCCCGACCTGCTGGTGGAGGCGGCGCGGAACCCGGAGATCGCGGACGCGGTGCGGGGGGCGCTGCTGGAGGGGCAGCGGCGGATGGCGGAGGGGATCATCTCCGAGGCGGTCTCGCGGGGCGAGCTGGCGGAGGGGGTCGATGCGGCGAAGGCGCTCGATCTGGCGATCGGGCCGCTGTACTGGCGGCAGGTGGTCGTTCGTGATGCCGTGTCGGCGGGCTATCTGGACGACCTGGCGCGGTCGGTGGTCGCCGGCCTGACGGCCCGCCCGTCCTGACGGACCCGGTCCCCGCGGTCCGGCGGGGCCGGCGGGGCCGGATGGCGCCGGCGGCGGTTACGGCCAGCGGCCCGCGGTGAGGTGGGCCAGGGTGGGTTCCGGGGCGGGCGAGGGGGCCGGCGGGGTGGGGTGGCGGTCTTCCAGGGGGACGACGGGGGACGCGGGCTCGCTCAGGAAGACGCGGCGGACCACCCGCTCCGCCGCCTGGCCGTCGTCGTACGTGCAGAAGCGGGCCCTGAAGGACGAGCGGAGCTGCGCCGAGCGCGAGCCCTGCCAGTGGCCCGTGCCGAAGATGTCCACCAGCTCGTCCTCGGTCCGGGCGATCGCGCCCGGGGGGAAGGCCCGCAGGTCGAAGTAGGTGCCGCGGGAGGCCTCGTACGCCTCCCAATCGTCCGCGTGGATCACGATCGGCCGGTCCAGCGACGCGTAGTCGAACATCAGCGAGGAATAGTCCGTCACCAACGCGTCCGAGGCCAGGCAGAGTTCCTCCACCGACGGGTGCGAGGAGACGTCCAGCAGGCGGGGGTGCGGGTCGGGGGACGGTGCCCCCGCGTACGTCAGGTGGCTGCGGGTCAGGATCGTGTAGCGCGGGCCCAGATCGCGCAGGATCCGCTCGAAGTCCAGGTGCTCCGGCCGGCTGCGCCGGTAGTCGCGGTGGGTCGGCGCGTAGAGGATCGCGGTGGAGCCCGGCGGGATGCCGAGGCGTTCGCGCAGTTCGAGGACGTCGGCCTGGGTGGCGCGGTGGAAGACGTCGTTGCGGGGATAGCCGTATTCGAGCGTGGTGTACGAGGACGGGACCGCCTTCTCCCAGACCAGCGTGGAGTGCCGGTTCGCGGAGAGCAGGTAGTCCCACTGGTCGGCGCCGCGCAGCAGCCCCGCGAAGTCCGTGGTCGGGGTGGCCGCCGGGCGGTCCTGCAGGTCGAGGCCGACCCGCTTCAGCGGGGTGCCGTGCTGCGTCTGGACGAGGATCTGGCCGGGGCGCTTGACCAGTGTGCGGTCGAAGTTGACGTTCGTGACGAGGTAGGTGGCGCGGGCCAGGGCCGTCCAGTACGCCGCCGAGCCCGGGCGCAGCAGGGTGGTTTCGCGGGGGAGCGTCGCGGCGTGTGACGGATCGCAGATCCATGCCGTGCGCATGCGCGGGGCGAGTTCGCGCAGCTTGGCCTCGATCGCTGCCGGGTTGCAGGCGTAACCGCCGTGCCAGTACGCGGAGAAGACCGCCAGTTCGGGGCGGAGCGGGAGCAGCCGCTGCGTGCGGTAGTGCAGGCGCAGGGCGCTCTCGCGCAGTCCCCGCCACGCCGTGACCCCGGCGCGGCCCGCCGCGAGCGAGGCCGAGCGGAGCAGGGAGAGGACGCGGTACGTGCGCCTCGTGCCCAGGCGCATCAGGAGGTGGCGGGTGCGGTCCGTACGGCTCAGGGACAGCGGCCGGGGGCCCGGGACGCGGTAGCGGCGCAGCAGGGCCGAGGCCCGGGTGAAGAACTCGGCCCGGGCGGTGCGCGGGAGCCGGCGCGGGTCCGCGTACAGGGAGCAGAAGTGCTCGGCCATCCGCCGGTGCACGACGGGCCGCCAGCGCTCCAGCTCGGGGCGGGTGGCGAGGTAGCCGAAGACGCGGTCGTACTGGTCGAAGACATCGAGGTGGCGGCGGCTGCTGGTGGTCAGGATCGAGCCGGTGCGGCGCTGGCGGTAGTGGACGCAGACCCGGTCCAGGACGGCCACGGACTCCGCCGCGAGGAGCGCGGGATAGGTCCAGGGGGTGTCCTCGTAGAAGCCGGGCGGGAAGGCGAGGCCCTCGCGCTCCACGTACTCGCGGCGGTAGGCCTTGTTCCACACGACCATCAGCATGCCGAGGAGGGAGGGGCGGTCCGCCAGGCGGAAGCTGGCCGGTCCTTCCTCGGACAGGTGGCGGGAGAGGCTGTTGCGGACCAGCTCGCCGGTCCAGAAGGTGCGCGCGTAGTCGTAGACGAGGATGTCCGGGGAGCCGGTGGCCTTCAGCCGGTCGGTGATCGCCTGGAGCGCGCCGGGGGCGATGGTGTCGTCGCCGTCGAGGAAGACCAGGTAGTCGCCGGTCGCCCGGGCCAGGCCCGCGTTGCGGGCCGGGCCCAGGCCCAGGTTGTGCGCCAGGTGCACGGCGGTCACCCGGGGGTCCCGGGAGGCGTAGTCGTCGATGATCGAACCGCAGGCGTCCGGGGAGGCGTCGTCGACCACGATCAGTTCGAGATCCGGGTACGACTGGGTCAGGACCGAGTCCAGACTCTCCTGGAGGTACGCCTGGACCTTGTACGCGGGCACGATGACGCTGAACCGGGGCACGGCACATCCAGGGGTCGGCGCGGGCATATTGCCCAGGAACCCCCGGCGTGGTGATCGGGTTACGCAGGGTGTGGCATTCGGGTTACGCAGCGTCAACCGAGCACGTCAACGCCGTGATCGAAAAGCCGGATCACTTGATCGCCCCCGCCATCACCCCCGACGTGAACTGCCGTTGGAAGGCGAAGAAGACGGCGAGCGGCACCACCATCGACAGGAACGCGCCGGGCGCCAGCACGTCGATGTTGTTCCCGAACTGCCGCACCTGCTGCTGGAGGGCGACCGTGACCGGCGGGTGCGCCGAATCCGCGAAGACCAGCGCGACCAGCATGTCGTTCCACACCCACAGGAACTGGAAGATGCCGAGCGAGGCGACCGCGGGGCCGCCGAGCGGCAGCACCACCCGCGCGAACAGCCGCAGTTCGCCCGCCCCGTCGAGGCGGGCCGCCTCCAGCAGCTCGCGCGGGATCTCCGCGAAGAAGTTGCGCAGCAGGAACACGGCGAACGGCAGCCCGAAGGCGGTGTGGAACAGCACCACGCCGGCGGTCGTCTCGAACAGTCCGATGGATCCGAAGAGTTCGGAAACAGGGATCAGCGCCACCTGGACGGGGACCACCAGCAGCCCGACCACGATCAGGAACAGCCAATCCCGGCCGGGGAACTCCAGCCAGGCGAAGGCGTAACCGGCGAACGCGCCCAGCGTCAGGACCAGCAGGGTCGAAGGGATCGCGATGGCAGCCGTGTTGAGCAGCGAACCCGTGACGGTGTCGTTCTCCAGCAGCCGCTCGTAGTTGCCGGCCGTCAGCCGGGACGGCGCGGTCAGTACCTGCCACCAGCCCTCCCGGTTCAGGTCGGTGGGGGAGAGGAAGGAGGAGACCAGCAGGCCGAGGGCGGGCAGCAGCCAGAACAGGCCGACGAGGACCAGGAAGACGCGCAGCGCCCCGCCGGCCGCCCGGGAGGCGAGGGACCATGTGCGTGTCGGTGTGCGCAGCCTCATCGACGGGCCTCCCGGCGCATGCGGCGGACGTTGTAGACCATGACGGGGAGCACCAGGACCAGCAGCAGCACCGCGATGGCGGAACCCAGTCCCGGATCGGCGTCCGTGCCGAAGGAGGTCCGGTACAGCTGGAGCGCGAGGACGTTGGCGTCGTCCTGGACCGCGCCCGGCGCGATCACGAAGACCAGGTCGAAGACCTTCATCACGTTGATGACGAGGGTGACGAGCACGACGGCCAGGACGGGCGCCAGCAGCGGGACGGTGATCCGCCGCAGCACCTGCCACTCGCCCGCCCCGTCCACCCGGGCCGCCTCCAGCAGCTCGCGCGGTACGGCGGCCAGCCCGGCCCCGATCAGCACCATCGCGAAACCGGCCCACATCCACACGTACGCCCCGATGACCGCCGGGGTCACCAGCGTCGGGCCGAGCCATTCGACCCCCGCGTACGCCTCCCGGAAGTTCGATGCGGGCAGCCGCAGCAGCGCGCCGTCGGCCGCGGCGGACAGGGTGAAGGTGCCGTCGGAGCGGGCGGAGGCCGAGTCGACCACCCGGCCGTCCTTGACCGCCTCGATCCGCAGCCCCGACAGCGCAGACTCGGTGGAGTCGACCGTGTTCGTGGCGCCGCCCCCGCCCCGGGTGAAGTCCTGCCAGGCCGTACCGGTGACCTTGCCGGGCTCGGCGGCGGCGGGCGTCGCCGTACGGGTCCCCGCGGGCAGGGCTTCCGGGGCGATGCCGACCAGCGGGAGCAGCGCGGGCACGCCCGCCCGTACCGGAGCGCGGGTCACGAACGCGCCCCCGTCGGACGGGACCAGCGGGGAGTCCCGGCCCGGCCGGGCCTTGGGGAAGGCCGAGGACTCGGCGAAGGTGTCGTGGACGCCGACCCAGACGGCGTTCGCGACGCCCCGGTCGGGGTCGGCGTCGTAGACGAGCCGGAAGATGATGCCCGCCGCGAGCATCGAGATGGCCATCGGCATGAAGACGATCAGCTTGAACGCGGTTCCCCAGCGCACCCGTTCGGTGAGGACGGCGAAGATGAGGCCGAGCGCGGTGGCGGTGGCGGGGGCCAGCACCACCCAGACCGCCGTGTTCTTCAGTGCGGTGCGGATCGTGTCGTCGAGCAGGATCTCCCGGTAGTTCCCGGCGCCGACGAAGGCGTCGCCGGAGCGGTC
The DNA here is from genome assembly GCF_018614195.1 of Streptomyces sp. ISL-43. Lineage (GTDB taxonomy): Bacteria > Actinomycetota > Actinomycetes > Streptomycetales > Streptomycetaceae > Streptomyces. Next base: position 7,129 of record NZ_JAGGOT010000113.1, read on the forward strand.
GAAGAAGCTGCGGTAGAGCGAGTAGCCGATGGGGTGCACGACGAGCGCGCCGAGCAGGACGAGGGCGGGCAGGAGGAACGCCGCGGCCGTCAGGCGGCGGCGCCGCGCCTCGCCGGCCTTCGAGGCGCGGGGGGCGGCGGTCGCGGAGGAGCCGCCGCGACCGGTCGCGGGGGTCACGGGATCGGCCGGGGTCGCGGTGTCGCGGTCGGGGGGAGCCACGGGTCAGTTCCCGTAGGCCTTGGCCGCGTCCGCCTCCAGCTTCGCCTGGGCACCCGCCACGTCCGACGGGTTCGCCAGGAAGTCCTGGAGCGCCTTCCACTCGCCCGCGCCCGGGGTCCCGCCGAAGGCCGCCGGCGCCTGGTCCGACATGTCGAAGCGGAAGTCGTCGCCCGCCGCGATCAGGGACTTGGCGATCTCGCGCTGGATCTCGTTCGGGTAAGCGGCCGGCTCCACCGACTTGTTGGGGGAGAGGAACCCGCCCTCGCGGGCCTGGATCCGCGCCGAGTCCGCCGAGGCCAGGAAGGTCAGCAGCGCCTGCGCTCCTTTGGAGGGCTTCAGCGCGACCGCCACGTCACCGCCCGAGACCACCGGGGCCTTGGCGCCCACCGAGGGGAAGGGGAAGACCAGGGCGTCCGTGCCCACCTTCGCCTCCGTCTGCGCGATGTTCACGGCCACGAAGTCGCCCTCGTAGACCATCGCGGCCGCCGGCCGGTCGCCGCCGGTGAAGGTCTGCGTCACCGACTTCGGGAACTCGGTCGCGAGCGCCCCGCTCTGGCCGCCGGCCAGGAAGTCCTTGCGGCCGAACAGCTCGGCGAGCGTGCCCAGCGCCTGCTTGACGCTGTCGTCCGTCCACTTGATCTGGTGCTTGGCGAGCTGGTCGTACTTCTCCGGGCCCGCCTGGGAGAGGTAGACGTTCTCGAACCAGTCCGTGAGGGTCCAGCCGTCGGCGCCGGCCACCGAGACCGCCGGAGTGCCGGACGCGGACAGCGTGTCGGCGACCGTGAGGAGTTCCTTCCAGGTCTTCGGGGGCTGCACGCCCGCCGCCTCGAAGGCCTTCGCGTTGTACCAGATCAGCGACTTGTTGGCGGCCTTGTAGTAGACGCCGTACTGGGTCCCGTCGACCGCGCCCAGAGTCTTCCAGCCGTTCGAGTAGTTCTTGTCGAGCTCGGCCTGCGCCTCGGCGCCGACCGGCTGCGCCCACTTGTTCTTCACCGCCGAGACGAGCGCCCCGACCTGCGGGAGCAGGGCCACGTCCGGCGGGGCGCCGCCCGCGATCTTCGAACCGAGGAAGGTGACGATCGGGTCCTGCGCCGGGACGAAGGTGACCGTGGCGCCGGTCCGCTTCTCGAACTCCTTCAGCACCTTGACGAAGTTGGCCTGTTCCGGGCCCGTCCAGACGGCGGCGACCTCCAGCTTCTCGCCGTCGAGCCGGGGTAAGGAGACGGCCCGCCCGCCGGTCGCCCCGTCGCCCTTCGGCGGGGCCTCCTTCTTGTCGCCGCCGCCGCACGCGGTGAGCGCGAGCGCGCCCGCCACGATCAGCGCGGCCCAGGCGCGCGTTCTCCTACGATCCTTCGCGCCGGTCTCCGTGCGGGTGTCCGTGCTCGCTCCGTGCTCGCGCATGGCTGTGCCCCCGATGCCTCGCTGGCCTTGGTGTGTCCTGCACCACAAGGTCTACGCCGCCCCGCGCACCCCCGCAATACCGCCTCGAGGCACACGCGACGGCACACGGCGCTCTCCCCGGGCGTCGAGAAACCTCCGCCCCCGCGGGGAGCGGAAGGGTCAGGGGGCGGGAGGGAACAGCACCGGTATCGCCGAGACCAGGTGGGAGGCCCGGTCCAGGGCGCTGGCCAGCAGTGCGAGGTCGGTGGGGCCGTTGCCCAGCTCGCGGACCGGGCGGCGGGCCGGCGGATCGCCCATCCGCTCCCACTCCACCGGCACCACAGTCGGCCGCAGGGTCGCCGTCCGGGGGATCCGGCCGGTGACCCGGCCGCCCTGGAAGGGGACGGTGCGGCCGTCGGCGTACCGGAGCAGGCCGCGGCCGGGGCCCGGCTGGTCGGGGGCGTCGAGCTCCACGCGCAGGGTGGTGAGCCGGGCCAGTTCGGTGTCGGCCGTCCGGTCCGGCCGGGCGCTGGTGGCCACCAGGTGCACGCCGAGCCGGGCGCCCTCGCGGGCCACCGCCTCCAGCGCGCGGACCACCGAACCGGCGGCGGGTCGGCCCGTGGCGCCCAGGCCCGGCGCGACCAGGGCGTCGAAGTCGTCGACGAGCACGACCAGGCGCGGCAGCGGGCTCGGGCCCGCGGCCGGGTCGGCGCGGGTGACCGACGAGCGCAGCCGCAGGGTGCCGGAGCGCTGGGGGTCGAGGTCGCCGCGCAGCTCGCCGGGGGTGGGCTGGCGGGGCGAGACCATCCGGTCGGAGACCTCGCGCAGCGCGTGCCACTCGGCGAACGGCACCCCGTCCAGGAGTTCCGCCCGCCGCTTCAGCTCGGCGCCCAGCGCCTGCGCGAACTCCCGCATGCGCAGCGGGTCCGAGGCGACCAGGTGGGCCGAGACGTGCGGCAGCTCGGTGCAGGGCAGCAGCCCGTCGCCGCGCTCGCCGCCGGCCCCGTCGAGCAGGACCAGGCCGAGGCGGTCGGGACGGGCGGCGGCGGACAGGGAGGCGGCGACGGAGCGGAGCAGCTCGGTGCGGCCGCTGCCGGCGGGCCCCTCGATCAGCAAGTGCGGTCCGTCGGTGACGAGTTCGGCGCCCACCGGCCCGCGCCGGCCGATGCCGAGCACGATCTCGGCGAGGCCGCCGACGCGCTGCCCCTGGTCGGTGGCGGCGGCCCAACGGGCCATCAGGGAGGCGGGGGTGGCCCGGGCCAGCCCCAACTCGTCCAGCAGCCGGGAGGTCTGGGGCAGGCTGGCGGCGGCGGGCCGGTAGCCCTCGGTGGCGGGGGAGTCGGCCTTGAGCGGGGCCAGGGCGCGGGCGAACCGCTCCGCCCAGGCCACCGAGACGGCGTCGGCGGTGGCCGTCGCGCCGGTCGCCGCCGGCTTGCCGCCGGAGACCGCGAAGGTCCGTACGGCCGTGGCCACGTCACCGCTGAGCAGGGCGGCGGCGCCGCAGTCACGGAAGGCGGGGGCGGCCGCGCAGGCCGCCTCGTACGTCTCGGCGAGGGGCGAGGCGGGCGTCGCGGCGGGGGCCTCGGCGAGGGCCAGGACGTGGATCCCGGCGGCCGGGCCGTGCGAGGCGAGCCTGCTGGTGACATCCCTGAGCGCCCCGGGGCCGGGATCCCCGTCGAGGACGAGGAGGGTGTAGGGGCCCCGGTAGCCGTACGAGGCCTCGCGGACCGCGTCCGCACCGGCGGCGGCCCAATGGGTGCCGAGCGGACCGTCGTCGAGGCGGCGGGTCAGCTCGCCGGTGCGGGCGGCCGCCTGATCGCGGTCGTACGCGAGCAGCAGCCGGCAGTCCTGCCCGTGCGCGGGCCGTACGTGGGGCAGCCAGCCGAGCCAGCCCCAGTCGCGGCGGCGTTCGGGGAGCGGGCGGGCCCGGTCGACGGCGACCAGCACGATCTCCAGGCGCTGGCCGGGGGCGTGCAGGGCGGCGAGCTGCGCGATCACCGACCGGGCCACGCCGGCCAGCCGGGCCCGAGGCCCGGCGATGCCGAGCCCGCCGGCCTCGCGGAGCGCGACCTTGCTGCCGGCGCCGAGCGTGACGTCGAGCCCGGGGGGCCCGGCCCACAGCCGAGGGGCCGGCCCCAGGGCGGCGAGCAGCAGTGCGGCCGGGTCGTCGGAGCCGGGCCGTACGGCGACGGCGGCCGCCGTCGAGGTCTCGGCGGGCACCTCCGCCTCCGCGGGCTCCTCCCCGCGCACCCACTTCCGCGCCCAGGCCCCGATCCCGCGCCGGGCCCCGCGCCGGGCCTCGCCGGAGCGGCCTTCGGCCCGGCCGGCCCCGGCGCCACCCTGGCTCCCGGGGCCGGGGCCGGGGCCGGGGCCGGGGCGGGGGCCGG
>NZ_JAGGOT010000114.1 GCF_018614195.1 Streptomyces sp. ISL-43
CCTGGCTGAAGCCAGGGGTACACAGCGAAGATCAGCGGATGGACCGTTCGGGCACGCAGGACTGCGCCGAACGGATCACGCACGACGCCCCGGCCTCACCTCAGCCGCCGGCACGGCGATCGCGCGGGCCCCACCGGATGCCTCCATTCGTACGGAGAGGCGGTGAGAGGCGGTGAGGAGCGGTGAGAGGCGGTAACTACCCCCGGTACTCCTCCAGCAGCCTCAGCCAGATCTCGCTGATCGTCGGAAACGCCGGAACCGCGTGCCACAGCCGCTCGATCGGCACCTGCGCCGCGACCGCGATGGTCGCCGCGTGCAACAGCTCGGCCGCGCCCGGCCCGACGAAAGTGACGCCGAGCAGGATCTCGCGGTCCAGGTCCACCACCATGCGGGCCCGGCCCCGGTAGCCGTCGGCGTACAGGCCCGCGCCGGAGACCTTGCCGAGGTCGTAGTCGACGGCCCGGACCCGGTGACCGGCCCGCTTAGCCTCCGCCAGGGTCAGGCCGACCGACGCCGCCTCCGGGTCGGTGAAGACCGCCTGCGGGAGTGCCTCCGTATCGGCGGTCGCCGCGTGGGCGCCCCAACGGCCGGTGTCGAGCGGTGTGTCGCCCGCCGCGCGCGCGACGATGGCGGCGCCCGCGATCCTGGCCTGGTACTTCCCCTGGTGGGTGAGGAGCGCCCGGTGGTTGACGTCGCCGACGGCGTACAGCCAGTCGATCCCCGGGACCCGGCAGCCGTCGTCCACGGCGATCCACCCGCCCGGCTCGAGGCCTACGGTGCCCAGCCCGATGTCCTCGGTGCGCGGCGCACGGCCCGTGGCCATCAGCAGTTCGTCGCCCTCCAGCGTCTCACCGCCCTCGAGCACCACGCTGACGGGCCCGGTCGGGCCCTCCCGTACGACGGACTCGACGACCACCCCCGTACGGACCACCGCGCCGGCCTCGCGCAGCGCCTCGGCGACCAGCTCCCCGGCGAAGGGCTCCATGCGCGGCAGCAGCCCCGGGCCCCGTACGAGTACGGTCACCCGGGTGCCGAGCGCCTGCCAGGCGGTGGCCATCTCGGCGGCCACCACCGACCCTCCGACGATCAGCAGCCGGTCCGGCGCGGCCTGCGCGGACGTGGCCTCGCGGCTGGTCCACGGCCTGGCCTCGGCGAGGCCGGGCACGTCCGGGATCATCGCCCGGGTGCCGGTGGCGACGACCACGGCGCGCCGGGCGGAGAGCACGTGGTGTTCCCCTTCGGGGCTGGTGACGGCGACCTTCCGGACTCCGTAGAGCCGCCCGTGACCCCGGTACACGTGGGCGCCGATCGACTCCAGCCAGTCGATCTGGCCGTCGTCCTTCCAGCTGCCGGTCCAGTAGTCGCGGTGCGCGAACACCGCCTCCGCGTCCAGCGGGCCGGCCACGGCCCCCGCGAGGCCGGGCACGCGGCGCGCGTCGGCCCGGGCCAGCACCGGGCGCAGCATCGCCTTGCTGGGCACGCAGGCCCAGTACGAGCACTCGCCGCCCACCAGCTCGCTCTCGACCAGGGCCGTACTGAGCCCGGCGGCGCGGGTCCGGTCCACGATGTTCTCGCCGGCCGGTCCCCCGCCGAGCACCACTACGTCGTACTCCACCGCTTCAGTCATACGGGCCAGTCTCACCGCAGGGCGAGGGCCCGTCACGCACTCAGGCTCCCGGCGTGCCGGGCTCCCCGGGGGCGCCGTCGGTGCCTGCGTCCGCGGCCGCATCGGTCGTGCCGCCCGCCGCGCCGTTCTTCTCCGCGGCGATCTTCGACCGCACCTCGTCCATGTCCAGGGCGCGGGCCTGCGCGATGAGGTCCGTCAGGGCCGCCTCCGGCAGCGCGCCGGGCTGGGAGAAGATCGCCACCTGGTCGCGGACGATCATCAGGGTCGGGATCGAGCTGATCTGGAAGGCGCCGGCGAGCTCCTGCTGCGCCTCGGTGTCCACCTTCGCGAAGACCAGGTCGCGATTGGCCTCGGCGGCCTTCTCGTAGACGGGGGCGAACTGCAGGCAGGGACGGCACCAGCCCGCCCAGAAGTCGATCAGGACGAATGGGTTCTCGCTCACCGTCCGGTCGAAGTTCTCCTTGGTGAGTTCGACAGTAGCCACGGTTATCCAGTCCTCCTGAGTGGTGTTTCGCTTCCGTTCCGTGAACGAACGGCCGCCTCGAAGCATTCCTGGGCGTGCCCGGCGATCTCGGGACCCCGGCCGCGCACAACGGCGTAGTCCGGCTCCTCCGGATCTCGCGCGCCCGGCGGGATCCGGAGGTGCAGGCCGGACCGGACACCTCAGAACGGATGCCCGCCCGGGGTCGTGCGGACCGTGGTCCAGCGCAGTTCGGTGAAGGCGCCGAGGTTGGCCTCGCCGCCGAAACGGGCGCCGGTACCGGACGCGCCGACGCCGCCGAAGGGGGCCACCGCCTCGTCGTTCACCGTCTGGTCGTTGACGTGCGCGATCCCGGTCGGGATCCGCCCCGCCAGGTCCAGCCCGCGCCCCGCGTCGGCGGTCACGATCCCGAGGGCGAGCCCGTACGGGCCGGCCGAAGCCAGCTCCACCGCCTCGTCCTCCGTCGCGAAGGACCGTACGGGTGCCACGGGGCCGAAGACCTCCTCGGTGTAGGCGGGGGTGTCGTCGCCGACGCCCGCCAGCACCGTGGGCCGGTAGAAGAGCTCGCGGTCGGACCCGCCCGTGACGAGCTTGGCGCCCTGTTGGGTGCTGGCCTCCACCAGGCCCCGGACCCGCTCCAGTTGGGCCCGGTCGATCAGCGGGCCGAGGTGCACCTGCTCGCGGTACGGGTCTCCGACCGCGAGTTCGTCGGCGCGTGCGGCGAGCCGCTCCACGTACTCGTCGTAGAGCGAGGCGTGGACCAGGTGGCGGCCCGCGGTCATGCAGATCTGGCCCTGATGGAAGAAGGATCCCCAGGAGGCTTGTGCGACGGCCGCCTCCACGTCGGCGTCCCGGAGCACGAGGAGTGCGGAGTTTCCCCCCAACTCAAGGTGTGCGCGCTTGAGGTGACGGCCCGCCAGCTCTCCGACGAGGCGGCCGCTCGCGGTGGATCCGGTGAACGACACCACCCTGACCAGGGGATCGGCGACCACTGCCGCCCCGGTCCCGGCGCCGCCGGGCAGGACGTGCAGCAGTCCGCCCGGCAGACCGGCCGCCGCGAAGACGGCGGCCGGCGCGAGGCCGCCGCAGACCGCGGTACGCCGGTCCGGCTTGAGGAGCACCGCGTTGCCGAGGGCGAGCGCCGGCGCCACGGAGCGGATCGCGAGGATCAGCGGGGCGTTGAAGGGCGCCACCACCGCGACCACCCCGGCCGGCTCGCGGCGGGTGAAGGACAGCCGCGGCGCCTCGCTGGGCAGTACCTCGCCGAGCGCGCGCGAGGCCAGCGCGGCGGCCTCGTAGCACTCCTGCGCGGCGATGTGCAGCTCGAAGTCGGCCTTGCCGGGGATCGATCCGGACTCCCGCACCAGCCAGTCCCGCAGCTCGGCTGGGTGGGTGGCGAACAGGTCCCCGGCGCGGCGCAGCACGGCGGCCCGCTCCGAGTGGGTGGCCCGGGCCCAGTCGCGCTGGGCCGCTTGGGCCCGTACGGCGGCCTCCGTGACATCGGCGGGGGCCGCCAGGTCTATGGTCGCGAGGGTCTGGCCGGTGGCGGGCTCGGTGACCGGGGCGGTGCCGCCGGTGAGTGTGGGTCCGTCCTGCCAGAGCGTCGGATCGAGGAGCGGCATGGCGCGGGGCCTCCGGATGCGGGGGAGCGTGGCGGGGGGGGCGGCAGCACGCGCCATCGTGCCATCGCACCGGGCCGGAGGCATCAATTCTCTTCGCTTACCGATCGATTGCCCGCCGAGGATGACCGGAAACGATCGACTACGGCGGGCAACGAACCGGGGCGGCGAGCAGGGGGCAGCGCCGTCGTGGATCAGCGCTCCAGAACGAGGGCGATGCCCTGACCCACACCGATGCAGAGCGCCGCGACACCGGTACCGGATCCGGCCGCCGCCAGCTGGTGCGCCACCGAACCCGCGAGACGGGCTCCCGAGGCACCGAGCGGGTGGCCGATCGCGATGGCCCCGCCGCGCGGGTTGACCACCGCCGGGTCCAGCTCCGGCCAGGAAGCCAGACAGCCCAACGCCTGTGCGGCGAAAGCCTCGTTGAGCTCGAAGGCGGCAAGATCCGCGAACGTGCGGCCCGCCTTGGCGAGCGCGCGCTCGACGGCTTCCACCGGTCCCAGGCCGAAGAGCTGGGGCTCGATCCCGGTGACGGCGGACGCGCTGATCCGGGCCAACGGCTCCCGCCCGGTGGCGGCGAGACCCTCCTCGTCCGTCAACAGCAGTGCGGCGGCTCCGTCGTTGAGCGGCGAGGCGTTGCCGGCGGTGACCGTGCCGGTGCCGTCGGTCCGGAAGGCGGGCTTCAGACGCGCCAGCGCCTCGGGGGTGGAACCCTCCCGGATGCACTCGTCCCGCAGGAGCGCGACACCCTCGTACGGCACGACCTCGGCGTCGTAGTGCCCGGCGGCCCAGGCGGCCGCCGCCTTGCGGTGGCTCTCCAGCGCGAAGGCGTCCTGCGCCTCACGCGTGATGGCGTGCTTGTCGGCGACGAGCTCAGCGCCCTCGCCGAGGGAACCGGCCCACTCGGCGGGCATCCGGGGGTTGGTCATACGCCAGCCGAGGGTGGTGGACCACATCTGCTGGTGCCCCGCCGGGAACGCGCGCTCCGGCTTCTGCACCACCCAGGGGGCCCGGGACATCGACTCGACCCCGCCCGCGATGGCGACCGAGGCGTCACCGAGGGCGATGGCGCGGGCCGCCTGGACGACGGCCTCGAGTCCGGATCCGCAGAGGCGGTTGACCGTGACCCCGGGCACCGTCACCGGCAGCCCCGCGAGCAGCACCGCCATGCGGGCCACGTCGCGATTGTCCTCGCCCGCGCCGTTGGCGTCACCGAAGACGACATCGTCGATGCGAGCCGGATCGAGGGCGGGCGTACGGTCCACGAGCGCGCGCACCACATGGGCGGCCAGGTCGTCGGGGCGGACCCCCGCGAGGGCACCGCCGAACTTCCCGATCGGTGTGCGGACGGCGTCGACGACGTAGACGTCGCGGACGGTACGGATGCTCATGGGGTCCCTCCTGGACGGGCGGGTGGCGGCGCGGCACGCCGACGCCACTGTCCGGCACGGCGCACGCTCCGCCCGCGCCCGGTGGGGCGCGCCCGAAGTTTCCGTCCGCCCGTCCCCGCCTGTCAACGCCCGCCCGCGGCCGCCGGCGCTGCCCGCCGCCGGGCCGTACGCTCAGGTCGACTCGCGCGGCAGCGCCACCGCCGCCATCAGGTCGTGCCGCCGGACCACCGCCGAAGGCTCCCGTACCGCCTGGTCCACCAGCCCTGCCAGCCGCTCCCCCGTCGGCATCTCGATCTGCACCGTGCTCAGCCTCGGCCGCAGCAGCCGTCCGATCAGCAGGTCGTCCGCGCCGATGACGGCCACGTCCTGCGGCACCCGCAGCCCCGCGTCCTGGAACGCCCGCATCAGCAGCATCGCGTACTCGTCGTTGTACGCGAACGCCGCGTCCAGCCCGAGCGACCCCCACCGCCCCGCCAGCGCCGCCGCGGATTCCTCCGAGTACGCCATCGGCAGGGCCACGACCTCGGCCCCCGCCACCGACCGCGCACCCTCGAGCCGGGGCGTGGAGAACAGCTCCAGCCCCTCTTCCTCCGGGACTACCACGCCGATCCGGCGCCGGCCCCGCTCCACCAGGTGCGCCGCCGCCCGCGCGCCGACCTCCGCCTGGTCCATGACCAGGGCGTGCGCTCCGGGGACGCTGACCGGTCCCATCGTTATCACCGCGCGCGCGCCGGCGCGCTTGAGCGTGGCGACGTTGTGCGCGGACAGCGTGATCTCCCCGAGGGAGATCACCGCGACCGGCCTCAGCTCGGCCCAGGCGCGCGCGGCCTCGTCCCCGGTCAGGCCGAGGCTGCCGTACTGGACCACCGTGTAGTCGAGGGCGCGCAGCGCCCACTGGAGCTCGTTGAGGAAGGTGCTGTAGAGCGGGCCGATCGGCACGTGCGAGGTGGGCAGCAGCACGATCCGCGTGTGCCCGGCGCGCAGGCTGCGCGCGGCCGCGTGCGGGACGTAGCCGAGCTCCTCGGCGGCCGCGCGCACCTTGCGGCGGGTCGGCTCGCTGATGCGTACGGCTTCCGCGTTGTTCAGGACGTACGAGACCGTCGCGCGCGACACTCCGGCGAGCCGGGCCACGTCCGCGCTGGTCGGCACGGGCGGGGGCGGCGCGGCGGCCGGTGACGGCGACGTGGGCGGCTTCGGCGGCTTCGGCGGCTTCGATGACTGAGACATTGCCGTGGCATCTTTCCAGACCGGTTGCGCCCGGGGGCTAGCGGATGGCCGGAAACGAATGCTACACAGTGGTTACACGAGTCATTGACACGTGTAACCACGGTGTCGCACCGGCCCTGCCGGAGGTGTCTCCCACGTGTCGCACACCGTGCCCAGCCGTGCCGTCGCCCTGTCGCGTTCCGACGCACCCCCGCCGTCGCGACAGGGCGGCGCGCACCCTCACCGCCGCCCCTCACACCCCTCCCCCCTCTCCCCCGAAACCTGCCCAGGAGGGCACCGTGGCCCTTTCCTCCCCCGGCACCGGCACCGCCGCCGCCGCCACCGATGCCGCCGAGTCCGCCCCCGGACGCGGCCTGCTCCCGTTGCTGCTCGTCGGCAACAGCGCCATGTACGCCCTGTACATCGGCGTCGCCGGCGTACTGCTCGCGCTCCAGGTCGAACACATCGACCCGGCGAACAAGGTCGCCAACTTCGGCCTGATCGCGGGGATCTCGGCGATCTTCGCCACGGTCTTCAACCCGGTCGCGGGCGCCCTGTCCGACCGCAGCAGACGGCGCAACCCCTGGATCCTGGGCGGCGGACTCGCCGCGATACCGGCGATGTTCCTGCTCGGCGTCGCGGACACAATCCTGCTGATCACCATGGCCTGGTGCCTCGGCCAGGCCGTGATGAACATCTACCAGGCCGCCATCACCTCCGTCGTCCCCGACCGGGTACCCACGAGCGCCCGCGGCAAGGCCTCCGCGGCCGTCGGCCTCGGCCTGCCGTTCGGCTCCACCATCGGTGCCCTCGTCGGCGCGGCCTTCTCCGACGACTACCGCACCGGCTACCTGATCTTCGGCGCGCTCGTCGCCGGCGCCGCGGTCCTGTTCACCACGTGCACCCGCGAGCGGCGGCTGCCGGCCAAGGCCCCGATGCCGGTCAAGAAGCAGCTCGCCGCCTTCGCCGGCGCGCTCAAGGACCACGACTTCCGCTGGGCGTTCATCGGACGGGCGCTGCTCGTCCTCGGGTACTTCGCGGTGAGCGGCTACCAGCTCTACATCCTCCAGGACCACACCGTGCTGCCCGACGGCATGAAGCCTGAGTCGGCCGTGGCCGTCATGATGCCCCTGACCAGCGTGGCGATGGTGGTCTCCACCGTCCTCGGCGGCTGGCTCTCCGACAAGTACGACCGCCGCAAGCTCTTCGTCGGCGCCTCCGCCCTGCTGTCCGCCATCGCACTGGTGATCCCGGCCCTGTCGACCAGTTGGACGGCCATGCTGGCCTTCTCGGTGATCAACGGCCTCGCGTTCGGCTGCTACATGGCAGTGGACACCGCACTGGTGACGATGGTGCTCCCCAAGGCCGAGGACGCGGCGCGCGACATGGGCGTCCTCAACATCGCCAACGCCGGCCCGCAGATCGTCGCCCCGTTCATCGCCTCGGTGATCGTGTCTCTGAGCGGCGGCTACACGGCCCTGTTCATCGTGGCCGCCGCCCTCGCGGTGGCGGGCGCCCTGGCAGTCAAACCGATCCGCAGCGTCCGCTAGGGCGTTGGTGGCCGGGGGCTGGATCGCTTGGTTCGGCTCCCCGCCACGCCTCCCCCCGCCCCACGGCCATCCCACCGATGCCGTACACAGCAGCAATGACAGGAAAGGCACCACCGTGCAGCTCCACACCCACACTTGGGGCGAAGGCGACCGCGTCGCCCTCCTGATCCACGGGATCATGGCCGACCACCGGACCTGGCGCCGGGTCGGACCCGCCCTCGCCGAGCGCGGCTACCGCGCCATCGCCGTGGACCTGCGCGGCCACGGCGCGAGCGGCCGGGGCGAGTACAGCCCGGAGGGCTTCGCCGACGACGTGGTCGAGACGCTGCCGGCCGGCGCCGAGCTCGCCATCGGGCACTCCTTGGGCGGCCTGACGCTCTCGTACGCCGTCGAGCGCCTGAAGCCGAAGCGCGCCGTGTACTCCGACCCCGCCTGGCACCTGGCGGCACCCGAACCGGGCTTCGGCCCCGAGATGTTCGCCCGGTTCAAGACCGCGCCCAAGGGTCAGATCCAGGCGATGAACCCGCGCTGGGAAGAGGTGGACATCGACATCGAGCTGGCGACCCTGGCCCTCTGGGACGAGGCGACCGCGCTGAGCCTGACTCCGCTGATGGGCTCGGACCTGCTGCCGGCCGCGCCGGTGGTTCCGTCACTCGTGCAGCTGGCCGACCCGAGCTTCCTGATCTCGCAGGAGCGCGCGGCGGTACTCGAAGAGCGCGGCTTCGAGGTGCGCTCGGTCACCGGCGCCGGACACACCATCCACCGGGACGATTTCAGCGGCTTCATGGCATCGCTCGAGGGCTGGATCTAAAGGCGCGTCCCGAGCCGGCCGATCAGCTCCACGACGGCCGATTCCGCGGCCTCGGAGACGGCGAACATATTGACGAAGCCGTGGACCAGGCCGTCGTAGTCGCGGACGAAGACATCCACTCCGGCGGCGCGCAGCGCCTCGGCATAGGCCAGGCCCTCGTCACGGAGCATAGCCGCCGGTAGTGCACGGCGACCACGACCGCGGGCAGATCGCGGCAGAGGCGGCGGGTGACGTGGTCGTGGGTGTCGAGGTCCCCCACGATCCATCCGCCGCCATGGAAGAAGACAACGGTGGGGACGACCCCGTCGCCGCCCGGCCGGTAGACCCGCACCGCGATGGGACCGGAAGGCCCCGGAACCACGTCATCCACGCAGCCGACGTCGATCGGCTGCTCCGGCGCGACCAGCGCATTGGAACGGCGTTCCGCCTGCCGCAGCACCTCGGGGTCGGACGCGCCGATGGACGCGGCGATGGACGACGGTCTCGGCTTCGCGTTGACCTGCTGGAGGAGGGCTGCGATGGACGGATCCAGGGGCATGGGGGGAGCCTACGCACGGCCCGCTGAAGGAGGCGGCGACTCGCCGCCGCAGGGCGGGGGCTTGCCTTGGGGGCTGATTCGGGGGCTGCGGGGTGGGTGGGCTGCGGGCGGGTCCGTGGCTTCGATGGCTGGGCGGGGCGTCGGGTGGGCGGGGTCTGTGCGCGAGGGGGCTTTGACAGTTACCGGTGGGCGTCCCGGTAGTCCAGTGTCCTTCCGTGCCGGGCCGGTCCCTCAAGGGCGCTCCTTCGTCGCGTCGCTTCGCGATGGCCTTCGGCCCCCCTTGACCGACCGTCCCGTCCCGGAACAACACAAGACTTCCGGGATCCCCCCGGGGGATGGCCGGGGGGATGGACG
>NZ_JAGGOT010000115.1 GCF_018614195.1 Streptomyces sp. ISL-43
TCCCAACCGAAACGCCGAGGTTAAGCCGTCAAGCCGTGGAGGTGGACCGCCTCTTTCGGATCTTGTCTAGGGTCCCGTCCCTGGGTCCCAGCCAGCGGGCAGGGGCCGGCTAAGCTTGTTCTTTATCTACCAAGATCTTCCGGGCTTGCCGATGGCCTTGAGGGTCTCGGGGCGTTTGACGGTTTTGCCGACGTCGTAGCGGGGCGCCCGCTGCTTGTTCTTGGATCCGGGTGGCCGTCCGGGGCCGGTGCCTCGCGGTTTGGGAACGCGGGCCGGGCAGGCGAGGTGAGCGCGGATGTTCCTGAACCCCCGGCGGACCCGGGCCGGGGTGAGCCGGCCGGAGGCGGTGGTTTTCTCCCAGGGCCTGCGGAGGTCTGCGGCGAGCGGACGGACGAGCCGGAGCTGGGTGTGGGCGACGATCAGAATCCAGGTCCAGCGGTCCGCCGCCTCGGGAGTGCGAAGTTTCGGGGTCGTCCAGCCCAGGGTCTGCTTCGCGAAACGGAAGGTGTGCTCCAGATCGAAGCGGCGTAGAAATGCCTGCCAGCAACGGTCCACATCGTCAGGGGCGGCGCCGGTCTTCGAGGACCACAACCACACCGGCGGAGCATCCCGTTCCTTCGACAGGTGCTCCACCTTCAGCCGGATCAACGTGCCTTCAACCAGGGGAAGTTCACCCTCGTGGTCGAGCCAGGCCGAGCGGTGGGTGAGCCGGGGATGGACCCGGTCCCATGCCTGGGTTTCGGCCTTGCCGTAGTTGCCAGTATCGGTGGACGTGGTGATCGCTGGCTCGGGCCAGGTCTTCGGCTTCTTGAAGCGGAACTCTGGTCCGTGCTTGGGCGGACGGCCGTTGACGCCGTGCGTCCTCGGCGGCTTCGGCAGACGCATGACACGGTCCGAGCGGATCCGGCCGACCATCTCGACGGGCACGTCACGCAGGACCCAGGCCAGGCGGGTGACGTCGTAGCCGGCGTCGCTGACGATCACGATGTCCGGGTCGCCGTCCTGCCACTGCCCTGCGGCGATGAGTCTTTCGACGACTCCTCGCAGCTGGGCGGCGGTGACCGCGGTCGCGCCGTCCGCCGGTCCCAGCCGCACCGAGTCCAGGATCGCGGTCCAGGAGGTGGCGCCCGGCTCCAGCACGGCGACGAAGGAGTAGGGCCAGCCCGGGATGAACTGCGAGGCTGTCTTCGCCCGGCCGTAGACGTGGCAGAACAGCCGCTCGGCCGAGCAGGGAGCGTCTGAACGCAGCCACGGAGACACATCGACCGCCAGCACCAGGCGCCCACCGTCGAAGCGAGGCAGCGACAGCCCGGCCAGCACCGTCCGCAGCCGATCCATGTCGATCCGGCCGTGGTTCAAGCCGCCGTACATCGCTCCGTGTCCACGACGATGCTCGGGCAGCAGCGTCAAGTCCACCGGGGACTTCACCGCACCGTCCGCGCACAACATCGCGTCGGACAGTTCGAACAGTTCATCGCGCCGGGCGGTCAGACACTCGTAGAACTCGCCCCGGAAGCGTGACGCCTCCGCGAACGCTTCCCTCCGGACAGCATCAGGCAGCAGACTCACCTTCACGGCCTTCGTCGTGGTCACGTGCACCTTGGTCGGAGCACATGATCAGACGAAGGCCGCCCCCACGTCCGCTGAATCCCCAGGTGAGCGACTCAGTTCGAGACGTCGTTCGAGGCCGGAAGATAAAGAACAAGCTAAGAGGGCGTTTACCCAGGCAAGGGCCGGTACGCGGCTTATGCGACTGCCCCTTTCGGTGCGGTTCGTCCCGTAGATGAAGAATGCCGCCCGGCAGGGCGAGAGCCCTCCTGCCCGTCTCGTCCGCTTCTTCGCCTGGAAACCCGTCTGACGTAGAGATGCCACAAAACCTCCCAATCATCAGCGGAGGGCAAGATTCCAGCATGTTCATGATCACGCTGTGCCGTGAGCGAGCGCAAGGCGTACCCCAGCGACCTGTCCGACGCCCGATGGGCCCTGATCGAGCCGACGTTGACGGCCTGGCGGAATGCCCGTCTCGAACGCAGACCTACCGGCCAGCCGGCCAAAGTCGACCTCCGCGACGTGCTCGACGCGATCGTCTATCTCAACCGCACCGGAATCCCCTGGAAATACCTCCCGCACGACTTCCCGAACCACGGCACCGTTTACGCCTACTACGCCGCCTGGCGCGACGAGGGAATCTTCATCCAGCTCAACTACGACCTGACCGCCCTGGCCCGCGTGAAGGAGGGGCGCAAGCGGAGCCGACCGCCTCGGTCATCGACACCCAGAGCATCAAGACCTCCAACAACGTGCCCCTGACCAGCCAGGGGACCGATGCCGCCAAGAAGATCGTCGGCAGGAAGCGCGGCATCCTGACCGACACGATCGGCCTCATCCTCGCCGTGACCGTCACCGCCGCCAGCTTCTCGGAAAACGCCCTGGGGGTACGCCTCCTTGACCAGGCCAAAGAGACGTACCCGACCATCGCGAAAAGCTGGGTCGACACCGGCTTCAAGAAAACCGTCGTCGAACACGGCGCCACCCTCGGAATCGACGTCGAAGTCGTCAACCGAAACCCGGAGAAACGCGGATTCCACATCGTGAAAAGGCGCTGGGTGGTCGAACGCAGCATCGGATGGATCATGATGCACCGCCGCCTCGCCCGCGACTACGAGACCCTCACCACCAGCTCCGAGGCCATGATCCACATTGCCTCGATCGACAACCTCGCCAAGCGCATAACGGACGAGACCACACCTACCTGGCGAGGGACTTACTAGTAGATAAAGGGCATTACGCCTAGATCAAACGCCCTCTCAGAGAAGGCTCAGATTCCGCCCTCCTCTGCGCATCGGAAGATCACCGAAGGCCGCATCGTTGGGCGTAAGCTCCACGGTCTGCGCACTCTTGTACTCGTGAATGAGGATGGAGCGGTGGCGAGCCGTCATGTTCGTGCTGGCCCGGTGAACTGTGAGGCAGTGCAGGAACAGAACTGCCCCCGGTCGGGTCTGGATGGGCACGACCTCGTGGTGCTCAGGCTCGGGCTCGCGGTGGCGATGGCTTCCGGGCCAGATGAGTGTCGTGCCGGCCTCGGCATCCATGTCGTCTAGGTAGATCAGTGCCGTGACCAGCTCGGGCCTGGTGTGTTGGTCGGTGTCGAGGTCGCGGTGCCAGCCCTCCTCGGCCTTCAGCCCCGTGGGACGCAGTCGAGCGAATCCCATGTGGAAGTTGATGTCAGGGCCCAGCAGCTCACCAACGACGTCGAGGATCCGGTCGTCGTGGATCAGCGCATACCAGTCGTCTCCGGCCAGCGGCGTGTTGACGATCTTCCATACTGCGTACGGGTTGTAGGGATCAAGTTGCGGCAGGGGCTTGTCGGAGGCGGCGTTGATGTGAAGCCGGGGATGCTTGGAGACAGGGGTGTCGATGAGGCCGGAGAGCATCTTCTTCATCTCTGCCACTTCGTTATCGGAAAAAATGTCCGCCACGAGATATCCGTCGCGTTCGAACGCAGCTGTGTTGTTCATGGCAGGGCTCCTTACGAACCGGTACTGGAGTAGCGGTCAATCCCACGTCGCCACAGAAGGACCGCCGGAATGAACAGCAGCGGCCCCACCACGGGAAGGATCCAAACGAACAGTGAGTCGGTCTTGCCGAGCACGTAGAGGCAGGGGTAGTAACCGACGAAGGCGAACGGAACGACTGAGGAGAACACAGCCATCAGCCACTTCGGGTAGAAGCTCATCGGCAGTTGCGCGAAGCTGTCCAGGCGCCAGATGAGCATGCTCAGCATCGCGTCCTGCCGCAGCCAGAAGGACAGTGCGGTGACGGCGAGGTGCATGGCTGCGAAGACGAGCCCCGCACTGATCAGGGCCAGGGGGATGAAGATAAGAACGGGCCCGGAGATGTCCGCCCCGCTGACATAGACGGCGCTCCCCAGCATGCCAGCGCCGATGACTATCTCGACCCACACGTCCGTGTCGACCTTCGAGAACAGGATGAGGACCAACGGACTGGTCGGTCGCACCAGATAGTGGTCGAGCTCACCGCTGCGCACCATCTCCGGGATGTCGAGGGTGCCGTAGAAGACGGTGTTCCACAGGGCTCGTGCCATGGTGGTGAACCCTGTCAGCGCCGCCCACTGGGCGAGCGTCCAGCCATGGATGCCACCTGACGCAGAGAGGGCCAGCATGAACACCACCGCTCCGGCTACTGCTTGGACCAGGGCCCCTACGTTCGCGAGCAGGACCTCGCCGGGGTGCACCAGGTGGCTCCTGAAGTTCATCCGGGTCGCGAGCAGCGCGATGTGAGCGGACTTCTTCAAATCCGCCAGGGCCTCAGCCACCGGCAATCACCAGTTTCCGTAGGGCGGTGCGGGTGCAGAAAACGCTCGCTATCGTCAGCAGGACCGCCCAGCAGGCCCCGATGACGATGACTCGGCCATCGACGAACGGGTCCCGCACCAGGGTGCCGAGCGGGGTGTAGAAGCCGTGGACGAACGGAGTCCAGACCACTGCGTCACGCAAGGCTTTCGGATAGAGCGAGATGGGCATCATCGAGCCGCCGAGCAGGAGCAGTAGGGCTTCCCGGACTTCATTGAGGCCTTCGACGCGGCGAATGAAGAAGGCGGAGAGCCCGATCAGATAGCTGAAGTCGAAGAGGATGACGAAGCCGATGGCGGCCGTGAGCGTCAGTCGCCCGGCATAGGCGACATCGACTCCGAAGGGATACAGCAGCAGGCCGGCGGCGAGCATGGCTGGTACACCGACGAGTGCGGTCACACCGGCCGAACGGCCGACGGCGGCAGAGAACCACTGGGACAGGAACCCGGTCGGCATCAGCAGTTCGGTCACAATGCGACCGTCCCTGATCTTCGTCTCCAACTGGCGGGCCAGGGCGAGGCCCGGGACGCAGAGCACCCAGACCGTGCCGGCCGACGCATACATCACGGTCTGGTGGAGACTGAGCCAGTCGGCCCGTGCGGAGCCGTCGCCGCCCGCATACACGGCGGTCCACAGTGCCCACTGAAGGCCGATCAGCAGCAGGGCTCCCACCCCTTGAGCGAACGCTCTGGTCCGGTAGTGAAAGGCCAGCTTCACCTGCATCCCGGCGATGGCGACCTGGGTCTGCCAGGCCCGCCGTCCGCCCGACATCAGGTACGCCTCAGAGCGAGCTCTTTGACGTAGAGGTCCTTGATGAGGTCCTCCAGGCTCGGAGCCTCGATCTGTACGTCGTCAACCTGTGGGTCGGAGAAGAGCGTCCCGAGAAACTCGCCCGGCACCTCCCCCTGCGTAAACTCGTAGGTGGTGACCGTGCGGGCCTGATCCGCTACCTGCGTCAGGCCAGCCAGGGCCGGCAGCCGGTGACCGGGTGAGTGCTGCACGACGAGCTTGCGACGGCCCGCACCGAGAGCGCGCAGTTCGTCGATCTTCCCGTCGTGCACCAGCCGTCCGTTGTCGATCAGAACGATTCGGTCGCAGATCGCCTCCACGTCCCTCAAGTCGTGGCTGGCCATGACAATGGTCGGCGTGATTTCCTGCGGGGCGTCGCGGAGCACATCACAAATGGCTTCCCGGGCGAAGATGTCCAGCCCGATGGTCGGCTCGTCGAGCAGCAGTAGCCGTGGAGCGTGCAGCAGCGTGCCCACCAGCTCCGCGCGGGTCCGGTTTCCGAGCGAGAGCTCACGCACCGGTGTATTGAGGTATCGGCCGATGTCGAGACGGGAGACGAGGTGGTCCCGTCGGCGTCGAAAGACCGCCGTCTCGATGTCGTAGACCCGCCGCATCAGCTCGTAGGAGTCCTGCACCGGCAGGTCCCACCAGAGGCTGGCCCGCTGTGCCGCGAGATACCCCAGCTCGGCAGAGAGACGCCGGCGGTCGCGGTGAGGATTTCGGCCGTCCACCGTGACCCGACCGGCGGTCGGCGTGAGGATACCGGCGATGAGCTTCATGGTGGTCGACTTGCCCGCTCCATTGAGCCCGATGTAGCCAACCGTCTCGCCTTCATCGACCTGAAGATCGATACCGTGGAGCGCCTCCACCTCACTGCTGACCCTGCGGACGAGACGGGCGAGGCGTCCCCCCGTCTCTACGGGCCGCCGCACCCGATAGGAGCGGTGCACGGATTCGAGCCGAACTCTCATAGCGTTTCCTTGCTCCACTCGTCGTTGCCGACGCGGTCCATCGCGGCCACCTCGTCCGGGTCCAGAGAGAGCTCGACCACCCTGAGGTTTGCCTTCAGACGCGCGCGGGAGACCGACTTGGCCACGGTGGAGACGCCGTGTTCGATGTGCCATCGCAGGAGAACCTGGTGCACGTTGCAGCCGTGCCGCTCAGCGATGGCTCGCAGGAGGGGGTGATGCAGGTCGTTCTCGCTGAACGGGCTGTGGCCCTGGACTCCGATCCCGTGGGCGTCGTGGTGGCCGAGGAGGGCGGGATCGTAGTAGCGGGGACCAAAGGCAACCTGGTTCACAGCAGGAACGACGCCGGAGCGCGCGATGAGCTCATCCACCTGCGCGGGCGTGAAGTTGCTGACCCCAATCGCCCGGACCAAACCCTCCTCCCTGGCCTCCACGAACCGCTCCCACATGGCCAGGGAACCGTCGGCGTCCAGCGGCGCGTGGATGAGCCAGAGGTCCAGGTACTCCACGCCGAGCAGGTCCAGGCTCCGCAGAAGCGTTTCGCGCTCGCTGCCGGCATCCTCCTCGGGGAACTTGGTGACGATCAGAACCTCACCACGGTCGATGCCGCTGGCACGAATACCGGCCCCCACCGCCTCTTCATTTCCATACCCGGTCGCCGTGTCGATGCAGCGGTAGCCGACGCCGATCGCCTCGTGAACGCCGCGGCTCGCCTCCGGGCCCCACATCTGCCAGGTTCCCAGGCTCACGGGAGGAAGCGCGAACGGCAGGGCGTCACCGCTCACCTGCTGCTGCTCCCAGCGCTAACCGTGCTCGCACCGCTGACGCCCCCGGCGCCGAGCCGTTCGAACGTCGCGCCGACCGCCGTGAGCAGCTCGTGGTCCGCCGTCTTGCCGAGTACTTCGAAGTACCTCTTGGCGAAGTCGAGGTTCGAACGGTTGATGAAGTTCGCGGTGACGGAGACCGTACCGGTGACGTTGTGCACCTCATGGGCCCATCCGCTGGGCGTCACCACGATGTCCCCCGGCCCCTGGACCACCTCGACGCTCTCCTCGTCACAGGCCCCTGCGGTGCAGCAGCCGGGCGGCAGCAGGTGCCACTCCTCTGCGCGTGCGGGAGAGTGGAAGGTCCATTTCTTGCGCCCCGAGCAAAGCAGGTTCCACGCGGCACTCGCCATCGTGTCCACGTGCAGGGGAGAGCTGGTGCCAGCACCCCCGATCATCAGCCACACCCAGTCCGGGCGGGCGTCCGCGGGAAGCGCCAACAGCCAGTTCAGCCGACGGACCTCCCGCGGGACTAGGCTCCACAGCGTAGGTTCGAACTCCGAGATGAGCTGATTGCGCAAGTACAGCCCCTGCGGCCGCTCGACCCGCAGTTCGTCCAGGACCTCCGTCAACCATGCGGTCACCGGCTGGCGTTCCGGGCCCTCTGCCACCACCGGGCGGTCGTCGAGCTCCCGCAACCGAGACTCCTGCAGCGCGGCGTACACCGGCCACTCCAGGCCGGCTCCGCGCAGAACGGCGGGCCGGCCGCCGCAGAGCCGCGCGATCGTATCGGCCGTGTCAGGCGTTGAAGTAGTCAACGCGGCTGCCCCCCTGTTCCTGCCGGGCCCAGTCCTCGCGATGCCCTCGCAGCGCCTCGGCCCCGAACGCACCCTCGATGTCGGCTCGTGCACGCAAGCCCTGTTCAAGGTTTTCCCGCTCCGACATGCAGCGCGCCCGCTTGGCTGTCACCTTGTCGCGCACGGTCTCGGCGAGGTCCGACTTCCGGAAGGGCACCTCCGGCACCGTCACCGTGCAAACGGGTGCTGCCCAGCAGGTCCGGCAGGAGCCGGCCTGCACACCGTCGCGGAACATGCCGAGCTGCTCCACCCCGGCAAGTGGGTCGACACCCTGGTCCGTACGACCGACGGCGAAGTCCGGGGATTGGTACTCGTACGACGAGTAGAGCGTGCCGTCCGAACCGAGCACGAGATACTCGTTGCCCGGAACGAGCTGGACGCCCAGCAGGTGTCCGAGTCGGGGACTGCCGTCCCGCTCCAGCTGGTTCAGAGCCCGGTGGAAGGAGCGGTGCAGGAAGCCGTGGCTGAAGGCGAACCGGTACCGGCCTGAGTGCTCGCGCTCGTCGTAGGGAAGCCGGTGGGACTCCACGAAAAGATCCCACACCCGACGCTGCTCGGCAAACATCTGCCGGAAGTCCGAATAGGACTCTTCGCCGCCCGGCAGGAGCAGATCGAAGTCCCAGGCCAGCGCGCGTAGCGCGGTCGACCACCCGGTGAAGTACTGGTACAGGGTGGCCTCGTCAAGCGGAGCTGAAAGGACGCAGATGAAGGCGACGCGCGAAGAGAAGTAGTCCGGCCAGTTCTCGGCGAGCCAGTCCGCCCGCTCGCGTACCCGGTCGTGGGTGCCTTTGCCCCGGCGATCGATCCGGTAGCGGTCGTGGTTGGGGCCGTCGATGGATATGTTGAGGTAGATGTCGTGCTCGACCAAAAAGTCGACGATCTCCGGAGTCAGCAACATCCCGTTGGAGTTGACTTGGATGATGAGGTTCTCCAGCCTGGAACCGACTTCCTTCTTCCGCTCCTCCAGGACGAGTACAGCCTCTTGGATCTGGTCAAACGCCATCAGCGGTTCCCCGCCGAAAAAATAGACTGCCCGCTGCGCGGGCTCCAGCTTCTCCTCGCCCGTGACGAACAGGTCTATGGCCGCCTTCACCATGTCTGCCTGTGGGGAGGCCGTCTGGTGCGGGCGGGTCCCCGGATAGGCCCCGCCGTAGTAGCAGTACGTGCAGCGGATATTGCACTGTTCGGTGGGGTTGAGCATCAACACGCGCACCCGCGGTGTGTCGAGGTGCGCGTCGACGGGTACCTCGGGGAATTCCCAGCCGGGACCGTCGAACGGTCGAATCATGCGGGCCAGTTCCTTGACCTCGCTGTCGGTGGGCGTGACCAGGACGCCCTCCGGCGCTCCCTCACCCTGGTCGGACGGCTCCCAGATCTCGGCCTGAAGCAGTTTTACCTGCCGCGCGCTGACCTCGTGGACCCTTCCCGTGGCGGGCGTGTACAGATGGGAACGTCCCTCATACCGGTCGCTCTCCCATGTCTTGTAGATCCAGGTAAGCCCTCGGTGCTCCCGGATTGTGACGTCCCGCTCTCCGGAGTTGACACCGATGGCGGACGACCCGTGTGCCCGGATCTCGGGCCGGTCCGTCTGCGCGATCAGGTCGATCTGCCAATCCTGCAGGAAGCGGCTCTGTATCTGTCCGGCGGTGTCCGTGCTCATGTTCCTTGCACCCTTCCCTGATGGTCGTCGAGCAGCGCCCGCAGACAGCTCATGACGAGAGCCGAGATCGTTGCGCTCGTCGCGCGGTTCTCGCGATCGTCCTGAAGTGCCTCCACGATGTCGACGGCGATCACGCGCCGCGTGCGGCAAACATGTTCCACCGCTGCAAGCAGCTCCCGCAGGCGGTAGCCGCCGGCCTCCGGGTGCCCGGTCGCCGGGAACTCCGTGGGGTCGATCACATCGAGGTCGATCGAGAGATACGTTGGCCTGTCGTCCACGCCTTCCGAAGACTCCGGGAAGCCGTACTCGTAAGCGCAGTGCAGGTTCTGCGGCAATGGTCCGCAGTCGGCTGGCAGATATGTCCTTACGCCGTACAGCTCACCCCCCGTGGCCGCTCCGGTCTGCCACAGGTGGCCGAGGAAGTCGCCGTGCGTGATGTCCGCGAGATCGGGCATCGGGCGGGCGCTGAAGTCGCAGTGGGCGTCGAAGCACACGATGTGTACCGGCCCGTGCTCGATTGCCAGCCCGGCTCCGACCGGGGCGGAAAGGCTATGGTCCCCGCCGATGAACAGGGGGATCGTCTCCGTCTTGGCAAGCTGTTGCGCGAGGCGGGCTAACGTCCGGTAGTACGTGGACCTTCCGACTCGCGGGTCGATCGGTACGCCACCGAGGTCACCGAGGTCGAATACCCGGCGGCCGGCGAGCACCGAGCCCCCGGTCAGCGGGTCTATCAGCCCGCCCAGAGCTCCACCGTCGTCGGTGCTCCAGTCGTGGGTGGGAGAGAGCTTGCGGAAGATCTCCGGCCCGTGGCGTTGGCCCGGCACACCAGTCACCCCCGCGTCGAAAGGCAGCCCCATGATCACCACGTCGGCGGGGAGCGCGCCCGAGAGGACGAGGTCGAGGTCCGCAGCAGGCAGCCCGAGTGCGCCTGCGCCGGGCCGGAAAGCGCGATCCGTCAAGAGGCCCTCCACGCATCGGCCCGCTCCCCTAGCCCGTCGGAGACGGTGACCAGGCGGGCGCGCAGCAATGCGGAGACAAGGGCTTCCACGGCAGCCACTGAGGTGTCAGCACGTTCGGCCAGTTCCGCGATGCCGATGCGGCGTTCACGTACGAGCACCTCGCACGCCGCGTGGTGAGCGACTGGGAGGGCGAACTCCAGGCTATTGGCGGTGAGGACCACCTTCTCGCGCCTGACGTCGATCAGAGGCGGCATGACAGTGGCCAGCTCTACCATCGACTCGGCGGGTGGGCGCCGAGCCTTCAGCACGTCCCAAGGCAGGCTGGCGGTGTCCCGGCCACCCCCTTGGCGCCGCTCGGCGTCGAAGAAGTCCTGCAACGTCAGACCCTTCGCCTCGTTCACGAAGGCCATGGCAAGCCGCTCGGCCTGCGCCTGCTGCTCTTGTGGCGTCCCGGCCCGGGTCAGGCTCTCACGTACGTCAACGTTTCCGAGTGCCCTGTAAGCCACCCAGCGTAGCCAGTCATATCCGGTACGCCGGGTGAACGCGAAGGTGAGGTGGAGGCTGGACTCGCCGGCGCCGCGCACGGTGTGCCACCACCCGCGGGGGACATGAATCACGTCGCCCGGCTCCAGCGTCTTCTCGAACAACACGGAATGCGGGCAGCGGGACGGATCGCTGTCGCCGTACTCCGGTAGCGGATGCTCCTCAGATGGCCCGTGCACCTGCCAGTGCTTGGTGCCGCGTACCTGGACGACGAAGGTGTCCACCTCGTCGAAGTGGCTGTCGAAGGCCTGCGAGTTGTCGAAGGTGACGAAGAGGTTGCACGACGCGGTCTCGCCGACCATCCGCATAATGTCGTCGGTCGCGGACCGGACAGCGGGGTGGATCCGGTCCAGCGAGTCGATGATGAGACTGGCACCGGACCGCATCAGCGAGAAGGCCTTCGTCAAGTCCACGACCCGGTGCCCCGCGCGGGTCACCATGTACTCGTGCTCGGGAAGGGACCTGCCGTCGGCGCAGAGCTTCAGTTCCGCGGGCTCCACGCGGCCGCGGGTGAGGATCTCGTTGAGGTCACGCCAAGAGAAGTGCTGCAGCAGCAGTTCTGGCTCGAGGTGCTTGAGCACCACCTCGTTGCTGAGTTGTCTCACCAAAAAATCAGGGCCGAATGCAGCCGCAAGCGCCCGTCCGAGTTCCGAGGCAGGTCTCGTCAATTTTCCTCAATCCCCACTTGTTTCCACCACGCAAGTCCACCAACGGACAAGCTGCGTAAATAATTCTGCGCGTACCGAAGCGGCGAGCCTCGGTACGCGCAGAATTCACGTGCTACTTCGCCGAGTCACCGAACATCTGAGAGAAGTCCGGAACTCCCGCACGATTATGCGTCTTAGCAAAGGTTGCGCGCGCCCTCTCGGTCACAGATGAAACCTGGACCTGCACCTCGGGGAATTCCTGCCCCTGAGAGTTTCCTGCAACGCTATCCGACATGATTGCCTCCAAAGTGGTGTTGTTGGCGGGTCTCAGCGAGCGTACGACAGGCCTTACGAGAAAATCAAGGGCGGATTGTCTCGGAATTCTGCATTCCGCGCATGTGTGACACTTTCACAATAAAACTAACTCAAAAAAGCTAAGGGCTGGGATCAGCGCACGGCGTCAGATGCGGTGCATCGCAAGGCGGAGGGGCGCCCCCATACTGGGCGTATTCAGGCGTTCCGACAACGCGGCGAGGTGACGTAGCTGGCGTCGTGCGCCCGCCGGGGATTACGGGACAGCCCTTAGTCATTCCATTGCAGATCTGTTACCGTCCCGGCCAGCCAGTCGCGACGTAGCTTGGCGTAACCGACCGTGTCGTGCACCGTACCGTCCGCTGCTGGCCAGGCCTCCCGGTAGTGCGCTTCCTTTACGTAGCCGCAGCGCAGGAAAAGACGCCGCATCGAGTGATTGTCCTGACGGGTAGTGCCCTCGATGCGCCGCACCTCGGGGAACTGTTTGAACAGGTACTGCGTCAGCCAGGTCAAGGCCTGGGCGCCGATGCCGCGATTCCGATGGCTGGACCTGATCCGCAAGTCGAAAAGGGGAGTGTCATCCCCTATATCCATGAGACGGACCAGCCCTACCGTTTCCTCATCAGCGACGATCCAGAAACTTCTGTTCTCCACGCTCTGGAAGCGTCCCGCAGCAATCCACTGGCAAGCCGTCTCGCGGTCCACCTCGCTGACAGTGTGAAACGGCCACGTCTCACTGGTCAGAAAGCAGATCAGGGGCTCGGCATCGAATGTGAGGACACACTGAAAGGTGATTTTCATGCTCATGACCTTACGGCGTGAGACCCTGGCGGAAATTCGTCACCGACAGGTCGCCGCCTCCTCGAACTACCCAGCTCGCCTTCGTCGGCGGCGAAGGCTGCCACGCCACGCTACGCAAAGAGCCGATGCTTTCCTCCCGCATCTTCATCACTAAAACCCACGAAACGCTCCCTCATGACCGGCACTGACCGGCCAACAACAAGTCAAAGCTGCGGCGTTCCGCCCGCCTCTTCGAAACTATGCGCGCCCAGTGGTCCGTGCTGTGCGTGGAGTGCACGACTCCTCAACACTGCGTGCAACCTCGCATCGCGGGACGGCCGCCCGGTATTCGGAGGGAGTCATCCCGTACACGTCGCGGAACATCCGGCTGAACGCGGTGGCACTGGAGAAGCCCCAGCGGACCGCGATTGTCTGCACGGGATGGCCACCCGACTCCGGGCGCCCGAGTTCGGCGCGTGCACGTTCCAGTCGGCCCTGGCGGATGTAGGCCGCCACGCTGACGGGCTGGTCACTGAAGAGGGAGTAGAGGGAGCGCAGGGAGATGTTGTGCCGGTCCGCGATCGCTTGGGGCGTCAGGTCTGGGTTGCCCAGGTTGTTTTCGATGAAACGGGTGACCCGCTGAAGCATTTCCTGGGCGCGAACCTCGGCCGGCGCCGCGTCGGGGGTGCCGAGCTGCTGCGCCAGGCAGGCGGTCGCCAGCTCCAGAGCTACGGACCCCACACTGACAAGCTCCGTCGGCTGACAGCTCGGGCCCTGAGCGACCAAGGTGCTCAGAAAGCCGCCGAGGATCGCACCTGTTCCCCTGTCGCCGCGAATGCGCTGCCCGAGGAGGCCTTCTACCTTGTCGTGCCGCAGCGGCAGGATCGAACGGGGAACCTGCAGAATGGCCACCGTGGACTGCCCGTCAATGCTTGCCCCTTCGCTTGGACGCGAGGTGTCCGTCAGAACCATGTCCCCTGCGACAAGCGACTCGTGGCTCCGCTGGGCCACCCGGAAGGCGCCTCGTGTGACCAGCGCCAGCTGAAACTGCTCAGGATCGCCCCTACGCACATGAGCCGGCGTACGGCGCGACAGCACTGGGGAGAATGTGAGCGCCGACAGTCGTACGGAACCGAGCTCCAGGTCGGCGACGTCTGCGTGAAAGTCGGACGGATGGCTGGTGCTGAGGCTCACAGGCATGACGTGGCTCGACACCTCATCACAGAACCACTCGAACCTCTCAGCAGAAGCCATGCCTTCACTTCTTGAACCCGCTGATCCCACGTACCCCCCACTCCCCACAGTGCGACTAGGATTATGCGCCAGGCTGGAGGCCCACGCTGGGAGGCATCTGACTCCCAGCCGGCCCCATCCAGAACCGGGCTCGTCCTTCAACCCAGGAAGCCCAGAACGCATCGCCACCTGGTCCAGCCGGTCCAGGCCAGACGGGGATACGGCGATGACCATGGCGTGTCCCCGCCAGCTGCCCCGCCGGACCGCCGGCGGGCCGGACCGGATCGCGGAACTCGTGCGGGCCCGCTGGCAGCCGCTGATCCCTGCGCGCCGACGGGCTGCGGCCGAGGCCGGCTGTGTAGTTGTCCATGCCCGGGCTCGGTTCGGGTTCAACGCCGGAGTGCGGCAGCAGTCCGGTGTTGGTGGCGGCGGCCTTCTTGGCCTTGGCGCGGATCTGCGGCTGCCAGCGCTTTCGGACCTCGGTGGTGCGGCGGGCGGCGAGCTCCTTGCGGGGCCGCTTCAGCTTCCCGGTGAGGTAGCGCTCGACCGTGCGCTGGGATCCCGGAGCTGGTGGCCCGGCGGGAGGAGCTGCGGGCCGGGCGGACGCATCAGACGCGCCGGGGCTGCGGGACTACAGCCTGGTGAAGCAGCTGAGTGTCACGAGTGCGCATGGTGCATGCATGTCGCTTCTCCACCGGCCACGCGATGCACACACTGAAGCTCCGCCATCTTGATTCTGGCTGGTCAGGGCCTCTGGTGTGATGGCGGGTGAGGCTGCTCGGGCTGGTGGTGGGGCAGTGTCCAGCATGTAGATCGTCGGGCAGGGCGGTTCGCCTGTTCCGGTCCGCCGCCTCGTTCTCCTCCCTACGATCCGGCGCATGGTGGATCCCGAGGTGCAGGAGCGGATCGCGGTACGCCGCGCGGAGTTGGACGATCTGGAAGAACAGCTGGTCAAGCAGTTGGCCGAGGTACGGGCCGAACGCGAGGACCTGGCGGCGGCGGAGCGGGTCCTGGCCCGGATGGGCGAGCAGGTCGCCGCCGAACGGGCCGCGACGGCGCCGGCTGTCGCGCAGGTGGGCGGGAAGGGGGTGCTGCTGATCCCGCACCGCGCCCCGGAGATGGCCGAGACCGCGCTCCCGCCGGAGTACCAGCGCATTCTCGCTTCCGTCCGCGCTGCTGGCGGGCCGGTCATGGTCCGGCAGGTGGGCGAGGCGCTCGGGCTGGACACCGGGGTGCGGGGCAAGCTGGAGCCGCTGCGCGGGAAGCTGACGAAACTGGCCGATCGCGGCTGGCTGCACAAGCGTCCCGACGGGCGGTTCACCGTCCGCCCGTGACCCGCAGTTCCCCGGGCGGACGTAACTGCGGTGCCCCCGGGGCTCGTTGGGAATGTGTGAGCAAAACCGAAGAGCACATCGGGGACACCGTGTCCCTTGTCTACCAGTGCCGTCTGCCGCTGTCCACGAGCACCGTCAACCACCTCGCCGGCCTGCTGCGGCGTCACCTGAAATCGATAGGTTCGCGCTGGCGGTCGCTGCCGCCGGGGAAGATCGCGGTGATCGTCCTGGCCGTGCTCCGCCACGATCAGCGCCTGACCGACATGGCCGGCGGCAACAACATCGCCGAGTCCACCGTCCGCCGCTGGCGCGACGAGATGATTCCGGCAAGCACCACCGTCACGGCCTGCACTTCCTCGCCCTGCCCGACGAGAGGGGCCGCCTGATCTGGATCTCCGCCGCGCGGCCCGGCCGCACCCACGACGCCACCGCCGCCCGCCACGACCATCTCGTCGAACATCTCAAGGCAGCCGGCCTCGGCGCGCTCGCCGACCTGGGCTTCCTCGGCGTGGACAAGCCCGACGACCCCGATGACCTGGTCATCGTGACCGGTTTCAAGGCCACCCGCTACCGCAAGCTCACCCCCGGGCAGAAGACGGCGAACCGGGTTCTGGCCGCCGGACGCGCGCCCGTCGAGCGCGGGTTCGCCCACCTGAAGAACTGGCGGATCCTCACCAAGCTCCGCACTGACCCCGCCCGCGCCACCCACCTGCTTCGCGCGCTGCTCGTACTGACGAACATCGAGGCCACTACAGGAAATTGATCTCTACCGCACGCAGCCCGCGACCAGCACAAGCACCCGAAACAGCGTCACTGAGCCGGGATCGGCTGGGTGAGGTTCACCGGGTTGCCGTCGGGGTCCTGGATGTGGGCGACGCGCTGTCCCCACGGCATGTCGTTGGGGCCGCCGCGGACCGAGCCGCCCAGCGCCGTCACCCGGCCGAGCATCTCGTCGACGTCGTCGACACCGATGCTGAGCAGGATCCGCGGTGCCGCCCCGGTCCCCGGGTTCGTCTTGGCCACCAGCCCGAGGTCGGTGTCGCCGATGCGCAAGCCGAGGTAGAAGGCCGGGCCTTCCGCCGGTACCCGGAAGATCTCCTCGGCGCCGAACAATTTCGTATAGAAGCCGACCAGGACGTCTTGGTCGGCAGTGATGATCACTGGCTGGATGGTGGACATAGCACTCCTGTCGAGAACGGTCGTGTCGCTGGGTAGACCGTTCGAGGACGGTGAACTCATCGGCAAAACCACCCCGCCGGACGATCTACACCCCAGACTGCCGCCCACGACCAGCACGAGCACCCCGAAACGGGGTCACGCCACCCCTGCTGACCAGCCACTTCAAGATGGCGCAGCCACATTGATCCCGAGCTCCAGCGCGACCTGCGCGATCGGCCGACCCGACTCGGCCACGATCCGCACAGC
>NZ_JAGGOT010000116.1 GCF_018614195.1 Streptomyces sp. ISL-43
CCACGTCGGTGGATCAAGGCTAAGGGAGGCCGTCCGCGAGAATCGCGCGGCGGGTCTGGAGAGCGGCCTTCAGCAGCTTCTCGTCCAGCCGCATCTCGCCGTCCGCCGTGGAGTCGTTGACGGGGATGCGTGTACGCCGTTCGATCATTGCCGTCACGGCCGGCAGGGCGGGCAACGCCTGCCCGCCCATCCGCGCGAGCCCGTCGAGGTAGAACTCGCCGACCGCGTAGTCGTGCAGGTACGGGGTCATGAGGCCCAGGAGTCGAGGCAGGGCCGTGGGCCCCGCGTGCCGGAGCCAGAGCGGGGCGCACACGGCTTGCATCCGGCCCGGCCATCGAAAGGTGAGGTTGTACAGCTGCGCAGCCTGCCGGAAGGTCAGCGGGCCCGCGTCCAGCAGGGCGCCGAAGATCTCCGGGGCGCAACTGAGCCTGGCCGTCCCCACGGGCTTGGCCGACAGGAGTTCGGCGGCGGACACCGCGTCGTACGACGGGGTGGCGCCACACCTCGGTTCGCGGGACCTCGGGCGCGGGGCGAACTCGATCGCGGCCATCAGATCACCGTGTTCGCTCATCGCCCGCTCCGATATCGACGCCGTGGTCAGGGCCTCGGCCATGGCCCGGCCGATCCCCTGACCGCTCGCCTGCCCGCAGTGACGGACGAGCAGGGGAAGCAGCTCGACCGGCGCCGCCCGCCAGGCGTGACACGCCGCGCGGGCGAGCCCGGCGCCGACGTCCCGGGTCCCGGGGTCGGCCAGGAGTCCGGCCACGACTTGGTACGTGTGCCGCTCGCGCCCCAGCCCGGACAGCACCCGACCCCAGCGCTCGCCGGCGTCCGCGAGGTGGAGTGCGGCTTCCCGCGCGTCGGCGAACAGAGCCGCGTCGAGGTCCGGACGGCACGCGGGAGGGGCAGTCCGGAGCGTCGCCAGGCGGGCGAGGAAGCGGACGGCCGCGAGGGGGTCGTCGCGCAGGTGGGCCACGGCATCACCGAGGTTTTCCGCGAGGACGGTGCGCACCACCGGTTCGGTGAGATGACCGAGCGCCGCGAGGGCGAGGTCAGGGTGCCCGGCACGCACGAGGAGCCGCGCGGCCAGGCGCCGTACCGCCTCGTCGGGATCGCTGAGCCGGAGCAGCGCGGCATCGGCCGCCTGGGGCCAGGGCCCGTCGTGGACGAGGCTCAGGAGAAGGTCGAAGGCCTCACGGCGGACGGAGGGGTCGGTCGAGCGAGCCAGCCGGAGCAGCCGGATGGCCTCGGGAGAGGATCGGTCGGCGCTCACGGCGTTCAGCACCGCGATGCGGGAAGGGTGGGCGGGCGTGTTGGCGTCGCCGGAGGCCACGGCCTCGTCCAGCCACTTCACAGTGCGGGGCGGTGGCCGCCCTTCCGTACACAGGATTCGGTCATGCGGCCGATCATGCCACGGCCGACGACGGCGCCCCAGGCCTTTTCCGGGCACCGGGGGCCGGTCAAGCCCGCGTCGTCCGGCGCCGTGCAACGCGGCGAGGTGCCGTAGCCGTCGTCGTGCGCCCGCCGGGGATTACGGGACAGCCCTCAGTCCTCGTGCTTGGCGCGGCTCGGCTGGACCCGCTTCGGCTCGCCCGGCATCTTCGGGTAGTCCGGGGGGTACGGCATGTCGCCCAGACCGTGATCGTGTTCGTGGCGGTCGGCCAGCTCCAGGGCGGCGTCCAGGGCGAAGGCGTGCTCGTCCATGTCCGCGTGCAGATCGCCCAGTTCCGCGAAGCGCGCCGGCATCGTCACGATGTCGAAGTCGCGCGGCTCCGCCGTGTCCAGCTCGTCCCAGCGCAGCGGTGCGGAGACCGGCGCGTGCGGGCGGGGCCGGACGGAGTAGGCCGAGGCGATCGTGCGGTCGCGCGCCGTCTGGTTGTAGTCGACGAAGATCCGCTCGCCGCGTTCCTCCTTCCACCAGGCGGTGGTGACCTTCCCCGGCATCCGGCGCTCCAGGTCCCGGCCGATCGCGATGGCGCACCTGCGGACCTCCGTGAAGGTCCAGCGGGGCGCGATCGGCACGAAGACGTGCAGGCCGCGCCCGCCCGAGGTCTTGGGCCAGCCGCGCAGGCCCAGTTCCTCCAGCAGGCCGCGCAGTTCGTGGGCGACCGCGACCGCGTGGTGGTAGTCGGTACCCGGCTGCGGGTCCAGGTCGATGCGCAGTTCGTCGGGTCGGTCGGTGTCCTCACGGCGCACCGGCCAGGGGTGGAAGGTGAGGCAGCCGAGGTTGGCGGCCCACAGGACGGCGGCCGGCTCGGTCGGGCAGATCTCGTCGGCGGTGCGCCCGCTCGGGAAGGCGATGTGGGCGGTCGGAATCCAGTCGGGCAGGTTCTTCGGTGCCCGCTTCTGGAAGAAGGACTCGCCCTCCACCCCGTCCGGGAACCGTTCCAGGGTCGTGGGCCGGTCGCGCAGGGCGCGGGTGATTCCGTCCGCGACCGCGAGGTAGTAGGCGGCCACGTCCCCCTTGGTGAGGCCGCGCTCGGGGAAGTACACCTTGTCCGGGCTGGACAGCCTGACCGTCCGGCCGCCCGCCTCCAGCTCGATCGCCTTGCCCGCAGCACCCATGTGCGCCACGGTAGGCGGGCCCGGCCTGGCCCGCCCACCGAGCACGTCCGGGCGTACCACCGCAGAATCGGAGACATGGATCTGCCGGTGATGCCACCCGTGAAGCCGATGCTCGCCAAGTCCGTCGCCAAGATCCCACCCGGCATGCAGTACGAGGCCAAGTGGGACGGCTTCCGCGCGATCGTCCACCGCGACGGGGATGAGATCGAGATCGGCAGTCGCACCGGCAAGAGCCTGACCAGGTATTTCCCCGAGCTGGTGACGGCACTCAAGGCCAACCTGCCGGACCGCTGCGTGGTCGACGGCGAGATCATCCTCATCCATGGCCGGCGGCTCGACTTCGACCGGCTCAGCGAGCGGATCCACCCCGCCGCGTCCCGGGTGAAGATGCTCGCCGAGACGACTCCGGCCGGCTTCGTCGCCTTCGATCTGCTCGCGCTCGGCGACGAGGCCCTGCTCGAGCAGCCGCTCGCGGAGCGCCGCTCCGCGCTCACCCGCATCCTCTCCACCGCTCGGCCCCCCGTCCATCTCGCGCCCGCGACCACCGACCCCGCGCTCGCGCAGGAGTGGTTCGAGCGGTTCGAGGGCGCCGGGCTCGACGGGGTCGTCGCCAAACCCCTCGATCTCCCCTACCGGCCCGATGCCCGCCTCATGTTCAAAATCAAGCACGAGCGTACGGCCGACGCCGTCATCGCGGGTTTCCGTTTCCACAAGAGCGGTCCGATTGTCGGATCGCTGCTGCTGGGCCTGTACGACGACGCCGGCACGCTCCAGCACGTGGGCGTCTGCGCCGCCTTCCCGATGAAGCGCCGCGCCGAGCTGATCGAGGAGCTGGAACCGCTCCGGATGCCCGACCCGGAGGGTCACCCGTGGGCCGCCTGGGCCGAGGAGGCCGCCCACGAGACCGCCCGGCTCCCCGGGGCACAGAGCCGCTGGACCGGGAAGAAGGACCTGTCCTGGGTGCCGCTGCGCCCCGAGTGGGTCTGTGAGGTGGCCTACGACCACATGGAGGGCGACCGCTTCCGGCACACCGCGCAGTTCCGCCGCATGCGGCCCGACCGGGAGCCGCGGAGCTGTACGTACGCCCAGCTGGAGGAGGTCGTCGGCTACGACCTCGCCGAGGTGCTCGGAACCACCGGCTGACACCGGCCGGGCTGCCGAGCTGCCGGGCTGCCGAGCTGCCGGGCTGCCGGGCTGCCGGGCTGCCGAGCCGGGGCTACCGGCCCGTCACCCCGCCGTGAGCTTCTCCCATTGCGCACGGCTCGGGCCCGCGTCGTTCGGGACGTAGTCGGGCCGCTCCGCCAGCCACCGTGCCACCCGCGCCCTGATCTCCGGATCCGCGTAGGCCCGCGCCGGAGGATCGGCCAGGTGCCGGACCCTGGCCCGCGTCCGCATCACCTCCGGGTCCTGCAGCGCGCACTCGAACAGCGCCGCCGCGTCGCGGGCCGCCCCCGAACGCGCGGCCCGGGTCGCGAACCGTGCCCCGATGGCCTCGTCCGCGACGACCTGGAAGTCGAACCAGGGCTTGAGGGTGCGCACCGCCCACCCGTGGTACTCGGCGGAGAAGCGTACGGATCCAGGGTCCTGGTGCGCCGTACGGGCCACTCTGCTCGCGGCCCACAGCGTCAGCGAAGTGCCCTGCCCCAGCGTCGGGTTGGTGTGGGTGACCGCGTCACCGACGGGCACGAACCCGCGCACGACCGGCCCGCGTTCGTCGACGAGCGAACTCCAGCGGTTGTCCAGGCCCGCCGTGGCCAGGACGTCCGACAGCGGCTCGGCGCCCAGGGCCAGCCACGCCGCGCCGGGCGGGAAGGCCCGCGCGGCGGCCTCGAAGACGGCGGGGTCGCGCAGTGCGGAGCGAGTGGGGTCCTCGGTGTGCACGAACAGCGCCACCGCGAACACCCGGTTGTCGGCAGGGAAGACCGCGCAGCCGGCGAAGGCTCCGCCGGACACCGCCCAAGGCCGCCGCGGTCCCTCCTCCCGGCCCTCGGGCAGTCGGTACCAGCGGCAGAAGTACGCGAGCCCGGTACGGTGGCGCTCCACGACCCCGGGCCGGCAGCCGGCAGCCGTCAGCCACCGGTCGGCGCCGCCGCGCCGGCCGCCCGCGTCCACGACGAGGTCCCCCGCGTACGCTCCCGCCTCCGTGGTCACACCCGTCACGTGCACCGCCTCGGAGCCCGCCGCTCCCCCGGCCGCCCCACCGCCCCCACCGGCCCCGGCCGTGGTCAACCCGGTCACCGGCTCCCCGTACCGTGCGACCACGCCCGGCTCCGCGCGCAGCGCCGTGGCCAGCGCGCTCTCCAGCACGATCCGCCGCGCCTGGAGCATGACGAGGTCCTCGTCGCCCGGCCGCGCCGGGGGCCGTACGTCGAACCAGTCCAGCTCGTGCCGCTCACGCGCTCCGAGACGGAGCATCTCGGCGTGAACGTCGGGCAGTTCGTCACGCAGCAGATTGCGCGCGGCGCCGAGAAGCGCGTGCGGATGACCCGCCTGCGGCACGGCCGGCCGGCGCCAGCCGAAGAAGTCCCGGTCGAGTGCGGTGCCGGGGGCCCTCGTATCGCGTTCGAAGAGCTCGGCGGTGTGTCCGCGGCGTGCCGCGAGCAGTGCGGTGGCCTGCCCTCCGATACCCCCGCCGATAACCAGCACATGTGCCATTGCGCCCCCTGAGCGATGAGCTGTACGACGATCAGACCGCCGGAAGCCTGCGCGGGCGGACCCTGACCGAAACCCGCACAGTTGTCCTATTCGAAGGGCCGGGGCCGATCACGGTGGCCGCGGCCACCGTCAATCCCCGCCGCGCCGCGAACCCCGACCGGCAGCGCTCCGTTTGACAAACGATGTCGCCGACCGGCAAATGGAGCCGCCGGGCAAGGCGAGGCAGCGGATCCGCGTCCACGCCCGCGCCACCACCCCCTGCGAAGGACGCCCATAAGTACGGAACCGTTCCTAGAGACT
>NZ_JAGGOT010000117.1 GCF_018614195.1 Streptomyces sp. ISL-43
AACCTCCGTGGACAGAACACCGGTCAAGGGGTGTCCCTTGTCGCGGTCACCGCGTGTGAGTGGCGGGGCCTGGTGCTGCCGTGGAACCGGGCGGCGAGGCCGAGACCGAGCGGTGAGGAGGTGCTCATCGACGCCGACACCTGCCTGGTGCTCATGGTCGGCCGGCCGTTGCCAGGCAATCGCAAGCGACTGCCTGGCCTGCGCCGAGGGTTCCATGCCCCGCTCGCGGCAGAGCAGCGGCATCCCGCCCGCTCCGGGCGCCATGGTGACGTGCTCCAGCTCCGCATCCATCCGCAGATCGTCCCCCTCGCCCGGACCATCGGCCTCGATGCTGCCCGATCACTACCTCGGCTGCCTCCAGCCGGGCCACTCCGCCTCGGTTTCCCCCAGTTCCTTGCGCAACCGCCCGGCGTGCTCGGCCAGCACTATCCGCCGCTGCAGCACCCACGACAGCCCCGCGACCAGCACTTTCAAGATGAACGGGCTCAGCGAGGAGCACCTCGCTTGGGCCGGGGCGGCGTTCTCGGCGGGGTGCCGAGTGCAGGGGCTGCATGACCTGTGAACACCCCCGCCGTCCCCGACTGAGACCACCGGGTTGACCACTCTTCCCGGCGCCGCGAAAATTCGCCGAGCGAGCCCCCAACGAAATGGTCCCGTCGTTCGTGTCATCACATGAGGGGGTCAAAGCCGAATGGCGAAGAAGTGGTCACTACTGCTCACCGAGCTGGTCCAGATCCGTGGCTCTGCCTTGAACCGCTACGGCTTCCTGCTGTGCGGAGACCGCGCGGAGGCCGCCGATCTCGTCCAGGAAGCCCTGGTCAGGGTTTTCGCACAGCCCCGTTCGTCCTGGGACGTGGGGGACGCCGAGGCCTACGTGCGGCGCACCATGCTGAACTATTTCGTCGATCAGCATCGTCGACGTGCCCGGTTCGTGATGGCGACGCCGCGGTTGGCTCAGTCGACGGCGGTGGCGGAACATAGCGAGGGTGTGGGGCTGCGGATCGACCTCCTCGCCGCTCTGAAGGGGTTGTCGCCACGGCAACGCGCCTGTGTGGTCCTGCGCTACTACGAAGACTGCACCGTGCCCGTCATCGCGAGCCAGCTGAGCTGCAGCGAAGGCACGGTCAAAGGCCACCTCAGCGACGCGCTGGCCCGGCTGGGCGCAGCCCTCGACACGCCGCGCACTGAGGTTGAGGGAGACACGAGGTCATGATGGGACCGGAAGACCTTCGCGAGCAGTTGTCCGCCACGGCGGAACTCGCCGGAACGCCGAACATCGACATCAGCGGGGTGGCGGCCAGGGTGCGCCGGCGCCGGACGGCTCGCTTCACGGTCCAGGGAGGCGCGGTTCTGGCACTGGCGGCCGCCGGCACTTTCGGTGTCCTTCAGTGGAACGGGGGTCCTTCGAGGGCCGTCGACGCCGCCGGATCCGGCGCCGTCAGCGTTTCCCCCTCGGCGGGCACGTCCGGCGCTCCGGCACCGGGCCCGTACGTGTGCGGCCAGAGCCTCGACCTTTCCGGAGCGGCCTCGACGCGTGACGGTCTGACCCTGGAGTTCGGCTCCATCCGGCGGACGAGCGATCAGGCTGGCCCCGAGATCGCGGTGTCGCTTCGTTCCGACACGCGGCGCACCGTCGTCTCCACCCCATCGGCGAGCATCGAGGTGCTCTACCTCAAGGACGGCGTGATCCGGGGCGGGGGGCCGATGCTCAACCCGCCCGGTGACCTTTCGCCCCAGGGTGTCGACATGGCCGGACGTCCCGTCGACCTCGAGCCGGGACGCCCGGACGTTCAACAACTGGGCGAGCGCGACGCGCTCTGCCCGTCGTCGTCATGGTCCGAGGTGTGGAGTGATCCCGCGGGCTACGAGGTGGTCGTCGTGCTGCAGCAGCCGGTCGAGGTCCCTGCCGCACAGCCTGCGCCGAACGCACTACCGCCGCTCGTGGTGCGCGCCCCGCTCCCTCACTGAGGCGGCTCCCCGAGCCCGTGCTGAGGTGGTTCCCCCGAGCCGGCAGGGCCCGGGGGGACCACCGTCCGCTGTTACGGCGCCAGCTGCAGGTTCCACGTGTTGTAGATGTCGATCACTTCGGTCCACCGGATGGTGGTGCCGCCGCCCCAGCTGTTGAGGCCACGGGCCTGGCGGGTGCTGCCAGTGATGCCGAAGACGAGGCCACCACTGTCACCGCCCCTGATGGCCGTGCTGCCGTTCACCTGCGTGCCCTCGACACCTCGGTGGTCGACCCCGTTGCTTCCCGTCCAGTACTTGTCCTGGTTGACGACCTTGATGTTGCACACGACGCCCGAGGTGTAGCCGTCTTGGCAGACGTAGTCACCGTTGTACGAGTACGCGGAGCTGGTCAGCGCGAGGGTGAAGGAGTTGTCGACGGGGCCGTCCCACTCGTACCCGGCGGTCACTCCCGTATTGGTGGTGTCGACGGCGATGGCGTCCCAGAGGTTGGCCCTCGCTGTGACCTGGCCGATGTAGTTGCGGCCGCCGCCCTCCCAGCCCGTGTACACACTGTTGCCGTCGGAGAAGCAGTGCGCCGCGGTGATCAAGTACGATCGATTGTCGGACTTGCGCCGAGTGGGCACGCCCGAGGTGCAGGCATAGCCACTGGTCCAGCTGGTGTTGGTGAGTGCGGCGCCCGCGATCCAGGCAGGGGTGTCCCTCAGCCGGGACATGTCGGAACCACCGACAGCTGGTTCCACCACCGTCTCCACCGCGGCCCCGAATGTCGCGGCGCGCGTGGGGTCCGGCTGAGCCGCGAGCTTCTGCCGCGCGCTTGCGACATCCTTCACTCCGAGGTGTAGCGCGCTGCCGTCCGGCGGCACCGTCACGCTCTCGATGTCGGCGTCGAGCTGTCCTCTCGCCTGGAGCAGGCGATCACGTGCCGCGTGCATGGCCTGGCGCGTGTGCTTTCCCTGCTTGATCCGGGCGAGCCCAGTGTCGATCTTTGGGTCCACTTCCTTGGCCGCAGCCAGGAACTTCTGCTTCTGCCCGGGATCGGTCAGGTAGACGGTGACCGTGTGCGAGTTGGCGTCGAGCTCTATGCCGGAGTAGATGCCGGCCTCCCCGGACCGGCCCACGGAGTCGGCGGCGTTGGCGAGTTCACGCAGCGGGTTCAGCAGCTTCGCCTGGTCCGCCGGAGTCAGCGCGGCAATTTCGGCGTCGGTCAGTACGGGGTGTGTCAGCGGGGCCGAGGATGCCGGGAGCACCCCGGCGACCAGCGCCAGCGCGGCCGTACCCAGCCCGATTGCCGTCTTCAGAGATCTGTTCACGAAACTCCCCCTGTTGATCGCAAGCATGGCGATGTGTGGCCATGCGAAGGCATGCGGCGGCCCCGTTGCGTGGCGCGTCTACTGCAACCACTTGGCCCCCCGCCAACCAGCCCTGAACATAGCCGAGTTGACGATCAATCAGAATGGAAATTCGAACTTAAGTGTGATCGCGATGCGTAGGAAATCGGTCGATTGGGTTGATTCCTCACCCTCCGTCAGGAACGCTATGCGCCGTCTTCAGCCGCTCCGTTCCCGGATGTCGGGCCCGTGTCAGCACGGTCCGGAGTGCGGTGCGCCCAGTCCCGGTCCCTCAGTCGCTTCAACTTGCCCCGCAACGCCTCGGCCTGCGCGGGAAGGCCCCCGATCCCGGTGCTGCCGGCGCGGATGTCGTGGGCGATGCTGAGGCCGGTGGTGGGTGTCAGGACCGGGAACAGGGCTTGGTGCTCATCGGTGAGGTCGAAGGGGCCGGCGGCGGGGCCGGGGTCACCCGTCCCCTTCCGCAGCGTGGCCCGCCCTGCTGGCGCAGACGGCCACGGCCCACCAGGGGGCGCCGACCATGGCGAGGG
The DNA here is from genome assembly GCF_018614195.1 of Streptomyces sp. ISL-43. Lineage (GTDB taxonomy): Bacteria > Actinomycetota > Actinomycetes > Streptomycetales > Streptomycetaceae > Streptomyces. Next base: position 3,845 of record NZ_JAGGOT010000117.1, read on the forward strand.
CGTCGACCAAGGCGCCTCCGCTGATGGGCGTGATGGCGGGCGTCCGTCTGGGTCGCGGGTTTTGCGGCTGGGGGATTGGAGTGCTCATCGGACGCGCGCCGTCCCCTGCTGCGACGCGTTCTTGGCGGTGGCCGTGTGGAGTTGCTTGGGGATCCAGATGCGCCGCTCCCGGGCGGCCTGGTAGAGCGCTTTACGGAAGAGGGTCTTACGGTTGCGCATCGCGCCGTGGGTCGTCTCGAGCCGGCCCGCGATCTCGGTGTCCGTGAAGCCCGCGACCGTCAGCCGCACCACCGCCTGGGGTTACCGGCGGCTGCTCGTCCAGGATGTCCTCGAAGTCGGTGGCGAAGACGATGGCCTCGGGCTCGCGGCGGCGTCGAGCTCTTCCTCACCGCGGTGGCGACGTCGTGCCCAGCAACGGCTGGCAGCCCATGGGCCAGATCGCGACCGGCGTCACCACCGACCACGCCAAGGCCCAGTTCGTCGACTTCACCGCCGACACCCACGCCGGCTACATCCTCGCCGACAAGGACACCGCCGGCAGCGCCACGGTCTACGGCTGGAACGGCGGCGACCAGGGCAACGGCTGGACCAACATCGTCAAGGTCGCCCACGGCGGCGTCTGAGCAACCGCTTGATGCTCATGCCGCTACCCGGAGTTCACAAAGCCCGTGCCGTGCCGGGTCAGTACCCGGTACTCAGATCGCCTGTGCGGCAGTGCGGATGGTTTCCAGGACGACATCGGGCCGGGAGAGCATCGGGACGTGGCTGGTGTCGGCCTCGGTGGTGGTGGCTCCCATGCGCTGGGCCATGAACCGTTGGAGCTCGGGGTTGACGGCGCGGTCTTGCTTGGTGACGAGGTACCAGCTGGGCTTGGACTTCCAGGCGGGGTTGTCGGTCGTGGAGCCCAGTACCTCGGCGCGGGGGGCGCCCTGGGTCGCCCAGACCAGTAGCTGGTCCTCCTCGGAGAGGTCGCCGCAGAAGTCGGAGATGCCGTCGCGGGCAATCCACAGGCGTCCGTCCTCGGCATCCAGGTGGGCGAACAGCGGCGGCGTGTCGAACTTGCCGATCAAGTCCTGCGCTGTCTCGCCGGAGTCGGGGGCGAGCGCGGCGACGTAGACGAGCCCGGCGACCCTCTCGTCGGTGCCGGCGTCGGTGATGACGAATCCGCCCCAGGAGTGGCCGACCAGGATCGCGGGGCTGCTGACCCGGGCGAGTGCGCGGTGGACGGCGTCGACGTCGCCCTCCAGCGAGTCCAGCGTGTTCTGCGCGGACACCACCTCATGGCCTTCCCGCTGGAGGACGGGGATCAGCTCGCTGAAGCAGGAGCCGTCTGCCCACAGGCCATGGGCGAAGACGATGCTCGGCTTGCTCGGCGCCATCGGCTTGTTCCTCCACTCGGCACGGATCGCCAGATCCGCTCGTCACATTCGAGGCTCAAGTCCACCCCGGGAATCGCCGAGACGCACGTCGGGCGGACCCAACCGGGCATGGGTGACCACCCGCCCCGTCTCGTCGCAGAATCGGACGTGATCTCGGGCACGGATGGCACCGGTCCCGGTCCGCTACGAGGGCGGCGTCGTGTCGGTGAACAGTCGCATGGTGGGACGCTCAGGGGCGTAGTCGCCGAGTTCCAGTGCCGCCTCGCGCCGGTTTGGCGGCCAGCTGGGGGAGGGGCTCGCTGTCGTGCCGGTAGCCGGGCGGCGGGGTCCTGGGACGTTTAGCCACAGGATGGTGGCGGCGAACCCGATCGCGTGCATGGCCGCGGTCGCGTGCGAGTCGAGGCCCACGCCCTCCAGGCGCCGCAGCATGTGGAGCCGGGCGGCGGCACCGAGGAGTTCGTTGTACGCCTTCTCGTACTCCTGCGCGCACGGTCGCGAGGTCATCCACGGGGTTCTCCGGTGTTCGGATGGTGGGGCTGGGTCTGGAGTCGCCGGCGGTGCCCGGCTCTTCGGGGGTGAGCGGGTCTTCGGGGCCGGCGGGTGCGGACGGGGGTGGGCCTGATCGGCAGGCCGTCATCCGTGGCGGCCTGTTCGGCTTCGGCGACGGCCCGGTTGAGGGAGGCGACCGACGGGGACGTGCCCTGCCCCTGAGCCGGAACCGCTCGTTGTGCTTCCGGCTGCCTGCCGCCATCGCGGTGGCGGGGCCGGCACCCCGCACATGAAGCCCCTGCGCCCCCGCAGCGCAGGGGGACTTCGACGGTGTCCCGGACGGCGGTGATCGTACGTCAGTTCGTTGCTGTGGCGCTCGGGCGGCTGGTCGGGGGTGTGGTGGAGGTGGTGCGCGTCGCGATGGGCCATTCACGGTGGTAGACCGGGAACGGGAGTTCCTTCTCGAAGATCGGCGTGCCGACGATGGCGATGCGTGCCATCAGGGCTCCGTTGATGTCGAGGCCGCCGTAGAGGGCGGCTGTGCCGGTGACGGTCGGGGCGGCGCCGCTGGAGTCGATGGTTGCCGACCCCTCCACCGCGGTGCGCAGGTATGGCTCGATGCTCGCCTTGAGGCCCACGGCGTCGTACAGGGCGACCGAGCCCTCGATGGCGAGGCCGGTGCGGACCGACGCCTTACCGGTGAGCGTGGCGCGGAGCGGGGAGATGGTCATGGTGCCGGGGTCGGCGTCCGTGGTCCAGCCCTTGGCCTTGGCGTAGTCGGAGCGGATGCCCCAGTCGGCGGCGAGTTGCTGCGTGACGTCGAGGGTGACGGTGCCGTCGATTCCGATCTTCGCGTAGAGGGTCAGGTCCAGGTTGATGACGACGGGCACGGGACCGACCATGACCACGGGGCTGGCCATGAGCTTGGCGAGCGGGATCCGGATGGGATCGGAGGGGGCGGCGATTGCGGCACGGATACGCCAGTTGGCGCGGGCGCCGAGTTCGAAGCCGACGCTGGCCTGATCCGGGTGGAGGGCTGCTCCCTGGTACGAGAAGTCGACGGCCGGGTCGAGTTCGAGCGAGCCGGCGAGCGTGACGGAGGCCCCGTGGGGCAGCGGGATCGTGGTGTCCGCATCCAGCTTCAGTCCGCCGGAGACAGAGCCGTTGCCACCGTCGGGGCGCTTGGTGAAGGAGACCTTGAGGTCCTTGACCTGCGGCTGCACCTCGATGCTGCGCGGATCGAGGGCGGTGTGCAGGGTGGAGGAGCTGTTGCCGAGGAGTTCGGCGATGGTGGCGGGTCGGGTGCTGACAGAGGTCTTGCCGCGGTTGGCCGACCGCACCGCGGTGACCGCGAGCAGTGCACCGCGCGGCGCGGCCGGTGTCGGCGGGCTGTCGATCAGCTGACCGGCACGGACGGAGGGGGCGCCTTCGGCGGGGGCGGCGTTGACGGCGGGTGCGAGGACGGCCTCACCGGTGCGTACGTCGTAGGAGCTCAGCGTGAGGCCGGGGCTGCTGGCCTCGGCGGGCCCGCCGGATCGGGTGGAGGGGGTGATGACAGCGAGCTTCGTCTTCCCGCTGGGAGCCAGAGTGGCCGGCACGCTGCCGGCGGCGGGAGTGTGCCGGGGCGTCTTCGGCCGGGCGGTGGCGGTCGGCGGGTCGGGTAACAGGGTCAGGCCGGGCGCGGCCTGACCGACGGTGGTCGTGGGACCGGCCGGCTTGGCCGGCGGGGTCGTCGTGCCGCATCCGCTGAGGGAGAGGGTGAGGGCGGCGGTTATGACGAGCGCGGGCAGGGCGCGGGTGCGCAGGGACATGCGGAGGGGTCACCTTCGGATGTGAGGGGGCAGGCAAAGGCCCGTATGGAATGTCAGGCCCATGTCATGCAGGAAGTAGCGGACCTTCGGGCTCGACGGCTGTGCGGGGAGGGGCCGGGCGCAGACTCGTCGAGAGGGGGCGGCGGGCCCCGCGCCCCCCTTAAAACTATAGGCAGTAGTTTTACGGGACCGTACACTCACCTCGGCGTTTCGGTTGGGA
>NZ_JAGGOT010000118.1 GCF_018614195.1 Streptomyces sp. ISL-43
CCCCGTCATCGCCAAGGTCGAGAAGCCGCAGGCCGTCGCCAACATGGAGGGCGTCGTAGCCGCCTTCGACGCGGTCATGGTGGCCCGTGGCGACCTGGCCGTCGAGTACCCGCTGGAGAAGGTCCCGATGGTGCAGAAGCGCCTCGTGGAGCTCTGCCGCCGCAACGCCAAGCCAGTGATCGTCGCGACCCAGATGATGGAGTCGATGATCACCAACTCCCGCCCGACGCGCGCGGAGGCGTCCGACGTCGCCAACGCGATCCTCGACGGGGCGGACGCGGTCATGCTGTCCGCCGAGTCCTCGGTGGGCGCCTACCCGATCGAGACCGTCAAGACGATGTCGAAGATCGTCGAGGCGGCCGAGGAGGAGCTCCTGTCCAAGGGCCTGCAGCCGCTGGTCCCGGGCAAGAAGCCCCGCACCCAGGGCGGCTCCGTCGCCCGCGCGGCCTGCGAGATCGCGGACTTCCTCGACGCCAAGTCGCTCGTCGCCTTCACCCAGTCCGGTGACACCGCCCGCCGCCTGTCGCGCTACCGCACGCTGCAGCCGATCCTGGCCTTCACCACCGACGAGGGCACCCGCAACCAGCTCACCCTGAGCTGGGGCATCGAGTCCTACGTCGTCCCGCACGTGGACAACACCGACGCGATGGTCGACCTCGTGGACGCGGAGCTGCTCAAGCTCAAGCGCTACAACAAGGGCGACACCATGATCATCACGGCCGGCTCGCCCCCCGGCGTCCCGGGCACGACCAACATGGTCCGCGTCCACCACCTGGGCGGCGACGTCAGCAACTGACGCCGCACCCGGCGTTCGAACTCTGCCGCTGCCGCCCTCGGGCTTTTCCAGGCCGCTCAGTCCCGCCGGACGTTGAAGTCGCCGTCGTCGACGACCTCCTCCTCCAGCCCCAGCAGCCCGGCGAGCACGTAATACGCCTCGATCCGCTCGGGGTCGACCGTCATGAAGAAGGACTTCAGCACGCGCATCAGCAGCCGGAAACCGAGGTCCGGATCGACCTCGGCGACGACCCGCCGCAACACCGGAACCACGCCGGGCACCGCCGCGTAGCTGTGCCCGACCGTGGCCGACTCCAACTCCGCGGCCACCGCTTCGATCTCGCCGAGAACGGCCTCCGCCAGCCCGCGAGCGGGTGGCGGATCCGCCGGAGCGGGTGCGTCCCCGACGTTCCAGGTGATGCGGTACTCGGCGATCTCCTCGATCCAGGTGAGCCACTGGCGTCCCTCGGTCCCGCAGAGCTCCAGATCGAAGTCGCGGACCGTCCCGGCCAGCCACAGCGCGGACAGCTCCGCGCCGGACAGGTCCGAGGCGAGCAGCCGCCTGACGTCGTCCAGCAGCTGATGGGCGAACGCGCCGTCCTCGCGGTCCGCGAACCAAGCCACGCGGGCAAGACCGATGGACATTCTGTTGGTCCGGGGATAGCGGAAGGTCTTCATCAGGCAGCTGAGCCCTATGTCCGAGCCGAGTCGGCGAGGATCCTGTTTCACACGGCACTTCCCGTCGGGTAAGCGGTGTAGACGACCCAGCCCGGGGCGTGGCCCTTCACCTGTTTGAGCTGGATGACCACTCCGTTCCCGACCGGAGTCGAAACGAGGGTCGGAACGCCGTTCTGGTCCAGCGGGCCCTTGGTCCACTTCCTGCCCAGATTGCCTTGATCCTTCAGCGTCCACGGGACTTCCAAGAGGTCGTCCGGAGTGAAGCTCTTCTTCTTCTGCTGCTCACTCAGCCAGTTGCGCAGCCTCTTCTCGTTAGCGGGCTTCGCACTCCATTCCGCGAAGGCCCGCTGAACGGAGGCAACAGCGGTGTCGAGATCATTCCACTCGGTGGCAACCCCATCCTTGTCCAGCTTCTTCCGGAGATCCACCTCCCTCAGTGACAGCCCGACATGGTCGTTCAGGGTGTGGGCACCGGCTCTGCCCTCGTCACCGACGATGTCCAGGCAGTTGTGGACGAGCACGTCCACCGGCGCCCGCCCCTGGGCCTGCACGAAGAAGGTGTGCAAGCCGTCGACAGTGAGGTCGAACACCTCCACGGGGGTGCTGCGCCCGCGATCGCCCAGAGTGGTGATCGCCTGCTCCCGGCCCCGCGGATCCAGCAGCCGGTCATTCACCGTCAGGTCCGAGGCGTAGGTCCATCCGCGGCCCATGGCGAACAGCCTGTGACCCGCGGTCGTGCTGAGACGGCCGCCGTCGGCCAGGGTGATGTCGATCAGGCGGCTGGTGTCGTGCCGGAAGGCGGCGGTCACCTGTTCCGCCCTGGTGTTCCCTGAAGCGACGTCGCCCGCCATCACCACGTCACCGACCCGCACCGAACCGATCGGCTTGTGCGAACCGTCCGCCATGAGCACGGGGACCGACGCGGGGAAACTGTTCCGCCTACACGAGGCCAGCAACCGTTCGGCCACCTCGATCTCGCGCTCGATCGCGGCGACCGCGGCCGGGTCCATGTCTGCCTTCTTGGCCAGCGCCCTGGCTTCTGCCACGCTCACGCCGTTCCTCATGACGGAGCGGTATGCCTGCATGGCATCCAGAAGGAGTTCCAGGCGCTTGTTCTTGACCGCCATGATCAGATCGATGTTCGCCGCCAGGCAGGCCTTCGTGTCGCCCTTGAAGCAGTTGATGAAGTCGTCCGCGAGCATGTGCCAGAGCGTCTTCAGGAACATCTTGTCGAAGATCAGGGCGATCTCCAGACGGCTGAAGTACACGTCCTTGTCGTACGTCTGCAGGCCCATGGGCTCGGCGCTGATCCAGGTCACGTATTGGGCCGGGCAGTTCGCCTCGGTCACGTTCTCCGGGGCCGCGGGGTCCGTGCACATGTAGTAGTCGATGGTGAGGTTGTAGGTCAGCCTGAAGGTCACCGTGCAGCCGTCGAAGCCGATGTCGAGGACGCACTTGTTCTGGTCGACCGGGTCCCCGACCGGTTCGATGTTGTTGCGCATGAACACGCCCTTGCGGCCGGTCACACCGCCCGAGGCGATCGTTTCGCGGGTCTTCTGGTCCTCCGCGCGGGTCGCCGCGTCCTGGGCCTCCTTCGCCGCCTCCTGTGCGCGGGTCGCCGCCTCCTCCGCCGCCTTGGCATCGGTCTCGGCCTTGGTCGCCACCGTGTTCGCGGTGGCCGCGTCGGCCTCCGCCGCCGATGCCGCCTTGCGGGCCGAAGAGGCGTCGCGCTCCGCGTCCGTGGCGGCCGCGTCCGCGTCGGACGCGTAGGTGCCCGCCGTGGTGGCCGCGGTCTGGGCCGCCGCGGCGTCCGCCGTGGCCTGCCGGTTGTACTCGACCGTCCTGGTCTCGGCGGCCTTCGCCGCCTTCGCCGCCGCGGCCTCCGCCGCCGCCTTCGCGTCCGCGTCCGCCTGCTCGGCGAGCTTCTTCGCCTCGGCCGCCGCCTTGGCCGCCTGGTCCGCCTTGGCCTGGGCCAGGGCCGACTGCTGCTCGGCCGCCGTCTTCGCGGCCTGGCCGGTCAGCACGGCCAGACCCGCCGAGGAGTCGGTCTCCTTATACGGAGAACCCAGCTCGATGGCGTCGTTGGCCGGCTTGACCACCTGGATGGCCGACTCACCGGCGGCCACGGCCGCCTGCGCCGTGGCGAAAGCGAAACCGGCCGTGCGGATGGATTCCGCTCCGGCCGCCAGCGCTTCGCCGCGGGCCACGGCGGCATCCGTCTTGGCCTTCTCCGCCTGCTGGTGGGCCGTCTCCGCCTGCGACTTCGCGGTGATCGCGTTCCACTTGGCCGCGTCCGAGGCGTCGATGGCATCGGCTGCCGCCGAGTGCGCCTTCGCCACCGCGGCTTCGGTGATCGCGACGTCCTTCTTGGCCGCGTCCGCCGCCGCCTGGGCGCGCTTGGCCGCGCCCTGGGCCCGGGTCGCCGCCGCTCGCGCGTTGCTCGCGGCCTCCGTCGCCGTGTTCGCCTCGGCCCGTGCGGCCGTGGCCGCCGTGCCCGCGTTGTCGGCGGCGGTACGGGCCTGGGTGGCCGCCGTGCGCGACCCCTCGGCCGCGTCCGTGCCCTCGTCCGCGTCGGCCTTGGCCTCCTTGGCGTAGGCCTTGGCGTCCAGGGCGTCGCGCTGCTGTTCCGCGTCGGACGCGTTGTTCCGGGCCGTCACGGCCTTCTTCTCGGCGTCGAGCGCGTCCTTCATCTTGTTCTCTGCGGTGGTCCCCGCGGTCTGCGCCGCGCTCAGCTGGTTCCCCGCCTCGGTGCGCTGGGTTTGGGCCTTCGCTTCCGCCGTCGCGGCCTTCGCCCGCTCCGATTCGGCCAGTTCCTTCTGCGACTTGGCGTAGTTCCGCTCGGACTCCGCCTGCTGCCGCTTGGCCTTGGCGTCCGCGGCCGCGGTCTTGGCCTCCTTCTCCGCGTTCTCCGCCCTGACCTGCGCCGCCTTCGCCTTGGTGGCGTTCTCGGCGGCCTTCACCGCCTGCGCCGCGGCGCCCTCCGCCGCGGACTTCGCCTGCGCGGCGGCCTCTTCGGCCGCCTTGCGGCGGAACTCCGCCTTCGAGGCGTGCGCCTGCGTCATGGCCAGCGAGTTCAGGGTCTTGCTGTCGGCCGCCGAGGCACGCGTCGCGTTCAGCGCGGTCTCGGTGGCCTTGGCCGCCGCCTGGGCCGCGGCCGCCGACGCCTTGGTGACCTGGGCGGCCTGCTGGCCGTAGAGCAGACCCCGGCCCCGGGGAAGTCCCGCCTGGTCGGCCACGGCGTACGCGGAGTTCTGCGCGGCCGTCACCTTGGCGGCCTGCGCCTGGGCGTCCTGGGCCGCGCGCGAAGCCACGTAGAGCCGACCGGTCGCGCGGGCCTGAGCCTGCTCGATCCCCGTGCGGGCCTTGGTGAACTCACTCGCCGGCGGCCGTCCGCTCCCTGNNCGGTCAGCCTGCTCGCGATCATGGACTGGCCGAGGGCTTCGGCCATGGCCTGCGCGGCGATCTGCAGGTCCTTGGAAGCGGCCTGCTCGGCACCGAGGATGGCGTCCCGCTGCGTGTTCTGGCCCGCGATCTCGGCCTGCCACTCCTGGGAGGCGATGGCCGCTTCGGCCGTGAGGACCTTGTGCGGGTCGAGCGGGTTGCGCGTCGCACAGGAGGCGAAGCGCGCCTTCAGCTGCTCCACGTCGATCCGGAACTCCATCGAGTCCACGGCCGGAGCGCTGGTGGGGAAACCGCCGTTCTGCAGGAAGATGCGGGCGTCGTCGGCGTACATGGGGGTGGACCCCGCCATGTGCCATTCCCATTCCTTGCGGTCCTCGTAGGTCGCCGAGGTCTCCGGGTAGTAGCGGGCCTTCGCGATCTTGGTGGCTGCGTCGACCGACTCCTTGCCGGCCAGCGGGTGCGTGTCCGTGTAGAAGTCGCCCTCGCCGGTCCAGAAGCGGTCCGCGATCCAGCCCGCGTAGCCCGTCGCCGCGAAGACGGTCGGGTTGTCCGGCGGCCACTGGAAGCCCGCGTTCGTGTAGCCGGGCGGGACGTCGACCATGCCGAGAGGGGCCTGCCAGGCCTTCTTGCGGTCGTCCATCTCGCTGAACTTGGCGTCGGCGGCGGCATGGTCCTTGCCGTACGCCGCCGACAGCGGCGTTCCGTCCCAGTAGTCGCGCGCCGCGGCGGCGAGCAGTTCGGACTCTGTTCCCTTCAGTCCCGTGCGGGCGACGGCCTTCATCTCCGCGCCGCCCTTGCGGAGCACGTTGCCGAGGAGGCACTGGGCCTCGCGGATTTTCTGGGCCGCCTCCAGGTCATAGGGGGCGGGCTCGGCGGCGGCGGCCGAGCCCAGGCCGCCCGGGGGCTGCAACCCGCTGCCGGTGAAGGTGACGGCCGCGGCGGTGGCCATGGCCGTGGTGGTCAGGAAGCTCGTCCAGGTGCCGAAACGACGGCGTCTGGGCGGCTGTGCGTTCGTGCGCATACCCGTATCAGCCGTTCTGCTCAGAAGAGGACATCGAAGGCGGCCCAGCCCGAGGTGCCGATCTGCACCCGCGCGGCGAAGGGGGCGGCGGCGTTGCCGGTGCCCTTGAACAGCCACAGCGCGCCCGCGGGATCGGCCGCGATCAGGTCGGTCTTCCCGTCGCCGTCGGTGTCGCCCGCGGAGGCGAGCGTCTTGTACGCGTCCCAGCCGCCGCCCACGGGGTACCGGGCGGCGACCACGGCGTCGGCCGTGGCCGCGCCCGTGCCGGCGTAGATGTTGAGCGTGCCGTCGCTGTAGCGGGCGAGGAGGTCGGCCTTGCCGTCGCCCGTGTAGTCGCCTCGGCCCACGAGGGTCATGGCGTTCCACCCGGTGCCGATCCTGATCCGGGCCGCGAGGGTGCCGTCGGACTTGCCCTGGTACAGCCAGAGGCTGCCGGAGGCGTCCCGGCCGACCAGGTCCGCGTCGGCCGAACCGCCCATGTTCCCCACGGAGACGATCGTGTTGTAGATGTCCCAGCCGCCACCGACGACCTTGGTGTCGTTGCCGTGCTCGGCGGTGTAGTAGAGCGTCCCGGCCGCACGGTGGTAGATGTCGTTGGCCCTGCCGCCCTCCGAGACGTTGGCCTGGGCGAGTGCGGTGGCGTCGCCGAAGCCGCCGCCCAGCTCGTAGCCGGACTTCAGGCCGCCCGTACCGTTCGGCTCGTACGCCCGGAGCTTGCCGGTGCTCGCGTGCCGTGCGAGGAGCGGGAAGGTCTTCAGAGCCGGGCCCACGGGCTGGGCGCCTATGGAGCCGGCGTTGACGGTCCCGTCCGGCCAGAGCGGCGGTGCCACGCCGGACACCCCGGCCGCGACGGCGGCCAGAACCAGGCCGGCCGCACAGATCACCGCCCGGCGCACCGAGCGGTTCATGGATTGCAGCATTGAGTCGTGAGTCCCCTAATGAGTCACGGCGCGGGCATGCTCCAGGCACGCCGAAGACTCGGACTTCCCCCCTGAGACACCCCCGCGCACCGCGCCTGCGGCAGCGGCAAGATCACGCTATCCGCATCATTAACTCTCGTAAAGATCAAGAGGATTATCCGCAAAAAGTGGATGACCCGCCCCTCGTTTGCCGGGGCGGGCCATCCACTGCGGGACCTACGTGCTCAACGCCGGAACCGGCTGTTACTCCGCCGGGCCGATGTAGTTCTTGAGGCCCGGCACGGTCAGGGTGCCGCCGAACTGGCCGGCCTGGACGACCTTTACGTTCGTGAAGAACGCGAAGGAGACGTTCAGGGGCGGCGGGGTGTTCGGGGTGAACTCGATCGGGATCAGGCCGAAGAGGTTGCCCTTGAGGCTCTCGGTGTACATCGTCACCTTGGCCCCGCGGATCTTCGACGTCGAGCCCGGACGGGACTTCAGGTGGGCGACCTGCCCGCTCTTGCCGACCGTCTGGTACAGGTCCTTGATGTCCAGCGAGTCCGCCGTGAACTTCAGGACCGTCTTGGTCTTGCCGCCCGCGGTCTTCACCTCGACGATGCCCTCGTAGTCCAGGCCGTAGAGGGTCAGCATCGAGCTGTCGAGGTACCAGGGCTCGTCGGGGAGCAGCGGGATGCCCTGCTCCACCTCGGCCTCGGCCAGGGCCTTGGCGTCGTGGGTCGGGCAGGGGAAGGGTTCCTTCCCGTCCGCGTCCTTCGTCGCCTCCGTCGCCTTCTTCGCCTTGGTGCCCGTCTCGTCCTTCGGCGTGGTCGCGGTGTCCTTGACCTCGTCGGAGAGCTCCGTGACCTCGGTCCCGGCCCGCTTCGCGGCATCGCGGATCGCTTCCGCCGCCGGGTCCGGGGCGGGAACGGTGGTCGCGGGCTTGTCCGCCGGCTTCGGCGCCGTCGGAGCGGGGGCGCTCGGAGCGGGCGTGGTCGGAGCGGGTGCGTCGGGGTCGCTGCCCAGCGGCTTGCCCAGCTCGTCGAAGAAGCCCTTGATCGCGTCGCCCACACCCAGCGGGTCCAGCGGGTTGGTGGCCTTGGCGGGCGCGGCGGCGGGTGCCACCGCAGCCGCGGCCTGCTTGGGGGCCGGCGTCTCGGCGGGCTTCTGCACCGGCTTGGACGCCGACGGGCTCGCAGTCGGCGAAGGCACCGCGGTGGGCGACTTGGCCGGTGAGGGCTTCGTCTGCGGAGTCTTCGAAGGGGTCTTGGAGGGCGTCTTCGACGGCGACGGGGATGCCGACTCCGCGGGCTCGTCGGACCGCGTCACGCACGGTCCGGGCGCGAAGGGGATCTCCTTGTCGTCGGCCACGGCCAGCTTCGGCGCCATGCCCATGCCGACGAAGACCGCCGTCGGCATGGCCGCCAGCGCCATCGTCCTGCCGACGGGTATCTGGAGCTTGGTCAGCAGCGACTTTCTGGGCGCCGCGTGGCGCGGGCCCTTCCTCTCACGGGACTCCGCACCCAGGGCCTCGCCCCGCTGCGTTTCGTCACCCCGCACTGTTCCTCCCGCCATCGGCGTGGGCAGTCGTCTCGCTCGCGTATGCCGTCGTTTCCGTTGCACGCTGCCCCGGGAAGCCCTGGGGACCCGCCATCGCCTCGGCCTTGCCCAGGTCCACGGCCTGCGCCGGGTACCTGGTGTCGCCCTCGTCCGTCTCGTCCGCCGGCTTGCCCGGCACCCAGGCCAGGGCGAGGCCGCCGCCGATCATTGCGGGGATGAGGCCCAGGCCGAAGCCACCGAGGTTGGACACCGGCAGGGACACGAGCCCCAGCAGGATCGCGGCGACGCCCGCGAAGATCCGTACGCCCTGCTGGAACCAGAGCGTCAGCCCCAGCGTGGCCAAGAGGACGCCGATGATCAGCGAACCGGCACCGGCCGTCGTCGCCATCGCGATGG
>NZ_JAGGOT010000011.1 GCF_018614195.1 Streptomyces sp. ISL-43
CCCACCCGCACCCAGGCCCCCACCCCGCAGCCCCCACCAGCCGGACCGTCACCGAAGACCCCGCCGACCTCTGCCGTCCCCGCACCCCCCGTCGTACGCTGGCCTGATGCGAACTCCACGGCAGGCAGCAAGAATTGTCGTCCTCAACCCCGCCGGGTCAGTGTTCCTGTTCCGGGAGAACAACGTGGAAGTCGGCATCCACTGGTTGCCGCCCGGCGGTGGGATCGATCCCGGGGAGACACCCGAGGAGTGCGTGCGGCGGGAGCTGCGGGAAGAGACCGGGTGGACGGACCTGGAGCCGCAGCGGTTGCTCTGCACCTGGGAGCACGACTTCACGCACCAAGGCGTTCCCGTGCGCCAGCACGAGCACATCTACGTCACCGACGGCCCCCATCGCGACCCCGTCCCGGAGTATCCCGATGCCCACTGGCGCTGGCTGTCGCGGCAGAACCTCGCCACGCTCGGTGAGCCGCTGTGGCCCCCGCGGCTCGCCGAGTTGCTCGAGGAAGCCCCCGCAGAGCCGGTGCACTTGGGCCTGCTGGCCTGAGTCCCGGACCGCCCGGACCGGCGGGGCCACCCGGCTCGGCGGAGCATCGCCCGGGACCGGCTCCCGGGCGGCCCGCCGGAGGCCGGCCGCGCCCTGGGATCCGTAGGGGCGGGCCTCAGCCGGTCGTCGCGCCCGTCGCCCGTGCGTACAGCGCCGCCGCGTAGTCGGACAGGATCGTGCTGGTCGAGACGTCGTCCGTGTCCCCGCCCGTCAGGATGCCGATGACCTTGCCGTCGGCGGCGATCCACGCGCTGCCGCTCGTACCGCCGGGGAAGTCCGCGCAGTCGAAACGCTGTTCCGTGTCGCTCGTCCGGACCGCGCGGGACGTGCAGGTGCGCGCGACCTTGCGGTCCGCCGGGTAGCCCGTCACCGTGACCTCCTCGCCCGTGCGGCCCGTGGTGTCCAGGACGGCGGCGCCGGTGACGTCCTCGATGTTGCGGCCCGAGGCGTCGGGGGCGATGCGGGCGAAGGCGAGGTCGTAGTCGTCGTCCGTATCGTCGGCCCAGTGGGGGTCCTCGAAGACCTCCGCGATCTTCCAGGTGCCGTACGGGGCGCGCCCGTCCGCGTACGCGGGTGCGAAGACCGCCCCGCCTTCGCCGGCCTGGCCCGCGAGCAGGCAGTGGCCCGCGGTGACGATCAGGTTCCGCCCGGGGCTGTGCACGACGGTCGCCGTGCAGAAGTGATCCCCGGTCACATCGCCCTCGAACAGCGCTCCGGCGATGGCCGCGGGGCCGCCCGGCTTGGGGAGCGAGGCCGACGGCCTGGGGCTCGGACTGGTGGACAACTGAGGCTGTTTCGGTGATTGCGACTGCGACGGCCGGATAGCAGAGGACGCCGTCGGGGATGCCGCCTTCGCGTGCGCGGGGGCCTTGCCGTCCGCGGCCGGCACCACCTTCGTCATGGCAGCGGACGCACCCAGCGCCGCCACCGCGCACAACACCGCGGTCACCACGGTCCGCTTGTCCACCACAGACATTCCTCCCCCACTTTGCTGTGGCGAAGCATGCCTTGCTTGCAGCGGCTACCGCAAGGGGCATCCCGGCCGACGTGTCGAGTGAGAGGCCGCCAGGGATGCGGCCGGGGGGCGCCGGAGGGGCCGACCGGCGCGATGGCCGACCACGCCCGCCACACCCCTTCCCCGCCTGTTGACAGCGGCGCGCTCCCCCTCCACACTCATCCGTATCCACTAGAAACAGTTTACGGAGGACACAGTGATCGCCGCACTCACCGCCGCCAGCCTCACCGCCGCCGCCCTCGCCGCCCCCGCCGCAGGCCTCCTCGCCCACCGCGCACTGCGCCGCACCCAGGCCGCCGCCGCCCTGCGGATCGACTCCCCGAACGGCATCGACGAGCGCGGCTTCGTCCGCATCGGCGGCATCGACCAGTGGGTCTCGGTGCGCGGCGAGGACCGGGCCAACCCCGTCGTCGTCGAGATCCACGGCGGCCCCGGCGCCGCCAACTCCATCTACACGGCGCGCACCCGGAGCTGGGAGCGGCACTTCACGATCGTCCGCTGGGACATGCGCGGCGCCGGCAAGACCTTCGGCCGGGGCGGCCCGGAGGGCCAGGGCGAGGCCACCTTCGAGCGGCTCCACGAAGACGCCGTGGAGGTCACCCGGTACGCCCGGCGCCTGCTGGGCGCGGACCGGGTGGTGCTCCTGGCCAATTCCTACGGCAGCACCTTCGGGCTGCGGCTGGCCCGCAAGCACCCCGAGCTGTACTCCGCGTACGTCGGCACCGACCAGAACATCCACACCGGCGGCCGGGACACCTCCGCCTACGACGCGCTGCTGGAGCGGCTGCGCGCCGCCGGGAAGGGCAAGCAGCTGGCGCAGGTCGAGGCGATCGGCTCGGACCCGTACGCGTGGACGCCGCGGCAGCAGGCGACGTACGCCAAGCTCTCCGCGCAGAGCGATCCGCTGACCCTCGACACGATCAAGAAGGTGGTCCTGGGCTCGATGTGGCTGTCGCCGCTGCACTCGCTGCGCGATCTGCGGGACTTCTTCAAGGGGCAGACCTTCTCGGAGCGGATCACCGGGGGAACGGCCGGCTTCGACGACCGGGCCGACGGGACGCGCTTCGAGGTCCCCTTCTTCGTCTTCCAGGGCGAGCACGACGTGCTCACCCCGACGGCGGCTGCGAAGGCCTTCTTCGACGAGGTCGAGGCACCGGTCAAGCACTTCGCGGTGATCGAGGAGTGCGGCCACTTCGCGTCGTTCCGCCGCCCGGAGCGCTTCCTGGAGCTCCTCCTCACCCACGTCACCCCGGCCATCGCGGCCACGCCCGCCCCGGGCCGGGCGTCCTGACGCGCTCCGCCGAGCTGCCGCGGCGGAGTCGGCGGCCATGCCACAGCCCCGGCCGGAGTTCTCCGGCCGGGGCTGTTGTGCAGCACGAAGGGTGGGCGGTCTGCCCCCCGGCCTACGCCCCCGGCCAGAGGCCGTCCGGGGTCAGGCCGAGGAGGTCGATCGCGTTGCCGCGCACGATGCGGTCCACGACGTCCGGGGCCAGGTGGCCCATCTGGGCCTCGCCGACCTCGCGGGACTTGGGCCAAGTGGAGTCCGAGTGGGGGTAGTCGGTCTCGTAGAGGACGTTGGCGACGCCGATCGAGTCCAGGTTCTTCAGGCCGAAGGCGTCGTCGAAGAAGCAGCCGAAGACGTGCTCGGCGAAGAGCTCCGACGGCGGGCGCAGCACCTTGTCGGCGACTCCGCCCCAGCCGCGGTTCTCCTCCCAGACCACGTTGGCGCGTTCCAGGATGTACGGGATCCAGCCGATCTGGCCCTCCGCGTACATGATCTTGAGGTTCGGGAAGCGCTCGAACTTGCCGCTCATCAGCCAGTCCACCATCGAGAAGCAGCAGTTGGCGAAGGTGATGGTGGAGCCGACGGCCGGCGGCGCGTCCGCCGAGGTGGAGGGCATGCGCGAGGACGAGCCGATGTGCATGGCGATGACCGTGCCGGTCTCGTTGCACGCCTCCAGGAAGGGGTCCCACTCGTCCGTGTGGATGGAGGGGAGCCCGAGGTGGGGCGGGATCTCCGAGAAGGCGACCGCGCGGACCCCGCGCGCCGCATTGCGGCGCACTTCGGCGGCGGCGAGGCGGGCGTCCCAGAGCGGGATCAAGGTGAGCGGGATGAGGCGGCCGGCGGCGTCGGGGCCGCACCACTCCTCCACCATCCAGTCGTTGTACGCGCGCACGCCGAGCAGGCCGAGCTCGCGGTCCTTGGCCTCGGTGAAGGTCTGGCCGCAGAAGCGCGGGAAGGTCGGGAAGCAGAGGGCCGACTGGACGTGGTTGACGTCCATGTCGGCGAGCCGCTCGGGAACCGAGAAGGAGCCCGGGCGCATCTGCTCGTACGTGATGACTTCGAGCTTGATCTCGTCCCGGTCGTAGCCGACGGCCGTGTCGAGGCGGGTGAGGGGTCGGTGCAGGTCCTCGTACACCCACCAGTCGCCTATCGGTCCGTCGTCGCCCTTGGCTCCCATCACGGGGGCGAACTTGCCTCCGAGGAAGGTCATTTCCTTCAGGGGGGCGCGGACGACGCGGGGGCCGACGTCGTGGTACTTGGACGGGAGCCGGTCCCGCCAGACGTGAGGGGGCTCAACCGTGTGGTCGTCCACCGAGATGATCTTCGGGAAGGTCTCCATGTCCTCACGGTAGCGCCAATCTGACGAACCGTCAGCTAGTTGGGAGGGGCCGGATTCGCGATCCGGTAGGACTGGGTCCGCCACGGGCTGACGTGTACGCGCAACACAGGGCAGACTGACCATTACACCTACGGAAGGCAGGGGGGACGCCAGATGGACGGCACACCGGCCATCCCGCATCAGCGGAACCACCCCGAGGCCGGTGACGCTGCCGCGGGAACCGGAATCGAAGCCGCCACCGCGGAAACCGGAGCCGGGAGTGGAGTCGGAACCGGAACCGGGAGTGGAGTCCGACCCGGAGCCGAGGCCAGAGCCGGGACCGGCAACCGCTTCGCCGTCCTCGGCCCCATCCGCGCCTGGCGCGGCGCCGAGTCGCTGCCCTCCGGCACCCCGCAGCAGCGCGCCCTGCTCGCCGTGCTCCTGCTCCGCGACGGCCGCACCGCCACCGCGCCCGAGCTCATCGACGCCATCTGGGGCGAGGACCCGCCGCAGCAGGCCCTCGCGACCATCCGTACCTACGCCTCCCGCCTGCGCAAGATCCTCGACCCCGGGCTCCTCGTCAGCGAGTCCGGCGGCTACGCGATCCGCCTGCCCCACCCCGAGGCCCTCGACCTCGGCATCGCCCGCACCCTCGCCGCCGACGCCGAGACCGCGCGCACGGAGAAGGGGGACCGCGCGCTCGCCCGTACGCTGCTGGCCCGCACCCTGAACCTGTGGGACGGCGAACCGCTGGCCGGCGTACCCGGGCCGCACGCCGACACCGAGCGCACCCGGCTCGACGAGTGGCGCCTGCAGCTGCTGGAGACCCGCCTCGACCTGGACCTGGAGCTCGGCCACCACGCCGAGGCCGTCTCCGAGCTCACCGCCCTGACCGCCGCCCACCCCCTGCGGGAGCGGCTGCGCGAACTGCTGATGCTCGCGCTCTACCGCAGCGGCCGGCAGGCCGAGGCCCTCGCTGTCTACGCCGACACCCGCCGGCTCCTCGCCGACGAGCTCGGCGTCGACCCGCGCCCCGAACTCGCCGACCTGCAGCAGCGCATCCTGCGCGCCGACACCGAACTCGCCCGTGCCGAAGACCCGGCACCGGCCGCCGCGCCCGTACACGTGAGGCCAGCCCAATTGCCCGCCACCGTCTCGGACTTCACCGGTCGCGCCAGCTTCGTCGGTGAACTCGGCGACATCCTCGCCGGCGCCGAGGGCCAGGTCATGGCCGTCTCCGCGCTCGCCGGCATCGGCGGCGTCGGCAAGACCACCCTCGCCGTGCACGTCGCGCACGCCGCCCGCCCGCACTTCCCCGACGGGCAGCTCTACGTCGACCTGCAGGGCACCGAGGCCCGCCCCGCCGAGCCCGAAGCCGTCCTCGGCTCCTTCCTGCGCGCCCTCGGCACCCCCGACACCTCGATCCCCGACTCCCCCGCCGAACGGGCCGCCCTCTACCGCTCGACCCTCGACGGCCGCCGCGTCCTCGTCCTCCTCGACAACGCCCGCGACGCCGCCCAGGTCCGCCCGCTGCTGCCGGGCACCGCGGGCTGCGCCGCCCTCGTCACCAGCCGGGTCCGGATGGCGGGCCTCGCCGGGGCGCACCTCGTCGACCTCGACGTGATGAGCCCCGAGGAGGCCCTGCAGCTGTTCACCCGGATCGTCGGAGCCGAGCGGGTCGGCGCCGAGCGCCAGGCCGCCCTCGACGTGGTCGGCGCCTGCGGCTTCCTGCCGCTCGCCATCCGCATCGCCGCCTCCCGGCTCGCCGCCCGCCGCACCTGGACGGTGTCCGTCCTCGCCGCCAAACTCGCCGACGAGCGCCGCCGCCTGGACGAGCTCCAGGCGGGCGACCTCGCCGTCAAAGCCACCTTCGAGCTGGGCTACGGCCAGCTCGAGCCCGCGCAGCAGCGCGCCTTCCGCCTGCTCGGCCTCGCCGACGGGCCGGACATCTCACTCGCCGCGGCAGCCGCGGTACTCGACCACCCGGAGCACGCCACCGAGGACCTCCTCGAGGCTTTAGTCGACTGCTCCCTGCTCGAATCGGCGGCGCCCAGCCGCTACCGCTTCCACGATCTCGTACGGCTCTACGCGCGTGCGTGCGCCGAGCGCGACGAGCAGCCGCCGAGCGAGCGCGACGCCGCCCTGGACCGGTTGCTCGACTTCTACCTGGCCACCGCCGCCGGGGTGTACGGCCTGGAGCGGCCCGGCGACCGGCTCGTCGCCCACCTGTCGGCCACCCGCCACCCCGGGCTGGCCTTCACCGAGCCGCGCGCCGCCCAGGACTGGCTGTACGCGGAGGCCGACCCGCTGCTCGCGTGCGTCCGACAGGCCGCCGTACGCACGACCGGGCGGGCAGACCTGCTGCGCCGGGCCGTGGACCTGCTGTGGGCGGCCAAGGACCTCGCCGAGTCGGGCGCCAACTCCAAGCAGTACGAGTCGGCCGCCACCGCGCTGCGCGACGCCGCGCACTCCGCGAAGGACCCGTACGCCGAGGGGCGCGCCCGGACCACGCTGACCAACACCTACCTGGTCGCGGGCCGCTTCGCCGAGGCCGACGACGAGGCCCGCCAGGCGACCCTGCTGGCCCGTACCGCCGGGGACCCGCTGCCCAGCTGCTGGGCACCCAACGATCGGGGCATCATCGCCCTCTACGAGGGCCGCTACGCGGACGGCGAGCGGTACTTGCTGGAGGCCATCGCGAACTTCCGGGCCGACGCCAACTACGTCGGCGAGGCCAGCGCCCTGTGCAACCTCTCCCGCATCCACGTGGAGCTGGGCCGGCTCCCCAGCGCCATCGACCTGGCCCAGCAGGGCATCTCCATCTACGACCGGATGGGGCTCACCCTGCGCCTGGCCAACGGCCGGTACGCGCTGGGCATCGCCCTCACCCAGGCCGAGCGGCTCTCCGAGGCGCACTCCCAACTCACGGAAGCCCTCACCCTGTTCCACGAGAACCGGCAGCCGCTGTGGGAGGGCGTGACGCACTTCCGGCTCGCCAAGGTCCACCTGGCCGCGCGCCGGCCGACGCTGGCCGCCTCGCACGCCGAACAGGCCATCGCGCTGCGGGGAATCGGCGGCGAGTGGCGTCGGGCCACCGTCCTGACCGTACTGGGCAGGGCGCTGCGGCAGTTGGGCCAGCGGGACCGGGCGCGGGTGTGCTGGCGGGACGCCGAGGTGGTGTTCACGCAGCTCAAGTCGGCCGAACTGGCGGAGGTGCGGGCGCTGTTGGCGGCCGAGATCGCTGCCTGAGGCGCGGTCCGCGGTGCGCTGCCCGTCGAGCTGAACGAGGCGTTCATCGTTCGTTTATCGCCGACCGGCACGATGGTGTTCATCGACTCGACGTGTCGGGGGGCACCCGGGTCGGCTGGAGGACCACCCGTTCGGCGGTCCGCGGGGGAATCGCCGAACGGGCCCGACCCATCCATCAGGAGATCCGATGACGACGAACGAGAACATCCTGCCGATCGACGGTGACATCAAGCCGCTCGACAACCACGCTTCCGGCGTCGAGATCAAGCCGCTGGACAATCACGCGTCGGGTGTGGAGATCAAGCCTCTCGACAACCACGCCTCGGACGAGGACATCGTGACGCTCGACAACCACGCGTCGGGTCCGGGTCTGTAAGTCCACCAGAGCGCGTACGGCCCGGGTGTCGGGGGACACGGGGGAACACGGGGGACCGGGTCGTACGGCACGGACGTACCACGGGGGGACCGGGGGTCACGGGGGACCAACGGGGGTGCACGGGGGAACGGCGGCCGCGGTGGCCAGGAGGGGGACCACCGCGGCCGCCGTATGCCCGTGTCCGGGTACGGTCGCCTCCCGCCTGTAGGCGTGGGTCGGCGTCAGCCGAGCCGGGCGTCAGCCGAGCCGGAGCAGCCGCTCCACTCCCCTTGCCGCCTCCAGCAGCGTCGGCGAGAACCGCTCCAGCTCCTCCCGCGTGGTCAGGAACGTGACGCCGGTCAGGCTCACGGCGCCCACCGGGACCCCGTCACGGTCGAAGACGGGTGCGCCCAGGCAGCGGACCGAGGGCTCGCTCTCCTCGTCGTCGACGGCGTAGCCGTGCGCACGGACCCGGTTCAGCTCGGTCGCGAGCCGGGCCCGGTCGGTGAGGGTCCGCGGGGTCAGGGCGGGCATGCCGGCGGCGCGGAGGATCTCCTCGGCCTCCTCCGGCGGCAGGTGCGCGAGGACGGCCTTGCCGACGGCGGTGGCATGCATGGGGATCCGGGTGCCGACGCGCGAGGCGGTCCGGAAGGGCTGGTCGCTCTCGATCTTGCGGATGTACATGAGCGCGTTGCCGCTGCGCAGCGCCAGGTGGACGGCCTGGCCGGTGCACTCGCGGAGCAGTTCCAGCAGCTCGACGATGCCTTCGGGCCGGTCGGTGGAGATCCGGGCGGCGAGGGTGCGCAACCGCAGGCCCTCGTTCCGCATGGCACTCGTCACGAAATCCCCAAGGATAGGCAAAATACGGTCATCACACCTTACGTGGGGTGATGCCCGATTCGGCCAGGGTCCAAGGGCCCGTCACGACACTCCCGAAGACACGTCGCCCGCGGGTACCCGGTCACTAGGCTGGCCGGTGTGTTTACCTCACAGGGCCCGACCCTGCGCGAACTGGCCGTACAGGCCCTGTCCTCCGTCGAGCGGGGCTACGACCTGCTGGCGCCCAAGTTCGACCGGACGCCCTTCCGCACCCCCGACCGGATGCTCGACGCGGTCGAGGAGACCCTCGCGGCCCGCGAGGGCTCCTTCGGCACCGGTCTCGACGTGTGCTGCGGTACGGGCGCCGGCCTCGGGATGCTGCAGCGGCTGTGCCGGGGCCGGGTGACCGGGGTGGATCTGAGCGTGGGCATGCTGGCCGAGGCCGGACTCGCACACCCCGACAAGCGCGTGGACCTCCTGCGCGCCGACGCGCGGGCCCTGCCGGCCGCGCTGGCGGACTCGTACGACCTGGCGGTCAGCTTCGGCGCCTTCGGCCACTTCCTCCCGGCCGAGCGGCCCGCCGTCTTCTCCGGGGTCCACACGGCCCTGCGCCCCGGCGGCGTCTTCGCCTTCCCGATCGGCGCACCGATCCCGCCGACCCACCCGGCCTGGTGGGCCACGGCCGGCTTCGACGCGGCGATGCGCGTCCGCAACGCCGTCTGGCGCCCGCCGTTCGTCATGTACTACCGCACCTTCCCCTTCGGCCCCGTCCGCAGGGACCTCCGCGCGGCCGGCTTCACGGTGGACACCGTCCCCCTGACCCACTTCGGCCACCGCGAGGACGGCACCCCACACTGGCGCCTGATCCTGGCCCGCCGGGCGGCGTAGTACGCCGACTCCCGCGCACCCGGCTCCCGCGCGGCGGTTACGGGTGGGTCGCGGAGTGGCTCGAGGAGCGGGTGAAGAGCACCCGGCCCAGGTCCAGCACGCTCAGGCCGAACATCAGGACGCCCAGGGGGACATGGAGCGACGGCTTGTGCGCGATGCCCAGCAGCACCTGCGCCGACGCGAGTACGAGGAAGCCGGACGCGTACAGGATGGGGCGGGGCGAGCCGCCGCCCGGGCGCCATGCCAGGATCGCGGCGAGCAAGTACAGCATCGACGCGCCGTACATCACGCGCGCTCCGACGCCGTGCAGTGCCTCGCCGTGGGACGAGGACAGCAGCAGTCCGGCGGTGGCCGCCTGGAAGAAGATGGCCAAGGTCTGCAGGGCTATCGAGACCTGCACGAACGTGAACCTGCCCTGAACCGGCGTCGCCTGTACGGCCATGACGTGGGCCCCCTCATCTGCCTCGCGGCGGTGGATCGGTACTGTCTCGGTAGTCCGACGACGCAGGCCCGCGAAATGTGAGGCGACGCGGAGAAACAGGGAGCGATCGCGATCACGAGCACCCCGACCGAGCAGGGGCACGACCCGTCAGCGCCGAGCCTGGGCGCGGTCGTCGACGAGCGGCGCCGGCTGATCAACCTCGCCTACCGGATGCTCGGTTCGCTGGCCGAGGCCGAGGACGCCGTGCAGGAGACGTACACCCGCTGGTACGCGATGTCGCGGCAGCGACAGGACGCCGTCGAGTCGCCCGGCGCCTGGCTGACGACGGTGGCCAGCCGCATCTGCCTGGACGTCCTCGGATCGGCGCGGGCCCGGCGCGAGCGCTACGTCGGCGCGTGGATACCCGAGCCGCTGCCCGACCGTACGGAGTGGTCCGGCGGGCCGGCGGGCGACGGCAGGGCGGAGCCGGCCGACCCCGCCGACCGGATCACCCTGGACGAGTCGGTGAACATGGCCTTCCTCGTCGTGCTGGAGTCGATGACGCCGGCCGAACGCGTGGCGTTCATCCTGCACGACGTCTTCCGGTACCCCTTCGCCGAAGTCGCCGAGATCGTCGGCCGCACGCCCGCGGCCTGCCGGCAGCTGGCGTCCTCGGCCCGTCGACGTACGCGCGCCGCCCGGACTCCGGCAGCTCCGACGGCCGGGCAGGCCGGTCTGGTACGGGATTTCAAGGTGGCGTGGGAGGCCAAGGACATCCGGGCCCTCGTCGGCCTCCTCGACCCCGACGCCACGATGGCCGCCGACGGCGGCGGCCTCGTCGGCACGGTCCTGCGCCCGGTCGAGGGCAGCGAACGCATCGCCCAGTACCTGATCCACATCGCCGACAAGGCCCCCGGGCTGACACTCCTGGAGCGGACGGTCAACGGCCTGCCCGGCCTGGTCGCCCAGCACGGCGGCGTCACCGTGACGGTGGCGGCGTTCAGTCTGGACGGCGACCGCATTGCTCGTATCTGGGCGGTCCGCAACCCGGAGAAACTCCGTGCGTGGACGGAGAGCGGACAGAACTGACCCGGCGCCGCACATCGGATCACGCGGCCCGGCCGGCAGTGCCGGTTCGGGTCGAACTCGGGTGGGACGCGACACCCTTCACGCAGCGCCCTCCAGGAAGGTGTGTTCACCCATGTGACCGAGGAACAGCATGCACGCGTCCTCTACCTCGCCAGGTCCCAGCTCGGTGCAGTCCGGGAACTCCACCAAGCGGCCGTCGTCGCCGTCCCCCTTCCAGCTCACCCAGAGAGCGGCCATGCCATCGGATCTCAGGGAGTCCACTAGGTGATCGATTCCAAGGGATAGCTGCGCGGATGCAGGTTCCCGTTTCTGGTGGCGGAAGCCTCATTGGGGTGGCGGCGCGATGGCGGCTACGCCACCGAAGCGGGATGCGAGGCGGTTGCCCTCAGCAGTGCAGCGTGAACGAAGTTTCCCCGTGGGATCGGCCGTTGACCTGGAGCTGCACCAGATGGACACCCGGGTGGTAGCGCCGCGTGCTGATCGGCTTGAAGGAGTGTCTGCGGGTCGCGCTCCACGTCTCGCCGGGAGCCAGGGACCGCGTGGTGAGTTTGAAGACCTTGGGGGTGCGGGTCCCGTTGGCCTTCATGTGGAGGACGACGTAGTCGATGACGAGGTGAGCGGTCTGATCGTGAGTGTTCGTCACCGAGTAGTCGAACAGCAGATAGTCGCCGACCCGGATCTCTGAGGCGTGGACGTGCGGGCCCTCGACGGCGACGGGACTGTCCGGGAAGTGGCCGAGCAGCGTAAGTGCCCCGGCGTGGCCGGACTTGATCAGGGTCCGAAGGCCGTGCCGTACCAATCGGGTCGTCGTCGGCGCTGGGTCGCTCAGCCAGCGCGCCGCGACACCAGTGGCGATGTCGGGGTGGTCACGGCTGATGTCGTTGAGGTGGTTGGCCACTGATCTGCGGACGTACTCGGAGTCATCCCGGTACAGCGCGTCGAGGAGGGGCAGTGCGGGTGCCGGATCCGCGATCAGCTCCGGAAGCTGGGGCGCCCAGGGGAGTCTTGGCCGCGTGCCTTCACTGGCCAGTCGACGGACGTGGAGGTCGGGATGCGCGGTCCACCGCGTCATGACCCGGAGCGCGCGTTCCAGGTCGGCACGGAGGAAGGGCCGGACGGCGATCTCCGCGGTCAGGCGCGGGGTGAGTTCTGTCAGCAGGGCGAGCGCCGGTTCGAAGGCGTCCTGGCCCCGTTCGGCGACGGCCTCGGTGACAGGGAAGATCATCCATCCGGTGAAATCGCTGTCTCGCAGGGCGGCGCGCAACACGTTCGCGAAGGCCGGGTAGTCCGCCGGAAGATCAGCCAGGACGGCATTTCTGATCAGGGCGACACGCTCGGTGAAGCTCAGCCCGTCCAGCACGGCGCCGCACCCCCGGGTCTCATGCGCCGTGATCCCGTCACCGGCTCGCGCAAGGCATCGGGCGAGATCGGCGACGGTGTCCGCGCTGAGTAGTTCGTCTGCCGAGGGCACGGCGTCATTCTCCTTGAGCTCGGGGGCTATGTGGTGTGCAGTACCTGGGCGTGCCGCATCTCGTGCACTGTGCCGATTCGGCTGAAGAAGCCCTGTGCCCGGGGGTCGGTCGGCATTTCCTTGGCCGCGCGCTCAGCGACGGCGGCGGACGACCAGATGATGAAGTCCAGGACGGTGCCGTCGTCGAACTGGGCGAGGTGGGCGCCCTGAAAGCCGTCGCCGTACTGCTCCTTGAGTAGTTCGACGAGCTGCTCTCGGTGGGCCGTGAGGGCGGCGGGGTCGTCGGTGTCGAACCTGACGTACTCGATGGTTGCGCTCATGGCATCACCCTTCGTCGACCATTTGACTCACGGATTTGATGGATCAAATCCGTGAGTCGAACTTATCACGGGTTCGCTGACCTGAATCCAGTAGATTGAGGGGCATGACCATCCGGGACCTGCAGGAAATGCCGTGGATCGGCGAGGACCCGGTCCTCGACCTGGCCAACACCGTCGTCGTCGGCGCAGGCCCGGGGCGCGGCGACATCGACTTCCTCGCCGATCAGGAACTCACCAGGCGATGGCGCGCCCGCGCCGCCGACCGCAGATTGGCCGCCCTCTCCTTGGAGGAGCTGGAGCGGCTGCGTGGGTTGGTCCGCGACGCGCTGGACGCGACAGCCGGACAGCGGCCGCTCACCGACAGCCTGCGGACCCGCCTGAACGAACTCGCCTCGTCCGCCCCCGTCGTCTTCCGGATGACCGGCGACGGCCTGCTCGCACAGCAGGAACAGGGCGGCGGCGCCGACGCCGTCGTCGCCCGCGAGACGCTCGTCCTGGCCGCGGGTCCAGACCGTCAGCGGGTGCGGCGCTGCCACGCCCCCAGTTGCGGCATGTTCTTCCTGGCCAGGCGCCGCGACCAGGCATGGTGTTCCCTCGGCTGCGGCAACCGGGCGAGGTCCACCCGGCGCCAGCCACGAGAAACGGGAACCCCCAGCTGATGAGACAGGGGAACCCAAAATCAGGTTGTGTTGTGACACCAGACTTGGACTCCCTCGCGACCGCACTCCATGCGGAGACCGACGACCTGCTGAAGGGTTCGCCGCAGCTTGCTCCGTGGCGGCCAGCGGTGGGTATCGCCCCGAAGCTCACCGACGCCGAGCTGGTCACGCTCGCGATGATGCAGGCCATGCTCGGCTTCACCTCCGAGGCCCGGTGGCTCCGCCATGCGCGCTCCCACCTGCGGCATCTCTGCCCGTACCTGCCCAAGCAGCCCGGCTACAACAAGCGCCTGCGCAAGGCGGCCGAGCTGCTCCGCCGGGTCACCCGGCTGCTGGCCACCGAGACCACCGTGTGGAGCGACAACGTGTGGATCGTGGACTCCACGCCGGTGGAGTGTGGCCGCTCACGCGAGACCGTCAAACGTTCCGACCTGGCTGGATGGGCCGAGTACGGGTACTGCGCCAGCCACAGCCGCTTCTTCTGGGGCCTTCGGCTGCACCTGGTGTGCACCCTCCAGGGCCTGCCCATCGCCTTCGCCCTGACCGGAGCCAAGGCCGACGAGCGCGAGACCCTGCTGGACCTGTTCGCCGCCGAACCGCACCTCCTCGCCAACCGACCCGGCCAGACTCTGATCGGCGACAAGAACTATTTCGGCCGTGACTTCGAACATCAACTGGCTGAGCAGGACATCCGGCTACTGCGGCCAGCCCGCAAGGGCGAGCCGGAGCGGCCAGGAGCACCCCTGTTCAAACCGCTGCGGCAGGTCATCGAGTCAGTCAACGAGACCTTCAAGGGACAGCTCGATCTCGAACAGCATCGAGGACGCACGCCCGGCGGGGTCACCGCCCGCGTCATGCAGCGCAAAGTGGTCACTCGGACCGTGGTCGAGAAGCATGCATTGCACGGAGCGCACCGGCCGGAAGCCTGCGGGGATGAGGGGCAGTGCCGCCGCTTCGTTCTGCCGCGACAACCGATGCCAACGCGCGCAGCGCATGGGCTTCACGAGGTCGGCCACAGCGACCGGGCCGACACGGTCCGGCGTCCCAGGCAACTGCCACATCCACACGGCGGGTATCGGCCCGGGTCGGACAGGACGGCCACCGGGTCACCCTCACGCACCACAGACTCCTGGCCCCATGTCCGCCCCGCATCCCGCGACACCCGCAGAGTCATCAACACACGCGGCTCACCACCGCCCAAGCCCGGGATCACATCGGTCCCCTGGTGAAACACCAAGCGCCATGAGGATGCATAACCGATCTCCCTCTCAGCGTGGTTGGGGTGACATGCACAGATACTCCGTCGCTCGTCAGGGCGTTGCCACCCCGTTTCCAGGACGTTTGGGACGGTTCGTGACTACGGTTCGTTCCGTCCCGAGCGTCCCGTGGAGGCGAACGGTGAATCACGCTCTGCGCCGTGCGATGGCGAAAGCCAAGATGACCGAAACGCAGCTCGCCGAGGCATGCGGGATTGATCCCAAGACGGTCGGCCGATGGATCACCGAGCCGAACCGTGTCCCCCACGCCCGCCATCGATGGGCTGCCTGCGAGGCATTAGGCGAGGAGGAAACAGCCTTGTGGCCAAACGCCATCCGGTCGGCACTCACAACCGGGCCGGACAAGGAGATCGTGCAAGTCTTCCCCTACCGGTCAGCCGCGCCAGCAGGCTTGTGGCGCGGCCTGGTGACGAAGGCACGGCGTGAGCTGGTCTTCGCCGGATACACCAATTACTTCCTGTGGCTTGAGCAGGCCAACCTGGCCGGCGCGCTTCGCCGCAAGGCGGAGGCCGGCTGCCGGGTCCGGTTCTTGGTCGGGGACCCGAACAGCCCGATCACAGCGGCGCGAGAAGCCGACGAGGGAGTACCACTCACACTGTCCACTCGTATCGCCGTGACGTTGAACGAACTGACGAAGCTTCAAGACGTGGACGGCATCGAAGGGCGCTTCGAGACCGGCCACGTCAACCTGTCCGTCTTCCGGTTCGATGACGAGATGATCGTGACGCCGATCCTGGCTCGCCGCGTTGGGCACGACTCACCGATGATGCACTTGCGACGCCGCCAGACGGACGGCATGTTCGACCGGTTCTCCGCTCACGTCGAGGAGTTGTGGAGCCGAGGACGCGACATTCGGGAGGTAGGCCAAGATGCCCAGACGTGACTACGAGGACGATCCCCAAGCCCCCAAGGCGAACAGTCTCGTACCTGCCGCCTCGGCCGTGGTCGTGGACGAAGGCGGACGCGTCCTCCTGCAGCGCCGCACCGACAACGGGATGTGGGCCCTCCCCGGCGGGAAGATGGAGCTTGGCGAATCTCTCGGGGACTGTGCCGTCCGGGAGACGTTCGAGGAGACGGGCGTGACGGTTGAGATCACCGGAATCGTCGGGACGTACACCAACCCGGGCCACGTCTTCTCCTACGACGACGGCGAAGTGCGGCAGGAGTTTTCCATCTGCCTCCTTGCCCGGCCGACCGGAGGAAGCCTGCGCGTGTCGGACGAGTCGTTCGAGGTGGCGTGGTTCACGCCGGAGGCCGTGGATGATCTCCCGATGGTGCCCGCCATCCGCAGGCGCATCGACGACTGGAGGGCCGGGCGCGGCCCCGCCATTCGCTGAATCGCGGGCCTCGTTCCAGTCAGCGTGACAACGAGCGCCCCCGGCCGACCGCGGCCAAGAGGTCTGGCTGATGCGACGGCCGGGACACGTTTCCACCTCTGCGGCGGACTCTCTCCGCGCACCCGGTCTCGGGCCGCCATTCGGTCGCAGCCGACAGTGCCGATTCGCGTCGAACTCGCGTGCTGGAGCGGTGCTTTGCCGGGTCGTGGCCGGCCGCGACCCGGTGACCAACGATGCTTCTTTTGCTTGGAAGTACCCAGAGAAAGAACTCAGTCCAGACCCCTCCAGCCTCCCGCGGCAGGGCTACTCACTCGCACGGGTGAATCGTCCCACTGGGCTGGATTTCGAGGTGGTTGTCTGGCATATGCTCGCCCCGACAACTCAGACATGAGACGGCCCCCGCCGGGACTGCGAATCCCGATCGAGGGCCTGACCAACGAGGAAGTAGCGCTTCCTGATGGCTTCGGTGCACTTTACCCCGCCCACGCGCGCGACATACGGCGTTCGGCACGCCAACATCCGCCTCACCGGGCGGTTCACGGTCGTGAGCAACGACCTCATTCAGCATCCCGAGATGTCGGCGGTCGCGCGGATCCTGGGGATCTTCATCCAGTCGCTGCCCGCCGGGACCCCCATCGGCATCAAGGACCTGGTCAAGCGGCTTCCGCTCGGGGAGATCTCGATCGGCAACGGGCTGCGGGAGCTGGTGGCGTTCGGGTACCTGGAACGGTCCCTGGAGAGCCTGCCGGGCGGTCGGATCGTCACCCGCACGGTGTCCTACAACCATCCGCGGGCGGCCGTCACCCTTCCCGGCGGCCCTACGGCGCCGCCGTCAGCACCGCCACCGCCGCCCTCACCTCCGGCGGACCCTCCCGCCCCGCCACCACCCCCGGCGGACCCTCCCGTGGCGGCGCCGCCACAAGTGCCGCCGCCGGTGGATCCCCAGCCCGCGTCAGAGCCCGACGCAGAACCGGAATCGGGGCCGGAACCCGCCGCAAAGCCGGAAACGGAGCCCGCCCCGAAGCCGGAACCGGAGCCGGAACCGGATACCTCCCCCGCCTCGACCACGGCATCCGCCGACAGCCTCCCCGTACCCCGGGGCCGCGACAACCCGGCCCGGCACCGGCTCGCCCTCGAGGTCCTCGCGGAGCTCCGCCGGAGCAACCCCCGGCTGCTGCTCGGCGAGCGGGACATCCGGTACCTCGCGGGCGGCGTCGAGGCCTGGTTGGAGCGCGGGGCCGACGTGCACGCGCTGGTCGGCGTCCTGACGGCGAAGCTCCCGGCACCGCTCCACAACCCGGCCGGGCTCATCGCCCACCGCCTCGCGGTCCAGCTGCCACCGCCCCTGGTGCCGATCGCCCGCGCCCCCGCCTTCGTACCGCCGGATCCCCTCCAGAACTGCCCGGAATGCGACCGCGCCTTCCGCGGCCCCGCCCCCGGGTTCTGCAAGGGCTGCGACCGGTGAGCCGGTGCAGCGGCTCGTGGCGGGTTCCCGGACCATTCGGCCGGACCGCTGCCAGGGCCATGTATCCGGTCCGCTCGACGAAGTGCGGGCCGTGGCCGAGGAGTACTACCGCCACTGACCGTGCCGGCCGGCGGCCGTAGCGGCCGCCGAGCGGCGGGTGTCAGCGGGCCCGGAGTTCGCGTTTGAGGACCTTGCCGCCGGCGTTGCGCGGGAGTTCGGCTACGAACTCCACCTCGCGCGGGACCTTGTAGTTGGCCATCTCGCGGCGCGACCACGCGATCAGGTCGTCGGAGGTGAGGACCGCGCTCGGGCGGCGGACCACATACGCCTTGCCGACCTCGCCCAGCCGGGCGTCGGGGATGCCGATCACGGCGACGTCGGCGATGTCCGGGTGCAGGCCGAGGAGTTGCTCGATCTCCGCGGGGTAGGCGTTGAAGCCGCCGACGATGAACATGTCCTTGATCCGGTCGGTGATGCGCAGGTTCCCGGCGGCGTCGAGGACCCCTACGTCGCCGGTGCGCAGCCAGCCGTCGGGGGTGATGGCCTCGGCGGTCTCGGCGGGGTCCTCGAAGTAGCCCTGCATGACGTTGTGTCCGCGTACCCACACCTCGCCGGCTTCCCCGGTGGGCAGCGCCTGCCCGTCGGCGCCGGTGATGCGCAGTTCCGTACCGGGGATGGCCCGCCCGGAGGTGGCCGCGATGATCTGCGCCGGGTCGCCGCGCCGGCACATGGTGACGATGCCGCTGGCCTCGGAGAGTCCGTACGCGGTGAGGACGACTCCTATGCGCAGCTCTCCGCGGAGGCGTTCGACGAGCTGGAGCGGTACGACGGCGGCGCCGGTGACGACCAGGCGCAGGGCGGAGAGGTCGTGGTGGTCGCGCTGGGGGTGGTCGAGGATCGACTGGTGGAGGGTGGGCGGACCGGGGAGTACGGAGATCCGCTCGGCGGCGACGTTGGCGAGGACGGTGTCGACGTTGAAGACGGGCTGGGGGATCATCGTGGCCCCGCGCGTCAGGCAGGCGAGGATGCCGGCCTTGTAGCCGAAGGTGTGGAAGAAGGGGTTCACGATCAGGTAGCGGTCGCCCTCGCGCAGCCCGGCGAGCTCGCTCCACACCTCGTAGCAGCGCAGGGACTGGGCGTGGGTGATGACGGCGCCCTTGGGGCTGCCGGTGGTGCCCGAGGTGAAGATGATGTCGGACGGGGAGTCGGCGCGGATCGATTCGGTACGGGCGGCGACCGCGTCGGCGGGTACGGAGTCTCCGCCGGTCAGGAAGTCCTTCCAGGTGCGGAAGGAGTCCGGGGCGTCCTCGGCCAGGACGACGACCTGCTCCAGGTGGGGCAGGCCGGGCAGCGGTCCGGAGCCGGGGCCCTCGGCGGCGGCGCGGCGCAGCGAGGCGACGTAGGAGGTACCGAGGAAGGTGCCGGTGACGAAGAGGAGCCGGGCGCGGCTGCGCTGGAGGACGTATGCGGCCTCGGAGCCCTTGAAACGGGTGTTGAGGGGGACGAGTACGGCTCCGGCGGAGACGGCGCCGAGTGCGGAGACGATCCATTCGAGGGTGTTGGGCGCCCAGACGGCGACCCGGTCCCCCGGTTCGATGCCGGCGGCCATGCAGGCGGCGGCGGCACGCTCGACGCGTTCGCCGAGCTGCGCGTAGTCGATGCGGACGCGGCCGTCGACGACGGCCTCGCGGCCGGCGTACCGCGCCGCGGCGTGCCGCACGAGCCCGCCGATGCTCTCCCAGGGCAGGTCGTCCAGGTGCCCGCCGGGCGCGTCGCCGCCGGCGGCCGCGGCGCCCCCGGCCCCGTTCTCCGTCGCGTCCGCGACCCCGCGTCCGTCCTCGTCCTCGTCCATCGTCCGCCCCTCCCTGGATACCAGTAGCTGACTATCCGTCAGATTAGCTGTAGCCTTCGCGGCTGTCAGTACTGGTGCGCACCCCGGAGGTGGCGATGGCGGCAACGCTCAAGGACGCTACGGCGATAGTCGGCATCGGCCAGACCGCCTTTGCCAAACAACTGCCGCAGTCCGAGAAGGAACTGGCCTGCCGGGCCATTCTGGCGGCACTCGCCGACGCCGGCATAGACCCCTCCGAGGTCGACGCCTTCTCCTCCTACACGATGGAGGAGACCGACGAGGTCGAAGTCGCCAAGGCCATCGGCGCCGGCGACGTCACCTTCTTCTCCAAGATCGGCTACGGCGGCGGCGGCTCCTGCGCCACCGTCGGCCACCTGGCCGCCGCCGTCGCCACCGGCCAGGCGAGCGTCGGCGTCGCCTGGCGCTCGCGCAAACGCGGCTCCGGCCCCCGCCCGTGGAAGAACACCGCCGTCCAGCTCCCCACCCCCGGCCAGTGGACGCGCCCCTTCGGGCTGCTGCGCCCGGCGGACGAGATCGGGATGCTGGCCCGCCGCTACATGCACGAGTACGGGGCCACCCGCGACCACCTCTTCAACGTCGCGATGGCCTGCCGCAACCGGGCCAACGAGAACCCGGCCGCGATGATGTACGAGCGCCCGCTGACCCGCGAGATGTACATGACCTCCCGGATGATCAGCGACCCGCTCTGCCTCTTCGACAACTGCCTGGAGACGGACGGGGCGTTGGCCTGCGTCATCGTCAGCGCCGAGCGCGCCCGCGACTGCCGCCAGAAGCCCGTGTACGTCCACTCCGTGGCCCAGGGCCTGCCCGCCCAGCATCACGGCATGGTCAACTACTGGAACGACGACCCGCTGTCCGGCCCCGCCTGGACCGCCGCCCGACACCTGTGGAAGCGGGCCGACTTCGGACCGCAGGACGTGGACGTCGCCCAGATCTACGACGCCTTCACCCCGCTGATCCCGCTCTCCCTGGAGGGCTACGGCTTCTGCGGGCGCGGCGAGGGCGCCTCCTTCACCGAGGGCGGGGCCCTGGAGATCGGCGGCCGGCTGCCCATCAACACCGGTGGCGGGGGACTCTCCGAGGCCTACGTCCACGGCTTCAACCTGATCAACGAGGGCGTCAAGCAGCTGCGCGGCATCTCCACCGCCCAGGTGCCGGACGCCGCGACCTGCCTGGTGACGGCGGGCGAGGGTGTCCCGACGTCCGCCATCCTGCTGCGAGCCTGAGGAGCTGGGGACCATGACCACCGCGACCGCCGCCGCTTCGGACGAACTGCTCCTGCCCGTCCCCGACGAGGACGGAGCGCCCTTCTGGGAGTACGCCGCCCAAGGCGAACTCCGTGTCCAGGCCTGCGCCGAGCCCGCCTGCGGCCAGCTCCGCTTCCCGCCCCGGCCCTGCTGCCCGCACTGCCGGTCCTTCGAGTCCGAGTGGCGGCTGACGAGCGGGCGGGGCCGGATCTGGTCGTACGTGCGGCCGCACCCGCCGCTGCTGCCCGCCTACGCCGCGCAGGCCCCGTACAACGTGATCCTCGTGGAGCTGGTCGACGCCCCGCACATCCGCCTCGCCGGGAACCTCGTCACCTCCGCCGACGCCCCGCTGAACTCGGTGGACCCGGCGCGGCTGCGCATCGGCGCCCGGGTCCAGGTCGTCTTCACCGAGACGGGCGGGATGGCCGTGCCGCGCTGGGTGCTGGAGAAGTCATGACGGCCCAGGGGCTGCGGGTGGAGCGGGACAAGGCGACCGGGGTCGCCGTCGTCACCCTGGACCGGGAGCGCAAGCACAACGCGATCGACCTGGAGACGGCTGCTGAACTAGCCTCCGTGTGGCGGGAGTTCCGCTACGAGGACGAGGTGCGGGCGGTCGTGCTGACGGGCGCCGGGCAGGCGGCCTTCTGCACGGGCATCGACCGGGGCGCTCACGTGCCGCAGCCGTCCTCGCCATACTCGGTGGAGGACCCCCTCGTCGCCATCGGCCCGAAGGCGAACGACCTGTGGAAGCCGGTGGTCGCCGCCGTCAACGGCATGGCCTGCGGCGGGGCGTTCTACCTGCTGGGCGAGAGCGAGTTCATCGTCTCCTCCTCCTCGGCGACGTACTTCGACCCGCACACGAGCTACGGCATGGTCAGCGCCTACGAGGCGATCTACATGGCGCAGCGCATGCCCTTCGGCGAGGCCGCCCGGATGTCCCTGATGGGCACGGCGGAACGCCTCTCCGCGCGGCGGGCGTACGAGATCGGGCTGGTCTCCGAGCTGGCCGAACCCGCCGAGCTGCTCCCGGCGGCGCTGCGGGCGGCCGAGACCCTGGCCGGTTTCCCGACGGAGGCCGTGCAGGGCACCGTACGGTCGCTGTGGGCGGCGAAGCAGGCCGCGCTCCAGCAGGCGCTGGCGCAGGCACCGGGGCTGGTGGCGCTGGGCAACCTGGCGCCGGAGCGGCAGGCGGAGCTGTTCGCGGGGCGGCGCGCGGCGGGCCCGGAGCCGCGGGTCCGCTGACGGGCGGGGCGGGCGGCTGGGGCATTGCCTGCCGGGCCGGCGGCGGGCTGCGTCCGGCCGGCCACCGCCCGCCGGGCACCGCCCAAGCGGCTACCGCCCGCCGGGTACCGCCCGCTTGGACGTCGGTTCGGCGGCGTCAGACGATCTGGATCCGCCCGACGACGCAGCGCCGTACGTCGCCCGCCCGGTCCGCGCCCGCCATCGCCAGGTCGACCGTCCGGCTCTCGCCCGCCTTGAGCGTGATGTCGACGGAGGCGGAGTCGATGCGGCCGGACGCGCCTTCGAAGGTCAGCGGCACCCGGAAGGTGCGCCCGCCGGCCGAGTCGGAAGTGACCTTGAGCGTGGCCTTCGCGCGGCCCGGGCCGGCGCAGGTGACCACGTCGGCGTGCGCGGGCGCCGCGGTCGAGGTGGGCGTGGGCGAGGCCGTCGAGCTGCCGCCGCTTCCGATGCTCTTCTTCTTCTTCGGCTTGCTCTTGGAGCTGGAACAGCCGCCCCCGCCACCGCTCTTGCTCTTGCCGCTGCTGCTGCCGCTGCTTCCGCTTCCGCCCGTCGACGAGAAGCCCGTCAGCGCGAGCACCACGCCCACCAGTACCGCCGTGAACCGGACCCGCCGGACCTGCCGGGCCCGCCGTCCTGTGACCGCCATGGCCAGTCCTCCCCCTCGAAGCAACGGCGGCACGCTATCAGGGGGATCCGGCACGGCAACCGGCCCGCCGACCAGGATCCGCCGGCCGGAAACCGGATGCGGGCTGTCGGTGCGGTGGTGTGTGATCGGGAGCATGGCGAGGTGATCTTGATGTGGCTCGTGTGATCACGGCCGCGTCTGCGAGGACAGCCCTGGCCGCAGCCTTCAGCTCGGCGCTCGCCGAAGGCCCGGCCGATGCCGGGGCGGCGAAAATCTTGGTGTGCGGGGCCGACGGAACCGGGTAACGTCTTTGTCATGTTCTTCCAGACGCCGATTTACGAGTGAGAGCGTGATGGGCCCCTGCTGACGTCCTTCGACGTCGCCGCGCCCGTCCCCCACCGATGAATCCGTAGATCACTTCACATCATTACCGGGAGAACCCGTGACCGTGAGCAAGAACATAAACAACCCCGTGGGCATGGGCGGCGGCCAGCGCAAGAGGCTGTCCCGCGCCGAACGGCAGAACAACGGTCCGCACCGCAACCTCGACCGCCAGGGTGCCGCCGACCAGAAGGCG
Organism: Streptomyces sp. ISL-43; assembly: GCF_018614195.1. Taxonomy (GTDB): domain Bacteria; phylum Actinomycetota; class Actinomycetes; order Streptomycetales; family Streptomycetaceae; genus Streptomyces. Next base: position 23,080 of record NZ_JAGGOT010000011.1, read on the forward strand.
GAGCTGGTGCGCAAGATGCGCGAGAAGGCAGACGCAGCCGAGGGCGCCGGGCAGGCGGGCGACGACACCGCACAGAGCTGACGCACCGCCGCCGCAGGGCGGCACCGCACGGGGCAGGGCCCGGACCGCGACGCGCGGTCCGGGCCCTGCTGCCGTATCGGGGCTCTGCTGCCGTACCGGGCGCGGCCGGCTAGCGCACGGTGACCGTGCCCGTCAGGATGCGGTGGTCCGAGCAGGCGGTCACGCCGGTGCACGCCGTGGAGATGGCCAGCGAGTCCGCACCGTAGGAGACCGGGTCCGCGAGGGTGCTCTCGCGGACGAAGATGAGGTCGACCTTGGCGTTGATCCCGCAGGGGCTGGTGCCGGGGACCTCGGTCGTCGGCTCTCCGTGCCCCGCGCAGTGGGCGTTGTCCGCGTCGTCCAGCTCACGGTACGCACCGTAGTTGCCGCGGTTGTTGTCCGTGTCCACGTTCGCCGAGTAGTAGCGGTCCAGCTTCGCGTGGTGCGGCTGGACGTTGAAGTCACCCGCGATGACCGGCGTGCCGTAGGTCGCCAGCTTGTCGAAGACGGCCTTCACCTGGACGCTCTTGAAGTCCGGGTCCTTGGTGATGTGGGTGGTGCAGAACACCGTGCCGGTCCCGTCGGTCAGTGGCGCGCACAGCAGGTTCCGCTGCTCGGCCGCACCGTCGGTGGGCAGGGTGACCCGGTCGGCGGCACCGAGCGGCTTCTTGCTGAACAAGGCGTTCCCGAAGGCGCTGCCCCTGCAGAGCCCGGCATCGCCGGCCGGGAGGCTGGCCTCGAACCGGGCGAAGCTGTCGTTGCCCTCGACGGGCCAGTTCCGATTCCGCAGTTCCTTGATGATCTCGGCGTACTGGTTCTCACACAGCTCGTTGAAGGACGCGAAGTCGGCGCCCCGGTTGACGATCGAGTCCACGGCCTGGCCCACCATTCCGTTGGTGGTCGAGCCGTGGTGGATCGAGTCCCCCGCCACGTTCCACTGCCACACGGTGTACGTCCGCGGCGGCGCGTCGGTGTCCGCGGCCTGGGCGGAACCGAACGGCACCACCGCGGCGCAGGCCACGCTCAGCACGAAGCCCCTGAATATCGCTCTTCCCATGCCGGATTCCCCCTAGTCGTGCCGCGGGGCGCCCGCTCGGGCACCGGACGCAACGGCGCGATGATCTTAGCCGCAAGCCCCCGGACGGTCTGCAGGGCGGTGGATCACGGGCGGGCTGCGCGTGCGGGACGTGGAGGGCGGGCGTAGCGTCGGGATCGAGATCCAGACCCACTCCCCCCGGAGGGCCGGGCATGATCCGCAACGTACTCGGCTCGCTGATGGGTCTGATCGGAGCGACGGCCGCCGTCTGGAGCCCCTTCCGTGCCTGGTACGACGGCCGTCACGGGCGGGACTACCGCATCCAGGAGCTCTTCACCGCCGCCGGGATCACCGACACCAAGGCCGCCCTGCTGGGCTCGATCCTGCTGCCGTTCCTCTTCGCCGCCCTGCTCGCGCTGGTCGCGATCGTGCTGCGCTCGCGTCTGCTCATGGCCCTCGCCGGGATCGTGGTCCTCGGCTTCACCGTGCTCTGGATGGTCCGCCAGGGCCAGGCGGCGGGCAGCCTTTCGGTCGGCGGTGACGGCGAGGGCCTGGGCGACGGACTCGCCAACGCCTTCGGCGCGGGCGCCCTCCTGATCCTGGCCGCGGCGGTCATGAGCGGCCGCCCAGCGCGACGCCGCGATCGCCGCCGGGACCGCTCCCCCGAGCCGGCCGGCCTCGCGCCGGAGCCGGCCCCCCCGGCCTGGCCCCCGCCCCAGGACCACCCGTAACGCCGCACGGCCCCCGGCGCCCGCACATGACGGCGGCCCCGTCCCCCTGAGGGGGCGGGGCCGGCCAGCCGTTGCGGGCGGGGTGTGGATCAGGCCTCGACGACGCCGGAAGCCGCGACCTCGATCTTGCCGCGCGTGGAGCCCGAGGGGGTGCCGAGCTTCTCGATCCGGTCGACGATGTCCGTGCCCTCGACGACCTCGCCAAAGACGACGTGCTTGCCGTCGAGCCACGGGGTGACGACCGTGGTGATGAAGAACTGCGAGCCGTTGGTGTTGCGGCCGGCGTTCGCCATCGACAGCAGGTACGGGCGGGTGTGCTTCAGCTCGAAGTTCTCGTCGGCGAACTTCTCGCCAAAGATGCTCTTGCCGCCCGTGCCGTTCTGGTTGGTGAAGTCACCGCCCTGCAGCATGAACTGCGGGATGACGCGGTGGAACGGGGAGCCCGCGTAGCCGAAGCCGTGCTGGCCGGTGGCGAGCTCGCGGAAGTTCTGGGCGGTCTTCGGGACGACCTCGTCGAAGAGGTTGAAGACGATGCGGCCGACGGGCTGGCCGTCGATGTTGATGTCGAAGAATACGTTGCTCATGGGGTCCATCCTGTCACTCCCAGTACCGTGCGCGACCCGGAGGGGGCCATGACGCGGCCCCCGTACGGCTCGGTCGAGTCCCTCGAACGGCTGAGCCGCAGCTCAGCCGCGGCCTCAGCCGCCCGTACGGGTGCCCGTGCCCTTGGCGGCGTCGAGGGCGTACACGCAGCGGTCCTTGCTGCACGCGTAGACCACGCCCGCCTCGGCCACCGGGGCTCCGGTGATCTCCCCGCCCGTGGCCAGCTTCCAGCGGAGCTGGCCGCCCGCCGCGTCGAGGGTGTACAGGCAGTGGTCGGCCGACCCGAAGTGGACCCGGCCGTCCGCGACCGCCGGCGAGCCGGTGATCTCGCCGCCCGCCGCGAACCGCCACTTCGGGGTGCCGGTGACCGCGTCGAGCGTGTACACGGCGCTGCCCGCGCCCAGGTGGACGTTGCCGGCGGCGATCAGGACCGGGTCCGCCGCCGGGCGGGGCTCGGTGGCGATGCGCCAGCGGTCCTTGCCGGTGGCCGCGTCCAGGGCGTAGACGGTGCCCAGGTAGTCGGCGAGGTAGACGCCGCCGCCCGTGACGGCCGCGCCGGGCGCGAAGGCCGGGGGCGCCAGGAACACGGCGGGGGCCTCGAAGTGCCAGCGGACCCGGCCGGAGGCCCGGTCGATGGAGATCACCCGGGTGCCCGCGCAGACGTACACGTTGCCGTCCGGCGCCGGGGCGACGCGCACCGGCACGTTTCCGCAGGAGGCGGCGTCGCCGACCGGGTACGACCAGGACTCGCGGCCGGAGCGGGCGTCCAGGGCGCGCAGCCGCGCGTCCTGCCACACGTAGACGGTGCCGTCGTCGAGGACGGGCGCCGCCTCGACGGTCTCGAAGTCGCTCTGCGCGCCCGTCAGCGCCCACAGCTTGTGTCCGCTGGACGCTTCCCAGGCCTGTACGCCGCCCCCGCGCGTGGCGGTGATCACGGTGCCCCGGTCGGCGCGCAGGGCGTACACCCAGGCGTCGGTGGACAGCCGCCACCGCTCGGAGCCGTCGGTGGAGTCGAGGGCGTAGAGGGAGGGGCCGTCGGAGGCGTGGATCCGGCCGTCGGCGACGGCCATGGACCAGGCGACGTCGCGGGTCTTGAACTGGCGGCGGCCGCTGGCCACGTCCAGGGCGTGGACCTCGAAGGAGGTGACGTAGAGCAGGTCGCCGGCGACGGTCGGGGTGCCCCAGACCTCGTTCGACATGCGGAAGCGCCAGGGCCGCCAGCGCCCGCTGTCGGGAGCCGGTCCGGGCGCCGGTACGGAGGGCACGGGCGCGGGGCCCGCCACCGAGCCGCCGCCGGGCGGGCGGATCCAGCCGGTCGCCGAGTCCGCGGCGGCGGCGTGGGCGGCCGGCGCGGAGGCGGAGGCCTGCGGGCCGGGGCCGATCGGGACCGGGGAGCCGCCGAGGCGCACGGGCTCGCCGGAGGGGGCCATCGGGGGGTGCTCGGGGCGCTGCGGGACGGCCTGGCCGGTCCTCGGGTCCATCCACGGGTCGGCTCCGCCGCGCGGCCGGCGGTGCGTGGCGGGTCCGGAGCCGAGCCCCGGGGCGAGAACCGGGGCGGGCACGTGGGCGCTGGGCGCCGGTACGGCGGCCGCGGCGGAGGCTGCCGCCGAGGCGGCTGCCGCTGCCACGGCGGCCGCGGCAGCGGCGTTGCGGTGGCCCGCCCGGCGGGCCTCGATCATCGCGACGGCCCGGGTGGGCAGCCACGCCGAGGCGGTGCCGCTCTCGTCGCCGCCCTCGAAGAGGTGCGGGGCGAGCTGCGCCTGCAGGTCGGCCGGGGTGGGCCGCAGCGTGGCGTCCATCTGCATACAGGATTCGATGAGCGGGCGGAGCTCGTCGGGGAGCCCCTCCAGGTTGGGGCCCTCGCGCAGCAGCATGAAGACCGTCTCCACCGGGTTCGCCCCGTGGTACGGCGGGTGCCCGGTGGCGGCGAAGACCAGCGTCGAGCCGAGCGAGAAGACGTCGCTGGCGCCCTTGACGCTGCGCGAGTCCTTCGCCTGTTCGGGCGACATGTAGGCGGGGGTGCCGACGGCGACGTTCGTCATGGTCAGGCGGGTGTTGGAGACGCCGCTGGCGATGCCGAAGTCGATCACGCGCGGGCCGTCCTCGACGACGAGCACGTTGGACGGCTTCAGGTCGCGGTGGACCAGCCCCGCCCCGTGGATGGACTGCAGGGCCTCGGCGATGCCGGCCGCGAGCCACCGTACGGCCTGGGCGGGCATGGGCCCGCACTCGTTGACGATCTCCTCCAGGGAGGGCGCCGGCACGTAGGCGGTCGCCAGCCACGGCACGGCCGCGCGCGGGTCCGCGTCGACGACGGCCGCGGTGTAGAAGCCTGAGACGGCGCGGGCCGCCTCCACCTCGCGGGTGAAGCGCACGCGGAACAGCTGGTCCTCGGCGAGCTCGGTGCGCACCGTCTTGATCGCGACCCGCCGGCCGGACGCCGACCGGGCGAGATAGACCAGCCCCATGCCGCCGGCTCCGAGCCGTCCCAGCACCTCGAAGGGGCCGATCCGTCTCGGGTCGTGCTGCGTCAGCTGCTCCACCACTGGCCTCCACACCCATCCCCGTACGGGCTCCCTCTCGGGCCCGCTCTTTCCACAAGCACGCCACCAGCACGCGCGCCGGCACGAGGCGGTCGGCCCGTGCGGCGTCTCACCGCGGGGCGCCGCCCGCGGTCGCGCAACCCCGATTCTGTCAGGCCCCGGCCGGGTCCGGCCCCGGGTACGCGGGCGGGTTCGTGCGGGGACCGGTGGCGGGGCCGTGCGCGCGTGCCCGCGCGCCCGCCGTGCGCCCCGCTACGAGCCCGGCCAGGGGCCCGGTTTGGTGCGGGGTTCCGAGAGCAGCCCGAAGACCGCTCCCTGATTGTCCGCGACGACCGCGATCCGCCCGTAAGGGGTGTCGAAGGGGTCCGCGGTCACCCGTCCGCCCAGGCGCTGCACCATGGCGACGGACTGGTCGCAGTCCGGGACGGCGAAGTACACGAGGAAGTGCGCGGGCATGATGTCCGGAAAGGCGTCGGTGATGAGGCTGCGGCCCATGACGGCGCTGTCCGGGCCGGGCGCGCTGCCGGGCGGAGACCAGATGCGGTATTCGACGTCGCCGGAGGCGTCCTGGTCCTGGGGGACATAGCCGAAGACCTTGGCGTAGAAGACGTCCACGGCGTCGCGGGCACGGGTGTAGACCTCGGTCCAGCAGTACGTGTAGGGCTCCTGCTGGGCGTCGAAGCCGTGGTGGGTGCCGGGCTGCCACAGTCCGAAGACGGCCCCGCCGGGGTCGGCGGCCATCGCGGCGGTCCCGTACGGGCCGACCGGCATCGGGTCCATCACCAGCTGGCCGCCGGCGGCGCGGATGCGCTGGGCGCAGGCGTACGCGTCGGTCGTGTAGAGGTACACCCCCCAGACGGTCGGCATGCGCCCGTCGGGTTTGGGGGCGAGGGCGGCGACGTTGCGGCCGCGGCTGTAGGCCTGCGTGTAGTGGCCGTACTGGGCCCCGGCGCTGTCGGCGAAGGTCCACCCGAAGAGCTCACCGTAGAAGCGCTTGCCCGCCTCGACGTCCGGCAGGGAGGCGTCGACCCAGCAGGGAGCGCCTTCCGCGAATGCGGCCATGAGCCCGGTTCCTTCCGTTGTGCGGAGGTGTGTACCCTCCGCCGTACTCGCCCAGCCATGTACCTCCGGATCATGATGTGCCCGAAAACTTGTCCACAGCCTGTTGATAAGACTATTCGGGGGATAGGTCCCCAAGTCGAATGGCGCGCCCGGGGCGCCCGCTCGGCCGAAAGAGACCGCCCACCCCGGCCCGGACAGGTGTACGCCCAGGCCAGGCGCCTCGTAACCCCATTTGCAGGCGGCCGAATCGCGCCCCGATCACCCCTCGGTAAGCTGACGGCATGACAGGACAAGTACGCACCGTCGACGGCCGCGTTGCCGGCCGGCGCGGTCAGGCGACGAGGCAGAAGCTGCTCGACTGCCTCAGCGAGATGCTCAGCTCCTCGCCGTACCGCGACGTCAAAGTGATCGACGTCGCCCGCAAGGCCGGCACCTCCCCCGCGACCTTCTACCAGTACTTCCCGGACGTCGAGGGCGCCGTCCTGGAGATCGCCGAGCGCATGGCCAACGAGGGTGCGCAGCTGACCTCGTTGGTCGAGGGACGCGCGTGGGTCGGCAAGGCCGGGTGGGCCGCGGCCGAGGAACTGGTCGAGGGATTCCTGGACTTCTGGCGGCGCAACGACGCCATCCTGCGGGTCGTCGACCTCGGCGCGGCCGAGGGCGACAAGCGGTTCTACAAGATCCGTATGAAGATCCTCAACTCCGTCACCAACTCCCTCACGGAGTCGATGAAGGAGCTCCAGGCCAAGGGCAAGGTCGACAAGGACGTCAGCCCGGCCGCGATGGCCGGTTCGCTGGTCGCGATGCTGGCCGCGGTCGCCTCGCACCAGAAGGGCTTCCAGACCTGGGGCGTCAAGCAGGCCGAACTGAAGCCGAACCTGGCGCTCCTGGTGCACCTGGGCATCACGGGCAAGAAGCCCACGAAGTAAGCGGCGGACCCCCACCGGGTCCGCCGCCCCTTCGGCGGCCGTGGCCGATTCGGTGGCCGTAGCCGCATCGGCGGCCGTAGCCCTTTCGGTGGCCGTAGCCGCTTCGGCTTCCGCCCGGATCAGCGACGCTCCAGGCGGAACAACCGGATCTCGCGCTCGATGCGCGCCTGGTACGTCGCGTACGGCGGCCAGAACTTCAGCACCGCCTGCCAGGCAGCCGCGCGTTCCTCGTCCGCCAGCAGGCGGGCGCGTACGGCGATGTCCTGACCCCTCCAACTCACGTCCGCGTCAGGATTCTTGAGCAGGTTCCCGGTCCACGCCGGGTGTCCGGGGCGGCCGAAGTTCGAGCCGATCAACAGCCAGCTCACGCCGTCGTCCTCCGGCATGCACGCGAGCGGGGTGGTGCGCGGCTCGCCGGTCTTGGCGCCCTTGGCGGTGAGGATCACGCCGGGGAGCATCTGGGCGCTGAGGATGACCTTGCCCCGGGTCAGTTTGTGCACCGCCTTGTCCATGGCGGGGATGAAGTGCGGGGCGATCTTGGCGAACAGCATGGTCGAGGAGACCTTCTGCATCAGCTTGACGCCGACGCCGGGAGCCACAGCCATCAGACGGCCACCTTCTTCGTTTCGTTCCGGGGGGCGGGAGTGAACAGGCCGGCGGCGTCGGCGGCGTGGGCGCGCAGCCGGTGGACGGGGCCGAAGAGCAGTTCGTCGGCGGCCGCCCGCTTGAAGTAGAGGTGGGCGTCGTGCTCCCAGGTGAAGCCGATGCCGCCGTGCAGCTGGATCGCCTCGCCGGCGGTGGTCCGCAGGGCTTCGAGGGCCTGGGCGAGGGCGAGGCCGCCCTGCCGGGGGTCCCAGGCGGCGTAGTAGGCGGCGGAGCGGGCCGCCTGGACCTGTACGTAGAGGTCGGCGAGCCGGTGTTTGACCGCCTGGAACGAGCCGATGGCCCGGCCGAACTGCTCGCGCTGGCGTACGTACTCCACGGTGCGGGCGAGCGCCTGCCCGGCCGCGCCGACCGCCTCGGCGGCCAGGACGGCGGCGGCGCCGCGGCCGGCGGCGGCGAGGGCACCGAGCACGTCCGCACCGGCTTCCACACCACCCTCTCCGAGCAACTCGGCTTCGACGTCCCGGAGTTGGATACGGCCCTGCGGGCGGGTCTCGTCGAGGGTGGCCTGCCGCGCCCGTACGAGGCCGGGCGCGTCCTCCCGTACGAGGAAGAGCAGCGTGCGGCTGCGGGCGAATCCCCCCGCGTGCGCGGCGACGAGCAGCAGCGCGGCGCTGTGCCCGTCGAGCACCTGGGCGACCTCCCCGTACAGCCGCCAGCCGCCGTCCACGGCGCGGGCCTGCACCCCTCCGGCGCGGCCGCCGCCGGCCCACTCGCCCAGGGCGCCGTCCCCGGTGAGCGCGAGGGCGGTGGCCAGGGCCGGGCCGGGCACGGCGAGGGCGGCGGTGAGCCCGCCGGCCGCGAGCGGCGGGAGCAGGCTGGAGCGCTGGGTGGCGGTGCCCAGGGCGGTGACCAGCGGCGCGGCGAGCACGGCGGTGGCCAGCAGCGGCGAGGGCAGCAGCACCCGCCCGGTCTCCTCGCAGGCCAGGGCCAGGTCGGCGGGGGTGCAGCCGACACCGCCGTGCTCCTCGGCCACGGCGATGCCGGGCAGTCCGAGCTGCTGGGCGAGCTGCTGCCACAGCTCGCGGTCGTATCCGGCGGCGGTGCGGACGGCGGCTTTGACCTCGTCCGGGCCGCAGCGTTTGCCCAGGACCTCGCGCAGGGTACGGCGCATCTCGTCCTGCTCCGCGGTGAAGGCGGCATCCATCGTCGGGCTCCTCCCCGTATCTGACGGGCCGTCATGTTAGGGCGGGTGGCGCCAGATGCACAGGGGGCGGCGGGCCCCAGTGCACGGGCAGTGCCCCACGGGCTAGAAACTGACTGGCCGTCAGATGTACCGTCGGGCCATGCCCGGACCCAAGCCCGGCCCCCTGAGCGGGCCCGCGACTCCGCCCTCCCCGTCCGCGCCCCGCCCCTCCGCGCCCCGTCCCTCCGCGCCCCGCCGCCGGGTCGCCGTCGTCGGCGTCGCCCTCTCGGACTGCGGCCGGGTCGACGGCCCCACCCCGTACGCCCTGCACGCGCAGGCCGCCCGCCGCGCGCTGGCCGACTCCGGCCTGGACCGCTCGGTCATCGACGGCTTCGCCTCGGCAGGCCTCGGCATCCTCGCGCCGGTCGAAGTGGCCGAGTACCTGGGCCTGCGCCCCACCTGGGTCGACTCCACCTCGGTCGGCGGCTCCACCTGGGAGGTCATGGCCGCCCACGCCGCCGACGCCATCGCCGCCGGCCACGCCAACGCGGTCCTCCTCGTCTACGGATCCACCGCGCGCGCCGACATCAAGGCCCGCCGCCGGACCTCGAACCTCTCCTTCGGCGCGCGGGGACCCCTGCAGTTCGAGGTCCCGTACGGGCACACGCTGGTCTCCAAGTACGCGATGGCCGCGCGCCGCCACATGCACGAGTACGGCACGACGCTGGAACAGCTCGCCGAGGTCGCGGTCCAGGCGCGGGCCAACGCCGCCACCAACCCCGACGCGATGTTCCGCGACCCGATAACCGTCGAGGACGTCCTGGACTCCGGCATGATCGCGGACCCGTTCACGAAGCTGAACTGCTGCATCCGCTCGGACGGCGGCTGCGCGGTCCTGCTGGCGGCGGAGGACTACGTACCGGACACCGCGAAGGAACCGGTCTGGATCCTGGGCTCCGGCACCTCGGTCTCGCACACCACGATGTCGGAGTGGGAGGACTTCACGGTCTCCCCGGCGGCCGTCTCGGGCCGCCTGGCCTTCGCCCGCGCGGGCCTGACGCCGGCTGACGTGGACCTCGCCGAGATCTACGACGCGTTCACCTACATGACCCTGGTGACGCTGGAGGACCTCGGCTTCTGCGCGAAGGGCGAAGGCGGCGCCTTCGTGGAGAAGGGCCGCCTCCTACGGGACGGGGAACTCCCGGTCAACACCGACGGCGGCGGCCTCTCGGCCTGCCACCCGGGCATGCGCGGCCTGTTCCTCCTGGTCGAGGCGGTCCGCCAACTACGCGGAGAGGCGGGCGAAGGCCAGGTCCGCAAACGCGGCGGAGCCCTCCCCGAGGTGGCCCTCGCGTCGGGCACGGGCGGCTGGTTCTGCTCGTCGGGGACGGTGATCCTGGGGCGCGGATGAGGGGTGGAGCGGGCGGGGAGAAGACGGGCCCAGCCTGCCCCTGACGGCGGCTGGGTGATCCCGGCGGGACACCGGGCGCCCAGATCGCCACGCGCTCCCCGGCCATGGCGACCGACCACCCCACCTCGCCGACCGCCCCCGCGCGTGGTGTTCCATGGCCGCATGACCAGCAGCCAAGACGGCCCCGCAAGCGACGGCGGCCCCGCCGGCCGGCCCGACGACTTCCACGCCACCCTGCACTCGCTGCGCGTATGGGACGGCCCGCTGCCCGTGTTCGACCCGGCCACCGCGCCGCGCGAGCCGCTGGCGCTGTTCCGCGAGTGGTTCACGCACGCCGCCGGGGCGGGGCAGCCGGAGCCGCACACGATGAGCCTGGCGACCGTGGACACCGACGGGCGGCCCGACGTACGCACGCTGATGCTGCACGACGCCGACGAGCGCGGCTGGCACTTCGCCTCGCACTCCACCAGTGCCAAGGGCCGGCAGCTGGCCGCGCACCCGGACGCGGCGCTCGGGTTCTACTGGCCGAGCGTGGCCCGGCAGATCCGCATCCGGGGCCGCGTCACGGCATGCGACGCGACGGAGAGCCGCGCGGACCTGGCGGTCCGCTCGCGCGGCGCGCTCGCCGCGGCGCTGACGGGCCGGCAGAGCGAGGTGCTGGGATCCGTCGAGGAGCTGGTGCGCGCCTCGGCGGCGGCGTGGGACCGCGCGGGTGCCGAGCCGGACGCGCCCGCGCCGACCTGGACGCGGTACGTACTCGCCGCGACCGAGGTCGAGTTCTTCCAGGGCGACGCCGCGCGCAGCCACACCCGCCTCCGGTACACCCGCGCCACCCCCACCGACCCGTGGACCCGCCACCTCCTCTGGCCGTAGCCCGCCCGGCGGGCCGGGGCTTAGGGCCAGACGGTCAGGTGCAGCCGGATGCCTGGAAATGCTCCTTTATTGACGGCCCGTCAGGGCACCCGGGTCCCACACGCACCTCGGGCGCGGCCCCCCTCACGACCCCGTCGGCGAGAACACCGCCACCCAGATGCCCTCCGCCGCCTCGCGGAAGGTCACCGACAGGTTCATGCCGATGCGCAGGTCCGCCTCCTCGCAGTCGACGACCTCGGTCATCATGCGGGGACCCTCCGCCAGGTCGACCACCGCGGCCACGTACGGCACCCGGGTCCCGAACGGCGGGAGGTCGTTGCGGTGGATCACCGACCACGTGTACAGCGCGGCCCGGCCGGTCGCGGTCTCCCACGTCACGCGGTCCTCACCCGCCCAGCACGCCGGGCAGAACTCCCGCGGGTAGTGGTGCGCCTTGCCGCACGCCCCGCAGCGGCGCAGCAGCAGGCGCCCCTGCGCCGCCGCGTCCCAGTAGGGACGGGTGAAGTCGTCGATCTCCGGCAGGTCGAAGCGCACCGCAGCCGCAGTCGCAGTCGCGCCCGCGCCCGCGCCCGCGCCCGCGCCCGCGCCCGTACCCGCACTCGTACTCGTACTCCTACTCGTACTCACAGCAGCAGTCCTCTTCGCCGAACGTCCAGGGGAGGGAGTACGCCATTTCTGACGTATCGTCAGTTCACCGGATCCCGCCGCATCCCACAAGGCCCCACCGGGCCCCCGTGACGCCCCCGTGATCGATCCGCAATCGATTCCCTCCTCGTCCGAGACCCACCGCGCCCGCACGGCGATACGCTCACACTTCATGCCCGGAGTCCCTTCAGCACCCGACATGTCCACCCAGCCCCGCCCGGTCTACGTGATCGGCGCCGGTCCCGGCGGCCTCGCCGTCGCCGCCGCGCTGCGCGCCCGCGGGGTCCGCGCGGTGGTCGTGGAGAAGTCCGAGTCCGTCGGCGCCTCCTGGCGCCGCCACTACGACCGGCTCCACCTGCACACCACGCGCCGCCTCTCCGCCCTCCCGGGCCTGGCCATGCCGCGGCGCTTCGGACGCTGGGTCGCGCGCGAGAACGTCGTGCGGTACCTGGAGAAGTACGCCGAGTTCCACGAGCTGGAGCTCATCACGGGCGTCGAGGTGACCCGCATCGAGCGCGTACCCGCCCGGGCCGACTCCTCCGACGGGGCGGACGGCATCGACGGGGCCGACGGCATCGAGCGCGTCTCCGACAGCGCCGGCGCCTCCGACGGATCCACCGCCGACGGCCCCGGCTGGACCCTGCACGCCACCGGCGGCCGCGCCATGGCCGCCGGGGCGGTCGTGGTCGCCACCGGGTTCAACCACACCCCCGTCATCCCCGACTGGCCCGGCCGGGACGCGTACGAGGGCTCCCTCGCGCACGCCGCCGACTACCGCAACCCCGCCCCCTACGCCGGCCAGGACGTGCTCGTCGTCGGCGTCGGCAACACCGGTGCCGAGATAGCCGTCGACCTGGCCGACGGCGGCGCCGCGCGGGTCCGCCTCGCCGTGCGCACCGCCCCGCACATCCTGCGCCGCTCCACCGCCGGCTGGCCGGCCCAGCGCACCGGGATCCTGGTCCGCAGGCTCCCCGTGGGGCTCGTCGACCGGCTCGGTGCGATCGTCGGCAAGGCCTCGGTCCCGGACCTGTCGGCGTACGGACTGCCGCGCCCCACCAGCGGCCTGTACAGCAGGGTCAAGCAGGGGTCGATCCCGGTCCAGGACGTCGGCCTGATCGATGCGATCCGTGCCGGCCGCGTCGAGCCGGTCGCCGCGGTCGAGTCCTTCGACGGCGCCGAGGTGCTCCTCGCGGACGGCTCGCGGATCACCCCGGACGCGGTGATCGCGGCCACCGGCTACCGGCGCGCCCTGGAGGGCCTGGTCGGCGGTCTCGGCGTACTGGACGACCGGGGCCGCCCGCGCGCCCACGGCGCCCACACCCCGCCGGACTCCCCCGGGCTCTACTTCACCGGTTTCACCAATCCCATCAGCGGCATGTTCCGCGAACTGGCCCTGGACGCCGAGAAGATCGCCAAGGCCGTCGCCCGGGACCTGCGCGCGTAGGAACGGCCGCCGGTCCCCGGCCGCGCGGCCCTTGTCAGTGGCGTGGTGCAGCATCGGCACGTCGGCTCTTCGAGGAAAGACGGGGCATCATCGTGTCGATCACCAACCAGCAGGTGGCGGACCGCGCCTTCCTTCGGCAGCTCTACCGGGACGCGTACTTCCCCGATCACGTCCTCGACAAGGGCTGCGCGATCCTGCGCGCGCTGTGCGCCCGGATCGAGGCGGAACGGCCCGCCGATCTGGCGGCGCTGTACGTGCTGACCGGGGCGGCGACGGAGGAGTTCAATCTCCTGGAGGCGGAGTTCGAGGAGGCGGGGAGCGGGATCGAGACCGTCGCGCGCGAGGAGATAGCCGAGGACTTCTGGTTCGTGGCCTCGGCGTACGGCTTCACGGACGCGGACGTGGAGGATCTGATCGCCCCCCGGGACTGGTGACGCGACGCCATCGCGGGGGCCCGCCGGCCCCGGGGTCCCGCGCCGGGACGGATCACCCATGCCCGGACGGATCGCCCCACCATCACTCTCGCCCCACGCACCACCCCGACCTCGGCCGAATAGTGGTCTGGACCCGTCCCGAGGGGATCTGAGACCGTTCCACACATCACCTCCACCAGCTTTCCTGCGCAGCCCTGTTCCTGACGGCACGTCAGTTCAGTAATCTGACTACGCGTCAGCTATTGAGATTCGTCGAGGTTCATCGAGCAGGAGCGGGCGGAACGATGCTTGGATCTACTCACGGCACCCTCACCACCGACTTCCGCGCACGTGTCGAGGCCTGCGGGGAGACCCCCAGGACGGCCGTCCACTCCACGGCGGCTCCCTCCGCCGAGGACACGGTCGCGCTGGACGTCAGCGGTCGGCCCCTGCACGCCGACGCTCCCGACCTGGACCGGTTCTTCCGGCCCGAGTCCGTGGCCGTCATCGGCGCCTCGGACGCCGACGGCAGACCCAACACCGGCATCACCCGGCAGCTCATCGCCTGGGCGGAACGGGTCGGGGCCAGGCTGCACCCCGTCCACCCCACCCGCACCACCGTCTTCGGGCTGCCGTGCCACGCATCCGTGGCCGACCTGCCCGAGCAGGTGGACCTCGCCGTCCTCCTCGTCGCCGACCCGCTCCCCGTCATCGAGGAGCTGGCCGAGGCCAAGGTGAAGTTCGCCGTCGCCTTCGCCTCCGGCTTCGCCGAGACCGGCGACGAGGGCGCCGCCGCGCAGGCCCGCCTGGGGGCCGCCGTCCGGCGATCGGGCCTTCGCCTCCTGGGCCCCAACACGAACCTCAACGCCTTCGAGAAGTTCCGCGACGACCTCGACGGCCCGGCCATCGCGCTGATCACCCAGTCCGGCCACCAGGGCCGGCCCCTCTACACCCTCCAGGAGCTGGGCATCCGGCTCTCGCACTGGGCCCCCACGGGCAACGAAGCGGACCTGGAGACCTCCGACTTCATCTCCTACTTCGCCGAGCAGCCCGAGGTCGGGGCCATCGCCTGCTACGTCGAAGGCCTCAAGGACGGCCGGCAGTTCCTCCTCGCCGCCGACCGGGCCGCCCGCAACGGCGTACCCGTCGTCGCCGTCAAGGTCGGCCGCACCGAGACCGGTGCCCGCATGGCCGCCTCCCACACCGGGAAGCTGACCGGCGCGGACACCGTCGTCGACGCCGCCATGCGGCAGTTCGGGGTCATCCGCGTCGACGGCCTCGACGAGCTCCAGGACACCGCCGCGCTGCTGGCCCGGGCGCGCAAGCCGCTCGCCGACGGGGTCGTCGTCTACTCCATCTCCGGCGGCACCGGCGCCCACTTCTCCGACCTGGCGACGGAGGCGGGGCTCAGCCTGCCCACGCTCACCCAGGCCAAGCAGGACGAGCTCCACCAGTGGATCCCGGAGTACCTCGGCGTCTCCAACCCCGTCGACAACGGCGGTCACCCGGTCGGCGACTGGCGCGGCCGCAAGATCATCGACGCGATCCTCGCCGACCCGTCCGTGGGCGTCCTGATCTGCCCGATCACCGGGCCCTTCCCGCCCATGAGCGACAAACTCGCACAGGACCTGGTGGACGCCGCCGAGCAGACCGACAAGCTGATCTGCGTGATCTGGGGCTCCCCGGTCGGCACCGAGGAGGCCTACCGCACCACGCTCCTCGGCTCCTCCCGGGTCGCGACCTTCCGCACCTTCGGCAACTGCATCACCGCCGTCCGCGCCTACCTCGGCCACCACCGCTTCACCGCCGCCTACCGCTCCCCCTTCGAGGACGCCCCGCGCACCCCGTCGCCCTCCTTCCGCAAAGCGCAGGCGCTCATGCGCCCGGGCCAGCAGCTGAGCGAGCACTCGGCGAAGCAGCTCCTGCGCGCCTACGGGATACGAGTGCCCAGGGAGCAGCTGGTGACCAGCGCGGCCGCCGCCGTACGGGCGGCCGGACTGGTGGGGTACCCGGTGGTCATGAAGGCCTCGGGCCCGCAGCTCGCGCACAAGACGGAGCTGGGGCTGGTGAAGGTCGGCCTGACGTCGGCGAGCCAGATCCGCGACGCCTACCGGGAGTTGACCGACATCGCGCGCTACGAGAACGTCCCGCTCGACGGGATCCTCGTCTGCCAGATGGTGGAGCGCGGAGTCGAGATGGTCGTCGGGGTCACGCAGGACGACCTCTTCGGCCCGACCGTGACGGTGGGACTCGGCGGCGTGCTGGTGGAGATCCTGCACGACGCGGCGGTCCGGGTGCCGCCCTTCGGGGAGGACCAGGCGCGGGCGATGCTGACCGAGCTGCGCGGGCATGCGCTGCTGGAAGGCGTACGGGGGGCTCCGCCGGCCGACGTCGACGCGCTGGTGGAGGTCATCCTCCGGGTCCAGCGGATGGCACTGGAACTGGGCGACGAGCTCTCCGAGCTGGACATCAACCCGCTGATGGTGCTTCCGCGCGGGCAGGGGGCGGTGGCACTGGACGCGCTCGCGATCTGCCGCTAGGCCCTGATTCGGTGCGATCCGGGTCCGGGGCCCCGGGCTCCGCCCGGGCCCCCTGGGGCTCCGCCCCAGACCCGCGGGGGTCCGGGGTGTCGCCCACCCACCACCCACCCACCCCGAACGGGAGCCTCATGAACCCCACCCCCGAGGACGAAGTCCTCCACCGCATCGACAACGGCGTCTCGTGGATCACCCTCAACCGTCCCGAGGCGATGAACGCCGTCACCTGGGACCAGCGCGAGCGCGTCATCGGGCTGCTCGCCGAGGCGTCCGCCGATCCGGCCGTGCGGGCCGTCGTCGTCACCGCCACCGGCAAGGGCTTCTGCGCGGGCGCCGACCTGCGCGGCGCGCCCGCCACCGGCGAGCGGGTCGCCGGCGACGTGGCCCGCATGATCCGGCTCGGCGCGCAGCGCCTGATCACCGCCGTGCTCGACTGCGAGAAGCCGGTCATCGCCGCCGTCAACGGCACGGCGGCCGGCATCGGCGCGCACCTCGCGCTCGCCTGCGATCTGGTCATCGCCGCCGAACCGGCCCGTTTCATCGAGGTGTTCGTACGTCGCGGCCTGGTCCCGGACGGCGGCGGCGCGTACCTGCTGCCCCGGCTGGTCGGCCCGCAGAAGGCGAAGGAGCTGATGTTCTTCGGCGACGCCGTCCCGGCCGCCGAGGCCGAGCGCCTGGGCCTGGTCAACAAGGTGGTCCCGGCCGAAGAGCTGGAGGAGACCGCCCGGGCGTGGGCCGAGCGCCTCGCGCAGGGCCCCACCCGCGCCCTTGCCATGACGAAGCAGCTGGTCAACGCCTCCCTGGACGGTGACCGGGCGACCGCACTCGCCGCCGAGGCCACCGCCCAGGAGCTGAACATGACCACCGCCGACGCGAACGAGGGAGTGGCGAGCTTCGTGGAGCGCCGCACGCCCAAGTACCTGGGACGCTAGCCGGAACCGGAAACCGAAACGGATCCGGGGCGGCCGGAGGTCACATCCGCGGGTCCGGCTTCAGCAGCGCGAACATCGCTCCCGCCGGGTCCGCCAGGAAGGCGATCCGACCGACGTCCGGGACGTCCGCCGCCGGCATCAGCACGGAACCGCCCCCCGCCTTGGCCGCGCCGACGGTGGCGTCGACGTCCGCGACGTTGAAGTACGGCACCCAGCCCTTGGGCCCGCCACCCTCGGAGGGGGCGACTCCGCCGAAGGAGGCGTCCTCCTGGTCGCCGTCGGCGATGCTCAGCACCCGGTACGTCATCCCGGGCGCCTCCATGTCGGCGGAGCGCCAGCCGAACAGTCCGGCGTAGAAGGCGATGTCCGCGGCCGGGTCCGGTACGTGCAGCTCCGCCCAGACGAGTGTGTTCTCGACGGAGGTCAGCCCGAGCCCGGCGGTCTTCCCGGGCTGCCACAGCGCGAACTCCGCACCCTGCGGGTCCGTGGCCTGCGCCAGCCAGCCCTCCCCCATGACGTCCATCGGCTCCATGCGCACCGCTCCGCCGCCCGCCTTGACGGCGTCCACGGTGGCCTGGATGTTGGGGGTGTCGAAGTGCAGCATCCAGGCGGACTTGGCGCCCTCCTCGGTGAGCGGCCCGAGCGCGGCGACGGTCTTGCCGTCGATCTGGAAGAAGCCGTAGCCGCCCGCCTCGGGCCCGAGGGAGACGAAGTCCCAGCCGAAGACCCCGGTGTAGAAGGAGATGGCGGCGTCGGTGTCGGGGCTCCCGAGGTCGAGCCAGTTGGGTGATCCCTTGCGGAAATCGGTGCCGAGCATGTGGTCCTCCTGTGGTCCGTGACGCGGTCCCCCGACACGATGCCGAGCCGGTACGGGGCCTGCGGGCCACGGGGCTCGACCGGTCGCGGGGTTCACCCGTACGGCCTACGGGGCTGCGCGCCGGCCCGTAGGCCGTACGACTACCGCTTCCGCAGCACGCGCATGTCCCCGGCGTCCGGATCGCCGATCAGCACGAACAGCTCCGGCCGCTTCGCCGTCCCCGCGACCTCCCACCTCAGCTGCGCGTCCTTGCAGTCGGGGACGGTCAGGGCCACGCCCGCCCCTCTGCCGTAGGCCGCCTCCTCGGGCTTCCACGTCCCGCGCGCCGTGCAGTGGCCCACGACATCGAGCCCGTCGTCCACCGGCAGCCAGTTCGCCGCCGCTTCGCCCTGCGCGGTGAGTTCCAGGCGGACGCCGTCGCCCGACCACTCGCCGACGTACTCGGCGCGGCCCAGGACCGGAGGCTCGTACACCGGCGCGGTGGCTCCGAAGTAGAAGGTGGTGATCACCGCGGCCACGCCCGGCAGGATCATCCACTTCCGCACCTTGCCCCTGGGCACCTGCCGCATCCGCGCGAGCACCGCCACCCCCACGGGCAGCACCCCCGCGGCCGCGATCCAGCCGCAGGTGGCGGCGTACGAGGGGCCGGCCAGCAGGGAGACGGGTATCGAGTACAGGACCGCGAGCGCACCCGTCATCGGCAGGGCCCACCACGGTGCGGAGACCCGGGTGCGCATGCCCGCTGCGTTCGAGAGCTCCATCACCGGCGTGGTGAAGAGCACGCTGTGCACGTAGCCCAGCAGGATCACGACGAACGGACTGCCGACGACCATGACGAACAGCCAGAAGAGCACGGCGATGCCGCCGCCGAAGCCCCGGCCGTAGGGCTCCTGCGCGAGCGCGTTCAGCTGCGCGTACAGCAGCGCACACAGGAGCTGCACTCCGCCCACTGCCTCGGCGCCCGGCGCGATGCCGCTCCAGGCCTCGCGGCGCCGTTCCGCCGTGCCCACGTGGTTCGACACGGTGAGCCCCCTTCGACGTCTATTGAACACGTTCAATTGATGTGAGCCCTACACCCCCCTTCCCATCTGACGCACCGTCAGCTTCAATCGGTCCTGTGATGGGACACGCAGGGATGGCGGCCACCGTCGTCCGATACCTCAGGTCAGTCGGCTCCCCCACCTCCGCCACGGCGGAGCCCGGGGCCGAGCCCGTCGACGCACTGCCGCGCCCCGACCTGCGGGCCGTCGGCGAGGACGAGCGCGCGCCCGTCAGCCCCGCCGAGTTCCGGGCCGTACTGGGGAACTTCGCCAGCGGGGTCACGATCATCACCGCCCCGCCCGGCGAGGACGACGACGGCCCGGCCGGCTTCGCCTGCCAGTCCTTCGCCTCGCTCTCCCTCGACCCGCCGCTGGTCACCTTCATGGTGGCCCGTACGTCGACCACCTGGCCCCGCATCGCGCGCGCCGGGGTGTTCTGCGTCAACATCCTCGGCGCCGAGCAGGGAGCGCTGTGCCGGGCGTTCGCCGTCAGCGGCGCCGACAAGTTCGCCGGGGTCGAGCACTCCCCCGCCCCCGCCACCGGGTCACCGCAGCTGGACGCGGTGCCCGCCTGGATCGACTGCCGGATCCACGCCGTGCACACCGGCGGGGACCACCTCATCGTCGTGGGCAAGGTCGAGGCCATGGGCGCGGCCGGCGAGGGCGAACCCCTCCTCTTCCACAAGGGCCGCTTCGGCCGCTTCGCCGACTGACCCCGACGCCCCGGGCAGCCCGGGCGCCCCGGGCGCCCCACGTCTCCCGCTCGGCGCGATCGTCCGCGCGCTGACCCCGGTGTCCCCGCACCCGCCCCTGAAGGCCGAGCCGTCGTTCGCCGGCGCCTCCGCGTTCCTCGCCTGCTACCGGGCCGTGGCCTCGTACCGGGCCCGGGCCGGCCGCCTGCGCCGTCTCTTTCGGATCTTGCCGTGAACACTCACGCCGCACGCGTGTGAGCCCGTGCCGACGCTCACGCCGAGGCCGGCCCTGCTCCAGGTGCGCAGGGCCGGCCTCGGACGCGAAGGGCTCAGAACGTGAGTACTCCGCGCGCCACCCGCCCGTGGTGGGCGTCGTCCGCGGCCTTGGCGAAGTCCTCGATCGGGTAGACCTCCGTCACCAGCTCGTCCAGCAGCAGCCTGCCCTGCCGGTAGAGCTCCGCGTAGAGGGCGATGTCGCGCTGCGGGCGCGAGGACCCGTACCGGCAGCCCATGATCGTCTTGTCCAGGTACATGGAGGAGACTTGGAAGGACGCCTCCTCCTTGAAGCCGGGCACGCCGAGCAGGATCGCCTGACCGCGGCGGTCCAGGAGGTCGATCGCCTGGCGGATCAGCTTGACGCTGCCCACGCACTCGAAGGCGTGGTCCGCGCCCGTCGGCAGGATGTCGCGGACGGCCGCCGAGGAGTCGGGGACCGCCGACGCGTCGATGAAGTGCGTGGCGCCGAACTGCCGGGCCACCGCCTCCTTCGCCGGGTTCGCGTCGACCGCGACGATGGTCGTGGCGCCCGCGATCCGGGCACCCTGCAGGACGTTGAGCCCGATGCCGCCCGTGCCGATGACGACGACCGTCTCGCCCCGGTCGACCTTCGCCCGGTTCAGTACGGCGCCCACGCCCGTCAGGACGCCACAGCCGATCAGCGCGGCCGAGGTCAGCGGGATGTCCTTGGGGATCTTCACGGCCTGCACGGCCTTGACGATGGTCCGCTCCGCGAAGGCGGAGTTGGACGCGAACTGGAAGAGCGGCTGCCCGCCCCGGGAGAACGGCTGCCCGGGCATCCCGATCGCCTTGCGGCACATGGTGGGCCGGCCGCGGTCGCAGTCGGCGCACGCCCCGCAGTTGGCGAGCGTGGACAGCGCGACGTGGTCGCCGGCCGCGACGTGCGTCACCCCGGACCCGACCGCCTCCACCACGCCGGCGCCCTCGTGCCCGAGCACCACCGGCGGCGGGAAGGGGATCGTCCCGTCGATCACCGACAAGTCGCTGTGGCACAGCCCGGCCGCCGATATCGCGACCAGCACCTCCCCCGGCCCCGGGTCGCGGATCTCCAGGTCGTCGACCACCTGGGCCTGCTTGCCGTCGAATACGACGCCTCTCACCTGGACTCCTTTGGCAGGCCGAGCACGCGCTCGGCGATGATGTTGCGCTGGATCTCGTCCGAGCCGCCGTAGATCGTGTCGGCACGGGTGAACAGGAACAGCCGCTGCTCCTCGTCGAGTCCGAGTTCGTACGGGGTCTCCTGCGCCCAGTCCGCCGGCCCGGCGGTGGCCGCCCCGCCCCGGACGGCCACCGCCAGCTCGCCGAGCCGCCGGTGCCAGCCGCCCCACAGCAGCTTGGCCACGCTCGGAGCGCCCGGGTCCCCGTCGGCGGAGCCCAGCGTCCGCAGGGCGTTCCACCGCATGGTGCGCAGCTCGGCCCACTGACGTACGAGGCGTTCGCGCAGGACGGGATCGCACGCGCCCGCAGCCACGTACGCGCCGACCACGCGCTCCAGCTCCGCGGCGAAGCCGATCTGCTGGACGAGGGTGGAGACCCCCCGTTCCAGGGCGAGCAGTCCCATGGCCACGGACCAGCCGTTGCCCTCCCCGCCGACGACCTCGGCGGCGACGGCCCCGTCGAAGAAGACCTCGTTGAACTCGGAGGTCCCCGACATCTGCCGGATGGGCCGTACGTCGACCCGTCCCGGCTGGTCCATCCGTACGAGGAGGAAGGACAGCCCCCGGTGCCGTTTGGACCCGGGTTCCGTGCGGGCCAGGACGAAGCACCAGTCGGCGTCCTGGGCGAGGGAGGTCCAGATCTTCTGCCCGGTGACGCGGTGCAGGCCGTCACCCGGGTCCCGTACGGCGGTCGTACGGATTCCCGCGAGGTCGGAGCCGGCGCCCGGTTCGGAGTACCCCTGGCACCACAGCTCCTCGCCGAGGGCGATCCCGGGGAGGAAGCGTGCCTGCTGCTCCGGGGAGCCGTAGGCGATCAGCGTCGGCGCGAGGAGGTTCTCGCCGATGTGGCCGACCCGGGCGGGGGCGCGCGCCGCCGCGTACTCCTCGGCCCACACCACCTGCCCGGTGAGGGAGAGCCGCCGGTTTCCGTACGCCCCGTCCGGGGTGTCCCAGCCCTGGCCGATCCAGCCGCCGCGCCCCAACTCGTGCTCCCAGGCGCGGCGGAGCTCGACCCCCTCGTGCTCACTGCCCGGCCCGCCGAGGCCGACGGCCTCCTCGTACGGTCCCGCGAGGTGCTCCGCCAGCCACGCCCGGGCGCGGCCGCGCAGTTCCTCGTCCTCCTCGCCGAAGCCGAAGTCCATGGTCGGTGCCCCCTTGGATCCTGTCCGGCCGATCAGGCCGGGCTCGCGTGGTCTTACTGGTTGGGGCGGTCCTTGGCGGCCGCCGCCTTGGCCATGGCTTCCAGCTGCGCGAGCATCGGCATCGGGTCGGTGCCGACCGTTCCGGGCAGGAAGTCGGCGATCTTCTCGGGGGTCCAGGAGCCCTCGGCGTAGCCGGCGCGCAATTCGCGCGGCTGCGCCCAGACGGCGATCTTCGGGCCGGCGATCGTGTAGACCTGCCCGGTGATCTTCTCGCCGCCGACGGCGACGGCCTTGTCGGAGAGCAGGTAGGTGACGAGCGCCGCCACGTCCTCGGGCTCGCCGATCTCCTTGAGCTCCATGGGCACGTTGGCCGACATCCGGGTCCGCGCGACGGGCGCGACGGCGTTGGACGTGACCCCGTACTTGGCCAGGCCCAGCGCGGCGGAGCGGACGAGGGAGATGATCCCGCCCTTGGCCGCGCTGTAGTTGGCCTGGGCGACCGAGCCCTGGTGGTTGCCGCTGGTGAAGCCGATCAGGGTGCCCGTGCCCTGCCGGCGCATGACGGCGGAGGCGGCGCGGAAGACGGTGAAGGTGCCCTTGAGGTGGGTGGCGACCACCGGGTCCCACTCCTCCTCGGACATGTTGAACAGCATCCGCTCGCGCAGGATGCCGGCGACGCACACGACTCCGTCGATGCGTCCGTACTGGGCGAGCGCGGTGTCGACGATGCGCTGGCCGCCCGCCATGGTGGAGATGTCGTCGGCGACGGCGACGGCTTCGCCGCCCGCCGCGATGATCTCCTTCACGACCGATTCGGCGATCTCGCTGGTCGGTTCCCCGCCCTCGATGCCGACGCCGTAGTCGTTGACGACGACCTTGGCGCCCTCGGCGGCCGCGGCGAGTGCCACGGCCCGGCCGATGCCCCGGCCCGCGCCCGTGACGGCGACGACTTTGCCTGCCAAGAAGTTCCCCATGCCCGGCCCCTTCCCGCTGTTTCTGACGGACCGTTAGATTCTATGGGCAGTCAGATGCGCCAGCACAAGCCCCAGTTCGTTTTCGCAGTTCGTTTCCGCAGTTCGTTTCGCTACGAGGAGCTGATGAGATCCATGGGCATGCCCGCCGAGTTCCACAACATCGCCAAGCGCGTCAACAACTGGGGCCGCTGGGGCGCCGGCGACGAGATCGGCACCCTGAACCTCGTCACCGACGAGGTCGTACGGGCTGCCGCGGCCGAGATCCACACCGGCCGCCGGATCCCGCTCGCGCTGCCGCTCAAGGAGGACGGGGTGCAGGCCGGCATGATCCCCGGCCGGATCAACCCCCTGCACACGATGGTGCAGATCAACCAGGAGATCTTCGGCCCCGGCACGGTGGCCTGCAGCGACGACGCGGTGACCTTCGGACTCCAGGCCGGGACCCACTGGGACGCGCTCACGCACGTCTCGCACTCGGGGAAGATCTACAACGGCCGCCCGGCCGGCACCATCACGGCGCACGGCCGCGCCGAGTTCAGCGGAATCGACAAGGCCGGGCACATCGTCTCGCGCGGCGTCCTGCTGGACGTGGCCCGCGCCAAGGGCCTGGACCGGCTCCCCGGGGGCCACGCGGTGACCCCCGAGGACCTGGAGGAGGCGGAGGAGTTCGGGGGCGTCACCGTCCGCGCCGGCGATATCGTGCTGGTCCGCACCGGACAGGTCCAGGTCTACCTGGCGGGCGACAAGCACGGCTACGGCTTCCCCTCGCCCGGCCTGTCCGTCCGCACCCCCGAGTGGTTCCACGCACGGGACGTGGCGGCCGTCGCCAACGACACCCTGACCTTCGAGATCTTCCCGCCGGAGATCGAGGACCTGTGGCTGCCCGTGCACGCGCTGGACCTGGTCGAGATGGGCATGCACCAGGGCCAGAACTGGAACCTCGAAAAGTTGTCCACAGCCTGTGCAGAAGAAAGCCGCTACGCCTTCCTGCTCTCCGCCATGCCCGAGCCCTTCGTCGGCGCCGTGGGCACCCCGGTGGCCCCGGTCGCCATCCTCTGACGGGCCGGGCCGGGCGCACCCGCGCACGCCCTGAGGACATGCGTACGTCCCGCTCCAGATGGCGCTGGGCGGGGCAACGACGTACGGGTCGCCACTCCTGATCGCGCATCCGGCGATCGCGCTCCGCCGCCGACTCCCGACCCACTACCGCACGCCGGACATCGAGTGCATCCGGCTCGGCAACCGGATGGAGCGTCAGGCCTGTGCCGTCCGGTCGGCGAGGAGGAGCGCGAGAGGGCCGCCTTGGAGGAGGAAGCGGCCTTCAGTGGCCGCGCTGATGGCGTCGGCCATCGGCCACCACGTGAGTTTGAAGTCGGCTTCGGAGGGCTCCAACTCCTGCGGACCGAGGCTCAGCCCTTCGGCGAGGTAGAGGTGGACGCGGGCGGTGGCCCCTAGGGTGATGGCGTACGCACCGAGCGGGCGCCAGGAGGTGGCGGTGACCCCGGCCTCCTCGCGCAGCTCACGGCAGGCGCACGTCTCGGGGTCTTCGCCCGGCTCCATGCGTCCGCCGGGCAGGAACAGGAAGTCGCCGCCGTGGCGGGGGAAGCGGGAGGTGAGCAGCGCGACCAGGCCGTTCCCGTCGCGGGCGACCACCACAGCGGCGGAGCGCATTTCTTCGGGGTGTGCGTCCATGCTGTGAGCGTAGTGAGCCGCTAGAGGTGCATGGCGGCGAACGGCACATTCATCACCGTCGGGTGGGCGATGCCGCGTCCGTGGTAACCGTCTTCGCCGAAGGCGTCGCCGTGGTCGGCGCAGACGATCACGAGCCAGCGTTTCGTGTGGGTGAGGCCGGTGATCAGTCGGCCGAGGTGTCCGTCCACGTAGGCGAGGGCCGCGCTCTGGGAGGCCCAGCTGTCCACGCTGTCGCCGAGGTAGTGGCCATGGGGGACGTGGGTGGCGGAGACGTTGACGAAAAGGAACAGCGGTCGGTCCTCGTACTTCTGGGCGAGGCTGAGGGCTGCATCTACCTGGTGGCGGGCGGAGTCAGGTTCAGGGGAACAGAACTCCGGGCGCCAGTGGTCCTCTTCGAACAGGTCCGGGAGGACGGAGCCCAGCGGGGTCTCACGGGAGAAGTAGGTGACGCCGCCGACGCACACGGTGCGGTACCCATGTTGGACAAGCCCGGTGAGGAGGTTGGGGGCGTCGAACACGAAGGTGCCGGGGTCGACTTCCTTGAAGGCCGGCGGGCGGCATTCCCACAGGCGCGGGGGCTGCTTGGGCTGCGGAGTCTTGGGGAGGAAGCCTGAGAAGAACGCCATGTGCGCGGGGAGGGTGAAGGTGCCCGGGGTACGGCGTTCCTCCCACTGGCCGCCGGGGAGCAGCTTGGCGAGGTACGGGGTTCCTCCGGCATGGGTGGTGGCACGGGCGACGTCATACCGGAGGGAGTCGAGGGTGACGAAGAGGATGCTGGTGCCCGAGTCGATGATGTCTGCGGCATTGATCACCGGGTCGCCTCCTCATAGCGCCGGATGCGTCCTTTGGATCCGGTGTTGACGGGGATCGGGACGCGATCCTCGGCGATCATGCGGCGGATGAGGTGGAGGCCTGTGCGATCGGTCAGGGGCGCTCCATCACCGTCGTAGAGGGTGAGCGTGGCGGTGCCGTTGCGGGTGGCGGCGTACATGCCGGGGACGCAACCCAGCTCCTTCATCGCGGCCAAGAGGTCGTCCCGGTCGGCCACGCCCCGGTCGAGGACCAGACAGGCGTAGTGCTGGGCATTGATGGCGCCCAGACACATGCGGTCGAAGAGCTCGGCGGTGGCCGACTGCCCGTCGTAAGCGACCACGAGCCGGTCGGCTCGGGCGGTAACGACGTAGCAGGCAGCCATCCACCAGGCGACGCCTGTGTGGATCTCGTGGGGAAAGTGTCCAGTGGCGCCGCCGTCGCGGATGACCGCGTCGGTGTCGATGGGATTAGGCACGCGAGTTCTCCAGGTGGGCGGCGATGGTGTCGGCGAGGTCGTAGGGAGTCAGCCCGTCGGTGTCGAGGACGATCGCGGTGGGGTCGTTCGCGGCTTCCCTCTCGAAGTTCGTCATGAGCTGCTTGAGGCGGCCCGGGACGCCGAACAGGCCGGTGTCGTCCTGCTTGGTGTCGTTCTTGACGGCCATCCGTTCGCGCAAGGTGGCCTCCGAGCACCGCAGGTAGAAGGTGTGGGTGGGAACTGCGAGGTAGGAGCGGAACGGGGCAAGGAGCCGGTCCACGTCCGCCGTGTCGACGCCGTGGATGGCGGCCTGGCAAGCGGTCACCGAGGGTGCGTACCGGTCGGCGATGACGGGGCCGAGGGCCAGGGCTCGGCGGACGCGGTCGGATACGTGCAGGAGTCCGGAGAGGTAGAACGCCAGGTTGGGCAGCGGGCTCATGCGATGGGCCTCGTCCGACCAGCCGGAGTGAGGCGGGGCGAGAGTGTGCAGGCTGGTGCCGTTGATGCGGTGGGCGAGGAGCGCGGCCAGGGTGGATTTCCCGATGCCGGAGACGCCTTCGAGGACGCCGAACGGGTTGTCGTGGTGCTCGTCGTACGGGATGGGCTGGAAGGCGGCAGGCAGGATCACAGCGCGGTTCACAAGATCCCCTCGGTGAAGGCCGTGACGTGTCCGGCAACGGCCTCGGCGAGGCGGGCCGGGTCGTCCAGGAGGTGCTTGATGTCCAGGCGGAGGTCGTCGCGCAGGAGGCAGGGCTGTAGGCCGCCGGCGTGGTCGGCGCGCAGGGCCCAGAACCCTTCGACGCACTTCGGGCGGACGGGGCATGTGCCGCACTGGCCGACGTGGTGGCGGCCGAGGTCGCGGTGGATGACGTCGATCTCCACCCCATCCACGCGGAAGATGCGGCGGCCCTGGCCGACTCCGGCGATCTCGGTCCGCTCGTCGCTGGTCAGGGTCCGCAGGTGGTTGATGATGTCGTCGGCGGGGACGGCGGACGCGGCGCGGGCTTCGTTGAAGTCGGTGCTCACCAGCTCGATGAACTGGACGGGCATGCGGCGGTCGAGCGCGAAGGTAAGGATGTCGCGGATCTCGTGCGCGTTCTCCTTTTGGAGGAGACAGTTCAACTCGACGTTGTCGAAAATCTCGCGGGCCGCCTCGATGCCGTCCAGGACGCACTCGATGCCGATTCGGGTGCCGGCGATGGCCTTGAACGACTCGTCGGAGAAGTAGTGCAGCGACACCTTCACGGTGTCGAGTGGGGTCTTCGACAACCACTCCTGATGGGTGCGGACCCGGGTGCCGTTGGTGATCAGCGTGTACGAGCCGTCGGGGCCGCTCGGCCGCAGTCCGGTCAGGACACTACGGGTGAGAGGTGAGGTCAGTGGCTCACCGCCGGTGAAGAACACGCGCTTCATCCCAGAGTCCATCACCGCGTTGATGACGGTCAGGAACTCGGCGGCCCCGTAGTGGCGGGTACGCGGCTGCTGGGTCCGGTCGCGGCGGGTGAGGGGCGGGGGGACGTCGGCCTCGTTGTGGCAGAACCAGCAGGCCACGTTGCATTTGGGGGTGAGGGAGACGCGGAACTGTCCCCGCAGAGCAACGAAATTGTGCAGCGCGGTCCAGTCCGTACGGACGGCGGGCGGGATGGTTAACAGCATGTCGTGCGCCTCTCGTTCGGTTCGATTGGGGCTAGAGCGCAGCCGTGGAAACCCCGCCGCCGGAGTGGTTCTGCACGTCCGGGGGCGGGGAGCCCGTGGGGGATCAGCTGGACGCGCCGGCCAGGGCGAGCGTGACGACCAGCGCGCTGACGAGTCCGACGTAGACAAGGACCGCCAGCCGCTGGTGCCATCCGCCTAGCGGGCTCACCGGTCAGGCTGCCGGGCGCCGTCGTCCAGTCCCTCCAGGAACTTCTCCCACCCCTCTTCGGCGACCTCCCGCAGGCGCGGGCTCAAGCTGCCATACGCGGGCTGGTCCTGGAGCTGACGGGCCAGCGGACGGCGGCAAGGCAGTGGCTCGGTCATGGCGAACTCCTAGGGCTGAAGGGAGCAGCTGGCCGCAGGGGACCTGGGGCGGCTGCGGCCAGCTGGTACGGGGGAGTGACGTCAACACTGGTCCCACGTACGGGTCGGTTGATTCCGTGTGACGAACCTACGGTCGCGCTGAGTGCGGTAGGACTGACTGCGGGTACGGGTTACGTAAGAGGCCGCACCGGGGAGCGCTCAATGACTACGCGACCAACCACCGGCACGATCACAGGGTTTGTGCTGCGTACGGCACGGGAGTCGGTCCCGCATACGCAGGTGGCGATGGCCGAGGCGCTCGGGGTGGACCTGGCCACGGTGCAGGGCTGGGAGTCGGGTCGGCGTCCGGTCGCGAACATGAAGGCGGTGGATCTGCTCGGTCTGCGGCGGCGGTTGGCCAGCCTCGGCGCGGACGCGGCGATCGTCGCCCTACTCGACGCTGCGATGGACGCGGACCGGATCATCGGTGCCACCCTCACCTGTACCGAAGGTGTGCACCCACTGGCCGAGTGGGTGCACACCCGGGACACCGCCCACATGCTTGCCTGGGCACTTACGGGGACTCGGCCGCCGTCCCTTGCCGGGTTCCCCTCCCCGCGCAGGAGGGGCCCAGCAGCAGCGTCTCCGCTCCTGCCTGCACAGGACCGCGCGATGTTCTTCGAACAGCTGCGGACCACGGCGGAAGCGGCACCTCGGAACGACACTCAGGGTGTGCTCCTGCACCGGCAGGCGCTGTATCTGACCTCGTACGACAAGAACCCGGAAGCCGTGGCGTGGACGGCGCAAGCCCTGCACACCCGGCGGGGCCTGCTCGCCCGGCGGGGGTGGACACCACAATGGGCCGAGGCGCGTTCGACGGCTACTGCCCTCGCACGGCTCGGCGACCCCGTGCCGTTGCTGGACTTCATCGAGCGGGCGATGGTTGACGACGACACGGGCGAGGCCGCCAACCTGAATTACTGGGCGTACTGGTTGGGTGGGACCCCTCTGCCGCAGTCCGATGACCGGTTCATGCGGGACCGGCGGCTGACCGGATGGGACCCCGTCACGCTGCTGCGCGGGCTGACCTACGGCCTGCACCACGCCCCTGGGTACGTCGACCTGTACGCCCACACCATGTGGGCCCTGATGACGGCCCACCCATGGCTGCCACAGGCGTCGGGCCTTCTCGTCCGGGACCTGGTGGAGCGTACCGAGCGCCTGCTGGACGGCGGCGGCATCTCCGAAAGATCCCGCCGCGAACTCGCCAGCGTGCATTACCTTCTTCGTGATCGAACCTGACAGACCGGAGGTCACCACATGGCAGACGAGACGGCGAACGCGCAGGGAACGGCCGGGTTCCTCTTCGAGATGGGTGTGCTCAAGAACGCGAAGCGAACCGGCTGGTGGTTCACCGGGAACAACAACCCGGAGAGCATCGCCGAGCACTCGTTCCGCGTCGGAATCGTCGGCGCCGTCCTGGCCATGATGGAGGGGGTGGACCCCGCCAAGGTCGCCTTGATGTGCCTGTTCCACGACACACAGGAGACCCGGATCGGGGACATCCCGCACATCGGCCGCCGCTACATCGACGCGGCCACGAACGAGACCGTCACGGCCGACCAGGTCTCCGCCGCACACCCGGCGGTCAGGGCCGGGGTGAAGCGGGTGGTGGGCGAGTACGAGAGCGGCGACACCCCCGAGGCGATCGTGGCGAAGGACGCGGACAAGCTGGAGTGCCTGGTACAGGCGGTGGAGTACCGAGCCCAGGGCTACACCCTCGTACAGGACTGGATCGACACGTCCTTGAACAGCCTCAAGACCGCGTCGGCGCAGGCCCTCGCGGAGGCCGCGCTGACCATGTCGCCGCTGGAATGGCGAAAGACCTTCCTGGGGCAGTAGCGGGCAGGGCTGCGCCCCGCAGACCCCGGTGGCCCCGGTGGCCCCGGTGGCCATCCTCTGAGCGACCCGCCCCCAGGACGGCCGCGCACCCGCGAACCTCAGAACTGGATCTTCCCGACCCGGTAGGTCAGCTTGTAGTGCGAATCGGGGCCGAGGATGTCCCGGGTGTGCTGCCCCGTGCCCGCCTCGACGGCGGGGATGCTGACGCTGCCGAGATCGTCGTCGGCGCTGAGATCGTCCTGGTCGTAGAGGGTGACGACCACGTGTGCGTACGTGTGGAACAGGACGTCCTTCAACAACCCGATCTCCTGCCCGCTCTTCAATACGTACGTGCGTTCACCGACGCCCGGCCAGACCCGATCTCCGTCGACGCGCAACAACACTTCATCGCCGGTATCCACGCTGGACCGTTCGCAGAGAAGGCTGTCGATCCTCAGGACCTCATTGCTCATCACGATCCTCTTTTCCGTGACGCCCGCCCCTCCGTCGCCATCTCCGGCAAGCAGCTGGTTCAGGGGTGGTGCTCAGCCGCTGCCGACCGCGTCATCGCAGGCGGGGCATCGCCGGCTCTCGTCCTCCGGGGCGCACCACGGGGAACCGGGGTCTGCGGACGGCGTCCACGAGGCCGCTTCCATGGCGAAGGTGTCCTTGCCGCAGAAGGTCCTCGGGCCCGGGACCGTGGTCATTCCCGGGGCGGCAGGCGCCGCGTGCACACGCAGGACGGACCGTTCGTCGTCACCCGACATCTCGTACACCACGACAATCCCGCTCATACCTCGACGGTAAGCGGCTACGGGGAGACTCGCCGAGTCGACAGAGCGCGCACTCGTCTTCCCGGCCCGGCCGACCGAGGCTGCCGTCGAGAAGTCCCAGGTCACAGCCCTGCACGCCCAGGGCTGCTCCGCAGGCACAGTCTGCGGCGCCTCGGGACCTCCGGTTCTGCGGGTGGCGGCGTGCGCGCATGCACGCCCCGAGCGCGGCACGGCAGCCGCCACCCCGCGACCCGCACTCGTCAAGGCAGGACCCTTGGCGTCCCCTCGCGACGAATCGCTAGGACAAGGGTGATCACTAGTTGACGAACCGTCAACACCTCGTTAGAGGTACACGTGCGGTTCCCGGCTCGGGTTATGGATCGGGTCATGGTTTTCCGGCCCGTCCGTGACTCCGTCCGCCGCCAGGCCCGACGCCGCCTTCTCCGCGCGGTCCACCTCGCACCAGATCCGTTTCCCCGCGCCCTCGGGCTGCCAGCCCCACCGGTCCGCCAGCCCGTCCACCAGCTCCAGGCCGCGCCCGCCCGTATCGTCCCCGGCGGCCCGCCGCCGGGCCGGAGCCCGGTCGCTCGCGTCGGCGACCTCGACCCGGACCCCCGGCTCCCCGAACAGCATGCGCAGCACGGCCGGACAGCCGGTGTGCACGACGGCGTTGGTGACCAGCTCGGAGATCAGCAGGATCAGCGTCTCGGCGAGCGGCTCGTCATCCCCTATGCCGGACCCCGCCAGCCGCGAGCGGGCCCACCGCCGGGCCCGCCCGACCTCGGCGGGATCCGGTCCTACCTCCAGCTGCACCTGAAGCCCCTGCACCGCTCACACCATCCGAACCGGCGGACACTTCGCCTCGCGACAGGACGGGGTCACCGAGCGTGACCCCCTTGAGGAGCAGCATGGTTGACATACAGTCACGACAACAAGCGCTTCGGGCATATTCCAGCGTGAAGGAGTAGGCGTGGTGCATACTGTGCGGCGCTCGCGCCGCTCAACCGCTCGCATTCCCGGGAGCGTACCGGAGCGGCCCCCCGTCACCGGGCCGCAATGAGTCGGGCGAAGGACACAAACCGATATCAACTCTCTGTAATCGGACACGCGTCCCGCGCCGTCCCTCCCGTGCCCCTCGGTCACTGCGAGCGAGGGGGCGGTCGAGCTGCCCCGCCCCGGACGCCGCCACCTCAGACGCCGCCACCTCGGACGACAGCACCCCGGACTACGGCACCTCCGACTACGGCACCTCCGACGACAGCGCCTCCGACAGCAGCTCCGCCGCCAGCACCTCCTGGGCCCCCGCCGCCGTGCGCCACTGCTCCGCCCGCACCCACGCCCGCTTCAGGTGCAGGTGTACGTCCGCCTCCCAGGTGAAGCCCATCCCGCCGTGCACCTGCAGGCAGTCCCGCGCGTTGCGCACGGCCGCCTCGTCGGCCAGCAGCTTGGCTCCGGCCACCTCCCCCGGGTCGCCCGTCACCGCGGCCGCGTAGACCGCCGTACGGGCCACCTCCGCCCGCACGAGCATCTGCGCGCACAGGTGCTTGACCGCCTGGAACCCCCCGATCGGCTGCCCGAACTGCTCGCGCTCGCCCGCGTACCGCACCGCCAGCTCCACCGTGCGCAGCGCGCTGCCGAGCTGGAGCGCCGCCGTCAGCAGCGCCCCCTCGTCGCGGTGGGCGGCGCACTGGGCGTACCCCTCATCCGCGTCCCCCTGTGCGCGGACCCGCGCCAGCGGTGTCAGCGGGTCCGCCGAACGGACCGGCTCGCCCGCCGGGACCCCGGGGAGCCCGAGCACCGCGTCCGACTCGCCGAGGTGGGGCACCAGCGGCCCGTCCAGGTCGAAGGCCGTCACCACCGCCTCGCCCTCCGCGGCGCCCGCGAGGACCCCGGCGGCCAGGTGGGTGGCGACCAGCGGCCCCGGCAGGAGCGCCCGCCCGGCCTCCTCGAAGACGAGGACAGCCTCGGGCAGGCCGAGCCCGACCCCGCCCTCCTTCTCCGGGAGCCGCAGCGCGAAGAACCCGGCCGCGCCGAGCTCACGCCACAGCTCCCGGTCCACGGAGCGGCCCGTCCGCGCCGCCCAGTCCACCGAGGCCCGCAGCTCCTCGCGCCCGTACCGCCCCTCCAGGAGGTCCCGTACGCCTGCCCGCAGGTCCCGCTGGTCCTGCGTCGGGTGGAAGTCCACGGAACGCTCACCTGCCCTTCGGAAGGCCGAGGATCCGCTCGGCGACGATGTTCTGCTGGATCTGCGAGGTGCCCGCCGCGATCGTGTACGAGAGCGACGAGAGCCGGTCCAGGGTCCACTCCTCCTCCAGGGAGAGGCACTGCGCCCCCAGGACCTCGGCGGCGGTGTCGTACAGCTCCTGGCGCGCGTGCGAGTACGCCAGCTTGAACACGCTGCCGCCGATGCCCGGGACCCCGCCCGAGCGCTCGGACTCGCTGACGTTCCACTGCGTCAGCCGCCACAGGGCGCCGAACTCCCCGTACAGCCGGCCCAGGCGCCGGCGCAGGACCGGGTCGTCCCAGCGGCCGTTCGCCTTGGCCGTGCGCGCCAGCTCGCCCAGGGTGCGCCGGCAGGCGACGACCTCGCCCACGAAGGCGGTGCCGCGCTCGAAGGACAGGGTCACCATCGTGACCCGCCAGCCGTCGTTCTCCGCGCCGACCCGGTTGGCGACCGGGACCCGTACCTCGTCGAGGAACATCTCCGCGAACTCCGTGGACCCGGCGAGCGTGCGCAGCGGCCGGACCGTCACCCCCGGCGCGTCCATCGGCATGGCCAGCCAGGAGATCCCCCGGTGTTTGGGGACCGCCTCGCTGACGGGCTCCGTGCGCACCAGCAGCTCGCACCAGTCGGCGACCTCCGCGTGCGAGGTCCAGATCTTCGAGCCGGTGATCACGTACTCGTCGCCGTCGCGGACGGCGCGGGTGCGCAGGGAGGCCAGGTCGGAGCCGGCGTCCGGCTCGCTGAAGCCCTGGCACCACACCTCGTCGCCGCGCAGTACGGGCGGCAGCCAGCGCGCCCGCTGCTCGGCGGTGCCCTCGGCGGCGATCGTCGGGCCGGCGTGCAGCAGCCCGACGAAGTTCGCGCCGACGTACGGGGCTCCCGCGCGCTCGGTCTCCTCCAGGTAGATCAGGTGCTGCGTGGGGGTGGCCCCGCGGCCGCCCGCGTCGGCCGGCCAGTGCAGCCCGGCGTACCCGGCGTCGTAGAGCCTGCGCTGCCAGCCGGCGTCGTAGGCGCGCCGGCCGGGCCAGTCGTCGGGCGAGGGCTTGGGCGGCAGCTGGGGGAGCACCTCGGCGAGCCAGGCGCGCAGCCGGGCCCGGAACTCCTGCTCCTCCTCGGTGTAGGTGAGGTCCACCGCGTCTACCGCCCCGTCCGCCGGTCCTTGTCGAAATCGAGGCCGAGCATGCGGATGGCGTTGCCGCGCATCAGCTTGTAGACGGTCTCCTCGTCCAGTCCCTTGACGTGGTCGAGGGCGACCTCCTTGGTGTGCGGGAAGGTCGAGTCGACGTGCGGGTAGTCGGTCTCGAAGGTGGCGTTGTCGCGTCCGACGACGTCGAGCGAGGCGATGCCGTGCTTGTCGCGGAAGAAGCAGCAGAACATCTGCCGGTAGTAGTACGTGGACGGCGGCTCGGGGATCAGGTCCTTGACCCCGCCCCAGGCGCGGTGCTCCTGCCACACGTCGTCGGCGCGTTCCAGCGCGTACGGGATCCAGCCCATCTGGCCCTCGCTGTAGGCCAGTTTCAGCGTCGGGAACTTCACCAGGACGCCGCTGAAGAGGAAGTCCATCATCGAGGCCATGGCGTTGTTGAAGCTGAGCGAGGCCTGCACGGCGGGCGGCGCGTCGGGGGAGGCCGCGGGCATCTGCGAGCTGGAGCCGATGTGCATGTTGACGACGGTGCCGGTCTCCTGGCAGACGGCGAAGAAGGGGTCCCAGTACCCGGAGTGGATGGACGGCAGTCCGAGGTAGGTCGGGATCTCGGAGAAGGTCACCGCCCGCACCCCGCGCGCGGCGTTGCGGCGGATCTCCGCGACAGCCAGGTCGATGTCCCAGAGCGGGATGATGCACAGCGGGATGAGCCGGCCGCCGCTGTCGCCGCACCACTCCTCGACCATCCAGTCGTTGTAGGCGCGCACGCAGGCCAGGGCGACCTCCTTGTCGTGCGCCTCGGCGAAGGTCTGCCCGCAGAAGCGCGGGAAGGTCGGGAAGCACAGGGAGGCCTCGACGTGGTTGAGGTCCATGTCGAGCAGGCGCGCCTTCGGGTCCCAGCAGCCGCGCCGCATCTCCTCGCGGGTGATGCCCTCCAGGGTCATCTCGTCCCGGTCGAAGCCGACGGCGGCGATGTTGCGCTTGTACGGGAACTTCAGGTCCTCGTAGATCCACCAGTCGGTGGGCGGGCCGTCGGGGTCCATGGTGATCACGTACTTGCCGCCGGTGTAGGCGAGTTCGCCGATGCCGGCCGTGAGTGCCTTGGGTCCGCGGTCGCGGTACTTGGCCGGCAGCCAGACGTCGAAAAGGTGGGCGGGCTCGATGACGTGGTCGTCGACGCTGATGATCCGAGGCAGTTCCATGGTGTCCCCTCGCCGCATGCCGAATGATTCGCCGAATCTGACGGATCGTTGAATCTGATGGTGCGTCAGAAATCTGGAACCAAGCTAGCTCCGCCACCCCTGGACCGACAAGCGTCCGCGCTCTACGCTCTGCGCTTGATCTGACTATCCGTCAGGTATCGTCGCCAGGGGAGGTCGGTCCGGGATGACGGACAGCACCGCAGTCGAACTCAGCCGGTCCCGGACCCTGTGGGACCTGATCACCCGCCGGGCCGCCATGACCCCGGACGCCACCGTCCTCATCGAGGCGGCCGACGACCCCGCCGACGACCGCCGGCTGACCTTCGGAGAGCTGCGGGACCGCTCCGAAGAGGTCGCGGCGGGCCTGTACGACATGGGCGTGCGCCCCGGCACGGTGGTCGCCTGGCAGCTCCCCACCCGCATCGAGACCGTCCTGCTCTCGATCGCCCTCGCCCGCATCGGCGCCGTCCAGACCCCCGTCATCCCCTTCTACCGGGACCGCGAGGTCGGCTTCGCCCTGCGCGAGTCCAAAGCGGAGTTCTTCGCCGTCCCCGGCGTCTGGCGCGGCTTCGACCACACCGCGATGGCACGGCGCCTCGGCGCCCGCGGCGTCTTCGACGCCTACGCGTCCCTCCCCGCCGGGGACCCGGCCGTACTCCCCCCGCCCCCGGCGGAGGGCGGCTCGGTCCGGTGGATCTACTGGACCTCGGGCACCACCTCGGACCCCAAGGGCGTCCTGCACACGGACCGCTCCCTCATCGCGGGCGGCTCCTGCCTCGCCCACGCCCTGCACCTCTCACCGGCCGACGTCGGCTCGATGGCCTTCCCCTTCGCCCACATCGCCGGACCCGACTACACGGTGATGCTGCTCCTCTACGGGTTCCCCGCCGTCCTCTTCGAGAAGTTCGCGATGCCCGACGCCCTGGACGGCTACCGCCGGCACGGGGTCACGGTGGCCGGCGGCTCCACGGCCTTCTACTCGATGTTCCTCACGGAGCAGCGCAAGGACCCGGGCACCAAGCTCATCCCGACCCTGCGCCTGCTGGCGGGCGGCGGCGCCCCCAAGCCCCCGGAGATCTACCACGCGGTCGTCCGCGAGCTGGGCTGCCAGCTCACCCACGGCTACGGCATGACCGAGGTCCCGATGATCACGATGGGCGCCCCGGACGACACGGCGCAGAACCTGGCCACCACCGAGGGCCGCCCCCCGGCCGGCATGTCGATCCGCATCACGACGCCGGAAGGGGTGGCCCTTCCCCCGAACACGGACGGGGAGGTCCGCCTGCGCGGCGAGGCGGTCTGCCAGGGCTACCTGAACCGGGACGAGACCACGGGGGTCTTCGACGCCGACGGCTACCTGGTCACGGGCGACCTCGGCCACCTCACCCCGGACGGCTACCTCGTCCTGACGGGCCGCAGCAAGGACGTCATCATCCGCAAGGGCGAGAACATCTCGGCGAAGGAGATCGAGGACCTGCTCCACCGGCTCCCGGCGGTGGCCGACGTGGCGGTCATCGGCCTCCCCGACCCCGAGCGCGGCGAACGCGTCTGCGCGGTCGTCGAACAGCCCCCGGGCGCGGACCCCCTGACCCTGCCCGAGGTGACGGCGTACCTGCGCGCGCAGGGCCTGTCCACCCACAAGCTCCCGGAACAACTGGAGTTGGTGGACGACCTCCCCCGCAACGACGCCCTGCGCAAGGTCCTGAAGTACAAACTCCGCGAGCGCTACGCGTAGTTCACCCCCGGAGCCCTACGGGTCCACGGCGTGCGGATCGAGCCCGTCCTCCCTCACCCGCAGCGCCATGTCGATCTTCGTGTACGTCGGACGGCCCGCCCGCTGGTACTTCTCCTTGACCCGGTCCAGGTAGTACTTGGCGGTGTTCGGGCTGACACCCGCCCGTCGCGCGGTGGCCTTCAGCGTGAGCCCGGAGGCGTAGTCGAGCAGAACCTGGAGCTCCCGCGGCGCCAGCCGCGGCCGGGCCGGGCCGGTGTCGTGCGCCCAGGCGAAGGCCAGCTCGGCGGAGTGCGCCGTACCGCCCCCGGCCACCGCCTCCACGGCCCCCACCAGCGTCTCCAGCGAGTGGTCCTTGGTGAGGTAGCCGTCCGCTCCGGCCGCCACCGTCCCGACGATCCGGGCCCGGTCCGCGACCGTACTGATGACCACGACCCGGCTGCCCGCCGCGCACACCCGCCGGACGTTCTCCTCGGGGACGGAGCCGTCGCGCAGCACCAGGTCGAGCAGCACCACGTCAGGGGGCCGGCCGCCCACCGCGAGCAGCGCGTCCACCGTCTCCACCGAGGCCAGCAGCCGTAACCGCTCCGCCCCGGTCAGCCAGGAGCGCAGCCCCTCGCGCAGCATCCGGTCGTCGTCGACCACGGCCACGGTGATCACGCCGGCCACCGCAGCTCCACGCTGGTGCCCTCTCCCGGGGCGCTGTCGACCTCGGACCGCCCGCCTATCTCGGCCAGCCGGGCGTGGATGGAGCGCCGCAGGCCGGTCCCCCTCCCCGTCCCGGTCCCCGTCCGGGTTCCGGTCCCGCTCCCGCTCCCGCTCCCGGGGGCCGTCGGATCGAAGCCGACACCCCTGTCCACCACCGTGACGGACACGCCCTCGGCCGCCCCGACGACCGTCAGGAAGGCCTGTCCGGTCCCGGCGTGGCACCGTACGTTGTTCAGCGCCTCGGACACGGCGGCCGCGAGGGCGATGGCCACGGGCCGGGGCACCGACGGCAGTTCGTGGTACTGGGCGGTGACCTTCAGGCCCAGGCACTCGGCCGAGTGCACCGCCTCCTCCAGCACGGTCCCGACCGCCACCTCCGCGGCCTCCGCCCCAGTGCCCTCCGGGTCGTCCTCGCGCTGGATCAGCCGCCTGAGGTACGCCGCCTCGCGGGCGCACCGCTCCCGCACCCCGGGCGCGTTGGCGTCCACCCGGCCGACGGCGATGGTGGTCAGCGTGGCCAGCACGGTGTCGTGCAGGGCCCGATGGTGCGCGATCCGCTCGGCCTGCCGGGCCCGTGCGGCCTCGGCGGTCAGCGCCCGCTCGTTGGCCTCGTCCAACTGGGTGCCCTGGCGGTGCAGGTACCACCAGAAGACCTTCGCCATCACGGCCGAGGAGACCACCGAGTTGAGGTGCCCGACGAGGGCGGATCCGGGAGCCGCCTCCGGCCCTATCACCCACAGGTACGCGGCCAGCGTGGTGCCGAGCAGGAGCAGTACGGCCGCCACGGCCGGCGCCCGCGCCAGACCGACTCCCGCCACCGCACTCACCGACCCGCCCAGCAGGAACAGCCAGCCGTACACGGCCACTCCGGCTCCCCCGGGCACCCAGCCGCCGCCCGCCACCCCGCCGCTCGCCAGTCCCACCAGCAGCGGCACCGCGCACCCGGTCACCAGTACGTCGGCCCACACCCAGCGCCGGTCGAACCAGCCCCGCGCGTACGCGTTCCCGTACAGCCACACGCTGGACGCGAGGACCCCGCCGAACACCGCCCAGGGGACGACCTCGTTCGGTGCCTTGCGCAGCACGGCCACGAAGCCCGCCATCAGGTGGCTGGCCCGGTACAAGCCGGTCGCCAGCATCATGAACCGCTGGGCACGCTGCAGCCCCGAGCTCACCGGTCCTACTCCGTGAGCAGGAGTGAGTCTTGGACCCATTCCTGCGCGCCGCGGACGTCCCGAACGGTTTCGGGTGTCCTGTCGGTCCGATGACCACGACGATCGCTCTGTTCGTCACGGGGCGGTAATCGCCGCTTCGTGCCCTCTCGCACCGCTCGCCCCTCCGCGATCCACGCCCCGAACCTACCGGCCGACACCGACAACCCACCCAGGGCGTGCTCCGGCACCACAACCGAGGACACACACGTGAGCTCTTGCGCGCACTCCTGCCCACTCGAACAGCAGCAGTTGCCCACCCCCCTGAAAGGGTGGGTACCGGAAGCCCAGTGGATATCGCTAGCTTCTCCGGCGTCAAGCTCGTCCTCAGTCAGTTGTTTCCAGTCAGGAGAGAACGTGGCGCAAAAATTTCGCCGGTTCGGCAGTGCGGCCGTAGCAGCTCTCGCGGCGATGTTCGTCATGCTGCTGCCGTCGTCCGCGCAGGCCGCGGAGAACCCGACGATCCGCTACAGCACCACCCCGTACAACGCGCCCATCTACGAGATACGGGCCGGATACAGCTGGCAG
This sequence comes from Streptomyces sp. ISL-43, assembly GCF_018614195.1. Taxonomy (GTDB): domain Bacteria; phylum Actinomycetota; class Actinomycetes; order Streptomycetales; family Streptomycetaceae; genus Streptomyces. The sequence continues at coordinate 62,588 of NZ_JAGGOT010000011.1, forward strand.
TGCCTCGACATCCGTGGCGGGTCCACCAGTCCCGGTGCCATCATCCAGAGGTACGACTGCAAGGGGGCGCTGCACCAACGCTTCACCTTCCACAGCCTGGGCAACGGCAACTTCGCGATCGGCACCTTTGGCGGCGCGTTCTGTCTCGGCGCGCAGGGCGGCGTCGTCAACAAGGGCGTTTCCCTCATCCAGGCCAACGGCTGGGGCTGCGCCACCTTCACGTGGATCTTCCAGGGCGGTGAGAAGGGCGACCACTGGGAGATCCAGGAGGTGGGAACCAGGCTGTGCCTGACCGACACCGGCCGCCGCTCGCCCGTGGTGTTCGGCGACTGCGGCATCAGCGGTACGCCCTGGCCCACCATCTGGGTGCCGCGCTTCGACAGGTACTACGACTTCTCCCGGATCGGCTTCTAGCTCCGCGAGAGCTCGCTCCACCGCAGTCCGGAGGCCGTCGTAGGGCATGCCCTACGACGGCCTCCGTCACCTCCGCCCACAGCCCGCGCGCTCCCCGGCACCGCACGCGCCCTCCTCCCACCAGTCGCCGTACCGGACGATGGTGCCGTCCATGGTGGTCTCCCATCGCTGGGCGGATGGTGCAGGCCGCTCGGGCAGCAGGTGGGTGACTAGTGCTGTGAACGACGCGGGCGGCTCGTCCGGGGTGAACTGGGTCGGCCGGGTGGGTGGGCGAGGAAGACCTGGGCGACCTGGCGCCATCCGGGGCGAGGGGCCGGGAAGGCCGTGTCAGCACGGCGCGGCCTGACATGTGGCCTTGGGCGTGGGCTTGAAATGGGTCCAGACGACCTTGCCCCGGGGCCTGCGGCGCTCGACCCCCCAGTCGGCCGCGAGGGTCTCGACGATCAGCAGGCCCCGGCCCCTGAGGTCGGTGGCGGCAGGCTGGGCGGACTTGAGCTGCTGCGTGCACTCCTCACGGATGTCGTGGACCTCAAGCCGCACGAGGCGATCGTCGGCCTCCAGCCGGACCAGGAAGCCGTGAGCGGTGTCGCTGCCGTGGAGGAGTGCGTTCGTCGCGAGTTCCGAGACACAGAGCCGAATATCGGTGTCGTCCAGGCCCCAGGACGTCACGATGGAGGCGGCGAAGTCGCGGGCGTCTTTCACTGATTGGGGCCGGGGGGCGAAGTATTTCTGCTGCGCATCAGGCATGAGGACCTCGCGTCTCGGTTTCCAGGGGGCGGGCAGGGTCACCGTCGCCCGGGGCCGGAGGCCCCTCGCTCACCGGCCGGCCTGACTCGGCGTGATCGGAGGCAGGCCCACACGGCCGACGAAGGCCCCTGACGCGGGCTGGGCTGCCCGGTGTTCCCGTAGCGCGGTCAACAGGTTGCGGGCGATCAGGGCCAGCATGCGCGCATACCCAAGGTCGGTGGTGGCGTCGTAGCAAGTTTCCTGCTCTGGGTCGGCGGACGCTACGTCCTCCCAGTCCCGCAGTGCGCCGAGCGCGCGCGAGGAGCGCTCCGCCAGTGCGATTTCGCCGAGGCCGACGGCGAGGCACTTGCAGTGTGTGACCAGGCGCGAGGTCAGCTCGGCAAGCTTCATGGTCTCGGGCTCGGTGGTGAGGACCTCGACGATGTCCGTCTCGGCGGCCTCCTCTATCCCGGCTTCCATCGCCGCGGCCATCTGAAGCAGCGCCTCGCCGAGGCTGCCGCATACGCCGCCGCCCGTAGCCATGTATTCGTGCCGTTCACCGTCGTCGGTCATCAACCGCTCCCTACCGTCGTCAGCGAGCGGACAACTCCCGCTCGGCCACCACTGGGTATGAAGAGGTAACCCCACGACCCCTGTCCGCGAGTACCGTTGAACGGTCGGAGAAGTATGCAAGCCATGCACCGGTCGGGAGCTGCACATGGCGCAACACTCACGCACACCTAACACCGGCCTTCCCGTGCTGCTTGAACAGGCCAGATGGTCGCGACAGCAGTTCGCCTCGATCATCAACCGGCTCGGCGCGGAGGCAGGGATCGGGCTCAAGTACGGTCAGCCGGCCGTATCTCAGTGGATCGCAGGCCATCAGCCCCGCGCACAGGTCAGGGGGCTGATCATCGAAGCCTTCGAGCGGAAACTCGGCCGACCGGTCACCTACGCCGAAGCCGGTCTCACGGCACCGTCGGGGAGGGGGGAAGCGGACACTGTCCGGGACCTCGTAGACCTCGGAAGGGCCGACATGGATCCATCCCGCCGCCGCGTCATCGCGGCAGGCGTCTTCTCCGCAGCGCTCACCATCCCCCTGTTCCCCGAGCTCGCACGAGCCGACAGCCCCGACCCGATCAGGCCAGGGAAGGCTACGACGCGAGTCGGCCAGGGCCAGGTGGATGCCGTGAGGTCGATGACGGACCGGATCGCCGACATCCTCGACGAGCTCGGCGCAGGTCACGCACGCCCGATGGCCGCCGCGTTCCTCGTCAACACGGTGGGTCCGTGGTTGAAGGCGGAGGCCTCCGCCCCAGTACGGCGCAGCATGCTCGCCGCAGCCTCCGACTTTGTCTACCTCACCGGGTGGATGGCCATGTACGAACGTCAGCACCGCCTCGGCCAGGACTACTACGTGAGTGCCCTCAAGCTGGCCGGCGAGGCGGAGGACCACGTCACCTGCTGCCGGACACTGCGCGGGATGAGTCTCCAGGCCTCCAATCTCGGCTACGGCCGACGGGCGCTGGAGCTCGCCGACTCGGCCGCCGAAGCCGCCCCCGTGGCCGGACCAAGACTGATGGCGTTCCTACGGGGCCAACAGGCCCACGGGGCCGCCATGGTCGGAGACAAGCGGCAGGCATTCGCCCGGCTCAGGGAGGCCGAGGACGCGCTCGGGCAGGCAGACGACCGGCGCGAATCGATCGGGGGCTACGACCGGACCGCCTACCTCTTCCACGTCGCGCACGTCCTGAACGAGACGAAGGACGTCCCGGGCTCCGTCCGAACCCTCAAGGAGTCCATCCGGGTGCAGCCCGCGCACGAGAGGCAGGGGCGTCTCCACGCGTACGGCCTGCTGGCCCAGCGGCAGCTCACGATCGGGCACGTGGAGGCCGCCTGCGAGTCCTGGGGCCGGTTCCTCGACGAGTACGAGGGCCTGTCCTCGGCCAGGGGGGACGAACACTTCGAGGTGATGACGCTCCGCCTCAAGCCGCATGCGACCGTCCGCGCGGTGCGCGAGCTGAGCAACCGCGCGCGAACCGTGGGTGCGCTCAAGGGATAGACCCTCACAGGGTGAACTCCGGCGCGGCTACGCATAGTTCACATCGCTGGCCACGGCTGGTATATGCCGGAAAGGGTGCGCTATCGTCCCGGCTCAACACGAACTGAACACAGACAGGTGACCCCGGCGGCGCGCCAACGCCCCGGGGCCCGACACCGAAGAAAGCGACTCTTCCGTGCGCATCCACATTAGCCCGCGCAAGCGTGCCTTCACCGTCCTCGGCAACGAAGTCCTCCGGGACCGGCGCCTCAGCTTCACCGCCCGGGGCATCCTCGGATACCTCCTCTCCCTCCCCGACGGCTCCCGCGAGGACGTCCGTACCCTCGCCGACAAGCACCCCGGAGTCGGCCGGCGCGGAGTGGCCAAGGCCGTCGACGAGCTGGTCCGGTACGGGTACTACCTGCGGCGGACGGTGCGCGACCCGGAGACCGGACACGTCCGCACGGAGACCTTCGTCTCCGACACCCCTCAGTCGGAGGCATGGCCGCACCCGGACCAGGCGGCCCCGCACCCCGCGCCGGGAAACGATCCGGCTCTCACCCCTGAGAGCGACCCGGACCAGGACCCGGGAACCGGTGAGAGGGAGGACGGAGAGACGGGAGCGTCCCCCCTGGGGACAAAAACTACGGGGGAAGAACCCTCCCTCCCCGAACCCGTCAAGCTGACGGCGGCCTCCGGCCGAGGGGCCTCACTCCTGGCCCGCCTCGCGACGTACGAACCGCGGCTCGCCCTCAGCGTCAACGAGACCCTCGTCCTCGCCCCGCTCGCCGAACAGTGGCTCGCGCACGGGGTGTCCGAGCTGGAAGCCCGCTCCTTGCTCACCGACGGCCTGCCGCGCTTCGTCTACTCCGCCCGCGCCCTGCTCGCCGACCGCCTCGGCCGCAAGCTCCCCGCACCACGGATCCGCAAGGACCCCGCCGCGCCCGCCGCGCCACCCGCCGAATGCGGCTTCTGCCACGACCCGCTGCCCACCCCGGACACCCCCTGCCGCAGCTGCGCGGGCCCCCGTACGGCCCCCAGTACGGCCCTGCCCACCCCCGCCGAGGTCGCCACCCTGGCCGACATCGCCCGCCGCGCCCTCCGCGGCATGCCGGCCCTCGCATGACGCGAGGCGCCGCTCGCCGATTCTGGATTCACCATGCGAACCGCCCCCATCAGGTGGGCCCTGTAGACCCCTTGAGGGCATCGGCGATCCCGACGGCCGTGGTGTGGCCAGGGCACTCCTCGGCGTGGCGATAGAGCACGGGGCCTCCCCCGCCACCCCGCAGTGCTTCGTGCCGACGTGCCACTGTGCCGCCATCCTCTCGAAGCTCAGGCTTGAACAGCACGGCAGAAAGAGAGAGTTGAGCACTGTGGGGAATATTCGCTGTTATTCGCCCGAGCCGCCCGGCTACGCCTCGACATTCCACCTCAGGCCCGTAGAGCCTTGCCGGGGCACACTTTCCCCCGCACGAGCGGTGGCTCACGATGGCACGTAGGTTGCGCTTCAACGGCACTGGCAGCGGTGAGGGCGGTTGCCCTGCCGTGCACGAAGACCTGGGCACTGGAGACATCGTCGTCCACGGTCCACCTCTCACGGATCCGGCCGACGTCACGCAGCTCCGCCACATTTCTCCCGAAGAGGTGGCGATCGTCGTGCCACGCGAGCTACTGGTCGACTTCGGGCCGCAGGAGGCAACGCGAGTGCCACGCGTCATCGGTCTGGACGCCTTCGGCCGGCTCTTCGAGATCTTCGAGCACACCGCCTGGCGGCTGGAGACCCGTGGCCGCTACGCGTCCGACGAAGCCACCGAGACGTACGCCGAGTTCCTGCGGGGAGAGGTTCCGGCCTGGGACATGGGAACTGGTTGGGCGGTGACCATGCGGGCGAAGACGGATGGCGGGGCGACCGTAGGCCGCGTGCGAATCGTCGACAGTCCGCCGACCACGGGTCAGAAGTACCTCCTGTCGCACTCACGGAAGAACGCCGCGCTCGGAGAAGACATCCGGAACCTGTGGCGCGCGGACGCGGACCGCCTCCGACTGCCAGTCGAGGACACCTGCCCCGGCGGCCGGCTCACCGGTACGGAGCTGGCCGTGCGTCTGGGCTGGACCCAGTCGAAGGTCAGCAAGCTGGAGAACGGCCGCCAGACCGCCACGGCCGGAGATCTGGCGGCGTGGGCCGCAGGAACCGAGCAGCCGGAGGCGGCGAATGAACTGCTCGGCCGGCTGCACGGCCTGGAGTCCCACATCCGCTACGCGACATCGAGGAGGCCGTGCGGGCCCGCGCGAGGCGGCAGGAAGGGTTGTACGACTCGACCCGGACCTACCGCATCGTCCTGTGGGAAGGCGTGCTCCATGCCCGGATCTGTTCGCGTGTCTGAAGCTTCCCCCAGCCGGTGGATTCTGGATCTACGACGACCGTCAGGTGATCGTGGAGACCTGGCACGCGGAGATGTGGCTCGACGACACGGACACCGTCGACACGTACCGGCGGGTGTGGGCCACCCTGCATGGGTCGGCCGTCTTCGGCCCCCAGGCACAGCAGCTCATCAGCCGCGCCCGCCGGGGCCTCACGTTCTGAAGGTTCTGAGCCAGGACCGATTTCACGCTTCGCAGCCCCCACACCGACACGGGTTGGGGGCGTACGAAGCTTCGTACGCCCCCGTCCGGGGCGTCGTACGGGGGCCCGCGCCGGCGGCGTTACGCGTCCGGGGCCGCCACGCCGCAGTAGCCCGCGAAGGCCGCCAGGATCTCGTCCTCCGAGATGTGGCCGTCGCCGTCCGCGTCCAGGGCGGCGGCCACCGGGCCGGCCAGTTCCTCCGGGGTGCCGAGGACGCGCAGCACGCGCGCCGTCGCCTCCGGGGTCGGGCCGCCGGCGTCGCCGTCGTCCGCCACCGCGATCACCGCCCGCAGGAACGGGCGGGCGATCTCCGCGAACCGCTGCGGGCTGTCGCGCAGCCGCTTCGCCGCACCGGTGATGAACTCCTCGCGGGACACGCGCTGGTCCCCGTCCACGTCCGCGATCCCGGCCATGCCCTGCCAGAAGGCCTCCGCGCCCGCGAAGACGGCCTGACCACGGTCGGAGCGGGCCGCCACGGCGAATTCGGCCAGTACCGCCTTGGCGGCCGCGCTGAAGTCCTCCCGGTCGATATAGCCGTTCCCGTCCTGGTCGAAGGTGGCGAATCGGGCGGCGATCTTGCGCTCGTATTCTGCGCTGTCCATATTCGGCGTTCCGCCTTCACGTGTGCGGTGGTGTTCAGTTCAAGACAAGGCGGAGCGTAAGGCCTATGTGGCCTGCGCGTTAAGCGAAGCGGGCAAGCAGGTGGCCGCATCGAACCAGCGCACGAGGAGCGCGGCGGGGCGCGTACGCCTGTACCCATGTGTCATGCCCCGCCTCCCGGTTCACAGTGCGCTACGCCACTATCACGCAGGGCGCACATCTGGGGCGAGGTTCTCGCAAAACGGGCGCACATCCCTGTGTGCCGACTACATTCGAGTCGTCGACACACGGCTGCGAATCCGGGAATCCGGCTGGGGGCACGATGGCGAAGGACGTACCACCGCGCTGGGACCGCCGCATGCAACAACGCCTGGCCCGCGGTGAGGCCGCCGCCCTCGGCGAGCTCTACGACCGCTTCGCCTCCCTCGTGCACAGCCTCGCCCACCGGGTCCTGGGCGACGAGAAGGCCGCCGACCGCATCACCCGCGAGGTGTTCGGCTACATCTGGGAGAACCCGGACGCCTACGACCCCAAGCAGGGCTCCATGCGCTCCTGGGTCGCCCGCATCACCCAGGGCCAGGCGGTCGCCCGGCTGCGCCAGGCCGAGCTGGGGCGCGGCTCCCGCGAGGAGCTGGAGCAGAAGGTCCGCAGCGCCAACGCGGCCGCCCGCGCCGACTTCATCGTCACCTCGATGCCGGCGCCGCTGCGGGCCGCGCTCGAACTCGCCTACTTCAAACGACGCGACTACCGCCAGGCCGCCGCCGACCTCCAGATCAGCGAGGACGAGGCCAGGCGCAGGCTGCGGTTGGGCCTGCAGCTGCTGTCGACGGCCAATGCCGTACCCCGGGACGACAACGTCCCGCCCGGACACGGCACCTCGGGATATGGAACACCTCGATGACGAGCCCCTTCGGCGAAGACGGCGAAGAGTACGAGCGGCCCCGCGGCGGCGGCCCGGCGCGCATACCGGGCCCGCGCGAGGCGGCCGACGACCTCGACTACACGCAGTACGCGCAGGCCGCCGACTACCCCGAGTACACGGCGATCGGCGACTGGGCGCAGGAGCAGCCGGCCCGGCCCGCGCCGCCCCCGCCCACCCACGCCGTCTTGAAGTCCCTGCTCGGCGCGTGGGCCCTGGCGGCCTGCTCCACCGACGAGACCCTGGCCGTCGAGGACCACCTCACCGAGTGCGCGCCCTGCGCCGAGGAGGCGCTGCGACTGCGCGACGCCGTGGGGCTCCTGCACCCGGAGGAGAGCCTCGACCTCAAGCCGCTGCTGCGCTCGCGCGTGCTGGAGGACTGCCTCGGCAAGCGGCCCGCCCGCATCCCCGTACCGGTGTGGGCGAATCCGTACGACACGGAGACGGCGCGGCTCGACGCGCTGCTACGGGACTTCGGGGACTCGGAGTGGCACACCCCGGTCCGGCTTAAGTGGTTCGAGGAGGAGCGGCGCCAGACGCGCCGGACCACGGTCGCCGGGGTCATCGGGCACCTGCTGGCCGTGGACGGCCTGATCGCGGCGGCGCTGGGCCTCGACGACCCGCTGGGCCCGGACGTGCGTTCGACCGGACCGACGGGCCGGACCGAGCAGTTCTGGGAGGACTCCCCGTACCCGACCACGCGGCGGGTACGCGAGCCGTGGCGGGAGCAGGGCCACACCCTGGTCCGCACGGTGTCCTTCGCGGGCCGCGGCGTCGCTGAACTGTCCGTCGGCTACGGACCCTTCGCGCTCCCCCTCGGGGACGCTTTCCTGGAGCGCGCCTTCGAGTGCTGGGTACACGCCGTGGACATCGCGGACGCGGTGGACTACCCGTACGAGCCGCCGTCCGCTCCCCACCTGCACCGCATGATCGACCTGGCGGCGCGCCTGCTGCCGGAGGCGCTGGCCGGGCGCCGGCGGGCGGGTCTGGCGGCGCCGCCGCGCGGGCTGGTCGCGGCGGGGGCGCCGGGCCGGACCCTGCACCTGGAGATCGAGGGCGCGGGCGGAGGCGGCTGGGACATCGCGCTGGATTCCCCGGCGGCCAAGCCGTCGCCGGAGCACACGGTGGCCCGGATCGCCCTGGACGGCTTCGAGTTCTGCCAGCTTGCCGCGGGGCACATCTTCCCGGAGGACGCGGCGGTCGGCCAGAACGGCGACCGCGAGGCCATCCGGGACGTCCTCTTCGCGGCGGCCTCGCTCAGTCGCATGTAGGCATTCCAGCCCCGCTGCGGCCGGTCGGCGCGGCGGGGCCCGACCGCTATGCGAAGACGACCGTGCGGGTTCCGTTCAGGAGCACGCGGTGCTCGCTGTGCCACTTCACCGCGCGCGCCAGCGCCCGGCATTCGACGTCGCGGCCGATCGCCACCAGCTGGTCCGGGGTGACCTCGTGGCCCACCCGCTCGACTTCCTGCTCGATGATCGGGCCCTCGTCGAGGTCCGCCGTCACGTAGTGGGCGGTCGCGCCGATCAGCTTCACGCCCCGCGCGTGCGCCTGGTGATACGGCTTCGCACCCTTGAAGCTCGGCAGGAACGAGTGGTGGATGTTGATGATCCGCCCGCTCAGCTCCTTGCACAGGGTGTCCGAGATCACCTGCATGTAGCGGGCGAGGACGACGAGCTCGACGTCCTCCGCACGGACCAGCTCCAGCAGCTGGGCCTCCGCCGCCGCCTTCGTGTCCTTCGTCACCGGGATGTGCACGAACGGCACCCCGTACGAGCCGACCAGTTCCTCGAAGTCCGGGTGGTTGGAGACCACCGCCGCGATCTCGACGGGCAGCGCGCCGATCCGGTGGCGGAACAGCAGGTCGTTGAGGCAGTGCCCGAACTTCGACACCATCAGCACGATCCGCATGCGCTCGTCGGAGCGGTGGATCTGCCAGTCCATCCGGAAGGAGTCGCCGATCGCGGCGAAGCTGGCCCGCAGCTTGTCCACCGTCACCGGCTCGTCCGCCTCGAAGTGGACCCGCATGAAGAAGAGGCCGGTGTCGCGGTCGCCGAACTGCTGGCTGTCCTCGATGTTGCACCCGGTCATGAAGAGGTAGCTGGACACCGCGTGCACGATGCCCTGCTTGTCGGGGCAGGAGAGGGTCAGTACGTACTGCTGCGCGGCCTGGGGCCGCGGCTGCGGGTCATCGCTCATGACCGCATAGCCTTTCACATCGTGCAGCTCACACGGCGCGCGTGAGGATCCGCAGCACGTCGAGCGACGACGGCCGCGCGTCCGGGTCGTCCCCGTCCGCCGTCGCCAGCCGTACGTGGGCCTCGCGCGCGGCCCGTACGGCCTCCGGCCAGGCGTGGTGCTCCAGGTAGCCGGAGACGGGGGCGTCGGGGCCGATCTGGTGCATGATCCGGAGCACCCGCAGCACGGCGAGGTCGACCAGGGCCGCCTCCTGCGAGTCGCGCAAGATCGTGCCGACGTACTTCTCCGCGGACCAGCTGTCGAGCCAGGTGTCCTCGACGAGCCGGTACACGGCGTCGGTGACGTCCCCGTACCCTTCGGCGCCGGCCAGCCAGGTGTCTTCCTGGAAGACGGGGTCGGAGAGCATGTGCAGCGCCGAGCGCACGTTGCTGCGCCAGCGCCACCACGGCATGTCGTTGAGGGGCATGCCGCCCATGGTGGAGGAGCGGCCGCCGCGGCGGGAAGAGTTCTTCGAACCTTGGGCGAATGTCACGCTTTCGATCGTACGTTCCTGTCTTGCGTGATCTTGAGGCGCCCTTGCGTGCTCCGCGCGCACTCCGCATTCGCTCCGTGTGCGCTCCATATCCGCCCGCTGTCCGCTCCGCGTGTGCCCGCCACCCGCAATTCACCTCGGCGTCACCGGATGTTGTGTACACCTCACTCTTCGGTTACCCGCGCGGGGAATGGTGCATGCACATGACCACCCGGCGACGCGCAACAGCCCTTTCCCGAACCCTCCTGACCAAGGCCGCGGCCACGGCGACCGGCGCGTGTCTCCTCGCCGGATGCGGGGTGCTCCCCGGGGGCCCGGGGGGCTCCGGGGCCACCGGCGGCACCCTCACGGTCATGACCTTCGCACCGCAGGACTCCAAGGCGACCAACATGCCCGGCATGCCCGGCATGGCCAAGGCCTACGAACGCTGGGTCAACTCCAAGGGCGGCATCAACGGCCACAAGCTCCGCGTCCTGACCTGCAACGAGCACAACACGCCCAGCGGCGCCGCCGACTGCGCCCGCAAGGCGATCGCGGAGAAGGCCGTCGCCGTCATCGGCTCGTACAGCCAGCACGGGCGTGCCTTCATGGCCCCGCTGGAGGCCGAGGGCATCCCCTTCATCGGCGGGTACGGGGTCTCCTCCGAGGAGTTCCAGTCCCCGCTCTCCTACCCCGTCAACGGCGGCCAGCCCGCCCTCCTCGCCGGCGCCGGCCACCAGCTCGGCCGCGCCTGCGACAAGGTCGCCCTCGTCCGCCCCGACACCCTCGCGGGCGACGCCCTGCCCCTCCAGCTCAACGCCGGCCTCAAGGCCAACCAGGTGGGCGAGGCCAGCGACATCCGGGCCGCCGAGGACTCCGCGGACTTCTCCCCGCAGGCCCGCGAGGCACTGACCGACACCTCCGCGGTGAAGGCGGGCGCCACCGCGAAGGACGGGGCGGCCGCGAAGGACGGGGCGGCCTTAAGGGACTCCACGGAGAAGGGCTGCGTGGCCGCCGTACTCGGCTCGCGCACCGAGACCTTCTTCGACGCCTTCCGCCGCGCCGCCGACTCCCAGAACCGCAAGCCGCAGATCTCCTCCGTGCTCGGCTCGATCACCCAGGCCCTGGTGGACCGCACCGGCGGCAAGGAGAGCCCCTTCGAGGGCGCGTACGTCACCAGCTGGTACCCGGTCGCCGCCGATCCGCTCTGGGAGCCGATGCGCCGCGTCATCACCGAGCAGGCCTTCGGCGACGACACGGTCGACCCCGACGACAGCGGCGCGCAGACCACGTGGATCGCGTACACGGTGTTCAGCGAGACCCTGAAGCGGTTCAAGTCCGGCGAGGAGGTCACGGCGCGCACCCTCGCGCGCAAGCTCAACCAGTCCGAACCGGTCAAGACGAGCGGCCTGACCCCCGACCTCAGCTGGCGCTATCAGGACATGCGCGCCGTCGCCGGCTTCCCCCGCATCGTGAACGGCCAGGTCACCTTCCAGGTCGTCCAGCAGGGCCGCCTCGTGGCCCAGCAGGGCGAGCAGACCACGGACATGACCAAGACCCTGGAACAGGCCCCGCGCTCGAGCTGAGGACGGGGCCGGGGCCGAGAACGGGGCCGAGGCCGGGGGTCAGAGCTGGCTTTTGTCCCGCTTGGTGAGGTTGTACTTGCCGGCGATCGCGTTCCACATGCCCGCCGCCGACTCCTTGGCCTTGGTGGCGTCACCGCTCGCCTTGTTGCCGGCCGAGGCGTTGTCGGTCGACTTGGCCTTGCCGTCCTTGCACTTCTCGCCGTCGCCCTTCACGTCGTCCGCCCACGACGCGTAGCTGTTGTCGGCCTCCGCGGAGGACTTCCAGGCCTTGGTCAGGGCCGCGGTCAGCTTCGCGTGGTCCGGGAGCTGGTCCACCTTGAGCTCCTGGAGCCGGGTCACCAGCTCCTCGCGCTGACGGGCCGCGCCGCGCAGGTCGTTGGCCGCCTGGTCGAGGTTGCGGCAGCCCTTGACGTCGTCCACGGCCTTGATCACCGAGGCCCGGCTGTCGTTGCTGTCCGCGAGGAGCTTGTCCAGCTGGACCGCCTGCGGCTGCGCCGGATCCAGCGGCGCCTCGCCGACGGGTGCCGCGGAGCCGCCGGCGGAGGGGACGGTTCCCACGGCGCCGGGATCGTTGTTCTGCGCCTTGCCGTCACTGAGCAGCGCGCCGACACCGAGCCCGGCGACGGCGAGGCCGATGACGACGGCGGCGACGATCGCCGGCGAGACCTTACGGGGCGCGGGTGCGGGCTGCTGGAAGCCCTGCTGGGGGTGCGGCGGGTGTGGGTGCTGCTGCTGGAACTGCTGCTGCGGATGGGGGTACTGCTGCTGCGGGTGGGGCTGCTGCGCGTGCTGCTGCCGCTGCGGGTAGGGGCGCGGCGGCGGCTGCCGGAGCACCGGCTCCTGAACGGGCGGCAGTTGCTGCGTGTCACCCCGGAACAGCCCGTCGAACCCGGCGGCCGGGTCCGCGGGAGCGGCGGGGACGGGCGCGATGTACTGCGTCGCGGCCTCGTCGTGCGCGGGCGCGCCGTACTGCGGTCCGGACTCCCCGTGCGAGGCGGCGGCCGGCACGGGCGCGATGTACTGCGTCGCGGCCTCCTGGTGCCCGGGGGCAGCCGGGACCGGCGCGATGTACTGCGTCGCGGCCTCCTGGTGCCCGGGGGCAGCCGGGACCGGCGCGATGTACTGCGTCGCGGCCTCCTGGTGCCCGGGGGCAGCCGGCACGGGCGCGATGTACTGCGTCGCGGCCTCCTGGTGCCCCGGGGCCGCGTACCAAGCGGCGGACTCCCCGGACGCGGGGGCGCCGTGCCGGGCGGCGGGCTCCCCGGGCGACGGGGCGGCCGGGACCGGCGGGATGTACTGGGTGACCGCTTCGGGGAGCGGCGGGTAGCCGTAGCCGTGCGGGTCGCCCGGACCCTCGTAGCCGGGGCCGACGACGTGGCCCTGCGGGTAGCCGTAGGCGGGGCCGCCGGGCGCGGGGTACCCGTAGGAGGGCTGGCCCTGCGGTTGCTCCGGCTGCGCGTCAGGCTGCGCGGGCGGCTGCGTCGGCGGCTGCGCCGGCATCGGCGGGCCCCACGGCACGCCTGCCTGGGGGCTGCCGCCCTGTCCGCTCTCCGTCACCGGGACTCCCTCTCCGACCTGTCCGAACTCCGGAACCGTCGGCCCACGCTACCCGGTCACCCCCCTCCCCCGTCAGGCCTCCCCTACCGCGGAGCCTCCGCCCGGGCCTTGGCCCCGGGCGCCACCCGGCCCGTCGAAGCCCGGGCCGCGCCCGACCGACCCCCGCCGCGCCGGGCCGACACAGCCCCGCCGGCGTGTGAGGCGCGGGGTCCGGGGCGGAGCCCCGGAGAGGCGGGCACAGCGCCGGGTCGGGGTCAGGGTCGGGGTCAGGGGACCGGCTGCAGGCGGGACGTGAACTCGCGGACCGAGGGTTCCTCCCGGTAGGGGTCCAGGCGGGAGCGGAAGTCCTCCAGGTACACCGCCCCGCGGTGCGAGCGGATCCCCGACAGGACGTCCGCCGCCTGCGCAGCGGTCTGGCAGGCGGCTTCGACCTCCCGTTGCTGCACCCGCGCCGCCGCCAGCAGCAGCATGCCGATCGCGCGGCGCCGCGCCTTCGTCGCCGGCAGGTCCCGCAGCGCCTCCTCCGCCCGCTTCACCGCCGCTTCCGCCTGGCCCAGGTCGCGGTGGCAGTGCGCCAGCTCGTCCGACAGGTACGCCTGGTCGAAGTGCCGGATCCACGCCGGGTCGTCACCCGACTCCGGTTCCGCCCGTTCCAGCGCCGTCACCGCCCGCGAGGACAGCACCGCCGTGGCCCGGGTGTCGCCCATCAGCGCGTGCCCCCGCGCCTCCGCCGCGTAGAACATCGCCTCCACGCGCGGCGTGACCTGCCCCCGCGTCCCCTCCTGCGCGGCCCGCGCGAGCTGCGCGATCTCCCGCGGGTTGCCCAGCTCGGCGGCGAGGTGGCTCATGGACGCCGCCAGTACGTAGCCGCCGTACGCGCGGTCGCCCGCCGCCTGGGCCAGGCGCAGGGCCTGGATGTAGTAGCGCTGCGCGAGCCCCGGCTGGCCCGTGTCCACGGCCATGTAGCCCGCCAGTTCCGTGAGCCGGGCGACCGCCGCGAACAGCGCGCGGCCCACGGGCTCCCGGTATGAGCCGCCGATCAGCCCGGAGACCACCGAGTTGAGGTAGTGCACGACGACCGGCCGCACGTGCCCGCTGCCGAAGCGGTGGTCGAGGTCCTTGAGCGCCTCGGTGGTCGCCTGGACGGCCTCCACGTCCGACATCCCCACGCGCGAGCCGCCGCTGCGGGCGACCTGCGCGTCGGCCCCGGTGATCAGCCAGTCCCGGCTCGGCTCGACCAGCGCGGAGGAGGCCACGCTCGACGCGGACAGGAAGTCGCGGCGCCCCACGTCGCTGCGCCACAGCTCGCAGACCTGCTCGATGGCACCGACGACGGTCGGGGAGAACTGCAGGCCGACGCCGGAGGCGAGGTTCTTGCCGTTGGCCATGCCGATCTCGTCGATGGTGACGGTCCGGCCGAGTTTGCGCCCGAGCGCCTCGGCGATGATGCCGGGTGCCCGGCCGCGCGGCTGCTGGCCGCGCAGCCAGCGGGCCACGGACGTCTTGTCGTAGCGGAGGTCGAGGCCGTGCTCGGCCCCGCACATGTTGACGCGCCGGGCGAGCCCGGCATTGGAGCACCCGGCTTCCTGGATGAGCGCCTGCAGCCGTTCGTTCGGCTGGCGGGCGACGAGAGGCCTGGCTGCCATGAAAACCCCCAGTGGCCGCGGGTGATCGTTGGAATGATCACTTCCCGCCTGATGTGCGGGGAATCTTCCCCATTGCGTCGTGTCGCTACCCACCTCCGGCGCCCCGGCCTCCCACGCGCCCCCCGCGATGCACCGATGCGCCCCGTATGCAGGATCGATGCTCCGCTCCCCGGCGGGTTTACGCCCGTAACCCCCGGTGACCGCAAGAGTTGTGTTGCACGTGGAAAAGACCATCGGAGTCACGGAGACCGCGCCCATCCCCCTGCAGCGCAGTGAGCCGCTGCTGGACCATGCCGTGCGGTACACGGAAGAACGGCACTGGGACGTCTTCGCCGGCGCCTGGCTGGAGTCCGTAGACGGGCGGGAGCAGTGCTCGTGCGGGGCGGCGGACTGCCCGGCGCCCGGTGCGCACCCGGCGGTGAAGGACTGGACTTCGCATGCCTCGGGCAGCGCCGTGCAGGTCCGCCGGCTCTGGGGCAAGAACCCGAAGGCCTCCATCCTGCTGCCGACCGGCCGGACCTTCGACGCGCTCGACGTGCCCGACGCGGCCGGCTTCCTGGCCCTGGCCCGGCTCCAGCGCATGCAGCGCACCCTCGGACCGGTCATCGCCACCCCCGCCGGCCGGATGCTGTTCTTCGTCCTGCCGGGCGCCGGGACGAAGGTGCCGGACCTGCTGCGCAAGATCGGCTGGCAGCCGTCCCAACTCGACCTGGCCGCACGGGGCGAGGGCGAGTACGTCGCCGCGCCCCCGACCCGGATCGGCGGGCGCGGCTCGGTGCAGTGGGCGCAGCCGCCGACGGCCGCGAACCGGTGGCTGCCCGACGTGGAGGAGCTGATCGACGCGCTCGCC
This sequence comes from Streptomyces sp. ISL-43, assembly GCF_018614195.1. Taxonomy (GTDB): domain Bacteria; phylum Actinomycetota; class Actinomycetes; order Streptomycetales; family Streptomycetaceae; genus Streptomyces. The sequence goes on from NZ_JAGGOT010000011.1 coordinate 78,260, forward strand.
TACGCGTGCGGCCGCGAGGCGGCGGCGGAGCGGGCCCGGCGCAGCGCCTAGGTCGTCTCTCGGATCTCGCCGGGCCCGCGGTGCCTGGTCCCCGCCCCGGAGAGACCCCGCGGTCCCGGCGGGCGGGCGCGCCCCGCCCGCCGGGAAACACATGACATACGTAACTGCTCTGCCCTCCACCCCTCCTCCTATGGTGAGAAAAGCAGGACACGGGGAACAGAACGAGAGGCAGGCGCATGCCGGACCAGGGCGTTGCGACGAGTGGGACCGACGGTACGGATGGCGGTGCGCGATCCGCGCCGTCCGCCGCGGCCGCCGTGCGGGTAGAGGGTCTGTGGAAGCGGTTCGGCGACCAGGTGGCCGTCGCGGGGATCGATCTGGTGCTGCCCGCCGGGCAGTTCATCGGCCTGGTCGGGCCGAACGGCGCCGGAAAGACGACGACGCTGTCGATGGTGACCGGGCTGCTGCGCCCGGACATGGGCCGGGTGATCGTCGCCGGGCACGACGTGTGGGCGGACCCGGTCGAGGTGAAGTCCCGGATCGGCGTACTACCCGAGGGGCTGCGGCTCTTCGAGCGGCTCTCGGGGCGCGAACTGCTCGGCTACATGGGCCGGCTGCGGGGGCTGACGGGCCCGGAGACGGACAGCCGGGCCACGCAGCTGCTGGACGTCATGGACCTGGCCGGTTCGCAGAACAAGCTGATCGTCGACTACTCCACGGGCATGCGGAAGAAGATCGGCCTGGCGGCCGCGCTGCTGCACAACCCCGAAGTGCTGTTCCTGGACGAGCCGTTCGAGGGCGTCGACCCGGTGTCCGCGCAGACCATCCGCGGAGTGCTGGAACGTTACACCTCCTCCGGGGCCACGGTCGTCTTCTCCTCCCACGTCATGGAGCTCGTCGAGTCGCTGTGCGACTGGGTGGCCGTCATGGCCGCGGGCCGCATCCGGGCCGCGGGCCCGCTGGCCGACGTACGGGGCGACGCGCCCTCGCTGCAGGCCGCGTTCCTGGAACTGGTCGGGGCACAGGGCCGGGCCACGGGCGAGTCGCTGGACTGGCTCGGAGGCGGCGCGGGCGCGAACGGCGCGGGCAACGAGGCAGGCGTCCGATGAACACCTCAGCACCCGTGGGAACGGCAACGGGACCGGGACCGGGATCGGGATCGGGATCGGGATCCGCATCGGTCATGTCGGCCCCGCCGGCAGGCACCGGCTCCGCCGTCGCCTCTGTCCCCCTCACCCCGATCTTCGTCCGCCTCAAACTCTCCCTCCTCCGCAACGGCCTCAAGGGCTCTTCCAAGCGCAAGGCCGCCTACTTCGGCGCCCTCGCCTTCGCCCTCGTCGTCGCCTTCTTCGTCACGCTCAGCCTCGCCCTGCTGCGCGGGAACGCTCACGCGAGCGCGGTCGTCGTCCTGCTGGCGGCGGTCCTCGCCCTCGGCTGGACCTTCATGCCGCTGTTCTTCCCCACGGGCGACGAGACGCTCGACCCGAGCCGGCTGGTCATGCTGCCGCTGCGCCCGCGTCCGCTCGTACGGGCCCTGCTGGCCTCCTCCCTCGTCGGCGTCGGGCCGCTGTTCACGCTGTGCCTGGCCGTCGGCTCGGCCATCGCCCTCGCCCGGGGCGCCGCGGGCGTGGTGGCCGCCGTACTGGCCGTGCCGCTCCTGCTGCTCTGCTGCGTCGCACTCGCCCGGGCGGTGGCGACGGCCAACGTACGGCTGCTGACCAGCCGCAAGGGGCGCGACCTCGCGCTGCTCAGCGGCCTGCTGATCGCGGTGGGCGCACAGGTGGCGAACTTCGCCGGCCAGCGGCTGTTCCAGAACGGCGGCCTGGAGAAGCTCGAGCCGGCCGAGGCCGTCGTCCGCTGGCTGCCGCCCGCGACGGCCGTCGGCATGGTCGACTCCGCCGGCGAGGGCTCGTACGCCGTCGCGGCGGCCCAACTGGCCGTCACGGTCGCCGCCCTGGTCCTGCTGCTCCGCTTCTGGGAGCGCGGCCTGACCAAGCTCATGGTCACCCCGGACGGCTCGACGATCGCGGCGGCCAAGCCGGAGAAAGCCCCGAGCGCGAGCGGTGGCCGCTGGTCCCCGCTCCCCGACAACCGGACGGGCGCGGCCATGCAGCGCACGCTGCGCTACATCGTCCGCGACCCGAAGACCAAGGCGGCGTGGGTGTCGGCCCTGGCGATCGGCCTGATCATCCCGGTCGCCAACGCCCTGCAGGGCAGCGGCTCGGTGTACCTGGCCTGCTTCGGGACGGGCATGCTCGGCGTCCAGACGTACAACCAGTTCGGGCAGGACACCTCGGCGTTCTGGATGGTCGCGCAGACCATCTCCAACACCCGCGACGCGTACGGGGAACTGCGCGCCCGCACCCTGGCCATCGCGCTCGTCACCATCCCGTACACGGTCCTCGTCACGGTGGTGACGGCCGCCCTGGTCGGCGACTGGACCGGTTTCCCGGCCGCGCTGGGCCTGGCGCTGGCCCTGCTCGGCTCGATGCTCTGCACGGGAGCCGTGGCCTCGGCCCGCTTCCCGTACTCCATCCCGACGGACGGCGCCTTCAAGAACGTCGCCCCGGGGCAGGGCGCCCTGGCGTGGATGGGCTTCTTCGGCGGGCTGGTCGCCTCGGCGGTGATCTGCGCCCCGGTGATCGCCCTGACCGTGTACCTGAACGTCGCGGAACACCAGTCGCTCGCCTGGATCCTGCTCCCCCTGGGCGTGGTCTGGGGAACGCTGGCCGCCTGGGCTGGCCTGCGCCTCGCGGCCCCGACGGTGGCGCGCAGGCTCCCGGAGATCCTGCTGGCGGTCAGCAAGGGCTGACGCGCGGTCGGCCGGACCTGGCGGAGGCAGGCGGTGATCACCGCCGGTGATCACGATCCGGGCCGCAGCCCAGGGACCACGGAAGACGTCCCGGAGAGGGCCGCGTCGGCCTCGGCGAGGGCCGACGCGCCCGCGCTCAGGGAGTCGTAGACGAAGTGGACGGTGGCCCCGTCGATGCCGCAGTACTCCGAGATCCCGACCCTCAGGAGGCGGTTCACCGGCTCGTCCCAGCCCAGCTCCTTGAACTTCGCCTCCGGGTAGCTCACCAGCGGTATCCAGACCATCCGCTTGCCCTTCAGGGCCGGAAGGCGGCGGCCGTAGGCGAAGCCGTTGTTCCAGACCCGGTCGATCCAGCCCTTCAGGATGGCCGGCAGGCCGAACCACCAGAGCGGGAAGACCACCACGAGCAGGTCGGCGGCGGCGATCCGGGCCATGTGCGCCCGGGTCCCGGCGGAGTACTCCTTGCCCGGGTCCGACCAGTCCGGCTCGTCCTCGGGTCCCATGCGGGGGTCGAAGCCCTCGGCGTGCAGATCGAGTACGTCGACCGTGTGGCCGTCGGCCTCCAGGCGGGCCACGGCGCGGCGGGCCAGCTGGGCGGTGAGGGAGTCGGTGCGGGGGTGGGCCACGACCACCAGGGCGGCGCTCATCGGGCGTCGACCGAGTCGGTGGTGGCGGCGGTGGCGGTAGCCCAGTCGGTAGCGGCGGCCGAGTCGGTGGCGGTGACGGTGGCGGAGTCGGCCGTAGAGGAAGCCGGGAATGCCGGTTCCAGGCGGACCAGCATCTTGCCGGTGTTCGCGCCGCGCATCATGCCGAGGAAGGCCTCCGGGGCGTGTTCGATGCCGTCCACGACCGTCTCCTCCGTGTACAGGCTGCCGTCCGCCAGCCATCCCGCCGCCCGGCCGATCCACTCCGGGAACAGGTCGAAGTGGCTGGAGACGAGCATCCCGCGCAGGGTGACCTCGCGGGCGGCGGCCTGGAAGAGGTTGTCCGGGCCCACCGCCGGCGCGGTGGCGTTGTAGCCGCTGATCGCACCGACCATGGCGATCCGTCCGCCCTGGCGCATCGCGCCGATCGCGGCCTGGAGGTGGTCACCGCCGACCGCGTCGAGGTAGACGTCGATGCCCTCGGGGGCCGCCTCGGCGAGCTGGCCGGCCAGGTCGCCCCGGCGGTAGTCGACGGCGGCGTCGTAGCCGAAGCGGTCCAGCAGTTTCCGCGTCTTGAGCGGGCCGCCCGCCGAGCCGATCACCCGGGATGCGCCCAGGCGGCGCGCCAGCTGCCCGGCGACGCTGCCGACCGCGCCCGCCGCCGCCGAGACGAAGACGACGTCCCCCTCCTTCACCGGGGCGGTGCGGGTCAGCGCCGCGTACGCCGTCAGACCCGTGGTGCCCAGCGGGCCGAGGTACGAGGACCGCGACGCGATCGCGGGGTCCACGACGGTGGCGGCGGCCGCGTCGAGGACCGCGTACTCCCGCCAGCCGAGGAAGTGCGAGACGGTCGCCCCGACCGGCACCGACGCGGCGCGGGAGGCGACGACCTCGCCGATCGCGCTGCCTTCGAGGGCCGTGCCGAGGGCGAAGGGCGGGATGTAGGAGGGTGCGTGGTCCATCCGGCCGCGCATGTACGGGTCCACGGACATCCAGGTGTTGCGGACGAGGACCTGCCCCTCGGCGGGCTCCGGGACCTCGGTGGCGACCAGGGCGAAGTGGTGCGGGCCCGGCTCGCCCACGGGGCGGGCGGCGAGGCGGATCTCACGGGAGACGGGGGCGGGGGCCGTCGCGGGGGCCGTCGCGGGGGTGGTGGCGGTGCTGGTCATCAGGCTCTGCCTTCCGGTTGCCGTGGCCGCTCGGTCGCGGTCACAGGAACACCATGTCCGGGGCCGCGCACGGGTCACGCACGGTCCGCGCACGGGCCTCGAACCCTCCGCCCACGCCGTGCCGACGGACCCGAAGTAACGTTGGCGCATGCGTTTCGAGGTGCTGGGGCCAGTGACCGTACGGACCGACGACGGGACCCCCGTCCCCGTGCCGGAAGCGAAGGTACGGGCCCTGCTCACCGCCCTCCTCGTACGCGACGGGCGGCCCGTGCCGGTGGACCGGCTGATCGACGACCTGTGGGGCGACGCGGGCGGCGACGCCCCCGGCAACCCCGGCAACACCCTCCAGACCAAGGTCTCCCAGCTCCGCCGGACCCTCGCCAAGGCCGAGGACGGCGCCCGCGCCCTGGTCGCTTACGGTCCGGCGGGCTACGCCCTGGACGTACCGGCGCGGGCCGTGGACGCCGGGCGGTTCGCGGAACTGGCGGCGGCCGCGCGTGAGGAGGCGGAGCCGCGCCCCAAGGCGGAGATCCTGACGCGGGCGCTCGGGCTGTGGCACGGGGAGGCCTACGCGGACTTCCGGGACGCGGAGTTCACCCGGGCGGCGATCGCCCGGCTGGAGGAGCAGCGGATCACGGCGTACGAGGACCTGGCCGAGGCCCGGCTCGCACTCGGCGAACACCGGGAACTCGCTGATGAGTTGGCCGGCCCCGCCGCACAGCACCCGCTGCGCCAGCGGCTGCGCGGCAGCCAGATGCGGGCCCTGTACCGCGCCGGGCGGCAGAACGAGGCGCTCGCCGTCTACGGGGAACTGCGCGAGCTGTTCGCCGAGGAACTCGGCATCGACCCCGGTGCGGAGCTCGCGGCCCTCCACGAGGCGATCCTGCGGCAGGACCCCGAACTCGCGGGGGCCGCAGGACGGATGGGGTCGGCAGGTGGCGCCGAGCGCGCGGAGCCTCGTACGCCCCGCATCCGGCCCCACGCCGGCGGCCTGCCCGCCCCCGTCAGCTCGCTCGTGGGCCGCGAGGAGGCCGTCGCCCGGGTGTGCGCGGCGCTCGCGGCCGGCCGGCTGGTGACGCTCACCGGGCCCGGCGGGGTCGGAAAGACGCGGCTCGCGCTCGCCGCCGCGGCGCGCCTGGAGGAGGCCTACCCGGACGGGGTGTGGTTCGTGGAACTCGCCGGAGCACACGGCGGGTTGGTGTCCGAGACAGTGGCCGCCGCGATCGGGCTGCGCGAGGACGACGCGGTGGGCGGCTCCCTCGAGGAGCGGCTCGCCGAAGCGTTGCGGCGGCGCACGGCACTGCTCGTACTCGACAACTGCGAACACGTCCTCCCGGCCGCCGCCGCCCTCGCCGAGCGGCTGCTGCGCCACGCCCCCGGCCTGCGCGTCCTCGCCACCAGCCAGGAGCCGCTCGCGCTGGCGGGCGAGGTGCTCGAAGCCGTCGCGCCGCTCGCGGAGCAGCAGGCCATGGAGCTGTTCGCGGCCCGCGCGGCCGCCGCCGCCCCCGGCTTCGCCCTCGGGCCCGGAACCGCCGAGGCCGTCGCGCTCATCTGCCGTCGGCTGGACGGGATTCCGCTCGCGCTGGAGCTGGCCGCGACCCGGGTGCGGGTGCTGGGGGTGGAGGCGCTGGCGGAGCGCCTCCACGACCGGTTCCGGCTGCTCAACCAGGTGCGGCGGGACGCCCCCGCCCGACAGCGCACGCTGCGCGCGGTGATCGACTGGAGCTGGGAGCTGCTGTCTCCGGCGGAGGCGACGGTGCTGCGCCGGCTGGCCGTGTTCGCGGGCGGGTTCACGCTGGAGGCGGCCGAGGAGGTGTGCGCGGGCGGGGAAGTACCGGCCGAGGAGGTCCTCGACCTGGCCACACGGCTGGTGGACTGCTCGCTGGTGGTCGCGGCGTACGGGCACTCCGCGCACGGGGGCTCGCGCCTCAGGCTGCTGGAGTCGGTCGCGGCGTACGGGCTGGAGCGGCTGGACGCGGCCGGCGAGACGGCGGCGACCCGGCAGCGGCACGCGGAGTACTACACCGGGTTCGCCGAGCGCGCGGCGGAGCGGCTGCACGGACCCGAACAGGGCGAATGGCTGCGGCGGCTCGACCGGGAGGGCCTCAACGCGCGGGCCGCGCTGGAGCACGCGGGTCGTGGCGAGCTGGGGCGGCGGCTGGTCGAGGCGCAGTCCTGGTACTGGTTCCTGCGCGGCCGCGTCAGGGAGGCCGCGGAGGCCACCGGCGCGGCGGGGGCCGCGGTCCGGCACGCCGCGTTCGCGCTGCTCGGCGGCGACGACAGCGAGCTGGGCCGGGACTTCTCCGGAGCCGACCTCCGGGGGCGGTGGCTGCTGGCCTACGCGCGGCTCGGCTTCGGTTCCGGGCTCCCCGACGGCGAACTCGTCCTGCTCCCCGGGCTGTTCCGCGAAGCCGGCGACCGGTGGGGCGAAGCCGTCGCGCTGCTCACGCTCGGGACGCGGGCGCTCTACGACGGCGACCTCGTGGAGCTGCGCCGCAACGCGGTGGCGGCCGCGGCCATGTTCGCCGCGCTCGGTGACCGGTGGGGGCAGTTGCAGGCCTCCGAGCAGCTCGGCGTCCTCGCCGAGGTGACCGGGGACTACGCGGCGGCGGCGCGGCTGCACGAGGACGGCGTACGGGACGCGCAGGAGCTGGAGTTGTGGACGCACGCCTCCTTCCGGCTGGCCCGGCAGGGGCGGATCGCGCTGCTGACCGGCGATGCGGGGCGCGCGGCCGAGCTGCACGAGCGGGCCCTGCGGCTGGCGGTGGAGCAGAGCCACCGCCCGGCGGAGCAGTTCGCGGAACTCGGGCTGGCCCTGGGCGCGCGGCGCGGCGGCGACCTGGACGGCGCCGAGGCCCGGCTGCGGCCGTGGCTCGGCTGGAACCGGCGGCTCGGGGTGGACTCCGGGGCGGCGCTGATCCTGGCGGAGCTCGGGTAGGTGGCGGAATTGCGGGGCGACCCGGCCGCTGCGGAGTCCCTCCACCGCGAAGGCCTCGCGGCGGCCCTGCGTACGGGGGACCCGCGCGCGCTCGCCATGGCCCTGGAAGGCCTGGCGGGCATACTCCCGCCCGCCCGGGCGGCATCCCTCCTCGGCACGGCCACGGCCCTGCGCGCCTCGGTGGGCACCCCGCTCCCGGCGGCGGAGCGCGCCGACACCGACCGGGCGACGGCCCGAGCCCGCACGGCTCTGGGCGCCGAGGCCTTCGCCGCCGCCTTCACGGCGGGCGAGGCCCTTCCCCCGGCGGAACAGCTCGCGCTCCTGGACGCCCGGCCCTGACCCGCCGGGCGGGGCACTGTCCTCTGACATCGAAGTTGGATCGTTTGCCACTGAAGTTGGACTGATCAGGCAGTCGTGGCGAGTCGTTCCTCGAGGGAGTACGCAGCGCGCCTCAGCCGCGTGACCGAATCGCCGACACCGCGTGCAGCCGGAGCCGTCGGGTACAAGGAGCGCACACCCCGCGCTCCCCGGCGTGGACTGCGGCCACGGTGCACGCGAGCCCGCGAAGCACATGAGTCCACCGCCTGATGGCACCGTGCCTAGGTACGACCGCAGGAGGAGCCCCGCTACCTTCCGCGGTCACAAAGCGGCCTTCACCTGGCGTGCTCGATTGCGACTCCGGTTGCACAGGCAAGATGCCTGGATGCGACTCTGGTCGCAAGGGACATGCCTCAGATTGCGACTCCGGTCGCATGCGATCACGACCCGGGACCGATGTGGCATCCCGTGCCCCGCCCCGAGGATGGCCGGGTGACCGAGATCATCGCGGGGCTGTACATGTCCCCTCTGGAACTTCTTGCCTTGCTGGGTGGCGTCGCACTGGTGGTGGCGCGCTGGCTTCCCCCCGCTGCCCGCCCACGCGTCACGATCGCGGCGGGAGCGATTCTCGTACTGTCCGCGATCGTGCTGAGTGTGGTGGGGATCCGCTGGCAGATGCTGCCGGTGCTGGCAGGCGCTGCCGTCGCGTTGCCGTTCGCCCTCTCTCCCCTGCTGCGACGCCGTACCGGCCGGCCGACGTGGCGGGCCCGATGGTGGCTGGCGTTGCCGGGGTCGGTGGCCTGCATCGGCCTGATTGCCACGGGTCCGGTGGCCGCATGGGCCTTCCCCGTACCCGTGTTCCCCGAGCCGTCCGGCCGTTTCGCGGTCGGCACCCGCGTGGAGCAGTGGACCGACCAACGCCGCCCCGAGAGCTTCACCGCCGATCCGCACGACCGGCGCACGGTCGTGGTCCAGCTCTGGTATCCCGCGCAAAAGAGCCCCGCAGGCGCGCAGCGGGCCCAGTACCTCGGACGCACGGAGCACGAGGCGCGCACCGTTTCCGATGCCCTCGCCCGCCAGGTTGGCTTGCCTGGCTTCCTGGTCGACGGCGTCCCGCGTGCCCACACCCATGCGGTCTTCAACGCCCCGGTGGCCGGTGGGGGCGAACGGTTCCCGGTCGTGCTGTTCTCTCCCGGGTCGGGCGGAGTGCGTACCCAGAACACCGCCTGGGCGGAGGAACTGGCCAGCCACGGCTATGTGGTCGCCGCCCTCGACCACCCGTACGACTCCGCCGCCGTCGTCCTCGCCGACGGCCGAACGATCCACACCGAGATCGCCTCCACCGGAGACCGGGACAAGGACGACAGGCTGGCGGTTGACTGGACGGCTGTTCGGGCCGCAGACCTCGGCTTCGTCCTCACCCAGCTGGACCATCTGGACCGGGGTGAGATGACCGGCCCGCTGACCGGACGCCTGGACACCAGTCGGGTCGCGGTCACCGGCCACTCCATGGGTGGCGCCGCCGCTCTGCAAGCAGCCCGGCAGGACCACCGGTTCGACGCCGTCATCGATCTGGACGGCTACCCCCACGGCCCCACCTCCCCGTCCCTCCACCAGCCGACACTCGCGCTCACCCAGGCCATCACCCCCGGAACCGACCCGCACTACATACCCCGCCTCACCGAGGCCCTCAAGCTCAGCACCGCGACGAGCTACCGGCTCACCATCCCCGGCGCCGCACACCTCACCTTCATGGACGGCCCCCTGTACCTGCCGCCTGTGCCCTCGATCGTCGGCTCCCTGGACCGAACCGAGAGCCCGCACGTCGTCGCAGCAACCACTCTCGCCTTCCTGGACACCACCCTGCGGCACAAACCCGGTGACCTGGCCCGCGTTCTGTCTGCCTACGGCGACCTCAGCGTCTACGACCCGGACAACAGCCGCTGATCAGCTGTGCCACGGCAGCCGAGGCATCCGCAACGCCATCCTGGGCTGGTCCCAGGCCGACCCGATCTCCGCCCCGGCTGCAACTGCTGAGGCTGAACCGAAGCCACCGGGGCGAAGGTCCCGGCGAGCGCACATACCCAGGGACATCTGCCGTCCAAGATCGATGACATGAACCAGCCGGTGATCCATCTTCAATGGCAATCCGTCCAGGTCTCCTGTCACAGGACAGGCACCCGGCAGGGGCGGGGCACCCGGCGGGGGCGGGCCCTTCTTTCCCGTCACGCCCCGCCGTCACGAACGGCCGTCACACCCTGTCGTCACGACCCGCCGTCACGCCGAGGTCTTGATGCCGCTGAGGAAGGGCTCGACCGCCTCGCGCCAGGCGGTCGGCTGGTCGTAGTGGAGGTAGTGGCCGGCGTCGGGGATCTCCGCGTACTGGCCGGCGGGAAGGACGCGGACCATCTCCTGCGCCTCCGCGCGGCCCAGCTCGCCGTCCAGGCCGCGGACGACCAGGGTCGGGCAGCGGACCTGGGCGAGTTCCTCCCAGTGCGCGTCGTGGACCCACGTCTCGCGCGCGGTCAGCATCTGGCGGCGCGAGAACAGCGGGCGCCAGCCGTCGTCGGCCTCGTGCATCACCTCGGCGAAGAACGCCCCGCGGCCGGGATCCGGGCGCTCGACACGCGGATCGTCCTCGCCGAACCAGCGCCGGGCGGCGTCCTGCGTGGGGAACGGCAGGGGCCAGCGGCGGAACCAGTCCTCCCACTCCTGCTGCGAGGCCTCCCCGAGGGCCGACGCCCGCATGTCGCAGATCACCAGGGCCGCGACGAGGTCGGGGCGCCGGGCCGCGAGCTGCCAGGCCGTGAGCGCGCCCATGGAGTGGCCGATCAGGGCCACGGGGGCGAGGCCGAGCTGCTCGATGACGGCTTCGGCATCGGCCACGAAGGCCTCCCGCGCATAGGAGGTGGAGCTTCCGGATCCGGCCGGGGGACGCTCGCTCTGGCCGTGACCGCGCTGGTCGAAGGCCACCACGCGGCGGCTCGCGCCGAGCCAGCGGGCGGTGCCGGCCCAGTGGAAGGCGCGGCCCATCAGGCCGTGGAGTAAGAGGGCCGCGGGCTCCTCCGGCGACTCCGCGGCCGCCGACCGGAACTCCCAGGCGGCCAGGCGCACGCCATCGGCCCCTGTCACATCGAAGCGCTGTACCACCGCGGATGCACCCCCTTCGCTCTCGGCCACAGTATCGAACCCCCATTCGAAAACGGGGTTCTGGCCGACAACACCGCTCTTTCGAGTGACCTTGCTCAAGGATTGGCCGGCGCTGCCGATGGAGATCCTTTCAACAGGGAGGCGGGCCGCTCGGGGAAGACGGTCCGAAGGGGATGACCTTGAGAGCTCGGGGCTCCAGGTCAGACAGGGGAGGACTGGTCCCGGCGCCGCGAGGCGCCGGGACCACCCACATCCATACCCATCCGCACCGCTCCACGCCGACCGACACCGGCGGGATTCGCTCGCAGAGGCGACCCGACCGAACGCATGTGCGTCAGCGCCCTGTTTCAGGCCGTCAGCGCCCTTCGGCGACCCCCAGCACCCCCACGGCGACCCTCAGCGCTTGGCCACGAACACGTGCGAGGCGATCTCCACCGCCAGCTCCGCCGCCTCGCCACCGCTGCCGACGAGCACACCGCCCGGCGACTCGGTCACGCTCACCACCGAGCCGGGCTGCACGCCGGCCCGCCGCAGCGTGTACATCAGCTGCGCGTCCGTCTGGATCGGCTCGCCGATCCGGCGGATGACGACGGTCTTGCCCTCGGCACCCGGGTCGAGCTCGGCCAGGCTGACCATGCCCTCCTCCAGGAACGGGTCCGCCTCGGCCTTCTCCCCCAGCTCCTCGAGACCCGGGATCGGGTTGCCGTACGGCGACTCGGTCGGGTGACGCAGCAGCTCCAGCACCCGCCGCTCCACCGCCTCGCTCATCACGTGCTCCCAGCGGCAGGCCTCGGCGTGCACCTGCTCCCACTCCAGGCCGATGACGTCGACGAGCAGGCACTCCGCGAGGCGGTGCTTGCGCATCACGCGCGTCGCCAGCCGCCGCCCCTCCTCGGTGAGCTCCAGGTGCCGGTCGCTTGCGACGGCCACCAGGCCGTCCCGCTCCATCCGCGCCACCGTCTGGCTCACCGTCGGGCCGCTCTGGTCGAGCCGCTCGGCGATACGGGCGCGCATGGGGACCACACCTTCCTCTTCCAGCTCGAGGATGGTGCGGAGATACATCTCCGTGGTATCGATCAGTCCGGACATTCGTGCCCCTCGGATTGCGTGCGCTGGCCCTGCCCCCAATTCTGACGCATCAGGCCGACAACCGTCCCGTACCGGAGGGCAAGGGCCGTTCCGGAGTGCCCGAAACCCGCCTCGGGACCTCTCGGCGTCTCGCATTCCGGATGCCGCCGGGCCTTTCGCGCCGTGGATTGACGTTCGTATTGACACGCCCTTGGTCCAGACCGCACGGTGAGCGGCGGACACGGACGACAACCTCACCCCAACTCCCACCCGGAAGGCCATCGGCGTATGAGCGAGAGCAAGCTGGCCGGTCAGTTCTTCGACGCCGCGATCGGCCTGCTGGAGCGGGTACGGGACGAGGAGTCCGCGCGCATCGGCGAGGCCGGCACGGTCATCGCGGACGCCGTCGCCGCCGGGAACAAGCTCTTCGCCTTCGGCGCCGGGCACTCCTCGCTCCCCGCCCAGGACGTCGTGTACAGGGCCGGCGGACTCGCCCTGATGAACTTCCTCGCCGTCCCCGGCACCGCGGGCATCGACGTCATGCCGGCCACCCTCGGCAGCGCCCTGGAGCGCGTCGACGGCCTCGCCGGAGCGGTCCTGGACAGCAGCCCGGCCTCCGACGGCGACGTCCTCGTGATCATCTCCCTCTCCGGGCGCAACGCCCTGCCGGTCGAGATGGCCATGAACGCCCGCGCGATCGGCCTCAAGGTCATCGGCGTGACCTCGGTCGCCTACGCCACGGAGACCAAGTCGCGCCACGTCTCCGGCACCTTCCTCAAGGACCACTGCGACATCGTCCTCGACAGCAAGATCGCGGTCGGCGACGCCGAGCTCACCCTCGACGGCATCGAGGCCCCCTTCGCCCCCGCCTCCACCGTCGTGACCAGCGCGATCATGCAGGCGGTCATGGCCGCCGCGGCCGGCGAACTCGCGGCCCGCGGCGTCGAGCCGCCGCTGCTGCGCTCGGGCAACGTCGACGGCGGCCACGAGTGGAACGGCCGCGTCATGCAGGAGTACGGCGACCGGATCTTCTTCCGCCACTAGGCCCTCCCCTTCCGGTCCGGGCCGGGCGCCGCCGGACCCGCGGCACCCGGACCCGCGGCACCCGGACCCGCGCCCGCCAGGTCCAGGTCGGCCGCGACCCGGGCCGCCACCTCCTCCGCGTACGCCGCGTCCGCCCGCTCGAAGGCGGCCCGCGAGGGCCCGCGCAGGAACGTCAGCGTCCCCAGGCTCCGCCCCCGGCTGCGCAGCACCGTGCACAGCACGTGCGCCGCGCCCTCCGGCCATCGCCGGGCCCGCGCCCATTCCGCCGCGGCCCCGCCGAGCGGCGCGCTGGTGCGCACCGACCCGGTCCGGTCCAGCGCCTGCAGCACCGGGTGCCCGGGCTCGTACCGCACGGGGATCGCCCCGGGCTCGGGCAGCCCCGGCAGGCCCGGCGGGGACGCCGCCCAGCGCAGCAGCCGCGCGCGCCCCGGTTCCAGTACGTCGAGCAGCGCGTGCTCGGCGAAGCCCGCCAGCGCGAACTCCAGCCGTACGACCGCCGCCTCCGCCGGGTCCTCGCACTCGGCGGCGGCCCGCCCGGCCCGGTACAGCTGGTGGGACCGGAACCGCAGCTGCGCCGTGTCCAGCTGCTCCTGCCGGGCCTCGGTGACGTCCTGGAACAGCAGGGCGACGCCGAGCGGTACGGGTTCCTCCGCGAGCGGCGAGGCGAGGCGCAGGAACCCGCAGCGCCAGCACCGCCGGCGCACGCCCTCGGGGGTGCGTACGCAGACCCACAGCTCCACGGGTGCCGGGGGCGCGCCCTCGGCCAGTACGTGCTGCAGCGCCCCCTCCAGCTCCTCCACGCCCTGCGCCAGCAGCTCCCCCAGCGGCCGGCCGAGCAGGGCGGTGCGCCCGGAGCCGAAGGCGCGGGCGGCGTGCGCGTTGACGACGGCCGGGCGCAGGTCCACGTCGACGAGCACGACGCCCCAGGAGGCGTCGTCCATCAGCGCCTCGCTCAGGGCGATGGACCGCTCCAGGTCGATCTGCGCGTGCACCTCGCTGAAGGCGCAGTACACCCCGGCCGGTTTCCCGCCGGCGCCCGGCACCCCGGCGGACTGGGTCCGTACGAGCACCCTCCCGCCGTCCTTGGTGAGCAGCGCGAACTCGTGCACCTGGCGCCCCCGCACGTCCTGGGCGGACATGAGTCTGTCCTGCACGTCCTGCGCGTCGGCGGCCCGTACGGCCCACCCCGCGAACCCCTTGCGCCCCACGGCCTCGCCCGCGGTCCACCCCAGGATCCGCTCGGCCTCGCGGTTCCAGTGGGTGATCACGCCGTCGGCGTCGAACGCGCACAAGGCGGCGTCCATCCCGTCCAACAGCGCTGCGAGCAGATCGTCGGCGGTCTCGCTACGTCCGGAAGCAGTCACCTGGGCCCCCTGCAGGTGTTCGCGTGTGCGGCACGTCACGCAATTGAACTGGAACGTGACGCAGCCCACACCCACTTCCCGCAATCCTCCCGGTATGTCCCTACGTGACGACCTTCCCCCGGATGACGGACGCCCCGATTAAATGGGTTGAGGCCCCTCGGGGGCGGTCGTAGGCTCGGCCGTACACAAGAAGGGAGGTGGTTTTCGAAATGTACGGAAACCGGACGCGTGAGGTGGCTGCGGGCTAAAGCGCCCGTCGTCGCACGCACCCAGTGCGGTGCCTGGCGGGATGCCTGGCGCCAATCCACAGCAGTCACCCGACCCGCGGGCTCGCCGGTACGTCCGGCCGGCTTCTCCCACTGCAGGGGAGAGACCCGAGCCCGCGGGTCGTCTGCGTTTTCGGCCGCCGGTCGGGGCGACGGCTCAGGGTGCCGGCCGCCCTCCCCGGTCAGCGCCGCGCGGCTACGGGCAGAGGCGTTCCACTCGCCATTCGCCGGCCTCCAGGACGTACTTCAGGCGGTCGTGCAGGCGGTTCTCGTGGCCCTGCCAGAACTCCAGCGCGTCCGGGACGACCCGGATGCCGCCCCACTGCGGCGGGACCGGGACCTGTTCGCCCTCCGGGTAGCGGGCCTCCAGCTCCGCGTAGCGCCGGTCGAGCTCGGCGCGCGAGGCGATGACCGTCGACTGTTCGCTGGCCCAGGCGCCCAGCTGCGAGCCGTGCGGGCGGGAGCGGAAGTACGCGGCCGTCTCGTCGCGGCCGATGCGGGAGGCGGTGCCGGTCACGATGACCTGGCGGGCGACCTGGTGCCAGGGGAAGAGCAGGCAGACGTACGGGTTGGCGGCGATCTCGCGGCCCTTGCGGGAGTCGTAGTTCGTGAAGAAGACGAACCCCCGCCCGTCGAACTGCTTCAGCAGCACCGTGCGGGAGCTGGGGCGGCCGTCGGGCGTCGCCGTCGAGACGATCACGGCGTTGGGCTCGAAGACGTGCGCCTCGACCGCGTCCTTGAACCAGTCGGCGAACTGGCCCATGGGGTCCTCGGCGAGGCTCTCCTCGGCGACGAGGTGGGAGCGGTACTGCTTGCGCATGACGGCGGGGTCATGGTGCTGATCGGTCACGCGGCCATCCTCCCCCAGCGGACGCGGAAGGGGTGTGCCGTATGTCACGCTTCCCCGCGCCTTGCGGAACGGACAAAATCTTGGGGCCGGTCCGACGGTTCCACAGGGGTGACCATCGGCCGTGCCGGGCATCAACGGGGATGACCGCGCCGGACCGCGAATCACGCCGGGAGCCGCGCGTGTTCGCACTATCTGAGGAGCTGCCTGATGTCCGACTTCGTACCCGGGCTCGAGGGAGTCGTCGCGTTCGAAACGGAGATCGCCGAACCCGACAAGGAAGGCGGGTCTCTGCGCTACCGGGGCGTCGACATCGAAGACCTCGTGGGCCACGTCTCCTTCGGGAACGTCTGGGGTCTGCTGGTCGACGGTGCCTTCAACCCCGGCCTGCCGGCCGCCGAGCCCTTCCCGATCCCGGTGCACTCCGGTGACATCCGGGTCGACGTGCAGTCGGCGCTCGCCATGCTCGCCCCCGTGTGGGGTCTGAAACCGCTGCTCGACATCGACGAGCGGACCGCTCGCGACGATCTCGCGCGCGCCGCCGTGATGGCACTGTCGTACGTCGCCCAGTCCGCCCGCGGGCAGGGCCGGCCGATGGTCCCGCAGAGCGAGATCGACAAGGCCGAGTCCGTGGTCGAGCGGTTCATGATCCGCTGGCGCGGCGAGCCCGACCCGAAGCACGTCAAGGCCGTCGACGCGTACTGGACCTCGGCCGCCGAGCACGGGATGAACGCCTCCACGTTCACCGCCCGGGTGATCGCCTCGACCGGTGCGGACGTCGCCGCCGCGCTCTCCGGTGCCGTCGGCGCCATGTCCGGGCCGCTGCACGGCGGGGCGCCGTCGCGCGTCCTCGGCATGATCGAGGACATCGAGCGCACCGGCGACGCCGTGGCCTACGTGAAGAAGGCCCTGGACAAGGGCGAGCGGCTGATGGGCTTCGGCCACCGCGTCTACCGCGCCGAGGACCCGCGCGCCCGCGTGCTGCGGCGCACGGCCAAGGAGCTGGACGCCCCGCGCTACGAGGTCGCGGCCGCGCTGGAGAAGGCCGCGCTGGAGGAGCTGCACGCGCGGCGCCCCGACCGGGTGCTCGCGACCAACGTGGAGTTCTGGGCCGCGATCATGCTGGACTTCGCGGAGGTCCCGGCGCACATGTTCACCTCGATGTTCACGTGCGCCCGTACCGCCGGCTGGTCGGCGCACATCCTGGAGCAGAAGCGCACGGGCCGCCTGGTGCGCCCCTCGGCCCGCTACATCGGGCCGGGCGTGCGCAAGCCGAGCGGGATCGAGGGCTACTCCGACATCACGGACCTGTCGCGGACCAACTGATCCGGACCGACTGATCCGCACGGACTGATCCGAGCTCGCCGGCTGCCCCCGCACAGGGCCGCCGTGAGACCAGGGCGCCGCATCCCCGACGGGGTGTGGCGCTCCTTCATGTGAGGACCGCGTCCAGGATCCGGGCCCACTGGGCTACGACGCGGGCCCGGCGGGCGGTGTCGTCGGTGAGGACGTTGGCCAGGCCCAGCCCTCGGGCCATGTCGAGGAGGCCCTGCACGGTCTCCCGTACGCCGGGTACGGACTCGTCCGCGCCCAGCAGTTCCACGGCGATGCGGTGGGTCTCGCGGCCGACGCGGGCTTCCAGCTCGGTGACCCGGGGGCGCAGCTGCTCCTCGTTGGAGGCGGCGACCCACAGCTGGAGGGCGGCGCGGAAGAGCACGCCCGTGTACATGTCGACGAGGGCTTCGACGACGGCCGGGCGCGCCGCCGGGCCGGCCTGGAAGAGCTCGCGCAGGGCGGTGGAGCGTTCCTCGGCCACGTACTCGACGGCGGCGGTGAACAGGTCCTCGCGGGTCGGGAAGTGGTGCTGGGCGGCGCCCCGCGAGACCCCGGCGCGTTCCGCGACGACGGAGACGGTGGAGCCGGCCCAGCCGTGTTCCGCCAGGCAGGAGACGGCCGCCTCCAGCAGGTGGCGGCGGGTGACCCGGCTGCGGGCCTGCTTGGGGGCGTTCGTCGTGGTCAACGCAGCCATGACGGGTCCCGGCGCTCGAAGCGGGCGGTGATGCCCTCGCGGGCCTCGGCGGAGGCGAAGTGGCGGGCGGACAGCTCGGTGAGCGCGGCCCCGTCCTGCTCCAGGGCGGCCCGTACGGGGGCGGTGAGCAGCTGTTTCGTCGCTGCCAGCGCCTGCGGTCCGGCCTTGCGCAGGCCGTCGAGGACGGGCACGAGGATCTTGTCGACGTCCTCGCCGTGCAGGGTGAGCAGGCCGATGCGGGTGGCTTCGGCGGCGTCGAAGGCTTCAGCGGTCAGGAAGTAGCGGGCGGCCGCGCGGGGGTCCAGGCGGGGCAGCAGGGGTGCGGAGATGACGGCCGGGACGACGCCGAGGTGGGTCTCGGTGAAGGCGTACGTGGACGCGGGGCCGGCGGCGGCGATGTCGCAGGCTCCGAGGAGGCCGAGGCCGCCCGCGCGGACGTGGCCCGTGACGCGGGCGACGACGGGCTTGGGGAGTTCGGCGATCTCGCGGAGCAGGGCGAGGAAGTCGGCCGGGTCGCAGGGGGACTTGAGGTCCGCGCCGGCGCAGAAGGTGTTGCCGGTGTGGGTGAGGACGACGACTGCGGCGGGCTTGGCTCCGGCCGCGACGGCCAGGGCCTCGCGGAGCTCTGCGACCAGGGCGGCGGAGAGTGCGTTGCGGTTGGCCGGGGAGTCCAGGGTGAGGGTGGTGATGCCGTTCGCTCGCGCGGCTTGGACCAGTGGGGGCATGTCTCCTCCGGAGGGGGGTCTGGTGGGCGGGGGCCCCTCTGGGGAGGGTATGTGGGGTGCGTTTGTG
>NZ_JAGGOT010000119.1 GCF_018614195.1 Streptomyces sp. ISL-43
CGTCCAGCGCCTGGAAAAGCTGCTGGAGGACACCGGCATCAAGCTGTCCGCGGTCGCCTCCGACATCATGGGCGTCTCCGGGCGGGCCATGCTCGAAGCCCTCGTCAACGGCGAACGCGACCCGCAGACCCTTGCCGAGATGGCCAAACGCAAGCTCCGCGGCAAGATCCCCGAACTCACCGAGGCGCTGACCGGACGCTTCCGTGAGCATCACGCCTTCCTGGTCCGGCTGCATCTGGACCAGTACGACCAGCTCACCATGATGATCGACCAGCTCAGCGGACGGGTCGAAGAGGCGATGGTGCCCTTTCGTGACGCCCTCGACCTGCTCGACACCATCCCCGGCATCAACCAGGCAACCGCCGAAGTGATCATCGCGGAGACCGGCGGTGACATGACCCGGTTCGCCTCGGCCAAGCACCTCGCGTCCTGGGCAGGGGTCTGCCCCGGCCACCACGAGTCCGCCGGCCGCACCAAGAACACCAAGGTCCGGCCCGGCAACCCCTACCTCAAGGGGGCACTCGGGATAGCGGCGTTCGGCGCGGCCAGAACCAAGGACACCTACCTCCAAGCCCGTTACCGGCGGCTGACCGCCCGCCGGGGCCCGCTCAGGGCACTGGTCGCCGTCGAGCACTCGATCATCACCGCGATCTGGCACATGCTCACGGACCACAAGCCCTACGACGAACTCGGCGGCACCTACTTCACCCAACGCGACCCTGAACGGGCCACCCGCCGAGCGATCACCCAGCTCAACCAGCTCGGCTACACCGTCACCCTCAACCCACTGGAGACCGCGGCCTGACCCTCCCCGAACCGGACACCCTGCAGCCACCAACGGCCACCAGGCACCCAGCCATGCCCACACCCACCCTGACCTGCTGCTATTTACGCGTCAGACGGGAAGCTGTTGCCTGGCGGCCATAGCCACGCTGCCGCACCGATGCGACGCCGTCGAGACGGCACGGCGTCGGCCGCCCGTCAACGCCGGGTGCTGGCAGCAACCGATTCAATAACGCCACGCCACGTCCTGCGATATCCCTCGCGAAGCGGCCCACCAACGAGATTGAGGATCTTCAAGGCTGCGTCGATCAAACGCTCCGGGTCTCCCGACTCACACAGGTGCAGGTGCCCTTCGAGCAGGGCGGCCCCGCGCACTCCGTCCGCCTCCAGAAGACGCCGTGGCAGCCACTTCCCACCGCCGGTCCACGCGTGGTGGTGATCGAAGAGCAGATCTGCGGCAGCGTTCAGGACGAACCCGGCCACCGCCAGGCGCTCAATGGGGTCGCCGGCATCGCCGAGATCGTCCAGAGCGTCCGTCAGCCCATACCGCTTCGTCTCGACTGTCTCGGGCTCCAGCGCCGGCGGACCTTTGCGGAGATCCGTTTCGGCCAGCGCCCGGGCACGTCCGGCCTCTCCATCTCTGTCGACCAGGACAAGGCCGGTGGCATACATGCTCTGCAGGACCGCTCGACGCACGGCAACGTCCGCAGCGAAGAGATCCACGAGACCTGCACGGGTGTGGATGAAGAGCTCTACGACACGCCCCTCGAACCGGAGCGTCTCCCGGTAGGTCTCGCCGCTGTCCCCGATGAGCACTGCGATGTCCAGGTCACTGCTGGCGGTCGCCCGCCCCACGGCCGTGGACCCAGCCAGGAACACGGCAAGCGCATCAGGGAAGCGGTCACGCACGAGACGTCGCGCCAGGTCAATCCGGTCCAGATCCATGCCCGTCAGGGTTTCATGAACCTCGATCACCACCGACAGACTTTTCCTGCTATGCGGCCCAACCGCTACAGACGGTGACAGACCTTCAAGGCGCCGAGAGCGTTTCCTGACCGGAGCCGGGGACGAACGAGTTTCGCGCACCGCCGCAACAAGTGAGGGGGCGGGTACTAGATCCGGCCTGGTTTCTCCCATAACCAACTCAGCAGCGCGTGGCCCGGACTGACCGGTCATGGAGGCGGCCCCCGCCAACGACCGTCTGCACGCCGCCTGAACGTCACGGCTGCAGCGGCCAGTCAACACGCGACAGCTCTGCGGAACACAGACCTCATCACGACCACCCGCCGAGGCGGGTTCGTGTTGCACCTCATCACCCCCCTCGGGCTGGCCCTATTGCTGACGGGCACCCTGACAAAACCGTGAGCTCCGAGGGCGCCGTGACATCAGTCCGGCAGGCAAAGCGCCGCCCCTCTCAGGCGGTGCCGCCGGACTCGCGTGTTACGCCGGGCGCCCCGCGTCCGCCGTCACGAGCCCGCCCCCTTTAAGCCGTGGCTTAAGAGGTAGGCCGTGGACCGCTGGCTCGCCCAGGATGTGAAGCCGCACCATCGTCATCCGCATTGCCACCAAGGAGATTTACGTGTCGTTACGCCGATCAGCTCTCACCTTCACCGCTGTGGCGGGCCTGGCCATGTCCGCAGCACTGACCGTGCCCGCCGTCGCTGCGACTTCGGCCACGTCCACGGCGCCAGCCGCTGTCGCCGCCTACCCCACCACCTCCGTCAGTTTCGGCGATGGTGCCGGCAGCAGCATCAAAGGCACCCTGACGTGGTACAACCGGTCAGTCGGCTTCTCGGGGAACTTGACGTCCTCCGGCTGCCGAAGGGCGTGGTTCAGCGCGTACGAAGGCAATCTTTCCCTGGGCCCCAGGAGCAGCAGTACACACTGCAACACGGTGACTCCGGTTCCGGTCACACTTCCCGCGAATGTGGTCGGTGGCGGCACAGACGTTCTGATCTGCATCGACAACGAGAAGGCCGTGCCTCTGAAATGCGTCGACTACCCCCGTCCCTGACCGGTCACCATCCGCTTCCCAGTAGCTGGAAGCCGTCGCGCGGCTGAAGAGGCGATGCCGCTCACGGGTCTGGGTCCAAGGCGGAGGTCCGCGCTGTCTACTCGGCGCACGCCAAGTGCCTGCTGAAGGTGATCGCAGGAAGGGCACGAGCCCATGAAAGGGCGCCCGCAGCCATTGGAGTTGGCTGCGGGCGCCCTTGTTTTGGGAACCCGTCTTTGAACGCTGGTGCTGAGATGTGAGGGAGGCGTGTGACCTGAGGTGGTCAACGCCAGGCGGCTCGGAGTGGTTCGGTGAGGTGTGGGGGTGCTGGCGTTGGATGGTTGCCCTCGCCCCGGCCGAACGTATGGCAAAACGACCGTTCAGGGCAGGTGTTGGCGTCTGGCCGTAGCCACGGGGAGACGTCCGCGGCCAGCACCAGCCGGCCGTCCGCAGCCCGCGGCAGCGGAAGCCCGGCCAGCGCGCGCCGCAGCCGGGCGACGTCTATCCGCCCGTGGTTCAGGCCACCGTAGAGGGCACCACGCCCACGCCGGTGCTCGGGCGCCAGCGCAAGATCGACCAGCGTCCGCACCGGACCGTCTGAGCACGGCAAGGCGTCGCACAACTCGAACAGCGCGTCGCCCCGCGAGGTCAGGCATGCATACAGCCCCGACCGGAAGTGTGACACCTCCGCGAACGCATCCCGTGGGACACCCTGAGACACCAGACTCACAACAACTACGACCCTCGCGCTGATCCACTCTGTGACGGAGCAAAGGATCAGACGAAGGCCGCCCTCACATCCGGCGAACTGTGAAAACGCTGATCAGTTCCAGCTGTCCGGGTACTCGGCTGCACGCGGTCCACGAAGGGCCGGCCTCCGGGGGCTTCTGCTGCCTCCACCGCTCAGCGCGCGGTCTCCTTCTTCAGAATGCAGCGTTCTCCGTGGTCGGGGTCGCCGATGTAGGTCCAGAGCATCGGGGCCGCTGCCGTGCCACTTGCCTCGTACTGGGTCCACACTCGGCCCGGAACGTAATCGCTGCGGATCTCCGTGGTCATCTCACCGGAGAAATCCGAGTCGTCGTTCTCCCAGGTGCCGGTCCCTGTCCTGACCGAGGCCAGGCCGAATCCGGAGCTGGTTTCGAGGGCGGAATCGGAGTAGTCGCCGCACACGTTCGACGCGCGGAAGGTGCCGTCCTCGGCGAGCGCGAGGCGGCCACCGTGGCCGTCCTGCCATGTGCCCACCAGCTCGATCCTCGTCAGCACAAGGGCGTCGCCCGGAGCTCCTGGGACCCAGAGGCGCCCCAAGGCGATCAACGTAATCGCTGCCACCGGCGCGAGGAGCATCGTCAGGAGTGCCAACGCACCACAGCTCAGGGCTCCGGCGCAGCCGCCGAGGGCAAGCCATTTGCCGTACCGGCGGGGCGGGGCGGAATCCCATGGCACGGGGGGTGCCTTGGGCCAGTGCTCGCCGTCGACATGAGTACGTCCTCGGCCTCGGAGCCGATCACGGTCATGGCCGGCGGAGCTGTCTTGCCCGGGGCCTGGCCAGGCAGGAGCACCGGGTGCCTCGTGGGCAATCCTGTCCTCGCAGCTGGACACGGCGGTTTCAACCCGAGCGCGTCGTCCTGGTCGAGGTGGTCGGGGTGGGTGAACATCCAGCGGCTGACCTGGCGCGGTTCGGGGATCGCCGGGGTCGTCGGCGCGGACTGGCGTAGCGTCGCCGAACTGCCAACGGCCTAGGCTGGGGGGGGCAGACCGATCGGGGAGAGGACGGCGTGGGGGCGGGCGCGGGTGATGACAACGCATGGGACGAACGGGCCGTGTGCCGTACTGCTGATCCGGAAGAACTGTTCGTAGAAGGCGCAGCCCAGAACAGGGCGAAGGCTGTCTGTAGCGGCTGTTTCTGGCGGGGCGAAGTAGAGCCAATGGGGCGGTGGGTTCGAGAGCCACGTTGCTGCATCCGAGGTGAGGACGGACATAGGCATAGGTCCATGATCGGCGGCGGGAATGAGAGCCGCCCTGATCGAGTGACGTCACGGTGGGGATGTCTGCGGTGGCGGCGGGATTTGGGCCAGTAGCTTGACGATCGGGCCCGACCGGTCCGTGTCCCTGACAGGCGCGGCGCGGAAGGGCCCTCCCTATTCCATGACCATGGCAGAGCGCTTTGCTCAGCTTTGATTCTTACGCCGGAGTGGTAGGCGCAGGGCAAAACGGTTCCGAGGGGGAGCCTGGGGCGCTCTTTGTTTGTCGTACTGGCCGAGTGGATTTCGATCCCGAAGGGGCTTGTGGCCGAGTAGGACCCGGAAACTACGCTCCAGGTTCTGGCGTGCCTTCCTGGCGATCTTTTCGAGTGCGCGACACTGTTCAGCGTCACCCCGCTTCCCGAGCTCCAGCATATGACCGATCACATTCCGCAGCCCACGCGCCTCTCGCCACATCTGCTTGGATGCATCAAGGTTGAGGCGGTGATACGTCTCGATGAACTCGTCGTGCGCCAGCTGCGCCTTCTGCTCCAAGTCCTCATCTGTTGAGCGGGTGGCGGCCGACACCCTGCGCACTCGACACTGACGACGCCCCGCGCGAAAATCGGCCAGACGGACGGACGCCTCACGGGATCTTCGTTGGGCGACGAGCAGTCGCGCATAGGTCTCACGTAGAGCTGTCCGAGTTTGATGTCTCAGGTCGTACCTCTTGATTGCGAAAGTGGCGGCAACTCCGACCAGGATCGCTGTGAAGGCTGCGTTAGCTGCCGCCACACCCACTGACTCATTGAAGTTAAGTTGTGCAATAAACATCGCACGGTCCTCTAGGAATGATTCGCTGCGGAGCCATTGCTTGCAGGGCCTCGCTGAACCTCAGGCAAGTGCCGGGTCAGGGCGTCCGTCGCCACGTCCCAGCGGATCCGCTCAAAGATCCACTCACGCGACCTGTACACGCCGGCCTCCTGACACGACCGTGATCAACAGGCACAGAATGAGCGGCCAAACAGCCCTAAGGACCCATTACGCCAACAGCGGCATGTCACACACCATCACACTGGGTGGCTCCCAGACTCACCGCCCGAACCAGTGGCTCCCGAAAAGCCCGCCGTCCTGGCTCTACTTCACCCCGCTAGAAACAGACTCATGCTCCCTTCCGTGGCCAGGAAGTTCCGGTAGTCGTCGGGGAACCGGACTCCGAGTCGGCTCTCGGCCTGCGCTATCTGGTCGTCGTTCGGACTCATGCCGTCGTTCTATCAAGCACAGCTCGCACTGGTGGCGCCCGGCTGCCTCGCGGTGAGAAGTACCCGTTTGCGGAGGAGCGAGAGTTTGGCGCGGCCGAACATCTGGCGTTTGACCATCTTGATGTGGTTGACCCGGCCCTCGACGGGGCCGGAGTTCCACTGGCTGGTCAGGCCCTGGACGACGGCGTCCCAGTCCTTCTCCAGGCCGGTGGCGAAAGAGTGGAGGCCGGGAAGCTCCTCGGCTCGCGCGCTGACGACCCAGTCCTTCAGATGCTGGCCGGTGCGGGTGGTCAGAATCTCGGCGAACCCACGGACGAGTCGGCTCGTAGCATCGAGTTCGGGGCTGCGAGCGAGGACTTCAGCGAGCTGTTGGCGGTCTTCGTCCCGGAGTCGGTCGGGGTGACGCATCATCCAGCCGGTGATCTGGCGGACGCCCGGTGGTGCCGGGCCGACGACACGGATGCGCTGCCGGCGGCGGGGCCGCAGGTAGTCGCTGATGGTCTGGTAATGGCCTCGGTAGCCGAGTCCCTGGAGTTCGGCGTGCAGGTCGATGGCGTTCGTGCAGCCTTCGGCCCAGCGTTTGTCCAGGTGTGCCTTGTAGGGGTCGAGCTGGCTGGGCCGTGCTTGATGTCGTCCGGTCAGCAGCTGTTCGGGGGTTTCGGCGCGGGCGGTGCGGCGGACGGTGTTTCCGCCGATGTGCAGTTCCCGGGCGATCTCGCGGATGCCGTGCCCCTGGTCGAGGAGGGCGTGGACGATGGTGTGGCGTTCGCGGATTCGGGCTTCGATCGGTGACATCGCCTTGGCCGTGCTTGCCGGGTCGGCAGTGGAGATGTTCGCGGTGCTGTCCGGTCCGGTGGACGGTTTGAGGCAGGCGTTGTGCCGGCGGACGCTGGTTTCGACTGCGGTGCCGAGGTTCTGCCAGATATGAAAGCGGTCTGCGACCTGCACTGCTTGTGGTGCGCCGGTGCGGGCGCCGTCGGCGTAGGAGCCGCCTCGGTCACGGCAGATGATCTCCACGCCGGGGTGCTTGCGCAGCCAGTTCGCCAGCGTCTTCGCATCCCGGCCCGGCAGCAGGTCGAGAGGCTGGCCGGTCGCGCAGTCGATGATCACGGTGCCGTAATGCTGTCCTCGGCGGGTCGCGAAGTCGTCGACGCCCAGCACTTTCGGTTCCGGCCAGTGCGGGTCAGGCAGGGCCATCACGAGCCGTAACAGTGTCGTCCGGCTGACCACGCTGCCCAGCACCACCGCAAATCGGCTACCCGCCCGGCCTGCGAGAGCGACGGCCACCGCTTCCAGAATCCGACGCGACGCCGGTGTCCGTCTGCCATACCGGACGGTCAGCCCCTCGACCTGTTCGACAAACGTGCGCCGCAGACAGTCAGTGTTCTCGCAGTACAGCCGGCGCACGGTCAGTTCGACCAGCACCGGCTGACCGCCGACCGGGGTATCCGCCAGCCGCCGCCCGTAAGTGCTATGCACCCTGTTCGACCAAACCGAGCAGTCCGGGCACGGCACACAACTGCCCCGCGTCCTAGCCGAGACTCGAACCGTCCGGCGCTCAAGGAACACCCGCTCCACCAGAACCGTGTTGAAGTCCGGAAACAGCACCGCTATGAGGTCATCACACCGCACCACGGTCCCAGATGACGCGACGTCACCGCGGCAGAACGCCGGTGATCGTCCTCGCTGAGTAGGCCCGGAG
>NZ_JAGGOT010000120.1 GCF_018614195.1 Streptomyces sp. ISL-43
CCCCCACCCCCATGGGACGCACCCCCACCCCCACGCGACGCAAGTCCACCCGCATCGCCTCCACCGTCCTCGCGCTGGCCGGCGCCGGGATCGGGATCGGCGCCCTCACCGCGTGCGGCGGTGGCGGCGGTGCCCAGCTGCCCCCGGACCCCAAGGTCGGCAGCACCGCCGCCCCCGCCCAGGTCGCTGACACCACCCCCACTCCCGCCCTCCCCAAGTCGAAGCCGACCGGGATGAAGATCGACGCGGCGGGCGTGGACGCGAAGAAGATGGTCGACCTGAAGGTGGACCCGGCCGGCGGCGAGCTGGGCGTGCCCGACGCCGACACGGACGCGAACAACCCCGGCTGGTGGACCGAGGGCGTCATCCCGGGTGAGAAGGGCGCGTCCGTCCTCGTCGCGCACTTCGACACGAAGTACGGGCCGGCCCTGATGAAGAACGTCAAGAACATCAAGCTCGGCGACGTGATCGAGGTCCCGCGCGAGGACGGCAAGACGGCGAAGTTCAAGATCCGCGAGATCGAGGACGTCGACAAGAAGGACTTCCCGACCGACAAGGTCTACGGCGACACGAACCGTTCCGAGCTGCGCCTGCTGACCTGCGGCGGCGAACTGAAGGACGGCCACCGCACCAACAACGTCATCTTCTACGCCGACCTGCTGGCGTGAGCCTCCGGCACCCCACAACCCCCGCGCCCCCGTCGCCCGTTCCCGCGAGACGCGCCCCGCCCGGGCACATGCCAAGACCCCCAGCCGAAATCGGCTGGGGGTCTTGGCGCTTGTGCCCTCGGCAGGATTCGAACCTGCGACACCCGCTTTAGAAGTTCGATCGGACCCCGCTGGGCTCCCTGCTGCCCACCATCCCGGCGGCCGGACAGGTGCGCTGAAGTACGCCCCTGTCCGGCGTCGTTGATGTCAGAGGTTGATGTCAGACGCCCTCTGATCCGTAGTTCTAGCGAGACCGGCCGATCGCGGCCATACCGGCCGCTTCGAAGCCCCGCAGGGACGCTGCGGGACGGTGCCGGTTGCTGTGGTTGCTGTACTGCGCTGCTGTACCGCTGCTGCGGCAAGGAAGCGGTGATAGCCGCTGCGTCCTTACAGACGCCGGTCACCTTCGCTGCGGAAGCAATGCACATCCATGACGCAATGCGATGAGTTTGTGACTGCCCGTAGCGATATGGTCGGCTGGTGCGCCGAACACAACGGAACTGGCTGTGGCTCCTGCTGGTGACCGCCGGAACGATCGGGCTGCTCGCCTTGCTTACTTTCTCGACGGTGGACGACTGGAGCTCTCCCTCCACCCCCATCTCTGGAAGGGCCCCCGACCCCGACCAGGTCATTTTCCGGAAGGGAGTGAACGAGGACCGCAGATCCCTCTTCAATGGGGTCCTTTACTACCAGCCTCCGAAAGCGGTGGACGTGGGCGACACCCTGGAGTTCTCGGCGTTGCTCACGGCGATCCGGAGCGAGACTCCGCCCGAGTGGCCGCCCGGCGATGTGGTAGCCCAACGCGCCTTGCGTGTGGGCGGGGTGCAGAAGGCGTACCTTTCCGAGGCTGGAAAGAACGTGGACATCGATGTACTCGGCTCTTCGATCGGCACGATCGCCGCGCCCGGTGACGAGGTGGAGTGGCGCTGGTACCTCACCCCGCGTAAGCCCGGCACGTACACCCTCAAGCTGACGGTCGAGACCTACCGCGGCGACTCGGACGTCCTCCTCGCACGCACTGCCCCACCCATCGACATCATCCTGAGCGCCCGCGCCACCTGGGCCTACCGCATCACGTCGGCCCGGAACTGGCTCATCGGCTTGGCAGCCACCCTCGCCGCGCTGACAGCTCTGGGGGCCGTCTTCCGCAGGCCCCTGACCGCGATCTTCTCCCGCATCCTCGGCTCCCGGCGAAGGAGCGACCGGCAGCAGCCCTAAGGACGTCACGTCAGACCTCGTGTCTCTGCGCCGCGACGGGCTCGTCCAACGGATGCGGGGCTTGACCTGCCTGATCGAACGCGGCGGTACGGAGACCTCCACCGCCGGCGCCAGCCACAGCGCGCTCCGCTGTCATCCCGCCTGCCGTCGTCCCCGACTGATCTGCTACGGCTTGCCCTGGGACGACGGCAGGCGGGATGACAGCCCCCACCTCGAACCACAACGCAGCCGCGGCCGCACGACTGGCCCCCGCATCCCAGAGTCAGAGCGCCCCCGCCGGAGGCAATGTCCTGACGGACGGCTTGCCATTCGGGCCAGCCCATCCCCATCAAGCCCTTAGCCATTGGCGCGCGGCCGGCGGTCCGGGCTGGAGCGGGGCGCAGACAGGAGCGCAGGCCCGGGGTGACGGGCGCGCGACGCCGCATTGGCGGCGGAAGCGCCCTTGATGAAGTAGGGAAACTTTGACCCCACTCCTCCGGGCCATCAGATCAGCTGGCGGCCGTCATGGCTTCGGACATGGGCCCCATGCCGTCCAGCGCATCCAGTAGCCGGACTGCGAACACCTCGGACATCCGCTCCGCGACCTCTTCGGGTGAGAGCCAGGCCACCGCGGTCGACTCCTCCGACGTCCGCTCGGTGCCGCCTGACGGCTTGCAGCGGAAGATCAGGGCGACGACACCCCGCGCCGTGTTCTTGTAGACCCCGGTGAGCTCGTCCACCTGAACCTGGATTCCGGTCTCCTCGAGGACCTCGCGGCGTACGCCTTCCTGAGGTGACTCGGTGAGCTCCAGGACACCCCCCGGGTCCCATATTCCGCAACCAAAGCCGCCGAGAACACCGGCACCCTCGACCGCCCGATCGGCAACCACCCAGCCGCGGTACTCCTCGGCGTCCCCGAACACGCCCGACGCCTCATCGACGCGTGCCTTGACCTGGATCCGCTCTACCCGGACCGCCGCCTCGCCGCCTGGGCCCACATGCTCGGCTTCCGGGGCCACTTCTCTACCAAGTCCCGCCAGTACTCCACCACGCTCGGTGCCCTCCGCCAGGCCCGCGCCGACTACCGCGCCGCCCAGGAACTCGACACCGACCCGGAGACCGTGCTCGTCCTTGCCTCCTGGCAGTACACCGCCACGGCCACACCCCGGCGAATCCGTCCTCGCCGCCGTCATCGCCCGCGACATCCAGCTCAACCGCGAGACCGCCCGCGAAGCCCTGCGAGAGCAACTACCGCTGGAAGGAACGCCATGACGACCGCCACCGCCGAACTGCTCACCGTGGTCGAGGTCATGGCCCGGCTCAAGCTCGGACGCTCGACCGTCTACGACCCGATCCGCTCCCGCCGCCTCCTCTCGATTCACCATCGGGCGGTCCCGACGCATCCCCGCCGACGCGGTGCAGGCCTTCATCACGCGCACGATCGAGGAGAACGACTGATGGCCACCCAGCGTCGCCGCAACCCGAACGGGGCGGGCACCATCACCAAGCGCAAGGACGGACGTTACCAAGCCGCCGTGTACGTCCTCCAGCCCGATGGCACTCGTGCCCGGAAGTTCGCCTACGGCAAGACCTGGGCCGAGTGCGACGTGAAGCGCCGCGAGCTGCTCGACAAGGTCGACAACGGCATCCCGGTGCCCACCAAGTCCGCGAAGCTCGCCGAGTGGCTGCCGTACTGGCTCGACCACGTCATCAAGCCCCGCCGCACGCTCAGCACGTACGACAAGTACGAAGCCCAGGTGCGGCTCTACCTCCTGCCCATGCTCGGCACAAAGCGCTTGGAGTCCCTCGGCGTCGCCGACGTCCGGCGGGTTCCTCGTCCAGCTGGAGAAGAAGACCACTGCGGCGACGGCCAAGGAGTCCCACCGTGTCCTACGGTCGGCCCTCTCCTCAGCCTGCCGAGAGGAACGGATCGTTCGCAACGTCGCGAAGCTGGTGGAGCCCCCGACCGCTGATGTACGCGAGATCAACCCGTGGACCTTGGACGAGACGCTCGACTTCCTGGCAGCGTCCCGCACGGACCCGCTCTACGCGGCCTTCGTCCTCGCCATTGCCATGGGGCTGCGGCGCGGTGAGATCGTCGGGCTCCGCTGGGCGGACGTCGACCTCGACAACCGCGTGATCCGGATCCGCAACCAGATCCAGCGGCGGCGCGGCGTGCTCTACGACGACGACCCGAAGAGCCGCCGCCGGCGCGTCATCCCCATCCCGGGCATCTGCGTCGCCCCGCTGCGCTGGCACCGGATGCGGCAGGCGGCTGCGCAGGAGCACGCGGGGGAGAAGTGGACGGACAGTGACTACGTCTTCACGACCCGTACCGGCCGCCCGGTGGAGGCCCGCAACGTCTACCGCTCCTTCACCCGTGTTGCCGAAGGCGCTGGTCTCCGGGTGATCCGCCTGCACGATGCCCGCCACGGCACGGCCACCCTGCTCACCGCCGCCGGCGTACCGCCCCGCGTGGTCATGGAGATCCTCGGACACAGCCAGATCAGCATCACCATGGACGTCTATACCCACGTGGCCCAGGACACCCAGCGTCAGGCCATGAGCCACATGGACCGGCTGCTCAAGAGGCGCCCCGGTCGTCAGTGATCACTGCCGTTGATGTCAGCTGTAGATGTCAAAGGCCCCCAGCCGTGATCGGCTGGGGGCCTTTTCCCTTGTGCCCTCGGCAGGATTCGAACCTGCGACACCCGCTTTAGGAGTGGGATCGAATCCCTGCCGGGCGGTTCCGGCGCGTGCCGCGTGGTGCTGAACCTCCTGGTCAGCGCCACGCGGCACGGTGCCTAATCCGGCGTGTGACGCCTGATGCCGCCCCGTCCGCTCACGCAGCGCGCACGCATCTGACCCCAGTGACCTGGCCGTTTACCGCCCACGGGGCAGGTCAGGCCCCGAGGCGACGGAGGAACTCGTCCTCGTCCACGACCTCGATGGCCTGGCCAGCGTCGAGCAGAGCCTGCGCACTCTTCAGCTTGCCGCTCAAGGTGTCTCCGGGCTTCAGCTGGGTCTGCGTGGCAGAGACCAGGAGGTCTGTCGTCTTGGTCATGGTCTTCGTGGGCTGGGCTCCGACCTCGGCAAGGCGAGTGAAGGCCTCGGCCCGCTCCATCGAGGTGAGTGTGCCGGTGAGGCAGACGGTCAGTCCGTACAGGGCCCCGTCGGGATCGGCATCGGGATTGGCTCCGGGAACAGGCAGCCGGTCGCGGCGACCCGAGCCCTGATACTGGCTGCCGCGCCACTGGTTGTCGGCAGTCATGGAGCCCCAGCGGATCTGGTGTTTGTCCAGCAGCTCATCAAGCGTCGTTGTGCCGGACTCGCGCATCACCGCGAGCATGATCTCGGCGGATGCCCGGGAGTCGGCTTCGGCCTGGTGATGGTCGGTGAAGGCGTGGCCGGCGGCGTCCATGCAGTGGGGCAGTCCGTAGGACAGCAGCTGCCAGGTCCGGCGCGCGACAACCTGGGAGCAGGTGTACCGCAGTTCGGGCCAGACGATGCCTTCGGCGTCGCAGGCGGCCCGGATGACGCTGAAATCGAAGCCGGCGTTGTGCGCGACCAGGGGCCGGCCATCGGCGAACGCGACGATCTCGGCGAGTGCGGCCTTCCACTCGGGTGCGCCGGCGACATCGCCTGCCGTGATGCCGTGTACCCGGACGTTGTACGGGTTGAAGTGGCCGAGTCCCGCGGGCGGCTGTATCAGCGTGGTCCAGGTGTCCGTGACGACCTGCCCCTCGACTGCCGTCATGCCGACGGAGCACGGGCTGCCGCGGTGCTCGTTCGCCGTCTCGAAATCTATCGCTACCCAGGAAGACATGACTGAAGTGTCGTGGGGTGGCTTACGAGACACCAGGGTCAAAAGTAGCCAGTCGGTTTCGGCTGAGCCAACCCGTTCCACAAGTGAGAGAGGGGCCCGGACCGTGGGCTTCGCCGGCTACCAGCAGGTTCCCCGTAGTGCGGATTGCCCGGGTCGCCCGTTATCAACGGTTCGCGC
>NZ_JAGGOT010000121.1 GCF_018614195.1 Streptomyces sp. ISL-43
ACCGAACCCGGAACGGTTCAGACCGAGGGTTGGGGATCTCGACATGGACGGAGCATCATCCGAGCCCGCGTTACCCAACGCCGGGCAAGGGGCTGTTCGGGACAGAGTGATGGCGCTTCTCGCGAGAGCGCGACAGGCTGTCGTGATCGACGTCGTCGGACCCCTCGGGTCCGGGAAGACCACCCTCTTGACCGGACTCGCCGACGGGCGGCCGGTCGTCAGTGCCCAGCGGGATGACTTGAGGGTCGCCCTGCACCAGGTTTCCGACCTCGCACGCCCCGTCGTGTACATCGATGAGGCCGACGTGCCTGGGTTCAGAGGGATCCTACGGAACGAGCTCTGCCGTGCCGGGACAGAGGTGCACGTCGTGCTGGCGAGCAGGCACCCGTTACCCGACACATCCACCGTGATCGTTCCGCGGTGGACGGACGGGGAGATCTGCGACCTCGCGGTGGCACTCGGCGTCACGGCCGGGCTCGACCTGGTGGTGGCGCTGGCCGGCGGGCTGCCCCTGGTCGCGGGCGCGTTGAGCCGGGCGCTGCTCGCGCCGACACCGCCGGGCGTGCCCGGAGCCGTCGCCGACCGGGCGCTGCGCGAGATCCTGGCCGATGTCCCGCTGAACCGGCACCTGTCCGACGTGCTGGAAGCGCTGGCCGCCGTGGGGCGGGGGGACGAGGAACTCCTGGCCAGCCTGGTCGAGCCACCGGACGGACCGGACTGGTTTGCCGCGCTCACCGACGTTGCGCTGATCACATCCACCGAGTGCGGTCCGTCGATAGTCGAGCCGTTCCGG
The DNA here is from genome assembly GCF_018614195.1 of Streptomyces sp. ISL-43. Classification (GTDB taxonomy): domain Bacteria; phylum Actinomycetota; class Actinomycetes; order Streptomycetales; family Streptomycetaceae; genus Streptomyces. The sequence continues at coordinate 794 of NZ_JAGGOT010000121.1, forward strand.
ACTCTTCTCGACCTCCGGTACCGCTGGCGCCGCCCGATCGCGCACCGCGCCGCGATCACGCAGGCCGCCTCCCGCAACCTCCGCCTGCTGGACGCGACCGCCGACGACACCCGCCGACGGGCGCTCGCGGAGCATTCGCTGTACCTGACCGACGACCCGGCCGTCCGGCGGACGCTGTTTCCACCCGCGCCGAACGTACCGACCGTACGGCAGGCCCGGCCCGACGATCACGACTGGATCGCCGCGCTGGCCAACCAGTGGGCGCGCCGCGGCGGCCACAGCATTGCCCGCACCGACCGGCTGCTCGATGGCTGGCTCCGGCACACCCCCGACGGATTCCTCGTGGTGTGCGACCCGGACGACCGGCCGGTAGGCATGAGCTACACACCGCTGCTCACCGACCGGTCGGTAGCCGTGATCGAGCCGATGACCCGCCAGCACACCGACCGGCTGGCCGTCGGCTCCGGCGGAGCGTTCATCGGGATGGCGACATGCGAGGACGGACACCCGGACGCGCACGCCGCGCTGCTGCGCCGGATCCTGATCGACGGCATCGGGCAGCGGCGGCTGGTGGTGGCCACGCCGTCGCCGGACTACCAGCAACTGGTGCGCAGGCTCGGCTTCGGCTTCGTCGGCACGGCACACCACGAGCCGTCCGACGGCGGGCAGCACGCGGAAATCCACGAACTGGCGTTCACCACCCCGGACGGCATGGCCGCATGGCTGGGCCGCATCGCTACCACCGGCCCGGCCGGGGCTGTCCCGCCGGACCTGCGCTGGTGCGTGGCGGAGGTCCGTAAGGCACTGGAACGCCTCCACGACCCAACCCGCCTGGCACAGAGCTCCCTGCTGACCTTGGCAGCGACCCCGACCGCGCAGGAGTTGCGTGGAGCGCTGGTCGACGCGATTGGGAACCTGATCGCCTCCGACGACCCGCCTACCGCCCAGGCGGGCCGGATCCTGGATGCCTACTACGTGCGCCGTCGGTCTGACCACATGGGCGTGGCGCACCGCCTGCACCTGAGCCGCGCCACGTACTTCCGCCGGCTCGACCACGGCCTGACCCGGCTCGCCGAGCAAGCCCTCGCCCGGTACCGCGAGTCCTGAGCACCAAGCTCTCGGGCTTAGAAGTCATCTCATTTGGTGAGTCTGCGGTAGCAGATGAGGGTGCAGACGATGCTGGTGAAGGCAAGGAAGTGCTCGGCCTTGCGTTCGTAACGACGGTGGAGGCGGCGGCAGCCGGCGCGCCAGGCCATGGTGCGTTCGACGACCCAGCGGTGGCGGCCCAGACGCTGTGAAGACTCGACGCCGCGGCGGGCAATGCGGTGTCTGGTACCACGCCCACGTAACCATCGCCGCAGGTGAGCATAGTCGTAGCCCTTGTCCGCTTGGAGCTTTCCGGGCTTGCGCCGTCGGCGGCCGCGGCGCGATCGGATGGGCGGTATCCCGCGGACGAGGGGCTCCAGAGCCTGGCTGTCGTGCAGGTTGGCCCCCGAGATTCCGACGGACAGGGGCAGACCGGTCCGGTCCGTGATCAAGTGGATCTTCGAGCCGAACTTGCCCCGGTCTACAGGATTCGGACCCGTCAGGTCCCCCTTTTCAGGGCCCGCATGTTCACCGAGTCGATCGCGCAGCGCGACCAGTCCAGCTCACCGCGGGCGCCGAGCTCGTCGAGGACCAGGCGGTGGAGCTTGGCCCATACCCGGGCCTTGGTCCATTCGGAGAACCGCCGGTGGGCCGTTGCCCCCGAGGGTCCGAATGACGCTGTGGGCAGTTGCTGCCACGTGCAGCCCGACGTGGCCACGAACACGATCGCGGCCAGCACCTGCCGGTCACCGTGCCGGCGCCGGCCACCACCTTGGGGCCGAGACGGCACCTCCGGCACCACCCGCTGGAACAACGCCCACAACTCATCCGGCACCAGCCGCTCAACAATCCCCAACGGCCGACGGCCTACCCAACCCACCAAATGAGATGACTTCTCGATACCGCGTCGTGTCGAGCCCAATGAGCACGCCCGCGCAGCCTGCTTCGCGGCGACAGCGTCGGCGTGGCCGGTGGCGGGATCACCGCCAAGTGCGTCTGCCCCGGCCCGGTGGCGGGTCAGATCCAGCCGCGGCGGGCCGCGACGACGCCGGCCTGGAAGCGGTTCACCGCGCCCAGGAGTTCGTGGAGGCGGCTCATGCGCCGGCGCATGGTGCGGACCGACCAGCCGAGCTGGCGGGCTATGGCCTCGTCCTTGAGGCCGCTGACCAGCAGGGTGAGCACCAGGCGGTCCTCCTCACCGAGCGGGTCCTCGGCGGGGACGTCGAGCGGCAGGGCCTGTTTCCAGCACAGCTCCCAGTAGTCGGTGAGGGCGTCCAGCAGGGTGGAGGGGCGGATGACCGCAGCGCGTACGCCGTCGAGGTCCAGGGAGAGCGGCATCAGCGCCAGCCGGCGGTCCGCGATGGCCAGTTTGATCCGCAAGCCCGGCATCACCCGGGCCTGCTCGCCGCGGCGCACGAGTCCGCGGATGTCCTCGAGCACCCCCGGCCACTCCAGCGCCTCGGGGGCGTAGACCGCGCGGTAGCGCACGCCGCGCCCCAGCGCCGTGCTCTCCACCGGGTTGGAGGTGGTCAGTGCGTACGGCGGCCGGTCCAGTGTCATGACGTCCTCGCGCGCCTCCTGCTGGAGGCGGACGAACCACCGGCCGAGCGCCTCGCGGCCGGTGGCGATCTCCACCTCATCCTCCCCGGCGGTGCCGGCCTGGGCCGCCGCGAAGAGGCGGGACAGCTCGCCCGCCGCCGAACGGACCCGGTCCAACTCCGCGGCCCTGGTCCGTACCAGGGACTCGACCGCGGCTCCCGGCTCGATGGCCGCGTACCGGCGGCGGACGCCCGCGAGCCGCCCGACCAGGCCGTGGTCGTGCAGCCGGTCCAGCGCCCTGGCGGCGCGGAGAGGGGAGCAGCCGAGGTCGGCGGCGAGCTCGGTCGGGACCGCCGTACGCCGGGTCAACACGGCCCGGTAGACACTCTCGTCGAACGGATCGATGCCTGCGGCGGTGAGCTCGTTCGTCATAGGCGGATACTGGCCCACTTGTGCCAGCGGCAGCAATAGGCCGCCAGGATCTGTTGTACGGAGAGTGACTTCGGCGCTAGGACTTCTACCCATGGCCAAGAACCCACGAAGAACCCGACGCCTGGTGGCCGTCACGGTCACCACCGTCGCGCTCGCCGGGACGCTCACCGCGATACCCGGCACCGCGACCGCGAAGTCACCCGACCCGAACCAGCGGGTCATCGTCGAACTGTCCGGGGACGCCGCCGTCGCAGCCGCCCCCGGCGGCTCGCTCACATCCCTGGCCGCCGGCACCGCCTCCGCCGTCGGCGACGCCCGGCAGGCCCTGGCGGAACGGCAGGACGCCTTCGTCGGGACGGTGCGGAAAGCCGGACTGCACCCCGCCTCACCCCGCAAACTCGGCCTGCTCGTCAACGCCGTGGCGATGACGGTTCCCGCCTCCGAGACGGCGCGGCTGGTCGCGCTGCCGGGCGTCATCGCCGTCCGGCCCGACACCCGGATACAGGTGCGCACGGACACCAGCGTGCCGCTGACCGGCGCGCCCGAGGTCTGGAAGCGCGAGGACCCGGCCGGGGTGAAGGCCACCGGCAAGGGCACCGTCGTGGCGGTCCTGGACAGCGGCGTGGACTACGGCCACCCCGACCTGGGCGGCGGCTTCGGCAAGGGCCACAAGGTCGTCGGCGGCTTCGACTTCGCCAATGGCGACGACGACCCGATGGACGACAACGGTCACGGCACCCACGTCGCGGGCATCATCGCGGGCAAGGCGGCCAGGAAGGGAGGCGTCACCGGCATGGCGCCCGACGCGCGCCTGCTGGCCTACAAGGTCACCGGCGCCGACGGCAGCGGCTACACCTCCGACATCATCGCCGGCATCGAGGCGGCGGCCGACCCGGCCAACCCCGACCCGGCCGACGTCATCAACATGAGCCTCGGCGGCCCCGGTGACGGCACCGACCCGCTGGGCCGCGCGGCGACCGCCGCCGTGCGGGCCGGAGTGGTCGTCGTCGCGGCGGCGGGCAACGACAGGTCCGGCAGCGGGACCGTCAACACTCCGGCGTCGGCCGACGGCGTCATCGCGGTCGGCGCCTCCACCAGCGGGATGCCGACACCCAGCGCGTACCTGGCGGGCAAGGAGCCCGAACTGATCCAGACGTACCGGGGCATCCTGTCCGCGAACCCGCCCCGGGAACCGGTCACCGCGCCGCTCGTGGACGTCGGCGCCGGCACCGCCGAGGACTGGAAGCGGATCGGTGACGTACGGGGCAAGATCCTGCGGGCCGACATTCTCGTCGCGCCCAGTACGGACGTCCTGAGCCAGAGCGACATTGACTGGGCACGCGAGGCCGAGAAGCGCGGCGCGCTTGCCGTGCTCGGCGGCCTCCCGGCCCACGACGGACCCGTGCTCGCCGCCGCCCCGGGAACGGTCGAGGCCCCGGCGACCCCCGCCCGCCCCGACCTCACCCGGACCGCCGCCTCCGGCGACTCGTTGCGCATGGACCGCCTGGTCGTCATGGGCATCGACGCGACCCAGTACGCCCAGCTGAGCCGTGAACTGGCCGCCGGCAAGGTGTCCGTCACCCTGCGCGGCACTGTCTCCACCGACGAGATCGCCTCGTTCTCGTCGCGAGGACCCGGCACCGGCTTCGGCCTCAAGCCCGACCTGGTCGCACCCGGCGTGGAGATCCGCTCGGCGATCCCCACCTCGATGTACGATCCCGGCGTCTACCGCATGTCGGGCACCTCGATGGCGAGCCCGCACGTCGCCGGAGCCGCCGCCCTGCTGCGCCAACTGCGCCCGGACCAGGACCCCGACGGGATCAGGTCCGCGCTGGTCGGCACCGCGAAGCAGCTCGCCGGCACCGGCCCCACCGTCCAGGGCAACGGACGGCTCGACGTGGCCGCCGCGGCGTCGGCCACCCTCAGCGCCTCCCCGACGACCGTGTCGTTCGGCCTCGCCGACCTGGCGGACAGGACCGTCGGCGGCACCGCGAAGGTACGCCTGGCCAACCCCGGGAAGGAACCGCTGACCATCACCCTCAGCAGTACCGGGCCCACCACCGTGTCCCCAGCGCGGGTCACCGTCCCCGCCGGGGCGTCCGCGACCGTCACCGTCACCCTGCGCGCCGACCGCCCGGCCACCGACACGGAGATCAGCGGCCAGATCACGGCCACCCCCGCGCATGGCCCGGCCCTCCGGGTGCCGTACCTGCTCGTCGTCCGGCACCTGGTCGTCCAGGCGTCCCCCGACCCGAGCGACGGCCGCTCCACCGTGCACGTCGCCGCCCCGGCCGCCCTGAACGCGCCGCCGGAGATCACCGTCACGCCGCCGCACGGCAAGGCCTTCACGCTGCCCACCACCATGAACGGCGCCGGCTACTACCAGGCCGACGTGACCGGGAAGGCGGCCGGCGCCTACCAGCTGGCCGTGCGGGCCACGACCACCGACGGCCGGCGGATCACCGGAACCGGCGCCTTCGAGGTCACCCCCGCCGGCAGCCGCGGCGACCGCTGGGAGCCCGTCGGCCCGAACAGCGAGGCCGGCCACGTCGCGCTCTCACCCGCCCGGCCGAAGCAGGCCGTCGTGACCCAGTTCCGCAAGGCCGCCCCCTGGCTGACCACCGACGGCGGCGCCAACTGGCGCCAGGTGGGCAGGCTGCCGATCGCCGACGGCAACGGCACCGGAGCGGTCGTGGTCGACGCCCACCGCCCCGATCGCTGGTGGTACGCCGTGAACACGGCCGCCGACCCCACCCGCCGGGGCACGATCCTGCGCACCGACGACAACGGCCGCACCTGGCGCAAGCTCGACGTGCCCGACGCGCACATCGACGAGTTCGTCGCGGACGAGCAGACCCGTACCCTCGCCGCGATGGTCGACGGCACGCTGCTGGTCAGCACGGACGCGGGCGACAGCTGGGCCACGTACCCCACCGGAGTGACCGGTGACGTCCGCGACGCGACCCTCGTCGGCGACACCCTGTACCTGGCGACCTTCGACAGCGTCTGGCGGATCGACGGCGTCGGCAAGGGCGACCCCGGTACGGCGCACCTCGTCCTCGACGAGCCGGTGAGCACCATCCGCGGCATGGCGGCCGACTCCACCGTGGTGGCGGCCTACGTCCCCGGTACGGGCGTCCGCGGCTCCTACGACAAGGGCCGCACCTGGTCCACCCTGCTGCCCCTGGCGGAAGGCGGCAACGGACTGTCCGCCTCCGGCGGCGACCTGTACCTGCGCGCGCTGTTCGGCGCCGGGCAGGTGAGCCGCGACCACGGCAAGACCTGGAAGCCCGCCCCCGCCCCCTCCAAGGCCGCCATCGCGATGGACTACGACCGCTGGGCCGACGGCTCGGTGACCGTGTCCAGCGAACAGGACGGCCTGTACCGCGGCTCGGCCGACGGCACCGGTTTCCGGAGGATCGGCGTCCAGGGCCTGACCACCCTCGCCCTCGCGGCCAGCGGCGACCAGCTGCTCGCCGGAACGGTGAGCGGCACCTACCGCACCGCGATCCCCGTCGCGGGCCCCGAGTGGGGCCAGTCCGGCGCAGAGGGCAGGACCGGTCTTCTCACCTCGCACATCGCCGTCTCGCCCAAGGACACCAAGGTGGTGTGGCAGGTCCGGCGCACCGCGACCGGCCTCTTCGAGGTCTCCCGCAGCGGTGACGCCGGCCGGACCTGGCAGGTGAAGGGCACGTCGTCGGAGGTACCGACCTCGATCCTGGTCCACCCGGCCGACCCGGACCGGGTGGCGATCAGCTTCAGGAGCATCTTCGGCGACGGGCTGTTCGCGACTTCCGACGGCGGCAGGACCTGGAAGAACCTCTTCCATGAGAGGTCCTTCGATGCCATGGCCGGTGACCCGCGCGACCCGCGGCGCCTCTGGCTCGGCAACGCCTCGGGCCTCTACCGCTCGGACGACGGCGGCGTCACCAAGACCAAGGTCGCCGAGGGCCCCGTCTCCGCGATCGTGATGGACGGCCGACGCCTGGTCGTCGGCGGTTCGTCCGTCCGGGTCAGCACTGATGACGGCAAGACCTTCCGCACCGCCGACACCGGCCCGCTCGCGGTCCACGTCTCAGACCTGCTGCGGGTCGGCGGAGCGCTCTACGCGGCCACCGCCGGCTCGACCGCGTCCGGACTCGTCCAGGGCGGCCGGGGCGTACTGCGCAGCACCGACAACGGTCTCACGTGGGAGAACATCTCGAGCGGTCTGCAGAACACCGACACCACCAAGCTGGCCGCCGCCCCCGACGGCCGCACGCTCTACGTCGGCGCGGTCGACGGCGGGGTACACCGCCTGAAGCTGCGCCGCTGACCCACCCCGCGCGTGACGAGTGTGACCGTATGACCGGCACGTCCGTATGACCGGCGCGTCTGTACGACCGGAGCGAGCATGTGACCGGAACGAGCGCCGACCGGGCCCGGAAGTCCCGGGCCCGGTCGGCGCTCGTGCGCGTGGCCGGCGGGAGAATCTCCCGCCGGCCACGGCCGCCGTTCGTGGCCCGGGAAGTGGGACGACCTGTGCGAGCCGTGCGCGATGGAGGCCGCCGACCGCGCGGAGGCTGAGCGCGTCGCGCGCCGCCAGGCGGAGGAAGCCGAACGACGGACGGAACCTGGCTCGCCACCACCAGCCGAGACGGGACGGTGCGAACGGGGTTGAGGGTGATGCCGGTCCCGCCGCGGACTCGGGAGGCCATCGTGTCCAGGGCCTGTCTGAAGGTGGCTCCGGTGGCGACTTCGACTCCGGGCTGGAAGCCGCGGTGTTGGTGGAGCAGCCAGCCGGCGCTGGTCCGCCAGTGGCCGGCCGGGCTGGTGCAGAGCGTTGCGCTCAGCGCGCGGAGGCGGTCGGCCTGGGCGGTCGTGGTGACGGGGTTGAGGAAGCAGGATCCCGCCTGCCGGTGGTCGTGCCCGCTCGGGGGGAGGCCTCGGCTCTGGCGGTCGTCGAGGACGCCGCGCCTTCGGCGAGCGGTGGGCGCCCCGGCCCGGCTACCCCGCAGTACGGACCCGACCCTCGTCGACGGTCCTGTGTTGGTCTGCGGGGGCGAAGCTCACCCTGACCAACGACGACTAGCAGGTTCATGCGGCTGTCCAACCGCCTCCTACGCAACCGGAGCCCCTTCGCCCGCGTCGCACAACACATGCACCGCGAATGGCTCTTCTCGCTCATCCCGCTGACGATCGGCGTAGTGTTCCTCAGCTTCGGCCTGCATGGACTCCGCCGCGCCACCGCGCTCCGCCGCACAGGAGTCACCGCTGAGGGACGGATCATCCGCCACGACGCCAGGCGACACGACGAAGGAGCCACCCTCTACTACCCGGTCGCGACCTGGACGGCCCGGGACGGCCGCGAGTACGAGGGCTCATCCAGGTTCGGCCGCGGTTCCATCGCCGGCGGCTTCGGCGTGGGCACCGGCGTCATGGTCCGATACGACCCGGAAGACCCCCGCCGGTTCGCGATCCAAGGCTGGGACGTCACGACGGTCGACCTGGTCTTCACCATCGTGGGGGCGCTGTTCACCGCGGGCACGCTGCTGGTGCTGCTCGTCCGGCTGCTGACTCTCTGACGGGCGCCCGGGGCAGCACATCCACTCGACCGACCTGATGAACCAGCTGGCCAGCAACGGCATCCACCTGCTCGGCACCCGACTCGCCGCGATCGGCGCCCTGGTCCAGGAGATGGCACCCGCCGTCGCCGCCCAGGCCCTGGGTTACACCCCCGAGTGTGCCGAGGACCACGCCACACAGGCCGGCGCCCCCTGGGCCACCTACGCCTCTCACCGACGCCAACCCCCGACACCCTGAACCCGGGACCAGAAAGGGCCCACTCCATGCCCGACGAAGTAATCCGTCCCCTCAGCGACCTCCGCCCCGGCGAACGAGTCCAGGCCACGATCACCGGCCACCACCCGTGGGGCATCACAGCGAAGATCCACGGATACGAACCGGTCGGCGCCTCGCTGGACGTCATCCGCCGCGGCAGCGAACCCGGCGTGAGGCAACTCGCCCAAGACCTACCGCAGGTGGGCAGCACCATCGAACTAGTGATCGGCGAAATACGCCAATGGAACCACGCCCCCTGGGTATGGGTGGACCTCACGTGCAACTGACCGGTCTCATCGCTCCTGAGAGCACCCAACTCACGACGACTCAATACGCAATGCCATCAGTATGGCAGTGACAGTCCGGGGCCCAGGACCGGCTCAGCCTCCCGCCCGCCACGGTGGTCGCCGTCGGAACATCGCGTCAGATCGTGCGCCAAGCCTCCTCCTGACTGATCGGCGCTCTGACCCCGGGTGATCGGGCGGCGGAGCCGCGCTGTCGGTCATCTGTCGGGGCTGTCGGTCCGATGTCGGCGGCTCGTTAGCGGGGCCTGGCACCTTTCCAGAGACGGCCGGCCGGAGCTGACCGGGCGGCCCGATCCCGAAGGAGCCACCATGCACACGCCCGTCACGATCATCGGCGCCGGACTCGGCGGACTCACTCTGGCCCGCGTCCTGCACATCCATGGAATCCCGGTCACGGTCTACGAGGTCGAGTCCTCCCCTACGGCACGCACGCAGGGTGGCATGCTCGACATCCACGACTACAACGGGCAGCTCGCCCTCAAGGCGGCCGGCCTGATGGACGATTTCCACTCCATCGTCCTGGAGGGCCGCCAGGCGATGCGCGTGCTCGATCGGGACGGGACCGTCCTGCTCGACAAAGCCGACGACGGCACGGGTGGACGCCCCGAGGTACAGCGCAGTGAACTGCGCCGGATCCTGTTCGACTCGCTCCCGGCCGGCACCGTCCGGTGGGGGCACAAGGCCAGCAGCACCCGCGCCCTCGGCGACGGCCGCTACGAGGTGACGTTCGCCGACGGAGGCACGGTCGTCACCAGCCTGCTGGTCGGCGCGGACGGCGCGTGGTCACGGGTGCGGCCGCTGCTCTCCACCGCCACACCCGAGTACGCCGGCACGTCGTTCGTCGAGACGTACCTGTTCGACGCCGACACCCGGCACCCTGCCGCCGCGAAGGCGGTCGGTGGCGGGATGCTGATCGCGCCCGCGCCGGGCAGGGAGATCTTCGCTCACCGGGAAAGCGGCGACACCCTGCACACCTACGTGGCGCTGGCCAGGCCGCAGGACTGGTTCGCCGCCATCGATTTCACCGATGCGGCCGCGGCCCGCGCGCGGATCGCGCGGGAGTTCGACGGCTGGGCACCGGAACTCACCGCCCTGATCACCGACGGCGACACCGGGCCGGTCCTGCGTCCCCACTACGCTCTGCCGACCGGGCACCGGTGGGACCGGGTGCCTGGGGTGACCCTGATCGGCGACGCCGCCCACCTCGCGGCCCCGAACGGCGAAGGCGCCAACCTCGCCATGCTCGACGGCGCCGAACTCGCCCAGGCCCTCGCCGCCCACCCCGACGACGTCGAGGCCGCGCTCACCGAGTACGAGCAGGCCATGTTCCCCCGCAGCACCGAGGACGTCACCTTTGAAGGAGCCGAGTTCTCCGAGATCTTCTCGGGCGACAACACAGCCCACGGCCTGATCGACATGATCACCGAGAAGGGCCAATGAGCCGCTAGCCGAGGTCACGACGGTGGCTGGGCCCACTGTCCCGTCTCATTTGATCTTTGTCGGTGGTCAGGGCTGGGACCAGCGGTGATGCAAGGACGGGTGAGACGGATCCTCGGTGGAATCTCAGCTGGCGTTGTCTGCCGGCAGCGGTTCGGCGGGGTTGTCTCACTCGATGTTGTCGGTCAGTCGTCACTCCCCTGGCGATCTTCGATGTCAGTAGGCTCTCGACAAGGCCAGGACCTGATACCCCAGGTCGGCAACGACAAGGAAGGACGGCAATGCGGGTCGAATACGACGCCTCGGCAAATATGGCGTACATCTACCTCGTCGACAAGATCAACCCAGGCGAAGCCGTCCAGCAGGTGCCTGCCGACGAGGACACCACGGCGATTCTCGACTACGACCCGCAGGGACGACTTCTGGGCATCGAACTGTTCAACGCCAGACGCCGGTTGCACCCCGACCTGCTGGACATTGCGGAGAGGATCGACGGTGAGCCGCGTCCACCGGCAACCTCAGCTGAGACGGCAGACTCCTGACACTGCCCAGCCGACAACATCCCTTGAGACCAGCAGCGAATCCACCAAGATCAGATGAGACAACGGTAAGGCTGCGCGAGACGGGACACCAACGCGCAAGGGCTCCTCAAGGCCACCTGAGTGGGCCTTCGCCGGTCCCAGGACGGCCGTTCGCTGAACGGCTACCGCAACCGTTCAGCGAACGCGACCGGAGACCCGAAGCCGGGGGGGTCCGACCCTGACTGGCCTTTTGGGGATCAGGAACAGGTACTGACCTTGGCGTTTAACGTCGGCTCGGAGCGGGTGTGCTGGACTGGCCGGGGGTGGCACGCTTCGCGACATGGAGTCGCACACGAGTCACGAGAAGAGCTTGCCGCACCTGGGCGATGTCTGTCCCGATCTCGTGAAGGACGTCGTTACTCTGCTGCGGGAGTCATCTCCAGGAGATCCGATCGCTGGCTCGATCGCGGACTTGCCCTTCCATGGGGTCTGCCGTGGCTATGTGCTGACCGCCCCAAAGGGGGCGCCTACTCCGTCGGTCATCGAGCTGGAGTTGGGAGATGAGGCGGTCTTCCTGCTGGGCATCGATCCTTCCCACTCAGTCGTCACTTGGGTGGATGTCCTCGATGGACGCGACTTGCGACTCACCTTGCCGGGGTAGTCGTGCTGCGTCTGGGTTTGGTTTCCTTCTGACGGTGAGCTCGGCGGCTGTGGGCCTCGCCGGTCGCGAGGACGCGACCCACGTCGTGGCGAGTGGCCGGGCGGCGGTTCTTCGAGCCTGTTGGCCGACCAGGGCCGGGTCGGGACGGTTTCGGCGCACCGGCCGGAGAGCCGGGAGTTGTCGCGTAACTGCGTTCGTTGGTCGTCAAGCGCGAGCCGATGTTCGGTTCCGGTCTTCCGTAGGGTTTGAGCGGGCTCTTCCCTCGGCTGGGGAGATCCAGCTCAAGGTCGAGGCCGCCGAGCGCATGGTGGCCCGGGCGGAGAAGGCCACCTTTCCAGGCCAACCCACCACACCTCCCCGCCTCTTCGGCCAGCGCACGGACCCCGTGCACCCGAGCGCAGCCCCAGCCACAGCTCCCCGCGCTACTTCACCGACAGCACGACCTCCCAGCCAGTCCCGGCCGCTGCCCCGCCCGCCAACCTCCGTCGCGGTCACCCGCCCGGGCCAGCAAGACGTACGGCCGTCACGTTGCGGTGCAGCAAGTCACCCCTCCTTCAGGCAGCCGCGAAATGGCCACATATCCGGTGTGGGTGTACTGGCTTGCGGCAGGGGTATGGATGCCGGTCGCCGAGGTTCCTGGCCACCGTCCGCCGGCTCCCGAAGGTCCTGAATATCCGCCGACAGGAGTGCCGCACCGTGCCCTTACCGCTGGAAGGCAAGAGGATCCTGATCACCGGGGTGGGTCTGCGTCCCGTGCGCCAGGTGTTCGCCGACATCGCGACCGGGCGACCGACGCACACCGAGGTGGCCGACCACGGCCAGACCTACAAGGCGAACATCGGAGCCGCCACCGCGTACGCGTGCGTGAAGTCCGGCGCCGCGGTCCACATGGTGGCCAGGAGCGAGGCGAAGCTCGCCGCGGTGCGGGACTGGATCTTCAGGGCCGCAAAGGAGGACTTCGTTCTCGACGGCACGCCCCGGATCACCTTCTCCGCCGCAGACCTGGCGTCGCCTCACGGCATCGCCCGAATGGTCCGAGAATCCGGCGACGACCTGCCATTGTCCTGGGTCCAGTCCCTCGGCCTGGGCGCCGGCACGGTCCAGCTCCCTGACGACAACCCCTACCTGCGGATCGAAGACCTGACCCCCGAACTCATCGACGCCGAGCTCGGCGTGCTCACGAGCACCATCACCGCACTCCGGGCCCTGCTCCCGGTGCTGCGCCGGCAGCAGGAGGCCAAGGTATGCGTGGTCACCTCGATGAGCGCCGTCCGGTCGATCAACTCGGGAAGCATCCACGCGGCCGCGAAAGGTGCCCTGAGCCGCTTCACCAACGCGGCCTCCCTGGAGCTCTCCGCCGAAGGCATCTATCTGACGGACATCCGGCCCGGCGGAGTCGATACCGGGATCTACGACAGCCCTGTAGTCCAGCAGACCATCAACGCGGCACGAGCCGCATACGGATACCCGGGCCCGATCCGATTGATCCCGCCCACGAGCATCGGCGAAACCATCGCACACACCCTTGCCTCCGACAGCCACATCACCACCGTCAACCTGGTCTCCCGCGGACAGATGCCCCACACCGCCTCATAGCCGCAAGCCCCCAGGCCCCCAGGCATCAGCTTTCCGGCCAGGCAAGGAGAGAGGTCTGCCCCGGTCGCCCGGACGCATTCGTCAGGCACTTCAAGGGGGAGCCATGTCCACCGCGGCGCAACGGACCCGGGCCTGCGCGGACTCCACCGCCCGGTTCAGCCCCTCCACCGTGCAATTAGCCCACCTGACCGGCGCGCCTCACCTGCTGGCCGCTCCGCTACCGCCTTCGACAGGAAGTCCCTACCCCGGTCCACACGGACCTTTTCCGGCAGCCCGCCCTGCGGCCCGATCCGGCGGGATCTGACGGCGGGGGAGCGGGCGGGGCTCACCCTCGCCCCTGGCCACGCGAGCGGTCAGCTCACGATGGACGGCCGCAACGTTCCCCCTCCACAACCCGAGCAGAGCCCGGACCTCCGAGGTGATTGCGAAACGCCCGTAGTACCGGGCCCGCTCCCCCGGCGCCGTAGCTGCGGCCTCGTCGCGCTCGGCAGCGGCCAGCCACCGCCACACCGCACGCGCCCGCACGCGCCCGCACACCCAACGCCTCGGCCATTGACCTGACATGCCCGGTGGCGTGCTTCTCCTCCCGGCGCAGAGTCAGCAGCCGGCCCACCGCCGGCCCCTGGTCGACCTTGCCGCCGGTCACCTGGTGACCGGCCTTCCGGAACTTGCCGAGGAGGGTCTCGGAGGGCGGCTCGCCCAGGCGCGTGGAGCAGACGGCGTCGTTGAGGGACGAGCTGTTCTCGTTCTTGAGTTCGCGCAGATCGTAGGGTCCGCCGGGCGGAACAGGGAGGCGTTCGCCCTGCAGCCCTGGGCGCTGGAACAGTTCCAGGGTGCGGCTGCTCCGGTTCACCACGCAGGTGGCGGTGCTTCTGAAGTCGATGGGCGGCCCCATGTGATGGTCGTCCATCGACTGGTCGGCGATCAGCACCCGCCCGTTCGCGCTGCCGTTGCAGTGGGGATGCTCATACAGCGCGTAGTAGCCCTGCGGACACGCCCCGGACCCCTTGCCGTCGATCACCTTGACGGTCATCCCGACATACTCCTCGTCCGCTCGTTCGAACCCCCGAGGGTCGTCCCCCACTCCTCGCTTCCCGGCAGCACTCCGACATACAGGCACAGCCATTCAGGTGACCAGACCGGACCCGGCCTGACGCTCAAAAGCCCCCACCCGAAGCCAACCGGCAACCCGCAGCAGCAGCGGCGGCGGCTCCTGTCCCGGCCTACCGCGCAACATCGCCGTACCTGCCGTCACGCGCCGGACGTACAGGAGAACGGAAACCCCCTGCGGCAGTACGCAGGGGGCTAGGTGGTCGGGCTGGCGGGCTGGCTGGCTGGCTGGCTGGCTGGTGGCAGCCGTTGAGGAAATGGGCGGCCTGAGCAGCGTTCTCGGCAACTCCGACCGGCACCCAATCACCGGATGCGTCGTCCAGTTCGAGGAGGATCCGGGGGCGTAGGTGGCGGGGTGCGCGGCCCGGCCGCGGGCTGTGGGGTCCAGTGGTTCGACCGGCGCCGGCCTGTGATCCGCCGACACCGCCGCGCAGCTCCGCCCGATCCCCGGCGTGAACCTGGACGGCGTGCTCAAATGCCCCCGGGTGAGCACCGCGACGCCGGCCGGGTCACTGCCCAGTCGAGAACGAGAAGCGACGGCACCGACAAACCTGTGCCCTGCGGACACAGCGAAGAGATCATGGTGAAAGGCGAGTCCAAGCCGGTATCCGTACGGCTCGGCGTCTGGATCACCAGCACAAGCAGCGGCGCCACAAGCTCACCCCCGACCAGAGCTCACAGCTCACCGACCTCGGCGTGGAGTGTGCCGGCTGAGCTGTTGACGCGGCGGACCGCTCCGAGGGCCAGGCCGAGCCTGGAGATCTTCTCAAAAGGGATCTTGGTCTGCTGTTAAGAACCGAGGGGACCGGGCCCTATGAGGGGTCTAAGCGATCGAGCACCCGGCCCACACCAACTAAGGTAGCGACGAAATGCCCCTGCCCGAGTACCTGCCCTTCCTGCTCAACCTGGGGGGATGTACAGCGCCTGGGAGAATCTCCGAACGGCCCAGCATCCCGGCGTTGGCATGGGCCCGCCGGGGCTCGCCGCCCCCGGCGGGCGCACACCGGGGGCACGGAAAAGGCCGGCGTCGCCGGGGAGATCCTGCGCAACCTCCCGCCCGGGGCCAGCGCCGTGTCAAGGACCGCCCCCATGCGCCGAGGGTAGGTACACATGGGGCACAGCGGCACAGCATTTCCGCGTACTACGGGTGGTGCCTGGCCGGGTACGGGTGGGCTGGCCCTCAACAGCCCACCCCCTCAGCGACAGTCGAATGGCGAAGTCAGACGCTGTTGCACTGATGACGGCCATGCGGCAAGTGTGCAGAAACGGTCCGCCGGGGGCGTGTTGCGTACGGTGCGGTGGGAGGTCTCGGTCGCAATGCCGCGGATACTGCCGGTGCCCCCACCACGCCGGTGGCTTGGCCTTGCGGCCGGGGTGCGTGACGCGTGAAGTGAAGGTGAGGGGTACGGAGTGGGCCGGGCCCGATGGCGGCGGCCGGGAGAGGAGAGCCATCATGGATGACGTCCGCCGGCCTGGTGCCCAACCGCTCACTGGCCCTGCATCCTTCGCAGTGGTGCGGCCCGGCCTGGTCCGGCTGGTCGAAAGCATCCGCCGCACCACGCCTGCGCAGGAATGTGGGTACAGCGGGCAGGGAGCGCGGGGAGCATGACCGGCACGGCCGACGCCGCGTCCACGCTGGATCTGCCCGCCACCCGCCGTGCCGTCGAGACCTGCCTAGACGACTTCCTCGGCGGCAAGCAGCTCCTGGCAGCCGAGCACGGCATGCCTGGCGAAGTCGTACAGACCTTACGTGCCTTCGTGCGCGCCGGAGGGAAGAGGATGCGCCCGCTGCTGTGTGTTTGCGGCTGGCTTGCGGGCGGGGGGCGCGGCGATTGGGCGGCCGTCGTGCGCACCGCCGCGTCGCTGGAGTTGTTCCACACCTTCGCCCTCATCCACGACGACGTCATGGACCACTCGACCACCCGGCGCGGCAAGCCCACGGTTCACCGCGCCCTCGCCGCACGCCATGAGGCGTTCCGCGGCCGGGAAGCCGCTGGAGGCCTTGGTATCAGCGCAGCGGTTCTGGTCGGCGATCTTGCGCTGGTCTGGGCCGACGAGCTCCTGCACACCGCCGGTCTGGCTCCGGGCCGCCTGGCGGCGGTACTGCCGGTCCTCGACGCCATGCGCAGTGAGGTGATGTACGGCCAGTACCTCGACCTCCTCGCCACGGGGAACCCGAGCGAGGACATCGGCCTTCCGCTGAAGGTCATTCGCTACAAGACCGCCAGGTACACGATCGAACGCCCAATGCACATCGGCGTCACCCTCGCCGGGGCCGGACCCGCCGTCCTGGAAGCCTGCACCGCTTTCGCTCTCCCCCTGGGCGAGGCATTCCAGCTCCGCGATGACGTCCTGGGTGTCTTCGGTGACCCAGAGCAGACCGGCAAGCCCGTCCTGGACGACCTGCGCGCCGGCAAGCACACCGTGCTGATCGCCCTGGCCCTCCAGCGCGCCAACGCCGGGCAGGCCGCGATTCTGCGGTCCCTGGTCGGCACCCCGGATCTGGACGAGTCCGGCGCGGCTCGCGTACGCGACATCCTCAGCGCGACCGGGGCCCGCACGGAAGTCGAGCGCATGATCCGGGACCGCCGGATGCAAGCCCAGCAGTCACTCGGGAGCGCACCCTTCCCGGCGGGTGTGGTCGAGGTGCTGCGGCAGATGGCCGAAACAGCCACAGCAAGGATCACATGAACACCCCTGCACGACCTCCCCACCCTCCTGGCACGGGTTGCACGGTGCGCGTTCCCGCCCGTGCTGATAGGCACCAGGAGGGCGGCGCGCCGCACGGGGCAGCGGCGTATGTCCGTCAGAAGGCCGCCGACAGCGCACACGTGGCCCGGGATCCAGAGAAGCGCGGTCTTCGCCGATCAGGGGACTGCGAAAGCGGCACCGAAAGAAAGAAGAAACGATCATGACTGCTTCCGCCAACCCTCCCCGAGCCGACCGGCACCAACTCGTCGAGGAAGCCGCCCGCTGGTTCCTCTCCACCTTCCCGGATGTCACCAACTATGAGACCGCCTACGACTACTCCAACTGGGCGCTCATGTCCATGCCGTTCGTTCGCGGAGACGACTACTTCCTGTTCACCTGCAAGCTGGCAGTCGCAGAAATCTGGATCGACGACGGCCTGTACCGGACGCGCGAGGGCATCATGATCGCAGATGCCCTCGACGGAATTGCCCTCCCCGACGAGGCTTCAGAGTTCTGCCACTCGATGGTCGGGTTCTTTGACGAGTTCGCCGCACTCTGCCAATGCGATTCCAACTATGAAGCCTATCGCGACTATCTATGCAAATTCATCCGCCTCGCAACCACGCCCGAGCTGACGTTCCCCATGAAGTATCACCGGCGCGTGTACGAGGTGGGGATGATGCCATTTTACGCCATCACGGCCGACTCTCACGGTAAAGAACTAGAGGTCTCCGACGAGTTCGTCGAGTACGGCATCTATGGGACTGAAGTCGACAACCGGCCATGTTCGTTCGTCGCCGAATTCTCTGATGAGTCCTCACGAAACCCGCTCCTGCAGGACTCATCCGACCAGGCAGTCGACAAGGCAGTCGACGACATGTTTGAGCACTATTGCGAACAGTACAGCCGGATGGAGTTCGACTTCTGGAAAGTCGTCGCACACCAAGGCCGCCTGGGTTCATTCATGTGGTCACTCCAAAGCAAGCGCTACGGGCTCCTCATGAAGAACGCCGTACGAGAGAACACCCGGGGCAACCTCCTGCACAACATCCAGAACCATGTGACCAAACGCCCCCTCTTCGTCGGCTACCGCTGAAACGCACTCACCGTCACACGAAGTGCGGTGTCGTGACTGCCTCCCCCACAGGGCGGAGCGAGAACTGCGGGCAGGCAACCGCCACCAGGTCCGGGAAAACTATCTTGGATCAGTGCCCCGCGCCGGGTTTCCGCGCACTGCCGGGGCGGTGCACGTCTCGCAGCGCCCCTCTGGATGCCCTTGGAGTTGGAGGAGGTTCCAAGGGTTGGCGGGTTCCAGGAGGTGGGGGCCGTTGTTGCGGACGTTGTTGACCGCGGTCGTCACCGCCGTCACAGCGAGACGGCCCTCGGCGGGGGTGTGCAGGAGAGCGCGGAGGTCGTCCGTGTCGTGGTGGGCGGGGTCGATCCAGGCGTCGTAGCCGCCCGGCTCTAGCGCGAGGGGCATGCGGGGGTGGATGCGGCAGACCGTGTCGGTAGCTTCGGTGGTCGTGATCAGTCCAGCGCGCCCGGCCGGCGTCACCTTCCGCTCGTCGCAGTAGGACCACCACACGCCCCCGGTCAGAGCGCAGCCCGGCCCGACCTCCGGCGCCACCACCGTCTCCGCGATCAGTACCTCGGCACGGGTGTTGCAGCCGTCGGAGGGGTTCGCGCCGGTGTTCCAGTGGCGGAAGCTGGTGCGCTGGTAGCCGGACCGGTCCTCGGTGGCGAGCGGGAGCGCGGAGACCGCGACCCCGATCGGGACCACCTGCGGGCGGGGCTGACCAAGACCGCGTCCAGGACGTCGCGGGACCCCCACGCCGCCGCGAACCGCACACCCTCCCAGGAGTGCCCGGGGTCGGCGGCGGCCAGGTGCTCCGCGACCTGGCGGGCCTGCTCCGGGCGCAGCGGTACCGTGCGGCCGACCGTGCGCAGCCGACCGTCTGTGTCGTGGCGACCGAGGATGAGAAGTCCGGGTCGGGTCAGGGTGCCGGTGATCGTGCCAATGATGGCTTCGGTGGTGTCTCTGCGGCGGATCTTGGTCCCAGCCCCTGAAGGCTGGGCGTGGCGTCCTGCCCCGTCAGCTGTTCCACGGTGGCGAGGTCAGCCTTTCACGTAGGGGCTCAGGTGGTGGCACAGCTTCACGAAGAGGTCGAGGTTGGGGATGACGTACGCATTCGCGGACTCCGGGGCCGTCGACCTCTTCTGGTGGCCGTTGAACATGAAGGAGCCGAGGGTGAAGCCGATTTCGTTGATCTCTGTCCAG
The DNA here is from genome assembly GCF_018614195.1 of Streptomyces sp. ISL-43. Taxonomy (GTDB): domain Bacteria; phylum Actinomycetota; class Actinomycetes; order Streptomycetales; family Streptomycetaceae; genus Streptomyces. Next base: position 20,270 of record NZ_JAGGOT010000121.1, read on the forward strand.
GCGGCCGAGTTCTTCTTGTCCGAGACGCCGCGCTGGTCGACTGTGTAGGGACCGAAGTTCACCGTCTCGCCCCGCTGGATGCGCGCGATCGTCCCGGCCAGCTGGGTGTGGGTGACCCACTTCTGGATGTGGTCACCCCACATGTGCGGGTAGAGGAACCCGGGGCCGTTCACCCACGAGGTGATGCCGAGAGCCGCCTTGTCGGACTTGAACAAGGGGGGCCTGCCGTACCCGATGTTCAGGGCGTTCCCTGCCGGGTCGATCAGCGTCGAGCAGGCGTCTGAGGGGGCGCCGTTGACGGTGCGGCGGTACTGCAGGACGCGCACGGTTTCCCAGTCGTACGCGGCCATGTAGCTATCCTGCGCCGTCACGACCAGGCCACCCTTGAAGAAGTAGAGCCTGCAGTCCCGCGACTTCTTCCACCCGAAGCCCTGCTTCGTCGCCAGCGTGTCGATCCAGTCGCCCAGGCCGCGTTGGGCGGCGAGTGTGGCGGCGGACGCGGACGGCCGCTCGGTGCGGATGTGCTCTATCTCGTCCTTGGCCATGTGGCGATCCCCCTGGATGGGCTACGGAGATCCTAAGATAGCTTAACTATCCAAGGGGTCGGTGTGGATTGCCGAGAAGCCCCCTGCATCCTCACCTTCACCGCAGGCGAGACGGCGGGCGGCGGTGGTGACAGCGAACTCGTGCTCGGCCGGCGCGGTACGGGCGACCTGGTCGACTTCCCGCACCCGGTCGCCGGGTTGCACGGGCGGTCGAGGTCCCGCAGCACCTGGCGGGTGTCGTTATACATGGTGGTGAGCACGCCTCCGGCGAACTCCAGCTGGTCCGGCTCCAGGCAGGCGTCACCGCCGCGACCGAGGAAGCGTTCCATCTGCGGTTCCCCGCGCAGAGCGCGGTGCCCGACGTGCAGATGGCCACCGTCGGCGAGACCGTGCACCTGGTCGACGTGGTCACCGGCTCCGCCGCCACCCTCACCCCGACGGACAGCAGTTGGCGGGTGCGTGAGGGCGGCCCGGTGAAGCTGTGGGAACGGATTGAGCGCGTCCTGGACGCCTACGACGCGGCGGGCGCCCCGGGGCCGGAGACCTTCACCTTGCACGTCTACGACGGCGGGCAGCACCTGCGGCACCCGCAGCTGCCCGGCCTTCCACTGCCCCGGCCCTGACGAGGTCCGTACGCTCCGGGCGCCCCGGGCGGGGAGAGTCACGGCCCCCGCCCGGGGTGCCCGGCAGTTCTGCCCCGGCCCGGTCCTCGGACCTGGAACGGCCACGGCCACGGCCACGGCCACGGCTACGGCTACGGCTACGGCTACGGCTACGGCTACGGCTACCAGCGTCATGGCTACAGAGCGTCGCCGGTCGTCTGACGGCGCGAGGCTCTTCCAGGCGCCATCTTCGAACGCTGCCGTGAATGACGGTCGGGTCCATCCGCCGTCAGGGGGCGTCCATGTTCCAGCCTCCTGCCTCAAGTCCCGGCCGGTGGGCGGGATAGCCGGGCGGCGGCCACAGGGACCCCACGGGGCCGATCAGCCCGTGCGGGTACACGTACATGGAGTCGTTGAGCTGGCGCAGGCCCTCCAGGGACCGGCGCATCCGGACGACGTACGCCTGGTCGGGCTCGGCCGCGTCAACCTCGGCCTGCTGGACCCATGGCGGGCTGTGGGGATGGGCGCGGTCGATCAACATCGTGCTCACCGACGCCTCCAAGAGCCGCATCTACCAGGACACCTACTGGACAAGCGACGGCACACAGGTCCTTGGAGCGGTCCCCATCTACGGAAAGGCCAAAAGGCCACTCTGGCCAGCAGTGGACCTTCCCCACAGCTCCCTGACAGCGACCCGACACCGCCTCAGCGGCGCAGCTCCCGGTGGGTGTAACCGGCCGCATGGAGACGGGATCCAGGGCGTCCCTTGGGTGTTCTGGGTCTCCAGACCCCTTCATGGATGCGGTCGGTGTAAGCGCCGTCGACCCAGCCGGGCAGCGCCGTCACCTCAACGTCGTCAACGAGACGTCCGCTTCCCGGGCAGCCCGGCACGCCGCCAGGGCCATGGGCTCGACGACCGGCATCCACTGCTCGGCGAAAGCGTCCACGGCGGGTACGTCGGGACGGCCTGGGCGCGGTCCTCTCGGACCCGGTACAGCGCGGTTGTCGTAGCCGGTGTGCCACACCACCAGGGCACTGCACGTCGTCAGGGCCCGCCGCCAAGCCACCATCCCGAACCCAGCTTGGTGCCGGCCGGTTTGACGCTCAGGGAGTGTTTGAATCCCCGACCGCCGCGCGGTCGGCCGAACCCGGGCCCCGCCCAGGGCTGTTGCGGTGTGTGCGGCCTCGCGAAAGAGGACTCAGCGACAGCTCACTGGATCAGGCCGGTGTGCGGATGCTCCGGAGATGCCGGGCAGACGTAGAGCTGCAGATTGTCGGTGCTGCCGACCTCGACCGCGGTCGGCTGCGCGGGGTTCTGGCCGGCGACCTGACCGGCGGCAAACGCGGCGGCTTGATCCTCGTACGGCGCCCAGCCTCGCGTACCCCCGTCCCATTCGAAGGAGGCGATGGTCAGCAGCGGGACCATCTGAGCGTCGCAGACAGCGCAGAATCGGCGATACGGGTCGGCGCGGCCCCACGGGGGCCAGCCGCCGACCTTCCAGCCGGGAGCGTCAGCCAGCTCGGAGTCATAGAACTCCTGCGGATAGTCCGCGTACGAGCTGTCCACGCCGACTTCAGCTGCCTGCCGTCTGCTCCAGTCCCCCAGCAGCTGCCGCACCTCCGCGCCCAGATCGAGGCCATTGGGGTACTCGGTGATCTGTTCCGGTGCCAGCAGACACGGCTCCGGCACATAGCCTTCCCAGTCCGCCTCATACGGTTCCGGCGGCACGGCGAGGACATCGCCGACCTCCTCCGCGGACCGCCAGAACAGTGCGGTCGAAGGCTTGGCATGCGGTTCGTGGTCGTAAGGGCACCACATATCACGGCGCAGCCGGGCTCGCACGCGCCTCTTGAGCCGCACTTCTGCCGGTGACTGGCACACTCCGCTGCCCGGGTGCGAACTTTCACAGTGCGGCCTTGGCTCCTCAGCGGGCAACAGCAACGGCCCCCCGACCGAGCTCTCCCACACCGAAGGCGACCCTGCACGAGGGTGCAGCCGAATTGCAGCTCGCGCCAACGGAGCCAGCTCAGGAAAGACCGCGGTGACGTCGACACGACGCGGCGGAGTAGTCCGTACGAAGACGATACCGGCGGTCCTGCCACCAGCCACCGACAGTCCCCGGCTGCCTCAACCGCGTCTTTGCGCGGCCATCGTCGACCGCCTCACCTTCGGCGGCAACATCATCGAGACCGGCACCGACTCCTACCGCCTCGCCACCACCCCGCGCCCGCGCAGAGCAGCAAGCCGCTGCTGGCTGATCACCGAGGCGGGGTCGTTCGCTGGTGCCGACCTCCAGCTCTAGCTCTTGCCGAGGTTTCCAAAGACGTGCGGCACCCACTGATCGAGCTGGGTGCCGAAGGCCGCTGCTGAATTGATGCCGAACGCCGGTATCGGTCCGGCGTCGCCGAGGCCGTCGAAGTAGTCCACGTCAGCCCAGCCGCCCCGGAACAGCACCACAGACAGCTCAGCGTCCGCCGGGCCGGCGATGAACACGCCGACGGAGTCAGGATCACGCACGAGAGTTCTGTCAGTCTCAAACCGCTGAGGCCACGGCGCGGTTTCGTCCCGCCATGTCGCCTGCCCAACCTTGAGACCAGCCGCCAGCCATCGCGCAGCCCGCTCAGCGATTACTGCGGCTGCCTGATCAAGATCGATGACGCGCTCCATGAGCGGATCATGCCCCACTCCGACGCACCTTTCCAGCGGCTTCCACACCCCCTCCGGTCAGGCCGCACACCATCAAGCCGACGGCCTGCTCAACTCATCGGTCGAACGCTTTGCAGGCATGCTGCGGATCTGGGAAGCCTTCGTGTACTCAGGCAAGAGCGGCACCAACGACGACTACGACGACGCTGGGCACAAGACGTCATCGACCAAGCCCGGGAAACCGACCCCGAGGCCTTGCTCGACGAGGATTCCTGGTGGTCACGAGTGTTCGAGGAAGTCGAGCTGGACGTGCTCACCCCAAAAGAGACGTAGTCCTCACCTGCCGATCCACCCCAGAGCCGCAGCCGGAACGCGGCAACCATGTCAGCTCCGCTCCCCCACCCCAAGTCCTTCCGGCACCGCTACAGGACCAGCCCGCAGCGCCGGCGCCACCAGGCCGGGACTCAGGGCGGGTGTGAGGCTGCGTGCCGGCCTCACACATACAAACCGCGAGCAAACCGCGCACGCCTGCCCTGGCCAGCCCAAACACCAAAGCGTAATACCGATATACACCCAAGTGACTAGGAACTACGTCAAAAACGTCAGCGCGGAATCGGCAAGCACCGTCAGTGGCAAAGCTCAAATCACATGTCCCCGACCAGGGACACCCCAAGGCAGGACACTGACACCTCAACGCCGAACACCCACTGACAAACACACAGATCATCACCTTCACAAGGAGTCGATTGCGGCATTCCGGGATCCTGCGGCGTAAGGCGGCGCGTTGCCGCCATCGGAGGCAGTCACTTGCTGTTCTTGTGGAGGGGTGAGATCACCTCTGCCCCGGCGCCAGCCTGAACGGCGTGGCCTGCGTCTGTGGCCAGTCCGCAGAGTCCTAGGCCGTGTTTTAACTTG
>NZ_JAGGOT010000122.1 GCF_018614195.1 Streptomyces sp. ISL-43
TGACCCGGCTACCCGACCACAGTCGTCGCCCTAGTGGAGCGGCCCGGCTTGCCTCAAGATTCGAACATCTGTGTTAATGTAAATATGTGCCACCAGCACTTCCCCCACGATCTGATCCGGATCCAGCTCGACTGGATCCGCACGTATGAGGCTCTCTCCCGCCTCACCCCTACGCAGAGTCCGACGCGGCTGCGCCGGGAGCTCCTGGACCTCTCCCGGGCCCTGGCGGCCCACCCGTACTGGGCCATCCCCGGCCGGTCGACGGCGGGCCGGGTGGAGCTGCTGCGCCAGGCTCGCGCACGCCGCTGGGCGTGGGCTGCGTGATCCGGCTGACCGCGCGCCGGCTGCAGATCCTCGAAACGATCACCGCCCATGTCGCCGCCCACGGGGTGGGCCCCTCGATCCGCGAGCTCGGCGGGGCCGTGGGGCTCACCAGCTCCAGCAGCGTGGCCCACCAACTGACACAACTGGAACGAGGCGGGTGCCTGGTCCGCACGGGCCGGGCTTGGTCCACGGCCGAACTCACGGCCACGGCGGTGCGCCGCCTCGCTGCCTCGCGCTAACGCCCTGTAGTGCCGTCCGGCGCCCTCCGCCAGGCCGTGATCCCGTGCGAGGGCCAGGCTTGGCGTGGGGGCCGTGTGCGGGGCGTCGGGAAGGGTGTCGGGAGTGGTGCTCAGGCCGCCGGTGCAACCGATGCTCGCGCAAGCCGCCGAGGCGCTGCCGGCCCCCGCCACGGCCGGGATCCTGGCCTATGAGCAGAAGTTCGACGGACACCGGGCGCTGCTCTTCACCCCTCTCGCGCCGGGCGGCCCGGCGCTGCTCCAGACCCGCCGCGGATCCCTCATCCAGGACCGATTCCCGGACCTGGTCGCGGCCGCCGCGCAGCTTCCCGGCGGCCTGGTCCTCGATGGCGAGCTGCTGGTCTGGGACGTGGCGGCGGGCCGTCTGAGTTTCGAGGGGTTGCAGCGGCGGGCCGCCGCCCGCAGCCGGGGCGCCGCCGCCCTCGCGGCCGCACTGCCGGCCCATTTCGTGGCCTTCGACGTGTTGCAGCAGGACGGCGCCGAGCTGCTCACCCTCCCGTACCGGGAGCGGCGCCGCCGCCTTGAGGTGCTCTTCACTGCCCGCGCTCTGACCGCCCCCTGGACGCTCTGCCCGATGACCACAGACGTCACCACGGCGCGGGAGTGGCTGGAGTCCTGGACGGACGTACCGGGCCTTGAGGGCCTGGTCGTCAAGAACATGAACCAGCCCTACCGGCCGGCCGCCAGAGCCTGGACAAAGATCCGCCGCCGCGACACCACTGAAGCCATCGTCGGTGCGATCACCGGCACCCTCACCCGCCCCCAGCTCCTCGTCCTCGGCCGCTACGACGAGACCAGGCGGCTGCGGACGGTCGGTCGCACGGTGGCGCTGCGCCCGGATGCGGCCCGCCGGGTCGCCGAGCATCTGGCGGCGGCCGGCCCCGGACATCCCTGGACGGGTGTCAGGTTCGCGGCGTCGTGGGGGAGCCGTGACGTCCTGGACAGAAGACGAACGGCACCTTGAGGTCGCCGTGTTCGCGGGCGTAGATGACGGCGGCCTCCACCCCCCGGCGCCAGTGCTCGTGTTCCGGGTTCAGCACCCGCAGGTTGATGAACGCGGCGAGCGCGGCCGGGTTGCGCGGCGTAGAGAACTTCAGCAGGGCCTTGGCGGGGGCGCTAACGCTGCCGGTCCCGTTGCTGCTCTTGCCGCTGTCGTCCTCGCTGACGGGCTTGTAGCGGCTCGGGGCCTGCTGCTCGGCGAGGGTCTCCACGATCCGCGCGTCGTGCGCCCGGAGCGCCTCCAGCAGCTTGGCGAGCCCGCCGTACGCCCGGCTGGTGAGCATGTTGTCGGCCGTCTCGCCGGGCCCGAGGAGGATCGGCACGACGAGCGAGGCCACCTTCCCCTCGCCGGGTTGCATCCGCAGGGCGCGGCCCACGGCCTGGACGAGGTCGGGCATGGAGCCGCGCACGTCGGCCCAGTAGACGGAGTCGCAGTTCTTCGTGTCGACGCCCTCTCCGAGGACCTTCACGGAGCCGAGGAAGCCCTTCTCCACGACGGTGCCGTCCGTGGCGATCCCCTCGGCGAACTCGGCCAGGACCCGCCGCCGGTGGAGCGGCTTGTGCTCCCCGCACAGCCAGTCCGCCCAGACCGTGGCCGGGTACAACTCCGGGTCGGCGGCGTGCAGCTGCGCGGCGACATCGGGAAGGCCGGCCGCGAACGCCTCGGCCTCCTTCACTACGTGGTGGAAGACCAGCGTGCGCCGGAAGTTCTCCTCCGCCGATGCCTTCACCAGTGCGGTCTGCAGGGCTGCCAGGCGGGCCCCGCGGATCTCGTCGGACCGGGCCTCGGCGCCCAGGACCTGCGCGGCCTGGAGGGCGGTGTCGGTGACGTCGACGCAGACGACTTGGTAGGGCGCGCAGATGCCTCGGTCGATGGCCTCCGAGAGGGTCAGGGTGAAGCACCGGCTGCCGAACGGGCCCGCGGGGTCGTCGTCCATGCTGGCGACCAGCTCGCCGGGCGAGCCGGCCTCGTCCTCTTCTCCGAGCTGCCACATCCGGGGCGTGGCTGTCATGTACAGCCGGCGCAGCGACGGGATACGGGTGTTGTCGTGGATCACCGCCCACGGCTTCCCGATCCGGCCCGACGTCCGGTGCGCTTCGTCGACCACGATCAGGTCCCAGGCCGCGAGGCCGGCCTGGTGCGCCTTCTCCAGCGTGCCGAGTCCGAGGGAGGCGTACGTGGCGTACACGGTGACCTTGTCCAGGCCGCGGGTCCACTCCACGAGCTCGACCGGGTCCGTGGTGTTGGGGAAGGACACCTCCTCGCCCCGCAGTGAGGACACCCCGAGCATTGGGCCCCGGCGGCCGCCCTCGCGCCACGCGGCCTCGGTCTGGGCGAGCAGGTCCAGCGAAGGCACGAGCACCAGCACACGGCCCGCGTGAAGCTCCTCCGCGCTGCGGACCGCCACCCTCGTCTTCCCGGACCCGGTCGCCATGATCACCTGAGTTCGAAGCCCTCGCTCGGGCAGAAGCGAGCTTGCAGGCAATTCAAGGGCAGCCAGGACCGCGTCAACGGCTTCTCGCTGGGCAGCCTCGCGGTGATCAGTGCGGTTTGTGGTCAACATATCCGCTTGACTCCTCCTGGATGCCGTCCGATCGATTCGAGCTATGCCGTGTGTGATTGTCCGGCAGGCCGCAGAGGTTGTCCCGCCAGACTGAAGCCTGGTCCGTACTGGTCAGGCCGGTGTGCGTGGTTGGTAGGGGACGGTTTGATGCGGTGACGTTGGTGTCACTGGGATGAGACGGGCCCGGACAGTGGGACGCGGTGTAGCAGCAGGTTGGTTGGGCAGCGCGCAGTTTCACTGATCCGCGACAGAGGTTTCCTGCGGCAGGGTCGAGCGGGGGGTGGCCGGGCGCGCTATCACCGGGCGGTGATCACGAACCTTGCCCGCGGCCTCGCCGCTGCCGCCCTGGTGGGAGCAGCCCGGGCACGACGGCTCAGGAAGCCTTCCCAGCCTGGACGGGCGGCAGAGAACCAGCCCTGACAGAAGCCCTGCGCGGGGAGCTGTAGGTGCCCTCGAAGCAGGCTGTGTCCAGCCGTCCGTCCGTCCGTGCCGGCCCCCGCGCCCAGCGGGCGCCGTGAGGCTTCGTTCACTTCAGGACCGCCGCGACCCTGCGGGCCCGCCATCCCCGCGGTGTGGGGCGGTGTCAGGCGTTAAGCGTGCGTAAAAGTTGTCGGCTGGGATTCGCCGGGAGGGTTCCGCTTGTCCTGCGGACTCGGAGCCGGGCAAGCGGGTTTCCTGGCCGCGCTCTGCCCGCTGGCCTGGGGTTGTTGAGGTCAGGGATCGGCACCGGACGGTGGGGAGTGAACGGGGGCACGGCGCAGGGCGGGCATGGGAGCCGGACGGTGCGGTGTGGGTGCCCGGTTGCGGCAGGCCCATACTCGATGATCGTTGCGGGGCCCGAGCCAGTGGCCGTCGTGCACGTGTGCCGGGCAGGCCGGGAAGGGTTGATGGGGCCATGAGGGATATGAACGAGCCGGTGATGCCGGAGGTGGTGGACAGTCCGGCACTTAGGACGCAGCCCACCGGGAAGGTGGCGCAGTGGATGCTGCGCCACCAGGTGCAGCCGGTGGGGCCGGCCGCCGGTGAGGCCCATGCTGAGCCGCATGCCTGGTGGAAGGTGATGTGCCTGACCGGTGTGGACTACTTCTCCAGCCTGGCCTACGTGCCCGCGATCGCCGCCCTTGCCGCCGGGGCGGTCTCGCCGCTGGCGACGCTGCTGATCGTGGCGCTGACCCTGCTGGGGATGCTGCCGATGTACCGGCGGGTGGCGAAGGAGAGCCCGCACGGCGCCGGGTCGGTGGCGATGCTGGAGGACCTGCTGCCGTTTTGGTGGGGCAAGCTGTTCGTGCTGGTCCTGCTCGGCTTCGTCGCCACCTCGTGGATCATCACGATCACCCTGTCCACCGCGGACGCCTCCGTCCACGTGGTGGAGAACCCTTTCTTCCCTGCAGTACTGCACGGCCACGAGGTCGCCCTCACCGTCGCGCTGCTGCTGGTACTCGGCGGCGTGTTCCTGCTCGGGTTCAGCGAAGCCGTCAGCGTGGCCATCCCCCTGGTCGCCATCTTCCTCGCGCTGAACGCGGTCGTCATTGCCGTCGGCCTCGTCGACGTGTTCAGCACTCCGGGGGCCTGGTCGGCGTGGACCGACGCCCTCGCCGAGGGCGGGGGCGGCTTCGGTGATCTGATGGGCCCGGCGCTGCTGGCCTTCCCGCTGCTTGTGCTGGGCCTGTCGGGCTTCGAGACCGGCGTGAGCATGATGCCGCTCGTCGCAGCCGAGGGCGCCGATCCCGAACAGCGGCTGCGCGCGCGGATCCGCAACACCCGCAGGCTGCTGACCACCGCCGCTCTCATCATGAGCGTCTACCTGCTGTCGGCGAGTTTCGTCACCACCCTCCTCATCCCGCACGACGAGTTCGAACCGGGCGGCGCCGCCAACGGCCGAGCGCTGGCATACCTGGCGCATGAGCAGGTCGGGGAGGTCTTCGGCACCGTCTACGACATCAGCACCATCCTCATCCTCTGGTTCGCCGGTGCCTCCGCCATGGCCGGGCTGGTCAACATCGTCCCCCGCTACCTGCCCGACTACGGCATGGCCCCCGAATGGGGACGCGCCGTACGCCCCGTCGTGATCGTCTACACCGCCCTGTGCATCCTCATCACGATCGCCTTCAACGCCGACGTCGACGAGCAGGCCGGCGCCTACGCCACCGGCATCCTGGCCATGATGGTCTCCGGCGCCTTCGCCGTCACCGTCTCCGTCGCCCGCCACCGCCGACGCGCGACCACCATCGGCTTCGCCCTCCTGACGGCCGTCCTGCTCTACGCCCTGGTCGCGAACATCATCGACAAGCCCGACGGCATCGTCATCTCCGCCTTCTTCATCGCCGGCATCATCATCGTGTCGCTGATCTCCCGCGTCTCACGCACCACCGAGCTGCGCGCCGACCGCATCGTCTTCGACGCCGACGCCCGCCGGTTCATCGACGACACACTCGCCCACGACAACGCCATCAACCTCATCGCCAACCGCCGCCAGGCCGGCGACGTTGCCGAGTACAGCGAGAAGGAACGCGAACAGCGCGGCGTCAATCCGGTGCCCGGCCGCGCCGACGTCATCTTCCTCGAGATCGACGTGGTCGACCCCTCGGACTTCAGCGACACCCTCACCGTCCACGGAGCCGAGGTCGACGGCCACCGGATCCTGCGCGCGGCTGCGCCGGCCGCGCCGAACGCCATCGCCGCCATCCTGCTGGCCCTGCGCGACGCCACGGGGGTGCAGCCGCACTGCTACTTCGCCTGGGCCGAGGGCAGCCCCCTGGTGCACATGGTCCGCTACTTCCTCCTCGGCCGGGGCGACACCGCTCCGGTCACCCGCGAGATCATCCGCAGCCACGAACCCGACCCCGAGCGCCGCCCCGGCATCCACGTCGGCGGCTGACCGCCGCAGCCGTCCGCAGCCACTGCCGAGGATGCCGTGGCGGGGAGACCGAAAGGTCCTTGGGCCCGGGCAGTGGTGCTGAAGCTGGCCGGCCAGCACCGATGAAGTCCGGCGCTGAGCCGCCCCACATCATTCGGTGCACCCGGATCGCGGCCAAGGCCGGCTCAATCGGCGGGGAATCCCCGGCGGTCGTCGTAAAAGAGCGTTTGTCCTGTCGCGGCTGTTTGAGAAGCCGTGGGGGCGAGGACATCGCGATGCCGTGAACCAAGCGGCGTCAGTCGGACTGGCTGTGCTTGTGTAGGGCGGCGCTCGCTCGGAATCGGAGGCGGCCGCATTGGTCTTTCTCTTCGGGCGATGCGTCTTCTGGGCAGCAGCAGTGGCGTGCCAGCCACCGAAGGTCCTCTGGTGTGAGCCAGAGAGCTATGCGGCCTTGCGCGGCTTGTTCCTGCGGATTCGTGGGGATGACATCGGTCATATGCGTCACCCTATGTTCATGTTCACCGGTCGGTGGAGGGGCAGGCGGAGGTGGCGCGGCTGGTGGCCGAGGTGGCGGATGCCGCCGAGCTCACGGTTCTTCCCTGGAACGGGCCGCTCGCGCGGGCGGAGCTCCACGCAGCGGCCGTGAGGGCGTACGCGGCCGCCGGCCAGCGGCCGGGGGTAGACGTACGGGCAGATCTTGCCGCTGTGCGCGCCGGGTGTCGCCGTGCGGCCGTCGCGCTCGGCGTGTCGGTCCCCGTCGTCCTCTGACTCGCCGTGCGGTGGCAGCGCGCGGTGGATGCTCGCGCTGGTTCGCCGGGCATGGGGACGAGGCCGGCCCGGATGCACCCGCCTTCAGGACAGGGGCCCGTCAGGGGCGTGGTGTGTGGTGCCGACTGGCAGGCAATGCTGTGTCGGGGGCGGCGCTCTGGCGGGGGTGGTCCTTGCGGCGTGCGGCTGGGGCGCGGACTACGCCGGATACGGCGCCGCGGGCCTGGGACTGGCGCTCTTGGCGGGAGTGGTGATGCTGGTCAGCGCGTGCGGTCAGGAGTGCTCCGCCCGCGCTGGCTGCTTCACCGCCGGCGGGCCCTGCGTGGCGGCCAGGGCGCGGAGCGCGAACGAAGGTTGACCACGAGCGGTCGGTGCGGCCGCTGGCCGCCACCTTCGGCACGGACGCCGCAGCGGCCGCAGCTTCGAGAAGATCGTCCTTGACGGGCTGGTCGAGCTGCCGGACCGGGAGTACCCGCCTGATGGCCACGATCGTTTCCCCTCGTGAGCCACCTGTCTTCAGGATCGTTCTTACCCAATTTGAAAGTGGCCGCGTCTTCCAGAATTCTGGAAGACGCGGCCACACGGTTCTGTCCCTGCGAATTTTTCCAGGTCAGCGTCCTGCCAGGGAGAGCCAGGGGAGCCAGGGACAGAGTCCTGCCCAGTGGATGCCGAGTTCGGTGAGCGCGCGGAGCTGCTCGCTGTCGAGCCGGTTGCGGTCGGGTCTTCTGCTTCCCGATTCAGCCGGCAGGCGACCGCATGCCTTACGGCATGCCCATCTTCCATGCAGATTCAAAGCCACCGGATGGCCCCGTGGACGGCTTAGACGGCATGTCCATTTCATGCGCCGGGGCAAAGCCGCCCGAACCACCCAGCCAATGCTTCCACCTCTGTTCCTGTTCGTGCTTCGGGCCACCGCTCCCGCCACCTGCCCCGACCAGTGTGCAGGGCTCAGGGCACGGCTCTGTGATCACGCTGGGGTGCGGGGTCGCCGGTGCGGCGATGGCGCTGGAGGACAGGGATACCCCTCCTACGGCCACGGCGGTCGAGGCGACAAGAACAACAAGACGCTGGGTCCTGGTACGGATCACGGAAATGCTCCTTGAGGGGGAAGGGGGAAGGGGTGGCGAACGGCCCCGTCGATCTCACGGGCCTTTCGCGCGGGTAACGCCGTGCGGGATGGTTTCCGAGTGATGCTGCTGGGCCACCTGCTCTGCTGTGCCCGTGTCTCCATTGAGCCCCAGCGGAGCGAGCCACGTCATGCCACAACATCTCGGGGCTTGACAACCCTGGCACCTATAGTTCCGACCATGAAGGGACGGGCAGCCCCCCGGTATGGCAGCCCGTACCAGGTTCTTCGCGAGCCCCAACGATTCCGCTCATCAGGCCCTCTGCGATCACCAGGGGGCGGCGAGCCGAGACCGGCGGCTCGCCCACCGCCCGCAGCACACGCCAGCCGACGTCCGGGCAGGTCAGGGGCGGCGCGGCGCCACGTCATGGACCAGCACGGAGCCACCGCAACCACTGCGCTGTAAGCGCGGCCGTAGCCGACCGCCGCCGTGCCCACCGCAGGCAGCCACCCCAGCGACCGCGATCAGCGCCGATCTTCCTCTCGGAGATGGAGGCAGCCAGCTACTCACTCATGCTCCCCACCCGCACTACATCGTTCAGAAGGGGAACAAGTGAGGAAAAGGAGCAGCTCTGGCGCAGCGGCCAGTCCAGATGGTTCTGATCCACTTCTTGTGGAGCGATGACAGGGGGTAGCGATGCTCAGTCCGCGAGGAGGATTTGGCGTCGGAGAAGGTCGAATCCGGCCCGGCCGTACCCGTCCCTTTTGATCCGCTTCACCCTGTTGACGTTGCCCTCGACTCTGCCTGAGCTCCATTCCAGGGTGAGCCCGGCGG
>NZ_JAGGOT010000123.1 GCF_018614195.1 Streptomyces sp. ISL-43
CGCTTCATGAAAGCGCGAGGCTAATACTCCAGCTGTAAACCGGATCCGCGGTGGTCGCTCGGCGAGGGCTGGGCGACACTCCACACCGAAGGTGGGTTCGTGCTGGCCTTCCAGCGCGTGGAAGACCACCAGCCGCCGCGGCGGCCGGACTCCGCTCACCCCCAACACTTCCACCTTGACCTGGGGGTCAAGGACCTGGAACGAGCCCAGGAAGACGTGCTCAAGCGGGGCGCCACACTGATCGACGAGGGTGACAGAAGGCGGAGTTGGCGCATCTTTGCGGATCCGGCAGGACACCCTGAGTATCCACTCCAGGGCCCCGGGCCCCGGTCACAGCGCGTCCACAGCGCTGACCTTCCAGCCTTTTGGAGTGCGGACGAGGGTCATGCGGACGCGGTTGAGGTCGAGACGGGGGGTCGCGATCTGGGTGCTGGTGGTGAGCTGGTTCATGAAGAGCAGGACGACGGCCTTGTCCGGGGAGGCTGAGATCACCGATGCCGCCGGGGTGGCGTCGCCGGTCGCGATGGCGGCTTTCACCACTCCGCTGTAGGTCTTGGCAGTGGGCGCCACCACGGTCTCCGTGGTCTTGCTGTACTGGTCGAGGAAGGGGCCGGTGAGGTGGCCGCGGGCCGCGGCGAAGTCGCGGTCCAGGTGTCGGTAGTCGTACGAGAGGATCACCGGGGCGGCCTTGCGGGCCGCCGTCAGGGCCGCTGCGCGAGCCTCGCTCGTGCGCTCGGCCTCTCGGTGCTTCCAGGCGAGCGCGGCCGTTGCTGCCAGGGCCAGCAGGACCACAATGCCGAGTAGTGCGGTGAGGCGGGGGGGTCGGCTGCGAGCCGGCTTGGCGGGCGTCGTGTCCGCCGGCTCCGGGGCGGCCGGCTCCGGGGCGGCCGGCTCCAGGTCGGCCTCCTGCCGGCGGCTTGCCTGCTCGGCACGTTTGGCTGCCGCGCGCGCGGCTGCCGCCACGGAGCGCTGGCGGGCTCGAACGGTCGGGTTCGCCATGGTGGTTCTCCTGTCAGCCGACGAATTCGACGTTGGACGTCAGCCACTGCCCGTCCTCGAAGACGAGGTCGAGCTGAAGGCGGTAGTTACGGGACGTGCCCTCGGGGGCGGCGACGTTGGTGACCTTGCCGTCGGCGACCACCAGCACACGGGCCGTGCGGTCGTCGGCCCGGGCGATGCCCGCGTCAAGGATCTGTCCCTCCGAGACGGACTTGTTCTCGGCGACGATCTTCGTCAGCTCCGCGGTCTGGGCCGAGAACTGCTTCTTGAACTCCCCGGTCGCGCCGTTCAGGACGGTCTTGCTGTCCCGCTCGTATTGCCGGTAGTCGAGCGAGGTGAAGTTCAGCGCCGACTGGCGGGCGGCGGCCAGGATGTCCTGGTGCCGCCGGTCCTCCTCATCGCGCTCGTACAGCTGGAAGCCCAGCCAGCCGGAGGAGGCCGTCAGCACGACAGCCAGGACGGCGAGTATGCGGGTCATGCCATGGGGCCCACGAGCAGCCATTGCCACGAGTCCTTTCCGAGTACGGTCTGTGCTCCGCCCGTCGAGCCGATCTGTACGCGGCTTCCCGGTGCGTTCTGGGCGCCGCGGACGGACGTGTCGCCGCCGCGCGGGGCCGTGCAGCGTGCGCCGGTGTTGGCCGGGCGGTCGGTGGTGTCGGCGGGGTCGCGGCGCTGTGTCTCGTACCCCTGACGGCAGGGCGGCGGGTCGTCGGTGTTGACGACCATTCCGAAGTGGGTTGTGCCGTCTCCGGGAAGCACGGTGTAGCTGCCCGAGACGACCACGGGGAAGGTGACGAGCATCTGTTCCACACCGGGCAGCCGGGCGAGGGTGATCTGACCTCCGCTGATCAGGTTGCCCAGCAGAACCGGGAGGTGGGGACGGGTGTCTCTCATGAGGGAATCCACCTGCTGGGCGGCGGAGGTGCCGTTGGCCATCAGGGCGCGGATATCACCGTCGCTCTCCCTCAACTGCGCGGTGAGCGCCGCCAGATCCCGGGAGAACGACGTGATCGCCGAACCTTGATCGGCCTGCGTCTTCAGGACCTTCCGGGAGTCCTCGATCAACGCGATGGTCTGGGGAAGGGAATCGGAGGCCGACTCGACCAGGGCGTTGCCCGAGTCCACCAAGCGCGTCAGGTGGGGGCCGGTGCCGGAGAACCCCTTGCCCAGTTCGTCGACCGTGATCCGCAGGTCCTGCTTGTCCACCGAGTTGACCAGCCGGTCCAGGCTCAGAATCAGGTCCGTCGTGGGCATCGGCACCCGGGTGTCGTGGCGGGGGATGGAGCTGCCGTCCCGCAGGTACGGGCCGCTGCCGGAGCGCGGCTGCAGGTCCACGTACTGCTCGCCCACGGCCGAGCGGTTCGCCACGACGGCCAGGCTGTCCGCCGGGATCCTCGGGGAGTCCTCCAGAAGCAGCCCCACCGAGACTCCGCCGGAGCCGGTCAGCCGCAGATCGCCCACGCGGCCCACGGGCACCCCTCGATACGTGACCTCGGCCCCGGAGTAGATGCCTCCCGAGTCGGCGAAGTCGGCCCGCACGGTGTATCCGCGGTCCAGGGCGCGGTCGGCCAGTCCGGTGTACTCGGCGCCGACGTAGGACACCCCGATCACGGTGATGAGCGTGAAGGCGAGCAGCTGGGTCTTGACCGTACGGGTGATCACGGCACCAGTCCCTTCATCAGCAGCTCGGCGAGCGCGAGGTCGACACCCGGCGGAAGGCCGCCGTTGCCGTCTCCTCCGCTGTAAGCGGTGTACGAGGCCTGGTTGGCCACCGGGCAGAGCGGCAGGCAGTCCAGCTCGACGCCACCCGGCCCGCCCGAACCGCCGGGCAGTTCTGGCGTCCCGGGCGGCTTCGGGGCCTGGGGAACTGGCGGAAGGGCGGGGGTCTCGGGGAGGCCCGGGAGCGCGGGGACTTCGGGGGGCCCGGGAGTGGGGACGCCTGGCAGCCCAGGAGGCACGGGCGCGGCGGGCTTCGGAGGCTGACCGGCCAGGTTTCCGTAGACGCTGCGCAGGTCGAGATCGGCGGTGACCTTGAGGTTGACGTAGTCGCCCTTGATCGCGTCCACCACATTGCGCGGGAAGGGATAGGTCGTCAGCAGCTCCAGTGCGCCCGGCAGGTCGGCGCCCGCCTTGTTCAACTGCTGCAGGATCGGCTGGAGCGCGCGCAGATTCGCGATCACGTCGTCGCGCGACGCGTTGATCACCTTCGTGCCCGTCTCACCCAGCGCCGACAGCGACGTGAGCATGGTGGTCAGCTTGGCCCGCTCGTCGGCCAGCACCTTCAGCGCGGGCGGCACGGTGGTGAGGGCCTGGTCGATCGTCTTCTTCTCCTTGGCGAGGGTGGCGGCCAATTTGTCGACGCCCTCCAGCGCGCGGACGATCTCCTTCTTCTGGGCGTCGAGGCCACCGAGGAACGTGTCCAGCTCGGAGAGCAGGGACTTGACCCGGCCCTCACGACCCTCCAAGGCCTTGTTCAGCTCCGTGGTGATGGTGTGGAGCTGTGCGACTCCACCGCCATTGAGCAGGGCCGACAGCGCAGACAGCACCTCTTCGATTTCGGGGTTGCGGCCGCTGCGGGAGAGCGGGATCCGCGCGCCGTCGGTGAGCCTGCCCACCGGCTCGGTATCCGCCGGCGCCGACAGTGCCACGTACTTCTCACCGAGCATGCTGGTCTGGCGCAGCTCGGCGACCGCGTTGCCGGGGAGCTTGACCGAGTCGGAGATCCGCAGCCGCACCCGGGCGTGCCACCCGTCCAGTTCCACCTTCTCGACGGCTCCGACGGTCACGTTGTTGACCTTTACCGTGGACTGCGGGACGAGATCGAGGACGTCCTGGAACTCGACCGTGACCCGGTAGCTGTGCCCGTCCGCGGCCGCGCCGCCGGGCAGGGGGACGTCGTACAGGCCGTTGAACTCGCAGCCGGTCAGCAGCAGCGAACCGGCGGCCGTCCACAAGGCTGCCTTGAGCGGAGCTCTCATGTGCGTCACGTACGGGCCTCCAGGATTCCGCCGAGCGTCTTGTCCATCGAGGCCGTTCCGGCCACGGGAAGTGCCGCTCCGGTGAGCGGGTCGGCCGCGGGCAGCTTGGGCAGGGAGTCGAACAGGGTCTTCAGGTCCCGGCAGTCGGTCTTCTCCCCGGTCGTCTTCAGCAGGGAGCACAGCAGCTCGGCCGGGTCGTGGAGCTGTTCGGGGTTGCTGCGGGTGTCGAGCGTGCCGGAGGAGGGGTTGTAGGCGTTCTGAAGATTGGACAGCCCGGCGGGGGCGACTTCGAGCAGCTCCTGGAGGGCGGCGCGCTGTGTGACGAGCACGTTGGTCACGTTGGCCAGGCCCTTCACATCGGCGGTCAGGTCCTTCTTGTTCTGCTTCACGAACTCGGACACATCGGCGAGCGCGGCCGCAAGATGTTTGATCGCCGCGGCGAGGTCCTGGCGTTCCCCGGCCAGCTGCTCGGCCACCTTGGCCAGGCTGTCGTTGAACGACCGGACGTCGGCGTCGTCGGCCGCCAGCGCGGCGGTGAACACCTGCAGATTCCGTACGGTCCCGAACAGGTCCTGCCGGCCGTCGGACAGTGTGGTGACGGCCTGCGAGAGGTCCTCGACCGTCTGGTGCAGCTGCGCGCCCTGGCCCTGGAGGTTGTCCGCGCCGACGGCGAGCAGCCGGGAGAGCGAGCCGTCCTTGTTGGCGCCCTGGGGGCCGAGCGCGTCCGCCGTCATACGGAGGCTGTCGAAGACCCGATCCAGCTCGACCGGTACGGCCGTGCGCTCCTCGGGGATGACCGCGCCGCTCTTCAGCACCGGGCCGCCGCGGTGGACGGGCAGCAGCTGGACGTAACGGTCGCTGACCACCGAGGAGTTGATGATGGCCGCCTTGGCCTCCTCGGGGACCTTGTACTGGGCGTCGTACTCCAGCTCCACCCGCACCCGGTCACCCTGCGGCGTGATCTTCTTGACCTCGCCGATCGGGATGCCGAGCACGCGGACGTCGGAGCCGGGGTAGATGCCGACGGTACGCGGGAAGTACGCGGTCACCCGGACCCTCGGTGACTGGGAGAGCTGTACGACGGCCAGGGCGGCGGCCACCACCAGCACGGTGGCGAACGCGAGGTAGCGGACGAGACGCCGGTTCGGCGCGAGCTTCGCCAGCGGCTTCGCGAGCTTCGCCGGCGGCTTCGGGAGCTTCACTGCAAGCCGCATCAAGATCCTCATCATGACCCTCCCGTCCGTGGAACCACCGGTGTGGGTGCGACCAGGTTCTGGATGTAGCTGTCGAACCATCGGCCGTTGCCGAGGGTGTTGGTGAAGACCCTCGCGAAGGGCGCCATGAGCTGGATGCTGCGGTCGAGGCTCGCCTGATTGCGTTCCAGCATCCGCACCACGGTGTTCAGGCGGCTGAGCGCCGGCCCGATCTCCGCTCGGTTGTCCCTGACCAGGCCGGAGAGCTGGACGCTGAGATCGACGGAGCTCCCCAGCAGCGCGTGGATGGCCTGGCGCCGCGCGTGGATCTCCTTGAACAGCTTGTCGCCGTCCTTGACCAGCTTGCCGAACTCGTCCTTCCGCTCGGCGAGCACTCCGGTGACCCCGTTGGCGTGGTCGAGGAGTTCGCGTAGCGCCTCATCACGGGAGGCCACGGTCCGGGAGATCTTCGAGAGCCCCTGGATGGAGGCTTTGACCTCCTCGGGGGCGTCCTCGAAGGTGGCGGAGATGGTGTCCAGGGAGGCGGCCAGGCGCTGCTTGTCGATCTGCTCGGTGGTCGTGGTGAGATCGCTGAAGGCCGCCACCACGTCGTACGCCGGGACCGTGCGGCTCAGTGGGATCTCGCTGCCCGGCTTCAGCCGGCCGGAGCCCTTCGGCTCCAGCGCGAGGTACTTGGCGCCCAGGATCGTCTTGATACGGATCGACGCACCGGTACGGGCCCCGAGCTCCGGGTCTCCCTTGATCCGGAAGGTCACCTTGACGTGGTCGCCGGCCAGCTCGACCTCGTCGACCTTGCCGGACTTGACGCCGGCGATCCGCACCTCGTCGCCGGAGCGCAGCCCACCGGCCTCGGAGAATGCCGCGCTGTACGTCTCGCCACCGCCGATGAGCGGAAGGCTCTCGGCGTTGAACGCGGCGGCGATCAGCAGCGCGATCACGGTGAGGCCGGCGGCGCCGACACCCAAGGGGTTGCGTTCACGGAAGGGGATCAACGGCCGCACCTCGCTCGGGCGACATGGAGTTCGGGGGTGATGACCTCGTTGGTCTTCGGCAGCACGATCCGGCCGTCGAAGTCGCAGAGGTAGAAGTTGAACCAGGAGCCGTACGAGGCGGTGCCGGTCAGCTTGTTGAGCTTGTTCGGCAGCCGCTGCAGGACACCCTCCACGGTCTTCTCGTGGCCGTTCAGCGTTTCCGTGAGCTTGGCCAGCTCGGCGATATCGGTCTTCAGCGGCGGCCGGGCGTCGCCCAGGAGGCCGGAGGTGGCCTCTGCGAGGCCGTTGATGCCCGCCAGCGAATCACCGATGGGCTTACGGTCGGCCGACAGCCCCGAGATCAGCCGTTGCAGCTGCGCGATCAGGTCGGAGAAGCGGGTGCTGCGCTTGTCCACGGTGCTCAGCACGGTATTGAGGTTGTCGATGACCGAACCGATCAGCTTGTCGCGTTCGGCGAGTGTCGTGGTGAGCGAGGCGGTGTGCGCGAGCAGGCTGCGGACGGTACCGCCCTCGCCCTGCAGGGTCTTGATGATCTCGGTGGCGAGCTGGTTGACGTCCTTCGGGCTCAGCGCGGCGAACAGCGGCTTGAACCCGTTCAGCAGGGCGTTGAGATCGAGTGCGGGCTCGGTACGGGAGAGCGGGATCCGCCCGCCGGCCCGCAGCCGCTTCCCCTCCCCCGCCCCTTCCGCCAGCGCGATGTACCGCTGCCCGACCAGGCTCCGGTAGCGGATGACGGCACGGGTGCTGGTGAGCAGCGGCCGGTCGCGGGAGACGGTGAAGGTCACCAGGGCCAGCGTGCGGTCCGTGACGGCGATGTTCTCGACCTCGCCGACCCGCACCCCCGCGACCCGGATATCGTCGCCCTTCTCCAGACTGGTGACATCGCTGAACACGGCGGTGTAGGTCTCCTTGGGGGTGAAGGAGAGATTGACGATGGTGGCCGCGAGCACGGCGGTCGCCGCCACGGTCACCACCGCGAAGATGCCGAGTTTGATCAGCTGGGGGGCTGTCGCCATCGCGTTCGTACGACGGATACGACTCGTCGTGCTCATATGACACTCACCGCCGTTCCCCGTGCCATCGGTCCGAAGAGCAGGGTCGTGATCGCCGGCACCTCGTCGGCGGGCACGCCCATGGCCGGGGACACGAGTGAGGCGACGGCGTGCTGTTCGGCCGGGGTTCCGGACACGGTGCGGCCCGTACTACTCGCCGACGTACCGTCGTTGAGCTTGATCGGCGGTGCCGGTACGTGAGGGTGGGGCAGACCTCTGCAGTTGGGTCCTGAGCGGTCGGCATAGCGCGGTTCCTCGCCGGGGCGGTAGGGGGGACGTGGGTGGACGAATTCGAGGGTGATGCGCATCCTTCCGCCCTTGAATGCCTCTTCGGACGCCGCTTCCTGGCGCACCAGCCCGGACAGCAGGCACGGGTACTCCGGCGAGTAGCGGGCGAACAGGGCGAGGGTGGGACGGGAGACGCGGCCCAGGGTGATCAACCGGTCGGAGTTCTCGTCGAGTACGCCTTCCGTGGTGTTCGCGGCGGTGGCGGTGTGGGCGAGGACCGACGCGAGCTGGTCCTTCTGCTCGACCAGCGTCCGGCTGGTGGTGAGGGTGTTGTCCAGGATCCGCAGCAGGTCCGGGGCGGCGTCGCGGTACACCTCGGCCACATCGGCGAACCGGGCGATGTCCTCCTTGAGGGAGGGCATATGCGGGTTGAGCCGACGCAGGTAGTCGTCGAGGCGGGTGAGGTTGTCGCCGATCCGGTCGCCGCGCCCTTCGAGGGCGTTGGCGAAGGCGGACAGGGTGGCGTTCAGCTCGCCGGGCTTCACCGTGCGCAGCAGCGGCAGCAGGTCGTTCATCAGCCGCTGAAGCTCTATGCCGACCGTGGTGCGGTCCTGGGTGATGACGTCACCGGCGCGGATATGCCGTGCCGACGGCTTCTGGGGGGCGACCAAGTCGACGTACTTCTCGCCGAACAGGGTCTTGGGCAGCAGCCGGGCATGGACGTCGGCCGGGATGAGGGGGACATGCTCCGGCCTCAGCGCGAGGGAGAGGGTCGCCTTCTCGCCGTCGGCCTCGACCTCGCGTACCTCGCCGACCAGCAGGCCGCGCAGCTTGACGTCCGCGCGCGGCTCCAGCTGGTTGCCGAGGGTGTCCGCCTCCAGGGTGATCCGGACGACGGAGGTGAACACCTGCTGGTAGACGGCGAGCGCCAGGGACAGCAGCAGCGCGATCACGGCGATGAAGACGATGCCGTACAGCCGCAGTTGGGTGGGCCGCGTGAGTGCCGGGGCCGGTATTCGTATGCGCATCCGCCTACCCCGCTATCCGTACGGTCGTGTTGGCGCCCCAGATCGCGAGGCTGAGGAAGAAGTCGAGGACGTTGATGGCCACGATGGACGTCCGTACGCCGCGGCCGACCGCGACACCGACACCGGCCGGGCCGCCGCTCGCGTAGTAGCCGTAGTAGCAGTGCACCAGGATGATCACGACGGCGAAGACGATCACCTTGCCGAAGGACCACAGCACGTCGACCGGTGGCAGGTACTGCTGGAAGTAGTGGTCGTACGTGCCGGTGGACTGCCCGTAGTAGCCGGTGGTGATGGTGCGGGCGGCGAAGTAGGAGGACAGCAGCCCGATCACGTACAGCGGGATCACCGCCACGAAGCCGGCGATCATCCGGGTGGTGACCAGGAACGGCAGCGACGGGACACCCATCACCTCGAGCGCGTCGGTCTCCTCGCTGATCCGCATCGCGCCGAGCTGGGCGGTGAAGCCCGCGCCGACCGTCGCCGACAGCGCGAGCCCGGCCACCAGCGGGGCGATCTCGCGGGTGTTGAAGTACGCGGACAGGAACGCCACGAAGTTGGACGTGCCCAGCTGGTTGAGCGCCGCGTAGCCCTGGAGTCCGACCTCGGTACCGGTGAAGAAGGAGAGGAAGGCGATGACGCCGACCGTGCCGCCGACGACCGCCAGCGCGCCGCGGCCGAAGCTCACCTCGGCGAGCAGGCGCAGGACTTCCTTCTTGTAGCGGCGCAGGGTGCGGCCGGTCCAGGCGAGGGAGCGGCCGTAGAAGACCAGTTGCGCACCCAGCTCCTCCAGGGAGCGCCCGGCCTGTTTGAGCACCCACAGCGGATTCAGCAGAGTCATCGTCATCCCCTCTGCGGAACGATTTGGAAGTAGACGGCGGTCAGCACGAAGTTCGTCACGAACAGCAACATGAAGGTGATGACCACGGACTGGTTCACGGCGTCACCGACTCCCTTGGGCCCGCCCTTGGCGGTCAGGCCCTTGTACGAGGCGACGATCGCGGCGATGGCGCCGAAGACCAGCGCCTTCAGTTCGGCCGCCCAGAGGTCGGACAGCTGGGCGAGGGTGGTGAAGGAGGCCAGGTAGGCACCGGGAGTGCCGTTCTGCATGACCACGTTGAAGAAATAGCCACCGGCCACCCCGACAACGGAGACCAGGCCGTTGAGCAAGACCGCCACGAGCATGGTGGCCAGCACCCGGGGCACGACCAGCCGGTGGATCGGGTCGATACCGAGCACCTGCATGGCGTCGATCTCCTCCCGGATCTTGCGCGCCCCGAGGTCCGCGCAGATCGCGGTGCCGCCGGCGCCGGCGATGAGCAGCGCCGTGACGATGGGGGACGCCTCCCGAAGTACCGCCAGGACAGAGGCGGCGCCGGAGAACGACTGGGCGCCGAGCTGCCGGGTCAGGCTGCCGATCTGGAGCGCGATGACCGCTCCGAAGGGGATGGAGACCAGGGCCGTGGGCAGGATGGTGACGCTCGCGATGAACCACGCCTGCTGGATGAACTCCCGTACCTGAAAGGGGCGTCGAGGCAGGGTCCGGAGGACGTCCAGGGCCATGGCGAAGAGGCTGCCGGTATGCCGGAGCGCTCCGCTGGGTGAGAAGCTCATCCGTCTGCCCCCTGTGCCGGGCTCGGCTCCGCCGCCTTCCGGTCCGGGTCAGCCCCTGGGCACAGCTCTGCCGCCATGCCCGGGGCCATGCCCGGGGCCGGGGCCGGGGCCGGGTCAGCCTCCCCGGAGGGGTCGCGGCGGCGCAGCTCCGCCTCGCGGTCGGCGATCGCCTGCCAGCGGGGCGGCCGGGTGACCCCGGGGCTGGGCAGCAGGCGCGGGGTCATTTCGGGAATGGCGTCGTCCCCGCCGGCGAGGCCTGCCAGCTCCTGCTCGACCTGGGCGGCGTCCTTCTCCTCCGCCATGCCGATCGGCCCCTGCATACGGCCGTTGAGGAACTGCCCTACGACCGGCTCGTCGCTGGTCAGCAGCTCCTCGCGGGGGCCGAACATCACCAGTTCGCGCCGGAACAGCAGCCCGATGTTGTCCGGGACCTGGCGGGCCGAGGCGATGTCGTGGGTGACGATCAGGAAGGTCGCGTCGATCTGCGCGTTCAGGTCCACGATCAACTGATTGAGATAGGCCACCCTCACCGGGTCGAGCCCCGAGTCCGGCTCGTCGAACAGGATGATTTCCGGGTCGAGCACCAGCGCCCGCGCCAGGCCCGCCCGCTTGCGCATCCCGCCGGATATCTCGCCGGGCAGCTTCTCCTCGGCACCGATCAGACCGACCATGTCCATCTTCTCCAGGACGATCCGTCTGATCTCGCTTTCCGGCTTACGGGTGTGCTCGCGCAGCGGGAAGGCGATGTTGTCGTACAGGTTCATCGACCCGAACAGGGCGCCGTCCTGGAACAGCACGCCGAAGAGCTTGCGCACCTCGTACAGGTCGTGCTCGCGGAGCTTGGTGATGTCCGTACCGGCGATCCGGATCGATCCCCGGTCCGGCTTGAGCAGGCCCACGAGTGTCTTGAGGAACACCGACTTGCCCGTGCCCGAGGGGCCGAGCATGACGGACACCTCCCCGGCGGGCAGCGTCAGCGACACGTCCTGCCAGATGACCTGGTGGCCGAAGGATTTGGTCAACCCTTCCACGCAGATCTCGACACCCATCCGGTTCACCCTTCAGCGGGGAGCAGCTCCGACATCTGCTCTACGGGGAAGGGCGGCGGGTCCGTCGCGGCGAGACCAAGATTTTTTACGGCAAGCGGGTGGAGCGGGCACCGGGGAGGTCCGGCACGGTCGTGCTGTCGGGGAGCGGTGTTGTGGACGGCAGCGGCGGCACGGACACGGCGGGCGCGGGAAGGGCCGGGGCAGTCAGAGCCGGGGTGGGCAGGTCCGGTGCGGCGGGCAGGGTCGCCGCCACCTCCGGCAGCTCCGGCAGCTCGGGCAGCACCGCCGGGAGGGCGCCGGGGAGGGCCGTGGGCGACACCGTTCCGGTCGGGCGTACGGAGCCGGGGACGTCCGGTCGTACGGACGAGGCAGCCGGTATACGGTCACCGGCCGCGCCCGGCTCCTCCCGCACCACCGCCATCTGCGGCGGAGGCGGCACCGGCGCACTCGGCTCGTACGCGAAGGGCAGGGCCAGTCCCACCATGGCCAGCGTCGCGGCCGCCGAGGCCGCGGCCAGGGCGGGGGCATGCGCACCCGCCTGACCCGCCTGACCCGCCTGGTCCCGGCCGCGCCCGATCAGCCACAGGCCGAGCGCCAGCGTCCCGGCCAGCGAGTTGCGCAGCGTACGCCGGGCCCGGGCCAGCAGGGACTCGACCGCCTCGTAGCTCAGCCCCATCTCGCGGGCGATCTGCCCGACGTCCCGCTCCTGCGACTTCAGGCGGAGTGCCTCCGCCTGGCGGGCGGGCAGCTCCCTGCTCCGGAAGGCCAGCCACCTGGCCTCCGCCCGGTCGCACACCGCCTCATCGACGGGGACCGGGCCGGGGGCGGTGAGCTTGGGCGTACCGCTCAGCTGGGCCTCGCGGTGGACCTGCCGGTACCGGTCGACGCACAGGCGCATGGTCACGGTCGTCAGCCATGCGCCCAGCCGCGCCTCGTCGAGGTGTGTGTGCTGCGCGCCGCGCAGCATCGCCTCCTGCACCGCGTCCTCGGCGTCCTCGGCGCTCATGGACCTGCGGCGCGCCACCTTGAGCAGCTGCTCGCGATGGCCCCACATGCGCTGCCACCGCAGGTGGGCCGAGTCGTCACCCGGTTCGGCCGGGTGCGGATGATGCCTGTCCGTCGCCATGACCCGGGAGGTTACCGCCGGGTACATGGTGTTGTGGAGGGGTGATGCGCGAGTGAGTCCTAACCGTTGCCGGGGACCATGCCGGTATCCGGAAGGACGCCGTCACCGGGCACGTCGATCCCGGCGCCGGGAGCGGGACTCGGGGCCGTGACCAGGGGCGGCCTGATCTTCGCGCCGCCGTCCGGCGGGTCGGCGGTCGGTGGCGGGGCGGGCGTCGGCGCGGGCTTCGGCGCGGGCGGGGGCGTAGGCGCCGGGGAGGCGGGCGGGGTCTCGGTACCCGGCTCCGGGCCGGCCGGCTCGGTCCGCCCCGTGCCGGGCGAGTCGACCTCCGTACCGGAACCCGCGCCGCCCTGGTCCGGAACCACGCGGTGGCCGTCCCTGAAGTAGGCGTACCAGGACAGGACGACGCTCAGGTACTCCCGGGAATGGTTGTAGGAGAGGATCGCGCGGTCGAGGTCCTGCGGCCGGGAGAGGTCGCGTCCGGCCGCGCACAGGTAGCGGCCCGCGGCGAGCGCCGCGTCGTGGACGTTATGGGGGTCGGTCCTGCCGTCGCCGTTGCCGTCGGCGCCCCATCCGGCCCAGGTGGACGGGATGAACTGCATCGGGCCGACCGCGTGGTCGTAGGACGGGTCGCCGTCGTACGCGCCGCCGTCGGTGTCCCGGATCAAGGCGAACCCCTGGCCGTTCAGCTGCGGGCCGATGATGGGCGCGTACGTCGTACCGTCCGCGTCCACCCTCCCACCCCGCGCCTGGCCGGACTCCACCTGGCCGATCGCCGCGAGCAGCTGCCAGCGCAGACCGCAGCGCGGGGTGCTCCGCACGAGCGTCGACTCCGCGTTCCGGTACGCGGCGAGGACCGTGGCGGGCAGCGCCGCACGGCCGGCCGCGAAGACGGCACCGGCCGAGGACGGCTGCTGTGCGGACGGGCCGTGCGACGCGAGTGGGGGCAGCTCGCGAAAGTAGTAGGCATCGCCCGAAGTACCCTGATTCGGTGACATGGTGGCCTCCACGGGGGAGGACGCCGACGCCGCGAGGCCGGGCGCCTGTGAGCCGGTCAGCGCCGCCATGGCCGCCGCCGCGACCGCCGTGCCCCGCACGCCTTTGCACATCCGTACCGGCAACCGACCCGCCATACGTCGGACCCCTCCCTCATCGCACTTCCCCAGCTTCTTCACCTGCTCTACGGGGCCAGGGGGCGATTCCGTCGCGCGAGTCGCGGAGATTTCTCCAGGGGCCGTCACGTCACTGGTGACCGTGGACCCGAGGGGCGTCACCTCGTAGCGCTCAAGGCCACCGACGCCCAGGGCGTGGGGCGGCGCGCGTGTCTACCGCCCGCCCACCGGGGTGGACACTGTCCGAGGCCCAGAAAGGTGGCACCGGCGGCAGGCAGGCACCCTTATCCAGTACGCGTAGTCCGTCCGGCCGGCCGGCCCCCCGGCGGGAGGGGCGCGGCCACCGTTCGACGGGCCGCCGCCGGGAGCCCGAACCAGTCATACGGGGACCGGTCGCCGGGGCCGGGCGGATCGGCGGTCAGAAGCGGAGCGGCACTTCCGCCGGCAGTCGCGGGTAGACACGCGCCCACTGTCCGGTGACGCAGTCGACCACCCGCGCCTCATCCTTGGCTGAGCGGGCGAAGTCCGCGAGGTTCCGTTCCCCGGCCGTCAGCTCGGCACCCTGTTGTCGCAGGCAGTTCCCGACCGCCGTACGCAGCGGCTCGTCCATGACCTGTGGCTGCGCTGCGACGAACGTCGGCTCGACGAGCGACAGGTGGGAGAGGTTGCAGCTCTGGACCGCGCTGTTGTACGTGTCCGGGTCGCCGCTGGGGGTGATGGTGTAGATCAGCGTGAGGTTGTCGGCAGGGCTGCGGACGGGGTCGGTGACCGGATAGCCGGCGCCCCTCACGCAGGAGACGAACCGGTCCATCGCCGTGCGGTATTCGGCCTCGGTGACCTTCCCGTCGCCCAGCGCCCACTGCTGCCCCGGAAGCGGGATGTCGTCGGAGCTCTCCCGGCCACCGCCCGGACCGGCCTGCGCACAGCCCGAGACGGTGGCCAGAATCACCGCGACGACGAGCGTCGCCCTACGCATGGGTCAGGAGTAGGTGACGTTGCAGTTGTCGCAGCCCCAGTGCAGGCCATTGCGGCCCTTGTAGGTGGAGTTGTAGCTCGCGTACGCGGAGGTGCTGGTGCCGTACACGCGGGTGGTCCAGTAGCCGTCGCTCCTGATGAGCGCCGCGCTCAGCCGGCCGGCGCAGGTGCCCGACACCTTCTTCGTCTGCGCCCAGTTCTGGGTTCCGTTGAAGCCGCTGCCCACGTAGTTGCTGCCGCAGCTGCGCGAGACGGTGCGGTTGTTGCCCAGTGCCTGGGCGTCGGTCGCGGCGAGCAGGGGCGTGACCGCCACCAGTGCGGTCAGGCCGGCCGCCGCCATACTCTTGCGTACGGAAGAAAGCGAGATCGTTGCCATCGGGTTCGGGTTCCTTTCCAGATCCGGTGATGTCCTGCGACGACGCTACGGAGCCGGAGGAGGGGAACGAACCCTTTGCGTGACAGCGCAAAGGGGCCGCACCGCAAGGCCCGCACCCCATCGGGGTCAGGTGCCGTGCACCAGCCCGGTCCCCAGGGCCGTCCGCGTGTGCGTGACGGAGGTCCCCGTCCGCTCGGTGACCACCAGGCCGGCCCGGCGCAGCGCGGTGGCGTGGCGGCTGGCCGTGGATGCGGAGGTGCACAGACGCGCCGCGAGTTCGGTGGTGCTGTGCGCGGTGTCGAGGAGGCGCAGCGTGGCGGCGCGGGTCGGCCCGACCAGCTCGTCGAGGCCACGCGCCTGGGAGGCCCCTGCGGCGCACGGTTCCGGCTGCGGGATCCACAGCGGGCCACGTGTGACCGGGAAGACGAGGGTCGGCGGCAGTCCGGGGTCGGCGAGGGCGATCGGATGGTTGTGGCAGAAGAAGCTCGGAACGAGGAGCATGCCGCGGCCGCCCAGTTCGAGGCTCTTGGACACCGGATAGTCCACTTCCAGGACCGGGGGCAGCCAGCGCAGCTGCGGCCCGAGCCCGCCCAGCAGGGCTTCACTCCCCTGCTCGGTGATCATCCGTGCATGACGGGTCGCGTGGCGCTGCGCCAGCGCCGCCCCGGCGGGGGCGTACGGGGCCAGGGCGAGGGAGTGGTAGCGGAGCAGGGCGGCGCCGAGATGGCGCAGGGCGTGGGGGCGTCCGGCGGCGATGTCGTCGAACCAGGCCGACGGGTGTGGGCGGGAGTCCGTGAGCCTGGCGATCTCGACCCGCAGGCGGTTCCTACCGGTGGAGAGCACGCCGTCGATCCCCTCT
Organism: Streptomyces sp. ISL-43; assembly: GCF_018614195.1. Lineage (GTDB taxonomy): Bacteria > Actinomycetota > Actinomycetes > Streptomycetales > Streptomycetaceae > Streptomyces. Next base: position 15,600 of record NZ_JAGGOT010000123.1, read on the forward strand.
TCGAGGCGGGTGATGTGCCCGGGGGGCGTCAGGAAGTCGGGGAAGTAGGAGCTGATCGGGACGAGTGCCGTCAGGAGGTGGACAGCCCGGCCCATGTTCGCCTGGGCCAGGGTCTTGCGGGCGACACGGTGCCAGGGCGCGAAGAAGGCGTCCGGGCGGGCGAGTTGGTGAAGGCTAAGAGCCGTCTCCCACATGACGTCGGGCTGGGCTGCCAGCCTGAGGCGTCCGAGATCGGCACCCGTGAAATGGATCCGGAGCACAAGTCCCCCTTGTGGTCGCGTACTAGGCACCGTCAATACGGGTCTGCGACCCAGAAGACATCAGCGCCGTAAACATCACCTTGACGTCTCCTTGTCGGCCATGTCCGGATGACCGGGGCCGGCAGGGCGGGGGCGGTGGCCGCCCGGGGGGAGGCAGTGGGGCCCGCGTACTTGGCGCCGTAGGTCTTCACGAACGCCTCGATCGCCTTCGCGGCGTGCGCGGCTTCTTTTCCGCTAGCGGCAGGCAACCGTTGCCACGGATGCGCTGTGAAGCCCGCGGCGTGCCGGCCGGCGCCCCTCTGGCCAGCGGCGATTCGCCTTCGGAGGCAGCCACCGCTGGGGAGAATCTGGGGAGTATGAAGCCCCGTTGGGGAGCGGCTGGGGAGGATCGGCCGTACAAACGGGAAGCGCGGTGAAAGGCTCGCTAAGACGGATCGCCGCAGTTCGGACCGCCTATGCAGCCGACTTCCGCGGGTCAGCGGCGTGGGGGTGACGACTTCAAGAAGATTTCCTCATGGGCTGCCATTTTGTTTGCTCCCACACTCGTCGGAACTATCTACGGCATGAACTTTGAATCCATGCCTGAGTTGGGTTGGAGCTTCGGATACCCCCTTGCGATCTGCCTCATGGGGATGGTTTGCGTCAGTTTGTACGTGATTTTCAAGCGGCGCGACTGGCTCTAAGCCCCTCGCATCACACTCAGTCATCATTCGCACCTTCACTTGCGCATCACTCACAGACCGCCCCAGAAGCGGCCATGGGGAGTCCCTAGGGGGAATAGATGCGGGTGATCTCCTCACCTTGCCCCAGACAGGCGCCTGACCAGGTCTTTTGTTGCGTTGACACGTCCTGGGGGGAATCTGGGGAGAATCAACTGGCAGCTGGTGCCTCGCGTCCGCCGCGACGGGCCCGTCCGAGTTCGCATGGCTGCGGCCTGGGAACTGCTGGCGATCGAGCCCTCGCCGTGCGGGCTCTCCTCCGCGACCCGCCGGTAGACCGGCAGCGCGCCGAAGAGCGTCAGCAGGACGAGCACGATGGTCGCAAGCGGCGACAGCAGGCCGGCTGTCAGCGCCGCGATACCGGGCTGGTAGCCGAGGGTGGAGAAGTAGTCGAGACCCGTCAGGCACATGACGCGCCGCCACGGACGGCCGTGCGGCTGGGCCGCCGCCTCCTTTGCGGCGGGCGAACTGTTCTCGGCGGTCAAGCCTTCCAGCATCCACGCCCGCAGGCGCGACGTGCGGGCAGGGGCGGCCATCGTGGTGGGATCCTGTCGTACGGCAAAGAATCAGCCATCGACGTCGACGGCTGAGCAAGACGCTGGGTCAAGACCGGGACACGGGCCCTGATCGGCGCGGTGTTCGGTCCGACCGCCGAGGGCGAAACCCGATACGCATCGCGTCTGTTGCACCTGCTGACGCCGGACATGCGGGACAAAGGCTTCGACGGGAACGACTTCCTCTCCCAAGCCGTCGCGACCCGGGCTCAGATGCCGGGTCGACTCCGCAGCAACCGGCGCACGCCGGTACTGGCCCTTCTCGCGGACGGCTCGTGCCTGTCGGTGATCGGCACCGTGGGCGTGCGGATCGTCGACGCGCAGATCACGGTGACCTGCGCGGACGGCACAGTCTTCACCGGCTCCTACCGGCTGGTGACAACCCTGACCGACGCCCGACGCTACCCCGCCACCGCACTTGCGGGCCTCTACCACCAGCGGTGGGAACACGAATCGGCGTACTACGCGCTTCGCCACACCATCCCGAACGGGCGCCTTCTGCGCTCAGGCGACCCGGCCGGCGTCGAGCAGGGATGTGGGCCCTGCTCACGCTCTACCAAGTGCTGCGGACCGTCAAGGTCGACGCGGCCGAGTCCCGGGCCGGGACCGATCCGGACCGCTGCTGCTGCTGCTGCTGCTGCTTCACTATCGCCGTCCAGACCGCCCGTGACCAGGTCGTCCAGGCCGCCGATGTCATCCCCGCACATGTCGGGACGGTCGGGCTCATCGGCCGCCGGATTCTGGGCGCCGTGCTCCCGCCGAGGCGGCAACGGGTCAGCACCCGCAAGGTCAAATCGCCGATGTCCCGGTACAGCGAGCGACGCGACGACGGCAGACCCGGCACGAGCCGCACCGTCACCCACCTCGACGTCTCCATCCTCGAACCCACCGATCAGCAGCCCACGCTGCCCACCGCCTCCCCGGGACGACCGGCACACCGCCCCCGACAAGCGCCGCCGACATCGAATTCTGACCCTGCTCCAGGAAGGCCTCACCCGCCTGTGGCAACCCCGCGACATCGCAGCTCACTTCGGCGACGTCACCCTGGAGACCATGTACAGACAACTGAACCGCTGGGCCGCCGGCGGCCTCATCCACAAGCTCGGCCCCGGCCTCTACGCCGCCACGACATGGTCACCAGCTCCCCCGTGCGTGACCTGCGAAAACGCTCGCGACGGAGACGCGCTGGTGAACCGCTGCCAGTTCGTTGATGACCACCAGCGCCGTCACGGCGTGAAGCGGCTCTGCGACATTCTCGGTCTCTCCCGCTCGAGTTTCTACTACTGGCGCCGCACCTCGACCGCAAGAGAGACCCGGCAGACCCTCGAGGCCGGGCTCGCGGCCCGGATACGCAAGGCTCACCAGGACTCCGACGGCACCTACGGCGCCCCCAGGATCACCGCCGAGCTCCGTGACGAGGGCGGCCCGGCGGTCAACCACAAGCGGGTCGCGAGGATCATGCGGAGCATCGGGCTCGAGGGAGTTCGCCTGCGGCGCCGGTACCGGACCACCGTCGCGGACCAGGCGGCGCCCAAGGCGCCAGATCTGATCGGCCGTGACTTCACCGCGGTCGCGTTGAACACGAAATACGTCGGCGACATCACATACCTGCCGGTCAGCGGTTCGAAGCCGCTCTACCTTGCGACCGTCATCGACCTCGCCTCACGCCGTCTGGCCCGGTGGGCGATCACCGACCACATGCGGACAGGACTCGTCACCGCTGCCCTGTAGGCCGCCGAACGAACCCGCGGCAGCATCGATGGAGCGATCATGCATACCGATCACAGCTCGCAAGGCGGATTCAACCGGTCG
>NZ_JAGGOT010000124.1 GCF_018614195.1 Streptomyces sp. ISL-43
CCTCCGTGTTGCTGACGCCCTGTTCCATGAGCCGGGAGTATGCCTCCCGTTCCCGGATCAGTTTCCGGGGGCCCTGAGGCGTCCTGTCCCCACGAATCTTGAAGTCCATCGCATCCCCTGAGCTGGGATGTTGCAACGACTCCTAGAACCCAAGCGTACGGCGCACCGCCCCTTCCGCGTTCGCGTCATGCCTGGTCGTGCCTAGAGGAACGAGTTGATCTCGATGGTCTCGGTGCGGCCGGGGCCGACGCCGATCGCGGAGATCGGGGCACCCGACATCTCCTCGAGGGCCTTCACGTACGACTGGGCGTTCTTCGGGAGGTCCGCGAAGGTCTTGGCCTTCGTGATGTCCTCGGACCAGCCGGGGAGGTTCTCGTAGATCGGCTTCGCGTGGTGGAAGTCCGACTGCGAGTACGGGAGCTCCTCGACGCGCTTGCCGTCGATCTCGTACGCGACGCAGACCGGGATCTCCTCCCAGCCGGTCAGCACGTCCAGCTTGGTGAGGAAGAAGTCCGTCAGACCGTTGACGCGGGTCGCGTAGCGCGCGATCGGGGCGTCGAACCAGCCGCAACGGCGGTCACGGCCGGTGGTCACGCCACGCTCGCCGCCGATGCGGCGCAGCGCCTCGCCGTCCGCGTCGAACAGCTCGGTCGGGAACGGGCCGGCGCCGACGCGGGTCGTGTACGCCTTCAGGATGCCGATGACACGGCTGATCTTCGTCGGTCCGACGCCCGCACCGGTGCACGCACCGCCGGCGGTCGGGTTGGACGAGGTGACGAAGGGGTACGTGCCGTGGTCGACGTCGAGCAGAGTGCCCTGGCCGCCCTCGAAGAGCACGACCTTGTCCTCGTCGAGCGCGTTGTTGATGATGAGGGTGGTGTCGGCGACGTACGGCTTGATCTGCTCCGCGTACTGGAGCATCTCTTCGACGATCTGCGCCGGGTCGATCGCGCGGCGGTTGTACAGCTTCGCGAGGAGCTGGTTCTTGCCTTCCAGCGCCGCTTCGACCTTCTGGGTGAGGATCGACTCGTCGTAGAGGTCTTGGACGCGGATGCCGATGCGGTTGATCTTGTCCGCGTAGGTCGGTCCGATGCCGCGGCCCGTCGTACCGATCTTGCGCTTGCCGAGGAAGCGCTCGCCGACCTTGTCGAGGGTGACGTTGTACGGCGTGATCAGGTGCGCGTTGCCGCTGAGCAGCAACTTGGAGGTGTCGATGCCGCGCTCGTTGAGGCCGCGCAGCTCGGAGAGCAGGACGGCCGGGTCGACCACGACACCGTTGCCGATGACCGGTGTGCATCCGGGGGAGAGGATGCCGGAAGGGAGAAGGTGCAGCGCGTACTTCTGGTCGCCCACGACGACCGTGTGGCCGGCGTTGTTGCCGCCCTGGTAACGCACTACATAGTCAACGGATCCACCGAGCAGGTCGGTGGCCTTTCCCTTGCCCTCGTCACCCCACTGAGCTCCGAGCAGCACAAGAGCGGGCACAGGCGTACACCTCTTCCGGATGGGGCATGTCCAAGGTCAGGGGGCGTACGACGATGTACACCGCAGGCTGAGCCGTCGGACCGGTGCCCCGGAATAGACGAAGGCCCTGGCGCAATAGCGCAAGGGCCTCTTGCACAAAGATGCTACCCGAGGAAGGACCGAGGTGTCGGCTCCAGAGCCCACCATGAGCCATGCGGGCGCGCCGGTAGGCGGCCTGCTCGTGCTCGTCGACCCGGTCGCCCGCCGTCTTGACGGCGAGTCCGTGCGAATCGCGAAAGATGTTCTGTCAGCGGGAGCCGCAGCGAAAATCTGCCTCCCGGACTCGCCGGAGGAGTTTGCGCGGGCTTTGGCCCGCCGGGGTCATCGGCAGCCGGTGATCGTGGGCGACGACCGGGCGCTCGTCCGGGCCGTCGGGCTGCTGCACCGGGAGCGGGCGCTGTCCGAGGGGGCCATTTCGCTGATTCCCGTGGGGCCGGCGGGGTCACTCGGACTGGCCAGGCGGCTGGGCGTGCCGCTGTCGGCCGTGTCGGCCGCCCGGGCGGTCCTGGACGGGGCCGTCGGGATGCGGGACCTGCTGGTCGACGACAGTGACGGGGTGGTGCTGGGCGGGGTCGCCATCCCGCCCGTACGGGCCGTGCCGCGGCCGGCAGGGCCGTCGGTGTGGAGCGCGTACCGCTCGCTGGTCCGTACGCTCGTCCGCCCGCCGGTGGCGGCGTCCGGGGCCCAGGGCGGCCACCGGCTGCGCGTGGAGGCCGACGGGGTGGTCCTGGCGGACGTGGATTGGCTGGTGGAGGACGTCTGCGTGTCGGCCCGGGAGGGCGACGGGCTGGCGGACGTCATGGTGAGGCTGGGCCCGGGCGGTGGCGGCTCGGGCGGGGACTCCGGCGAGGGGTCTGTGGTGCGTGCGCGGGCGGCCGCCGTGACGGTGTCCGGGGCGGACTTCCGCTACCGGGCCGACGCCGCCGTCACCGGCCCGGTCCGCAGGCGCACCTGGACCTTGTGCCCCGCTGCGTGGGGGCTGACACTGCCGCTCCAGAGGTGACGCTGCAGGGGTGACGCGACGGAGGCGACACGGGGAGGGCTCGATGGGACGACTCCACGAGGTCGGGCCGGAGCCCGGCGGGCCGCCTTCCGGGCCGCCTTCCGGGCCGCCTTCCGGGCCGCCCGGCGAGGCGGCCGTCCGGGACGCGCTCGGCGACTGGCGCCAGGACGCCACGCTGATCTGCGTCCTGCCGCTGCTGTGCTGGCCCGCGCTGATCGGGGCGCTGGTCACCCGCCCGGCGCCGCTCCAGGCGGTACTGCTGGGGCTGCTGTGCCTCCCGGTGCTCTTCGCGCTCCGCGAGCTGTACGCCGCCCAGCGCGTACGCCGGATCCTGCGTGACCCGGGGCTGCGCTGGACCTCCCACGAGGCCCGGGTGCTGCGAGACAACGGGCTGCCGCCACTGCTCGTCCTCGACGGCGGACGCCACGTGCTGACCCTGGGGCCACTGGGCCGCAGGGTGCTGCCGCCGCGCTCCTGGCCCCGCAGCGCCCCGGCCCTGCCGCAGTCGGCCCTGCCGCAGCCAGCCCTGCCGCCCTCGCCGGCGGAGTCGGACACCCCCGACCCGCCGGTGGAGCGCCTGGTGTGGCTGGCCGGGGATCCGGGCCCGGGGGCAGTCGTATGGGCCCCGCTCGCCCGGGAGCTGGGCTTGGCGCGCGGGCTGTGGCGGCGGGGCGCCGTCAGACGGCCGCGGCCGAGCCGATGAGGTCGCGGACCGGGCCGGGCGGTCGTCGCCGACCTCGGTGATGACGGCTCCGCCGTACGGGTGAGCGACGGGCGGACCGGGCCGTCGATCTGGCTCGGGAATCCCTCGCCCGAAAAGTTGTCCACAGCTGTGGACAACTTTTCGGATCCGGCTAAGCCGGGGTCACCAGCCGGGTTTCGTAAGCGAACACCGCCGCCTGCGTGCGGTCCCGCAGGCCCAGCTTCACCAGGATCCGGCTCACGTGCGTCTTGATGGTGGACTCGGCGATGATCAGACGGTCCGCTATCTCCGCGTTGGACAGTCCCTGCGCGATCAGCACCAGAACCTCCGTCTCCCGCTCCGTCAGCTCCGAGACCGCCGCCGAACCCGAATGCGGCCGGACCTCCGACAGCTTGGAGAACTCGGTGATCAGCCGCCTGGTCACCGAGGGGGCCAGTAGTGCCTCCCCGGCGGCCACCACCCGCACCCCGTCGGCCAGTTGTCGCGCGGAGGCGTCCTTGAGGAGGAAGCCGGAGGCCCCGGCCCGCAGTGCCTGGTACACGTACTCGTCGAGGTCGAAGGTCGTCAGGACCAGCACCTTCGCGTTCGTGTCGGCGGCCACGATCTCCCGCGTCGCCTCCAGGCCGTTCATCTCCGGCATCCGGATGTCCATCAGCACCACGTCCGGCCTCAGCGCCGCCACCTGCGCTATGGCCTCCCGCCCGTTGACCGCCTCCCCGACCACTTCGATGCCGTCCATCGCGTTCAGCAGGACGGAGAATCCCTCCCGGACCATCATCTGGTCGTCGACGATGAGCACCCTGATCGTCATGCCGGATCCTTCGCCGGCTCCGGGCGGCTGGTCGCCACCGGTATGAACACCGCCACCTCGTACCCCCCGGAGTCCGTCTCCCCGGCCGTCATCTCCCCTTCCAGCATGGCCACCCGCTCACGCATCCCCGTGATCCCCTGCCCGGCCCCCGGCGAGGGCCGGGCGTCCCCGGTCGCCGCCTCATTGACGATCCGTATGCCCAGACCACCCAGTACGTACGAGACCTCGACGCCGGTCGCCGCGCCCGGCGCGTGCCGCAAGGTGTTGCTCAGGGCTTCCTGGATGATCCGGTAGGCCGACAGCTCCACACCCGGCGGCAGTTCGCGGACGGCGCCCGTCACCGTCTTCTCCACGCTCAGCCCGGCCTCCCGCACATTGGCCAGCAGCCCGTCCAGTGAGGCCAGCGTCGGCTGCGGGGCGTCCGGCGCCTCGTAGTCCGCGGAGCGGACCACGCCCAGCACCCGGCGCAGCTCGGTCAGGGCGGCGACCGCGTTCTCCCGGATGGTGACGAACGCGGCCTCCAGCTCCGGCGGCGGGTTCTTCACCCGGTAGGGCGCCGCCTCCGCCTGGATGGCCACCACCGACATGTGGTGGGCGACCACGTCGTGCAGCTCCCGTGCGATCGTGGTCCGCTCCTCCAGCAGCGTCCGCCGGTCCCGCTCGACGGCCGTGACCTCCTGCTGCGCGGTCACCTCCTGCTCCGCCTGCTTGCGGATGTTGCGGACGCTGACCGTCAGCAGGGCGATCGCCGACACGAAGGCCATCGGGCCGAGGGTGATGGCGTGCCCGTGGCCGAGCACGATGGACATCGCGACACCGATCGCCACCGTTATCAGCCACATCCAGCCGGCGGTGCGGGGCCTGGTCCGCATCGCCACGACGGTCACCGTCACGAGGTACGAGACGAACGTGCTGGGCGACCAGGGCCAGTTCGGATCCGACCCGTTGACGACCGAGAAGACGAGGGTGACCGCCACGGCGGCCCAGAACGCCCCCACCGGCCGCACCAGGGTCATCACGACCGGGGCGGCCGTTATCAGCCCCATCACCAGGGCGCCGGCCGGAGGCATCCTGCCGCTGACGGAGGTGAAGGTCACCACGAAGAACGCCGTCAGGCACAAGGCCGCGTGCGGCAGGTACACGGCCTCCCTCCGTATCCGCCGGGGGAGCCGTCGAGTCAGCGGCCCGTCCGTGCGCATCAGGGGCAGCGGACGGTAGGCGAAGGCATCGGTGATCAGATCCTGGCGCAGGCTCTGGATGAGGCCCGAAGCCAGCCGCAACTCGGGTGTCCGGGGGGTGGCCCCAGGGGTCGTCTCGGTCATGGTCCCCACGGTAGATCGGCCGCGACCTCGTCCGCGTCGCCGCTGAAGGGGATTTCCGGGGGTCCCCCTCAAGTACTACGCGGGCCGGCTCAGTAGCCCGTCGGGCGGATCAGCCCCGTCTCGTAGGCGAACACCGCGGCCTGCGTGCGGTCCCGCAGGCCCAGCTTCACCAGGATCCGGCCCACGTGCGTCTTCACCGTCTGCTCGGCCAGGATCAGGTGCTCGGCGATCTCCGCATTCGACATGCCCTGGGCGACCAGCGACAGCACCTCCGTCTCCCGCTCGGTCAGCGCGTCGATCCGCGCCTTCGAGGGCGCCCGCGGAGCCCCCAGCCGGGAGAACTCGGTGATCAGGCGCTTGGTGATGTTCGGCGCGAGCAGCGCTTCCCCGGCCGCGATCACGCGGACCGCCTCCGCCAGCTGATCGGCCGAAGCGTCCTTGAGGAGGAAGCCCGAGGCGCCGGCGCGCAGCGCCTCGTACACGTACTCGTCGAGGTCGAAGGTGGTCAGCACCAGCACCTTCACCGTGGAGCCCGGGGCGGCGGTGATGAGGGAGGTGGCCTCGATGCCACCCATCCCGGGCATGCGGATGTCCATCAGGACCACGTCCGGCACCAGCTCGGCGACCTTCGCCACGGCCTCGGCGCCGTCGACTGCCTGGCCGACCACCTCGATGTCGGGTTGGGCGTCGAGGAGCACGGTGAAGCCCTGCCGGACCATCATCTGGTCGTCGGCGATCATCACCTTGATCGGCGCGGTCATGAGGTCTCCTTCTTCGTCCCGGGGGCGGGGGAGGAGCCTCCGCCCGGGGACACGGGGTCTATGGGGAGCACGGCGCTCACCTCGTACCCCCCGCTGGGGCGGTGACCTGCGGCCAGCTCGCCTCCCAGCATGCCCGCTCGCTCCCGCATCCCCAGCAGCCCGTGCCCCGCTCCGGGCGACGGCGGGACCGGCCGGGTCGGCGCGGAGTTGGCCACGCACACGTGCAGCTCGCGCGGCCCGTAGGCGAGGCCGACCTCCACCCGGGAACCGGGCGCGTACCGCAGGCAGTTGCTCAGCGCCTCCTGCACGATCCGGTACGCGGTCAGCTCCACGCCCGGGGACAGCGGCCGGCGGACGCCCGCGATCTCGGTGGTGACGTCCAGCCCGGCCGCGCGCACGTTGTCGACGAGCCCGCCCAACTCGGCCAGGGTGGGCTGCGGATGATGGGAGTCGGCGGAGTCGTCCGCATGCTCGGAGCGCAGGACGCCCAGCACGCGGCGCAGTTCCGTCAGAGCCTCCAGGGCATTCGCGCGGATGCCGGCCAGATTCTCCTTGAGCTCCTCCGAAGGGTTCTCCACGAGATAGGGGGCCACCTGCGCCTGGATGGAGATGACCGACATGTGGTGGGCCACGACGTCGTGCAGCTCGCGGGCGATCCGGCTGCGCTCCTCCAGCAGGGTGCGCCGGGCCCGCTCCTCCTCGGTGAGGGTCTCCTGCTCGACCAGCTTGGTGCGGGCCAGCCGCGTCGAGCGCAGGGCGTAGCCCAGGAGGCCGGTGAAGGCGAAGAGGAGGACGGCCCCGGGGGTGGTGCTACCGCTGTGCTCGGGCTTGAAGAGGGCCTCGGCCAGCCCGGTGCAGGCGACGGTGACGGCGACCGCCCCGACGGTCACCCGGGGCGGTACCCGCAGGGCCACCAGCAGCAGCACCGGGGCGAAGGCGAATATCCCGGCGGGCAGCCAAGGCCAGCTCTGGCCCTGCCCGACGTGGTCGTGGATCGCCAAGGCGATCAGGGCCGCCGCGGTCAGGCCGAGCCAGTACCCGGCCAGCGGTCGCCGCACGGCTACCGCGATGGACACGCCGACCAGGATCGACAGCAACAGCACGGACGTGCCGCTCACCTTGTAGTGGTCATTGACCTGGTTCAGGGTGATGGAGACGAAGAACACCGCCAGGTAGCCGAGCGCCACATGCGGGAGCCAGGCCAGCCAGCGCGGCCGCGACATCTTCGGAAGCGGATCGGACTTCACGTCGAGCAGGTCGCGGGCAACGCTCCGCACCACGGCCGAAGCCCTGGCGCGCCGGCTGCCGGAGCCCGCGCCAAACGCGGCTGCGGCCGCGTCGGTGGCTGCGGGTGTGCCTGCGGCCGAGGGCCGTGCCGGGGTCGAGGTCGGGGGCTTGCTCTGCTCGTTCACGCCGCCAAGCCTAGGCACGGACCGTCTCCTTGTCGGGGGCCCCCTGGCCGGTAGCGGCGGCGGGCGTGGTCTTCTCCTCGGCCGGGACGGACGAGGCGACGATCCGCGAGGTGGTCACCTGGGCCCGGGAAGGTCCGCGCGGGGAGCGGCTCTTGGGAGGTCGGCCACCCTGCTCGTAGGTACGGAACACGGCCCAGCAGACGGTCAGCGCGGCCGCGAACACCGGCAGCCAGAGCAGCCGGACGGCTATCCACCGAGCGGAGTCGGGCACGGTGTGCAGCCCGGGCAGGTCCGTGGAGACCAGCAGCCCCAGGGCGGTGACCGCCATCATCGCGGTCTGGTGCCACAGGAAGATGGTCATGGCGGACAGGTTCACCAGGGCCACCTTCGCCCAGGCGCGCGGCCGGCTCATCGCCCGGGCCAGCGGCTCCCGCAGCAGCAGCGCGAGCCCGCACTGGGCCAGGCCGAACGCGACGGCGGCGAGCGTCGGCGGGTTCAGGTTCGATATCGCGGCCCCGGGCACGCCGACCATGGACGCCGGGCACCCGCCCCAGAGGATCAGCGCGGCCGTGGCGGGGATCCCGCCGCGCAGCAGCAGGGCGGCCGGGCCACGCCGCGAGAACGCGCCCCGCGCCCAGGCGGCGCCCAGGGTGTAGGGGACCAGCCAGCCGGCGGCCACATTGACCCAGCCGATCCACCCCGGCCCGCCGAGGCCGAAGCGCCAGACGTCGACGACGGCCACCACGGCCAGTGGCCACAGGGGGTTGATCCGGTACACGAGCGGGGTCGCCGCGGTGAGCGCGGCGAAGACGAGGAGGAACCACAGCGGGGAGAGGACGAGCTTCAGCAGCGTGTGGACGGTGTCCGTCCCGACCCCGCCGAGCAGCATTCCGCCGGCGGCGACGGTCCAGAGGACGAGGACGGCGGCGACCGGCCGGAACAGCCTGCCCAGTCGCTGCCCGACCCACCGGCCGTAGGGGACTCCGCGTCCGCGCGCGGACTCGTACCCCTGGGCGGCGACATGGCCGCCGACGAGGAAGAAGACGGCCAGGGTCTGGAACACCCAGGAGACCGGGGCCAATGCGCTCATGTGGGCCAGCGGGCTGGCGGTCTGCAGGCCTCCGTCGACGCTGGTGAGCGCGGTGACCAGCCAGTGCCCCAGCACCACACCGAGGATGGCGAAGGCCCGTAGCGCGTCCACGGCCCGGTCCCGGTGGGCGGGGGTGCCGGCGTCGATGCGGTCCGCGAGAACGGACCAGCGGGAGTGCGGCTTACGCGAACGCATGCGAGGCCTCCGCAGCGGTGATGCCCGACGGGGTGAGGTGCGAGGTGAGGTGCCGGCCGAGGGACGGGGTGAGGGCGGCGGCGGTGGCGGGCCGGGCCGTCGGGGAGGTGCCGAGCACGATCCCGGCCAGGCTGTTCAAGGACTCGGTGTCCGGCTTGAGGTAGTCGCTGTGCCCGCCGGAGCCGGCCGCGAAGGGGAGGGCTCCGAAGGCCGGGTCCACGGGATCGGTGCCGAAGCCCATCCCGGCGACGCGGACGTGCGGGACGTGTCCGATCCAGTCGCCGGCGCCCCGGCCGGCCCACACCCGGGCACGGGTCGGCAGGTCCGCGGCGACGTCTGCCCCCGTGCCCGGGCTGCCGAACAGTGCGAGGTCGGTGACCTTGGGTCCCGTATCGGTGCGGGCGCAGACGACGGACCCGTAGGAATGGCAGAGGAGCGAGAGCCGGGCGTCCGGAACGGTCATCCGCTCCAAGCGGGCGAGGAACGGCCCGAGTTCGGCGGCGGCCGCGTCCGCGCGGCCGGTGGTCAGCACGGTCGGGCTGACCGTGCCGGGGGTGTCGTACCCGAGCCAGGCGACCACGGCGGAGCGCGGATGGCCGGCCTGGAGGCGCTGCTGCAGGGCGACCGCCCCGGCACGGAACCTCTGGTAGGTGTCCAGCGTCGTGTCCGACCCGGGGACCAGGACGGCGACCCGGTCGGCGCTCTCCAGATCGCCGAACACCTCTATCGCACGGCCCTTGCCGCGCCCGTCGAAGACGAGGAACCGGGCGTCGCCGCCCGCCTCCATGGCCCGGAGCTTCGCGGCCCGGCCGCTACGGCCGGCGTCCTCGGCCATCCCGGCGGCCTCGGTGAGATTCGCGAGGTTCGCGGCATACCGGGAGGGGAGGGAGGCGGCCTCGGTGAGGGCGGCGGGGGCCAGGGCGGGCACGTGGGGCGACGCAGCGGCGGAAACGGGGAACACGACGGCCGCGGCGACGAGCCCGGCCAGCAGCGTGCGGCGCAGACGGCCGCTGCGGCGGCCGGCGGGACGTGCGGTGGGGCGGCGGCTCATGGGTCCGTTCCTTCGTTCGTGCCAGAGGGGCGGTGCTGCGTTCTTCTCTGGTCACGAAATTAGGAATCGGAGGCCATGGTCGGCGTCCCACTGGAGAGCCGTCTTCCCAAGTAGCTCTCAGGTATGACAGGGACTACCCAGGGGACGGGGCGGGCCGGTTCAGGGGAGGGCGAGCGGATCGGCCGGCCGGCCGGTGAGCGGATCGGTGAGCGGATCAGTGCGTGGATCGGTGAGCGGGTCCACGAGGGGCTCGACGTAGCCCGCGCGCCAGCGGGGTGCCGGGTCCTGGCCGGGGCTGGTCCAGTACTCCCGCGCGCCCACGACCTCCCCGTCCCGTACGGTCCACAGGGAGACGGCGCGGTAGACGACGTGGTCCTCGGGTATCTCCACCTCGGTGACGACGAGGTCGCCGTCCGCGAGGATCCGCAGTACTTCCACGGATCTCTCGTCCGCGTAGTCGTCGTCGCTGATGACGGAGATGAAGTTGGCGCGCCCGACGATGCGTTCGCTGCTGACGGGCCATTCGATCACCGCGTCCTCGGCGATCAGCAGAGCCAGTCCGTCCCAGTCGCGCGCCTCGATCCGCTCCCACACTCGTGCCACTAACCTCAACGGCTCCATGTGCCGCAGTGTGCGGTGGGATATTCGGATGCAACAAGCTTTGCCTACAGGCTTATCGACATCGAAATAATTACCTCCGGCGGTACGTGAGCGGGGCGCTCGGACTGTTTTCGAGCTCGCGGACCAGGCTCCCGTCGGGAAGCAGCCGCAGCGTGCTCCGGCCGCCCGGTGAACACGTCGGCGGGGCACCGGAGGTGACGGCGGAGGGATCGAGCGCCACCGTGCCCGGGGCCGCGGAGTGCAGCGGCGCACTCCAGGAGCAGGCGAGGCCGGGCGCCTGGACGGTCAGGGACATGACCGGGGCGCCGGCCGCGCCGGGGGTGAGGGTGAGCAGCCAGGTCTGGCCGCTGGAGGTGGCGCGCCAGGTGCCGACGTACGCCTCGGGGAGCGTGGCCGGGGCGACGGAAGCAGTGGCGGTGGCCTGTGTGGTGGCGGGCGGGGTGTCCGCGGTGGAGGGGCGCCGGTCGTCGCCGTCGCCGCTCATGACGGTGTACACCGTGCCGCCCGCCGCGACGGCGACGACCGCCGAGACGGCGAGGAGGAAGGCCGTGGAAGCGGACCGGGCGCGGGGGTGGGGGCCCGATATGGCCTTCGACGCTTCCGCTTCTCCCGCGTGCGGAGCCGGAGTCGCAGCCAGGGGTCGCGTCGCGGTCGCGGGGCGGTCCGGGCCGGCCTCCTCGCGGTCCAGCAGGGATAGGGCGTGCTGCCCGAGCCGTGCGATCAGCGGCTCCGGAAGCCACGGACCCGGGGCGCTCCCGCCGTCCGCGGCGACCCGCGCGAGCACCTCGGCGGGGGTCGGCCGCGCGGCCGGATCCTTGCGCAGGCAATCGCGTACGACGTCACGCAGTTCGGGCGGTACGCCGGCCAGTTCGGGTTCCGCTTCGGTGACGCGCAGCAGGAGTGCGGCGATGCCTCCGGACTGCTCCGGGTCCCCGAAGGGCAGCCGGCCGGTGGCGGCGTAGGCGAGCACCGCACCGAGGCCGAAGACGTCGCAGGCCGGGGTCACGGGCGTGCCGTGCACCTGCTCGGGGGCGAGGAAGCCGGGGGAGCCGAGGAGTTCGCCGGTCTGGGTGAGGGCGGGGTCGCCGGTGGCCTCGAGGGTCCGGGCGATGCCGAAGTCGATGACGCGGGGGCCGTCGACGGTGAGCAGGATGTTGCCGGGCTTCAGGTCCCGGTGGACGAGTCCGGCGCGGTGGATGTCCTGGAGGGCGTACGAGAGCCCCTCGGCCAGGACCCGCAGGGACCCGACCGGCAGCGGGCCGAAGTCGCGGCCGACGGCTTGGCGCAGGCTCGGCCCGGCGATGTAGGCGGTGGCCAGCCAGGGGATCTCCGCGTCGGGGTCGGCGTCGAGGACGGGCGCGGTCCAGGCTCCGCCGACGAGGCGGGCGGCGGCGGCCTCGCGGCGGAAACGGGCGCGGAAGCCGGGGTGGGCGGCGAGGTGGGGGTGGATCAGCTTCACGGCGGCGGTGTGGGCGGCGGCGGTGATCGTGTCGTCGTCGCCGCCGCTGGTGCCAATGCCGGTGCCAATGCCGCCTGCGCTCGCGGTGCCGTCGCGGTCGGAGCGGCCGAGGAAGACCTGGCCCATGCCTCCGGTGCCGAGGCGGGCGAGCAGGCGGTAGGGACCGATCTGATCCGGGTCCCGTGGGTGCAGTTGTTCCATGACGGTTTGGTCCTCCCCCTGGGACTCGCCGGAGGACGACAATAGTGCGGATGCGCGCGGCACCGAGTGCGGGGGTGCGGTTGCCTGCGGCGGCGCGGACCGGCCGGGCGTCCGCGGGGAGTCCAGGACGGCATCTACGGGTCGCGGGGACGGGGGCGTTGGGCGGGCGTGGTCGGCTCGCGCGGACGCGGGGGTGGCCTGGGCCGCCGTTGAACGGGTCAGGTCCGAGCGGCTGTCCGCCCCGGCGCCGGGTCGGGTCCCGGACCGGCTGCGCGTGGCCCGCGGCGGGCCGAATGCGGGGCTGCGGGCCGGAGGCCGTCGTCGATCCGGCCGGTTCCGAGCGGCCGTCAGATCCGCGCCCGGCATGCCCCCTGAACGTCTGGGCGTCCCTCCGGGCCGGGTGGGGGAGTCGGGCCGCTCCGAGGGTGCGCGCGGAACGGTTGAACAGGTCAGGTCCGAGCGGTCGTCGGGCCCGCGCCCCCTCGTGTCGGGTCGGCCGTGCGCTGTCGGGCCGGCCTGGGCGCCCTGCGCACAGGCTCCGTACCCGACGAGGACCGGGGACGGCCCGGCCGACCGCCCCCTCCCAGCGGAAGCCGGGGGAGATGCGCCGCACGGGACGGCGCGCCCCGGCGAGCCTCTCCGGCCACAGCCCTAGAGGGCAGGGCCGGCGCCGGCCGAGTCGGGCGGCAAGGTGTCCAGGACGGCCGACAGGCGTTCCAGGACGCGGACCGTCTCGGCGAAGCCTTCCTCGCCCAGGGCCTCCGCGAGGCGGGTGGCCAGGGACGCGTGGCCCGGGCCGATCAGCGCGATGGCGTCACGGCCGGCTTCCGTGGGGCGCAGCAGCTTCGCACGGCGGTGGGCCGGGTTGGGGACGTACTCGGCGAGGCCCTTGGCGGCCAGCAGGTCGGCGATGCGCTGCACGCTCTGCCGGGTGATGCCCATGGCCCGGGCGATGCCGGCGACGGAGAGGGGTTCGCGGAGCACGGCCCCCAGTACCTGCCACCAGGCCGCGGTCAGGCCCGCGGGGCGGGCCAGCTCCTCCGAGACGGAGAGGAACTGGCCGTTGAGGCGGAACACGCCGAGTGCGGTCCGGCTCAGCAGATCCGGCGACGCCCGGATGGACTCCTCCCCGACCTCTACGACCTCCCCGACCTCCCCGACCTCCCCGACCTCCCCGACCTCTACGACCTCCCCGACC
>NZ_JAGGOT010000125.1 GCF_018614195.1 Streptomyces sp. ISL-43
CACCTGATCCACCGCGACCGATGCCAGATGAGAGAAGGCCGTCCAGAGAACGCTGTAGTCACACGAACAGCCATCTTGCCAGGGACTTGTGACGCGCAGTCATCGGCCCACAAGAAGTGGATCAGAACCGTCCAGATTCCCCACGGACGGCCAGTTGAGGCGTCACGCTCCGTAACGTGTGAATGGGTGCGGAGGTGGCGCTGTATGGGCGTCAGCCAGGGCGGGGCGGCTGTCCCAGCTCACCCTGTGCTGCAGTAGTGATCATGGCTGTCACGAAGTGGCCAGGCGGCTGCCAGCGGGGGCCAATCGGGAAGGTGGCTGGCTGTCATGAGCGTGCCTATTCACACCCGCAGCCACCCCGTCCACACCTTGGCGGGGTGCGATCTCTCGGTTTGGTGACAGTGGTGTGAGAGATAGTGGCCCTTGGTGTGTTGATGCTGGTCGGGGGTTGTTTCGGGGTGTGTGGTCACTGTTATGGATGTGAGAGATCGGGGTCTATCCACTGTCGTTGAGTGAGAGACGCGCAGGTCACGTGCTGACACGAAAGCGAGAGATCGCACCCGGTCGCATGGTGCGCCGAGCACGGGGACGAGGTCGGCCCGGTGCTGGAATGGCACGTCGGCAGCGGCCTGCGCTGCGCGGCCCTGGCCCACAACAGGGCGGTAGCGGCTACACGCGGCTGACAGGCCATCTGTGGTGTTGCCAGTGCCCTGGCGGGCGGGAGTCTGCTGGGGCACTCGCTCGGGCGGACCTGCGTTGTGCCGGGCCGTGAACCGGGAGCTGATGCCAACATGGCAACTGGTCCTGCACAATCGCTCCATGCTGCGACGCCGCCAGCCGGTTCAGAACAAGGACGTTGCCCGGACGATGCGGAGTTTCTTCTCCCAGCTGTCTTCGGATGAGCGAGGTGATCCTGAGCGAGTTGCCGTGCGCTACGGGAGCCGCATGTGGGGGCGCGCCGGATCCAGACTGACGGACCAGAAGAATCTCTCCCGGTCCCGTTATTACGTAGGGGTATCCGCTGATATTGCCGCATTTGAGGACTTGGTGAAGCGAGTGACTCTGGTCGCCGACACACTGCTCTTGTCCGGTGACTGGAACAGCAGCTTCCATGAGGTGGCTCGCGACTCGCCCGTGCGGCGGGGAGCCGAGGACGTCCTATACGCAGACCACTCCGGGCCCTTTGGCGCGGACCTGGGCTCGTCCCCCAGAGGCGAAGAGGCGGCCCAGTACAGACACATCATCAACAATCACCCGGCCACGTTCATCGGCATCCACAGTCCCGACCTTGCCGCGCTCGGACGCTGGCTTCTGGATTCGGAGCCACTGCTCAAGGCTGGTCTGGCTTGGTACCTCCCCAACTACTCGTCACGGGACGGCCAGGTCGTAGAGGGCAACACCGATCGCACGTCCCTCACGCAACCCGAGCAGGTTTCCTCCATCGACTACCTCATCCGTGACGGCCGGGCGATCGATGCGTCCGGCGCACACCCGATCAAGAGTCGCATTGTCCGGCCAATTCTGGAAATAGAACTGCCCTTCATTGACGGCGTAGGGTTGAGGGACTTCAGTGACATTACGATTTCCGAATTCAATAACTATACGGACTTTCGGGCCTTTCTGCGGAAGTCGCTTCTCGAATTGGACGATGCAGTCAACGCAGTGCA
This sequence comes from Streptomyces sp. ISL-43, assembly GCF_018614195.1. Lineage (GTDB taxonomy): Bacteria > Actinomycetota > Actinomycetes > Streptomycetales > Streptomycetaceae > Streptomyces. Next base: position 1,668 of record NZ_JAGGOT010000125.1, read on the forward strand.
GTCCGAGCAGGCCCTGATGAAGATCGCAGCTGACATCGAGCAGGAGCTGCACAGCATGAGGGCGCAGATGTCCTTGGCTCGACGGCGCAGGGCCGTGGCGGTGAGCGGCGCGGCCGTGGGCACTGTCGGTGCAGTCCTGGCCGCCGTCTACGGCCCCGTGATGGAGGACGCCTTCAAACTCATCGCGGCCAGCAGTGCGGGCAGCGGCCTCTGGGCGGTCATCGACGCTGCCACAAGCAACGGCCCGAGGGAACTCAAGGAGAATCGTTGGCACTACGTCTGGGCCTTGTCTCACAAAGCCCAGACGTTGAACTGAAGCCGAGCCATATCCCCTGAGAGCCTCCAGATCCACTGGGTGACATGGTGCAGGAGCAGCTAGGCGCTTCCACCCTCCAGAGCGTGGACCAGCCGCCCGGCGAAGACGGTGTCGTTCGCGGCGTGTACTTCCCGCAGGCCGCCGAACCGGCGCAGGGAACACCGATCCCCAAGCTCTATGCCTGGACCAAGACCGCGGATGAGATCCTCGAACGCCTCGCCGTTCGGACGAGCGTCAGAAGTACAGGACTTCCGCGCCCGCGGCGCAGGTGCCCACGTAGATGTTGCCGTCGCCTCCGCGGTACAACAGGCATTCTTTGAGCTCGATACGACGCACGTTCCCCGCGAAGGTGTACTCGCCGATGCCCACGACCGCCTGGTTGCCGCGGGTGTTCCAGACCTCTTCGTCGCGGGTGCCGCCGTCCGAGTACACCGCGTGGATCTTGAGCGCCGCGCCCTTGCCGTCGCCCGCTGTGTCCTTGAGCTCGCCGCTCAGGTGGACCCGGCCGTCGGCCGCCTTCCCGTAGTATCCCTGCGCCCAGGCGCCGCCGATGTCACCGCCGGTGCCGGTGACATCGAAACCGGAGCCGGCAGAGGCCGGCCCCGCGAGCAGCAGCAGCGCGGCCGGGACCGCGGCAAGGGTCAGGGCGGCCTTCGTCGTGAGCTTCATCGTTCCTCCGTCGTCTGGTCCACGTCGCACGGGACAGCGGAAAACGTAGCCCGGGCGGCGGAGCCTTCTCGACCCACCCCGGGTTGATCTTCGGGCCCACCACGGGGGTAGCCGGCCTACCCCCTGCGGTGTACCCGGCCATGCCAGCGTCGTATTTCGCGCAGGCCGCGGAGGCGATCCCGCCCGCGCGCCCGCTTGCCTCGGGGGTGGCGTATGAGCAGAAGTTCGACGGCCACCGCGCGATCCTCTTCACCCCCACCGCATCCGGGGGCCGACTGCTCCTGCAGACCCGGCGCGGCTCCCTGATCCAGGACCGCTTCCCCGATCTGGTCGCGGCCGCCGCCCAGTTGCCCGAGGGCCTGGTCCTGGACGGCGAGCTCGTCGTGTGGGACGCCGCGGCGGGCCGGTTGTCCTTCGAAGCGCTTCAGCGCCGGGCCGCTGCCCGCGGACGCACCGCGGCCTCGCTCGCGGCGAAGACCCCGGCGTTCTTCATTAGTGGAGTTCCGTCGGGTTCCTTCGGAGCCCGTGAGGAGGTGTTCGGCTTGTTGGCGCTGGTCAAGGGCTGGGTCCGGTGTTGCACGCGATCGTGTGAAGATTTGCCCGTTTCTCCTGGATTCCTGGAGTTCCACTCGTAATTTGCGTGCTTGTGGCAGATTCCAGGACTCGTCGCTTCGCCTTGATCGGTGGGAGCAGAGCAAAGTCGGAGACGGCCGGCCGTTTGGAGGGTCTGGCCGACGTCCTGACGATGCAGCGTCGCACGGCGGCCGGGGCGTCGCCGGAGGATGAGCGGGGCCTGTTCCAGGACACGCTGGCGGAGTACTGCTGGGCTCGGGACGTCGCCGGCCTTGCCGCGACGACGCTGGAGCGGCTGGTCCAGCCCGTCATCGAGGTCTGCTGCTTCTACGGGGTCGTGCCGTGGCAGCTGACGCCGCGGGCGTTGGACCAGTACGTCGCGGGGCCGGGGCAAGCGGGCGCACTCGACGAACCGCAAGAAGATCACGTTGATCGACCACTACTTCGCGTTCCTGGAGCAGCGCTACGCCGGGGAGCCCGGCCCGGTCGGTAGCCCGTCGATCTCAGCAGCCCGTCTGCCTGCACCTGGCGAGGACGGCGCTGGCGAGCAGGGTAAGGCCCTGGTTGAGTCTGCGGAAGTACGTGGCCCGGCTCATGTGCAGCCGGATCGCGATGAAGTCATGCCCGCCACCCCGCTCCACGTAGTACTGCGACAGGATGCGCCCGGCCTCCGCCTCCGTGGCGACGGCGCTCTCCACCAGGTGCCGCACGCCGGATTCGAGGAGTTCGCGCAGTGCGGCCGGGTCGCCGGCCACGGGCAGCAGCGGGCTGCGGGCGAGCTGCTGCGGGCGGTGCAGGCCCTCCAGCGCCTGACGGATATGGCGGTTGAACCAGGCCGCGTCGTCGGGCAGCACCGGGGCCGGGGCCCGGGTCCTCAGCCGTTCCAGCCAGGGCGGCACGCCGCCCGCGGCGGCGAAGTCCTGCGAGTACACCCGGCAGACCGAGCCTCCGCCGTACACGTCGTGGCGGAGCTGCCCGTGCGCGCGGACCCCCACGTGCTCGTAGAGCGCCTGGTACTCGACGGACGGCGTCGAGGTGACCAGCCGGCCCCGGTCGACTGCGGTGGACAGCAGGTGCCGGAAGAGCGCCGACCGGGCCGCTTCCTGCCGGTCCTCGTACATCGCCAGCCCAATGAAGAGCCCGCCGCCGGACACGGCGTCCGCGTGCTGTTGGAGCAGAGGTTCGAGGACCGGCATGGTCGCGTCGCAAATCGGCGCGGTGGCGCTGAGTCCGACCGGTCGGTCCTCCCGGTCGCACACGACGTGCAGGCCATCGAGTACGCCGTGCAGCAACGAGCCGAGCAGCCGCTCGGAGCGCCGGACGTCCATGCCGCCACGCTCCGCCCACAGGCGCACGAGCCTGCCGACGTCGGACGCATCGTCGGCACGGGCCGGACGGACGTGCACGGGCGCCGTCACCGGGCTGAACAACCGCCGCACCGGGCCGTCCAACGAGGCGTACAGCGCCCCGGCCATCCGGTTGCTGCGGGTCGCTCCGCTGTGCTCGGCGGGCAGCAGCCGCGTGTGGTGCGCGGCGGCCAGCGTCCGCGCCGAGCGGTAGGCCACAGGCGTGCGCCAGCGCAGAGCCTGGTCGAAGACGGTGCGAAACGGTTCGGCCACGGCCAGCCCGAGCGCGCCCGGGACCACCACGCTGCAGGCACGCAGGCGGTCGAACACCGTCCCGTCCTCCCCGAGTTGGCCGAGCAGCTCGACATCGCACTGCCCCACGGCCGCGACGAGCAGCAGCGCCCGCTCGATCCCGGCCGCCTCGCCACCGAGGCGCTCGCACACCTCGCGCGCCGCGGCGTCGGCCGCGGCATCGAGCACGCCCGGACCGCCGTCCGGTGCGGCGTGCAAGGCCCGGCAAAGAGCCGAGGCGAGCAGTGCGTTGCCTCCCGCGAGCCGCAGCACGCCCTCGCGCAGATGCGGTTGGGGGAACTCGAACCCGTCCACCAGCAGGCTGATCTCTTCGTCCGGCCACGGCCCGGCCTCGACAGTGATCACCTGGGCTCCCGGACGCCACGCGCGGTACGACGGCAGAGGCCGGCGACTGGCCACCACGACCGGACCGTCGGCTGGGAGCGCGAGCCGCGCCACATCGTCCTCGCTGCGAACGTCGTCCACCACGGGCACCGCAGTGGCGAGTTCGGCCAGGATCGCCGACTTCCCGCAGCCGACGGGACCCACGAGGTTGATCACCACGGGTCTCGTCACCGTGTCGAGTACCGCCTTCATCGCGGCCGTTCGCACCTCGGCCCTCTTGATCACGGATGGCCTGCCCTACCGACGCCTGTCTGCGCCGGTCACATCGGGAAGGGATGCGCAGTGCGCGGTGGTTCTCCTCCATCGTGGATCGGGACGGCAGACAACTCCGCGGCCACTGCACCGGACAGTGCCTGGTGATCTTGCACCGTTGGCGATCGTCGGTCAACAGGTCAGTCAATTCAGGTCTGTTACTGACTTTGAAGTCTGTTTGCCGTAGGGGCTGACGATCGGTGATCGTAGCGATGTGCCGGAGGTAGGGGGTATCCGCGGGGTGGGGGTCTGACCGTGGAGAGGCAAGCAGCTGCTGGCCACGGCGCCCGAGCGGGCCTGCCCTCAGGGACGCCGCCCGCGGCTGCGGGGACCGGTCGGTGACACCCGCTGTCGGGGCCCATCTGGCCGTGATGTCAGCCCGTTCGCAGGGGCCGGTGACCCCGCGGCCGCCGGCCGGGCGCTGAGCGCGGCCTGGGAGCTTCTGGGCCGGGCGGATCCGGACCGGCCCTCGTGGGCGTACACGATGGACGAGGCCGAAGCACGGGGTCGGTGATCTTGCAGATCCGGCCGGCCTGACGCGAGGTCCCGTAGGACAGCCGAAGGTCCGACGCTGCGGAGGTGTGCCGACCGCGAGGCATCCGCTGTAGTCCGGCCGGCCGGGAGCCGTCACGCCGCTGCATCGGCTTGGCTGCCTTCCGGCCCCGCCGTGTTGACCAGCTGTTCCATCGGCCGCGGCGGATCGGGCTACCGCGCCGGGGCCGGAGTACGGTTCGGCCCCTGACGCGGGTTCGCCGGAGCCGGGCCGAGAGGGTGGCGGAAACACCCACCACGCGGTCGAGGCCGCAGCCAGCGCCAGGACAGTGCCCAGCCCGGCCCTCCAAATTTCTGACGATCATTCAAAATTCATACCTGTCAGATCGGTTGAGACCCTCGTGAGACTCCAGCGGCCCGTTCCCTCGGTAGCGTCGTGCCCGCCGGAGAGCGGACGGGACCCCTCCTCCGGCAGCGCGTGCACGGCTGCTCGGCAGCCTGCACCTGCGCTCTCGACCCCTGTTCAGCACGCGCCTTGTTGACCTAAGGAAGGAACCCACAATGAAATCGGCCCGCACGCTCGTGGCTGCCATCATGGCCACTCTCGCAGCGTTGTTCGTGATGACATCCGGTACCACAGCTGCCGCCCTGCCGCAGTCCGCAGGCGCCCAGACCGCCGCCACCTCGGTGCCCACCGAGCCGAAGTACTTCATCGGCACGGGCTACGGCCCCCTCAACATCGCTACGGAGGCGGCCTACCAGTCGGCCTACAGTCAGGCTTCGGCCGAAGGCTACCCGCTCAACCTCTGCAAGGTCACCGAGGTCCCGCCCCCCATCTGGTATCCCGGTGACTGGTACACGGCGTTCGTGAAGATCCACTGCACCCCGCCGCCGCCGCCGCCGGCCGGCTCCGGCCCGGTCATCAGCGTGGCCAACGGCAAGTGCGTGGACGTCAAGGACGGCAGCACGAAGGACGGCGCCCCGGTCCAGCTCTACAAGTGCAACGGCGGCATCAACCAGCTGTGGACGCTGGAGGCCGACAAGACCGTCCGCTCCATGGGCCACTGCCTGGACGTCCAGTACGCCAAGACCGAGAACGGTTCGCCGATCGGCCTGAACTCCTGCCACGGCGCCGGCAACCAGCAGTTCGAGCTGCTCCCCGGCGGAAAGCTGCGCGGCGTCCACTCCGGCAAGTGCGTGGACGTGGACAACGTGTTCATCATGCTGCGCCTCGTCATCCGGGACTGTTCCGACGCCCGCCCCTACCAGCAGTTCCGCGGCACGCCCCTCGGCCTCTGACCGCCCCACACAGGTGAGGGAAATGCGTCGGGCGGCTGGTGAGAATCCGCGGGCAGGCAGCGGGGCCCGGCTGGTGCCCCGGCAGAGCGGCGCCGGGGCGGTCCGGCGCGCCCTACCCCCGAACTAGCCCGTGAGCACGCTGGTGGCGGGGTCGTGCGGTCTGTGCGCGACGTGGGGGCGGGTGACCGGCATGGGTGTGTGCGCGGTGTGCCGGGAGGAGGTCTACCGGATGCGTCGCGGCACGATGGCGGAGGGGGTATGCCGGCGGTGCGGCTGGACGACGGTCCTGGCTTCGGACAGCACTTGCCGCTGCTGCCGCACGGTGGTCCGGCTCGGTGAGGACGAGCAGTGGCTGGCCGCGGAGCTCCAGCGCCGGGAGCTGCCGTCCGGGCGGCCGCTGCAGTTGGCCCTCGGGATTGAAGGGCTCTGACCAGCCGTCCCCTGCGGCAGCCGCGCGGGCGGCGGCCGGTCGCGCGTCCCGCCTGGGTCCGGGAGCGGCCCGCCGCGCCCGTCGACGATCCGGCCGTGTGTGTGGAGGGGGTTCCCGGCCAGCTCGGGCTGTTCGCGCCGTGGCCGCGGACGTTCGCCAGGGGGCACGGGCGGCGGATCCGCGGCCGTCCGATCCCCAGCCTGCCGCCGGCTCTGGCGGTGCTCAGGGAGATGGCCGCCGAGCGTGGTGTCGGGGCGACCTGGCTGGAGCACACGGGGGAGGGCGTCCGGCTGGCGCTGGCCTCCCGGCCACCCGACGAGCACCTGGTTCGGCCCGAGAGCCTCGCTGACCTGCCGCAGATCGCCGCGACCGACCACGACGGACCGACCCCCACCCAGCACGCCGACGGGGAACCCGCCGCACTTCCCCTGCAGGCCTGCGGCCCAGGCGGAGAGTTCCCGTCCGGGGGCGTGCAGGAATCGAGAAACTCGTCGGATTCCGCCTTCGACGCCCTGCAGATCGACGGCACCGAGCTGCTGGCGCTGCCCTACGCCGAGCGCCGCCGACGACTCGAGGTCCTCTTCGCGGCCCGGGCACTGACCTCCCCGTGGACGTTGTGCCCGATGACCACCGACCCGGCCACGGCCCAGGAGTGGCTGGAGGACTGGACGGAGATCTCCGGCGTCGAGGGCCTGGTCCTGAAGAACCTGAGCCAGCGCTATAGGCCGGGAGCGCGCGGCTGGACCAAGATCAGGCGAAGAGATACCTCTGAGGCGATCGTCGGCGCCATCACCGGAACCCTGGCCCGACCCGGGCTCCTGGTTCTGGGCCGCCACGCGGCCGACCGGACGCCTCCGTCCCGTCGGCCGCACCGTTCCGCTGCGCCCCGACGCGGCCCGCGAGCTCGCCGCCCACCTCACCGCGGCCGGCCCCGGCCATCCCTGGACAGGCGCGAGATTCTCCTCGGCCTGGGGAACCCGCGACATCCTCGACACCACCCTCGTCGAGCCGGGCCTCGTCGCGGAGATCAGCGCCGACACCTCCGTCGACCGGGGTGGGGTCTACCGGCATCCGATCCGGTACGTGCGCCTGGCCTGGATGCGGCCGTCGAGGACGTGCCCCGGTTCGGCGGCTCGCCCGCCCCTCCAGATGACCGACCACACCCCGGGTGATCCTGGAGCTGTCCGAGCCGCAGAACGAGAATTGCGAGCAGGTGCAGGGCAAGCCCCACCGTGAGCTGTTCCCGGCGCTGATCGTGGCGGGGCAAGCCCAAGAGGACCCTGGGCAAGCTTTCCCTCGCGGTGGCTTGCCCGCCTGCTCGGATCAGCGGGAGCCTGATGGGCTGCTACTGAGGAGGACCAGATTCCGGTGTGCCCTGGGCGAGGTAGTCGTGTTCGGCGGCGCGGACGCGCCGCTGCTCCCGGCCGACGCGTGCCTCCTGGACACCGGCGTGCACGAGACCGAGGACGACGACGCCGAAGGCGATCATGAACCCGGTATCCCTGGACTGATCCATCTCCGGCTGCCGCTTATCGCCGGAGACGGCGAAGAACCACACGCTGAATAGCAGGAAGGCGCCCATGCACCACAGGGCGCCGATGGTGGCGGGACGCCACATGCGCCGCTCGACGGGAAGCCCGAGTCCGCTGCGCATCGCCCTGGTGGCCCCATCGGCGCGCCGCGTCGAGATGGGCTTGGCGATCGTGCTCGCCGCAGCCGCCACCAGCAGGATCAGTACCACGCTGTTGGTGATGGCCGGGGCCACGTTGAGGAGCTGGAGCGTCGCCCCCGTCGAGAGGCCCAGCAGGAGCAGGGCCCAGGACAGGGCATCCCACTTGGTCGGCCACAACTGGTCGGCGCTGCGGCGCCACTTGGTCCAGCACCGCCAGGTGACTGCGGCCGTGATGGCCCAGAGCAACGTGTAGAGCACCACTGCCTTCATGGATTTTTCCCCCTCCCCCGTGCTTGCACGTACGGCTCAGCGGCGGTCACTTTACGGCCGGGACCGGGGACGGCGGGCGGTGGGCGGCCTGGAAGTGACGGTCTCCACGCACCGCACCAGGCGATAGCCCTGGAGAGGGTTGTACCGGGAGGGGGCTGGAGGGTTGTCTGCAGGGTTGCTTTCAGTGGGGGACCGGAGGTGTGACCGGAAGTGGGAACCCCCGAAACCGCAGGCTGCCCGTCTGCCCAGGTCAGAGCCGGTGGGCAAGCCTCTTTCGGAAAACGACACCTCTTTCCACGCGATAGCCGTGGGGAGAGGTCTGCTTGAGCCCGGGGCCTGCGGCGCCGCGATGGGTACATGTACCGGTATGGCGCGTGAGCGGATCCGGTGGACGGTTGTCGTGGAGCGGGCACGGCAGATAGTGGACGGGTACGCGCCGCTGAAGGTCACGCTGCGCCAGGTCATGTACCGACTCGCCTCCGAGGGCGTCCTGCCGCACACGCCGCCGATGTACCGGCGCCTGTCCGCACAGCTCGCCCAGGCCCGGCGCGAGGGCCGCTTCCCCGACCTGATCGACACCGTCCGCGAAGTCCACGTTCCGCCGGCCTGGCCCGACGCGACCACCTTCGTCGCACAGATGCCCGGCTGGTTCCGCCTGGACCGCACCGCAGGCCAGAAGCGGGCCCTGTACGTTGCTGCGGAGAAGGACACCCTGCGCCAGCAGCTGACCGTCTGGCTCGAGTTCGCGGGTATCCCCGTCCTGGTGGTCCGCGGCTTCAGCTCCCAGTCGTACGCCGACGTTGTCCGTGACCGAGTCGCCCGCGAGCAGCGCGGAGCCGTTCTTGTTGTAGTGGGCGACTTCGACTGTTCGGGTGAGGACATCGAGCGGGACTGGGTGGAGCGCACGGGCTGCTGGAGCTCGGTTTCCAGGGTGCTGCTCACCTATGACCAGGTTCGCGCGTACGGGCTCCCGGCGACCGAGGGCAAGAGCGGCGACCCGAGATGGCCGGCCTTCGCCGCCCGCTACGGCTTCGACCCCGCACACGCCGTGCAGTGGGAGGTCGAAGCCCTGGAGCCGGATGAGCTCCAGCGCCTGGTCCTCGCTGCCGTCGACCCGTACATCGACCGAGACACCCTCGCTCAGCAGATCGCCCGCGAGGAAGAACAGCGCCGCGCTCTGGCCGACTTCCTCGACAGCTGGGTCCCAAGCGGCGGAGCCTCCGCCTGAGCGTCGTCTGCAACACGGATCTGCAACGCGAAGTGCAACACGCTCTGTGTTGCAGTCCTGACCTGCACAGTTACCCGCGAGGCGGAGATTTTCGGCATAGGTGTTGCACCCCAACGGGAAGTGTCCCGAGGTCAGTGCGAGCCGCTCGGTCGCCGGAACACCGGATGGGCCGCTCGCCTGTGAGAGCCAGCAAGCCTCCAGGTTCACTGACCGGTGACACCTCTGGACAGCGGCTACGGCCAGGTGGCCACTTCCTCGATGGTGTCCGCGATCAGGACGGGTAGGTGCTCCATGGCCCGCTCAAGGATCTTCTCGACCGGCACCGCGTGTCGGCTCCCGTCGACGTTGATGTGATTCGCCCATTGGGCGGGCTGGTAAGGGCTTGCGGAGAAACAAGT
>NZ_JAGGOT010000126.1 GCF_018614195.1 Streptomyces sp. ISL-43
GTCCCCGACCCATCAAGGTCAGACCACCGACGACAACCGCTGCCAGATCTCACCTACCCCGCCAGGCAGCGCCGTGTCCCGTCCAGGTGGCGGCCGAACTGGGCTTGCCGGCACCGGGGGTGGTTGTAGCGGGGGAGCGGGGCGTGGATACCTTTGCGTTTATGGACCTTGTTTCGCCTCCCGGTGCATCCGGGATACCCGCCACCAGTCGCCGTACCCTGCTGACCGCCCTGGCCGCGGCGACTGCCGGCGCCCCCCTGCTGGCGCAGTTCGGCGGGACGCCGGCGTACGCGGCGACCACCCCGCCGCCGTGCGGGCCCCCGGCGGAGGGGCAGGAGTACGAATCCAACAACCATCTGTACTGCCACTTGGCGGGGCGTGAGGGTATCGATTTCGCTCGCCGCTACAAGCGCCACCAGCTGAGTGACACGTCGCTGCCGAACACGTTCCCGTACGCCCGCACGACGATCATGGCGCTGCACGGCGGCGGTATCGAGATGGGCACCTCCGAACTGTGCCTGGGCATCGCCGGGTACGACCCGGGGAAGCCGGATGGCGAGGCCGTCTGCCCGACCACGTATGACTACTGGATGTTCGAGGGGCTGCGGTCGGCGAGCGCCCCGGTCGGGCAGAAGAACGGCGATCTGCATGTCACGGCCAAGAACTGCGACGACCATGTCGCGCTGTCGATGGCCGCGAGCAGCCTCAACGTACTGAGCCTGCACGGCTGCAAGGCGGACCAGATCCCGTTCGTGACCAATTTGATCTGGCCGCCGAAGGAGATCGATCCAAAGGCGGTGGTCGTGGGCGGGCTCTTCACGCCGTTGCGGGAGGCTTTGGTCGCGGAGTTGCGCGCGTCCGGGTTCCAGGCCATCGACGCCATGAAGCCGGAGGAGTCGGGGGTGGGCAGCCTCGGCCACCTCAATGGCGACCACGAGAACAACCCCTGCAACAAGACGATGCTCCGGCAGGGCGCGCAGATGGAGCTGACCACCGAGCTTCGGGCGAGCCTGTTCGGCGACTTCACAACGCGCGGCGGTCGGGCAACGACCTGGGACAACCGCGACCCTCGCTACAGCGAGGCCCGCTTCATCCCGTTCCGCGACGCCTGCCGCCGCGCGATCGCCGCTGTCGAGGCGACTCAGCCCATCCTGTGAGCTGTGCCGCGGCCTGTGCTCGGGTGTCACCAGTTCCCCGTGGAACCCAACCTGCCGGTGACCGTGTGTGATCCCCAGCGGCGTATCGGCCCCACGTTCCGGCGCCGGTCTCTTTGAGCAGGCGCGTGGTGGTTTTGTCGTGGTGGCCGAGAGCGCCTGCGACAACGACCGAGCAGGTCACCAGCCCCGAGAGCGGCAGGCGGTCGGCCCCACCCCCAACTGGGGGTGGGGCCGACCGCTGTTCAGGCCCGCGGGTCGCGGTCAGTTTGCGTGGACCCCCCCACCACTTCTGGAAGTTCGTCCCGTTGCAGGGGTACGCCCGTAGCTCCCTCACCTGCCCCCAGGCCTCCCCGCCACTGCCATCCGGTCGCCGTCCTGCCGGGCGTCTGCCCCCATGGGCTCCGCCATGCCCGGTCTCAGCCGGACTTGAGGAGGTCCGACGTGCCTTGCTTTGACGGATTGGCGGGCGGTCCGGCGGACGGGTCCGGGCCGCCGTTCCCTGCTCGCCGCCTGGCCCCGCACGCGCCGGGTGGGGACACGGTGATGTTGGTGGAGGCGGCCCGGATCGCAGGGTTGGGCCGGGCCACGCTGGGGGCTTGGCGTCGTCGGCTGCAGGGGTTCCCGGCATTGCGTGGGCGCCCTTCCCTGGCGGAGCCCTCGACCCTCTGCCTGGGCAAGAGCGAGGATGACGCGCGGCCTCGTTCAGGCCTGGTGAGATCACCTGAGCCCCGGTTGATGACCCTGGCACGCACGATGGCCCCGAACCAAGGAGTATCTGGTTCGGGGCCGCCGCTGACGGGGGTGACGTTTCGTCAGTTCAGGGTGTTTACAGGTACCAGCTCTGGGGCGCGAAGGAGGGGTCGCTGCTGTGGGCCCACTGCTGGACGGGGGCGCCGTTGTCCTTGCTGGAGTTGCTGACTTCCAGGGTCTTGCCGCTGTTGACGTTGGTGATGTTCAGGAAGACGGTGTCACCGGCGGGCTGGATGCGCCACTGCTGGGTGGGGATGCCGCCGCAGGTCCACTGCTGGGCACGGCCGCCGTCGTCCTTGCTGGAGTTGCTGATCTCCAGGCACAGGCCGCTGTTGACGTTGACGATTTCGTAGACGCCCTGGGTGGCGGTGGGGCGGAACTGCCAGTTGGCGCCAGGCTGGCCGGCACAGGTCCACTGCTGGGCGAGGCCGCCGTTGGCCTTGCTGGAGCCGTCGATCTCCAGGCACTTGCCGCTGTTGGCGTTGTGGATCACTCCGCCGGCGGGGAGGGGGGTGGGGGAGGGCCAGGCGTTGACGCCCGGCGCGAGTGCGCCCTTGCCGTCGCCCCGGTAGAGGTTGAAGCGCTGCTGGGTGCTCCACAGTGCACCGAGGTCGGTGTTGCCGTCGCCGTTGAAATCACCCGACAGCACGATCGGCATACCGTTCCAGGACTTGTCCGGCCACATCGCGACGGACGAGTCCAGGCCGCCGGAGGCGCTGCGGCTAAAGCGGAGCAGCTGGCCGTCACCCGCAAGAGTGACGACATCGTCGCGACCATCGTTGTTGAAGTCGCCCGTGACCACCTTCTGCATGGACTGCCAGGAGCTGTCCGGCCACATCTTGGTGCTCGGACCGCTGAGCCGCCCGTCCGGGCCGGTGGCGTAGGAGTACAGGTCACCCTTGTTACCCGCACTCCAGATCGCGAGGAGTCCATCGCGGCCGGAGTTGTCGGCCTTGAACCGGGTCAGCTGGAGCATGCCGTTCCAGTTGAAATTGTCGTCGACCCACATCTGCTTGCCCGCAGCCAGCGTGCCGTCCGACTGCCCCGTGTAGAGGCGCAGCACACCGTTGCTCCACACGGAGGCGATGTCGGCGTAGCCGTCGCCGTTGAAGTCACCGCCGATGATCTTCGCGGCGCTGTTCCAGCTGCCGTCGGCCTTCCACAGAGGGCGGCCATACTCGAAGGTGCCGTCGGGCCGCCCGGCGAAGGTGTGCAGGTTGCCGTCCGTGGTGACGGCGGCGACATCGGTGCGGCCGTCACGGTTGAAGTCGCCGGTCGTCATCACCTTGCTGACGTTCGGGACCAGCGACTGGAGCCGGACCGCGGGCGTGATCTGGCGGACCTGCCCGATCCAGGCACCGAGGTCGTCGGTGCGCACGTCGAGCGCACTGTTACGGGTCTCGGCCGCATCGGTGCCCAGACAGCCGCCCTGCCACGAACGGGAGTTCACGGCGGCCAGCTCGACGCTGCCGCCCTTTATTCGCAGGGCCGGTGCGCCGGCGTCACCCTTGCAGAGCACCGCGGACTCGGAGCCGTTCAAGCCTACCGACGTTCCGTCGACGGATCCCACGGTGAACACGGCGGAGTGCAGTTTGTTGGGCACCCACTCCGTCTTAGTCCGCCCAAACCCGAGAGAAGTGAGCTGTTCACCGGCCACGGGGGCAGTGGTGGCGATCTTGACCGGAGCCACTCCGACGACGGGCCAGGCGAGCTTCACCATCACCAGGTCACGGTCGGCATGCGGCATCAGGTCCACAGCCTCCACTACGTTGCCGCCCGACTGTGTCAGGTCGGGACGACCCACTGTCACGGTGGTCTTCAGGGCGGGCTTGCCGGCCGGGACCGCCGTGCCGGGAGTGGCGGCGAAGCAACTGGCGGCGGTCAGGACCCAGGAGGGGTCGACCAGCACACCGGTGCAGGCACGGCTGGTCGCCTCGTCACCGACGTTCAGCTTGGCGACGGCAGCGTGCTGTCCGGCGGACGGGTCGACGCCGACCAGGGCCTGGGCAGGGGCGGCGGTGATCAGGCCGACGGTGACGGCGGTGGCGGTTACGAGCAGGCCGGTGATCCGCCTAGGGCGGATACCAGGAGCAGACATGTGGAGCTTCCTTACGAACAGGATCGGAGTGCGCGACAGCGTGGGAGAACTACGGGACTGCGCGCGGTGGTCAGCCGGTGACGTGTAGGTCGACGAGGACGGAGCGCTTCGCGCCAGAGGGGATGTCGCCCTCGCCCACAGGCATGAACTCGTCCTTCGGCACGTCGACCGTCTTCTTCTGCCCGTCGGCGGTCAGGCCGGCGCTGATGGGGTGGTCTGAAGTCTCCAGGGACGTGACACGCGGCAGCTCGAGAGTGAGGTAGCCAGACTTGGCGGTGGCCGCGAAGCAGTAGATTCCGGCCCGACCGGTGGCCGGGTCGGCCACGGTCCGCACCTTGATCTGAGGCACGGCTGAGTTGCAGTCCGCGAGCAAAAGGTGGCCGTCGCCCTTGATGAGCTTGATGCCCTTGTCGGAGAGAACCCTTTCCGCGTCCGGGTATGAGAAGTCTTCGATGGCGGACGGCGGAGCCTCGTTGGCGGCTGCCGAAACGGAGGTTACGGAGGTGGCGGATGCAAGAGCGGGTAGGCCGATGATGGCCACCATGCAGGCAGCTCCACCGATGAAAATATTGCGGATGAGCGAATTCACCGATGTCCTTTCGGGCAGGGGTGAGCGCTCAAGTGCCCCCCTGCACATTTGGATTGGAAGATAGGTCCCCGCCACAAGGTATCCCGCTCACCTGGCGGTTCGTCAACTTGTTAGAAGAAATGGGTGGGCAATATTGTGTAATCGGGTGTGAATCGGACGAGTTGAGTCGTCTGTTCCCTGAAGGTTAAGATGGGCGGCCAGCGGACATCGCCATCTTGCTTAGTGGTACGCAAGTTGATTGAAAATCAATTTGATTGGAATGTGGGAGGGGTGACGTGGTTATCATCTCGGGGCCGAGATGCGGCCACCGGTAACTCGTGCTGCCGGTCAGTGAGATGAGTAGCCTTGATGCAAAGAGACCTACCAAACCGGCCGGCGAGGAGGGTACCGGGTGCGTTTCGCACGTTGAGCCTGAGCCTGCTGTCGATGACCATGGTGGTGGGCTTGCTCGGTTCGGCTCCTGCGGGGGCAACCGAACCTGGCGCAGGTGGAGTTGACTCAGGTGCCATTCCCGCCACCGATCGAGGTCGGGTCCTGGAGCTCTGGAAGACAGGCGGCCCTGGCCTGAAGGCGGCCGCTGAAGTCGCCCTGACGGGTAGTGACGACGACGTCAAGCGCTTCTTGGACCAGGCGGCGAGCGCGTTGGCCTACCAGGACGACCAGGTGGCAGCCACGCAGATCGCGAGCATCGGCGGTCGGAGCCTGCAGGACGCGGTCAGCAAGGCCCTGGACGGCACGGATGCCGAGTTGAAGGCCTTCCTCAAGGACGGCTGGAAGGCCCCTCTGGAGCAAGACCAGCGGGTCCGGGTCACGCAGATCGTCAGCACCGGCGGCCCCGAGGTCAAGGAAGCCGGCCGGGCTGCGCTCAACGGCAACCTTGAGGACATCAAGGCCTTCCTTGAATGGGGTCAGTATCTCAGGCAGGAGCAGGACGACAGAGTCGAGCTCACCCAGATCCTGAGCACTGGCGGCCCCAACGTCCGCAAAGCCGGCAGAATCGCGATTAACGGCTCCGCAGACGACATCAGCGAGTTCCTGCAGGTGGGCCAATATGTGGCCAGTGCCCGAGACGACGAGTACGCTACCGTCGCCCAGCTCGTTGAACAGGCCACAGAGGCCGGCCGGCAGGCCGGCGTTGAGAAGGAGGCTGCGAAGGCCGCCTCTGCCACCGCTGTCAAGGCTGCGCAGATGGCCAAGGACGCAGCACAGGAAGCTGCTCTCGAATCCGCTGCAGCGAAGGACGACTCGCTGCGAGCCGCGAACGCCGCTCGCAAAGCCGCAGCAGCCGCCCGCCAGGCTGCTGCGGCCGCCCAGCAGGCCATCAGCGCCGCCCGTGCGGCCAACAACTCTGCGCGTATCGCCTCGAACGCGGCCAGCAAGGCCGCGACGGCCGCTGCGCGCGCGGCCCAGGCCGCAACCTATGCACAGAACGCCGCAGCCCACGCCGTGACCAACGCCGGCGATGCCAGCGACGCGCGCCAGGCCGCGGAGAAAGCCCGCGACGCCGCGAAGGGCGCCCGGCTGGCGGCCGATGCCTCCGAGCAGGCCGGCAAGGCCGCTGATGCGGCCGGGGACGCCGCTCGGGCAGCGGCCAGTGCCGGTGCCAACGCCGACGTTGCCGCCAACTCCGCTGCGAACGCCAGCAGCAATGCGGACCAGGCGGGTGCCCACTCGGACGAGGCCGCTGACGCTGCTGCGTCTGCGAAGCGGCACGCCCAAGAGGCCACTCGCGCCGCCAACAGGGCCGAGGCACTCGCGCGCGAGTCGGCGGCTGCCGCCCGTGACTCCCGCGACGCGGCGAATGACGCCGCCACCCACGCAGAAAACGCCGCCAAGGCAGCAGATGATGCTGCAAACCACGCCGGGGAGGCCGCCAACGCAGCCGACAAGGCGACCCTCCATGCCGATGCGGCGACCAAGGCTGCCAATGCTGCCTCGGGAGCCGTTGCCAAGGCCAAGTCCATTCATGACCTGGCCCGCAAAGTCGAGGCGGAACAGCTTACGGCCCACACTAACGAGGGTCTGGAGAAGGCACGGGACCTCGCGTTCCAGGCCGATCAGCGCGCCAAAGCCCAGGCCGCAGCTGTCCAGCGGGACCAGACTCTGGAGACCGACGCCCAGGCGCTGGCCGTCGAGGCGGCGCAGCCTGGAGTAGACGCCAAGGTCATCGCGACCAAGGGCCGCAAGATCGCCCTGCAGACCATGAAGGCGAGCGGCCCCTGGAGCACGAGCGCCGCCATGATCGCACTCGCTGGCTCCGATCAGGCCATCACCGACTACATTCGCACCACCCGCAAGGCCGGCAAGCAGCAGGACACCCGCTCCCGCGTAGAGGACCTGGCAGTGAACGCCAAGACCTCCAAGGTGCGGGTCGCGGCAGCCCAGGCCCTGACCGGGGACCAGGGCAAGATCGATACCTTCATCGCAGACGGCCAGTACCAGATCATGGCTGACGACCTGCGCCTGCTCATCACGCGGACGATTTCCACCGGCGGCCCGATCCTCAGGGACAAGGGCAGGGCGGCACTCAACTCCGAGAAACTCGGCACCTATCGCGACTTCCTCAACACCGGCCAGTATGCGGCCCGCACGGAGGACGAGCGGGTCCGTGCCACCCAGCTCATCAGCGTCGGCGGGCCCGAGGTCAAGGCTGCGGCACGCATCGCTCTCGAAGGCCCTGCGGATCTTCTGCATGCTTTCATCGAGACCGGTCAATACAAGGCAGACCGCAAGGACAGGCTCGCCACCACCCACATCGCGCAGATCGAGCAGCTGATCTCCACTGCTGCGGGCATCGCTGCCACTGCTCAGCAAAAGGCGGCCGAAGCGGGCCAGGCTGCCGCGATTGCGCACAAGGCCAAGGAGCAGGCGGACAAGTACGCTCAGCAGGCCCAGACCTCGGCTGCCGAGGCCAAGGGATTCGCTGATCAGGCAGCCAAGTCCGCTACGGACGCCGAGGCCTCCGCAGTAAAGGCTGCGGCTTCCGCGAAGGCGGCGCGAAAGGCCGAAGCAGATGCCAGACAAGCTGCGGCCAACGCGGTCAACTCCGCCACGCGGGCACAGAAGTCCGCCAATCAGGCCCGAAACTCCGCGGATCAGGCGGCGACAGCCGCCAACAATGCCCGCGTTTCCGCCACCGCCGCCGGAAAAGATTCCGAAGCAGCGGAACAAGCCTCTGTGGACGCCAGGCAGTCGGTCATAGCCAAGCAGCAGGCGGAACTGGCCGAGTGGAAGGCGCAGAAGGAGGCTTGGCTCAAGGAGCACTCAGTCCCGGACAAGGAAGACGACGGCTGGATCCCGGACTGGATGAAGGACGCAGCTCACACCACGGGCATGTACATGCAGGCGATCTTCAGCGAGCCCGACGTGTGGATCGGGGCTGCGGAGACCGCAGGTGGTGCGGCGATGATGGTCGCCGGTGTGGGCGGTGACATCGCTGGCGGCGCGATCTGCCTCACGGGTATCGGTTGCATCGCCGGCGCCCCCGCCATCGCCCTCTCGACGGGCCTCATCGTAGGCGGCGCCTACACTTCCGTCGACGGCGTCCGACGTTTCAACGATGGTTTCGGCACCGCGCTCCGTGAAGCTGAGTCGGCATCGACAGGTCGCACGTCTGCAGGCGGGCGCAACGAGCAAGAAGCCATGGACCTGGCCAAGGAGAACCCGTCATATGGCGATACCCTTCCCACGGTCATGAAGGACCCGCGTTGGCCTGCGGAGGACGGATGGGTCAAGAAGGAGATGAAGGTGAAGGGGGTTGAGGTTCACTACGTTTACAATGAGCGAACCATGCAGGCTCAAGACTTCAAATTCAAGGACCGTTCCAATGGCTGAGGCAAGCGACTCCACTTCGGACAGTCAGGAGATGCTTGCACCTGGAACTCGTGTCACGGTAATCCAGGACCCTTCTTGGGCCGGGCCGTGGCAGGCTGAGTTCCAAGGGGAGGTAGGTGATCTGGAAGCGCCCGAACCTGTGCGGCACCCGATGGCGCAAGATGGAGAAATGGCATACTGGGTGATCTTTGACGAGCCACAGTATGACAGCGACGGCGACGGGCCGTACCGCAAAGCGCAAATCTGGGGACGCTATCTGAGGCGCACCTCCAACGTTTAGACTATGTGGTTCTCCGTCTGAGTCCTCGCTCCGTTGGATCCAAATGCGGGACACCGCCACAGGGTGGCCAGGGAGCTTCTCAAGGTCCTGACGATCATGTGAGTCCGCAGGGTAGAGCGGTCTAGTCGGGGGCCCGGCACATACTCAACGAAGCTCCGGTTGGACGGGGTGACCTTCCTAGGTCACCCCGTCCACCGGAGCTTCGGTGTGCCGTCTGAACCGCTCCGGGATTGTTCGTGAGTTTTTTTGGGAGGGCTATTTCGGAGTGCGACGGCACTGCCTTTCACGTGAGAGATCGATGTGGGGTCGCTGTCCTCGGTGCCTATCGCAGCAAGGGTGACGCTGTCAGGGCTCTTGCAAGGTCGAGGTGATCTTGTGGCGTTGCTGGTCAGCGGGGGTGTGACCGAACATGCCGAAGCTCCGTTGAGGTGAGGAAGATCTCAAGTCCCTTACCAGCAACGGAGCTTCGGTGTTTCGTGAGTCTGCCATGCCCGTGCTCGTGCTGTCGTGTTCCGTCACTCCGGCTGGTGATAGTGGGGGCGAGGACGTTGACCCGCGTGCCCGTCGGGGGCGGCGGTATCCGCTGGTGCGGGCGGCGGCCTGCGTGGTGGCGGCCGGAGCACGTTCGTACGCGGCCATCGGGCACTGGCTGCGGCGGGCGCCGCAGGACGCTCTTGCCCGACTCGGCTTTCCGGTCCGTGGCGTGCTGGGGGTGCGGCCGGCCGCGTCGATGGACACCGTCCGCCGGGTCGTCGAGCGGGTGCACCCCGAGGGCCTGGCCGGGCTGCTGCGGCCCGCCAACGCCGAGCAGACCCGCCCGGTGCGGTTGGCGGCGGACGGCAAAAGTGCCCGCGGCTCGCGTACCCGGACCCGGACCGCGGCGCATCTGCTGGCCGTCATCGACCAGGACGACCAGGTCATCGCCCAGCTGCGGATCCCCGACAAGACCAACGAGATCCCCTGCCTGCGCGAGATCCGCGCCCCGCTGGACATCGAGGGCGCCTGGGTGAGCGCGGACGCGCTGCACACCCAGACAGACACCGCACGGTTCCTCATCGAGGACAAGAAGGCCCACTACTTGCTCACCGTGAAGCTCAACCAGCCTACTTTGTGCGACAGTTGCCGCCGCCTGCCCTGGGGCAAGGCCCGCACGAAGTGCTACGACCGCACCAAGGGCCACGGCCGCAAGGAGACCCGGGTCGTGCAGGTGCTGACCGTCGCTCACCTTCACTTCCCCCATGCCCGACAGGTCGCCCGTGTCACCCGGCACCGGACGGACAAGGCCACGGGGAAATGCACCCGCGAGACCGTCTACGTCATCACCGACCTGGCCTCCCACCAGGCGAAACCCAGTGACATCGCCCTGGGAGTGCGATCTCACTGGCACATCGAAAACAAGATCCACTACTTGCGGGACGTGCTCTGGGACGAAGACCGCTCCCAGATTCACACCGGCCACGGCCCCGAGAACATGGCCACCCTGCGCAACACCGCCCTCAACCGGCTCCGCACCACCGGCGCCACCAACATGACCGAAGCCGTCCGCGACCTGTCCTACGAGCCCTTCACCGCACCCCTGGACCTCTACGCGATCAACGCGTGACCAGCGAGAACGTCAGAGAAATACGACTTTGCAAGAGCTCTGGTGACGCTGTTGATGAGGATCTGCGACTTTGGCTGTGGCGGATATGTCGGTCTGCTGGGCCGGGCGGAAGGCGCCGGGGATGTGGCGGCGCTCGGCGACCTCCTGGTCGCCGCCGCGCTGCATGCTCCCGCTCTCGTACGGACGCGCCTGCAGGCGGCGGTGGAGGCGGCCCGGCTGTGGCACGAGGCGAAGCAGTATCGGGCGGAGGCGAAGGCGGCGGCCGACGTGGGGCTGCTGCTGCGTCAGGCCGCCACCGCGGCCGGGGCCCCCGCTGCCCGCGGCGGCCGGACGACGCCTTCGCGTACGCGAGCGTCGGGCCGTGGCCCCTCGGCCTCCGGGCGCGTTAGCCCGGTGGCGCCGTACACGCCGCCCGGCCCGGACAGGCCGGGCCCGTCCCGGTCCCGCTGACCGAGCCCGCCGAGTCCGAGGAGCGTCCGTCCGATGTCCACCCCTGCCGCCCCGCTGCCTGTTGGCGAGCCGTTCTCCGAATCGCTCGCCGAGGCCGTCCAGTCCGCCGCGATCGCGATGCGCCTCTTCCTCGCCGTCGCCGACGCCATCCGCCGCGCAGCCCAGAAGCAGCGTGAGGGCAAGCAGGCAGAACTCGGCGAGGACGCCGCGAAGCTCGCCGGGCTGGGCGGAGGCACAACTGCGCCCGGTCCTGGACGCACGTGTCGCTGAGGGGGAGGGTTGTTGGTGTCTCGGGTGCCTGGTGAGCTGGGGTGTTGCAGGTCGTGTGAGAACGGGTTGCGTGGGGCTGGGGGTGGGTTGACCTGGGGTTGTTGCGGGTTGGTTGAGAAGCACGCTGGTGTTGTAGGTAGCGCTTCGGTCTAAA
>NZ_JAGGOT010000127.1 GCF_018614195.1 Streptomyces sp. ISL-43
ACGGAATGTGTGCCAGAACCCAGTTCCGTAGTCATCTGCTGACCACCTCCAGCGCCACGGTACGCCGGTCCGACGAGTCAACCGAGGGCTATCCAGCAGATACCCGCCGGAAGCGGTGACCCACCACTGCGCTTGGTGCCGAGCAGGCGGCCGGAACCCGGCAGGGCCGGGGCGCCAGCAGAATCGGGGCCTGAGCGGGAGGGGTCCCTCGTCGGTCGGGCAGCTTCGCCGTACCAGGGTTCCCCGGGGGCCGCCAAGGCTCACGCCGTGACGCTTGCGCTTGGCCTTGGCGGCCCCCGGGGGTTCCTGGTACGCCTCCGGTGACCGGGCGACGAGGGACGCCTCCCGCGCCCCGTGACCACTCACCACGACGAACCCACACCCGTACTCGGGTCGCCCGCCCCTCGGAGAGAGGGCCGGGGCCTGGGGCAGAGCCCCAGAACAATCCCCGCTGCTGGCTGTTGCGCGCCCGGACCGGCGGGGCCGTCGGCAAGCGGGGCGGAGACAGGAGCGGGCGGCGGCCCCGCAGGGCCGGAGCGCGCGCGGGCCGCGTCAGCGGGCCGCCTTGATCAAGTAAAGAAACTCTGAACAGCTTCCCCTGTCGCCCCAACTGGCCAAGCTGCCAGGCTGGCCGTCAGGGGCGCTGTTGCCGGCGCTTCTTCGATTCGGCCAGTGCGGCTTCCAGCTTCTCGCGCGGCGATGCGTCCGAGTCGGCGTCGTCGTCATGGATTGGTGGGAGGAACAGGCCGCGTCGGCTCGTCTCGCGTTTGATCTTCCGGCGCTCGTTGAAGATCCGCTGGTGTTCCTCACGGATCGTGACCCATCGCTGGTCGAGCTCCGCTTCGCGTGCCAGCAGTTCGTCATCGGTGAGGTCGGCGAAGTCGGCTGCGGCTGCGCGGGCCTCGCGGGCGATCTCCTCCCGTAGCGCGGATACTACCGAGCCGCCAGCCTCCGATAGCGCAGGCCTGTCGGCGATTCGCCGCGGGCAGGCTTCGCCCGAACCGTGTGATGCGGCACCCGACACCAACTCGGGGCTACGGCCCCGACGGCTATCGTGACTCCCGACGAACACGAGCAGGGGTGGAAAACAGGTGGGCATCGTCGGGGACAGCCTGGACCGGGCCGCCGCAACCAAGGGCACCCGCCCCATCCCCAAGTCCGCCGGCGCCCAGATCCGCTACCTCGTCAAGCAGCACAAGGGCTCCACCAAAGCCGTCGCCACCCTCCTGACCATCTCCCAACGCACCGTCGAGCGGTACGTCAAAGACCAGATCAAAACCCCGCGCCCCGAACTCGCCGCACGCATGGTGGCCGAGGTGACCCGGCGCTGGCAGCCCCTGGTCAAGAAGCGCGCCCGGGAGCAGGCTGCGAAGCGCACCGGCCTGGTCATCGAGACCCGGGCCAGATTCGGGTTCACCGCCGCCCCAGGGACCACGGATGACGGGCGGATGCGGCGCATCACCCAGCACGTACCGCCCGAGTACGCGAGCCGCCTGTTCGCCGCGCAGGAGACGGGGGCGTCCGAGGCTCAGCTTCAGCAGATCGCGGCGGAGGCTCTTCAAGAGGCCTACTTCAAGGACAGCGGCCGCCGCGCTGGCGACCTCCTCGTCGAGTTCACGGACATCGACTACCTCGACCTTGGGTACTGAAGTGAGGCCGGTGCGGCCCCGGCTCAAGGCCTACTGAGCCGAAGCACGAGAGTTGACACCAAGGCCGGCGTGTTGTCACTCGGGGACGTCTGCTGGCGTTTGCAGGGGGTTGGGCCGGGGCCCGCCTGCGCAGGTCAGGACTTCTGTCGCTGAGGAGTTCAGGAAGATCGTGAACACGGACGACATGTCCACAGAGTCAATGCAACCGGTACGGAGAAGCTCTTCCCCAGCCTGCCGGAGGATGTCGACAGTGGCGGCAAGGCCCTCGACTGTGTGGCCGCGCCGAGCAGCTGTGCGGATTCGAATCCCGAACACACCCGCGTGCCGGTTGGCAGGGACCAGACCGTCCCAGACGACGAAGGCACCCCCGGCAAT
Organism: Streptomyces sp. ISL-43; assembly: GCF_018614195.1. Taxonomy (GTDB): domain Bacteria; phylum Actinomycetota; class Actinomycetes; order Streptomycetales; family Streptomycetaceae; genus Streptomyces. The sequence goes on from NZ_JAGGOT010000127.1 coordinate 2,025, forward strand.
CAAGGCATCACGGGCAGGTCCGCATGCCGGGGTCTGTTCGCGAAGCATGGCGATGAGGTCCTCGCGAGTCACGCTTTGACCCGGTGACAGGAAGGCCGCCAATCGACTGTGGGTGACAAGTACCGTGCCTCTCTGGTGACAGTCAGGCTGCTTCGCCCCGGATGCTTTCGCAGCCTATTCGGTGCCGTCAGTGACAACTACCGAGCTTTGGCACACCTACTTGAGCCGAAGCTCGATAGGTGTCACAAAGGCAGGCTTACTGTTACCAAGATCGACGGCGGAGTTTTGAGTGAGGAAGTCGGAGGACGACGACCTGGTCAGCTGATCGGAGCGCTGCGCAGGCGGTGACAACAACCGCGCCGAACCGGCCGTCGGTGACAGGTAGCGTGCTGATCTGGTGACAACAAGCTTGCCTTGCTGATGCGGAACCGCAGGTCTGACGTACTTCCCTGTGGTTGCGCGCATCGGGCCGCGTTCTGCGTGCCGTTCGCTGCGATGCGTGCACGGCGAACGCCCTGCACGCCCTCTCCGTGAGAGCGGCAGGTGCGCACCGCCGTGGGTTCCCTCGCCGGAGCCCGTTCGTGCGCCTGGGGGCGCGGGGGCCAACCTCAGACCCCGTCAGGAGTATCACCACGTCACATTCTCACTGTCAGGCCAGGTTGCCCATGCCGACGACCTTGCGTGGGGAGATCCGGACGACAACGCGGGGGTTGTCGTGGACCGCGGCCGGGTTGAACTCGGCGTATTTCTTGCCGGCGTACTTCATCGCCAGTTCGTCGATCAGCTCGGGGCCGCCCTCTGCGGTGACGGTGGCCTCGCCCCGGATCTCGGCGTAGTTGTACGGGGCGTCGAAGTCCTGTACGACGACGCTGACGCGGTGGTCGCGCTGGAGATTCTTCTCTTTACGGCGCCCAACGGTCGTCGAGAAAAGCAGGTCGTTGCCATCACGCTTGATCCAAACCGGCGACACCTGCGGGCTGCCATCGGGCTGGATGGTGGCCACGGTGACGAAGATCGGCTTGTCGAGATACTGCTTGAGGTTCTTGGAGAGTTCAACTGCCACGGAATGCCCTTTCTCTTGGCGTTCACGGTGGTATGAGTCCCTATGAACGTATCTCAGAAACAGCGCCGATTCGGCGCTGGACAGGCGGGTCATCCGGGCAGGACCCCGGCAGGACCAGTACTGTCGCGATCGCGGTGAGCCCTTCGCTGTGGCCGGTCAGACCGAACCCGTCTTGGTGACACCTATCGTGCGTCGGCACAGTGGTGTGACTGAGCACTTCATTTGGCAGGTGAGCGATCGAGTTGGCGGATTGAGCTCCATCCCATGTCCTGGCAGGTCAAGTCTGGCGACTCGACCCGTGGGCACTGCGGCCGGGCTCGCTCGGACTGATCTGTAGGACCTTGCTGCACGTCGGGCCTGGGATGACCTCAGGAGGTCGCTGTCTCCGCCCGGGGCAGCCCATTCAGAAGCAGTCTCGCGGCCCGGCGCGGCGCGTTCCGGTGCCGAGGTGGTTACAGAAAGTATTCCTCCGTCAGGAAATCGGTCGCCACGGGGGCATTGACGTGCGGTACATGCGGCGTGGCATCTGGGTGACGACGTTGATCATCACCGCTGCCGTCATCATCGTCACAGCGCTGAACGGGAAGGGTCTCGCCGACCCCGAGCTTCTGATCGCGGTGCTGGGATTCCTTGTGGCCGTCTTCGAATCGGCGCGGGCCCTGTTCCATGACGTCGCCGAAGCAGAGCGCGAGGCTGCCTCCCCCGAGCGGCTGGACCGCCTCGCGGGGCGACTAGCCGACGCGGTCAAGGACCAGTGGAAGGAGGAGTGGCGGCTGCGTCGGCTGCAGGACCCCGATCCGCTGCCCGTGCCCTGGGCCTTGGCGGAACCGTGGCTGTCCGACGCATGCGGCGGCTGGGACGACACCGTAGACTCCGGCGACCGCTGGGAGAACATCGCCGAGGTCTTCAACCGGGTGCCCTCCAGGCGGATGGTGGTACTTGGTGCTCCAGGGAGCGGCAAGACGGTCCTGGCCTTGCGCTTCACTCTGGACGTACTACGTCGGCGCGAACCCGGCGACGCCGTGCCGGTGATCCTGTCGCTCTCCAGCTGGCGGCCGGATCGCGAGAGCCTCAGTACCTGGACGGCGGCCTCGCTGGCCACCACAGGGATCCCGCGAGTCCAGGAGCTCTTGGCCAACGGCCGGGTGCTGCTGGTACTGGACGGTCTGGACGAGATTCCCCCACCCCTGCGCACCCGTGCAGTGAGCAGGATGAACGCTGAGCTGGATACCGCCACCCCCGTCCTGCTGACCTGCCGAACGCAGGACTATGCCGAGCAGGTCGAGAGTGGGGATGCCTTCACATCGGCCGCAGTATTGGAACTGAGGCCGCCCTCCTTCGACGACGTGAGCGCCTACCTTGTACGCACCGCGCGACCGGTGCGAGGAGCTGCGGGAGAACGGACGACGCGCTGGGACCCGGTCCTCGCCCGCCTAGGAGATCATCCGGACGCTCCCGTCTGCCGTACGGTGCGCCAGGTCTTCCAGACGCCGCTGATGGTGGCGATGGCGCGTGCCGTCTACAGCGATGGCAGGGCCGACCCCGCGGAGCTGCTCGATCTGCGCTTCACCGACCCTGCCGCCCTCGAGCAGCACCTGCTCGAGGGATTCGTGCCGGCGGCCTTCAGTGATTCTCCTGACGCTGGCCGGGCTGGTCGGTGGCTCGGGTTCCTCGCCGCACACCTGGAACGTAGTCAAGCCCGTGATCTTGCCTGGTGGCGCCTGCGATTGGCGTTGCCGTGGCCGCTGCGCCGCCTTGGGCCGATCCTGCTTCTGGGAGCCGGGGGCGTCACGATCGGCACCGCCCTGGCTCCGGCGACGGGTTTGGCGGCATTCGTGGTAGCCACCTCCTCGCTGATCGGCGTCTGTATCGGATACGCCGCCCTGTCGCATACTCCAAGCTTGACGCTGGTCCAGCGGGGCCGCGCCCTACGATGGCTCTTCTCGGTTGTCGGAATGGCCGCCGTCCTTGGTGTCATCGTCGGCACCAGAGGAAGCCTCAGTGGCCATGTATTCGGCTACCGCCCCTTGGTCGGGGTGCCGTACTCGCCGGATCAAGCCTTCTGGCTGGTGATGGCCGGAGGCATGGCCACCGCCGTGGTCCTGGCTGTGATCGGCATCGTCGGCGAGCCGGTACCCTCCACTGCGTCTTTCAGCGGCCGTCGCCAGTCCAGGACAGCCCTCGTTTTTGCTGCGGCCGCTGTGCTGGCCACGGTCGGCTCCTACCTGCTTTGGCGCGGCGATGCCCTCATTTTTGGCGTTCCTGTGGTGATCACGACGCTGCTGTATGCACTGACAGCTGTCCGCGGAGCGAGGGTCAACCCGGATGTCAGGAGCACACAGGTGGCCCCCCCTAGGACCAGCGGGAGAGCCAGGAAGTGGCAGAGGCTGGGCCAGGCGGTGGGCCGGGGTCTGGCCGCTGGGCTGATTGCCGGATTCTGCCTCGGCGCTCCTCTCGGACTGGCGGCGGGAACCGCACTAGCCATCAGGGCCGAGATGCACCAGGCCTTTCCCGCAGGCTTCAAGGTGTTTACGTTGCGCCCGGGCGTCCACTGCGCGGTCGCCCCGGGTGGCTGGAGCGGCTGCAGGTCACCGGACGGCAAGCCGTTCCTGCACGCCTCACATGAGGTTGAGGTTGGGGTTGTCCGTGAAGATGGCGGGGACGGCAGCTGGGCGCATACGCCGGAGGTGGCCGAGAAGGTGTGCGCGAGAGGGCAAGAATTCCGGTGTACCACCTACCGTGGGCGCATCGAGCTTCACGTCCAACGAGACCGCTTCGGCTTCGACTTGGTGGTCGTAAAACTTCCCGACGACACCTACGCCGACTTCATGAACGGACTGCCCCTTCAGACGGCTCACTGGCTGTACAGCCCGGCCCCGAGGCTGCTGTTCAGCAACGCCGTGACCCTCTGCCTCGTAGGCGGACTGGCCATCGGTCTGGTCAGCGGCATCGTCGCCGCACTGCACAGGTGGCTGTTCTCACCGGTGGACATCGTCTACGCACTGAGCCCGCGAGCGAGTCTGCGCACGGACCGAACGACAGCGATCGCCCTGGGCCTCATCATGTTCTTCTTCGGTAGCCTTGCCACCGTTTTGCTCTTCCTAGCTGTGCCAGAACGGGAGCGTTCCCAGACCGCCATCGTCTCGGCGCTCATCTGGCCTCTGGTCGGATCCCTCGCTATCGCCCTGAGCGCCTGGGGTTGGTTCCTCACCACACGCCTGTGGCTGTGCGGCACCGGCAAGCTACCCTGGCGCCTGATGACCTTCCTGGACGAGGCCCACCGTCGCGGAATTCTTCGGCAACAAGGCGCGGTGTACCAGTTCCGGCACGCCAGGGTGCAGACACAGCTGGCGACGGCCCACGAACGGCAGGTCTCCGACACGACCTGACACGACTGAGCGCCTCATCTGGCGAGACTCGCCAACTGAAGTGCTCAGTGTGCGACACGAGGTCGCTCCAGGTAAGTGAGGACAGCCACGTGAAGGAGGTATCGATCGGCTGAACTTCGGGCCAGTGTCCAGGGTCCGTCCCCGCGCTCGCATGCGTCGCTGGTAACGGCGGGGTGTGAAGCCGAGCGTTCAAGCCCAAGAGCACCCGGGCCATCCGGGAGCCACAGGTGAGGGGAAGGCTGGACGGGCGACCTTGATGGGTCGGGGAC
>NZ_JAGGOT010000012.1 GCF_018614195.1 Streptomyces sp. ISL-43
GAGCTTGCGAAGTCCACTGAGAACCCTCTCGAGCAGCGTTACGTCCGGAGTTCCGCCGGCCTCTCCATTGCCCGGCTGGTGGATGGCCACCATGCCGGCCTCCGCCAGGTCGGCGACGAGGATCCGGGCGACACCGAGCGGCATCGACAGCAGCGCGGAGACCTCCGCGACCGACTTCACCTCACGGCAGAGCGTGCAGATGCGCTGGTGCTCCGGGAGCAGCCCGGACAGGTGCATCGGATCGGCCGTGGTGCTGACCAGGGCCTCGATGGCGAGCTGGTAGCGCGGTCGGGTCCGGCCGCCGGTCATCGCGTACGGACGAACCAGCGGCTGGTCGCCATCCGAGTACGAGTCTCCGTACTGATCGGAATAGGCGGGGGGCGGGGTCATTGATCCTCCGGGCTGGACAGCAGTGGTCAGCGTGCCGTCTGACGGGGCGGCCGGTGGGGGGACGGTATGACGGCCTGGCGGCGGTACTTGGTTCCGGGGCGGGCGCCCCGGTCCCCCGGCCGGAAGTACCGTCCGGCCGGGAGAGCGTCAGTCAGATGAGCAGGCTTCCCTGCAGTTCCGCGCGCAGGTCCGGGGTGAGGACACTGCCCGCGCGGTCCACCAGGAGGGCCATCTCGTAGCCGACGAGGCCGATGTCGCAGTCGGGGTGCGCGAGCACGGCCAGCGAGGATCCGTCGGAGACGGACATGAGGAAGAGGAATCCCCGGTCCATCTCGACCACGGTCTGGTTGACGGCGCCGCCCTCGAAGATGCGGGAGGCCCCGGCGGTCAGCGACGTCAGCCCGGAGGCCACGGCCGCCAGCTGGTCGGCGCGGTCGCGCGGGAATCCGTCGGACATCGCCAGAAGGAGGCCGTCGGCGGATACCACCACCGTGTGGGACACCCCAGGGGTGTTGTCCACGAAGTTGGTGATCAACCAGTTCAGGTTCTGTGCCGCCTGGCTCATCGAACTCAACTATCGCTCCTGCTGGTAAGTGGGGTCGATCTGGTAACTGCCGGTAGCCGGGCCGCTGTTGCCTGCCTGGCGTCCCTGCTGGATACCGCGTCGGAGGTTGGTCAGACGGCCGCGGACGTCGTCCGGCGCCCGCGAGACCTGCGGACCTGCCTGCGCCTCGGACTGCTGCTGCGCGGTGCCGGCCACGAGGTTCGCCCGCGGTACCCGGCGGGGCAGCCCCGAAGTGGTGATGCCGCCGGCGGCGGGCTGGCGCACGCGCTCGGCCTGCCGCATCAGCTCGTCGTTCGGCGAGGAGCGCCAGCTGACGGTCGGCATCGCGCCCGTCTGCGTTTGCGGCGACTCCGCCGACCCGGCCGGTGTCTGTTCCTGGCCGCGCTGCGGCAGCGAAGGCTGCTGCGGGCGCTGGGGGGAGGCCGGAACGGGAGCCGTCGGGGCGGGCTGCTGCGACTGCTGGCCCTGGTTGGGTGCCGCCGTGGCCGGTCCTTGCGCGGGGGGCTGAGCGCCCTCCTGGCGGAACCAGTTCGACTCCAGCGTGTCGAAGATCGGGCTGCGGCCCTCGCCGGCGCCCGGGCCGGCCGGGGGCAGTGCCTCCGGCCGGGGCGCCTGCGGCAGCCGCGGAGCCTCCGCGCGCGGAGGCGGTACGGGGGCGTAGCCGGCCTGGCCCGGCTGGCCGTAGCCGCCGACACCGGGACCGCCGGGCCGCTGGCCCTGGAAGTCCGGTCGCGGGAACTGGCCGGTGGAGGCAGGGTCGGCGAAGTCCGGGCGGGGGAACTGGCCGGTGGAGGCAGGGTCGGCGAAGTCCGGGCGGGGGAACTGGCCCGTACCGCTGTTGTCGGTGTAGTCGGCCCGGCCGGCGCCGCCGAGGTTGCCGCCGGCCTGCGGGGCCGGGGCGTTGAAGTCGGGACGGGCGAACTCGGAGGTCGAGCCGGGGCCCGACAGCTCGTCGTGGCCGCGCGGTACGTCGTGCCCGCGCTGGCCGGAGCCCCAGCTGGTCGTCTGCGGGATCCCGGTGGGGGAGGTTCCCGCCCCCGGGAGCTCCGGACGAGGAGCGCCACCGCGCGGCGGCAGCTGCGGCCGGGGGCCGCGCGCGGCCGGACCGGCGGGAGCCGGGGCCGCGGGGGCGCCGGTCTGCTGCTGCGCCTGCGGGGGCTGCTGCATCTGCTGCTGGGGCGGCTGCGGACGCTCGAAGCCGTTGCCCTGCGGGAAGCCGCCGGGCCCGGACGCCGTGGGAGCGCCGGCCGGGCGGGCCTGCGGACCACCGAAGCCGCCGGGAGCGCCGGGGCCGGAGGGGGCGCCGGGGCCGGAGGGGGCGCCGGGACCCGAGACCGGACCGCGGCCCGGCAGCGGGGCACCCGAGCCGAAGGTGCTCTGCGTCTGCCCGCCGGGAGCGCCCTGCTGGGGACGGCCTGCCTGCGGTCCCTGCGGACCGCCCTGCTGGCCGGGCCCCTGGGGACGCTGTCCGCCGGGGGCTCCGCTCTGGCCGGGCAGGGCCGCGCGCTGGGCGCCGCCGGCGACCTGGCCGCGCTGCGCGGCCGCGCCCACGGGGGCACGTACGCCGGGACCGGGAAGGGAACCCTGGGCCTGAGCGCCGGAACCGCCCTGACCGGGACCGCCCTGGCCGCCGGGACCGTTCTGGCCGGGCATCGGCGCCGGCTTCTTGCCGCCCTGGGCGACGTCCACCGGGAGCATGACGAGGGCCGTCGTACCGCCCGAGTCGGAGGGGCGCAGCTGGATGCGGATGCCGTGTCGCAGGGACAGGCGGCCGACCACGAACAGGCCCATGCGGCGGGAGACGGAGACGTCCACGGTCGGCGGCGAGGCGAGCCGCTCGTTGATCGCGGCGAGGTCCTCGGGGGAGAGGCCGATGCCGGTGTCGTGGATCTCGACGAGCACGCGGCCGTCGGGAAGGGCGTGGCCGGTGACCTTGACCTTGGTCTGCGGGGAGGAGAACGAGGTGGCGTTCTCCAGCAGCTCGGCGAGCAGGTGCACGAGGTCGTTGACGACGCGGCCGGCGACATCGGTGCCGGGCACCGACGCGAGTTCGATGCGCTCGTACTGCTCCACCTCGGACGCCGCGGCGCGGAGCACGTCGACGAGCGGGACGGGGCGGGTCCACCGGCGGCCCGGCTCCTCACCCGCGAGGACGAGGAGGTTTTCGCCGTTACGGCGCATGCGGGTCGCGAGGTGGTCGAGCTTGAAGAGCGATGACAGCTGGTCCGGGTCGGCCTCGCGCGACTCCAGCTCGGAGATGAGCGAGAGCTGACGCTGGATGAGGCCCTGCGAGCGGCGCGAGAGGTTGGTGAACATCGCGTTGACGTTGCCTCGCAGGAGGGCCTGCTCGGCGGCGAGGCGGACGGCCTCGCGGTGCACGTCGTCGAAGGCCGCGGCCACCTGGCCGATCTCGTCGCGGGTGTGCAGGCCGACGGACTCCACCGTCGTGTCCACGTCCTGCGGGTCGGACTCGGACAGCTGCTTGACGAGCTCGGGCAGGCGGTCCTGGGCGACGCGGGTCGCGGTGTCCTGCAGGCGGCGCAGCGAGCGGATCATCGAGCGGGCCATGACGAAGGCGCCGACGAGGGAGACGCCGAGGACGAGGAAGATCAGCGCACCGTTGATGATGGCGTCGCGCTGCGACTCGTTCTTGAGCTCGCGGGCCTTCTGCTCCATGTCCTCGAGCAGGGTGAGCTCGATGACCTTCATGGCCTGGAGCTTGGTGTCGTCCGCGTCGTACCAGTCCATCCAGGACCGGTTCTTCTCCTTGGCGAACTGGTCCTTGGTGTTCAGGACGCGGCGGGCGTAGTGGTCGGCGGTGCCGATCTCCTGGTTGCCGTCGCCGAGCACCGAGAGGAGTTCCTCGGGCTTGCCCTGGTAGACGAGTTCGAAGGTCTTCTTCGACTGCTCCTCGCCGCGGAGCGCGGAGAGGGCGTACAGCCGGTCGTTCTCGTTGAGGACGCCGCCCTTGGTGGGGTCCTCGGGGAGCGAGGCCGCGATGATCGCGCGCTGGATCGAGGCGTACTCCTTGGCGGAGGAGAACGCCGCCAGGGCGCGCGTGCGCTTGATCATCTCGGGGTTCGAGGTGGCCTGGGCCATGTCCTGCGAGAGCGAGAGCAGCGAGACGATCAGCGAGTTGTACTCGGTGACGGTCTGCTGGGCGCCGTTCTGGTACGCCTTCTTGCGGATTTCCTCGATGTTGGTGAGCTGGCGGCCGATCTGCAGGATGTTGTTGCGGATCGACTTGAGCGTCTCGTCCTTGTCCTCCGCGTTGTCGACCTTGTCGGTCGCGGCGGCGAAGGCCTTGGCGGCGGAGTCGGTCTGGTCGCGGACGCCCTGGACGAGGCTGTTGGGCTTGCCCGCCTGGCCGGGTACCGACAGCGGACCGGCGGAGTTGTCACGCTCGGCCTGCAGCATGGCGGCCAGGTTGGTGGCCTGCCGGGTCATCGTCGTCAGCAGCTGCATGTGCTCCAGCTGCGCGATGTCGTTCATCGAGTCGTTGATGCGGAAGCCACCGAGCGTGGTGGCGGCGACGACCGGCAGGGTCAGCAGCGACACCAGTCGCGTGCTGATGCGCCAGTTCTGCATGGCGAGACGGGAACCGGACCCACTGGGGGCCTTGGGTATCGCCGTGTCGCGCTCGGCCGACTCGTCGTTGCCCCTGGGCGCGCCCTTGGGCTTGGCGCGTCCCTTCGCCTTCACCGCGACGGAGGCGTCGGGGCCCCCGCCTTCGACAGCCGGCCCGCGGTTTTGGGCGTGCTGGGGCGAGGAGCCACGGTCGGTCCCGCCGCGCGGCTCCTGCTCCGCCGCAGCGCTGCCATCCCTCTTGAATCGTCCCTGCACTAGCGTCGCAACCTCTGGACCAGGCGTCCCGCCGGGCGACCGGTGGGACGGTGTCGAGTCGTGGGGCAATGCGCCCCATGGTGGTCGTCGGTGACCGGCGCGTCTCCCTCTCCGTTGCCGCCGCGCTCGGCGCTGTCTCGCGCCACCTGCGCGCCGGCTGATTCCCGCGGCGGTCCCGCGAATTCCAGCACAGAGGCGGATCTCCAACAAGGTGCGAGTGTCGGCCCGGAGAGTCGGTCACGGCTTGCGACCGAGGCACTACCCGGCGTGGGGGCCAATTCATCTGTAATCGGACTTACGCCGCCCAAACTCCACGCCTGTCAAGGTGCCCTAGTCGAGATGATCAGGAGCGGAATGGCGCATTCAGTGGCGCAATGTCTGTTTTTTCGGGTGCAATTGACTGCCCGTAATGCCCGTAATGACCGGTCACGGGTGAGCAAACTCACATAGCCGTGGCCATTACTTCCCGGTTCAGCCGGGGATTCAGATGTTTAGCCTTGAGCTTTACAGGGTTGGCGCGTGCGACAAGCGGCACCCCCGAAGGCATCCCGGCGGCACCCGCCGCCGCCATCCGACCAGCGAGCCGAGGGCCCCACACTCCGATGAAGACGACGATGATGTTCCGCAACATAGCCAACCCGCGCCGCACCACCCTCGCGCACCTCAAGGACGCCGAGGAGCTGCAGGCCGTACCGGCCCCGGAGCACACCGTCGAGCTGCCGGGCCAGACCGCGAACCCGCGCCGCACCATCCTGATGGACGCGCCGGTCGCCGCCGCCGCGCAGTAGGCCCCCGGCGAAAGCCGCGCGAAGCGTCGGCCCCCACCGCGTTAGCCTGGAGTCTGCAGACTCCAGCCAGCGGAAATACAGAGGGGCAGACGCAACACGTGCGCATCGCCAGGTTCTCGATCGACGGCAATGTCGCGTTCGGCGTGGTCGAGGGCAGCACTGCCCCCGGCGCCGAAGGTGAGCTCGTCCTCGACATCATCAAGGGCATCCCGTTCGCGGACTTCGAGCTCTCCGGCACGAAGGTCCCGCTGAGCAAGGTCCGGCTGCTGCCGCCCGTGCTCCCCAACAAGGTCGTGGCCATCGGCCGCAACTACGCGGAGCACGCGGCGGAGCTGGGCAACACCATCGTCGACAGCGAAGGCCGTCCGGACGCCCCGATCACGTTCTTCAAGCCCTCCACCTCGGTGGTCGGCCCGGGCGACCCGATCGCGTACCCCTCCTTCTCCCAGGACCTCCACCACGAGGCGGAACTCGCCGTGGTCATCGGACGCATGTGCCGCGAGGTCCCGCGCGAGCGGGTCAAGGACGTCATCCTCGGCTACACCTGCGCCAACGACGTCACCGCGCGCGACGTCCAGCAGCGCGAGAAGCAGTGGGCCCGCGCCAAGGGCTTCGACAGCGCCTGCCCCCTCGGCCCCTGGATCGAGACCGACCTCGACCCGAGCGACCTGACCATCCAGTGCACCGTCAACGGCGAACAGCGCCAGCTCGGCCGCACCAGTCAGATGATCCGCTCCATCGAGGACCTGATCGTGCACATCACCGAGGCCATGACGCTGCTCCCGGGCGACGTCATCCTCACGGGGACCCCGGCCGGAGTCGGCCCCCTCAACGTCGGCGACGAGGTCGCCGTCACCATCGAAGGCATCGGCACTCTCACCAACAAGGTGATCAAGCGTGGCTAACGCGAACGTCCGCGTACGTTTCTGTCCGTCCCCGACCGGCAACCCCCACGTGGGCCTGGTCCGCACGGCCCTCTTCAACTGGGCGTTCGCCCGCCACCACGGCGGTACGTTCGTCTTCCGCATCGAGGACACCGACGCGGCCCGCGACTCCGAGGAGTCGTACGGGCAGCTGCTCGACTCGCTGCGCTGGCTCGGCTTCACCTGGGACGAGGGTCCCGAGGTCGGCGGCCCGCACGCCCCGTACCGCCAGTCCGAGCGCATGGACATCTACAAGGATGTCGCGCAGAAGCTGCTCGACGGCGGTTACGCGTACCACTGCTACTGCACCACCGAGGAGCTCGACGCGCGCCGCGCCGCCGCCCGCGCGGCCGGCAAGCCCTCCGGCTACGACGGCCACTGCCGCGAGCTGACCACCGTGCAGGTCGAGGCGTACCAGGGCGAGCACCGCTCCTCCATCGTCCGCTTCCGGATGCCCGAGGAGCCGATCACCTTCACGGACCTCGTCCGCGGCGAGCTGACCTTCACCCCGGACAACGTGCCGGACTTCGGCATCCTCCGGGCCAACGGCGCCCCGCTGTACACGCTGGTCAACCCGGTCGACGACGCGCTCATGGAGATCACCCACGTCCTGCGCGGCGAGGACCTGCTCTCCTCGACCCCCCGCCAGATCGCCCTGTACAAGGCGCTGATCGAGCTGGGCGTCGCCAAGACCACCCCCGCCTTCGGCCACCTGCCGTACGTGATGGGCGAGGGCAACAAGAAGCTCTCCAAGCGCGACCCCGAGGCCTCCCTCAACCTGTACCGCGAGCGCGGCTTCCTGCCCGAGGGCCTGCTGAACTACCTCTCGCTGCTGGGATGGTCCTTCTCCAAGGACCAGGACATCTTCTCGATCGATGAGATGGTCGCGAAGTTCGACATTCCGGACGTCAACGCGAACCCGGCGCGCTTCGACCTCAAGAAGGCCGAGTCGATCAACGCGGACCACATCCGCATGCTGGACCCGAAGGCCTTCGCGGACGCCTGCGCCCCGTGGCTGACGGCCCCGCACGCCAACTGGGCCCCCGAGGACTTCGACGCCGCGGCCTGGGAGCGCATCGCGCCCTACGCCCAGACCCGCGTCACGGTCCTGTCTGACATCACGGCCAACGTCGACTTCCTGTTCCTGAAGGAGCCGGTGGAGGACCAGGCCTCGTGGGACAAGGCGATGAAGGGCGACCCGGCGGCCCTGCTGACGACGGCCCGCGAGAACCTGTCCGCCGCCGACTGGTCGGACCCCGAGTCCCTCAAGCAGGCGGTCCTGACCGCCGGCGAGACCCACGGCCTCAAGCTCGGCAAGGCCCAGGCTCCGGTCCGCGTCGCGGTCACCGGCCGCACGATCGGCCTCCCGCTCTTCGAGTCCCTGGAGATCCTGGGCAAGGACCGCTCCCTGTCCCGCATCGACGCGACCCTGGCGAAGCTCGCCGCGTAAGCGCACGGCGCGTACGCGCACCCGCACGCCCCGCAGGGGCGGCCACCGGACCTCCGGCGGCCGCCCCTGCGGCGTTTTCGGCCCGACTTCCCCGTCGTGCCCGTGCCCGACGGGGCCGCGGCGTAGGGTCGGCCGTATGGCGATACGCGCGGTGCTGTGGGACATCGACGACACCCTGTTCGACTACACCGGGGCCGACCGGGCCGGGCTCGCGGCGCACCTCGCCGACGAGGGGCTGGCCGAGCGGTACGGGACCGCGAGCGAGGCGCTCGCGCTCTGGCGGCGCATCACCGACCGGCACTGGGAGCGCTTCGCCGCCGGGGAGGGGACCTTCCAGGGGCAGCGCCGGGACCGGGTGCGGGAGTTCCTCGGGGCGCCCGCGCTGAGCGACGCGCAGGCCGACGACTGGTTCGGGCGGTACGTCGAGCACTACCAGGCCGCCTGGGAGCTGTTCCCCGACGTGGTGCCCGTACTGGACGCCCTGGCCGGCGGCTACCGGCACGGGGTGCTCTCCAACTCCTCCGTGGCCAACCAGGACCCCAAGCTGCGCCACCTGGGCCTGCGCGACCGCTTCGAGGTCCTCGTGTGCGCCGTGGAGCTGGGCGTCAGCAAGCCCGAGGCCGGCGCCTTCCTCGCCGCGTGCGCCGAGATGGGGCTGGAGCCCGGGGAAGTGGTCTACGTGGGGGACCAGCCGGAGATCGACGCGCGCGGTGCCCGTGACGCCGGACTGACGGCCGTCTGGCTCGACCGCGACGGGGAGCGCGGGCCGGGACCGGACGGAGTGCACCGGATCGCCGGACTCGACCGGCTCCCGCAGGTGCTGGCCGGGGATACCCGTTTTGGAGCACGGTCAGCCATCCGGTAATGTTCTTTCTGCGCCGCCCGCTCGGGCCGAAAGGCCGGGCCGGAGACGCTAACCGAACGAAAGTCCCTCAGGGTCTTGCGTTTTGGTGGGCTATAGTGTAATTGGCAACACGAGAGTTTCTGGTTCTCTTATTCTAGGTTCGAGTCCTGGTAGCCCAGCGCAGTTCAGCAGTAACGCAGTGCTTGCCCCCGTTGTGTAGCGGCCTAGCACGCCGCCCTCTCAAGGCGGTAGCGCCGGTTCGAATCCGGTCGGGGGTACAGATCCTTCCCGCGAGATCTCCAGGGTCGCACCCGGATGTTTTGATGCAGGATCGCTAGGGCCCCCGTTGTGTAGCGGCCTAGCACGCCGCCCTCTCAAGGCGGTAGCGCCGGTTCGAATCCGGTCGGGGGTACGGTGTCTAGCTGGTCTAGACCTGTGGGCTATAGTGTAATTGGCAACACGAGAGTTTCTGGTTCTCTTATTCTAGGTTCGAGTCCTGGTAGCCCAGCGCAGTACCGCAGTAGCAGCTAGCCCCCGTTGTGTAGCGGCCTAGCACGCCGCCCTCTCAAGGCGGTAGCGCCGGTTCGAATCCGGTCGGGGGTACGCACAGGAGAGGCCTTCCGCGTTCATCGCGGAGGGCCTCTTCTTCGTTTCACGGACAAGGCGCACAAGTATGGGCCCGAAGGCGCGCGTTCGGACGTGTGCGGCGTCGTGCGCGCCCCCGGGCCCGGGGGAGTGGTGGGAGGTCGGAAGGTCAGCTGGAGCGGCGCAGGGCCTCGGTCAGGCGGGCCGCCGCGTCGATGACGGCCTGGGCGTGCATGCGCCCCGGGTGCCGGGTCAGGCGCTCGATCGGTCCGGAGACCGACACGGAGGCCACCACCCGGTTCGAGGGGCCGCGCACCGGTGCCGATACGGAGGCCACGCCGGGCTCCCGCTCGCCGATCGACTGCGCCCAGCCGCGGCGCCGTACGCCCGAGAGCGCCGTCGCCGTGAAGCGCGCGCCCTGCAGGCCGCGGTGGAGCCGCTCGGGCTCCTCCCAGGCCATCAGGATCTGCGCGGCCGAGCCGGCCTTCATCGGAAGCGTGGAGCCCACCGGGACGGTGTCCCGCAGGCCCGACAGCCGCTCGGCGGCCGCCACGCAGATGCGCATGTCGCCCTGACGCCGGTAGAGCTGCGCGCTCTCTCCCGTCACGTCCCGGAGGTGGGTGAGCACCGGTCCGGCCGTGGCCAGCAGGCGGTCCTCGCCGGCCGCGGCGGCGAGCTCCGCCAGCCGCGGTCCGAGGATGAACCGGCCCTGCATGTCCCTCGCCACCATCCGGTGGTGTTCCAGTGCCACGGCAAGGCGATGTGCCGTGGGTCGTGCGAGCCCTGTCGCCGCGACCAGCCCGGCGAGGGTGGCCGGACCGGACTCCAGTGCGCTCAATACCAGAGCTGCCTTGTCGAGAACGCCGACGCCGCTAGAGTTGTCCATGAAACGATATTCGCGTCTCACACTGTGAAACGCAAGTTCAATTTTTCCAAGAACGAGCGAGTCTGTATGTGCGGGTCCACGAACCACTGGGTCCGAGCCGTCGTCCGGGACGTGGGGTACGGGCGATCAGGCGCACAAGATCTCTATGAAGCGCCGGCACAACCGGCCGGCCGGAGGGAAAGCGATGGGTAGGACACTCGCGGAGAAGGTCTGGGACGACCATGTCGTCCGGCGCGCGGAGGGCGAGCCCGATCTCCTCTTCATCGATCTGCACCTGCTGCACGAGGTGACCAGCCCGCAGGCCTTCGAGGGTCTGCGCCAGGCCGGCCGCAAGGTCCGCCGTCTCGACCTCACCATCGCGACCGAGGACCACAACACCCCCACGATCGACATCGACAAGCCGATCGCGGATCCGGTCTCCCGGGCCCAGCTCGAGACGCTGCGGGCGAACTGCGCGGAGTTCGGCGTACGCCTGCACTCGCTGGGCGACGTGGAGCAGGGTGTCGTCCACGTCGTGGGGCCGCAGCTGGGCCTGACCCAGCCGGGCACCACGGTGGTCTGCGGCGACTCGCACACCTCCACGCACGGCGCCTTCGGCGCGCTGGCCTTCGGCATCGGCACGAGCCAGGTCGAGCACGTGCTGGCGACCCAGACGCTGCCCCTGGCCCGCCCCAAGACGATGGCGATCA
This sequence comes from Streptomyces sp. ISL-43, assembly GCF_018614195.1. Classification (GTDB taxonomy): domain Bacteria; phylum Actinomycetota; class Actinomycetes; order Streptomycetales; family Streptomycetaceae; genus Streptomyces. The sequence continues at coordinate 10,964 of NZ_JAGGOT010000012.1, forward strand.
CCGTCACCGGCGCGCTGGCCGACGGCGTCACCGCCAAGGACCTGATCCTGGCGATCATCGCCAAGATCGGCACCGGCGGCGGCCAGGGCTACATCCTGGAGTACCGCGGCAAGGCCATCGAGCAGCTGTCGATGGAAGCCCGCATGACCATCTGCAACATGTCGATCGAGGCCGGCGCCCGCGCGGGCATGATCGCCCCCGACCAGACCACCTTCGACTACCTCCAGGGCCGCGACCACGCCCCGGCGGGCGAGGACTGGGACGCGGCGGTCGCGTACTGGAAGACCCTGCGCACCGACGAGGACGCGGTCTTCGACGCCGAGGTCGTCATCGACGGCACCACGCTGTCCCCGTTCGTCACCTGGGGCACCAACCCGGGCCAGGGCGCGCCGCTGTCGGCCGACGTCCCCGACCCTGCTTCGTACGAGGACGCTTCGGAGCGCCACGCCGCCGAAAAGGCCCTGGAGTACATGGGGTTGACCGCCGGGCAGCCGCTGCGCGACATCAAGGTCGACACCGTCTTCGTAGGTTCCTGCACCAACGGCCGCATCGAGGACCTGCGCGCCGTCGCCGGCATCATCGAGGGCCGCAAAGTCGCCGACGGCGTACGGATGCTGGTCGTCCCGGGCTCCGTCCGGGTCGCCCTGCAGGCCGTGGCGGAGGGCCTGGACAAGGTCTTCAAGGAGGCCGGCGCCGAATGGCGGCACGCGGGCTGCTCGATGTGTCTGGGCATGAACCCCGACCAACTGGCGCCTGGTGAGCGCTCCGCGTCCACCTCCAACCGCAACTTCGAGGGCCGGCAGGGCAAGGGCGGGCGCACCCACCTGGTCTCCCCGCAGGTGGCCGCCGCCACCGCGGTGCTGGGCCACCTGGCCTCGCCCGCCGACCTGTCCGACGCCACCGCGACCGCCGGAGTCTGAGAACGATGGAAGCCTTCACCACCCACACCGGCCGGGCCGTCCCGCTGCGCCGCAGCAACGTCGACACCGACCAGATCATCCCGGCCCACTGGCTGAAGAAGATCACCCGCGACGGGTTCGAGGACGGGCTCTTCGAGGCCTGGCGCAAGGACCCGGAGTTCATCACGAACCGTCCGGAGCGCGAGGGTGCGACCGTCCTGGTCGCCGGTCCCGACTTCGGCACCGGCTCCTCGCGCGAACACGCCGTCTGGGCCCTGCAGAACTTCGGCTTCAAGGCGGTCATCTCCTCCCGCTACGCCGACATCTTCCGCGGCAACTCGCTGAAGAACGGTCTGCTGACCGTCGTCCTGCCCCAGGAGACCGTCGAGCGGCTGTGGAAGCTGACCGAGGCCGACCCCACCGCCGAGATCACGGTCGACCTGGTCGACCGCCAGGTTCGAGCCGAAGGCGTCGTCGCGGAGTTCGAACTCGACGACAATGCCCGCTGGCGGCTGCTGGAGGGTCTGGACGACATCTCGCTCACCCTTCAGAACGAAGCGGACATCGCCATTTACGAAAGCGGCCGGCCCACCTTCAAGCCGCGCACGATTCAGGCGTGATTCCGGCCTGATCAGGGCTTATTCACCCTAGGGTGATCACATCGCCAACACTGTGCCCCCTGCCTTCCGGCAGGGGGCACAGCTGTGTGTTGAGGCCCCGTGAGGCGACAACTCGCCCCAGATGGCACAATCTGTGCATGGAACGCGACAGTCAACTTGAGCTCTACGAACTCGTCGCGGACCGATTGAAAGAAGCACACACAAGGGTGCGCGAACTGCAAGTCCCGGAGGGCGTAAGGATGGCGCTGTCCCGGAAGCTGTTGGTCGTCACGGCTGCGGCGAAGCATGATCTCGCCGATGCGGCAAGGCGCCTGGACAGGTTGATGAAGGACCTCGACGAGGGTCGATTCCCTGAAGGCGACTGATGCGAAGGAACTCCGTAACGGCCTACAGCGTTGCGGCACTAGGGTGATAAGCCCGTTTCGTGTTTGATTTGCGGTATATATCCGCCTAACGTGCGAAATAAGCTTGAACACATTCGTTCTGGCGAAGTCTCCGAAGGGGAAGACGTTGAACAAGGCGCAGCTCGTAGAAGCGATTGCCGACAAGCTGGGCGGCCGTCAGCAGGCCGCGGACGCTGTCGACGCGGTACTGGACGCCATCGTCCGCGCGACCGTCGCGGGCGACCGGGTCTCGGTCACGGGCTTCGGCTCGTTCGAGAAGGTCGACCGCCCGGCCCGCTACGCACGCAACCCGCAGACGGGTGAGCGCGTCCGGGTCAAGAAGACCTCGGTTCCCCGCTTCCGTGCGGGCCAGGGGTTCAAGGATCTGGTCGCCGGCACCAAGAAGCTGCCCAAGGGCGGCGAGGTGTCGGTGAAGAAGGCACCCAAGGGCAGCCTCACGGGTGGCTCTTCCGCCGCCGCCGCCACGGTGAAGAAGGCCGCGGCGAAGAAGGCCACCACCGCCAAGAAGGCGGCTGCCAAGACCGCGGTCGCCAAGAAGGTCACGGCCAAGAAGGTCGCCACCACCGCCAAGAAGACGGCCGCGAAGACCGCCGTGGCGAAGAAGGCCGCGCCCGCGGCCAAGAAGGCGACCGTCAAGAAGGCCGCGGCGACGGCGAAGAAGGCCACCGCCACCGCGAAGAAGACCGCTCCGGCGGCCAAGAAGGCCACCGCCGCGACGAAGGCGCCCGCCAAGAAGACGGCGACGCGCAAGGCCACCGCGAAGAAGGCCACCGCCCGCAAGACCAAGTAGGGCAGGAGTTCACGCGCCGGGCCGGCTTCCCCACCTCGGGGAAGCCGGCCCGCGGTGCGTTAGCGCAGGTCGCGGCCGCCAAGCCCGCGGCCTTGAAGGCCGTGGCGGGGAAGGCCGCGGCGGGGGAAGTCAGAACGTCAGCAGCGTCACCAGGGTGATCCGCAGGCCCGCGCCCTCGCCGTCCGTCTCGATCCGGACCCGCTGCCCGGGGCGCAGCAGCCGCAGGCCGCCCGCGTCGAACGCCGGGGCCTCGAAGGGCACCGGGGTGCCGTCGTCCAGCAGCACACTGCCGCTGCGGGTCTGGGAGTCGTACGTGTACGCGGTCGCCTGCATACGGGCACTGTATCGGGCCGTGTGGGGCCCCACGCCGAGGGTGAGGGCCGTCCGCAGATCCGCCGCCGTGTCCACGTCCCGGCGCACGCTGTCGACGCCTTCCAAGGCCATTTCCACCGCCCCCGACGCCGAATGGCGGGCCCGTGACGGGCCGCCGAACGAGGGTGTCAATTCCACGTCCGGAGCAGCGGAAAGCAAGGTCGTCCCGATTCCCGCCGCATCCGCCAGAAATGCCCGGGGAAATACCGATGCGGTTTCGAGCACGCGTAGCAATTCGGGCGGCCGCAACGCCGGCAGGTCGGCATTCATCGCGGCCACCGCCGCCCCCGGCCTGCCCGTACGTATCTCCCGTGCCCCGTGGGCCAGTGCCGCGTTGAGCCCGGCCGCCGGGGAATCCGGCACGATCCGCGCCCCCAGCCGCGCCAGTTCCGCCCCGGCCGCGGGGTCGTCCGTGACGACCACCACATCGGCGACCGCCGCGCAGGCCAGCGCCCCCGCGACGGTGTCCAGCGCGAACGCCAGGGCCAGCCCCGGCCGGGATCCGCCGACGGCCTCCGCGAGACGGCTCTTGGCCACCGCCAAGGGCTTCAGCGGAACCACCAGACTCCAGACGGCGTTCGTGACGGACCCCTTCCCTCCGGTTGTGCTCGCGAGGCCGCGCAGACCATGCGCGGGTCATGACCTGGTCATGCGTGGGCCCATTGTCACCTCATGCCGGGCGACCCGGGGCCTGACCCGGGTGTGCGGGGCGTACGGTGTTCTCGACAGAGACCGGACCCGGGGCGACACTTGTCCGGCCCCGAGGCGCCCAAGCCGCGCACCGGTCCTAGAGGAAGGTGTCCGAGTGTCCCGCCGCAGAATCGGCTTCTGGTACCGCCTTGCGGCGGCCATCGCGAAACCGCCGCTGGTAGTGCTGTTCAAGCGGGACTGGCGGGGAACGGAACATATTCCGGCCGAGGGCGGATTCATCACCGCCGTCAATCACAACTCGTATCTGGACCCGCTGTCCTACGCGCACTTCCAGTACAACACCGGCCGGGTGCCCCGATTGCTCGGCAAGGCGGCCCTCTTCGACGTCCCGATTGTCGGCGCGATCCTGCGCGGATCCGGCCAGATCCCCGTCTACCGGGAGTCCACCAACGCCCTGGACGCATTCCGGGCGGCCGTGGATGCGATCGAGAAGGGGGAATGCGTCGCTTTCTACCCGGAAGGCACCCTCACCCGCGACCCCGACATGTGGCCGATGGCCGGCAAGACCGGCGCCGCACGCGTGGCACTCATGACCAAGGCCCCCGTCATCCCGGTGGCCCAGTGGGGCGCGAACCTCGCGATGCCGCCCTACGCCAAGGAGAACAAGCTCAGCCTGTTCCCGCGCAAAACCCTCCAGGTCCTCGCCGGACCGCCCGTGGACCTCTCCGAGTACTACGACCGGGAACCCACCCCGGACGTGCTCAAGGACGTCACCGAAGTCATCATGGCGGCCGTCACCGGGCTGCTGGAGGAGCTGCGGGGAGAGAAGGCGCCCGCGCAGCCGTACGACCATCGCAAGGCCAGGGCGGAACAGCGGCGCAAAGCCGCGGGGGAGGGCAACAAGTGACACGTCCCGTGAAGGCAGCCGTATTCGGAACCGGCTCCTGGGGCACGGCCTTCGCCATGGTGCTCGCCGACGCCGGCTGCGAGGTGGTCCTGTGGGGCCGCCGCCAGGAGCTCGCCGACGCCGTCAACGACAGCCGGACCAACCCGGACTACCTGCCCGGCGTCGAACTCCCCGCGAACATCCGCGCCACCACCGACCCGGCCGAGGCCGCGGCGGGCGCCGACTTCACCGTCCTCGCCGTCCCCTCCCAGACCCTGCGCGGCAACCTCGCCGACTGGGCGCCGCTGCTCGCCCCCGACACCGTGCTCGTCTCCCTGATGAAGGGCGTCGAACTCGGCACCGCCAAGCGGATGAGCGAGGTCATCGAAGAGGTGGCCAAGGTCCCCGCCGGCCGCGTCGCCGTCGTCACCGGCCCCAACCTGGCCCGCGAGATCGCCGCCCGGCAGCCCGCCGCATCCGTGGTCGCCTGCGTGGACGAAGCAGTCGCCCGGCGCCTCCAGGCCGCCTGCCACACCCCGTACTTCCGCCCGTACACGAGCACCGACGTCGTCGGCTGCGAGCTCGGCGGCGCCGTCAAGAACGTCATCGGCCTGGCCGTCGGCATCGCGGACGGCATGGGCCTCGGCGACAACACCAAGGGCTCGCTCATCACCCGGGGCCTCGCCGAAGCCACCCGCCTGGGCCTGGCGATGGGCGCCGACCCGCTCACCTTCTCCGGCCTCGCGGGCCTCGGCGACCTCGTCGCCACCTGCTCCTCGCCGCTCTCCCGGAACCACACCTTCGGCACCAACCTCGGCCGCGGGATGACCCTGGAGGAGACCATCGCGGTCACCAAGCAGACCGCCGAGGGCGTCAAGTCCTGCCAGTCCGTGGCCGATCTGGCCCGCCGCCACGGGGTCGACATGCCGATCACCGACACCGTCGTCGACATCGTCCACCACGGCAAGCCCACCCTGGTCGCCCTCAAGGAACTCATGGGGCGCAGCGCCAAACCGGAACGGCGCTGACTGCTTTCCGGACGTCCGAGCGGGTACCCTCGTGGCGATATGAGCAGCGAGAACCTCCCCCAGACCCCTGAGCAGCAGGGCCGCAAGCCCCGCGTGGCCGTCGTGTTCGGCGGCCGCAGCTCGGAACACGCCATCTCGGTCGTCACCGCGGGCGCCGTCCTGCGCTCGATCGACCGCTCCAAGTACGAGGTGCTGCCCATCGGCATCACCACGGACGGCCGGTGGGCGCTGACCGCCGACGAGCCCTCCCGGATGGCCATCGCCGACCGGCAGCTCCCGAACGTCGAGCAGCTCGCGGACTCCGAGTACGGCGCCGTGGTGCTCTCCGTCGACCCGGCCAGCCGCGAGGTCGTCTACACCGAGCCCGGCGCCGTCCCCAAGGCCCTGGGCGAGGTCGACGTCGTCTTCCCCGTCCTGCACGGCCCGTACGGCGAGGACGGCACGCTCCAGGGCCTCCTGGAGCTCTCCGGCGTCCCGTACGTCGGCTCGGGCGTCCTCGCCTCGGCCGTCGGCCAGGACAAGGACTACATGAAGCGGGTCTTCACGTCCTTCGGGCTGCGCGTCGGCCCGTACGTGACCATCCGCCCCCGCGAGTGGGAGAACGACCGCGAGGGCGCCCTCGCCCGCATCACGGACTTCGCCGGCGAGCACGGCTGGCCGCTGTTCATCAAGCCCGCGCGGGCCGGCTCCTCGATCGGCATCACCAAGGTCGACGACGCCTCCGGGCTGGACGCCGCCATCCGCGAGGCCCGCCGCCACGACCCGAAGATCATCGTGGAGGCGCTGCTGCGCGGCCGCGAGATCGAGTGCGGGGTCCTGGAGTTCGAGGACGGGCCGCGCGCGAGCGTGCCCGCCGAGATCCCGCCGGTCTCCAGCCACGACTTCTACGACTTCGAGGCGAAGTACATCGACTCCGCCTCCGGAATCGTGCCGGCCCCGCTCACCGCGGAGCAGACCGCCGAGGTGCAGAAGCTCGCGATCGAGGCCTTCGACGCCGCGTCCTGCGAGGGCCTGGTGCGCGCCGACTTCTTCCTCACCGAGGACGGCACCTTCGTCATCAACGAGATCAACACGATGCCGGGCTTCACCCCGATCTCCATGTACCCGCGGATGTGGCAGGAGTCGGGCATCGAGTACCCGGAGCTGGTGGACTGCCTGATCCAGGCCGCCCTGCGCCGCTCCACCGGGCTGCGCTAGGGCCTAGGCCCTGGGCCGCGCGTTCTCCCGTACGCACAAGGACCGCCCGCCGCCCGCCCTGAAAAGGGTGGCCGGCGGGCGGTCCTTGTGAGCGGCGGGCGGCGGGCGGGTGCGAAACCCGTACGCCGCCGCGGGCCTCAGTACGAGGAGATGCCCTTCGGAACGGTCTTGGCGATCGCGGCGGACAGGCCCACCAGCATGCCTGCATCCGTGGCATGCTCCTTGTCGACCCGGACCTCCGTGTACGCCAGCCGCGTCCCGGTGGTGAACCGGAAGCCGCCGTCGTCCAGCTTCTCCAGGAGCCAGCCGACACCGTTCACGTCGATGCCGTCCTGCGCCTCGTCCGCCATCTTCTCGGGTCTGGCGATACCGCACCGCAGTACGATCGCCGAGCCGCCCCACGCGGCGGTCAGATCGGACGCCGGAACCGCCGGGGTCCGGTCCAGGCCGGACACCGTCGCGGGGAGCTCCTTGTGCAGCGCCGCACACAAGTCCGCGACCTTGGCGGGCGGAGCGGACGGCGGATTCACACGGGCTTCGGAACCACCCGGCGAACAGCCCGCGAGGGCCGCCGGAGCGGCCAGCGCGGTCAGTGCGGCGAGCAGAGAGAAGGGCCGGCGGTGTCGTGACATCACCGGCCAAGAGTAGACGGGGGCTACAGATGGACCACCGGGCAGGTCAAGGTGCGGGTGATCCCCTCCACCTGCTGGACCTTGGCCACGACCATGCGGCCGAGTTCGTCCACGGTGTCGGCCTGGGCGCGCACGATCACGTCGTACGGGCCCGTCACGTCCTCGGCCTGGATCACCCCCGCGATCTGCGCGATGGACTCGGCGACGAACGACGCCTTGCCCACCTCGGTCTGGATGAGGATGTACGCCTGTACCACGGAACCTCCAGGGCGGCCACGAGGATCATTTCCCCTACCCTTCGGGTGGGCCCGGGGATCACGGGTGGGCCCGGGGAAGAAGGGACGCCACGGTACCGCGTCGCCGAGCGCCGCGGGGAGACCCGCGGGTCCGGCTCCACGCACAGCGGGGCGTACGAAGAGCAGAAGTTGACGTATCTGTTGACGGTACCCAGAGCTGTGACGGCTCGCGACCGCAAGCGGACTGGGCAAGAAGGGGCACAGCGATGAAGGGCACTGTGGGCGAGCTGGGGGAGTTCGGGCTCATTCGAGAGCTCACCTCACGGCTCACCACCACCCCGGCGGTCCGGCTCGGACCGGGCGATGACGCCGCGGTCGTGTCGGCCCCCGACCGGCGGGTCGTGGCGAGCACGGACATCCTGCTGGAGGGCCGGCACTTCCGCCGCGACTGGTCCACCGCCTACGACGTCGGCCGCAAGGCCGCCGCGCAGAACCTCGCGGACATCGCCGCCATGGGCGCGGTGCCGACCGCGCTGCTGCTCGGCCTCGTCGTCCCGGCCGAGCTGCCGGTCACCTGGCCCACCGAGCTGATGGACGGCATCCGCGACGAGTGCCAGGTCGCCGGCGCGGCGGTGGTCGGCGGGGACGTGGTCCGCGGCGACACCATCACCGTCGCCATCACCGCCCTCGGCGACCTGCGCAACCGCGAGCCCGTGCTGCGCTCCGGCGCCCAGCCCGGCGACGTCGTGGCGGTCACCGGCTGGCTCGGCTGGTCCGCGGCCGGCTTCGCGGTGCTCTCGCGCGGCTTCCGCTCGCCGCGGGCCTTCGTGGAGGCCCACCGGCGCCCCGAGCCGCCCTACCACGCGGGCCCCGCGGCCGCCGGGCTCGGCGCCACCGCCATGACCGACGTCAGCGACGGCCTGATCGCCGACCTCGGGCACATCGCCGAGGCCAGCAAGGTACGGATCGACCTGCGCTCGGCGGCCGTCGACATCCCGACGCAGATGCACGACATCGGGCAGGCCGTCGGAGTGGACCCGCTCCAGTGGGTCCTCACCGGGGGAGAGGACCACGCCATCGTGGCCACCTTCCCGCCCGACGTGAAGCTCCCCGCCCGCTGGAAGGTGATCGGGGAGGTGCAGAACCGCTCCGCGCTGCCCCAGGTGACCGTGGACGGCGCCCCCTGGACCAGCACCGGCGGCTGGGACCACTTCGGCGGCGACCAGGCCGCCGAGGAGTCCCCGCGTTGACCGGGGCCCCCCCAGGCCGCCCGCACCCGCCGCTGTGCCTGACCGTCGCCGGATCCGACTCCGGCGGCGGCGCGGGCATCCAGGCCGACCTCAAGACGATGCTCGCGCTCGGGGTCCACGGGATGAGCGTGGTGACCGCTGTGACCGCGCAGAACTCGCTGGGCGTCAAAGGCGTCTGGGAACTGCCCGCCGAGGCCGTCAGGGGCCAGTACAGGGCCGTGGTGGACGACATCGGCGTCCAGGCCGTGAAGACGGGCATGCTGTCCAGCGCCGAACTCGTGGAAACCGTCGCCGAGCTGCTGGCCGGGACCCGTGCCCCGGCCGTCGTGGACCCGGTCGGAGTCTCCAAGCACGGGGACGCGCTGCTCGCCGCCACGGCGCTGGACGCCGTACGCGGGGAACTGCTGCCCCGGGCCACCGTGGCGACCCCGAACCTCGACGAGGTGACCCAGCTCACCGGCGTCGTCGTGGAGGGCGAGGACGACATGCGCCGGGCCGCCGACGCCGTCCTCGCGTACGGGCCCGCGTGGGTGCTGATCAAGGGCGGCCACCTCGCCGCGCACGGGGGCGAGGCCGTGGACCTGCTGACGGACGGGACCGCCGAGCACTGGCTGCGCGCCCCCCGCCACGGCAACCGGCACACGCACGGCACCGGCTGCACCCTGGCCAGCGCGATCACGGCGGGCCTGGCGAAGGGCCTGGAGGTCCCGGAAGCGGTCACGGCGGCCAAGGAGTACGTCACGGGCGCCATCGCGGCCGGTTTCGCGCTGGGCGCGGGCATCGGACCGGTCGACCACGCGTGGCGTTGGCGCTGAAACGCCTGTAGGGCCTGCTTCACCGCGTGAGTTCACGAGGTGAGGCAGGCCCCACAGGTTCGATCAGGCAAAGCAAGAGGCCGGCCCACCAGGTGGACCGGCCTTCTCAGCAACCGGAAAGGGCTGCGCTACGACGGGAGGCGTCAGCGCGAGACCTTGCCGGCCTTGATGCACGAGGTGCAGGCGTTGAGGCGCTTCGGCGTCCCATTGACCACGGCACGGACGCGCTGGATGTTCGGGTTCCAGCGACGCGAGGTGCGGCGGTGCGAGTGGGAAATGCTGTTGCCGAAGCTCGGCCCCTTGGCGCAAACGTCGCAGTTGGCAGCCACAGGTCACTCCAAAGACTTCAGATGCACTTACAGTGAATTCCGGCGCACCGGAATCAGGGAGTCTGAAGTGGTTTGCCGGAGGAATGGCCCGACTCTCATCGGGCAACCGGAGCAGCATACAACGCCTGCCTCGGTCCAAGAAAACTACCATGGCCGCCGCCACCCCCGCCCCGGGGTCCCGCCTCCCCGGCAGTCCTTCGTTACCCTGCGGTGAACCCTGGCCCGCACAAGGAGGAACGCCCGGTGGCGCACGAGCCTCAGCCGTACCCCCTCGACGCCCTCGACGCCGAAGCGGTGCGCACCTGGAGCTCGCTGGCCCTGGCCGCACTGGGCCGGGCCCGCGAGGACATCGACGCGATCAACGTCTACCCCGTCGCGGACGCGGACACCGGAACCAACCTCTACCTGACCGCCGAATCGGCCGACCGGGAGCTCGGGGAAGCCTTCGCCGGAGTGACGGACGGCACAGCGGAAGCCTCCCTGCCCCGGGCCGTACGGGCCTTCGCGCACGGCGCCCTCATAGGCGCCCGGGGCAACTCCGGGACGATCCTCGCGCAGCTGCTGCGCGGAGTCGCCGACGTACTCGGTGACGAGCCCGCCGGTCGCGGGCCGGCGAGCCTGCTCGCGCAGGCGCTGGACCGGGCCGCCGAGGAGGCGTACCAGGCCGTCGCGCACCCGGTGGAGGGCACGATGCTCACCGTCGCCGCCGCCGCCGCGCAGGCCGCCGTCATCGCCGAGGCTGACGCCGGGACCGCCGCCGACGTGGCCCGGGCCGCCTACGACGGGGCCCGCGCGGCCCTGGAGCGGACCCCCGGGCAGCTGGCCGTACTGGGCCGGGCCGGGGTGGTGGACGCCGGGGGCTGCGGACTGGTCGCGGTCCTCGGAGCCCTGTGGCAGGCGCTGTCCGGGCAGGTGCCCGCCCCCGAGCCGGTGCGCGGCCGGGCCGTGTCCGTACCGCGGCCGCCCGAGCCCTGCGCGCAGGAGGGCGGCGGGCCCGGGTACGAGGTGGTGTACCTGCTGGAGGCCTCCGAGGCGGCGGTCGGGGGGCTGCGCACGCGGCTCGACCGACTCGGCGACTCCCTGGTGGTGGTCGGCGGCGACGAACTGTGGAACGTCCACGTGCACGTCGACGACCCCGGCGCGGCCGTGGAGGCCGGCGTGGTCGCCGGGCGGCCGTACCGGATCCGCATCACGCACTTCGGCGACGAGCGGCGGCGGGCCCGCGGCGAGCGCGTCCAACGGGCCGTCGTCGCCGTGGTCCAGGGCGAGGGACTGGCCCGCCTGTGCGAGGAGGCGGGCGCCACCACCGTGCTCGCCCGGCCCGACGGACCGCCGGCCGTCGCCGAACTGGCCGCCGCCGTCCGCCGGGCGCACGCACGCGAGGTGGTGCTGCTGCCGAACGACACCGAACTGCGGGCGGTGGCGGCCGCCGCCGCCGAGCAGGCCCGCGCCGACGGCGTACGGGTCGCCGTGATCCCCACCCGCTCCGAGGTCCAGGGCCTGGCCGCGCTCGCCGTGCATGACGCCGACGGCACCTTCGACGAGGACGTGGTCGCCATGACCGCGGCCGCCGGAGCCACCCGCTACGGCGAACTCGCCGTCGCCGAACGGCAGTCCTTCACCTCGGCCGGCATCTGCCAGGCCGGCGACGTGCTCGGGCTCATCGACGGCGACGTGGCCGTCATCGGCCAGGGCCTGCCCGAGACCGCCGAAGCCGTCCTGGCCCGGATGCTCGGATCCGGCGGCGAACTCGTCACGCTGGTCCTGGGACCCGAGGTCCCGGACGCGCTGGCCGAGCGGCTGGAGGCGTACGTCCAGCACGGGCACCTGGCCGTCGACACCGTGACCTACCGGGGCGGGCGCTGGTCGGCGCCGCTGCTCATCGGGGTGGAATAGCCGGGTTGTCGGCGCCATGGTGTGCAATGAACACGTGCCCGCGCTCGACGAAGACCTCAAGAAGACCCTCGGCCCCGCCACCGCCAAGGTGCTGGCCGAGCAGCTCGGCCTGCACACGGCCCTGGACCTGCTCCACCACTACCCCCGGCGGTACGCGGAGCGCGGCGAGCTGACCTCCCTGGCCGAACTCGCCGACCAGATCGACGAGCACGTCACGGTCGTCGCGCAGGTCGCCGACGCGCGGCTGATGACCTACCAGGGCAGCCGCGGCGGCGGCAAACGCCTCGAAGTCACCATCACCGACGGCAGCGGGCGGCTCCAGCTCGTCTTCTTCGGGTCGGGCGTCCACAAACCGCACAAGGACCTGCTGCCCGGCAGCCGGGCGATGTTCGCCGGCAAGGTCTCGAAGTTCAACCACAAGCTCCAGCTCGCCCACCCCGCCTACGAGCCGCTGGGCGCGGAGGCCGGCGAGTCCGACGCGGCGGCCGCCTTCGCGAACCAGCTGATCCCCATCTACCCGGCCTGCGCGAAGCTGGAGTCCTGGAAGATCGCCAAGTGCGTGGACGCGGTGCTGCCCAGGGCCCAGGAGGTCGTGGACCCGCTGCCCGGCGCTCTGCGCGAGGGCCGCGGGCTGGTCCCGCTCACCGACGCCCTGCTGAAGATCCACCGCCCTGCGACCAAGGCCGACATCGAGGACGCCCGCGGGCGCCTGAAGTGGGACGAGGCCTTCGTCCTCCAGGTCGCCCTGGCCCGCCGCCGCCGCGCCGACTCCCAGCTCCCGGCCGTCCCGCGCCGCCCCGCGCCCGGCGGCCTCCTCGACTCCTTCGACGTGAAGCTCCCCTTCACCCTCACCGAAGGCCAGCAGGCCGTCTCGAAGGAGATCTTCGACGACCTCGCCACCGAGCACCCCATGCACCGCCTTCTCCAGGGCGAGGTCGGAAGCGGCAAGACGCTGGTCGCCCTGCGCGCGATGCTCGCCGTCGTGGACTGCGGCGGGCAGGCCGCGATGCTCGCGCCCACCGAGGTGCTCGCTCAGCAGCACCACCGGTCCATCACCGAGATGATGGGCGAGCTCGCCGAGGGCGGGATGCTGGGCGGCTCCGACCGGGGCACCAAGGTCGTGCTGCTCACCGGCTCCATGGGGATGCCCGCGCGCCGTCAGGCGCTGCTCGACCTGATCACCGGCGAGGCCGGGATCGTGATCGGCACCCACGCGCTGATCGAGGACAAGGTGCAGTTCCACGACCTCGGCCTGGTCGTCGTCGACGAACAGCACCGCTTCGGCGTGGAACAGCGCGACGCCCTGCGCTCCAAGGGCAAGCAGCCGCCGCACCTGCTCGTCATGACCGCCACCCCGATCCCGCGCACGGTCGCCATGACCGTCTTCGGTGATCTGGAGACCTCCGTCCTGGACCAGTTGCCGGCCGGCCGCTCCCCGATCGCCACCCACGTGGTGCCCGCCAAGGACAAGCCGCACTTCCTGGCCCGGGCCTGGGAGCGGGTCCGCGAGGAAGTCGAGAACGGCCACCAGGCGTACGTGGTCTGCCCGCGCATCGGCGACGGGGAGGACGATGCGAAGAACGGCAAGAACGCCAAGAAGAAGGCGGCCGAGGAGGACGGCGACAAGCGGCCCCCGCTCGCGGTGCTGGAGATCGCCGAGCAGCTCACCCGCGGCCCCCTCGCCGGGCTGTCCGTCGAGGTGCTGCACGGGCGGATGGACCCCGCCGACAAGGACGACGTCATGCGCCGCTTCACCGCCGGCGAGGTCAAGGTGCTGGTCGCCACCACCGTCATCGAGGTCGGGGTGAACGTCCCGAACTCCACCGTCATGGTGATCATGGACGCGGACCGCTTCGGCGTCTCCCAGCTCCACCAGCTGCGCGGCCGCGTCGGCCGCGGCTCCGCCCCCGGACTGTGCCTGCTGGTCAGCGAGATGCACGAGGCCAGCCCCGCCCGCGCCCGACTCGCCGCCGTCGCCGCCACCCTGGACGGCTTCGAGCTCTCCCGCATCGACCTGGAGCAGCGCCGTGAGGGCGACGTCCTCGGCCAGGCCCAGTCCGGAGTCCGCTCCTCGCTGCGCATGCTCGCGGTCATCGAGGACGAGGAGGTCATCACGCAAGCCCGCGAGGAGGCCACCCGCGTGGTCGCCGCCGACCCCGAGCTCGCGCGGCTGCCGGGCCTGCGGACGGCCCTGGAGGCGCTGCTGGACACCGAGCGCGAGCAGTACCTGGAGAAGGGATGAGCGGTACGACCTATCGTTGAGGGCCTGCACCACCTCCCCGCTCGCCTCACGAAGGACCCCAGATGACCCGCGTGATCGCCGGAAGCGCCGGCGGGCGACGCCTCGCCGTACCGCCCGGCACCGGCACCCGCCCGACCTCGGACCGGATGCGCGAAGGCCTGTTCTCCACCTGGGAGTCGCTGCACGGAGTCGAGGGGGCCCGCGTGCTCGACCTCTACGCGGGCTCCGGCGCCGTCGGCCTGGAGGCGCTCTCCCGCGGCGCCGGCCACGCGCTGCTGGTCGAGCCCGACGCCAAGGCGGCCAAGGCCATCCGGGACAACATCAAGGCCATCGGCCTGCCCGGCGCCGAATTCCGGGCCGGCAGGGCCGAGCAGATCGCGGCGCTCCCCCTGCACGGGGAGCCGTACGACGTGGTCTTCCTGGACCCGCCGTACGACGTCGAGCACGACGATCTTCGCGAGATCCTGCTCACACTCCGGTCCAATGGCTGGCTCACCGGCGATGCGCTCGTCACCGTGGAGCGCAGGACGAGGAGCGGCGCCTTCCCGTGGCCCGAGGGCTTCGAGCCGCTCCGGTCCCGGAAGTACGGCGAAGGCACCCTTTGGTACGGTCGCGCCGCCTTCACCGGCGAAGAGTCATGAAGCCCGCACCCGGGAGCGAGGGAATCCAGTTGCGCCGCGCCGTCTGTCCGGGGTCGTTCGACCCCATCACCAACGGTCACCTCGACATCATCGGCAGGGCCTCCAGGCTCTACGACGTGGTCCACGTGGCCGTGATGATCAACCAGTCCAAGCAGGGGCTGTTCACCGTCGACGAGCGGATCGAGCTGATCCGCGAGGCGACCGCCGACTACGGCAACATCGAGGTCGAGTCCTTCCACGGACTCCTCGTCGACTTCTGCAAGCAGCGGGACATCCCGGCCATCGTCAAGGGCCTGCGGGCCGTCAGCGACTTCGACTACGAGCTGCAGATGGCCCAGATGAACATGGGGCTGTCGGGCGTCGAGACGCTCTTCGTCCCGACCAACCCCACCTACAGCTTCCTGTCCTCCTCGCTGGTCAAGGAAGTGGCCGCCTGGGGCGGCGACGTCGCCCACCTGCTGCCCGCGCACGTGCACGCGGCGCTGATGGAGCGCCTGGCCGACCGCTGAGAGGGCATCGGCCGTTGCCGGGTCCCGGCCCGGTGGCCTTAAAGTCGTCCCGTCCGTCTCGGGAACCGCCCGAGGCCGAGAGAGTGCGAGCCCCCATGGACGTGCAGAAGAAGCTCGACGAGATCGTCGCGGCCGTCGGCAGTGCCCGCTCCATGCCCATGTCGGCCTCGTGCGTGATCAACCGCGCCGAGCTGCTCGCCCAGCTCGAAGAGGTGCGCGGGGCCCTGCCGGGCTCGCTCGCGCAGGCTCAGGAGCTCATCGGCGGCCGGGAGCAGATGGTCGAGGAGGCCCGCCGCGAGGCGGAGCGGATCATCGAGTCGGCGCACGCCCAGCGCGGTTCGCTGATCTCCGACACCGAGGTCGCGCGCCGCTCCCAGGACGAGGCGGACCGGATCCTGGGCGAGGCCCGCCGGGAGGCCGAGGAGATCCGGGCCGAGGCCGACGACTACGTCGACAGCAAGCTCGCGAACTTCGAGGTCGTGCTCACCAAGACCATCGGCTCCGTGGACCGCGGCCGCGAGAAGCTGTTGGGCCGCGGACCCGGGCTCGACGAGCAGGGCTATCCCGACGCGGAGGCGCCCGAGCGCAGCCACGACCCGCAGACGCAGCGCGAGCAGGCGGACGCGTACGTGGACACCAAGCTGGCGACCTTCGAGGCGGTGCTCTCCAAGACCCTGGAGGCCGTCGGGCGGGGCCGGCAGAAGCTCCTCGGCCAGGTGGCCACCGACGACCTCGGCGCGCACATGGCCGCCCAGGACGCGGCCGGGATCCAGCAGTCGCGCTCGGCGAGCGACGCGGACTTCCTGGCGGGCCTGGCCGAGCCGCAGGCGCCGCTGATCCCCGCGCAGTCACAGGCGCGGGTCCACGCCCAGCCGCAGCAGGAGCCGGTGTACGACACGTACTCCTACCAGCAGCCCGTCCAGCAGGACGCCTACGGCTATCAGGACCCCTACGGGAACTACCAGCAGGTCCAGCAGCCGGACCCCTACGCGGTCTCCTACGAGCAGCAGCCCGACCCGTACGGGGGCTACCAGCAGCCGCAGCAGGGCACGCAGGAGCAGCAGGCGGCGCTGGACGAGACCAGCTTCTTCGACACGAGCATGATCAACTTGGAGCAGCTGCGCCAGTACGAGCAGGGCCGCTGAGCGCTCCTCGGGGCCTGGATTGGGCTCAGGGCGAAGCGGCGGGTATCCTGGCTCTTCGGTCGCGCGTATGCACCGCGATCCATGCTGCCCTTGAGTGGCGGAATTCTTGATCTTCAGCAGTCTCCAGTGATTTTGTGAAAGCAGGAACGGCCCTGAATACCCGCCTCGACCACCACAACCCCCTCGTGTTCGACACGCACGAGCTGGGTCGGCGTCCTGGTGCCATGCTGCGGCTGTCCCGTGAGATCGCGGCACCGGCGGACCTCGGTCTCGCCGGCGTCATCGGAGTGCCGGAAGGCAACCGGCTGAACATCAAGCTCCGCCTCGAGTCGGTCATGGAAGGGGTGCTTGTCACAGGCACCGTCCGTGGAATGGCCGCAGGGGAGTGCGTAAGGTGTCTGGAGGCCGTCGAGAGCGAGCTCAAGGCGGACTTCCAGGAGATGTTCTCGTACCCTGACGCCGACGACCGGATCCGCTCGAAGGCGGAGCCGGCCGACGACGCCGAGGACGACGAGGACACGCTCTTTCTCGAGGACGGCTTGTTCGACCTCGAACCCGTGCTGCGCGACGTGGTGGTGCTCGCACTGCCGCTGCAGCCGGTGTGCCGGGAGGACTGTCTCGGACTGTGCCCCGATTGCGGGCTCAGCCTGAACGACGACCCGGACCACCACCATGACGCCGTCGACATCCGTTGGGCGGCATTGCAAGGACTCGTCACCGATCAGGGCGTCGAGAAGGACAACATGAGCGGCACTGCGTCTGACGGAGTTCAGAGCGCCGCCGAGAAGCAGGAGAAGTAGCCGTGGCTGTTCCGAAGCGGAAGATGTCGCGCAGCAACACGCGCCACCGCCGGTCGCAGTGGAAGGCTGCGGTCCCCACCTTGGTTTCGTGTGAGCGTTGCCAGGAGCCGAAGCTCCAGCACATTGCGTGCCCGAGCTGCGGCACCTACAACAAGCGCCAGGTCCTCGAGGTCTGAGCGGCTGGTGAGAGGCGCAATGTCTGAGCTGTCCAACGCTGAGAAGCAGGCAGACAGTAAGAACGCGGCCTCGTCCCACACGCTTCTGGAAGGGCGGCTCGGGTATCACCTCGAGTCCGCCCTTCTGGTGCGTGCGCTGACCCACCGTTCGTACGCGTACGAGAACGGCGGTCTGCCCACCAACGAGCGGCTGGAGTTCCTCGGGGACTCAGTGCTGGGCCTGGTGGTCACGGACACGCTGTATACGACCCACCCCGATCTGCCGGAAGGCCAACTGGCCAAACTGCGGGCCGCGGTAGTCAACTCGCGTGCACTTGCGGAGGTCAGCCGCGGCCTCCAACTCGGCTCCTTCATCCGGCTCGGCCGGGGCGAAGAGGGCACGGGCGGCCGGGACAAGGCGTCCATCCTCGCCGACACCCTTGAAGCGGTGATCGGCGCGGTCTACCTCGACCAGGGCCTCGACGCGGCCTCGGAGCTGGTTCACCGGCTCTTCGACCCGCTCATCGAGAAGTCCTCGAACCTCGGTGCCGGCCTGGACTGGAAGACCAGTCTCCAGGAGCTCACGGCAGCCGAAGGTCTTGGTGTGCCGGAATACCTGGTCACCGAGACCGGTCCGGACCACGAGAAGACCTTCACCGCTGCCGCTCGCGTCGGTGGTGTCTCGTACGGCACCGGCACCGGCCGCAGCAAGAAGGAAGCTGAACAGCAGGCGGCGGAGTCCGCGTGGCGCGGTATCCGTACCGCGGCGGACGAGCGGATCGCGGCGCAGACGCCCGTCGACCCGGCGCCCGGAGCCTGACGCTTTCTTCCGGATTTCACCCGCCCGCCCTCGCACCGCGAGGGCGGGCGGACCCGTTTCCGGACGCCGCCGGGAAGGCCGGTACGCTCGCCGTGAGAGCCACCGCACCCTTCCGGAGGAAACCCGTGCCCGAGCTGCCCGAAGTCGAAGTGGTGCGGCGCGGCCTGGAGCGCTGGGTGGCCGGGCGGACCGTCGAGGCCGTCGAGGTGCTGCATCCGCGTGCGGTACGCCGCCACGCGGGCGGTGGCGCCGACTTCGCGGCGCGGCTCGCGGGGGAGACCTTCGCGGTGCCCCGGCGCCGCGGGAAGTACCTGTGGCTGCCGCTGGCGGAGCGGGACCTGTCCGTGCTCGGCCACCTCGGGATGAGCGGGCAGCTGCTCGTGCAGCCCGCGGACGCGCCGGACGAGAAGCACCTGCGCGTCAGGGTGCGGTTCCAGGACGACGCCGGGACCGAGCTGCGCTTCGTGGACCAGCGGACCTTCGGCGGGCTGTCGCTGCACGAGTGCGTCGCCGACAGCGCGGACGGGCTGCCCGACGTCATCGCGCACATCGCGCGGGACCCGCTGGACGCGCTCTTCGACGAGGAGGCCTACCACCGGGCGCTGCGCGCCAAGCGCACCACGGTGAAGCGGGCGCTGCTCGACCAGTCGCTGATCAGCGGGGTCGGCAACATCTACGCGGACGAGGCGCTGTGGCGCGCCAGATTGCACTACGAGCGCCCGACGGCCACCCTCACGCGCCCCGTGAGCACCGAGCTCCTCGGCCATGTCCGGGACGTCATGAACGCGGCCCTCGCCGTCGGCGGCACCAGCTTCGACAGCCTCTACGTGAACGTCAACGGCGAGTCCGGCTACTTCGACCGGTCCCTCGACGCCTACGGGCGCGAGGACGAGCCCTGCCGCCGCTGCGGCACCCCGATACGGCGCCGGCCGTGGATGAACCGGTCGAGCTACTTCTGCCCGCGCTGTCAGCGCCGGCCGCGCGAAGCGTCGTAGACGGCCCTGGACGAGAGCACCGCCGGCATCCTGCCTTCGAGCAGCTCGATGAGCGTGATCAGGCGTTCCGCGATCTCGGCGCCCAGGGGGGTCAGCTCGTAGTCGACCCGGGGCGGGTTGGTCGGCTGGGCCTCGCGCAGGACGAGGCCGTCGCGTTCGAGTGCCTGCAAGGTCTGGGACAGCATCTTCTCGCTGATGCCGTCCACGCGGCGGCGCAGCTCGTTGAAGCGGCACGGGCTTTCACGCAGGGCGCCCAAGGTGAGGCTGCCCCAGCGACCGGTGACGTGCTCCAGCGTCTCGCGGGACGGACAGTCGCGAGCGAACACGTCGAATGATTGATCGGCGGCGCCGTCGTCCTCGGCTTCGCCGCAGGCTGCAGTCTGCATGGTTTCAGCCTACTCCTACGCAGCGCCAGCCATTCTGCTTGCGCTTTCCAAAAGTTAGTGGTTGGCTCCTTCTCGTCACATCACGCCGTACAACACCGTGACCCACCACGGTGTTCTTCGAGGGAGCCCGCCTTGTCCGGTCTTACGTACACCCCTGTTGTCTCGATCGCCTACCACTCCGGCTACGGCCACACCACCGTCATCGCCGAGGCCGTCCGTGCGGGCGCCGTCGACGCCGGTGCGACGGTTCACCTGATCAAGGTCGACGAGATCGACGACGCGCAGTGGGAGCTTCTGACCGCGTCCGACGCGATCGTCTTCGGCGCCCCCACCTACATGGGCACCGCCTCGGGCGCCTTCCACGTCTTCGCCGAGGCCACCTCCAAGATCTGGTTCACGGCCGGCTGGCAGGACAAGGTCGCCGCGGGCTTCACCAACTCCGGTTCCAAGTCCGGCGACAAGGGCAACACCCTCGACTTCTTCCAGACGCTGGCCTCGCAGCACGGCATGAGCTGGGTCAACCTGGGTCTGAAGCCGGGCTGGAACTCCAGCACCGCTTCCGAGAACGACCTCAACCGCCTCGGCTTCTTCGACGGCGCCGCCGCCCAGTCCAACAGCGACCAGGGTGCCGAGGGCGTCCACAAGGCCGACATCGCGACCGCCGAGCACCTCGGCCGCCGCGTCACCGAGCAGACCCGCGTCCTCCTCGCCGGCCGCGCCGCCCTGGCCTCCGCCTGAGGCACTGCCTGAAGGCAGACAGGGACACGGCCGTGCGCGGCAGGAAGGCGCGCGGCCGTGTCCCGCGTTCTCACGCCGGTCCGTGGTGGGCCGACTCCAGCAGGGCCAGATCGGCCTGCGACAGCCGGATCGCCGCCGCCGCCACATTGGAGGCGAGGTGGACCGGGTCGCCGGTGCCGGGGATGGCCAGGACGTGCGGCCCGCGGTGCAGGGTCCACGCCAGCCGGATCTGCGCCGCGCTCGCCCCGTGCGCCCGGGCGACGGCCCGTACCTCCTGCATCTCGTCCGCGTCCGCTCCGTCCGCTCCGCCCGCTCCGCCCGCCCCCGCCTGCCGGCCCGGGCCGGCGATCGAGTAGAACGGGACGAAGGCGATGCCCTGCTCCCCGCAGGTGCGGACGAACTCGTCCTGATCGGGGCGCATGCCGATCCCGTACGGGTTCTGCACGCACACGACGGGCGCGATGGCCCGGGCCTCGGCGAGGTGTCCGGGTGTCACGTTGGAAATGCCCAGGTGGCGGATGAGCCCGGCCTCGCGCAGTTCGGCCAGCGCGCCGAACCGCTCGGCGATCGAAGCGGTCCCGACCACGCGCAGGTTGACCACGTCGAGGTGGTCGCGGCCGAGCTGGCGCAGATTCTCCTCGACCTGGCCGCGCAGCAGACCGGGGGTCGCGTGGGGCAGCCACGCCCCCGACGGGTCGCGGCCCGGCCCGACCTTCGTCGTGATGACGAGGTCCTTCGGGTACGGGGCCAGGGCGCGGCTGATCAGCTCGTTGGCCGAGCGCAGCGGCGAGAAGTAGAACGCGGCGGTGTCGATGTGGTTGACGCCGAGCTCGACGGCGCGGCGCAGCACCTCGACCGCCTGGCCGCGCCCGCGCGAAGCGGCGCCGGCCGTGAGCGCTTCACCGGTCTGAGGCAGGCGCATCGCGCCGAAGCCCATCCGGTTGATCTCCAGGTCGCCCAGTTTCCAGGTGCCCGACGCCTTCGTGGTGATCGTGTCCGAGGTCATGGAGGCATGATCCGCGCGCCACGGGGGAGAGCGCCATTGATTCAGTCGTGACCGAATCCTCGATGGGCACCTGTGGCGACGGAAGCGGGCCCGCGAGGGTCCGCAAGACCTCTAGAAGCCGAAGTCCTGGGTCCACCACGGGCCGCCGGAGGCGTTGTACACGCCGACGCCCAAGGTGCGGAACTCGCAGTTGAGGATGTTCGCCTTGTGGCCCGGGCTGTCCATCCAGGCCTTCATGACCGCCTGCGCGTCACCCTGGCCGCGCGCGATGTTCTCGCCGCCCATGCCCGAGAGGCCGGCCTTGGTGGCCCGGTCCCACGGCGTGTTGCCGTCGGGGTCCGTGTGGTCGAAGAAGCCCCGGACGGCCATGTCCTTGCTGAAGGCTCCGGCCAGCGCCGCCAGCGGCGGGTTCGCCCGGACCGGACCGCACCCGGCCTGCGCGCGCTCCTGGTTGACCAGGGTGAGTACGGCGGCCTCCTCGGCGGAGTGCCCGGTGGCGACCGTCGGGGCCGCGGGGGTGGCGGGCTTCGGGGCGGCCGGCTTCGGAGCGGCCGGCTTCGGGGCGGCCGGCTTCGGCGGGGTGGGGGTGGGGCTCGACTGCGGGGTCTTCGAGGGCTCCGCCGAGGGCGTCGGGGAAGGCGAGGCCGACGGGGAGGGCGAGGCGGAGGGGGACGCCGAAGGGGAGGCCGAGCCGGAGCCCGGGCCGGCGGAGGCGCGGCCGGAGAGGTTGGCGAGGCCGCCCTGCTGCTCCAGCGAGCGGCCGGGGCTCGGCGAGGCCTGGGCCTTGGCCTCGGTCTTCGTACCGGAGCCCGCACCCTCGACCCCTACGTAGGGGAAGGAGGAGCCGACCGGGACGACGCCCGTGGTGACGGCCGCGGTGCCGAGGACCACGGCCACGCAGGCGCCGAGGAGGCTGCCGCGCACGACGGTGCGGCGCTTCGCGCCGCCGCGGGGTGCGGCTTGGAGTCGGTGGCGTCCCATCTCGGCTTGCCTTCCTCGCAGTTCAAGATCAACCTTTACTCACCCAAATGGGTGAGCTCATTGGTGCGCGACTGTACGCCATGGCGCCAGGGGGCGACGTGACCCGAAAACGCTTGCCCGGTTAGCGTTCCGGCATGAATGAAGATGTCCGGATGACCGCCTGGGTGCGCGGCCGTGTACAGGGAGTGGGCTTCCGCTGGTTCACCAGGGCCAATGCTCTGGAGATCGGCGGACTGGCCGGCTTCGCGCTCAACCTCGACGACGGCCGAGTACAGGTGGTGGCCGAAGGTCAACGTGAGAATTGCCACCGGCTCCTGCAGTGGCTGCACGGAACCGACACGCCCGGGCGGGTGGACGGGGTGACAGAGATCTGGGGAACACCGCGCGGTGGCTACGACGGGTTCGCGATCCGGTGACCGATCGACTGATCATGCACTGAACAGATCTCCGGATGGTCCGCAGGCGGTCGGATCTGCGCATTCACCGCCGAGGCGTTGCCGACCGGCGCGATCCGTGGAAGGCTCGGAGACGAGGATGATCTCCACGCCCCTTGCGGGGCCCGGGCTGCCCGCCGATACGGGGCGTGATCGTGTTGACCGTCAAACTTTTTGGTGAGACGCTGGAAGCCCCGCGCACCTGAGCTGTTTGGCAGTGGTGGCAGTAGCCATAGAACGCGCGCAGTGACTGACTGTCGCTGCCGGACATCCGCGGGTGCGATTCCCTCACGACCCACACCGCTTCGGTCGGTCACTCAGTGTGGAGGACCATCCATCATGGCAAAGGCGCTTCTCGGTTACGTCGGCGGTTCCGACCCGCGACTCCTCGCCGAGATGCGACGGCTTCAGCAGCGCGTCCAGGACCTCGAGTCCGAGCTCGGACGAATCCAGTCCGAGAACGACGCACTGAACGCGGCCGCCGCACAGCACGGAGACTCGTTGCTTGACGGCATCGACCTCGACGTACCCCAGGCGGAGCCTGCGCTCACCTGATCCGCGCTCCCTCGTCGCTCGATAACCCCAGCATGATCTGCAAGGGACGCTTCGGCGTCCCTTCTTTCTTTCCCGCACGTGGGCGCCGGGCGGCGTTGCGCCAGGTGGGGGGCCGGTTCCTTTAACGTCTGATGTGCCCTGCACCTTCATGGGTGAAACCGAACGTGAAAGGTAGAGTCCGGCGGCGTGCACCTCAAGTCCCTGACCCTGCGCGGCTTCAAATCCTTCGCCTCCGCCACCACCCTGCGCTTCGAGCCGGGTATCACCTGTGTCGTGGGCCCCAACGGCTCCGGCAAGTCCAATGTGGTGGACGCGCTCTCCTGGGTCATGGGTGAACAAGGGGCCAAATCCCTGCGCGGCGGGAAGATGGAAGACGTCATCTTCGCCGGCACGACCGGCCGCCCCCCGCTCGGGCGCGCCGAGGTCTCGCTGACCATCGACAACTCCGACGGCGCGCTGCCCATCGACTACGCCGAAGTCACCATCACGCGGATCATGTTCCGCGGCGGCAGCAGCGAGTACCAGATCAACGGGGACACCTGCCGCCTCCTCGACATCCAGGAACTGCTCTCCGACTCCGGCATCGGCCGGGAGATGCACGTCATCGTCGGACAGGGCCAGCTGGACTCCGTACTGCACGCCGATCCGATGGGCCGCCGCGCCTTCATCGAGGAAGCGGCCGGGGTGTTGAAGCACCGCAAACGCAAAGAGAAGGCACTGCGCAAACTCGACGCGATGCAGGCCAATCTCGCGCGCGTGCAGGACCTGGGCGACGAACTGCGCCGCCAGCTCAAGCCGCTCGGGCGGCAGGCGGCGGTGGCCCGGCGGGCCGCCGTGATCCAGGCCGATCTGCGCGACGCGCGACTGCGGCTGCTCGCCGACGACCTCGTGACGCTCAAGGGCGCGCTCGACGCGGAGATCGCGGACGAGGCAGCCCTGAAGGAGCGCAAGGAGGCCGCCGAGGCGCAGCTCGCGGCGGCGGCGGGGCGGGAAGCGGAGCTGGAGGAAGCCGTACGGGAACTCGCGCCGCGGCTCCAGCGCGCGCAGCAGACCTGGTTCGAGCTGTCGCAGCTGGCCGAGCGGGTACGGGGGACCGCGTCCCTGGCGGACGCACGGGTCACGTCGGCTTCGGCACCGGCCGAGGAGGAGCGGCGCGGCCGCGACCCGGAGGACATGGAGAAGGAGGCCGCGCGGATCCGCGAGCAGGAAGCGGAGCTGACGGCCGCGCTGGAGGCGGCTTCGCGGGCGCTGGAGGACACCGTCTCCCACCGGGCCGAGCTGGAACGGTCGCTGGCGGACGAGGAACGGCGGCTGCGGGACGCGGCCCGGGCCATCGCCGACCGGCGCGAAGGGCTGGCGCGGCTGACGGGCCGGCTGGGCGCGGCCCGCTCCCGGGCGGGCGCGGCACAGGCGGAGATCGACCGGCTGGTGGCGGCGCGGGACGAGGCGGAGGCCCGGGCGGTCGCGGCGCGCGAGGAGTACGAGGCGCTGGCGGAGGACGTCGGGGAGCCGGGGGCCTCGTCGGGGTCGGCGTCGGGTGCGGTGTCTTTGGACGAGGAGTACGAGGCCGCGCGGGCCGGGCTGAGGGAGGCGGAAGCCGGACTGGGCGCGGCCCGGGACGCCTTGGCGGCCGCGGAGCGCTCGCGGGCGGCGGTGTCGGCGCGCCGGGACGCGCTGTCGATGGGGCTGCGCCGCAAGGACGGCACGGCCGCGCTGCTCGCGGCGCGACTGGAGGGGCTGCTGGGCCCCGCCGCGGAACGGTTGTCGGTGACCCCGGGGTACGAGACCGCGGTGGCGGCGGCGCTCGGCGCGGCGGCGGACGCGGTGGCCGTCGCGTCGGGCTCGTCGGCGGCGCGGGCGATCCGCCATCTGCGTACCGCGGACGCCGGGCGGGCCACGTTCCTGATCACCCCGCCGGTGGGCTGCGCCGCTGTTCCGGGACAGGGCGGGGGCCCTGACGGGGCGGCGGGAGGTGCCGCGGGCCCGGGCCGGGCTCCGGCCTCGGACCAGGGCGTCGGCCGTGAGGCCCAGGTGCCCGGCCCGGGATCCGGATCGCCCGGCGGGGCCGGGCCGAGTGTGCCGGGCCCTGTCGCTCAGGTGTCGGACGGGGCCCGGGGGGCGGTCGCGACGGCTCTGCGTGCCGGGGGGCTCGTGCACGGGGATGCCGAGGTCGTGCGGGCCGCGGCCTGGGTGTTGCGGGACTTCGTGGTCGTCGACGGCCTCGACGACGCCGAGGCGCTGGTCGCCGCGCGGCCCGACCTGGTGGCCGTGACGGCCGACGGTGACGTGCTCGGGGCGCACCTCGCGCACGGCGGGTCCGCCGGGGTGCCCAGCCTGATCGAGGTGCAGGCCGCCGTCGACGAGGCCGCGGCGGAGCTGGCCCGGCTGGACGAGCAGTGCCTGCTGCTGGCTGCCGGGAAGGAGGCCGCGGACACCCGCCGGGCTCTGGCCGGCGCCCGCGTCGAGGAGCTCGGGGAGCTGCGCCGGGCCGCCGAACAGGCCCGGGCCGGGGTCGCGCAGCAGCTCGGGCGGCTCGCCGGGCAGGCGAAGGGGGCGCTGGGCGAGGCCGAGCGTGCCGCCGCGGCCGCGGCCAAGGCCCAGGACGCGCTGGAGCAGGCGCTGGCCGAGGTGGAGGAATGCGCGGAGCGGCTCGCGGTCGCCGAGGAAATGCCTGTGGAAGAGGAGCCGGACACCTCCCGCCGGGACCGGCTCGCGGCTGACGGTGCGAACGCGCGGCAGACCGAGATGGAGGCCCGGCTGCAGCTCAGGACCCACGAGGAGCGGGTCAAGGGCTTGGCGGGACGGGCCGACTCCCTCGATCGCGCGGCCCGTGCCGAGCGGGAGGCACGCGCCCGGGCGGAGCGCCGCCGCGCGCGGCTGCGGTACGAGGCCGAGGTGGCGGGGGCCGTCGCCGACGGAGCCCGGCAGCTGCTCGCGCACATCGAGGTGTCGCTGACCCGCGCGGCCGAGGAGCGCACGGCCGCCGAGTACGCGAAGGGCCTGCGCGAGCGCGAGCTCGGCGAGGCCCGCACCCGGGGCCGTGACCTCAAGGCCGAGCTCGACAAGCTCACGGACTCCGTGCACCGCGGCGAGGTGCTCGGCGCCGAGAAGCGCATGCGGATCGAGCAGGTGGAAGGCCGCGCGCTGGAGGAGTTCGGGATCGGTGGGGCAGAGCTCGTCGCCGAGTACGGGCCCGATCAGCCGGTGCCGCCGAGTCCGCCCGCGGACGGCGAGGCGCCGGACGGTGACGCCGAGCCGGGACCCTTCGTACGGGCTCGGCAGGAGAAGCGGCTGAAGGCGGCCGAACGCGCGTACGAGCAGCTCGGCAAGGTCAATCCGCTGGCGCTGGAGGAGTTCGCGGCGCTGGAGGAGCGGCACAAATTCCTGAGCGAACAGCTGGAAGATCTGCGCAAGACCCGGTCCGACCTCCTTCAGGTCGTGAAGGAGGTCGACGCACGGGTCGAGCAGGTGTTCACGGAGGCCTACCGGGACACGGCCCGGCAGTTCGAGGGGGTCTTCTCGCGGTTGTTCCCCGGCGGCGAGGGCCGGCTGGTCCTCACGGATCCCGACAACATGCTGACCACCGGCGTCGACGTCGAGGCCCGCCCGCCGGGCAAGAAGGTCAAGCGGCTGTCGCTGCTGTCGGGCGGCGAGCGCTCGCTGACCGCCGTGGCGCTGCTGGTCTCCATCTTCAAGGCCCGGCCCAGTCCGTTCTACGTGATGGACGAGGTCGAGGCGGCGCTCGACGACACCAACCTGCAGCGGCTGATCCGGATCATGGAGGAGCTCCAGGAGAGCTCGCAGCTGATCGTGATCACGCACCAGAAGCGGACGATGGAGGTCGCCGACGCGCTGTACGGCGTCTCGATGCAGGGCGACGGCGTCTCGAAGGTCATCAGCCAGCGCCTGCGATGACACGCGTCAGCCCCTCATCTGTTCAAGAAGTGAATCTCAAGTCCTCTCATCCCTGGATGTGATGCGTGGAAATCAGACTCCCTTGAACTCTTGACTTCAAGAAATGAACACATAGGCTCGCTCCCGCTGCCCTTCCTTCGGGTGGTGCCCGATCTTGACCTGTGCGCCACTGGAAGGAATCACCCCACCCGCCCGCCACCGCAGCCGGGCACGCAGGAGCAGACCTTGACCAGCAGCAGCACAGCGCGGGCCTCGGCGTCAGGCGGCGGCCGCGCGTCCCAGCCCGACCACCTCGAGCACGTCATCTTCATCACCGCGGCCGCCGCCATGGGCGGTTTCCTCTTCGGCTACGACAGCTCGGTCATCAACGGCGCCGTCGTCGCGATCCAGGACCGCTTCGACGTCGGCTCGGGCACCCTCGCCCAGGTGATCGCCGCCGCGCTGATCGGCTGCGCTCTCGGCGCCGCCACCGCCGGCCGCATCGCCGACCGGATCGGCCGCATCCGCTGCATGCAGATCGCCGCGGCCCTCTTCACGGCGAGCGCGGTCGGCTCGGCCCTGCCCTTCGCCCTCTGGGACCTCGCCCTCTGGCGGGTCATCGGCGGCTTCGGCATCGGCATGGCCTCCGTCATCGGCCCGGCCTACATCGCCGAAGTGTCCCCGCCCGCGTACCGCGGCCGGCTGGCCTCCTTCCAGCAGGCGGCGATCGTCATCGGCATCGCCATCTCCCAGCTGGTGAACTGGGGGATCCTGAACCTCGCGGGCGGCGAGCAGCGCGGCGAGATCGGCGGCCTGGAAGCCTGGCAGTGGATGCTCGGCGTCATGGTGGTCCCGGCCGTGCTCTACGGACTGATGTCCTTCGTCATCCCGGAGTCCCCGCGCTTCCTGATCTCCGTCGGCCGCAACGCCGAGGCCAAGAAGGTGCTCAGCGAGGTCGAGGGCGCGCACATCGACCTCGACGTGCGCGTCGGGGAAATCGAGCACGCCATGCGTTCCGAGCACAAGTCCACCTTCAAGGACCTGCTCGGCGGCAAGTTCGGCTTCCTGCCGATCGTCTGGATCGGCATCGGCCTGTCGGTCTTCCAGCAGCTCGTCGGCATCAACGTGATCTTCTACTACAGCTCTTCTCTGTGGCAGTCGGTCGGCATCGACCCGAGCGCCTCGTTCCTGTACTCCTTCGAGACCTCGGTCGTGAACATCATCGGCACGGTGATCGCGATGATCTTCGTGGACCGGATCGGCCGCAAGCCGCTCGCGCTGATCGGCTCCGTCGGCATGGCGATCTCGCTGGGTCTGGCCGCCTGGGCCTTCTCGTCCAAGTCCGGCACCGGGGACGACATCGCGCTGCCGCACGCGCAGGGCATCGTGGCCCTGGTCGCGGCCAACTGCTTCGTCCTCTTCTTCGCGCTGTCCTGGGGCGTGGTCGTCTGGGTGCTGCTCGGGGAGATGTTCCCCGGCCGCATCCGCGCCGCCGCCCTCGGGGTCGCCGCCGCCGCCCAGTGGGTCGCCAACTGGGTCATCACCGTGTCGTTCCCGACCTTGTCGGACTGGAACCTGTCCGGCGCCTACGTGATCTACACCGTCTTCGCCGTGCTCTCGATCCCCTTCATCCTCAAATGGGTGCCGGAGACCAAGGGCAAGGCGTTGGAGGAGATGGGCTGACCACCCCGCCACAGCCCCTCTCCTCTCGGAACGGGTACTGCCCCGCTCGGCGCTTCAGCCCTTGAGCCGGGGCAGTACCCGTTCGCACAGCAGCTGCAGGCTCCGCCAGCCCTCGTCGACGGGCATCCCGCCGCAGAGCGGGTGCAGCACCAGGTTCCCCGCCTCGCCGGCGCCGCGCGCGTACGCGACCGCCTCGTCCGGGGTGAGGATGCGGTACACGCCCTCCGCCCGGAGCTCCTCCACCGTGTGCGCGCCCGACCGTACGGCGCTGCGGATGTCTTTGGACTGCCAGGACGCGTACATCCCGGCCTCGTGGAGGAAGCGCTCGCCGTGCTCGGCCCACACCTGGTCCGGGTCCTCGGCGATGTGCAGCAGCGGGGTCTCGGCCGCCGGCATCATGCAGAAGCCCTCCGTGCCGTACTCCGCGAGCTTCGCGTTGTAGTACGCCTCCAGCTCGGGCAGGTGCGCGCTGGGGAAGAACGGCAGCCCCAGCCGGGCCGCGCGGCGGGCCGCCGCCTCGGAGCTGCCGCCGACCAGGAGCAGCGGGTGCGGCTGGGTGAACGGCCGCGGGGTGACCCGTACGGTACGGCCCCGGAACTCGAACGGCTCGCCGGTCCACGCCTTCAGCAGCGTCTCCAGCAGCTCGTCCTGGAGCTTGCCGCGCCGGCCCCACTCCACGCCGTGCTGCTCGTACTCCTCGGGCCGGTAGCCGATGCCGGCCACCGTGACGAGGCGGCCGCCGCTGAGCAGGTCGAGGACCGCGATGTCCTCGGCGACCTTCAGGGGGTCGTACAGCGGGCCGATGATCGCCGAGACGGTGACCGCGATCCGGCGGGTGGCGCCGAAGACCGCGCCCGCGAAGGCGAAGGGGGAGGGCAGCCAGTTGTTGTCGGTGCCGTGGTGCTCCTCGGTCTGGATGGTGTCGATCCCGCGGTCGTCCGCGTACTTCGCCATCTCCAGCGCGGCCCTGTAGCGGGCGGAGAGGGTTTCCGGGGTGCCGTTCGGATCGATGAGGTTGAACCGGGCCACGGTGATGGGCATGGAGAAGTCCCCCTTCGCCGGATGTGGGTGGGCGGGCGAAGGGGGACGTTAGCTGACGTGGCGTCAGTTGGACAGGGATCCGGCGGGGGCCGGCTCGACCTCGGCGACCTCGGCGACCTCCACCGCTTCCGCGGCCGCCCGCTCCGGGGCCGGCGTGCGCGGGAGGATCGCGTACAGGGCCGCCGAGGTGATGATGCCCGCCGCCCAGCCCAGGCCGTTCTCGCCGATCCACGTGGTGGCCAGCGGGCCGCTGAACCAGTCGACCTTCGTGAACAGCAGGCCCACCACCAGGGCGAGGCCCCAGGCGGTCATGGCCTGCCAGGCGAAGCCGCCCTTGTACCAGTAGGCACTGGTCCGCGTGGTGTCCAGGAGCGCGGCGCCGTCGTAGGACGGGCGGCGCAGCATGTCGACGCCGAAGACGCCGATCCACGCGGAGAAGGCCACGGCCAGCAGCGTCAGGAAGGAGATGAACGAGCCGAAGAAGCTGGTGGCGACCACCATCAGCAGGAAGCCGAAGACCAGGCTGATGACGGCGTTGACGCTGACCGCCGCCGCGCGCGGGACCTTGATGCCGAGGGTCTGCGCGGTGAAGCCGGCCGAGTACATGGACATCGAGTTGATGAGCAGCATGCCGATCAGCGCGATCAGCAGGTACGGGACGGCGATCCAGATCGGCAGCAGTTCGCCGATGAAGGAGACCGGGTCCTGGGCGGTGGCCAGGTCGGGGGTGGCGACCGCCATCACCGCGCCCATCAGCACCATCGGGATCACCACGACGGCCGCGCCGCCGATGGTCGCGCCGACCATGCCCCTGGCGGAGGCGGTGCGGGGCAGGTAGCGCGTGAAGTCGGGGCCGGACGGGACCCAGCTGATGCCGCCGGCCGCGATGGTGCCGATGCCCGCGATCGTCATCGCGGTGGAGCCGGCGGGCTTGGCGAAGACGGCCGACCAGTCGGTCTCGGCGATCAGGTAGCCCAGGACGAGCACGCTGAAGGCGCCGAAGAGGTACGTGGACCACTTGGAGCAGACGCGCAGCGCGTTGATGCCGAGCCCGGAGACGAGGAAGGTGCAGCCGACGAAGAAGAGGAGGGTCACGACGATCAGGGCGGTGTTCTTCTTCACGCCGAAGACCAGGTCGAGGACGGTCAGGACGGCGTAGGCGCCGCTGACCGCGTTGATGGTCTCCCAGCCCCAGCGTGCGACCCAGATCAGGGCGCCGGGGAAGAGGTTGCCGCGCTGGCCGAAGACGGCCCGGGAGAGGGCCATGCCGGGGGAGCCGCCGCGCTTGCCCGCGATGGATATGAGCCCGACGATCCCGTAGGAGACGACGGGCGCGGCGATCGCGACGACGAGCACCTGCCAGAAGTTCAGCTTGTTGAAGATGACCAGGCCGGCGCCCATGGTCAGCAGCAGCACGCTGATGTTGGCCGCGACCCAGGTCGGGACGAGCTCGCGGACCCGGCCGCGGCGCTCGGCGTCCGGGACGGGCTCCAGGCCGCGTGACTCGACGGCGACGGCGGTCTCGGCGGGCATAGGTGTACTCCGTGGGGGGAGGCGGGCGTGGGGAGCTGTTCATCATCGTAGATTTGCCGCAAAAAGTATAAACAGAGGCTTACGTCCTGGTGTGAAGCTCCGAGGTCCACGTCCCTGGGTGCGCGTGGCCGATACTGGGTGGGTTATGACAGACATCCTCATCCTTGCCGTAGTCATCGCCCTGGTCGCGGTCGGCGTGATCAGCGGGCTCGTGGTCAGCAGCCGCAAGAAGAAGCAGCTGCCCCCGACGCCGCCCAGCACGCCGACCATCACTGCCCCGCCCGCCGAACCGCAGGTGGGGGAGGACGCCGCACCGACGGCGCAAGAGCCGCGCCGCACGATCGAGGAGGTCGCCCTTCCCGACGCGGAGACCGCCCTCGAATCGCCGGTCGCGGTCGAGGACCCGGTCGTCGAGGCCCCGCCCGCCCCCGAGATCGAGGTGCCCGAGCCCACCGCCGGCCGCCTGGTCCGGCTGCGCTCCCGCCTCGCCCGGTCGCAGAACTCGCTCGGCAAGGGGCTGCTCACGCTGCTCTCCCGCGAGCACCTCGACGAGGACACCTGGGAGGAGATCGAGGAGACCCTCCTCATCGCCGACGTCGGTGTCGCGCCGACCCAGGAACTGGTGGACCGGCTCCGCGAGCGGGTCAAGGTGCTCGGCACCCGCACCCCCGCCGATCTGCGCGCGCTGCTCAAGGAGGAGCTGGTCGCGCTTCTCGGCACCGACTTCGACCGCGCCGTGAAAACCGAGAGCGGTGTGGACACCCCCGCCGTCGTGATGGTCGTCGGCGTGAACGGCACCGGCAAGACCACCACCACCGGCAAGCTCGCCCGCGTGCTCGTCGCCGACGGGCGCAGCGTCGTGCTCGGCGCGGCCGACACCTTCCGCGCCGCCGCCGCCGACCAGCTCCAGACCTGGGGCGACCGGGTCGGCGCGCGCACGGTGCGCGGCCCCGAGGGCGGCGACCCGGCCTCGATCGCCTACGACGCGGTCAAGGAGGGCATCGCCGAGGGCGCCGACGTGGTGCTCATCGACACCGCCGGCCGTCTGCACACCAAGACCGGCCTGATGGACGAGCTCGGCAAGGTCAAGCGCGTCGTGGAGAAGCACGGCCCGCTCGACGAGATCCTGCTGGTCCTGGACGCCACCACCGGACAGAACGGCCTGACCCAGGCCCGCGTCTTCGCGGAGGTCGTCGACATCACCGGCATCGTCCTGACCAAGCTCGACGGCACCGCCAAGGGCGGCATCGTCATCGCCGTCCAGCGCGCGCTGGGCGTCCCGGTCAAGCTCGTCGGCCTCGGCGAGGGCGCGGACGACCTGGCGCCCTTCGAGCCGGAAGCCTTCGTGGACGCCCTGATCGGCGACTGACCGAAGCCCCCGGGGCGTTCGAAACGCCTCTACGCCGCCCAGCGCCCCCGCGGTCCACCGGACCCGGGGGCGCTGCCGTAGGCGGAGCCAAGGGCTGTCGCGTGATCCGGGACAGCCCTTAGGCCACCCTTAGGCCCGCCGCAGCCGGTGGCAGAGATAGGCGAGGGTGCCGAGCAGGAGCCGGGCCTGGGGTGGATCCCCGGCCGAGTCCAGCGACGGCGTGCGCAGCCAGCTCACCGGGCCGTGACCCGCGAAGTCGGACGGCGGGGCGGTGACGTAGGCCCCGTGGCCCAGTGCGCGCAGATCGAGGCCGGCGTCGTCCCAGCCCATCCGGTACAGCAGCTGCGGCAGCCCGTCCGCGGCACCCGGGGCCACGAAGAACTGGGCGCGGCCGTCGGGGGTCGCGGTGACCGGGCCCAGCGGCAGGCCCATCCGCTCCAGGCGGACCAGCGCCCGGCGCCCGGCCTCCTCGGCCACCTCGATGACGTCGAAGGAGCGGCCGACGGGGAGCAGCACCGCCGCCCCCGGGTACTCGCTCCAGGTCTCGGTGACCTCGTCGAGGGTGGCTCCGGCCGGCACCGTCGGTGCGAGGGCCAGCGGATGCGCCCCCGGCGCGCCACAACTCGTATGACCGCAGGAGCAGTCGCGCGCCGGCGCCGCGGCCCGGGCGCCCGGGACCACGTCCCAGCCCCACAGTCCGGTGTACTCCGCCACCGCCGTGCACTCCGACATCCGGCCCCGGCGCCGAGCGCCGGAACGGAACTCCTTGGTGCCGCGGCTGCCGCCGATCGTGAAGCCCATGCCCATGCCCCCTCCAACGGGTCGGACGTGCGGGTGGTTACGACGTCGGCGCAACCGGATGCCGGCCGGGCGAGGCGCCCGGGCGGCATCCGGTCCGCCCGGTCCGCCCGTCGGGCGCCCGGCGCACTCCTCGCCGCGCGCGCCCCGAGCGCACCTCTGCCCAGCCGATCCGTTTCGCCTTCCTGTCAAGTGAATCGCGCCTGGCCGGTGGCGAGTTCATTCGAAGGGGTGGCGAATGGTGGCGTTTCCGGGATCGACCTCGCCGAAGGGGTGATCGTAGGATTACTTTCGGTGCACGAAGAGCGAAGGCAGGCCCATCCGTGGGTATGCCGGAGGCAAGGTGTGGAGGACCTGTGAAGACCCGTCCCCTCACCGCCTCCGACGCGGTTTCGTGTCGAAGACGCAGAGGGATGGGGGCGTTCCAGTGAGCGGCAACGGCGCAAGCGGAACGAACGCGGAGTCCGATCTGTCCTCCGCCGAGGCGCCGGAGCAGGGGGCCACCGCCCGCAACGAGCAGCTGACTTCGTGGTTCGTGCGCAGCGGCTGGTCCAAGGGCGAGCTCGCCCGCCAGGTCAACCGCCGCGCCCGCCAGATGGGCGCCCACCACATCAGCACCGACACCTCCCGGGTCCGCCGCTGGCTCGACGGCGAACAGCCCCGCGAGCCCGTCCCGCGGATCCTGTCCGAGCTGTTCTCCGAACGCTTCGGATCCGTCGTCGCCATCGAGCACCTCGGCCTGCGCACCGCCCACCAGACCCCCTCCGTCTCCGGCGTCGACCTGCCCTGGGCGGGCCCGCGGACCGTCGAACTGCTCGGCGAGTTCTCCCGCAGCGACCTGATGCTGGCCCGCCGCGGCTTCCTCGGGACCTCGCTCGCCCTCTCCGCCGGCCCCGCCCTCATCGAGCCAATGCAGCGCTGGCTCGTCCCGGTCCCGGCCGCCGACCCGGGGCCGCGCGAGGCGGGGCCGGCGGGCGCCCTCGGCGGCCACCGGCCGCCCCGGCTCTCCGGGTCCGAGGTCGACCTCCTCGAAGCCACCACCGTGATGTTCCGCCAGTGGGACGCCCAGTGCGGCGGCGGACTGCGCCGCAAGGCGGTCGTCGGCCAGCTCCACGAGGTCACCGACCTGCTCCAGGAGAACCACCCGGCCCCGATCATGAAGCGGCTCTTCAAGGTCGCCGCCGAGCTCGCCGAGCTCGCCGGCTGGATGAGTTACGACATCGGCCTGCACCCGACGGCGCAGAAGTACTTCGTCCTCGCGCTGCACGCCGCCAAGCAGGGCGGCGACAAGCCGCTCGGCTCGTACATCCTCTCCAGCATGAGCCGCCAGATGATCCACCTGGGCCGCCCCGAGGACGCCTTGGAGCTCATCCACCTCGCCCAGTACGGCAGCCGCGACTGCGCGGGGCCCCGTACGCAGGCCATGCTGTATGCGATGGAGGCGCGCGCCTACGCCAACATGGGCCAGCCCAGCCGCTGCAAGCGGGCCGTGCGGATGGCCGAGGACACCTTCTCCGACGTCGGTTTCGGCGGCGAGCCCGAACCCGACTGGATCCGCTTCTTCTCCGAGGCCGAGCTCAACGGCGAGAACTCCCACTCGTACCGCGACCTGGCCTACGTCGCCGGCCGCAGCCCCATGTACGCCTCCCTCGCCGAGCCGGTCATGGAGCGTGCCGTCGAGCTCTTCGAGAAGGACGAGGAGCACCAGCGCTCCTACGCGCTCAACCTCATCGGCATGGCCACCGTGCACCTGCTCCAGCGCGAGCCCGAGCAGGCCACCGTCCTCGTCGGCCGTGCCCTCGACGTGGCGGGAAAGGTGCGGTCCGAACGGGTCAACACCCGGCTGCGCAAGACCGTCGACACCGCCGCGCGTGAGTACGGCGACGTCGCCGACGTGGTGCGCCTGACCGACCACCTCGCCTCCCGGCTCCCCGAAGCCGCGGAGGCCGTCTGACGGCCCTCGCGGCCGCCCCCCAGGCCCCGGCCGCGGCAGTCACCCCGTGAAGCCCGATCAGGCTCCCCCAGCCAGGACCTCCGGGTACCGCCGCGGCCGGTTTCGGCACGCGCGTCCATGAACCACTCGTTCATGGGCGCGTAACACGCCGGACCTCTTCGTCATCGACGCGAAACACCCAGCGGCGCCGCCGGAAACCGGCCTGCGCGAATCTCAGGGCCATTAACCGGCCAGCCCCCAGGCCGGCCCCCTCAGGCCTGATTCAAAAACCAGCGCCGCCCAGGTTTTCACGATCGCCCGCACGCGAACGTACCGACGACGAGGAGACGCCGATGGCATCAGCCATCACGACCCTCGCTGCAGACGCCCCGACACTGTCTGCCGCGAACACCGGGTTCATGCTCATCTGCTCCGCCCTGGTCATGCTGATGACCCCGGGACTCGCCTTCTTCTACGGAGGCATGGTCCGCGTCAAGAGCAGCCTCAACATGCTGATGATGAGCTTCATCAGCCTCGGGATCGTCACGATCCTCTGGGTCCTCTACGGATTCAGCCTCGCCTTCGGCGCCGACTCCGGCTCCCTCATCGGCTGGACCTCCGACTACGTGGGACTCAGCGGCATCGGCATCACCGAGCTGTGGGACGGCTACACCATCCCCGTCTACGTCTTCGCCGTCTTCCAGCTGATGTTCGCGATCATCACCCCCGCCCTGATAAGCGGTGCGCTGGCCGACCGCGTGAAGTTCAGCGCGTGGGCCCTGTTCATCACCCTCTGGGTCACCATCGTCTACTTCCCCGTCGCCCACTGGGTGTGGGGCGCCGGCGGCTGGCTCTTCGAGCTCGGCGTCATCGACTTCGCCGGCGGCACCGCCGTCCACATCAACGCCGGCGCCGCCGCCCTCGGCGTGATCCTGGTCATCGGCAAGCGCGTCGGCTTCAAGAAGGACCCGATGCGCCCGCACAGCCTCCCGCTGGTGATGCTGGGCGCCGGCCTCCTGTGGTTCGGCTGGTTCGGCTTCAACGCCGGATCCTGGCTCGGCAACGACGACGGCGTCGGCGCCGTCATGTTCGTCAACACGCAGGTCGCCACCGCCGCCGCCATGCTCGCCTGGCTCGGCTACGAGAAGCTGCGCCACGG
This sequence comes from Streptomyces sp. ISL-43, assembly GCF_018614195.1. GTDB lineage: Bacteria > Actinomycetota > Actinomycetes > Streptomycetales > Streptomycetaceae > Streptomyces. The sequence goes on from NZ_JAGGOT010000012.1 coordinate 47,786, forward strand.
CTCCTTCACCACCCTGGGCGCCGCCTCCGGCGCGGTCGCGGGCCTCGTCGCCATCACCCCCTCCGGCGGCTCCTGCTCCCCGCTCGGCGCGATCGCCATCGGCGTCATCGCCGGTGTCGTCTGCGCCATGGCCGTGGGCCTGAAGTACAAGTTCGGCTACGACGACTCCCTCGACGTGATCGGCGTCCACCTGGTCGGCGGTGTCCTCGGCTCGCTCCTCGTCGGGCTCTTCGCCACCGGCGGTGTCCAGTCCGACGCGGCCGGCCTCTTCTACGGCGGCGGTCTGGAGCAGCTGGGCAAGCAGGCCATCGGAGTCTTCTCCGTCCTCGCCTACTCTCTCGTGGCGTCCGCGGTGCTCGCCTTCCTCCTCGACAAGACGATCGGGATGCGGGTCTCCGAGGACGACGAGGTCTCCGGCATCGACCAGGTCGAGCACGCCGAGACCGCCTACGACTTCAGCGGGGCAGGCGGCGGTTCCTCTTCCCGGAGCACCGCCGTACCCGCCACCGCTGCCGCCGCGAGCAAGAAGGTTGACGCATGAAGCTCATCACCGCGATCGTGAAGCCGCACCGGCTGGACGAGATCAAGGAAGCCCTGCACCGGTACGGCGTCCAAGGCCTCACGGTCTCCGAGGCCAGCGGCTACGGCCGCCAGCGCGGCCACACCGAGGTCTACCGGGGCGCCGAGTACACCGTGGACCTCGTACCGAAGATCCGCATCGAGGTGCTCGTCGAGGACGGCGACGCCGAGGACGTGATGCGGATCGTCGTCGACGCCGCCCAGACCGGCAAGATCGGCGACGGCAAGGTGTGGAGCATCCCCGTGGACTCGGTCATCCGGGTCCGCACCGGCGAGCGCGGAGCCGACGCGCTGTAGAGCCCGGCACGATCGACCGGACAGGCCCAAACGGACGGGAGCTCCTGGGTGACGAGCGTCGAAGAGACCACGGACGACAACACGGCCGGCTCGGGACCCAGCGGCTACGCCGCGGCCCGGCTGCGACTCCTCCAGGAGGAGTCGCGGTCCGGGCCTTCCCGGCGTTCCGCCCTGGCCGCCCTGACCGACGACTGGCTGAAGGCGCTGTTCGCCACGGCCGTACGGGAGACGGGCGTGCGGGGCGCCACCCTCGTCGCCGTCGGCGGCTACGGCCGCGCCGAACTCTCCCCGCGCAGCGACCTCGACCTGGTCCTGCTCCACGACGGCAGGGCCGAACCCCGCGCCCTGGCCGCCCTGGCCGACCGGCTCTGGTACCCCGTCTGGGACATGGGCCTCGCCCTCGACCACTCGGTCCGCACCCCCGCGGAAGCCCGCAAGACGGCCTCCGAAGACCTCAAGGTGCACCTCGGGCTGCTGGACGCCCGGCCCGTCGCGGGCGACGTCGGACTCCTCGCCGGACTGCGCACCTCCGTCCTGGCCGACTGGCGCAACCTTGCCGCCAAGCGGCTCCCGCAGCTGCACTCCCTGTGCCTGGAGCGGGCGGAGCGCGCCGGCGAGCTCCGCTTCCTCCTCGAACCCGACCTCAAGGAGGCCCGCGGGGGCCTGCGCGACGTCACCGCGCTGCGGGCCGTCGCCGCGTCGTGGCTGGCGGACGCCCCGCGCGAGGGCCTCACCGAAGCCCGGCGCCGGCTGCTCGACGCCCGCGACGCCCTGCACCTGGTGACCGGCCGCGCCACCGAGCGGCTCTCCCTGCAGGAGCAGACGCCGGTCGCGGCGCAGCTGGGGCTGCTCGACGCCGACGCCCTGCTCAGGGAGGTGTACGAGGCCGCGCGCGTGGTCTCGTACGCCGGTGACGTGACCTGGCGCGAGGTCGGGCGCGTGCTGCGGGCCCGGTCCGCGCGACCGCGGCTGCGGGGCCTGCTCGGCACCCGTGGCGCCGTCTCCGAGCGGGCACCGCTCGCCGAGGGCGTCGTGGAGTCCGACGGCGAGGCCGTACTCGCCCTGGCCGCGCGCCCGGACCGCGACCCCGTGCTGCCGCTGCGGTTCGGCGCGGCGGCAGCGCAGGCGGGACTGCCCGTCTCGCTGCACGCCGTACGAAGGCTCGCGGCGCAGGCCAAGCCGCTGCCCGTGCCGTGGCCGGCCGAGGCCCGGGAGCAGCTGCTGACCCTGCTGGGCGCGGGGGAGCCGACGGTGGCCGTCTGGGAGGCGCTGGAGGCCGAGGGGATCATCACCAAGCTGCTGCCCGACTGGGAGCGGGTGCGGTGCCGGCCGCAGCGCAACCCGGTGCACACCTGGACCGTGGACCGGCACCTGGTCGAGACGGCGGTGCGCGCCTCGGCACTGACCCGCCGGGTGAGCCGCCCCGACCTCCTCCTCATGGCCGCGCTGCTGCACGACATCGGCAAGGGCTGGCCCGGCGACCACTCGGTGGCGGGCGAGACGATCGCGCGCGACGTGGCGGTGCGGGTCGGCTTCGACTCGGAGGACGTCGCCGTGCTGGGCGTGCTCGTACGCCACCACCTGCTGCTGATCGACACCGCGACGCGCAGGGACCTGGACGATCCGGCGACGGTGAAGGCGGTCGCGGAGGCCGTGGGCTCGCCGGGCACCCTGGAGATCCTGCACGCGCTGACGGAGGCCGACGCGCTGGCGACGGGGCCGGCGGCGTGGAGCGCGTGGCGGGGCTCGCTGGTGGCGGACCTGGTCGCGCGGGTCGCCGCCGTGCTGCGGGGTGCGGCGCCGGCGGTGACGGAGCTGGAGATCCCGACGACGGAACAAGAACGCCTCGCGGTCGAGGCGCTGCGCACCCGGGAGCCCGTCCTGGCCCTGCACGCCCGCCAGGAGGAGGACGCGGTCGGGGTGGAGCTGGTGGTGGCCGTCCCCGACCAGCCGGGGGTCCTGCCCGCGGTGGCGGGTGTGCTGGCCCTGCACCGCCTGACGGTGCGGGCGGCGGACCTGCGCTCGCTGGAGCTCCCGGACCGGCTGGGCGAGGTACTGGTGCTGCGGTGGCGGGTGGCCGCGGAGTACGGGTCCCTGCCCCAGGCGGCCCGGCTGCGCACGGACCTGGTGCGGGCGCTGGACGGCTCGCTCGACGTCCCGGCGAAGCTGGCGGACCGCGAGGCGGCGTATCCGCGCCGGCGCGGTGTCGTCCCGCCGCCGCCCCGGGTCACGGTGGTCCCGGAGGTTTCCACGCTGGCCACGGTCCTGGAGGTCCGAGCCCCCGACGCGGTCGGGCTGCTGCACCGGATCGGCCGCGCGCTGGAGGCGTCCGGAGTGCGGGTGCGCAGCGCGCACGTCTCCACGCTCGGCGCGAACGCGGTGGACACGCTGTACGTGACCACGGTGGACGGCAAACCGCTGGACCCCGCGGACGCGGCGGCCTTGGCCGCGTCGGTCGAGTCGACCCTGGCGTAGCGGGCCGGACCCTGTCCGCGAACGCCGGACGGGCCGGATTTTCCCGCCCCGCCGGCGTTCGGGGCGCGGGGTCCGGGGCGGAGCCCGGGGAAAGGGGAAAGGGCGGGGTGGGGGATTGCGGCCCGCAGGGCCAGGCCGGTGGCGCGGCCCGATACCCTGGGGGCGACCACACCGCCCCCGACCCGAGGAATCGCGACCACCGTGTTCGATACGCTTTCCGACCGCCTCAGCGCGACCTTCAAGTCCCTCCGGGGCAAAGGCCGCCTCTCCGAGCAGGACATCGACGCTGCGGCGCGGGAAATCCGTATCGCCCTCCTCGAGGCCGACGTCGCACTCCCCGTCGTCCGCTCCTTCATCGCGAACGTCAAGGAGCGCGCCCGCGGCGAAGAGGTCTCCAAGGCCCTGAACCCGGGCCAGCAGGTCCTCAAGATCGTCAACGACGAGCTGGTCTCCATCCTCGGCGGCGAGACCCGGCGGCTGCGCTTCGCCAAGACCGCGCCCACCGTGATCATGCTCGCCGGCCTCCAGGGTGCGGGTAAGACCACCCTCGCCGGAAAGCTCGGCCTGTGGCTGAAGGGGCAGGGCCACACCCCGCTCCTCGTCGCGTGCGACCTCCAGCGCCCCAACGCCGTCAACCAGCTCTCGGTCGTCGCCGAGCGCGCCGGCGTGGCCGTCTACGCGCCCGCCCCCGGCAACGGCGTCGGCGACCCGGTCCAGGTCGCCAAGGACTCCATCGAGTACGCCCGTACCAAGCAGTACGACGTCGTCATCGTCGACACCGCCGGCCGCCTCGGCATCGACGAGGAGCTGATGCGCCAGGCCGCGGACATCCGCGACGCCGTCAGCCCCGACGAGATCCTCTTCGTCGTCGACGCCATGATCGGCCAGGACGCGGTCAACACCGCCGAGGCCTTCCGCGACGGCGTCGGCTTCGACGGCGTCGTGCTCTCCAAGCTCGACGGCGACGCCCGAGGCGGTGCCGCGCTCTCCATCGCGCACGTCACCGGCAAGCAGATCATCTTCGCCTCGAACGGCGAGAAGCTCGACGAGTTCGACGCCTTCCACCCGGACCGCATGGCGGGCCGGATCCTCGACATGGGTGACATGCTCACCCTCATCGAGCAGGCCGAGAAGACCTTCAGCCAGGCCGAAGCCGAGAAGATGGCGGCCAAGCTGGCGAAGGGCCCCAAGGAGTTCACGCTCGACGACTTCCTGGCGCAGATGGAGCAGGTCCGCAAGATGGGCTCCATCTCCAAGCTGCTCGGCATGCTGCCCGGCATGGGGCAGATCAAGGACCAGATCAACAACATCGACGAGCGCGACGTCGACCGCACCGCCGCGATCATCAAGTCGATGACCCCGGCCGAGCGCCATGACCCGCACATCATCAACGGCTCGCGCCGCGCCCGTATCGCCAAGGGCTCCGGTGTCGAGGTCAGCGCCGTCAAGTCGCTCGTCGAGCGGTTCTTCGAGGCCCGCAAGATGATGTCCCGCATGGCCCAGGGCGGCGGCATGCCGGGCATGCCCGGCATCCCCGGGATGGGCGGCGGCCCCGGCCGGCAGAAGAAGCAGGTCAAGCAGGCCAAGGGCAAGCGCAAGAGCGGCAACCCGATGAAGCGCAGGGAAGAGGAGGCCGCGGCGGCCGCGCGCCGCGAGGCCGGTCCGCAGGCGGTCGAGCCCGCCGCCGGCGGCAACCCGTTCGGCCTTCCGGCGGGTGGCGGTCAGGCCGGCGAGGACTTCGACCTCCCGGACGAGTTCAAGAAGTTCATGAAGTAGGCACGCAGGTGCGGCGAAGGGCCCCGACGGGTGTCGGGGCCCTTCGCCGTGTCCGGGCCGGGCGCACCCCGGGACATTCCGGCCGGGCACCCCGGTCGGAGGCGCGCACCCGAGCGACGGTCCCATTTGTCGCTTATGGTCGGCCGGGAGGACGGCAGAAGGAGGCCACGTGCCAAGCCCCACCCCCGTACCGCCCCGCGACCGGGCCGATACGCCCTGGCGCTCCGAAGGCGCACCGCCCGCCCCGCCGCCCAAGAAGAAGATGCCGGGCGGCTGGCGAGGCCTGATCCTCGCCGCCCTGATCGTCTACCTGGTGACCAACCTGGTCCTCTCCTTCTTCAACGACGGCGACGAGCCGACCATCTCGTACACCGAGTTCAGCAAGCAGGTCGCCGCCGGCAACGTCTCGAAGATCTACGCCAAGGGCGACGCCATCCAGGGGCAGCTGAAGACCAAGCAGCCCAAGCCGGACGGCGCGAAGGGCGACTACACCAAATTCGTCTCCCAGCGCCCGGCCTTCGCCGACGACGACCTGTGGGCCGACCTCACCAAGCAGAACGTCGTCGTCACCGCCTCCCCGGTCGTCGAACAGCGCAGCTTCCTCGCCAACCTGCTGCTCTCCCTCGCCCCGATGCTGCTCCTGGTCCTCCTGTGGGTCTTCATCGCCCGCCGGATGAGCGCCGGGATGGGCGGGGCCATGGGCGGACTGGGCCGCAAGGCGCCGCCGAAACCGGTGGAGCTGGAGGGCGCCAAGCGCACGACCTTCGAGGACGTGGCCGGAATCGACGAGGTCGAGGGCGAGCTCAACGACGTCGTGGACTTCCTCAAGAACCCCGACGAGTACCGCAAGATGGGCGCCCGCATGCCCGGCGGCGTCCTGCTCGCCGGTGCGCCCGGCACCGGCAAGACCCTGCTCGCGCGAGCCGTCGCGGGCGAGGCCGGCGTGCCCTTCTTCTCCGCCTCGGCCTCCGAGTTCATCGAGATGATCGTCGGCGTCGGCGCGTCCCGGGTGCGCGAACTGTTCTCCGAGGCGCGCAAAGTGGCCCCCGCGATCGTCTTCATCGACGAGATCGACACCATCGGGCGGGTGCGCGGCGGCGGCGCGGCCATGGGCGGCCACGACGAGCGCGAGCAGACCCTCAACCAGATCCTCACCGAGATGGACGGCTTCTCCGGCTCCGAGGGCGTGGTCGTCCTCGCCGCGACCAACCGGGCCGACGTCCTGGACCCGGCGCTGACCCGGCCGGGCCGCTTCGACCGCACCGTCGTCGTCTCCCCGCCCGACAAGGCCGGCAGGGAAGCCATCCTGCGGATCCACACCCGGGACATCCCGCTGGCGGCCGCCGTCGACCTGGCCCAGGTGGCCCGTACGACGCCGGGCATGACCGGAGCCGAACTGGCCAACCTGGCCAACGAGGCCGCCCTGCTCGCCGTCAAGCGCCAGCAGGCGGAAGTCACCCAGGCGGACCTCTCCGACGCGCTGGAAAAGGTCCAGCTCGGCGCGGAACGGCCGCTGGTCATGCCGGACGAGGAGCGCCTGCGCACGGCGTACCACGAGAGCGGCCACGCCCTCCTGGGCATGCTGCAGCCGGGCGCCGACCCGGTACGCAAGATCACCATCGTTCCGCGCGGGCGGGCGCTCGGCGTCACCCTCTCCACCCCGGACGCGGACCGGTACGCGTACACCGAGGAGTACTTGCGCGGCCGCATCATCGGGGCGCTCGGGGGCATGGCTGCCGAGCAGGTCGTCTACGACGTCATCACCACGGGCGCGGAGAACGACCTCGAACAGGTCACCAACATCGTCCGGGGCATGGTCGGCCGCTGGGGCATGAGCGAGCGCATCGGCCGCCTCACCGCGATCCCCGCGGACGGCCAGGGCCCCTACGGCCTCGCCGCGGCCCCCGCCACCCTCGACGCGGTGGACCACGAAATGCGGCGCATCGTCGACGAGTGCTACGTGGAGGCCTGCCGCCTGCTGCGCGAGAACCGCGACAAGCTGGACGCGCTCGCGCAGGCCCTGATGGCGAACGAGACCCTGGACGAAGCCGCCGCCTACGAGGCGGCGGGCATCACGCGTCTGCACAAGTGACCGCGAAGCCGGGGCGGAACCGGATCCTCCGGCCCGCCCCGGCTTCGGCGAAGTCCTTGCCGGCGGCCGCCGTTACGCCGTCCGGGCGATCACGTACCGGAAGATGTTCGGCAGCCACACGGCCCCATCACCCCGCTCGTACGGGTGAAGTGCCTCGGCCAACTCCTTCTCCGTCAGGACCGGATCGGCCGAGCCGTCGTACAGCCCGGTCGACAGCAGCCCCCGTACCGCGCTGTCCACGTCCGCGTACCCGAAGGGGCAGAACACCCTGCCCGAACCGTCCGGCACCAGTCCCGCGGCGGCCGCCACCGCGTCCAGGTCGCGGGCCACCGGCCCGCCGCCCAGGACCGACGGCACCGTGCACCGTTCCATGGGGCCCCAGTCGGCCAGCACCACCACCCCGCCGGGCCTGCGCAGCGCCGGCAGGGCCGCCGCCAGGGCGCCCGGAGCGGGCGAGAAGGCCAGCAGCACGTCGTACGGCACCACGGGCGCCGGCGGGGCCGCCAGCACCTCCAGCAGCCGTTCCCGCGCCAGCGTCCGCCGCGCGGGATCCGCCTCCACACCCGTGGCCAGGGCTCCCCGCCCCGAGGCCAGCAGCAGCGGCAGCCCGGCCCCGCAGTCGAGGCCCAGCAGCCGGTCGCCCGGCCCGACCTCCAGCCGGTCGTAGACCGCCTCGTACAGCGGTACCAGCATCCGTTCCTGGATTTCCGCCCAGTCCCGGGCGACAAGCGTCGCCGTCGGCGTCGGTGTCATCGAAAGAGCGCTCCTGATTCCGTTTCGCCCCCATGCCCCCGTTGCCAGGGAACTCCCGATTCGCCCTCGCGTCCAGAGGAGCGCGCCACCCGATTCACACCCGATTCACGCTCGGCACGCCGGGCGCCGTACCATTCGCGCCATGGCAAAGGCACCCGTTCTCACCCCCCAGGCGGAGGATTTCCCCCGCTGGTACCAGGATCTGATCAACAAGGCCGAGCTGGCCGACAACGGTCCGGTACGCGGCACCATGGTCATCCGACCGTACGGCTACGGGCTGTGGGAGCGGATGCAGCAGGAGATGGACGCGCGCATCAAGGACGCGGGCGCCCAGAACGCGTACTTCCCGCTGTTCATCCCGCAGTCGTACCTGACCAGGGAAGCCGAGCACGTAGAGGGCTTCGCCCCCGAGCTCGCGGTCGTCACGCACGGCGGCGGCAAGGAGCTCGACGAGCCGGTCGTCGTCCGGCCCACCTCCGAGACGATCATCAACGAATACTTCTCCAAGTGGGTCCAGAGCTACCGCGACCTGCCCCTGCTGATCAACCAGTGGGCGAACGTGGTCCGCTGGGAGATGCGCCCGCGCGTGTTCCTCCGTACGAGCGAGTTCCTCTGGCAGGAGGGCCACACGGCCCACGTCTCCTACGAGGACGCCCGCGACTACGCGTCGCGCATCCACCGCGACGTCTACGGCGACTTCATGACGAACGTGCTCGGCATCGACGTCGTGCTCGGCCGCAAGACCGCCAAGGAGCGCTTCGCCGGCGCCATCAACACCCTCACCCTCGAGGGCATGATGGGTGACGGCAAGGCCCTGCAGCTGGGCACGAGCCACGAGCTCGGCACCAACTTCGCCAAGGCCTTCAACACGCAGTACCTGTCGAAGGAAGGCAAGCAGGAGCTCGTCTGGCAGACCTCCTGGGGCGTCTCGACCCGCATGGTCGGCGGCCTGATCATGTCGCACGGCGACGACAACGGCCTGCGGGTCCCGCCGCGCCTCGCGCACGTCCAGGTCGTCGTCATGGCGATCAAGGGCGACGAGGCCGTGGCGAAGGTCCGCGAGCTGGGCGCCCAGCTCAAGGCCGCGGGCCTGCGGGTCTTCATCGACGACCGCGTCGACACCCCCTTCGGCCGCCGTGCCGTGGACTGGGAGCTCAAGGGCGTACCGGTCCGCGTCGAGATCGGCCCCCGCGACCTGGAGGCCGGCACCGCGATGCTGGCCCGCCGGATCCCGGGCGGCAAGGAGGCCGTGCAGATCGCCGACCTCGCCGCCCTGCTGCCCAAGGTGCTGGAGGAGGACCAGGCGCAGCTGCTGCGAGAGTCCCGCGAGCGCCGCGAGTCCCGTACGTCCGACGTCGCCACCATCGAGGAGGCCGCCGAGGCCGCCATCGCCGGCGGCTGGGCGCGCATCCCGTGGGCCGACCTGGGCCCCGAGGGCGAGGCGAAGCTCGCCGAGCAGGCCGTCTCCGTACGCTGCCTCGTCGCCGCGGACGGGTCGGTTCCGGAGGCGGACGACACCCCCGGCAACCTCGCCATCGTCGCCCGCTCGTACTAGCCGGTCCGGCTGACGGCATCTCACGCCCCGGCGTGCGGCTCGCGCCGCGCGCCGGGGCCGTGTTGTCGATAGCCCTCGTTACGTACCGACTCCTCCTGAGATCTGCGCACCCGTCCTCGTCGGGACGCATCAGACTGAACTGACTGGTACGTGCAAAAAATTTGGAATGGCCCGGAATCGGAACACCGGGGCACCCCGGCTCGTTGTCACGACGTGAGCACGACACCACCTGTCCTCGCCGCAGAGCTGGCGCAGGCGTGGGCCGATATTCAGCGGTACCACTCCGAGCTGCCTGACCTTGCCGCGCCCGAGTCCCTGATCGGAGAGTCCTCGTCCGCCTGCGGCGCCGAGCTCTCCTTCGAGCGACTGCTGCACGAGGCAGTCCACGGCATCGCCGCCGCACGCGGAGTGCGTGACACCTCGCGCGCCGGCCGCTACCACAACCGCAGGTTCCTCGCGATCGCCGAGGAGATGGGCCTGGACCACGCCGACGAGCCGCACGCGAGCAGCGGCTTCTCGCTGGTCTCGCTCAACCCGGAGGCCAAGACGCGCTACCGCCCCACGATGGAGCGCCTCCAGCGAGCGCTGAAGGCCCACACGGTCGCGACGTCCGCCGACACCAAGCGCAGCTTCCGCGGTCCTGCCGCCCGGCACGGATCCTCCGGCGGCGGTGTCCGGGTCAAGGCGGTCTGCGACTGCGGGCGCAACGTGCGGGTGGTCCCCTCCGTGCTGGCCCAGGCCCCGATCGTGTGCGGCGGCTGCATGAAGCCGTTCCGCATTCCCGACATCGCGGTGTCCGCCGCCGCTTCCTGACCGGGGCGGACGGGGTGCCCCGGGCATGTGGCACAATGGCTAGCTGTACTCGACAGTCGCATAGGACCCCTCTCTCCTCCGGCTGACGCGTCCATCGGGCACCCGAGTACCGCAACCCCACGTGGCATCTCATGTGCCCAACCACGTCAAGTTCAGGAGACACCACTCCAGTGGCAGTCAAGATCAAGCTCAAGCGCCTCGGCAAGATTCGCCAGCCGCACTACCGCATCGTCGTCGCCGACTCGCGCACCCGCCGCGATGGTCGCGCGATCGAAGAGATCGGTCTGTACCACCCGACCTACAACCCGTCGCGCATCGAGGTCAACGCCGAGCGTGCGCAGTACTGGCTGTCGGTCGGCGCCCAGCCCACCGAGGCTGTGCTCGCCATCCTGAAGCTCACCGGTGACTGGCAGGCGCACAAGGGCCTCCCGGCCCCCGCGCCGCTGCTCCAGCCGGAGACGAAGGAAAGCAAGCGTCGCACCTTCGACGAGTTCGCCAAGGCCCTCGAGGGCATCGGCGAGGGCAAGGGCGAAGCCATCACCCAGAAGGCGAAGAAGGCCGACAAGAAGGCGGACGAGGCTGAGGCCGAGACCGCCGAGTCGACCGAGGCCTGAGCATGCTCGAGGAGGCTCTTGAGCACCTCGTGAAGGGCATCGTGGACAACCCCGACGAAGTGCAGGTCGCCTCGCGCAACCTGCGTCGCGGGCAGGTGCTCGAGGTTCGGGTTCACCCCGACGACCTCGGCAAGGTGATCGGCCGCAACGGCCGCACCGCACGTGCTCTGCGTACCGTCGTGGGCGCCATCGGCGGCCGGGGGATCCGCGTCGACCTCGTCGACGTGGACCAGGTCCGCTGAGTCCATTGCAGGATTGAATCACCGGCACGGGCCGGGGAGGGCATTGTGCCCGCCCCGGCCCGTCGTCGTCTGAACAGGAGAGACACACAGTGCAGCTGGTAGTCGCGCGGATCGGCCGCGCCCACGGGATCAAGGGTGAGGTCACCGTCGAGGTGCGGACCGACGAGCCCGAGCTGCGGCTCGGGCCCGGTGCCGTGCTCCAGACCGAGCCGGCGTCGGCGGGACCGCTGACCATCGAGACGGGCCGGGTGCACAGCGGAAGGCTGCTCCTGCGCTTCGAGGGCGTCAAGGACCGCACCGGCGCCGAGGCGCTGCGCAACATCCTGCTGATCGCGGAAGTGGACCCGGCGGCGCTGCCGGAGGAGCCCGACGAGTACTACGACCACCAGCTGATGGACCTGGACGTGGTCCTCGCCGACGGCACCGAGATCGGCCGGATCACCGAGATCTCGCACCTGGCCTCGCAGGACCTCTTCATCGTCGAGCGGCCGGACGGCTCCGAGGTGATGATCCCCTTCGTCGAGGAGATCGTCGCCGAGATCGACCTGGAGGAGCAGCGCTGCGTCATCACCCCGCCGCCCGGGCTGATCGACGAGAGCGAAGCGGTCGTCGACTCGACACGAGACGAGGACTCCCAGGGCTCCGGGGACGAAGCCTGATGCGGCTGGACGTCGTCACGATCTTCCCCGAGTACCTGGAGCCGCTCAACGTCTCCCTGGTCGGCAAGGCGCGGGCGCGCGGGCAGCTCGACGTGCACGTCCACGACCTGCGGGACTGGACGTACGACCGGCACAACACGGTGGACGACACCCCGTACGGCGGCGGCCCCGGCATGGTCATGAAGACCGAGCCGTGGGGCGAGGCCCTCGACGCGGCGCTGGCCGACGGCTACGAGGCGGGCGCGCACGGGCCCGTCATGGTCGTACCCACCCCCAGCGGCCGTCCGTTCACCCAGGAACTGGCGGTCGAGCTCTCCGAGCGCCCGTGGCTGATCTTCACCCCGGCCCGCTACGAGGGCATCGACCGCCGGGTCATGGACGAGTACGCCACCCGGATCCCGGTCTACGAGGTCTCCATCGGCGACTACGTGCTGGCCGGCGGCGAGGCGGCCGTCCTGGTCGTGACCGAGGCCGTGGCCCGGCTGCTGCCCGGGGTGCTCGGCAACGCCGAATCGCACCGCGACGACTCCTTCGCGCCCGGCGACATGGCCAACCTGCTGGAAGGGCCCGTCTACACCAAGCCCCCGCAGTGGCGCGGCCACGGCATCCCGGACGTGCTGGTCAGCGGCCACCACGGGAAGATCGCCCGGTGGCGCCGGGACGAGGCCTTCCGCCGCACCGCGAGCAACCGCCCGGATCTGATCGAGCGCTGCGAGGCCTCCGCCTTCGACAAGAAGGACCGTGAGCTGCTGAGCATCCTCGGCTGGAAGCCGACGGCCGACGGCCGATTTTGGCGTAGGCCGCAGGCCGTGGAAGAATAGGCGGCTGCTGTGTGCTCGTGTACGCCCCTGCCACAGGGGGACAGTCGTCCGCGAGTCCCGCAGCTCCCGAATTCTCTACGGAAACCCCGCACCGGCGGCCTGTGGCGTCGTGCGAAGAAAGCAGACGAATCACATGTCTCACCTGCTCGATGGCGTCAACGCCGCCACGCTGCGCTCGGACGTCCCGGCCTTCCGCCCGGGTGACACGGTCAACGTGCACGTCCGCGTGATCGAGGGCAACCGCTCCCGTATCCAGCAGTTCAAGGGTGTCGTCATCCGCCGCCAGGGCGCCGGCGTCTCCGAGACCTTCACGGTCCGCAAGGTTTCCTTCAGCGTCGGCGTGGAGCGTACCTTCCCGGTCCACTCCCCGATCTTCGAGAAGATCGAGCTCGTCACCCGCGGTGACGTGCGTCGCGCCAAGCTGTACTTCCTCCGTGAGCTCCGCGGCAAGGCCGCGAAGATCAAGGAGAAGCGCGACCGCTGATCTGCTCTCGGGGTTCCGGGGCAGGCCGGATAGGCTCGCCCCCGATGGACACCGAAGCACCTCACACGCAGCGCGGCCACTCTTCCCCCGACGAGGGGGAGGGGCGGCCGCGTTTCGCGTTTTCCGACGGCGGCTCCACGGGCGCCGATGACGGGGCGGGCCAGGGCGACGAGGCCGGCCAGGGCGAGGCCGCGGGCCAGGACGAGGGCCAGGGCGAGGGCCAGGACGCGACGGCCGCGGGCGGGGCGGGCGGGTGGCTGACCTGGCGCCGGGCCGGTCTGCTGGGCGTGGCCTGCACCGTCTTCCTGCTGCTGCTCAGCAATTTCGTGCTCCAGCCCTTCCTGATCCCGAGCCGCTCGATGGAGCCGACGCTCGAGGTCGGCGACCGGGTGCTGGTCAACAAGCTGGCGTACCGTTTCGGCGACCAGCCCCGGCGCGGCGACGTCGTGGTCTTCGACGGCACGGGCTCCTTCGTGCCGCAGGGCCCGGACGGCAATCCGGTCGGCGACGCCCTGCACGGCGCGGCCTCCGCGCTCGGGCTCGCCGAGCCCTCGGACACCGACTTCGTGAAGCGGGTCGTGGGCGTGGGCGGAGACGACGTGGTCTGCGACGAGAACGGCCGGATCAAGGTCAACGGCGTCCCGCTGGAGGAGCCGTACCTGTTCCCCGGCGACTCGGGGTCGAGAGTGCCCTTCCGGATCGTCGTACCCCTTGGGACCCTGTGGGTCATGGGTGATCATCGTTCCCAGTCCCGGGACTCCCGGGACCACCTGGGCGAACCGGGCGGGGGGATGGTGCCGGTGGAGAAGGTGATCGGGCGGGCCGACTGGATCGGCTGGCCTGTTTCGCGCTGGGGCGTCGTGGACTCGGCGGGCGGCGGACGTGGGTAGCCGGGGGCGCCCGAGAGGCGACTGGGACGAGGACGCCGGCGCCGACCCGGAGCCCGAGGACGCGGTCGGTGGCGGCCCGGCGGAGGCCGGCGGCCGTGCCGAGCGGCGCCGGCTGGCCCGCCGGGTCCGGCGCAGGCGCCGTACCCGCCGGGTGGGGGAGCTGCCCCTGCTCGTGGTGGTCGCGCTGTGCATCGCGCTGATCCTCAAGACCTTCCTGGTGCAGGCGTTCTTCATCCCGTCGGGCTCCATGGAGCAGACGATCCAGATCGGCGACCGGGTCCTGGTGGACAAGCTGACCCCGTGGTTCGGCGCCAAGGTCGAGCGTGGCGAGGTCGTCGTGTTCAAGGACCCCGGGGACTGGCTCGGCGGCGAGATCGCCCGCCCGGCACCGGATCCGGTGGGGGTCAAGCAGGTCAAGCAGACCCTCACCTTCATCGGCCTGCTGCCCTCGGCCGACGAACAGGACCTGATCAAGCGGGCCATCGGAGTCGGCGGGGACACCGTCAAGTGCTGCGACGCCCGGGGCCGGGTCAGCGTCAACGGATCGCCGCTGGACGAGCCGTACCTGAACCCGGGGAACGTGCCTTCGGAAATCCGCTTCGAGGTGCACGTGCCCGCCGGGCGGCTCTTCGTCATGGGCGACCACCGGGCGAACTCGGCCGATTCCCGCTACCACCTCGACGAGCCCTTCCAGGGCACGATCGACGAGAAGGACGTGGTCGGCCAAGCCGTGGTGATCGCCTGGCCCTTCGGGCACTGGCACCGGCTGGAACAGCCCGCCACCTTCCGCATGGTGCCCGACCAGGCGCGCGCCGGACGCCGCGCGCCCCGTCGGCGCCGACGGGGCGCGTCGTTCGCATAGTGTGTCCTCGGTCTCCCGCGCCTTTGGGAACTCCCGCTCGTTAGGGGAGGGGAGGGCCCGTGCCCGATCCGGCATGGGCGGATTTCCGATTTCCGACTGAGGAGTGGATGTGGGGGATGTGGCGGTAGGCGCACGGTCCGGACGCGATGAAGGTGAAGAGCGGCCGGACGACGCCGTCGAGCGCGATGCCGTCGAGCGCGATGCGAAGGACGGCGACGCGAAGGCCGACGGCGCCGTCAAGCGCCCGCACCGCTCGTTCTGGAAGGAGCTGCCGCTCCTGGTCGGTATCGCCCTGCTGCTCGCTCTGCTGATCAAGACCTTCCTGGTGCAGGCGTTCTCGATCCCCTCCGACTCGATGCAGAACACCCTGCAGCGGGGCGACCGGGTGCTCGTGGACAAGCTGACGCCGTGGTTCGGCTCCGAGCCCGATCGTGGGGAGGTCGTGGTCTTCCACGATCCCGCGAACTGGCTGAGCGGGGAGGCCGCCCCGGAGCCCAACATCGCGCAGAAGGTCCTCTTCTGGATCGGCCTGATGCCGTCCGCCGAGGAGAAGGACCTGATCAAGCGGACGATCGCGATCGGCGGTGACACGGTCGAATGCAAGAAGGGCGGACCGGTCGTCGTCAACGGCAAGGAGCTCGACGAGCCGTACATCTTCCCCGGCAACACCCCTTGCGACGACTTCCCCTTCGGCCCGCTCACGGTGCCCAAGGGCAAGATCTGGGTGATGGGCGACCACCGGCAGAACTCCCAGGACTCCCGCTGGCACCAGCAGGACGAGACCCACGGCTTCGTGCCCGTCGACGAAGTCGTCGGGCGTGCCGTGGTCGTCGCGTGGCCGGTCACCCGCTGGTCCACGCTGCCGGTCCCGGAGACCTTCGACCAGCCGGGCATCGGCACCCAGGCCGCGGCCACCGCGCTCGGTCTCGGGGCCTCCGGACTGGCTCCGGTCGGGCTCGGCCCGGCCGCCCTCGGCTTCGCCGGAGCGGTTCCGGTCGTGCTGTGGCGCAGGCGGAGGCTGACTGCCGGGCGTACCGGCAGGTAGGGTGCCGCCCAGGTCGACGATCTCCGAGGGTGGGGGCGCTCCAATGGGCGGAAAACGAGCAATACGAGCAGGTGACGGCGATGGCCGCGGCGGCTTCGGCAACATGTTGTCGGGAATCGCCGTGGCCATCGGCTTTGTGCTCTTCCTTGGCGGGTTCGTGTGGGGAGCCGTCGTGTACCAGCCCTACACGGTGCCGACCGACTCGATGGTGCCGACGGTGAAGCCCGGGGACCGGGTGCTGGCACAGCGCATCGACGGGGGCGAGGTGCGCCGCGGGGACGTGGTCGTCTTCAAGGACGACCTGTGGAGCGATTCGCCGATGGTCAAGCGGGTCGTGGGCATCGGCGGGGACACCGTCAAGTGCTGCGGCGACGGCGGCCGGCTCACCGTGAACGGCAAGGAGTTGGACGAGCCGTACATCGAGGAGGAGAAGCTCGACGTGGCGGACGCGCCGGGCGGCTCCGCCTCGCGGACCCCGTTCGAGGTGACGGTGCCCGAGGGCAACCTCTTCCTGCTGGGCGACCGGCGCGGCGCCTCGCTGGACTCCCGGGCGCACCTGCAGGAGGCCGGGCAGGGGACGGTGGCACGGTCGGCGGTGAAGGGCCGGGTCGACGCCCTCGCGTGGCCCTCCATGTCGATGCTGGAGCGGCCGGGGACCTACGCCTCCCTGCCCGGCGGGATCTCCGGGGTGGGGCCGCTGCGCCTCCAGGTGGCGGCGGTGGTGGCCGGAGCGGCCCTGGTGCTGTTCGGAGCCGTGTACGGGCCGGTCGTACGGGTTCTCACCCGCGGGCGGAGGAGGGAGCGGGCCGGTGTCCGCTGACGCGACGGGCGGGGCAGGCGCCGGCGCCGGCGTTCCGCGCAAGGTGTCGCGCGTGGTCCTGCTGGACCCCGAGGACCGGATCCTGCTGCTGCACGGCTTCGAGCCGTCGGACGCGGCGGACGACTGGTGGTTCACGCCCGGCGGCGGCCTGGAAGGGTCCGAGACCCGGGAGCAGGCCGCGCTGCGCGAACTCGCCGAGGAGACCGGGATCACCGAGGTGGAGCTGGGGCCGGTGCTGTGGCACCGCTACTGCTCGTTCCCCTTCGACGGGCGCCGCTGGGAACAGGACGAGTGGTACTTCCTGGCCCGGACCACCCAGACGGCGACCGAGATCGGCGGGCTCACCGAGCTGGAGCGGCGCAGTGTCTCCGGGGCCAGGTGGTGGACCTCCGAGGAACTTCTTGCGGCCCATGAGACGGTGTACCCGACCAGACTCGCAGAGCTGCTCCGCACGCTGCTCGACGACGGTCCTCCGGGTGCGCCCGTGAACCTGGCCCCTCAAATCGTTTAGGGGCGCACGGGCCTGGCGCACAATAGGGGGACGCACGGCTGAAGGGGAACATGCCATGAGTGCCGAGGACCTCGAGAAGTACGAGACCGAGATGGAGCTGAAGCTCTATCGCGAGTACCGCGACGTCGTCGGGCTGTTCAAGTATGTGATCGAGACCGAACGTCGCTTCTACCTCACCAACGACTACGAGATGCAGGTGCACTCGGTCCAGGGGGAGGTCTTTTTCGAAGTCTCGATGGCCGACGCATGGGTCTGGGACATGTACAGGCCGGCTCGCTTCGTCAAGCAGGTGCGGGTGCTGACCTTCAAAGACGTGAACATCGAGGAGCTCAACAAGAGCGACCTCGAGCTTCCGGGCGCCTGAGGCGGCGCCGACGGTTCACCCCCAGGGGTGAGCGGGTTATCCACAACGCCCTCGTTGTCCACCAAGATCCACAAGGCGGGCGGGGTTGCGGGACCGTCGGCGGTGGAGGTGGTGCCGGATGAACGCGAAGGGCGTGGCACAGCAGGCATTGGGGCGGTACGGCGAGGAGCTCGCGACGCGGCGGCTCACCGAGGCCGGGCTGACCGTGATCGCACGGAACTGGCGGTGCCGCAGCGGGGAGATCGACATCGTCGCCCGGGACGGGGACGCCCTCGTCGTGTGCGAGGTCAAGACACGGCGGGCGGGGGAGTTCGAGCATCCCATGGCCGCCCTCCGGCCCGGCAAGGCCGAGCGATTGCGCCGGCTCGCCGGGCGCTGGCTCGCCGACCACGGCGGACCGCCCCCGGGCGGCGTGCGCATCGACCTCGTCGGAGTCCTCCTGCCGCGGCGCGGTGCGCCCGTGGTGGAGCACATCAGGGGGGCGGCCTGATGGGCTTCGCGCGTGCCTGCTCGGTCGCCCTGGTCGGCGTCGAGGGCGTAGTGGTGGAGGTCCAGGCCGACCTCGAACCGGGTATCGCGACCTTCGCGCTGGTGGGGCTGCCCGACAAGACCCTGATCGAGAGCCGGGACCGGGTCCGGGCGGCCGTGGTGAATTCCGGAGCCACCTGGCCCCAGAAGAAGCTCACCGTGGGCCTCAGCCCGGCCTCCGTGCCGAAGTCGGGCGCCGGCTTCGATCTGGCGGTGGCCGCCGCGGTCCTGGGCGCTGCCGAGGTGGTCGACCCCGCGGTGATCGCCGATCTCGTCCTCATCGGGGAGCTGGGCCTGGACGGCCGGGTGCGCCCCGTCCGGGGGATCCTGCCTGCCGTGCTCGCCGCCGCCGAGGCCGGATACCGGCAGGTCGTGGTCCCGCAGCAGTGCGCGGCCGAGGCCATGCTCGTCCCCGACGTCTCCGTGCTGGGCGTACGCAGCCTGCGGCAGCTGATCGCGGTGCTGACCGGTGGGGAGGTCCCCGAGGAGGACCCGCCGGATCCTCCGGGGAGGCCCGACCCGATGCTGGCCGGGCTGCTCGTCCCCGGCGCCGGACTCGGCACGGGGGTGGCCCGGGACCGGGACGGGCGGGACTTCCCCGACCTGGCCGACGTCGCCGGACAGCACGCCGCGCGCCGCGCGCTGGAAGTGGCCGCCGCCGGCGGACACCACCTCTTCCTGAGCGGGCCGCCGGGCGCGGGCAAGACGATGCTGGCCGAGCGGCTCCCCTGGATCCTGCCCCCGCTCACCCGACAGGACTCACTGGAGGTCACGGCCGTCCACTCGGTCGCGGGAATCCTGCCGCCGGGTGAACCGCTCGTCGCCCGGCCCCCGTACTGCGCCCCGCACCACTCGGCGACCATGCAGTCCCTCGTCGGGGGCGGGGCCGGTGTGCCCAGGCCGGGGGCGGTGTCCCTGGCACACAAGGGGATCCTCTTCCTCGACGAGGCCGCGGAGTTCAGCACCAAGGCCCTGGACGCCCTCAGACAGCCCCTCGAGGCCGGGCACGTGGTCATCGCACGGGCCGCCGGCGTGGTACGCCTGCCGGCCAGGTTCCTGATGGTGCTCGCGGCCAATCCCTGCCCCTGCGGGCGGCACACCCTGCACGGGACCGGCTGCGAATGCCCGGTCTCGGTGATCCGGCGCTACCAGGCAAGGCTGTCGGGGCCGCTGCTCGACCGGGTGGACCTGCGGGTGGAGGTCGAGCCGGTCACCCGCTCCGATCTGCTGGGGCGCGGCGGCCGCGGCGAAGCCACGGCGGTGGTCGCCGACCGGGTGCGCGAAGCCCGTGACCGGGCGGTGGCCCGGCTGGCGGGCACCCCGTGGCGGATCAACGCCGAGGTGCCCGGGCACGAACTGCGGACCCGCTGGCAGGCCGGCCCCGGGGCGCTGGCCCTGGCGGAGCGGGACCTGGAGCGCGGGCTGCTCACCGCGCGGGGGCTGGACCGGGTGCTCCGGGTCGCCTGGACGGTCGCGGACCTGCGGGGGCGTGAGCGCCCCGACGCGCTGGACGTGGCCGTCGCCCTGGAACTGCGTACCGGAATCGCCCGCGGCGCGGCGGCGGCCATGGGGTCCGGATCGTGACCGGGCCGGAGCGGTCGGAGCGGCCGGAGCAGCCTGACGGGCGGCCGCCCGGAGAGGAGGCGGGCGCGCGGGGCGAGGTGCTCGCGCGGGCCGCGCTGACCCGGGTGCTGGAGCCCGGGGACGCGCACGGCGGGCGCTGGCTGCGCGAGTACGGGGCCGTCGGGCTGATACGGCTGCTGACCGCGCCCGAACCGGCGCCCGGGGTGCCGGCCGGGGTCGGCGCCGAGCGGCTGGCCGGATACCGCAGGCGGGCCGCTCTGGCCGATCCCCGGCGGGATCTGGCGGCCGCCGCCGAGACTGGCGGCCGGTTCGTCTGTCCCGGGTCGGCGGAGTGGCCGACCCAGCTCGACGGGCTCGGCGACGCCCGGCCCCTCGGGCTGTGGGTGCGGGGCCGGCCGAGCCTGAGGACCTGGGCGCTGCGCTCGGTGGCCGTGGTCGGGGCGCGCGCGTGCACCCCGTACGGGGCGCACATGGCACAGTCCCTCGCCGCCGGACTCGCCGAGCGCGGCTGGGTGGTCGTATCGGGCGGCGCCTACGGGATCGACGGCGCGGCCCATCGCGGGGCCCTCGGCGCGGGCGGTGCCACTGCCGCCGTGCTGGCCTGCGGGGTGGACGTCCCCTATCCGCGCGGGCACGCCGGACTGCTCGGCCGGGTCGCCGCCCAAGGGCTGCTGCTCGGGGAGCTGCCGCCCGGCAGCCACCCCACGCCGAGCCGGTTCGTCCTGCGCAACCGCGTCATCGCCGCCCTGACTCGGGGCACGGTCGTCGTGGAGGCCGCCCACCGCAGCGGGTCCCTCGTCACCGCCCGGCGGG
Organism: Streptomyces sp. ISL-43; assembly: GCF_018614195.1. Classification (GTDB taxonomy): domain Bacteria; phylum Actinomycetota; class Actinomycetes; order Streptomycetales; family Streptomycetaceae; genus Streptomyces. The sequence continues at coordinate 68,363 of NZ_JAGGOT010000012.1, forward strand.
CGCAGGCGCTCGGGAGGTGCACCATGGGCGTCCCCGGCCCGGCCACGAGCGGGCTGTTGGCCGGTGTGCACGAGCTGCTGCGCGGGGAGGCCTCTCTGGTCACGGACGCGGCGGAGGTCATCGAGCTGGTCGGAGCCATCGGCGAGCTGGCCCCGGAGCGGCGCGGCCCGGTGATCGCCCGGGACCTGCTGGACCCCGGCACCGTCCGCGTGCTCGAAGCCCTCCCGGCCGGGAGGCTCGCCGATGTGGCGGCGGTAGCCCTCGCGGCGGGCACCGGCACCGATGAAGTCATCGGCAGACTGTACGAACTTCACTCTCTGGGGTTCGTCGAACGGCAGGGCGAGGGCTGGCAGTTGATCCCGCAAGGGCCGGCGGGAGGCATGCAAACCGCAGTCACCCGGCGAGGCGGTCGTTGACCTGGGGAGTTCCGGTGAAAGAGTGAAGCCGATGAGAGACGCGGTCTTCCCGGTGGCAGTCGCCGGGACCGTGCGCCAGGCGCCGGTCCCGGGTCGCCCGCGCGAGTCGGGGCGCCTTTGCGGGCCCGCGCGATCCCGTACTCTTCGCGCACCGCGACACTTCCGTCACGCTACGCTCCCAAGGAATCCGGCTCCGGCAAAGGCGAAGCATGCCCCAGCACACCTCAGGGTCTGACCGCGCTGCGGTGCCCCCCGCTGCGCGCAGCAGCGAGCGGTCCACCGCGCCCTCGTCCCTGGAGGTGCTGTGGCGCTCGTACAAGGACTCGGGTGACGAGCGGTTGCGGGAGCAGCTGATCCTGCACTACTCGCCCCTCGTGAAGTACGTGGCCGGACGGGTCAGCGTCGGCCTGCCGCCCAATGTGGAGCAGGCCGACTTCGTCTCCTCCGGAGTCTTCGGACTCATCGACGCCATCGAGAAGTTCGACATCGAGCGGTCCATCAAGTTCGAGACGTACGCGATCACCCGGATCCGGGGCGCGATGATCGACGAGCTGCGGGCGCTGGACTGGATCCCCCGCTCGGTACGCCAGAAGGCGCGGGCCGTGGAGCGGGCCTACGCCACGCTGGAGGCCCAGCTGCGGCGCACCCCGACCGAGGGTGAGGTCGCCGGTGAGATGGGCATCGGGTTGGAGGAACTCCACGCGGTCTTCAGCCAGTTGTCGCTGGCCAACGTGGTGGCCCTGGAAGAGCTGCTGCACGTCGGCGGAGAGGGCGGCGACCGCCTCTCGCTGATGGACACCCTGGAGGACACCGCCGCGGACAACCCGGTGGAGGTCGCGGAGGACCGCGAGCTGCGTCGGCTGCTGGCGCGGGCCATCAACACACTGCCCGAGCGGGAGAAGACGGTGGTGACCCTCTACTACTACGAGGGCCTCACGCTCGCCGAGATCGGCAACGTGCTCGGCGTGACCGAGAGCCGCGTCAGCCAGATCCACACCAAGTCGGTGCTGCAGCTGCGGGCGAAGCTGGCGGACGTCGGACGCTGAGCCGCGCGTTCGGGGCGGTGGGGCGTCGTGGGCGGGTCGAAGGCGGGTCGAGGGTGCGTCCGGCGCGCGACGGCCTTGTGGTACCTCCGTAGAGTGGACGCGTGCCCAGGATTCGAGCGGCCTCCGTGGCCGAGCACCGGTCGATGCAGCGCGGCGCCCTGTTGGACGCCGCGCGTTCCCTGCTGTCCGAAGGGGGGACGGAAGCGCTGACCTTCCCCGCCCTCGCCGAGAGGACCGGCCTCGCCCGGTCCTCCGTGTACGAGTACTTCCGCTCGCGCGCCGCTGTCGTCGAAGAGCTCTGCGCGGTGGACTTCCCCGTGTGGGCGGCCGAGATCGAGGCGGCGATGTCCGAGGCGCAGACGCCGGAGGCGAAGATCGAGGCGTACGTCCGGAGCCAGCTGGGGCTGGTGGGGGACCGCCGGCACCGGGCCGTGGTGGCGATCTCGGCGAGTGAGCTGGACGCCGGGGCGCGGGAGAAGATCCGTGCCGCGCACGGGGGTCTCATCGCGATGATCGTGGAGGCGCTGGCCGCGCTGGGGCAGGCGGAGCCGCGGCTGGCGGCGATGTTGCTCCAGGGTGTCGTGGACGCGGCGGTGCGGCGGATCGAGGCGGCCTCGGGGGAGGAGCCGTCCGTCGTCACGGATGCGGCCGTGGCGATGGCTCTGCGAGGCGTCGGAGGATAGACGCCGGCCCTGGGCCCCGGGGGCCGGCCTCAGCGCCGGCCGGGGTTCAGAGGGAGCAGGCGGGGCGTCGGGTGGGGGAGGAGGCTCAGGGGGTTGAGGTAGGTCTCGGCCCGCAGGAGGCCCCAGTGGAGGCAGGAGCGGGGGCAGTGGGTGCCGTCCGTGAGGAGGGCCACCACCTGGCCCGTCGTGACTTCGGCGCCCTCCGCGACCAGGGGGCGGACCGGTTCGTAGGTCGTGCGCAGGCCGTTCGGGAGGGTCAGGGAGAGGACTCCCCGCCCCGCGACCAGGCCGGCGTAGTGGACCCGGCCCGGGCCGACCGCGCGTAGCTCCGCGCCCACCGGGGCCGCCAGGTCCACGCCGCGGTGGCCCGCCGCGTACGGCGTCGGGGGCGGGTCCCACCACCGGAGCACGGTCAGGGGAGCGGGCAGGGGGCGGGCCCCCGGTGGTCCCGCGGTCCCGGGAGCGCCCGGCGGCGCCGGCGCGGCGGCCAAGGACAAGGTGAGCAGCAGGGTGAGCAGGAGTGCGGTCATGGCACTCAGGGTCCCGCCCCGGGACGGGACCCCGCTCGGCCTGTGGACGAGCGGGATGCCTGTGGACAAGGACGTCATCCGGCATACCGCCGGGTCCCGTACACTTCTTGTGGCGATCCGGGTCACCGGGTCGACTTCGCACGTCCCAGCACACCGGCCGCTCAGGCCGGGTGACAGCGTCTCTCGGTCCCCTCGTCGGGGGCAGGGCGCGACAGGGGCGTCAGGAACCAAACCGAGAAAACAAGGAGATGGCCATGGCCGTCGTAACGATGCGGGAGCTGCTGGAAAGCGGCGTCCACTTCGGTCACCAGACCCGCCGCTGGAACCCGAAGATGAAGCGCTTCATCTTCACGGAGCGCAACGGCATCTACATCATCGACCTGCTCCAGTCGCTGTCGTACATCGACCGCGCCTACGAGTTCGTGAAGGAGACCGTCGCCCACGGCGGTTCCATCATGTTCGTCGGTACCAAGAAGCAGGCCCAGGAGGCCATCGCCGAGCAGGCGACGCGCGTTGGCATGCCGTACGTCAACCAGCGCTGGCTGGGTGGCATGCTCACCAACTTCTCCACCGTCTACAAGCGCCTTCAGCGTCTGAAGGAGCTTGAGGCGATCGACTTCGACGACGTCGCCGCGTCGGGTCTCACCAAGAAGGAGCTCCTGGTCCTCTCTCGCGAGAAGATCAAGCTGGAGAAGACCCTCGGTGGTATCCGCGAGATGTCGAAGGTCCCCAGCGCCGTCTGGATCGTCGACACCAAGAAGGAGCACATCGCCGTCGGTGAGGCGCGCAAGCTCCACATCCCGGTCGTCGCGATCCTCGACACCAACTGCGACCCCGACGAGGTCGACTACAAGATCCCGGGCAACGACGACGCGATCCGCTCCGTCACCCTGCTCACCCGCGTGATCGCCGACGCCGTCGCCGAGGGCCTCATCGCCCGTTCCGGTGCCGCCACTGGCGACTCGAAGCCGGGCGAGAAGGCCGCTGCCGAGCCGCTCGCCGAGTGGGAGCGCGACCTCCTCGAGGGCGAGAAGAAGGCCGACGACGCTGAGGCCGCTCCGGCCGAGGCCGCTGTCGAGACCCCCGCCGTCGAGGCCGAGGCCGCTCCGGCCGCCGACGCCGAGGTTGTCGCCGAGGCCGTCGTCGAGGCTCCGGCCGCCGACGCCGAGCAGGCCTGACCCACTGAGAGCGCCCGGCGTTCACGCGCCGGGCACTCACAGCACGGACGATGACGGCGGGGGAGCCGCGCCACGAGCGCGTCTCCTCCGCCGTTCACCCGTAGATCCACGACTTCGAGAGAGAATCACAGACTCATGGCGAACTACACCGCCGCTGACGTCAAGAAGCTCCGCGAGCTCACCGGCGTCGGCATGCTTGACTGCAAGAACGCGCTGGTCGAGGCCGACGGTGACGTCGACAAGGCCGTCGAGGCGCTCCGCATCAAGGGTCAGAAGGGCGTCGCCAAGCGCGAGGGCCGTTCTGCCGAGAATGGTGCCGTCGTCTCCGTCATCTCCGACGACAACACCTCCGGTGTCATCGTCGAGCTGAAGTGCGAGACGGACTTCGTCGCCAAGGGCGAGAAGTTCCTGGCCGTCACCAACGAGCTGGCCGCGCACATCGCCGCGACGTCCCCGGCCGACACCGAGGCGCTCCTCGCGTCCGAGATCGCCCCCGGCAAGACCGTCCAGGCGTTCGTGGACGAGGCCAACGCCAACCTCGGCGAGAAGATCGTCCTGGACCGCTTCGCGCAGTTCACCGGCGGTTACGTCTCGGCGTACATGCACCGCACGATGCCCGACCTGCCGTTCCAGATCGGCGTCCTGGTCGAGCTCGACAAGGAGAACGCCGAGGTCGCCCGCGGCGTCGCGCAGCACATCGCCGCGTTCGCGCCGAAGTGGCTCTCCAAGGAGGACGTGCCGGCCGAGGTCGTCGAGTCCGAGCGTCGCGTGGCCGAAGAGGTCACCCGCGCGGAGGGCAAGCCCGAGGCTGCCCTGCCGAAGATCGTCGAGGGTCGTGTCAACGGCTTCTTCCGCGACAACACGCTGCTCGGCCAGGCTTACGCCCTGGACGCCAAGAAGTCCGTCCAGAAGGTTCTGGACGAGGCCGGTGTCACCCTGGTGCGCTTCTCGCGCATCAAGGTCGGCATCTGAGTCCGTCCGTACGCGACGGACACCGGACCCCGGTAGGGTCTGAAGCAGTCGTCCGCGTCCGCGCAGGACGACCGCAGATCTGACGAGGAGGCCATTGCCGTAGAGGGAACCGCGAGGACCCACCGGCAATGGCCTTCTTCGTATGTGCACGAGGAGATCTCCATGAATCAGGGCGTGGACACCCACACCGCTTCCGACGACAAGAGCGACCAGGACAAGAAGGGCCGCCGCTTCATGCTGAAGCTGTCGGGCGAGGCCTTCTCCGGTGGCGGAGGACTGGGCGTCGACCCCGACGTCGTCCACGCCATCGCGCGCGAGATCGCCGCGGTGGTCCGCGACGGCTCGGAGATCGCTGTCGTGATCGGCGGCGGCAACTTCTTCCGCGGCGCCGAACTGCAGCAGCGCGGCATGGACCGGGCCCGGTCCGACTACATGGGCATGCTCGGCACGGTCATGAACTGCCTCGCCCTCCAGGACTTCCTGGAGAAGGAGGGCATCGACTCCCGGGTCCAGACCGCCATCACCATGGGCCAGGTCGCCGAGCCGTACATCCCGCTGCGCGCCGTGCGCCACCTGGAGAAGGGCCGCGTCGTCATCTTCGGCGCCGGCATGGGCATGCCCTACTTCTCCACCGACACCACGGCCGCCCAGCGCGCCCTGGAGATCGACGCGGAAGCCCTGCTCATGGGCAAGAACGGCGTCGACGGGGTCTACGACTCGGACCCCAAGAAGAACCCGGACGCCGTGAAGTTCGACGCGCTGGAATACAGCGAGGTGCTCTCCCGCGACCTCAAGGTCGCCGATGCCACCGCCATCACGCTGTGCCGCGACAACAAGCTGCCGATCCTGGTCTTCGAGCTGCTCGCCGAGGGCAATATCGCGCGCGCCGTCAAGGGTGAGAAGATCGGCACGCTCGTCAGCGACCAGAGCACCCGGGCCTGAGGGCTCGGGCCCGAGCACACCGCTGCCGGTTCGAACCCCGCCGGGCCGAACCGGCTCCGCCCGCCTGAACCATCCATTTCTGACATGCAGGAGCACGTGGTGACCGAAGAGATCCTCCTCGAGGCCGAGGAGAAGATGGAAAAGGCCGTCGTCGTCGCCAAGGAAGACTTCGCCGCGATTCGCACCGGTCGTGCGCACCCGGCGATGTTCAACAAGATCGTGGCGGAGTACTACGGCGCCATCACGCCCATCAACCAGCTCGCCTCCTTCTCGGTGCCCGAGCCGCGCATGGCCATCGTGACCCCGTTCGACAAGAGCGCCCTGCGCAACATCGAGCAGGCCATCCGCGACTCCGACCTGGGCGTCAACCCCAGCAACGACGGCAGCATCATCCGGGTGACCTTCCCCGAGCTGACGCAGGACCGCCGCAAGGAGTACATCAAGGTCGCGCGCACCAAGGCCGAGGACTCCAAGGTCTCGATCCGCGCCATCCGCCGCAAGGCGAAGGACGCCCTCGACAAGCTCGTCAAGGACAAGGAAGCCGGCGAGGACGAGGTGCGCCGCGCCGAGAAGGAGCTCGACGACACCACCGCGAAGTACGTCGCGCAGGTGGACGAGCTGCTCAAGCACAAGGAAGCCGAGCTCCTCGAAGTCTGATGAACGACACTTCCTGGCAGCCGGAGCCGGTTCCGGCGGGTCCCGCATACGATGCGCAGGCGGGCCCGCACACTCGGCCCATGCCCATCGTGCCCGATGCCGCCGGCCGTGACTTCGACGACCGGGAAGCACGCGATCGGGGGGCCGCCGCTGACGGCGGCTCCCTCTTCCGCGCCGAGACGCCGCCGCAGGAGCCCATGCCCAGCCCCCCGCCGCCCCCGCCTTCGTCGGCACCGCAGGACCCCCCGCCACCGCCTCAGAAGAAGCGTGCGGGGCGGGATCTGCGTGCCGCCATAGGGGTCGGCGTCGGCCTCGGCGCGGTGATCTTCGCTTCGCTGTTCATCGTCAAGGCGGTCTTCGTCGGCGTCGTCGTCGTCGCGGTCGTCGTGGGCCTGTGGGAGCTCACTTCCCGGCTCCAGGAGAAGAAGGGCGTCAAGGCCCCGCTGGTCCCGCTCGCTATCGGCGGCGCGGCGATGGTCATCGCCGGGTACGTCCGCGGGGCCGAGGGCGCCTGGGTGGCGATGGCCCTGACGGCCCTCGCGGTCCTGGTCTGGCGGATGACCGAACCGCCCGAGGACTACCTCAAGGACGTCACCGCCGGGGTCTTCGCGGCGTTCTACGTGCCCTTCCTGGCCACGTTCGTCGCGATGCTGCTCACCGCCGAGGACGGGCCGCAGCGCGTGGTCACCTTCCTGGTCCTGACCGTCGTCAGCGATACCGGGGCCTACGCGGTGGGCTGGCGCTTCGGCAAGACCAAGCTCGCCCCGCGCATCAGCCCCGGCAAGACCCGCGAAGGGCTCCTGGGGGCCGTGGCCTTCGCGATGGCGGCCGGCGCGCTGTGCATGGAGTTCCTGATCGACGGGGGCGTCTGGTGGCAGGGCCTGCTGCTGGGCCTGGCCGTCGCGGTCAGCGCCACGCTGGGCGACCTCGGCGAGTCCATGATCAAGAGGGACCTCGGCATCAAGGACATGGGCACGCTGCTGCCGGGTCACGGCGGCATCATGGACCGGCTGGACTCCCTGCTGCCCACCGCCCCGGTGGTGTGGCTGCTGCTGGCGGCGTTCGTGGGTACGGGCTGATCCCTGCTGCCGTCGCCGGCACGGGCTGACACGGCCCGGCGGAGCACCCGGTCGGGGGCTTCTCACCGGGGGACCCCGCCCAGGCGGGCGACGTATCACGAAAAGCCTCGGCGGGGCCGGGGCGGTTACTCTTGGAAGGCGCGCTGCTTCTGCGGCGCGCCTTTCGTCTTACAAGGAGTACCTGCCATGGCCCGCCCTGTCCCGGGAGAGCTCACTTTCGTCGCCCCTCGTGGAGCGAAGAAGCCGCCCCGGCACCTCGCCGACCTCACCCCCGAGGAGCGCCGGGAGGCCGTCGCCGCGATCGGTGAGAAGCCGTTCCGGGCCAAGCAGCTCTCCCAGCACTACTTCGCCCGCTACGCGCACGACCCGGCCGAGTGGACCGACATTCCGGCGGGCTCCCGCGAGAAGCTCCGCGACGAGCTGCTGCCGGACCTGATGAACGTCATCCGCCACATCTCCTGTGACGACGACACCACCCGCAAGACCCTGTGGAAGCTGCACGACGGCACGCTCGTCGAGTCCGTGCTGATGCGCTACCCCGACCGGGTCACCATGTGTATCTCCTCGCAGGCCGGCTGCGGCATGAACTGTCCGTTCTGTGCCACCGGCCAGGCCGGTCTCGACCGGAACCTGTCCACCGCCGAGATCGTCCACCAGATCGTCGACGGCATGCGCGCCCTGCGCGACGGCGAGGTCCCCGGCGGGCCGGCCCGGCTGTCGAACATCGTCTTCATGGGAATGGGCGAGCCGCTCGCCAACTACAACCGCGTCGTCGGCGCCATCCGCCGCCTCACCGACCCGGAGCCCGACGGCCTGGGCCTGTCCCAGCGCGGGATCACCGTCTCCACCGTCGGCCTGGTGCCGGCCATGCTGCGCTTCGCCGACGAGGGCTTCAAGTGCCGCCTCGCCGTCTCGCTGCACGCGCCGGACGACGAGCTGCGCGACACGCTGGTCCCCGTGAACACCCGCTGGAACGTCCGCGAGGTGCTCGGCGCGGCCTGGGAGTACGCGGAGAAGTCCGGCCGCCGGATCTCCATCGAGTACGCCCTGATCCGCGACATCAACGACCAGGCCTGGCGTGGCGACCTGCTCGGCAAGCTGCTCAAGGGCAAGCGCGTACACGTCAACCTGATCCCGCTGAACCCGACGCCGGGCTCGAAGTGGACCGCCTCGCGGCCCGAGGACGAGAAGGCGTTCGTGGAGGCCATCGCCCGCCACGGCGTGCCGGTCACCGTACGTGACACCCGCGGTCAGGAGATCGACGGCGCGTGCGGTCAGCTCGCCGCCTCGGAGCGCTGATTTTCGCCAGTCGAGGTTCACATTCGGCCACGGGGTACCCTGTGGCCGAACCAATTTCATATTCCGACAGGGGAGCGCCACAGCGCTGAGAGTGCGGTAACCGTCACCGCAGACCCTCTGAACCTCGCCCCGGTCATTCGGGGTAGGAAGTTCGGTCATCACTCAAGCTGTTGCGCCCTGCCCGGCGTCCGCTCCCACAGAGCGCCGGGCGGGGCCGCGTCTTCTCCTGGACATCCCAGGAGGAAAATCACAGTGAGCACCACCAAGAAGCTCGCGGGCGTCGCACTCGCGGCCGCGCTCGGCGTCACCACGCTCAGTGCCTGCGGCGGCTCCGACGCCAAGGACAAGTCCGCGGGCGCGAGCGACGCCCCCAAGTCCAAGACGGTCACCCTCGTCTCGCACGACTCCTTCAACGTGACCGACACGGTCCTCAAGGAGTTCGAGCAGCAGAGCGGCTACACCGTCAAGGTCCTGAAGTCGGGAGACGCGGGCGCGGCGCTGAACCAGGAGATCCTGACCAAGGGCTCCCCGCGCGGCGACGTCTTCTTCGGCGTGGACAACACGCTCCTCTCGCGCGCCCTCGACAACGGCATCTTCACGCCGTACGAGGCCAAGGGGCTGGCCGGGGTGAAGCCGGAGTTCGTGCTGGACAAGGAGCACCGGGTCACCCCGATCGACTCCGGCGACATCTGCGTCAACTACGACAAGGCCTACTTCGCCGACAAGAAGATCGCCCCGCCGCAGACGCTGGACGACCTGATCAAGCCGGAGTACAAGAACCTGCTGGTCACCGAGAACGCCGCGACCTCCTCGCCCGGTCTCGGCTTCCTCCTCGCCTCCGTCGGCAAGTACGGCGAGGACGGCTGGAAGGACTACTGGAGCAAGCTGAAGGCCAACGGCGTCGAGGTCGTCGACGGCTGGGAGCAGGCCTACAACGAGCGCTTCTCCGCTTCGGCGGGCGGCAAGAAGGCCAAGGGCGACCGCCCGCTGGTCGTCTCCTACGCCTCCAGCCCGCCGGTCGAGGTGCTCTACGGTGAGCCGCAGCCGGCCGAGGCCCCGACGGGCGTCGCGACCGGTACGTGCTTCCGGCAGACCGAGTTCGCGGGTCTGCTCAAGGGCGCGAAGAACGAAGAGGGCGGCAAGGCGCTCCTGGACTTCCTGATCTCCAAGAAGTTCCAGGAGGACATGCCGCTCCAGATGTTCGTGAACCCCGTGACCAAGGACGCGACGCTGCCCGAGCTCTTCACGAAGCACGGCGTCGTGATCGAGAAGCCCGAGACGGTCGCCCCGGATGCCATCGCGAAGAACCGCGACCAGTGGGTCAAGGCGTGGTCGACGCTCGTCGTGAAGTAGTGGGACGAGTGGATGCCGCCCCGAAGGAGAGCGGGCGGGCCACGGTCGTCAGGCTCGCTCTGATGGCCGTCCCGCTCCTCTTCTTCGGGCTGTTCTTCGCGTATCCCGTCGCCGCGATCGTCGGGCGCGGGCTCAAGACCGACACCGGCTGGCAGTTCGGCCGGATCGGCGAGGTGCTGGCCAGGCCCGACATCGGTGACGTGCTCTGGTTCACCACCTGGCAGGCGCTCGCCTCGACGGTGCTCACGCTCCTGATCGCACTCCCCGGCGCGTACGTCTTCGCGCGCTTCGAGTTCCCCGGCAAGCAACTGCTGCGGGCGCTCGTGACGGTGCCGTTCGTGCTGCCGACCGTCGTGGTCGGCACCGCCTTCCTGGCGCTCGTGGGGCGGGGCGGTCTGCTGGACGAGGTGTGGGGGATCCGCCTCGACACGACCGTGTGGGCGATCCTGCTGGCGCACGTCTTCTTCAACTACGCCGTCGTCATCCGCACCGTCGGCGGCCTGTGGGCGCAGCTGGACCCGCGCCAGGAGGAGGCCGCCCGGGTACTGGGCGCCGGGCGGTTCGCCGCCTGGCGGCGCGTGACGCTGCCCGCGCTGGCTCCGGCGGTGGCCGCCGCTTCGCTGATGGTGTTCCTGTTCACCTTCTCCTCCTTCGGCGTCGTGCAGATCCTGGGCGGGCCCTCGTACTCCACCCTGGAGGTGGAGGTCTACCGGCAGACCGCGCAGCTCCTGGACCTGCCGACGGCCGCCGTACTGACGATGGTGCAGTTCGCCGCCATCGGCGCGATCCTCGGTGTGCACGCCTGGACCGTGCGCAAGCGGGAGACCGCGCTGCGGCTCGTGGACCCGGGGCGGACCACGCACCGGCCGCGCGGCCGGGCGCAGCGGGCCCTGCTCGGCGGGGTGCTCCTGACGGTGGCGCTGCTGATCGTGCTCCCGCTCGGCGTGCTCGTGGAACGGTCCCTCGACGCCCCCGGCGGCTACGGCCTCGGCTTCTACCGGGCGCTCCAGGAAGTCGGCGCCGGCGGCGGGACCTTCCTGGTGCCGCCGCTCGAGGCGATCTGGAACTCCCTGCAGTACGCCCTGGCCGCCACCGCCATCGCGCTGGCCGTCGGCGGGCTCGCGGCCGCCGCCCTGACCCGGCGCGCGGGCCGCTTCGTACGCGGCTTCGACGCGCTGCTGATGCTGCCGCTCGGGGTATCGGCCGTGACGGTCGGCTTCGGCTTCCTCATCACCCTCGACGAGCCGCCGCTGGACCTGCGGACCTCGTGGATCCTGGTGCCGCTGGCCCAGGCGCTGGTGGGCGTGCCGTTCGTCGTACGGACCATGCTGCCCGTGCTGCGCGCGGTGGACGAGCGGCTGCGGGAGGCCGCCGCCGTGCTCGGCGCGTCCCCGCTGCGGGTCTGGCGGGAGGTGGACCTGCCGATGGTGCGGCGGGCCCTGCTGATCGCGGCCGGCTTCGCCTTCGCCGTTTCCCTCGGGGAGTTCGGGGCGACCGTCTTCATCGCGCGGCCGGACCATCCGACGCTGCCGGTCGCCGTGGCGCGGCTGCTGGGCCGGGCGGGGCAGATGAACTACGGGCAGGCGATGGCCCTGAGCACGATCCTGATGCTGGTGTGCGCGGTGTCCCTGCTGGCGCTGGAGCGACTGCGACCCGACAAGACCTCCGGAGAGTTCTGATGGCCCTGCTTCAGCTGGAAGGGGTGTCGGTCCGCTTCGGTGAGCGCGCGGACGCGTACGCCCTGGATCGCGTGGACCTGCGGGTCGCCGAGCACGAGACCGTGTGCGTGCTCGGACCGAGCGGGAGCGGCAAGTCCACCCTGCTGCGGGTCGTGGCCGGGCTCCAGTCCGTCTCGGGCGGACGGGTGCTGCTCGGCGGCGCCGACCAGGCCGCGGTGCCCGTGCACCGGCGGGGGGTGGGCCTGATGTTCCAGGACCACCAGCTGTTCCCGCACCGGGACGTGGGCGGGAACGTGGCGTTCGGGCTGCGGATGCGGGGCTCTTCGAAGACGTCCTCCGAGGGCCGCGTCGCGGAGCTCCTGGAGCTGGTCGGGCTCCCCGGGGCGCAGGGCCGGGCGGTGGCCTCGCTCTCCGGCGGCGAGCAGCAGCGGGTCGCGCTGGCCAGGGCGCTGGCGCCGTCGCCGCGGGTGCTGATGCTGGACGAGCCGCTCGGGCAGCTGGACCGGGGGCTGCGCGAGCGGCTCGTCGTGGAGCTCCGGGGGCTGTTCGCGCGGCTGGGGACCACCGTGCTGGCCGTCACGCACGACCAGGGCGAGGCGTTCGCGCTGGCCGACCGGGTGGTCGTGATGCGGGACGGGCGGATCGCGCAGGCGGGGACGCCGCTGGAGGTGTGGGAGCGGCCGGCGTCGGAGTTCGTGGCGCGGTTCCTGGGCTTCGAGAACGTGATCGAAACCGTGGTCTCGGGCGGGGTCGCCGCCACGGCGTGGGGCGAGGTGCAGGTCCCCGCCGGGGCTCCGGAGGGGGAGCGCCAGGTGCTGATCCGGCCGGCCGGGGTCGTGCTGTCGCCCCAGGGGCTGGGCTGCGAGGTGCTCACCCGGACCTTCCGGGGCACGCACGTCGCGCTCCTGCTGCGGCCGCAGGCCGGGCCGGTTTTGGAGGCGGAATGCGGGCTGGCCGGGGCCCCGGCGGTCGGGGACCGGGTCGCGGTGACGTTCGCCCCGGCCGAGGTGGTCGTCCTGCCGGGGGAGTAGCGCCGCTGCGGCGGGGCTCCGCCTCCGGACCCCCGCGCCTCACACGCCGGCGGGGCTGAGTTCCGCGGGTGCGTCCGCCTCGTCGTGGTTGCCGAACCAGGCGACCGCCACCGCGCCGGTGACCGCCAGGACGAAGCCGAGGACCGCCAGCCAGGCCATGCCGGGGCGGGAGGCGTCGCCGAGCCAGAGGACGCCGATCGCGCCGGGCAGGACGGTCTCGCCGACCACCAGGGCGGCGGTGGCGCCGTTCACCGAGCCGATCTGGAGCGCCACCGTGTGGAGGTACATGCCGCCGACCCCCGCCAGCACGATGGCGTAGAGGGCCGGGTCGGACAGGAGGGCGGGGAACGAGAACGGCTCGACGCCGTTCAGGATGCGGACCCCGACCCCCAGGGCGCCGAAGGCCAGGCCCGAGAGCAGGCCCGCCAGGATCGCGGCCCGGCTGCCGAGGAGGCGTACCGCCACCGTGCCGCCCACGATGATCAGCACGGTCACCGCCAGCAGCCACCAGTGCGTGGCCGCCGGTGCGTGGTGGCCGCCCTCGTGGCCCGCCGCCGTCGCCAGCAGGACCAGCGCCGTGCAGACGACCCCGATCGAGGTCCATTCCTTGCGCGTCAGCCGGATCCCCAGCATCTTCACGCTCAGCACGGCCGTGATCACCAGGTTGGCGCTGATGACGGTCTGCGAGAGGAAGAGGGGAAGGAGGCGCGCGGCCAGGGCGCCGAGGCCGAAGCCCACGAAGTCCAGGATCGTGCCGACGATGAACTCCCAGGTCATCGCGGCCTTCGCGGTGGAGGAGAGGTTCGGGCCGCCGTGCTGTGTGACTCCGGCGGCGGCCGGTGACATGCGGGCCGCCCGCCGGGAGCCCACGGCTTGCAGGACGGATCCCGTGCCGTAGCAGATGGATGCCGCGATGGCGGTCAGCAGGCCTATGAGCACCCGGGGGCTCCGTTCACGTCTGGCAGGTTTTGCGTTGTGCGTACCTCTAGCAGACGTGTGGAAGGGGCGGGAAGTTGCCTGCCGGGGTCAGCTCATTGCGGCGAGTACGGCCGCGACCTCGTCCACGGAGTCGACCAGCGCGATCCGGGACTCCATCGCGCGGCCGCGGGCCAGCGCCTGGAGCAGCGGCCAGGCCGGGAGGTGCTCGGTCCAGTGGGCGCGGCCGACGAGGACCATCGGCGTCGGCTCGCCCCGGGACCCGTAGTAGTTCGGCGTCGCGTTGTCGAAGATCTCCTGGACCGTTCCCGCCGCGCCCGGCAGGAACACCACGCCCGCGTTGGACCGGGCGAGCAGCCCGTCCTCCCGGGTGGCGTTCGCGAAGTACTTCGCGATGTGGCCGGCGAAGGCGTTCGGCGGCTCGTGCCCGTAGAACCACGTCGGGATGCCCACCGAGTCGCCTCCGACGCCGGCCGGCCAGCGTTCGCGTACGGCGAAGGCCGCCTGCGCCCAGTCGGAGACGGACGGGGCGAAGGACGGGGCCCCGGCCAGGATCTTCAGGGCCTCGGGCAGGGCGTCGTCGGGGGCAGGGGCGAGGTACGCGCCGAGGTTGGCCGCCTCCATCGCGCCCGGGCCGCCGCCGGTGGCCACCGTCAGCCCGGAGCGGGTCAGGGACCGGCCGAGCTCGGCCGCGCCCTGGTACTCGCCGCCGCCGCGGGCCATGGCGTGGCCGCCCATCACGCCGACCACGCGTGCGCCGGCGAGGTGTTCGTCGAGGGCGTCGGAGATGGCGTCGTCGTGGATGGAGCGCAGCATCGAGGAGAAGATGTCGCCGTCCGCCTTGGTCTCCTGGAACCAGGCGTAGGACTCGGCGTCCGGGGTGGCCCCGTAGCCGGCGGCCAGTCCCGCGAACAGCTCCTCGGCCGTGTACAGCAGGCCCCGGTAGGGGTTGAAGGGCAGGTCGGGGACGGGCGGGAAGACCAGCGCACCGTCCGCGCGCACCTTCGCCGAGGCGTCGGGCTCCATCGCGCAGCCCAGGAACACGGCCGCCGAGGTGTCGGCGGACAGCAGCGCGAAGGTCCGCTCCAGCAGGTTGACGGACTGGATCCGGTACCCGCTGAGCGAGCCGCGGGCCACGACCCGGTCGAATTCGGCGAGCGTCTCGATCTCGATGTCTGCGTTGACCATTCGGCCCACCCTAAGGGCTGGCCGGGTCAGCGGGTCAATGCCAGCGACGTCAGCTGTGACACACCCCAGCTGAGCGGCAGGCACACCGCCATCAGCGCGGTGGCCCGTACGGTCGCGGCCGTACGCAGGACCCTGCCCGGGGCGCCGAGGCCGGTCAGGGTCTCGCGGGTGGCGGCCCGGGCCTGGCGGACCTCGACCGCGGAAGTGAGAAGAGTCGCGGCCGCGCACAGCGCCACCAGGGCCGCGGCGGGTGCGGTCAGCGGGCCGAGCGGGACCTGCAGGCCTCCGTGTCCGCGCAGGGCCCAGGCGCTGAGGGAGCCCGCGGCGACGGCGCACAGGACCCCGAGGGGCGCGCCGAGCCGGGGGGCCTCCTCCTGGAGCGCCCGTCCGGCGAGCAGCCGGAGCGCGCCCGGGCGGACGGCCTGGACGAGCGTCCCGCAGGCGTAGGCCAGGCCGGGACCGGCGAGGGCGAGCCCGCCGGCGGTCAGGGCCCAGCCCGCGGGCAGGGCGGCGCCGCCGGGTTCGGCGTAGGCCAGGGCGGCGAGTCCGCAGGCGGCGAGGGCGATGCCCCAGGGCAGCACGGTCTGCGGGGCCGGCCGGGTGTGGGGGCGCAGGGCGAGGGCGGTGGCGGCCGAAGCGGCCAGCGGCAGCAGGGCCAGCAGGGTGAGGGCGGCCGCCACGGGCAGCGGCCGGTCCGCGTGCAGCAGCTCCGCCCCGGCGCCGTCGAAGGGCAGCCCGGTGACGTCTCCGCGCAGATGCAGGAAGACGGCCAGGGCCACGGCGCTGCCGAGGGTGCAGGCGACGGCGGTGGAGATCGCCGCGACCAGGGTGAGCCGTACGGGTCCCAGCCCGGCCGCGTCGAGGCCCTCCCGGGGTCGCGTCGCCGGGTCGCTGCGGGCCACGGCGACGGCGAACTGGACGGTGACGGCGAGCGGGACCAGGGCCCACAGCAGGCGAGGGAACGATCCGGCGGGCCGGGCCGTGGCCTCCGCGAGCACGTACAGCAGCAGGAAACCGCTGCCGGCCGAGGCGGCGGCGACCAGCAGCCTGCGCAGCTGGACCAGCGGGCGGGAGCCGCGGGCTAGGCGGAGAGCGAGCACGCGGCCTGGTCCTCCGGGGGCTGGGGGAAGGAGGTCTGTGGTGCGGCGGCGGCCGCGGCTGTGGCCGCGCGGCCGTCGAGCAGGGCGAACCGCCGGTCGGCGACGGCCGCGGTCTCCTCGTCGTGGGTGGCCAGCAGGACCGTGATCTCGTGCGAGCGGGCCGCGGTGGTGAGCGTACGGAGCAACAGCGCGCGCTCGGCGCGGTGCAGGGGGGCCGTGGGCTCGTCGGCGAAGATCACCACGGGCTCGCCGGCGAGGGCTCGGGCGAGGGCGACGCGCTGGGACTCGGCCCGGTTGAGCGCGCTGGGGTGCTTGCGGGCGAAGGCGCCGATGTCGAGGCGGTCCAGCCATTCGCAGGCGGCCCGTTTGGCGCTGCGGTGGGTCGCGCCCGCGATCAGCAGCGGCAGCGCGGCGTTCTCCCAGACCCGGAGCTCGGGCAGCAGCTGCGGCTCGGGGCCGATCCAGCCGAACCGGTCGCGGCGCAGCCGCTCGCGGGCCAGGGCTCCCATGGTGTGCACGGGGACGCTGTTGAACCAGACCTCTCCCTGCTCGGGCCTCAGCTGTCCCGAGAGGCAGCGCAGCAGGGTGGTCTTGCCGCTGCCGCGCGGGCCGGTGACGGCGAGGATCTCGCCCGCGCGGACGCCCATCGAGACCCCGATGAGGCCCGGCGAACCGCTGTGGGAGTAGTGAATGGACCGTGCCCAGAGCAGATCGTCTTGAGGCGGGGCATTGTCTGGCGGAGCGTTGTCCCGTGGAGCCACCATGGCGTACACCTCCGTCCGGGGGAACGAAGCGGAGCCCGCTTGGTCACTGGCGCCGCAATGAGATGTAAAGAGATGAACGTCCTGGATGGGGACAGCACACGGCCCGGACACCCGCGTTCTCACTCGAACGGGGGTGTCCGGGCCGTGTGGTCGGACTATTTACTGCCTGGTGTCGCTGCCCGGCGTTGCTGCCGGGGGACGGCTGCTGGTTAGAGCTTGGTCCAGGCCTCGGTGAGCACGCGGCGCAGGATGCCTTCGATCTCGTCGAAGGTGCCCTGGTCGGCGGTCAGCGGCGGGGCCAGCTGGATGACCGGGTCGCCACGGTCGTCGGCGCGGCAGTACAGGCCGTTCTCGAAGAGCGCCTTGGAGAGGAAGCCGTAGAGCACGCGCTCCGTCTCCTCGTCCGTGAAGGACTCCTTGGTGACCTTGTCCTTGACGAGCTCGATGCCGTAGAAGTAGCCGTTGCCGCGGACGTCGCCGACGATCGGCAGGTCGTGCAGCTTCTCCAGCGTCGAGCGGAAGGCGTCCTCGTTGTCCAGCACGTGCTGGTTGAGGCCTTCCTTGTCGAAGATGTCGAGGTTGGCGAGCGCCACCGCGGAGGACACCGGGTGTCCGCCGAAGGTGTAGCCGTGCAGGAAGGTGTTGTCACCCTTGTAGAACGGCTCGGCGAGCTTGTCCGAGATGATGCAGGCACCGATCGGGGAGTAGCCCGAGGTCATGCCCTTGGCGCAGGTGATCATGTCCGGCACGTAGCCGAACTTGTCACAGGCGAACATCGTGCCCAGACGGCCGAAGGCGCAGATCGTCTCGTCGGAGACGAGCAGCACGTCGTACTCGTCGCAGATCTCGCGGACCCGCTGGAAGTACCCGGGCGGCGGCGGGAAGCAGCCGCCGGCGTTCTGCACCGGCTCGAGGAAGACGGCGGCGACGGTGTCGGCGCCCTCGAAAAGGATCTCCTGCTCGATCTGGTCGGCGCACCAGCGGCCGTAGGCCTCGGGGTCGTCGCCGTAGATCGGGGCACGGTAGATGTTGGTGTTCACTACCTTGTGCGCGCCGGGGACCAGCGGCTCGAAGGGGGCCTTCAGCGCCGGCAGGCCGGTGATGGACAGGGCGCCCTGCGGGGTGCCGTGGTAGGCGACCGCACGCGAGATGACCTTGTACTTGGTGTGCTTGCCCTGCAGCTTGAAGTACTGCTTGGCGAGCTTCCAGGCGGTCTCGACGGCCTCGCCGCCACCGGTGGTGAAGAAGACCTTGTTCAGGTCGCCCGGGGCGTAGTGCGCGAGGCGCTCGGCGAGCTCGACGGCCTTGGGGTGCGCGTACGACCAGATGGGGAAGAACGCGAGTTCCTGCGCCTGCTTGTAGGCGACCTCGGCCAGTTCCTTGCGGCCGTGACCGGCGTTGACCACGAACAGTCCGGCGAGACCGTCCAGGTAGCGCTTGCCCTTGTCGTCGAAGATGTAGGTGCCTTCACCCCGCACGATGGTGGGGACGGGCGAGTTCTCGTACGACGACATGCGGGTGAAGTGCATCCACAGGTGGTCGTAGGCGGTCTTGGAGAGGTCCTGGCTCACGGGCTATCGAGTTCCCCACATGTAGGTCTGCTTCTTCAGCTTCAGGTAAACGAAGCTTTCGGTTGATCGCACGCCGGGGAGCGCGCGGATCTTCTTGTTGATCGTTTCGAGCAGGTGGTCGTCGTCCTCGCAGACGATCTCCACCATCAGGTCGAACGAGCCCGCGGTCATCACCACGTACTCGCACTCGGCCATGGCGGTCAGAGCATCGGCCACCGGGTCGAGGTCTCCCTCGACGTTGATGCCGACCATCGCCTGGCGCCGGAGCCCCACGGTGAGCGGGTCGGTGACCGCGACGATCTGCATGACGCCCTGGTCGAGCAACTTCTGTACGCGCTGGCGCACCGCCGCCTCGGACAGGCCCACGGCCTTGCCGATCGCCGCGTAGGGACGGCGACCGTCCTCTTGCAGTTGCTCGATGATCGCCAGGGATACAGCATCGACCGAAGGGGACGGTTGTCTGTTCCTGGAATCTGCGCTTCGACTGACCACGACCTCACTGTGCACGAGGAGTCGTCTGTTCCGCAAGACGAGACCGATGTAATTCGTTGTTTCGAGCCTCGGATCTCACTAATTCCGTAGTTGATGGTGGGTGGGCCTGTCGAAAACGGCGTCTTACGGGATAGGCTGAGGAGCTGTCTCAACCACTGGACATGTGATCAGGAGTGTGGCTGTAGTGACCACCGAACTGCGTCGTCTGCGCAACTACATCGGCGGGGAGTTCAAGGACGCCGCCGACGGGCGGACCACCGAGGTGGTCAACCCCGCCACGGGCGAGGCATACGCGACCGCCCCGCTCTCCGGCCAGGCGGACGTCGACGCCGCCATGGCCGCCGCCGCTGCCGCCTTCCCGGCCTGGCGCGACGCGACCCCCTCCGAGCGCCAGAAGGCCCTGCTGAAGATCGCGGACGCCTTCGAGGCGCGCGCGGACGAGCTGGTCGCCACCGAGTCGGAGAACACCGGCAAGCCGCTGGGCCTCACGGCCAGCGAGGAAGTACCGCCGATGGTGGACCAGATCCGCTTCTTCGCGGGCGCCGCGCGCCTGCTCGAGGGCCGTTCGGCCGGCGAGTACATGGAAGGCATGACCTCGATCGTCCGCCGTGAGCCGGTCGGCGTCTGCGCCCAGGTCGCGCCGTGGAACTACCCGATGATGATGGCCGTCTGGAAGTTCGCCCCGGCCCTCGCCGCGGGCAACACCGTGGTCCTCAAGCCCTCGGACACCACCCCGGCCTCCACCATCCTGATGGCGGAGATCATCGGCTCGATCCTGCCCAAGGGCGTCTTCAACGTCGTCTGCGGCGACCGCGACACCGGCCGCGCCATGGTCGAGCACCGCACTCCGGCGATGGCCTCCATCACCGGCTCGGTGCGCGCGGGCATGCAGGTCGCCGAGAGCGCCTCCAAGGACGTCAAGCGCGTCCACCTGGAGCTCGGCGGCAAGGCCCCCGTCGTGGTCTTCGAGGACGCCGACATCGCCAAGGCCGCCGAGGACATCGCGGTCGCGGGCTTCTTCAACGCCGGCCAGGACTGCACCGCGGCCTGTCGCGTACTGGTCCACGAGTCGATCCACGACGAGTTCGTCGCGGCGCTGGCCAAGAACGCGGCCGACACCAAGACCGGGCAGCCGGACGACGAGGACGTGCTCTACGGCCCGCTGAACAACCCGAACCAGCTCAAGCAGGTCGCGGGCTTCATCGAGCGCCTCCCCGCCCACGCCAAGGTCGAGGCGGGCGGCCACCAGGTCGGCGAGAAGGGCTACTTCTACGCCCCGACCGTGGTCTCCGGCCTCAAGCAGGACGACGAGATCATCCAGAGCGAGGTCTTCGGCCCCGTCATCACGGTCCAGTCCTTCACGGACGAGGCCCAGGCCCTGGAGTACGCGAACGACGTCGAGTTCGCCCTCGCCTCCTCGGTGTGGACCAAGGACCACGGCCGCGCGATGCGGATGTCCAAGAACCTCGACTTCGGCTGCGTGTGGATCAACACCCACATCCCGCTCGTCGCCGAGATGCCCCACGGCGGATACAAGAAGTCCGGCTACGGCAAGGACCTCTCCGCCTACGGCTTCGAGGACTACACGCGCATCAAGCACGTGATGACCTCGCTGGGCGGCTGACCGGCCACTACGCCGATCGCATTGATCAGGGCAAGGCCTTGAAGGGGCGGGCAGTAGACAACATGTCTATTGCCCGCCCCCTCGCGTTCGCCGAGGCTTTGGCCATGCCTGAACTCCCCTTCTCCCGCCGAGCGGCGCTGCGCGGCCTCGGTGCCGCAGGCCTGCTGGCCGCCCTCGCCGGCTGTGGTGTCCCCGCCGCGTACGTCCCCGAGAGCCGACGCGAGGGGCAGGACCGATCCGCCCGGGAGCAGAGCGTCTCCTTCTCGAACTGGCCGCTCTACATCGACACCGATGACGAGGACGAGAACCGGCGGCCGACGCTGGACGCCTTCTCGGAGAAGACCGGCATCGAGGTCCGGTACACCGAGGAGATCAACGACAACGACGAGTTCTTCGGCAAGATCAGCCCGGCACTGATGAACCACCAGGAGACCGGCCACGACCTGCTCGTGGTCAGTGACTGGATGGCCGCCCGCTTCGTCCACCTGGGCTGGACCCAGAAGATGGACCGCTCGGCACAGGGCAACGTGGCCAAGTACCTGGACCCCCAGCTGCGCTCCCCGGCCTTCGACGAGGGCCGGCTGCACACCGTCCCCTGGCAGTCGGGGATCACCGGCATCGCTTACAACCGCAAGGCGCTCGGCCGGGAGATCAAGTCCGTCCAGGACCTGTGGCACCCGGACCTGGCCGGCAAGGTCACGCTCCTCTCCGGTCTCGACGAGTCCTTCTCCCTGCTGATGCAGGGCAACGGCGTCGACGTCACCCGGTGGACCGAGTCCGACTTCCACCGGATGTGCGACCAGGTGGAGAGCATGGTGAAGAAGCGGCACATCCGCCGCTTCACCGGCAACGACTACACCTCCGATCTCAGCAAGGGCGACGTCCTGGCCTGCCAGGCGTACTCCGGTGACGTGATCCAGCTGCAGGCCGACAACCCCGACATCGAGTTCGTCGTGCCCGAGGAGGGCGCCGAGCTCTGGGCGGAGAGCCTGCTCATCCCCAACCTCGCCCGGCACAAGGCCAACGCGGAGGCCCTGGTCGACTTCTACTACGACCCCGCGGTGGCCGCGGAACTCGCCGCTTCCGTCAACTACGTCTGCCCGGTCCCCGCCGCCCGCGAGGTCCTGGCCGCCTCCGACGACAAGGAGACCGCCGAACTCGCCGAGAACCCGCTGATCTTCCCCGACGAGGAGATGCGCAAGCGGCTCGTCGTGTCCCGCGACATCTCCTCGGCCGAGCGGCCGTCCCTCGCGAAGCGCTGGAACGCCATCGTCGGTCTGTGAGAAATGGGGGATCGACATACGTCCGGAGTCTTCCGGGTGCTCCCCTGCCGATCCCGCGCCGCATGAGCAAGCGACTGGAGGCCATGCCGGCGGACACCGGCGCGGCCGGGGCCGCCGCCACTACCGAGGCCCGGAGCTGAGGCCGGGCTATTTCGCGAAGGCCGCCATCACGATGCCGAGGGCCACCCGGTTCATGTCCTGCCCCTTGGCGTCGGTCGAGTTGACCGAGTACACCAGGGTGCGGGACAGGTCGCGGGTCCCGCCTATCGCCGTGTTGTAGCCGTGCCGGCCACCCGTCTTGCCCCAGGCCAGGGTGCCGTCGGGCAGCACGATCCGCGACATCCCCGCCGTCAGTGCCGCGTCCTTGCCGGTGACGAAGTCCTTCACCCCGGGGACCGTGAACATCTCCTCCAGCTGCGCCTTCGGCACCACCCGCCCGCTGAACAGGGCCACGGTGAACCGCTCCAGATCGGCCGTGGTCGAGATGATGTCGCCCGCGGCCCACCGGTCCGAGGAGTTCCACTCGGTCACGTCCCGCAGCTCGGTCGAACCGTCGGCCCGCGCCACCGCCTGGTAGCCGTGGTTGTGCGGACCCGGTATGCGGGTCTGGAACCGGCCCGGGAACGAGGTGTCCCTCAGCCCCAGCGGCTTCAGGACGCGCGCCCCGACCGCCTTCTCGTACGTCGTGCCCGTCACCTTCTCGATCAGCACACCGAGCACGGTGTAGTTGATGTTCAGGTAGTGCTGGGCCGTGCCCGGAGTGAACTCGGGGGACTTGGCCACCGCTTCCGCGATCTGGTCGCGCGGGTCTGTCACATCGAAACGGTGCTCCCACTGCGCCTCGAAGGAGTCACCCGGACCGTCGGCCGCCGGTATCCCGCTGGTGTGGTCGAGCAACTGCCGGACCGTGACCGCGTCGTAGGCGTCGGGGATGGTCCCGGGCAGGTAATGCCGCACCGGCCGGTCCAGATCCACCCTGCCCTCGGCGGCGAGCTGGAGGACCACCGCCGCGGTGAAGGTCTTGGTCACCGACCCGGCCCGGAACCGTCCGTCCTCGATCGCCCCGCGCCCGCTGCGGATGTCCGCGACGCCGGAACTCCCCTGCCAGCTGCCGCTCGTGCCGCCCACCCGCACCAGCGCGGCCGTCGCGTCCTTGTGCCCCGCGCCCAGCCCGGCGATCGCCTTCTCCAGCGCCGCGGCGTTCGGCGCCGTCGGGACGACCGGGTCGACCGCGCCGGCAGGGCCGACCACGGCCGCCGCGGCGGCCGACGGCGCGGGCGCCGCCGCATGGGCGGCGAGCGCCGCCGGTCCGGCCGCGATGCCCATGACCAGAGCGGCGGCGAGCAGCGTACGAGTGGTCGCGTTCATGGTTTCCCCCTGTGAGATCCGCGGGGCGGTGCTGCCCCGATGACCTCAATGCTGCTGGTCGCAGGGGTGGTTGCGGATCACCACCGAGAGTGGTCTTCACCGGTACGACGACTCACCACCGCGAGGGAGGAGACCTCCTCCGCCTCACTCCCCGGAGGGAGATACCCGAGAGCCAGAAGGGGAGCCGGAACCAGAGCCAGAGCCAGAACCGGAGCCGGACACCGCACCGGCCGCGATCAGACCCGTCTCGTACGCGCAGATGACGGCCTGGATCCGGTCCCGCAGCCCCAGCTTCGACAGCACGTTGCCCACATGCGACTTGACCGTGTGCTCGCTCACCTTCAGCGATACCGCGATCTCCGCGTTCGACAGCCCCCGCCCCAGATGCAGCAGCGTCTCCCGCTCCCGGGCCGTCAGCACCTCCAGCCGCTCGGCGGACAGCGCCGCCCCCGCCGCCGGCCGGGCCGTCGCCGCCGTGTACTCCTCGATCAGCCGCCGCGCCACCGAAGGTGCCAGCAGCGACTCGCCCGCCACCACCACCCGTACCGCGTGCACCAGATCGTCCCGCCGCACGTCCTTCAGCAGGAACCCGCTCGCTCCCGCGTGCAGCGCCTCGTACACGTACTCGTCCGAGTCGAAGGTCGTCAGCATCACCGTCCGGCACGAGCTCTCCGCCGTGATGGTCCGGCACGCCTCGATCCCGTCGAGCACCGGCATCCGCACGTCCAGCAGCGCCACGTCGGGCCGTAGCGAGCGGACCGCCTCCACGGCCGCCGCGCCGTCCCCGACCTCCGCCACCACCTCGATGTCGTCCTGGACGTCCAGGATCATCGCGAAGCCGCTGCGTACCAGCTCCTGGTCGTCGGCCACCACCACACGGATCGTCAATTCCCCACCTCCAGCGGCGAGGTTACAAGGACGGCGCTCACCTCGAAGCCCCGCCCGCCCGGGCCGGGCCCGCAGACCGCCGTGCCCCCGTGGGCCGCCGCCCGCTCCCGGATGCCGATCAGCCCATGGCCGCCGGAGCCGCCCGGCGCGGGCCCCCGCCCGTTGTCCGTCACCGTGATCGACAGTTCCCGGGGCGCGTGGTGGAGCCGTACCGCCACCCGCCGGGCTCCCGCGTGCTTGACCACGTTGGTCAGGGCCTCCTGCACGATCCGGTACGCGGTCGTGTCCACCGCAGGGGCCGGCGCCCGTACCTCACCCGTCTCCTCGTACGAGATCTCCGGGCCGCCCATCCGCACCCGGTCCAGCAGCGCGGGCAGCCCCGCGATCCCCGGCTGGGGCTCGCGCGGGGCCGGACCGTCCTCCCGCAGCACACCCAGCATCGTGCGCAGCTGCGCCATCGCCTCCCGGCCCGTGTCCGCGATCGCGTCGAAGGCGGCCTCGGCCCGCTCCGGGGCCCGCCGTACCGCCACCGGACCGGCCTCCGCCTGCACGATCATGATGCTGACCGCGTGCGAGAGGATGTCGTGCATCTCCCGGGCGATCCGGGCGCGCTCGCGCCGCCGCCTGCTCGGCCTCGATCCGGTTGGCCCGCTCGAGCTGCGCCGCCCGGTCCTCGACGGCCGCCAGATAGGCCTGCCGCGTGTGCTGGAGCCGGCCCAGCGCGTACGCCGCGCCCGAGACGAAGAGCGTGAAGAGCAGTTCGCGCGCGGTCCCGGTGTTCCAGCCCACCGACAGGGCGACCGTGAGGACCGTCAGGACGCCCACCGCCAGCCGTACCCGGGCCGCGCACAGCAGGGCGACCGTGTAGAAGGCGATCAGCCCCGCGTACGGAAGCGGCTGCCCCGGCCCGTCGAGCGCCAGCTTGTACGCGCCGCCCGCCATCAGGATCGCGACGAGCACCGCCACCGGAGCCCGGCGCCGCCAGATCAGCGGGAGCACACCGAGCGTGGTCATCGCGTACGAGGCCCAGTCCGCGGGCGGCGCCCCGGCCGACCGGGGCACCACGAACGGCATCGTGACGGCCAGTTGCACCAGCAGCGTCAGACCCAGGTCCTGCCGGCGCGGCCCGGCCCGGCGGATCCGCGCTCCGAGCTCCCCCCAGACGCGTATCACCGGCCGAGGCCGGCCCGTACGGCCGTGAGCACGTCCACGCGGTTCGTCGTGATCGAGTCGACCCCGGCCGTGACCATCGCGCGCATCGACCGCTTGGTGTCCGGCGTCCAGGCCGACACCCGCAGGCCGTCCCGGTGCAGGGCGTCCACCAGCTCCCGGCCGACCAGCCCGAAACGGTAGTTGAGGAAGCTCGGGGCCACCGCGTCGATCAGCACCCGGCGCGGCGGTGCCAGCGTGGTCCAGGTCAGCGCGATCTCGGCGCCGGGGTCGGCGGCGCGCACCGCCAGCATGGTGTTCGGGCCCGCGCAGTAGTACGTACGGTCACGCGCCCCGCACTCGCGGACCTGCCCGACGACGGTGCGCACGGTCTCGGCCGTCGCACCGGGCAGGTCGAGCATGACCCGGCCCGCGCCGGCGGCCATCAGGGCCTCGCGCAGGGTCGGGATCGCGCCGCCCGCCAGCTCCCTCAACTGCGGGGCCGTGACGGCGTCGAGCCGCACGTCATGGCCCCACAGCCGCTGGAGGTCCTCGTCGTGGAGCAGTACGGGGACCCCGTCGCGGGTCATCCGCACGTCGATCTCGACCGCGTCCGCCCCGCGGTCGAAGGCGGAGCGGATCGAGGCGAGGGTGTTCTCGCGGAAGCGGTAGGGATCCCCGCGGTGGCCTACGGCAGTCAGGGTGCGCATGCACCCCATTCTGCGCAGGCGTCAGGAGGCCAGCCAGGCGGAGGTGTACGTGTCGATCTCGGCGCTGAGCTTCGCCTTGCCGGCCGGGTCCAGGAACGAGGCCTCGACGGCGTTCTTCGCGAGCTGCGCGAGGCCGAGCTCGTCCAGGTCCAGCAGCCGGGCGGCCACCGCGTACTCGTTGTTGAGGTCGGAGCCGAACATCGGCGGGTCGTCGCTGTTGATGGTGACGAGCACGCCGGCCGCCACCATCTCCTTGACCGGGTGGAGGTCGAGGTCGGTGACCGCGCGGGTGGCGATGTTGGAGGTCGGGCAGACCTCCAGCGCGATGCGGTGCTCGGCGAGGTAGGCGAGCAGTTCCGGGTCCTGGGCGGCGCTGGTGCCGTGGCCGATGCGCTCGGCGCCCAGCTCGCGGATGGCGTCCCAGACGGTCTCCGGGCCGGTGGTCTCGCCGGCGTGCGGCACGCTGTGCAGGCCCGCGGCGCGGGCCTGGTCGAAGTACGGCTTGAACTGCGGGCGCGGTACGCCGACCTCGGGACCGCCCAGGCCGAAGGAGACGAGCCCCTCGGGGCGCAGGTCGACGGCGAGGCGGGCGGTCTCGGCGGCGGCCTCCAGGCCGGCTTCGCCCGGGATGTCGAAGCACCAGCGCAGGATGACGCCGAGCTCGGCCTCGGCGGCCTTGCGGGCGTCCTCGATGGCCTCCATGAAGGCGTTCTCGTCGATGCCGCGGCGCGTGGAGGAGTACGGGGTGATGGTCAGTTCGGCGTAGCGGATGTTCTGCCGGGCCATGTCGCGGGCGACCTCGAAGGTGAGGTCGCGTACGTCGGCGGGCGTGCGGACGAGGTCGACGACCGACAGGTAGACCTCGATGAAGTGCGCGAAGTCGGTGAAGGTGAAGTAGTCGGCGAGGGCCTCGGGGTCGGTGGGGACCTTGGAGTCCGGGTGCCGGGAGGCGAGTTCGGCCACGATGCGGGGGGAGGCCGAGCCGACGTGGTGGACGTGCAGTTCGGCCTTGGGCAGCCCCGCGATGAAGGGATGCAGGTCGGGCATGAGGGTGCCTCCGGAGGGACGCGGTGCGGACGGATCGGCTTCATCGTAGGCAGGACCGGGACTGTCCGAGGCAGCGCTTAGCATGGCTGTACGAGAGGGGGGCGCCGTATGACCGACCAGAGCCCTGAGCCGCGAGACCCCTGGGCGCCGCCCGAGAGGCCCGCTGTCGATCTGGGGAAGCAGCAGGGCGCGCCCGGCGCGTCGGGGGTGCACGACCAGCAGACCGTCGCGGGCATGCCCGGCGGCGTGCCGCCGGTCGCGCCGGCGGCCGGGCAGGGGCCCGCGCCCGAGCCCCAGCCCGGTGCGACACCTGCCTACGGATATCCGGCGCAGCCGGATCCGGCCGGGTACGGCTACCCGGGCCAGCCGGCGGCCCCGCAGGCCCCGTACGGCGGCTACCCCGCCCAGCCGGCCCCGTACGGCGGCTATCCGGGCTACCCCGGATACCAGGGGCACGCCGGATACCCGCCCTACCGGCCCATGAGCAACGGCTTCGGGGTCACGGCGCTCGTGCTCGGCATCATCGCCGTGGTCAGCTGCTACCTGGGCCTCCTGTTCGGCATACCGGCCGTCATCTTCGGCGTGCTGGGCCGCGGCAAGGCCAAGCGCGGCGAGGCCGACAACGGCGGCATGGCGCTGGCCGGCATCATCACCGGCTCGGTCGGCATCGTCATCAGCTGCGTGTTCATCGCGTTCGTCGTCGTGGGCGTGCTGCTCGGCGACCCGGATTCCGGCCCCGACTCGGAGTTCGAGTACTCGGGTCCGAGGCACACGCAGGTCCTCTACCGGGGCTGAGCCGCGCGGCGGACACGACGAGCGGGCCGGGCCGGGACACGAAATGTCCCGGCCCGGCCTGTCCCACCCCGTCAGGGGGCCGTCCGCGCGCCCGCGCCGTCAGACGTTCGCGTGCGCGGTCGCGGTCGCGGTCGCCCACGGCCACGCGGCGTCCCGGCCGTCCTCGATCAGGGACACCATGCGGAAGGCGGCGTCGGTGAGCCCGCCGAAGGTGTGCCGGTTCGCGGACCCGGAGGGTGCGTGGCCCACCCGGTATCCGGCCAGGTTCCAGGTGTAGACCGGGACGGTGTCCGCCACCAGGGCGGTCGGGTCCCCGCCGTGGGCGTAGGTGGCCTGCTCGTCGGTGACGATCAGCACCCGGTCGTGCCCCGCGTAGTGCTTGCGCACCGCCTCGGCCGTGTAGGTGCCGCCGAGGTTTTCGAAGCGCTCCAGCACCTTCAGTACCGACTCGCCCCGGCGGTACGCGACCTCCTTGCTGCCGGTGCCGAACTGCACGAGGCTCGCGTCCTCGGCGCGCAGTGCCAGCGCCGTCCCGAAGACGGCAGCCGCGTCCGCCCGGTTCAGCTGCGAGCGGTCCGACAGCGGCGACCACATCGACCCGGAGCGGTCCACCAGGATCAGCGTCCGGCCGGGCAGCGCCGGTACGTTGCCCAGCGAGTGCCCGAGCGCCCGCTCCAGCGGGTACGCCCAGCGCAGCGACGGCGCGTGCTGGTAGGCGGCCAGGTACCGGAAGGGGAACTGCCGGGAGCGGGCGACGGCCTCCGGGTCGGAGATCTTCGCCGCGACCCGCGCGGCGACCTCGTCCGAGACTCCGGCCTGGTCGAAGTTGCGCAGGTTGCGCAGCAGCGCCATCGCGCCCATGGACGGGATGACCGCCTCCCACGCGGCCGCGTCCATCGGCCCCTGCAGCCAGCCGGCCAGCGCCTCCCACGTCATGCCCGCCTCCGCGAGCCGCTCGGCGCCGTCCGTGCTGGTGACCACGGCCCGGCGCTCCGCCACGGGCAGCTCCATCAGGGCCCGGTGCGCGAGGAGGGTGCGGCTTCCCGCCGGGACCTCGGCGGTCTCCGGGTTGTGCCGGCGGTCGAGGGCGTGGCGGAACAGCTCGCCCTGCCAGGGCTTGGCCGGGTCGGGGGAGGCGTGCACGAGGTTCAGGACGTCGCCGAAGCGGTAGGCCTTGGACGCCGTGTCGTACTTCAGGAGGGACGTTTCGCCGTAGAGGCGGCGCACCGCGTCGGCGATGCCTCGCTTGACGGGCTTGGGCACGGCTCGTCCGTACGCGGCCGTCCAGTAGGCGAGCAGCTCACCGGGCTCGTCCGCGCGCAGCAGTACGGAGTCCACGACCTGCCGGTTCGACGGGCCCCCGGTCGCCGCGGCGTCGAGCCGCGCCTTGACGTACTCGGCGGCGCCGACGAGTGAGGCCGTACGCATGTTGCCGTCGCGGCGCAGCCAGCCGAGCAGGCCGGCGGTCCACTCGGGGTCCTCGACGGCGAGGGTGCGTACGAGCGCGGCGAACCGGTCGTCGCGGGCCGGGCCGCCCTCGTAAGCGGTCTGCTGCGTCACGAAGTTGGCGACGGCGAGCAGGAAGAGCTCGGAGCGGGAATCGCGGACGAAGCCGCGGCTGCCGTGGTGGTTGCGGGCCCGGGCCCCGGTCGAGCGGACGGGCGATGCGGGCGCGGCCGTCGCTGCCGCCGTGGCGGCCTTGGACGGGCGCAGGTTGAAACGAGCCATGTGAATCCCCCCGAATCCAGTGCAGACGGGGGAGGCCTGACGTGCGGAATGCCCGAGATCGAAGTCGGCGACGGACTGTGTCGACTGCTCTATCCGACTGAGCTACCGGCCGGAGCCGGGCGGGACTCGAACCCGCGACCCGTTGATCCGGAAGTAACCGCTGCCTGCGCACCGGGCATTCCGCACGCGTGCCTCCCGAGATCAAGAAGTGGCTGCGGCGTGATTTCTGCAAGAAGTAGCCGCTGCCGGGCGCACCGGGAGGTGCGTGACGTAGGTGTCCAGAGATCGAGGTCGGCGAAACCACAAGGTGCTCTACCAGCTGAGCTACACCGGCCTGAAGCCGGTGACGGGACTCGAACCCGCGGCCGCCCGATTATGAGTCGAAGTAGGTCTCGCCTTCGCACCTGGACGAGGATCACGCTAGACGCCCGCCCCGGCGGGCGCGATCGATTAATTCCCCGCCCGCAGCCGCTCGCGCGCCTCCATCAGCGCGAAGCCCAGCAGATTCAGCCCCCGCCAGCGCGCCGGGTCCAGGGCCCGCTCGTCGTCGGCCGCCAGTCCGATGCCCCAGATCCGGTCCATCGGGCTGGCCTCCACCAGGACCCGGTTCCCGGTGGAGAGCAGATACGACTTCAGTGCCGGGTCCGAGCCGAACTTGTGCACGCTGCCCTCCACCACCAGCGCGTACCGCTCCCGCTTCCACACCGCGTCGTCGAAGCCGCGTACGAGCCGTCCGGCCTTCTTCGCGACCGCCGGACTCTTCGCTTCCAGCGCCGCGCGCTCCGCCTGCGGATCTTCGAACAGGCGGGCCTTTCCGGCCATCATCCAGTGCTCGGCGGTGGCGTACCGCACGTCACCCACGGTGAACTCGGACGGCCACCACTGGCTGAGACAGCTCGGTCCGAGGCTTCCGTCGGGCCGCGGACGGTGTCCCCAGAACGGCAGGTACTTCACCCGTTCACCCCGGCTGACCTGCCCGATCAGTTCGTCGATCATCTCCATGCACGCGAGTCTCGCAGGAGCCACGGACACTTCGTACGGGTTTTTGGGCGCGCCTCGACACATGGTCGACCGATTCCGTCGCGTAATCAAAAGGCAACAACGGAATCACTTGGCCGAGGGGTACTCCTCTGTCAGGATCGGCACTCAATTCGAGCTGTAGCTCGAACTGTAGCTACGGAGAGCGTGAGAGCGTGATGGGCAACCGCTTCCAGGTCAAGGTCCAGGTAAAGGACCGTTTCGCCGAAGGCGCGCAGTACATCGACGGGCAGCTGCGGCCCGGAACCTCCGGACGGTCACACACCGTGGTCGACCCGGCGACGGGCGAGGAGGTGCTCACCTACGAGCTGGCCTCCACCGCGGACGTCGACGCGGCCGTCGCCGCCGCCAAGCGGGCCTTCCCCGGCTGGTCCGGCGCCACCCCGGGAGAGCGCTCCGACGCGCTGCACCGGCTGGCCGCCGTACTGGCCGCGCACGCCGAGGACTTCGCGTACGCCGAGTCCCTGCAGTGCGGGAAGCCGGTCAAGCTGTCCACGGAGTTCGACGTGCCGGGGACCATCGACAACACCGCGTTCTTCGCCGGCGCCGCACGCCACCTCCAGGGGCAGGCCGCCGGCGAGTACTCCGGGGACCACACCTCATACGTGCGCCGCGAGGCGATCGGGGTCGTGGGCTCCATCGCGCCGTGGAACTATCCGCTGCAGATGGCCGCCTGGAAGATCCTCCCGGCGATCGCCGCGGGCAACACCATCGTCCTCAAGCCCGCCGAGCTCACCCCGCTGACCTCCCTGATGTTCGCCCAGGCGGCCAAGGAGGCGGGGCTGCCCGACGGCGTGATCAACATCGTCAGCGGCGCCGGCCGGGACGCGGGCGAGCACCTGGTCGGCCACCCGGACGTGGTCATGACCTCCTTCACCGGTTCCACCGCCATCGGCAAGCGGGTCGCCGAGATCGCCACCGCCACCGTCAAGCGGCTCCACCTGGAGCTCGGCGGCAAGGCGCCTTTCCTGGTCTTCGACGACGCCGATCTGGAGGCCGCCGCCAACGGCGCCGTCGCCGCCTCCCTCATCAACACCGGCCAGGACTGCACTGCGGCCACCCGCGCCTACGTCCAGCGCCCCCTCCACGACGCCTTCGTCGCCCGGGTCGCCGAGCTGATGGACACCGTCCGCGTGGGCGACCCCTTCGACCCGTCCACCGACCTCGGCCCGCTGGTGTCGCACGCCCAGCGCGACCGGGTCGCCGGTTTCGTCGAGCGCGCACGCTCGTACGCCACCGTCGTCACCGGCGGCGAGATCCCCGGGGCCAGGGAAGACGAACGCGGTCTCGCGGACGGCGCCTACTACCGGCCCACCCTGATCTCCGGCGCCGCGCAGGACAGCGAGGTGGTCCAGTCCGAGATCTTCGGTCCGGTCCTCGTCGTCCTGCCCTTCGACACCGACGACGAGGGCATCGCGCTGGCCAACGACACCCCCTACGGCCTCGCCGCCTCCGCCTGGAGCCGCGACGTCTACCGGGCGAACCGCGCCACCCGCGAGATCAAGGCGGGCTGCGTCTGGGTCAACGACCACATCCCGATCATCAGCGAGATGCCGCACGGAGGCTACAAGGCGAGCGGCTTCGGAAAGGACATGAGCACGTACTCCTTTGAGGAGTACACGCAGGTGAAGCACGTCATGTACGACAACACGGCGGTGGCCGCGAAGGACTGGCACCGCACGATCTTCGGGGACCGATAACCACGTAGCCGCCTGACCAGCGGCCCGCACCCATCCCGAAAGGGCACCTCCCATGGAGCAGTTCGAGCCCGACCGTCTTTCGGCGGCGCAACTCGCCGCGATGCGACGCAGTATCGACAGCGGGCGCGGCGCCCTGACCCGCCGTTCGCTGCTGCGCGCCTCCGGAGTCGGAGCGCTCACCCTCGGCGGCCTGTCCACGCTCGCGGGCTGTGGCATCCCGCCCGCGAAACGCGCGGGCGACCCGGCCGTGGCCTCCGACGACCACTCGGAGCAGGAGAAGGAGATCAACTTCTCCAACTGGACCGAGTACATGGACACCAGCGAGGACGAGAAGTCCCGTCCCACGCTGGAGGAGTTCACCAAGCGGACCGGGATCAAGGTCAAGTACACCGAGGACATCAACGACAACGTCGAGTTCTTCGGAAAGATCCGTCCGCAGCTCGCCGCCGGCCAGGACACCGGCCGCGACGTGATCGTCGTCACCGACTGGCTCGCCTCGCGCATCATCCGCCTCGGCTGGGCGCAGAAGCTGGACCCCGCACACCTCCCGCACGCCTACGCCAACCTGATCCCGCAGTTCCGCAGCCCCGACTGGGACCCGGGCCGCGCGTACAGCTACCCGTGGACGGGCATCAACACCGTCATCGCCTACAACACCAAGGCCACCGGCGGGAAGAAGGTCGACTCCGTCACCCAGATGCTCGACGACCCCTCCCTCAAGGGCCGCGTCGGCTTCCTCACCGAGATGCGCGACAGCGTCGGGATGACCCTCCTCGACCAGGGCAAGGACCCGGCGAACTTCACGAACTCCGACTACGACGAGGCGATCGGCCGGCTCCAGAAGGGTGTGGACAAGAACCAGATCCGCCGCTTCACCGGCAACGACTACACCTCGGACCTCGACAAGGGCGATCTCGCGGCCTGCCTGGCCTGGGCCGGCGACGTCATCCAGCTCCAGGCCGGCAACCCGGACATCCAGTACGCGATCCCGGCGGCCGGCTACATCACCTCCAGCGACAACCTGCTGGTCCCCGTGAAGGCCCGGCACAAGGCCAACGCGGAGCGGCTCATCGACTACTACTACGAGCCCGCGGTGGCCGCCCAGCTGGCCGCGTTCATCAGCTACGTCTGCCCGGTCGAGGGCGTCCAGGACGAGCTGGCCAAGATCGACCCGGCGCTCGCGGACAACGTCCTGATCGTCCCGGACAAGGCGATGGCAGCCAAGTCGCACGCCTTCCGCTCGCTCACCGGCGAGGAAGAGACGGCGTACGAGGAGAAGTTCGCCAAGCTCATCGGAGCCTGACGGTCCCGCCGCCCCCACGGCACCCGTACCGGCACCTGCCCCTTCCACGACACACCACCGAAGGCCCAGGCCCATGACTGACAAGACCGCGGGCGGCGACGTCCGCCTCGCCGGGATCAGCAAGCACTACGGAACCTTCACCGCCGTGCACCCGCTGGATCTCACCATTCCCCAGGGCTCCTTCTTCGCCCTGCTCGGCGCCTCGGGCTGCGGGAAGACCACCACCCTGCGCATGATCGCCGGCCTGGAGGAGCCCTCCACCGGCACCGTCAGCCTCGGCGACAGCGAGGTCACGCACCTGCCGCCGTACAAGCGCCCGGTCAACACCGTCTTCCAGAGCTACGCCCTCTTCCCGCACCTGGACGTCTCCGAGAACATCGCCTTCGGGCTGCGCCGCCGGGGCATCAAGTCCGTCAAGAAGCAGGTCGACGACATGCTGGAGCTGGTCCAGCTCGGCCAGTTCGCCCAGCGCAAGCCGCACCAGCTCTCCGGCGGCCAGCAGCAGCGCGTGGCCGTCGCCCGCGCGCTCATCAACCACCCGCAGGTGCTGCTCCTCGACGAGCCGCTCGGCGCCCTCGACCTCAAGCTGCGCCGCCAGATGCAGCTGGAGCTGAAGAGGATCCAGACCGAGGTGGGCATCACCTTCGTGCACGTCACGCACGACCAGGAGGAGGCCATGACCATGGCCGACACGGTCGCCGTGATGAACGGCGGCCGCGTCGAGCAGCTGGGCGCCCCGGCCGAGCTGTACGAGAACCCGAAGACGACCTTCGTGGCGAACTTCCTCGGCACCTCCAACCTCATCGAGGCCGAGGTCCTGGAGGCCGGCGCGTCCGACGTCGTGGTCGGCTCGGCGGGTACGAAGCTGCGCGTTCCGGCGGCGCGGTGTTCGACCACGCCCCGCGCGGGCGGAAAGCTGCTGGTCGGGGTGCGGCCGGAGAAGATCTCCCTGGTCCACGCGGACGAGGAGGGCACCATCGCGGCCGGCCGCAACAAGGTCGCGGGCAAGATCGCCGACTCCTCCTTCATCGGCGTCTCCACCCAGTTCGTCATCGACAGCCCGGTCTGCCCCGAGCTGGAGGTGTACGTCCAGAACATCGAGCGTGACGCCCGCCTGGTCCCCGGCGCCGACGTGATCCTGCACTGGAACCCGGACCACACCTTCGGCCTCGACGCGGCCCAGGACATCGACGCGGGCATCGAGACGGTCGAGGAGAGCGCATGACCGCCCCCGCCGCACTGCCCGAGGTCGCCGTCCCGGCGCAGCCTCCGGTCCACAAGCCGTCCCTGAAGAAGCGCCTGGTCCCGTACTGGCTGCTGCTCCCGGGCATCCTGTGGCTGCTCGTCTTCTTCGTGCTGCCGATGATCTACCAGGCCTCGACCTCGGTGCAGACCGGCTCCCTCGAAGAGGGCTTCGAGGTCACCTGGCACTTCCAGACGTACTGGGAGGCCTTCACCGAGTACTACCCGCAGTTCCTGCGCTCCCTGCTCTACGCGGGCACCGCGACGGCGCTGTGCCTGCTCCTCGGGTACCCCCTGGCCTACCTGATCGCCTTCAAGGCGGGACGCTGGCGGAACCTCCTGCTGGTGCTGGTCATCGCGCCGTTCTTCACCAGCTTCCTGATCCGCACCCTCGCCTGGAAGACGATCCTGGCGGACGGCGGCCCGGTGGTCGCCGTCCTCAACAACATCGGCTTCCTGGACGTCACCAGCTGGCTCGGCATGACGCAGGGCGACCGCGTCCTCGCCACGCCCCTCGCGGTCGTCTGCGGTCTGACGTACAACTTCCTCCCCTTCATGATCCTTCCGCTCTACACCTCCCTGGAGCGGATCGACACCCGCCTCCACGAGGCGGCCGGGGACCTGTACGCCCGCCCCGCCACGGTCTTCCGGAAGGTGACCTTTCCGCTCTCCATGCCGGGCGTGGTCTCCGGAACCCTGCTCACCTTCATCCCGGCGAGCGGTGACTACGTCAACGCCGAGCTGCTCGGATCGACGGACACCCGGATGATCGGCAACGTCATCCAGTCGCAGTACCTGCGCATCCTCGACTACCCGACGGCGGCCGCGCTGTCCTTCATCCTCATGGCCATCGTGCTGGTCATGGTCACCATCTACATCCGCCGAGCGGGGACGGAGGACCTGGTCTGATGAAGAGCGCCACCACCTGGCTGCGCCGCAATCTCGTCGTGATCGCGGGGCTCGGCACGCTCGCCTACATGATCCTGCCGAACGTCGTCGTCACGGTCTTCTCCTTCAACAACCCCACCGGGCGGTTCAACTACGCCTGGCAGGAGTTCTCCCTCGACGCGTGGAAGGACCCGTGCGGAGTCGCCGACATGTGCGCCTCCCTGTCCCTCTCGCTCCAGATCGCCGTCTGGGCCACCATCGGCGCGACCCTCCTCGGCAGCGCCATCGCCTTCGCGCTGGTCCGCTACCGCTTCCGGGCGCGCGGCGCGGTCAACTCGCTGATCTTCATGCCGATGGCCATGCCCGAGATCGTGATGGCCGCCTCGCTGCTCGCCCTCTTCCTCAACATGGGCATCCAGCTGGGCTTCTGGACGATCCTGATCGCCCACGTCATGTTCTGCCTGAGCTTCGTCGTCGCCGCCGTCAAGGCCCGCGTGCTCTCCATGGACCCCCGGCTGGAGGAAGCCGCCCGCGACCTCTACGCAGGTCCCGTGCAGACCTTCGTGCGCGTCACCCTGCCGATCGCGGCCCCCGGTATCGCGGCGGGCGCGCTGCTCTCCTTCGCGCTCTCCTTCGACGACTTCATCATCACCAACTTCAACTCGGGCAACACCGTCACCTTCCCCATGTTCGTGTGGGGATCGGCCCAGCGCGGTACGCCTGTACAGATCAACGTCATCGGCACGGCGATGTTCGTCATCGCGGTCCTGGTGGTGCTGGCCGGCCAGATGGTCGGCAACCGCCGCAAGAAAGCACAGCCCAAGTAACACCTGTAGGGAGTTGGAAGACATGGCCCCAGACGCCATGCGCACCGCTGCACGATCCCTTTCCGAAGCCAAGCCGGTCTCGTACTGGCTGGACGACCCCGGCAAGCCCGCCGCCGAGCCCGCCCTCACCGGCGACGAGCACTGCGACCTGCTCGTCATCGGCGGCGGCTACAGCGGCCTGTGGACCGCGCTGCTCGCCAAGGAGCGGGACCCCGCGCGGGACGTCGTTCTCATCGAGGGCCACGAGGCGGGCTGGGCCGCCTCGGGCCGCAACGGCGGATTCTGTGCCGCCTCCCTCACCCACGGCCTCGCCAACGGCATGGCCCGCTGGCCGGACGAGCTGGCGAAGCTGGAGGAGCTCGGCGCGCGGAACCTCGACGCCATCGAGGCCGCCGTCGCCCGCTACGGCATCGACTGCGACTTCGAGCGCAGCGGCGAGATCGACGTGGCCACCGAGCCGCACCAGGTCGAGGAGCTCCGCGAGTTCCACGCGGAGGCCGAGCGCCTCGGCCTCGCGGGCCGCTCCGAATGGCTGGATCGAGACGCCCTGCGCGCCGAGGTCGACTCCCCGACCTTCCTGGGCGGGATCTGGGACCACGACGGCGTCGCCATGCTCAACCCGGCGAAGCTCGCCTGGGGCCTGAAGCGGGCCTGCCTGGAACTGGGCGTGCGGATCTACGAGAACACGCGCGGGCTGGACCTGGCCGGCTCGGGAGCCGGGATGGCCGTGCGGACCCCCTACGGGCGGATCTTCGCCCGCCGGGTGGCGCTGGGCACCAACATCTTCCCGTCGCTGGTCAAGCGGGTGCGCCCGCTCACCGTCCCGGTCTACGACTACGCCCTGATGACGGAGGAGCTGACCGAGGGGCAGCTGGACTCGATCGGCTGGAAGAACCGGCAGGGGCTCGGCGACAGCGCCAACCAGTTCCACTACTTCCGGATCACCCCCGACCGGCGGATCCTGTGGGGCGGCTACGACGCGATCTACCCCTACGGCGGCAACCTCGACTCCGACCACGACCACCGGCCGGAGACGTACCTCAAGCTCGCCGAGCACTTCTTCACCTGCTTCCCGCAGCTGGAAGGGGTGAAATTCAGCCACGCCTGGGGCGGGGCGATCGACACCTGCTCGCGCTTCTCGGCCTTCTTCGGCACCGCGCACGCGGGGAAGGTGGCCTACGCCGCCGGCTTCACCGGGCTGGGCGTCGGAGCCACCCGCTTCGGCGCCGACGCGATGCTCGACCTTCTGGCGGGGGAGCGGACCGAGCGCACGGAGCTGGAGATGGTCCGCTCCAAGCCGATGCCGTTCCCGCCGGAGCCCTTCGCGTGGACCGGGATCACGCTGACCAAGTGGTCGCTGGCCCGGGCGGACCGCCTGGGAGGCCACCGCAACCTGTGGCTGAAGACGCTGGACCGTCTCGGCCTCGGCTTCGACAGCTGACACCGTCGCGGGCGGCACCCCCATCCGCGGCGGTGTGCTGATCGGGTAAGAGACGTCCGCACGCCCGGGGCGCACCCGGACGTCACACTGTGACCCGATTCACTACCACGGAGTAACGAAACCCGCGTCATAGTCGCGCCCGGCCCCGCTCTCACGGGTGAGAACTCCTCACCGCACACACAGAGAGCGGAGGCCGGGCGATGACGATCCCGGGGGACAAGGCGGCAGTGGAATGGCTGGTCTCGGTGGCACCCGATCCGGACGCCTGCCGCTGGGAGTGGGAGCACAACCCCCTCGGGGTCGCCCTGCTGCCGGCCGGCCGGCGGTGGGACGTGCTGATCCTTCCGGGGGAGCTGGGGCAGACCACCCTCGAGGTGCTGGACTCGCTGCCGGCCCGGCCCGGCCCGGTGCTCGCCGATTTCGGCGACACCCGGCTGGGCTTTTTCGTGCCCGCGGGCACGGCCTCCCGCTGGATCGGGACGGGCGTACGGGGAGCCGGGTGCGGGACCTGGATCGCCGTCCCGTATCCCGGCCGGGCGACGGGCGGGGTGCGCTGGCTGGTGGTCCCGGACGGACAGGGCGCGCTCACCGATCCGGCGGTCCTGGAGCTCGCGATGCACGAGGCGGCGGCGCGCGTCGTGGGGCGGGGAGGCGGGAAGCCTTGACAAGGGCATTGGTCTGGACCATCTTGGGCGCCGCTGCGCCTTCCCCCGCCGCACCCCCACTCGCGGCCTGGCTCCATCCCCCCATGTACCGGAGGCAGTTGTGCGCCCCACCAGAAGCACCGCCGGACGCTCGGTCCTGTCCCTCCTTACCGCCGCCGCCCTCGCGGCGGCCGGCCTCCTCGCCGTCGGGCAGCCGGCCGCGGCCGCCGACGCCGACCTCATCCGCAACGGCGGTTTCGAGGCCGGGCTCGACGGCTGGAGCTGCTCGACCGGCAGCGGAGCCACCGTCAGCACCCCTGTCCACGGCGGCGGTTCCGCCCTCAAGGGCACCCCGGCCGGGCAGGACATCGCCCGCTGCTCCCAGACCGTCACCGTCAAACCCGACTCCGCCTACACGCTGACCGCCTGGGTGCAGGGCGCGTACGTCTACCTCGGCGCGACCGGCACCGGGACCACGGACGTGCAGACCTGGACGCAGACCCCAGGTGCCTACAAGCAGCTGAGCACGAGCTTCCGTACCGGCGCGGCCACCACCTCGGTCACCGTGTACACGCAGGGCTGGTACGGCCAGCCGCCGCAGTTCACGGACGACGTCACCCTCGTCGGGCCCGACCCCGGCGGCTCAGGACCCGGCCAACCCCAGATCCCGGCCGCCCCCACCGGCCTGACGGCGTCCGCGTCCTCCTCGACCTCGGTGGGCCTCTCCTGGGCGGCCGCGACCGGCGCCACCTCGTACAAGGTCTACCGCGACGGGGCGAACCCGGCCACTGTCACCGGTACTTCGGCGACGGTCACCGGCCTCACCGCCTCCACGACGTACTCCTTCCAGGTCAGCGCGGTGAACGCGGCCGGCGAATCCCCGAAGAGCGCCGCCGCCGCGGCGACCACGCCGAGCGGAGGCGGCAACCCGGGCAACCCCGGCCTGCCCGCCCACGCGCTCGTCGGCTACCTGCACGCCAGCTTCGCCAACGGCTCCGGCTACGTCCGGATGGCCGACGTGCCCGCCTCATGGGACGTCATCAACCTGGCCTTCGGCGAGCCGACCTCGGTGACCTCGGGTGACATCCGCTTCCGGCTCTGCCCGGTCAGCGAGTGCCCGAACGTCGAACCGGCCGCCGAGTTCAAGGCGGCGATCAAGGCCAAGCAGGCCGCCGGCAAAAAGGTCCTGATCTCGATCGGGGGCCAGAACGGCCAGGTCCAGCTGGGCACCACGGCGGCCCGCGACACCTTCGTCTCCTCCGTCAGCAAGATCATCGACGAGTACGGGCTCAACGGCCTCGACATCGACTTCGAAGGCCACTCCCTCTCCCTGGCGACGGGCGACACCGACTTCCGCGCCCCCACCACCCCGGTGATCGTCAACCTCATATCCGCGGTGAAGACCCTCAAGGCCAAGTACGGCCCGGACTTCGTCCTGACCATGGCCCCCGAGACCTTCTTCGTCCAGCTGGGCTACCAGTACTACGGCTCCGGCCCCTGGGGCGGCCAGGATCCGCGCGCCGGCGCGTACCTCCCGGTCATCCACGCACTGCGCGACGACCTGACCCTGCTGCACGTCCAGGACTACAACTCGGGCTCGATCATGGGCCTCGACAACCAGTACCACTCCATGGGCGGCGCCGACTTCCACATCGCCATGACCGACATGCTGCTCACCGGCTTCCCGGTCGCGGGCAACACCGCCCGCGTCTTCCCGCCGCTGCGCCCGGACCAGATCGCCATCGGCCTCCCGGCGACGACCAACGCGGGCAACGGCCACACCTCCCCGGCGGAGGTGACCAAGGCGCTGGACTGCCTGACGAAGAAGTCCGGTACGACCTGTGGCTCGTACCAGACCCACGGCACCTGGCCCGCCCTGCGCGGCCTGATGACCTGGTCCATCAACTGGGACCGCTTCGGCGCCTGGGAGTTCTCGAAGAACTTCGACGCCTACTTCGGCTCCTGACCGACCACGTCGGCCACGACCGGGCCGGGGCGCCCGCGCGCCCCGGCCCGCCTTGCCCTCACAGCAGCCCGTCCCACATCTGCTCCAGCAGCAGGGACCACCAGTTCTCCGGCGAGGCCGGCGCCGGGGGATCCAGCTGCACCAGGCCCGCCTGGAAGTCGCTGGTCCAGCGGCCCGCCTGCTCCGGGGTGAGGCCGTGGCGCAGCGGCCACATCCTGCCGAGGAGCGCGATGCAGTGTGCGAACTCCGGCAGCCCCGTGTTGACGAACTGCATCGACAACGGCCCCACCGCTTCCAGCGGCACGGCCATGATGTGCAGGGTTCCTTGCTGGACGCACAGCGCCCTGCCGAAGTCGTGGCCCACGACCAGGGAGATGTTCGCGCCCGAGGCCACGAGCGCACTGCCGAGCACCGCCACGTCCGTCGACGTCGGCCAGGGCTGATCCGACCCGGGTAGCGACCAGAAGAACGGGCCCATGTCCCGGGGCAGGCCCGCCTCCATCAGGGTCTGCCGCACGATCGGGGGCGCGCCCGCGCGCAGTGCGTCCGCCAGGCTGAACCGGAGGACGTTCTCCGGGGCGAAGGCCTCCATCACCATCTGTGTGGCCGATTCGACCCGCGGCCCCGAGGGCATGAGCGGGGTGGGCGGCAGCACCGCCCGGACCGGCGCCTGACTCTCGATGTAGCGGGTCAGCAGCTGCCGCATGCCTGCCTGACGCCCCGCGTGGTCGTTGCCGTACGGGAACTCTCGCTTGATGAGGGCCTGAGGCCAGGCCTTCTCGATCATCCGGGCGCAGTAACCGCCGGGCAGGTCGCAGGGCTCCAGCTCGGTGTGGAGCTCCAGCACCCGGTGCGGCGGTACGTTCAGCGCGCGCAGCTCGTACAGGATCTGCCACTCGGGGTGCGGGGTCCCCGGCGCCGAGTGGCGGACGATCTGCCGCACGGAGCCGTCGGGCGTGCGGTAGCGCAGTACCGCCCCATGGCCGGGGCCCACGGTCGGAACCGGCGGCTTCCTCCCAGCGGTGTACCAGTCCGGCGGCGTGTAGTCGATCGTGAACGCTTCCACTTCCTCCTCCGGTTCCGCCGGCGCCCGCACGTCCTGCGTGTACCAGGCCGGTGGCGTGTAGTCGATGGCGAAGTCGTAGGCCGGTTCCT
The DNA here is from genome assembly GCF_018614195.1 of Streptomyces sp. ISL-43. Classification (GTDB taxonomy): domain Bacteria; phylum Actinomycetota; class Actinomycetes; order Streptomycetales; family Streptomycetaceae; genus Streptomyces. The sequence continues at coordinate 110,075 of NZ_JAGGOT010000012.1, forward strand.
CGTCGCTGTCCACCGGACGCGGCTGGACAACTCCGCGCCGACCAGCGGTTTCGTTGTCCAGGAGCGTTCCCCGGACAATCGGTGGCGGCTCATCGGCGCTCTCGGCCGGCTCGTCGCCCATGCGCCCGCGAAGATCGTCGAGTTCCTCGTCCTGCTCCTCCAGCTGTTCGCGGGAGGCGCGCAGAACGGCCTCGATCTGATCGAGGGGAGCCAGGCCGAGATCCTCGCCGGCCGCGTCGCGCCCGCCGTCCGCCGGCTCCTCGGCCGGCGTGGCAACGGCGGCCTGCCGCTCCACGGCGAAGCGCTCGCGCATCACGTGCTCGTCGGCGGTCAGCGCCAGCCGTTCCGCCGCCGACCGGGCGTGACGGGCGTGCTCCAATTGCTCGCCGGCCTGGCGCCGGTACTCCAACGACAGGTCCAACTCCCGCTGGAGCTTCGCCCGGTCCTCCAGCGCGCGGTCCCGTTCCCGCTCCAGCACCAGGCAGCGGTCCTGGAGGACTTTCACCGTGCTGCCCAGCAGCGTGCACTGCTTCTCGGAGTCGGCGCGCTTGCGCATGGCCTCCATCTGCAGCAGCCGGGCGTCGTCGAGCCTGAGCAGCGCCACCGCGAGCGGCTCCCGGTGTCGCGGGCGCACCACGAGGGCTGCCTGCGGGCCCCCGTCCTTGAACGTCCGGCCCGCCTCCTCCGCCTCTGCGAGCAGCCGCAGGCCCTCGGCGCGCTGCCGCTCGCGCATCGCGGAGTCGGGAATGTAGCGGTCCACGACCTCGGTCAGCAGCTTCTCGGTGATCAGGGTGCTTCCGCTGCGGTAGGCGCCCCAGGAGCTCTTGCCCACGTACAGGGCGGCCTCCAACTCGCGTACCGGAACGTGGCCGATCACCGTGCGGAGCCACTCCGCCAGCGCGTTCGCCTGCGCGGTCCGCCCCCGCAACTCTCCCTGCGGACGCCCCATTTCCCACCCGCCCTCGTCGTTGTCCAGCAGGACATCACCGCATTGTCCGCGATTCCGGCGGTCGAACTGCGGCGTTGCCGAGACTCCGCGGCGGACAACCGCGGTGGTGCCGATCGTGGGTCCTCCCAGCCCAGCCGACTCCGGGAGACCCGCCGTGACCACACCAGACCCGCAGGGAAACAAGCAGGGGAAGAAGCCCCGTTCCTGGCCCTACGCGATCACGGCGATCCTCGTACTCGCGCTCCAGCAGGGCTGGGCACCCCGGGACGTCGCGACGCTCGCCTCCGTCCTGCTGGTGCTCATCGCCCTGGTGCGGTCCGCCGGGAACGGCGGTGAATGACGGCGTGGACCGCCAGCAGGAGCGGTGTGCACATCAGGAGGCTGGCCAGGACGTCCAGGGGCCAGTGGTAGCCGCGCAGGATCAGGCCCGTGGCCGTCAGAGAGGTGAGGGCGGCGGCGACGAGGAGGGGCCAGGGGCGGCGGGTGTGCGGGCGCAGCAGCAGGGCCGCGGCTCCGTAGGCCACGTACGCGGTGGCCGTGTGGCCCGAGGGGTAGTAGCCGGCGGCCCAGGGCTCCAGGGGGCCCGGCCGGCCGGTCCACTCCTTCAGCGGGACGATCAGGGCCGGCACGAGGGCCATGGCCAGCGCCGCGGCCGCCGCGCCGCGGCGATTGCCGCGCCGGGCGGCGTAGACGACCGCGAGGAGCAGGACGGGGACCGCTACCGGGATGTTGCCGAGGTCGGAGAGGCGCTGGGTGACCGCGTCCGGAACGGTGCGCAGGAGTACGCGGCTGAGGTGGGCGTCCGGGGCCAACAGGGGGCCGGATACGAGGACCTGCCAGGTGATCAGGGCGAAGAGCGCGGCGCAGAGCGCGGCGAGGAGAGTGGCCGGCCGTCCCGGAACAGGGGGGGTGGTTCCGGGACGGCCGCCCGGATCGGGTTGCCGAACGCCCCGGGGGGTTTGGGGCGAACGGCCGTCCGATCGGTGAGGAGTGTGCGCGAACGCATGCCCAGTGCGGCGCTGGGGAAGCCCGGTACTGGTGTCGCTCCCGGTTTCCCCGGAGCGGGGTGTCTCACTCATCTGCAGAAACCGTACGGCAGCGGAAGGGGGACCGACAGTCGGAAAACGCTCCCGCCATCGGCCCCCCACACGTTCTTCACAGCGCCCGACCGTTACCCGCGGTAGTGGTCGAGAAGTGATCGAGTGATGTGCCCGTCCGTTCTACCGTGCGTGTCAGACGTTCGATCAGAGAGCCGCGAACGCGGCCTCGATGACGTCCAGGCCCTCGTTCAGCAGGTCCTCGCCGATGACGATCGGCGGGAGGAAGCGGAGCACGTTGCCGTAGGTGCCGCAGGTGAGGACGAGTACGCCCTCCGCGTGGCAGGCCTTGGCGAGGGCGCCGGCCGCCTCCGGGAACGGGGTCTTGGAGACCGGGTCCTTGACGAGCTCGATCGCGATCATGGCGCCGCGGCCGCGGATGTCGCCGATGATGTCGTACTTCTCCTGCATGGTCGTCAGGCGGGCCTTCATGAGGGACTCGATCTTCTTCGCCGCGGCGTTGAGGTCGAGCTCCTTCATGGTCTCGATGGAGCCGAGCGCGCCGGCGCAAGCCACCGGGTTGCCGCCGTAGGTGCCGCCCAGGCCGCCGCCGTGCACGGAGTCCATCATCTCGGCGCGGCCGGTCACGGCGGCGAGCGGCAGACCGCCCGCGATGCCCTTGGCGGTCGTGATGAGGTCCGGGACGATGCCCTCGTCCTCGCACGCGAACCACTGGCCGGTGCGGCAGAAGCCGGACTGGATCTCGTCGGCGACGAAGACGATGCCGTTGTCGTTGGCGAACTTCACGATCGCCGGGAGGAAGCCCTTGGCCGGCTCGATGAAGCCGCCCTCGCCGAGGACCGGCTCGATGATGATCGCGGCGACGTTGTCGGCGCCGATCTGCTTGCTGATCTGGTCGATCGCCTGGGCGGCGGCCTCGGGGCCGCAGTTCTCGGCGCCGGTCGGCCAGCGGTAGCCGTAGGCGACCGGGACGCGGTAGACCTCGGGGGCGAACGGGCCGAAGCCCTGCTTGTACGGCATGTTCTTCGAGGTCAGCGCCATCGTGAGGTTCGTACGGCCGTGGTAGCCGTGGTCGAAGACGACGACGGCCTGGCGCTTGGTGTACACGCGGGCGATCTTGACAGCGTTCTCGACGGCCTCGGCGCCGGAGTTGAACAGCGCCGACTTCTTGGCGTGGTCACCCGGGGTGAGCTCGGCGAGGGCCTCGCAGACCTCCACGTAGCCCTCGTAGGGGGTCACCATGAAGCAGGTGTGGGTGAAGTCGGCGAGCTGCGCGGAGGCGCGGCGCACGACGGCCTCGGCGGAGGCGCCGACCGAGGTCACGGCGATGCCGGAGCCGAAGTCGATCAGGCGGTTGCCGTCGACGTCCTCGATGATGCCGCCGCCCGCGCGGGCCGTGAAGACGGGGAGCACGGAGCCCACGCCGCCGGCCACCGTCGAAAGGCGGCGGGCCTGCAGCTCCTGCGACTTGGGGCCGGGGATCGCGGTGACGATGCGGCGCTCCTGCGGGACAGCGGTCATAGGGGGCTCCTGGGGGGTGTTTTCGGACGCACTTGTGTCTTTGTCCGCAGGCTAGGCCCGGGAGGCGGGGTCCTGCATGCTCCGTTCGGGAGTGGTGTCCGCGTGTCCTTGTCCGTGACGGCCATAGGAGGGAACCGGCACGTGTCTTGTGGATCATCACCGGGTGCGGGCCGCGGGGTGGCGCCGCCCACTAGATTGAGCGCGCAGCACAGTGCGGTAACGGGCAGGGGGCAGGGGTTACATGGACACCGACGGCACGCACGGTACGCACGAGAAGCGGGCACCGCGCGCGACCGGGCACGTTCCCCGCCCGGCGGGACCTCCGGTGCCGTCCGGTCCGCCGGGACCCCCGCCGATGCCCGCGCACGCCCCGGCGGCCCCGGCCCCGGCCCACGCCCTCGCGGCGGCCCCGCCTCTCGCCGACTGGCTGCGCGTCCCCCGCCCGGACGCCGCGCCCGGCATCTGGCGCCACGCCTACACCCCGGCCGCGCCCCGGCCCGAAGCGGCCGCCGCCGCCCTGCTCAAGCGCGTCGGGATCTCGCTCGTGGTCTGCTTCGTGGTCTGGCGCCTCTTCGTGGACGGGGCGCTGCCCCTGGTGGGCGTACCGCTCGACCTCTTCACCCCCGAGGGCTGGTGGACCAACGGACTGCGGCGCGAGCCCGTCGACCACCGGGGCATGGCCGCCACCGAGCTCTACGAACTGCTGGTCACCGGCGGGATGCTCTTCGCGTTCGCCCGGCTCGGCGGCTGGCGGACCGCCTTCGACCGGATCGTCGTGGCCCGCGGCCCCTGGTACCGCGCGCTCGGCGCCCTGATCGGCGCCCTCGTCGTGACCCTGCTCATCGTGAGCGAGACCCTGCCGGTCTACCCGCTCGCCTTCGGCCACTTGCCGTACGCGGAGCTCGGCGGCTCGGCGGGCCCGGCCGTCACCTATCTCCTCTACGCGGCGGTCTACCTCCCCGTCATCCTCTTCTTCGGGCGGCTCGGCGACTGGGCCGGCCTGGTGCAAGGCGCCCTCGCCGGCCCCGCCGACGACACCCCCGCCGCCACCTTCCCCGCCGGGCAGGCCCCCGCGGACGACCCCGCCGGTTGGCCGCAGCTGCGCGCCGCCGGGTTCGCGGAGACCGCCGACCGGCTGGCCGCCGAAGCCGCCGCCGGGCGCATGAACGACGTCGACCACGTCCGGATCCGGCGGGCCTGGGACTCGGTGCTGGCCGACCCCGGGCGGCGCCACGCCTTCGTCCAAGCCGTACGGGACAAGGGCGCCGCCGCCTGCGGACACCCCTCCGGAGCCCGCGACCTGCCCGTCCGCGCGGCCCGGCACGACCTGGTCGTCGCCCAGGTCCGCCTCGGTGACGTCACCGACGCCGAACCCAACCCCTTCGAGCGCCGGGGCACCGGCCTCGCCCTGGACCCGGCCGTCCTCGGGACCTCGATGCTCGCCGTAGGCCCCTCCGGAGCGGGCAAGACCGCCCGGCTGGTCCGTCCGGTCGTCGAATCGCTGATGCTCCAGGCCCTGGCCGGCGAGGCCGCCGTGATCACCGTCGCCGCCGCCGGGACGCCGCTCGGGCACGACGAGGCCTACGACATCGTCGTCCGCCTCGGCGACCCCTCGTCCGTCCACGACCTCGACCTCTACGGCGGCGCCACCGACCCCGACGAAGCGGCCTCGCTCCTCGCCGAGGCCTTCGTCGGCGACCTGCCCGGCATCGACGTACGCCGCTGCGCGACGGCCCTCGCGCAGCTCATCGGCCCCTTCCGGGCCGCGTACGGCCGCTTCCCCACCGTGTCCGAGCTGCGGGAACTGCTCGACGGCCGGCCGGCCGCACTCGACGCGCTGCGCGAGGTGCTGGAGAGGGCCGGCCGCCAGGCCATGCTGCGCGAGCTCGACGCCCGGACCAGGCAGTACGGGGCCCACGGCGACCCCGGCCCCGTCCTCGCCGACCGGGTGGCGCTGCTGGACCGGCCCGCCTTCCACGGCTTCTTCGACACCACCGGCGCCGGCCGGCCCTTCTCCCCGCGCGCCCTCGAACACCCCGTCCGGGTCCGCGTCGACCTGCCCGAGCGAGCCCACGCGGACGCCTCCCGACTGCTGGCCCGGCTGCTGCTCGCCCAGTTCAACGCCTCGGTCGCGGCGCGCACCGACCGCTCCCTCTTCGCCTTCCTCGCCTTCGACGACGCCTCGCGCACCCTCACCCCCGAGACCGTGCGCGGCGTGCAGCGGCTCCGCTCGGCCAACGCGGGAGTCCTGCTGACGCTGCGCACCCTGGACGACGTACCGGAGCCGCTGCGCACCCCGCTGCTCGGGGCGGTCGGCTGCCGCGTGGCCTTCTCCGGGGTCACCACCTGGGACGGCAAGTGGTTCGCCGACGCCTGGGGGACCGAGCTCGTCGAGACGCGGGACGTCACGAGCCGGACGGTCTACGCCGACCGCCCGATGACGCGAGCCCTGCACACGCTGCGCAAGATGATCACCGGCAAGGCCGTCACCACGGACGCCGTCACCGTGCGGCAGGTCGAGCGGGAGCGCTGGTCCGCCTCCGCCCTCGCCAACACCGTGCCCCCCGGCCACGCCGTGCTCTCCCTCACCTCCGTCCGCGGCGAGCGGGCCGCGCCGCTGCTGGTGCGGCTCGGGGGAACGAGCTGAGCCGATCCGTACGGGGTGGCAGAATCAAGGTGAGCCGTTCGTACGACACGGCGAAATCCGGCCTGGCGTTCCACGGCGAGAATCCTGCGTCGGCATCTCGCCGCCGAACCTCCTCCTCCCCTAAGGCGCCCCGGTACCCATGCCGCTCACCCTGGCCTCACTCGTCCAGCACTCGGCGCTCAAACTCAGCGTCCGGGCCGGGGAGGGCCGCCTCGACACCCCCGTGCGCTGGGCCCACGTCAGCGAGCTCGCCGACCCCGTCCCCTACATGGAGGGCGGGGAGCTGCTCCTCATCACCGCGATGAAGCTCGACGCGGAGGACCCCGAGGAGATGCGGCGCTACGTACGGAGGCTCGCGGCGGCCGGGGTCGTCGGCATCGGCTTCGCCGTCGGCGTCAACTACGACGCCGTGCCCGAAGCGCTGGTCGAAGCCGCCCGTGCCGAGGACCTGCCGCTGCTGGAGGTGCCCCGGCGCACCCCCTTCCTCGCCATCAGCAAGGCCGTCTCCGCCGCCCTCGCCGCCGACCAGTACCGGGCCGTGACCGCCGGCTTCGAGGCGCAGCGGGAGCTGACGCGGGCCGCGCTGTCCGTCGACGGCCCCGCCGAGCTGCTGACGAAGCTGGCGGCGCACGTGCACGGCTGGGCCGCCCTGTACGACACCTCGGGCGCCGTCGTCGCGGCCGCGCCCGACTGGGCCGCGCGCCGGGCGGCCCGGCTGACCCCCGACGTGGAGCGGCTGCGGGAGCGCCCGGCGCCGGCCAGCGCCGTGGTGGGCGGCTCGGAGGACCGGGTCGAGCTGCAGTCCCTGGGCACCGGGCGGCGGGCGCGCGGCGCCCTGGCCGTCGGCACCGGGGCCCCGCTCGGCACGGCGGAGCGGTACGCCGTCCACTCGGCGGTGGCGCTCCTGACCCTCACCACGGAACGCTCCCGTTCCCTGCACGACGCGGAGTCCCGGCTCGGCGCGGCCGTGCTGCGCATGCTCCTCGCCGGGCAGGCGGACCACGCGCAGGACGTGGCCGGGGACCTGTACGGGGCCCTGCTCGACGCGCCGTTCCGGATCGTCGTGGCGGAGCCGGCACTGGCGGGGACCGCCCAGCCACAGGGCTTGGCCCAGCTGGCCGACTCCCTGGAGTCGGCGGCGGCGCGCACGGGGGAGACCCTGCTGGTGGTGCCGGAGCCCGGCCGCCTCGTCGTCCTGGCGGCCGACGGGGGCTCGGCGGTACAGGCGTGCGCCGAGTACGCGGAGTCGCTGGAATCGCGGCGCGGGCGGGACGCGGGCGAACCGGAGCCGGACGAACTGGTGATCGGCCTGTCGGCCCCGGCCCTGGCCTCCGCCGTGGCTGCGGCCTTCAAGCAGGCCGACCAGGCCCTTGCCGTGGCCCGGCGGCGCGGCCGCCCGATGGTCGAGCACGAGGAGCTCGCGGCCGGCTCGGTCCTCCCGCTGCTGGCCGACGACGCCGTACGGGCCTTCGCGGACGGCACGCTGCGGGCGCTGCGCGAGCACGACGAGAAGGGCCGCGGCGACCTGGTGGCCTCGCTCCAGGCGTGGCTCTCGCGCCACGGCCAGTGGGACGCGGCGGCGGCCGACCTCGGGGTCCACCGCCACACGCTGCGCTACCGGATGCGGCGGGTGGAGGAGATCCTCGGCCGCTCGCTGGACGACCCGGACGTCCGCATGGAGCTCTGGCTCGCCCTGAAGGCCACCTCGACCCCGGCGTAGCCGAGGCCCCGTACGGACGCCCCGTACGGACCGCGCACGCGCGGCGGCGGCGCCGACACTGACAAAGCGGCGCGCCGCGCCGAGCACGTACTCCACGCCGGACAAACACCGAAACCGCGCCGGAGTCCTACGGTGGAGGGGACAAGGACCCACCGCACACTCCGAAGGGCCGGGATCAGCATGACTTCCACCCACGCCTTCTGGCTCGCCGGCCGCCAGGCCACCGGCGACGACAGCCTCGACGTCCACTCCCCGTGGGACGGCCGTCTCGTCGGTACCGTGAGCGTCCCCACCGACGCCCAGGTCGAAGAGGCCGTGGCCGCGGCCCACGCCGTGACGGCGGAGTTCTCCGCGACCCCGGCCCACGTACGCGCCGAGGCCCTGGCCCACGTCGCGCGCCGGCTCGCCGAGCGCACCGAGGAGATCGCGCTGCTGATCTCCGCCGAGAACGGCAAGCCCATCAAGTGGGCCCGCGGTGAGGTCGGCCGTGCGGTGTCCGTGTTCCGCTTCGCCGCCGAAGAGGCCCGCCGCTTCAACGGCGGAGAGGCCCAGCGCCTGGACACCGACGCCGGCGGCGTCGGTCGCCTCGCCCTGACCCGCCGCTTCGTCAAGGGCCCGGTCCTCGGCATCGCGCCCTTCAACTTCCCGCTGAACCTCTGTGCCCACAAGGTGGCCCCCGCCATCGCCGTCGGCGCGCCGATCATCCTGAAGCCGGCCCCGGCCACCCCGCTCTCCGGTCTGATCATCGGTGAGCTGCTGGCCGAGACCGACCTGCCGGCCGGTTCCTGGTCCGTGCTCCCCGTCGCCAACGACAAGATGCCGGAGCTGGTCAAGGACGAGCGCCTGCCCGTCATCTCCTTCACCGGTTCCGACAAGGTCGGCTACGCCATCCAGCAGGCCGTGCCCCACAAGCACTGCACCCTGGAGCTCGGCGGCAACGCCGCGGCCGTCGTCCTGGAGGACTGGGCCTCGGAGGCAGACCTCGACTGGGCCGCGACCCGTATCGCCACCTTCTCGAACTACCAGGCCGGCCAGTCCTGCATCGGCGTCCAGCGCGTGATCGCCGACGCCGCCGTCTACGACCGCCTGGTCGAGAAGGTCGTCGCCAAGGTCCAGGAGCAGGTCACCGGCGACCCGAACGACTCGGCCACCGACGTCGGCCCCCTCGTCTCCGAGGACGCCGCCAAGCGCGTCGAGTCCTGGGTCGACGAGGCCGTCGCCGCCGGAGCCAAGCTGCTCACGGGCGGTAAGCGCGAGGGTGCCTCGTACGAGCCCACCGTCGTCGCCGAGGTGCCCGAGGGCGTCACGCTGGCCACCGAGGAGGTCTTCGGACCGGTCCTCACCCTGCGCAGGGTCGAGAACACCGACGAGGCCTTCGCCGCCGTCAACGACTCGAAGTTCGGCCTGCAGGCGGGCGTCTTCACCCGGAACATCCAGACCGCGTTCCGTGCCCACCGCGAGCTGGAGGTCGGCGGCGTGATCGTCGGCGACGTCCCGTCCTACCGCGCCGACCAGATGCCGTACGGCGGGGTCAAGCAGTCCGGTGTGGGCCGCGAGGGCGTGCGCTACGCGATGGACGACTACACGTACGAGCGGGTCCTGGTCCTCAGCGGCCTCGACATCTGACCGAACTCGTACGGCGAAGAGCCGACGGCCGGAGCCTACTGTGCGGGGGCTCCGGCCGTCTTCCTTATCCCTGTGTTGACCTGCTGGAATGGCCAGATCTTGGCAGTCTCTGAAGAGTTGTGGGAACACGTGGGGCTAAGCGCCACGCGTGCGAATGCGTAGTTTTGCGTAAGAAGCTGCAGTTCGATCGATCATGCTGTCTGTTGATCGAGTGGGTGTTCCGGTCGGCGCTCCCGGGATCGACGCGATCCGCTACCTGGTGGACAACGGCATCAAATGGCGGGCGATGCCGGTCGGCTTCCCCGCCTGGGACCGGGTCTACGCCTTTTTCCGCAGGTGGCTCCAGGACGGGCTGATCGGCCCCGGAACCGAGTTCGGTTCCGGGGCCGCCACCGCAGATCCGGGTTCTCGGCAGTCCTGGGTTCGGCTACGCGGTGTAGGGGTTGGAGATGGTGTGCGGCCTGCGGGCGGTGGCCAGGACGTTCTGCGGGAACCGGGGGCCGGCGGTGTAGTGGCGGCCCTTGGTCTGTCCGACCGCAGTCAGTACTCCGGCCTTGGTCAGGGCTTGGAGGTCCCGGGTGGCCTGCTGGGTGTTGATGGCCTCGGCCCGCTCGTAGCGTGAGCGCCTGACCCGGCCCACCATCGCCACCTCGTGCAGGGCGGTGACCTGCCTCTCGCTGATGCCGTGAGCCTGGGCGTGGTCCATGAGCTGCATCCAGCAGTCGTTCGAGCGGTTGACCCGGTGCTGCACACGCTGGGCCTGCTGGTGGTAGGCGAGGAGGCTGAACTTGATCCACGGCAGGGTGTCACGCTCGGGCGAGTAGACCGGTCCGCCGACCTCGCGGAGCACCTTGTAGTACTCCCATGTGTTGCCGGGCATACCCAACCATTCCTCGATCGAGGAGAACTCCGGAGCCAGCACCCCGCCTCGGGCGATCAGCAGGGTCTGCAGCGAGCGGGACATCCGGCCGTTGCCGTCTGACCACGGGTGGATCTTCACCAGGTTCAGGTGTGCCATCGCGGCCCGAATCAGGACGTGTTCTTCGAGGTCGCCGTCGTTGAGCCAGTCCACCAGCTCCGCCATGAGGCCGGGTACGAGTTCTTGGTCGGGGCCGTCGTAGTCGGTGGCGAGCTCGTCGCCCGGGGCGGTGATGCGGATGGAGGTCTTGCGCCACTGGCCGGCTGTCCGCAGCGGGTGGTGGTGGTGGCCCTGCAGCATCCAGTGCAGCGCGTTCAGGAGTTCCTTGCTGTACTGGAAGTCGGTGACGTCGTGGAGAGACTGGATGTATGTCATCGCCTGCTGGTAGGCGAGGGTCTCCGCCTTGTTCTCGTCGCTGGCCTCGACTTCGCGCTCGCCGTCCATCAGGTCGGCGACATCCTTCGCGTCGACCTGATAGCCCTCGATCGTGTTCGACGCGGCGATCGCGCTGGCGGTCAGCGCCTTGCGCAGATCGAGGGTCCACTTCATGGGGGCTTGCTGCACCGCATCGCGCAGGCGCTCACGCAGTCCGTCGATCTGTTCCAGCACCAGGTGATCGTCGGAGCCGAGGCGGGGAGTCGAATACAACATGAGCAAATGATACCCGCTGCCTATCATTCCCGCATGAGGGTGGCTTCCATCGCTCCCTCCTGATTCACCCGCGCCGTTCAGCCCGGCCAGCGCCAGCACGTCGGGGAGCTCCGTGCCGACGAACCCGGCGAGGTAGTACCGGCCCGACAGCTCCACAGGCAGAGCCGCCGCGCGCTGCCGCAGCCCTTCGACGTTGGCCGGCCCGCACTGGTGAATCACGTTCGCCCGTTCCAGTAGCCAAGGCAGTGCGTCCCGTACGACGTCGTTGATCTGCTGAGCGCCCTGCGCGCCGCCGGTGACGTACACGGTCGGCAGATGCCGGTCGAAGCCATGCAGGGCAAGAGCCTCAACCGCCTTGTCCGCGTGCCCGGTCAGCACCTCGGGGCGGATCGGATTGCCGGTGACGACCGCAGCGCCCCGAACCGACTCCGGCAGAAGCGGCAGCGACGACTCCGACGACACCGCGATCCTCGTCGCCGAGCTCGCGAGCTTCCGGTTGGCCAGGCCCAGCCGCACGGTCTGCTCGTGGAGGACCAGCGGGCGGCGGCACATGCGGGCGGCCAGGCCAGCCGGGACAGCCACGTATCCGCCCGTGGCGAGCACGACATCCGGCCGGAAGTCGGCGACGATCTTCCGTGCCTGGGCCACGCCGAGCGGCACGCGCGCCATGTCCTTCATGTTCGCAGGGCTCACCATCTTGAGCGGGTTGCTGGAGCGGCGAATCTTGCCCGTGGCCACGGTCTTGAAGGCGATGCCTTCGGCGGGTGCCACCCGAGCCTCCAAGCCGTCCGCTGTGCCGATCCACAGGACCTCGACCGCCCTGCCCTCCGCCAGCGGCAGCGCATCCGGGCCCTGGAGACGTACATCTTCCCGACATTCGCCAACTGCGCCGTTCGATCAGCCGAGCACTTCAGCAAGGCCCTGGCATCGGTCCTGAAAGGGGCCGTGATCGCAGAGCCGCCGCTCCGGGACCGCAACCCCTGCGACCTGACCAGGCTTCCGAGCAACGACGACCGGGGCATCGAGTACGACGAGTCGGGCGACGACATGGAGTTCATGACTCCGGAAGAGGTCGCCGGCCTCGTCGCGTGCTTCCCACGGGCCAGTGACCGGATGCTCGTACGCACGCTATCGGCACGCCGCCAACCCAACTCTTGGACGATCATCCGAGGCGCACCCCACCCGAGCCATGTCTGCCGAGGTGAGAAGGATGATCGAGTATCGGCCATGGAAGCGACTCTGGGGCGAGAGCGACGAGGAGTCGACCTGCCAAAGCGCCATGGATCACCTGGGCCGAGTCCGCCGCGGCGGGCTGGGACGACACCGATCGATCGACAATCGGACTCACTCCGACGGCGCTACGCCGCACTGCACGGCGCTGATCAGGCACTCCCCCACCCCGGGGCGTAGATTCGAGGTATCGGCAGCGAAGGCGGTGTCGCATGGTCGAATTGCGGATCCGGCTGCTCGGCGGCTTCAGGGTGCAGGTTGGCCCACGGGAGATCGCCGACGGGGAGTGGCGGCTTCGAAAGGCGAAGAACCTGGTCAAATTGCTCGCGCTGGCGCCGGGCCACCGGCTCCACCGCGACCAGGCCTTGGACGTGCTGTGGCCGGAGCTCGATGCGGAGGCCGGTGCCAACCAGCTGCGGAAGGTGCTGCACGAGGCCCGGCGCACCCTGGATCCCGATCCGGCGGCGACCTACCGATACCTGGAGTCGGGCGAGTGTCTGGGGTTCTGCCGCGCGGTGGCCTGGTTCGATGTCGAGGCCTTCGAGGACGCGGCACTGCAAGCACGGCGCACCGGGGACCCGGCGGCGTACGAGCGGGCGATCGCGTTGTACGGCGGGGACCTGCTCCCGGAGGACCGGTACGCGGAGTGGGCCATCGAGACGGAGGAGGCACTCCGGGCCGAGTACCTCGCCCTGCTGGTCGAGCTGGGCCGGCTGCTGGAGGCCCGCGCCGACTTCGACGGAGCCGCTGCGGCCCTGCGCACGGCTGTGGGGATCGACCCGCTGCACGAGGACGCCGCAGTGGCGCTGATGCGGGTGTACGCGTTGGCAGGCCGACGGCACGAGGCGCTCGGTGAGTACCGGCGGCTGCGGGCCGCGCTCGAGCGCGAGTCGATCGCGGGTCCCGGCCCGGCGGCCGAGCGGCTGCACGAGCAGATCCGGACCGGTCAGGTCTTCCAGCCGGAGCTCACAGGTGACCTGTGGGAGCAGGTGGGCGATCTTCGGATGCTCTCCGGGGACACCGCCGGCGCGGCCGGCGCCTATACCTCCGCGCTGGACGCGGCGGGGCGCGGTCCGGGCGACGACCTGACCGCCGTCAGACTGCACCGCAAGGTGGCGACGGCGTACCTCGAGCAGCACGACAGTGAGGCCGCGGGGCCGCAGCTACGGGCCGCCGAGGAGCGACTGGCGGCCGATGGGAACCGGGCCGAGGCCGGGCGGGTGCTGGGCGTGCGCGCCAACTGGCTGTGGGAGGTGGGACGCTACGCCGAGGCGCAGGAGGCGGCCGAGGCGAGCCGGAACGCCGCTGAGCGGCATGGCACGCCCGAGGACATGGCTGCGGCCGACGAACAGCTGGCCATCGTCCACCACTGCCGGGGGAGTTGGCGGGAGGGCCTGCAGAGCGAGATCGAGCGGCTCGGAGCGGGCGCGGGCGAGGATACGCGGCTGGCACGAATCTTCGACATCCACTGCTGTATCGGGCAGTACCACCTGTACGGCGACGGCCTGAGCGACAGCGTCGAGGACTACGCCAGACGCACTCTGGATCTGGCGCTGTCGCGGGGCGCGCGACGGGCTGAGGCGTTCGCCTGGTGTCTGCTGGGCGAGTCGCTGCTGCTGCACGGCCGCTGGGACGAAGCCGCAGGCTGCCTGGAGCGCAGCGCGGAGGTCCACGACGAACTCGGCGGCCGGTCCAGCGCGCTGCCCCGGCAGCGGCTCGCCGAACTCGCCGCCGGCCGCGGCGACAGCGAGGCGGTGGCGGTGCAGCTGCGGCGGGGCATGGCCGCCGCGGCGATCTCCCCGCTGGCACAGCACGCCTTCGGTCGGCTCTACGCGACGGCCGCGTTCGACGCGGTCGAGCGCGGCGAGCCCGCCGAGGCGATCCGGGCGGCGCGCTCGGCCTCGGCCGCCGCCGCCAGGTACGGCGAATGCCCCAGCTGTACGGCGCTGCTCTACCCGGTTGCGGCCGAAGCGTTCGCGGCGCTCGGCGACGAGGCCGGAGCGGCCGAGCATGCGCGGGCGGCCGAGCGCGTGGCGGGCCTGTTCCAGAGCTCCGCGTGGAGCGCGATGGCCGAGACCGCCTCCGGTGCGCTGGCAGAGGTGCGGGGCGAGGCGTCCGAGGCACGACGGCAGCACCTGGCGGCGGCGCAGCTGTACGGCCGGGCCCGGCAGCCGTACTGGGCCGCCCGCTCGAAGGCGCGGGCGGTGCTCGCCGGTCCACGGCCGACAGCGGATCGGGGGCTGCTGGCCGAGGCCGCCGCCACCTTCGAGGCACTCGGTGCGGAGCGGCCGCTGCGTGCCGTCGCGGGTAGTACCGCGCGACTCTGACCGAAAGGTGAGCGAGATGACCGCAACCGACCTGCCACGGGCGCCCGAGACCGTGACGGCCGACCCGTACAACGCCCAGACGCCGCCGGCCGCGTTCGCCGAGCGGATGACGCCCGTGGACGCGTTCTTCGTCCGCGACCACTTCGGCATCCCGCGACTGGAGCCGCACCGGTGGCGGCTGAGCCTCGGCGGCCTGGTGGAGGCGCCCTGCGAACTCGGGTACGACGAGCTGCTCGCGCTGGGGCGCCGGGAGCTCGACCTCGTCCTGGAGTGCGCCGGCAACGGACGCAGTCTGATGGCCCCGCGCCCGCCGGGACTGCCCTGGGGCGAGCGGGCGGTAGGCTGCGCCCGGTTCGCGGGCGTGCCGTTCCAGGCAATCGCCGCTCGGGCCGGGGTGGCACCTCGGACGATCGAGTTCGTGTTCACCGGCGCGGACTCCGGCGAGGCACACGGCCGGCGGGTGTCCTTCGAACGCAGCCTGCCGGTGGACGTCGCGCTGCACCCGGACACGCTGCTCGCCACCCACATGAACGGTGTGCCGCTCGCCGCCGAGCACGGGGCTCCGGTGCGGCTGGTGGTGCCCGGCCGGTACGCGGTGGCCGATGTGAAGTGGCTGGTCGGGGCGCGGGCCGTGGCCGAGCCGTTCACCGGGGTCTTTCAGACGGACGAATACGTCTACCGCGCTTCGCGCGGCACCCCTGACGGGCCGGTCACGACCATGCGCGTCAAATCGCTGATCACCGCGCCGGAGCCGGGCGCGGTCGTCGCCCCGGGCGCCGAACTGACCGTCCGCGGCTGGGCCTGGTCCGGTGGCGTACCCGTGCGGCTGGTCGAGGTCCAGGTGGACGGCGGCAACTGGCATGAGGCCGGGCTCGCACGGCCGAGCGGACCGTACGCATGGACGGGGTGGTCGCTGCGCTGGACCCCGCAGCGGCCCGGGCGCCACCGGCTGCTGGCCCGCGCCACCGACGCGCTCGGCGAGACGCAGCCACTGCGGGCGCCGTGGAACGCCCAGGGGTACGGCTGCAACGCGGCGGCGAGCGTGGAGGTGCTGGTCCGCATGCCGGGGAACGCCCAGGGAACGGCGGCCGCACAGGATGGCTGACATGGACGAGTACGAGATCGGGATCATCACCACCGCCCCCCTGGGCGACACCAGCTACCTCCTGGTCAGCGGTGACGAGGCCGCCTTGGTCGACCCCCAGCGGGACTGCTGGGGCCTGCTCGCCGCCTGCGATGCCCGCAGGGTACGCGTCCGGTACGTCCTGGAGACCCATGTGCACAACGACTACATCTCCGGTGCCCTCGAGGTGCGGGCCGCGACGGGCGCCACCGTGGCCGGTCCGGCCCGAGCCGCGTACGCCTTCGACCACCTGCCGATGGCCGAGGACGACGAGATCGCCGTCGGCGACCTGCTGGTCCGGGCGATGGAGACACCCGGCCACACCGCCGAACACACCTCGTACCTGGTCTTCGGCGATGCTCAGCTGGCGCCGGAGGCCGTCTTCACCGGCGGCAGTCTGCTCGTCGGCAGCTCGGGCCGCACCGACCTGTCGGGCGAGGACCGGACCGAGAGCCTCGCCCGCGAACAGTTCCGGTCGCTGCGGCGGCTGGCCCTGCTGCCCGACGGCACCCGCGTGCTGCCCACACACGGCGCCGGCAGCTCCTGCGCCGCCGGCCCGGCCTCGGCCGAGCGGACGACGACGGTGGGCGCCGAGCGGCGCGCCAATCCGGCGCTGGCCGCGGACGAGCAGGGGTTCGTCAGCGAGCGGCTCCTCGGCCTGCCCCCGTACCCGGCGTACTACCGGCACATCGCACCGCTCAACCGCGCCGGGCCCCGCGTGCTCGGCGGTCCGCCGCCCGGTCCCCGGCCGCTCACGTCGGAGACCGTCGCCAGGCTGGTCACGGGCGGGGCGCTGGTGGTCGACGCGCGCGAGCGCAGGGCGTTCGCCGAGGCACACCTGCCCGGGTCGCTCTGCAACGAGCTGGACGACAGCTTCGCCGCCCTCGTCGGCCAGGTCGTGCCCTTCGGCACGCCGCTGGTACTGGTACTCCCGGAGCCGGTCACCGACGCGGCGGCCGAGGCGGTGACCCAGCTGCTGCGGATCGGCTACGAGCGAGTGGAGGGCTATCTCGACGGTGGGATCGAACGGTGGCAGGCCGACGGCCGCCCCGTCAGCTCCTTCCGTGCCGCGGACGCGACCGAACTGGTGCTGCCCGACCCCCGGCTACGGGTCCTCGACGTCCGCTCCCCGACCGAGCGCGGGAGCATCCCGGGAGCGCTGGCCATCCCGATCGGCGAACTTCCCCGGCGGCTGGCCGAGATCCCCCGGGACCGCGAGGTGTGGACGGTCTGCGGACGCGGGCGGCGGGCAGCCGTCGCGGCCAGCCTGCTCGACCGGGCGGGCATCCCGGTGACAGCGGTGGTCAGGGGCGGCGCACGGGACCTGATGACAGACGGGACCTGATGGCAGAAGGGAGAGCACGATGAGTACCAACGGCTACGCACACCCGGAGACATTGGTCAGCACGGAGTGGCTGGCCGGCCACCTGACCGACGGGACACTGCGGATCGTCGACGTGGACGAGGACACAGGCGCCTACGACAAGGGCCACATCCCCGGCTCCGTCGGCTGGAACTGGACGACCGACCTGCACACGAAGGTGGGCCGGGACTACCTGGACCGGGCCGCCCTCGGACAGCTGCTCGGCTTGGCCGGCGTGGAGGAGGACACCACCGTCGTGCTCTACGGCGGCAACAACAACTGGTTCGCCGCGTACGCCTACTGGATTCTGCGGCTGCGCGGCTTCGACGCGGTGAAGCTGCTCGACGGCGGCCGGAAGAAGTGGGAGCTGGAGAGCCGCCCGATGACCCAGGAGGTCATGGACCACCCGCGCACCCACTTCGAGGTGGCGGGGCCGGAACGCCCGCAGATCCGCGCGCTGCGCGACGAGGTGCTGGCGAAGGCCGGAACGGGCATCGGCCTGGTCGACGTACGCTCCCCCGAGGAGTTCCGGGGCGAGAAGCTGGCGCCCCCGCATCTGCCGCAGGAACAGGCGCAGGTGCCTGGCCACATCCCGACCGCGGCGAACGTCCCCTGGGCGCAGGCCGCCAACGACGACGGGACCTTCAAGTCGGCGGCGGAACTGCGGGACCTTTACCAGGCCGAGGGCATCACACCCGACCGCGAGGTCATCGCGTACTGCCGGATCGGCGAGCGCTCGTCGCACACCTGGTTCGCGCTGACCGAGCTGCTCGGCTACCCGGACGTCAAGAACTACGACGGCTCCTGGACCGAGTACGGCTCGCTGGTGGGCGCACCCGTGGAGCTGGGCTGACGGTGGCTCGATGAATGGCCTGACAATGGCCTGGCGGAAGATTTGCCGCCAGGCCATTGCCGCTGATCAGATGGCCTGTACCAGCTGGTAGCCGCCGCCCTGCATGTCCGTGCACAGTGCCCGGCACCCATCGAAGTGCTCGGCGAACTCGGGCTGGTCCTTCCACGCCCCCATCGACTCGGGATCCCGCCAGGACGCGAAGGACACGAAGTGGTCCGGGTCCTGCAGGTCCCGGATCAGCCGGGCCGCCTCGAAGCCGTCGTTGGCGTCCTTGGTCCAGGAGAGGAACTCCGTCCAGCGGTTGATGAACTCCTCGGCCTTGCCATCGGTGACCCGCCAGTTGCCCGAGGCCCAGTACCCGCCCTGCTCCGTCATCGTGACCACCTCGCTCCTCTTCCGTGGTCTGTCCCTCAACCGTAGGTGGCGGGTGTTCCCCACGTGTTCCCTGGTTCGAGGGGGACGCCGACGCGGTCGCCTGGATGGTCGACTGGGCGCACCATGGGCCGAGCGGGGCGAGTGTCGTCCGGGTTCTGGTCCACGGGGAAGAGCCCGACCGGTTCGAGGACTTCGAAATCCGCGGGTGACCGAGCGGCAGCTGTCCTTGCGCCTCGCCGCAACTGCCGAGCGAGCGCGGTGTACAGGTCCCGGACGCCATCCTCATGATCCAGGAGCTTCTGGGAGCCCGTTGCGTTGAGAGGCGCACGGCGGGTTCGGCGATCGAGGCCGTGGCTGTTCCGGCCTCCGGCCAAGGTTGATGTACGCGGTGAGCGCGGAGGACGCGCGGCCCCGCTGGCCAACCCGCCCGCCGAGGTGCAGCGGGCGGGCGCGGAGGAGGTCGTCACCCGCCTCGACGACCGGGCAGGGTCCTGTCTTGATCCGGGTCCCGTATTCCCCTGGCCGGCACCTCTGGATGAGAATGGCGGCACGATCGAACCTGCCCGGACGAACTCCGCTGACTACGGCACACCCGACCTCAGGCGGTGTTACCGCAGAGCGGAAAGGCCCTTCTGCAGGTCATCGAGGTTCATGACCGGCTCGAACGTGACCTCGGCGCCCATCTCCTGAAAGAACGGGTCGGCGATGGAAGGCAGCTGCGAGCTGTCCTGCATGTCGAACACGAGGATCATGGTGCGCCCGCCCTCAGGGGAGCACTACGAGGCCGTTGACATCCATGCGGGCCTTCATCATCATCCGCATCGCAAACTCTCCTCGCGCACCGTGACGTGCGCGGCTCATCCGAGCTCACTGGAGATCCGGTGCCGTCCCGCACACCCTCACCCCGCTGATCGCACACCGCAACATCTCGTACGCCTACGTGACGCAGGGCAACCGCTCCACACGGTCGGATGGGCGGCGGCGTAGCGTTGGACAGAGAGGCCCGACAGACTCCGGGGAGGCGTGGTGGCGTCCCTACAGGTGCAATCGCGAACCGGCGACCTGGTGGTCCTGGATGAATCGGCTGCCGAGCGCTTGGGTGTGGGGCTGCGTGGAGGGCTGCTCCGCCCGGGTGATCATGCGTACGAGCAGGCGCGTGCAGTCTGGAACGGCCTGATCGACCACCGGCCGGCGCTGATCGCCCGCTGCTCCGGAGCGGCCGACGTCGTTCAGGCCGTCGCCTTCGCCCGTGAGCACGACCTGCTGGTGTCGGTGCGAGGAGGCGGGCACAACATCGCGGGCAAAGCGGTGTGCACCGGCGGCCTGATGATCGACCTCTCGCCCATGCGAGGTGTCGCGGTCGATTCGGAGCGCTGCACGGCCCGAGTCGAGGGAGGTGCGACCCTCAAGGAACTGGACCAGGCCACGCAGGCATCAGGCCTGGCCACGACGGCGGGCGTCGTCACGCACACGGGCGTCGCCGGGCTCACCTTGGGCGGCGGCGTGGGCCGGCTGGCCCGGAGGTACGGCCTCTCCTGCGACAATCTGCGGGCCGCGGAGGTCGTCACCGCCGACGGCCGGGTGGTGAGAGCAGACGCGTCGAACAACGCCGACCTCTTTTGGGGTCTGCGGGGCGCCGGAGCCAACTTCGGGGTCACGACCTCCTTGGAGTTCCAGCTCCACCGTGTGGGCCCCGAAGTGCTCGGAGGCGTCGTCGTCCACCCCCTGAAGAAGGCGAAGGCCGCGCTGAGGTTCTACGGCGAGTACTCCCTGTCGGCTCCCGACGAGCTGTCGGCCGACGCGATCTTCCTGACTTCGCCCGATGGCGACCCAATGCTCGCCATCTCCGCGTGTTACATCGGGTCGCTGGAGGAGGGCGAGCGTGTGCTGCGACCACTCCGGCGGTTCGGCCCGCCGCTTGTCGACGGGATCGGCCCGGTGGCATATACGGAACTGCAGGCCGCGGCCGACGCCTTCTTCCCCGCCGGCCTCCGCTACTACTGGAAGTCCCATTTCCTGGAACGGATCGCCGACGACGCTGTGGAGGCCACGGTGGACCACTTCGCCCGCGCCCCGTCCCCCAGGTCCCTCATCGTCTTCCAGCAATACGGCGGTGCCGTCAGCCGCGTCGACCCATCCGCCACGGCCTTCCGCCCCCGGAACGCGCAGTATGACAACTTCGCTGCGTCCATCTGGACCGACCCCGGGGAACTCCAGACGCAGAGGCAGTGGGTCCGGCGGTGGTGGGACGTGGTGAGCCCCTTCTCTCTGGGAGCCGAATACGTGAACAACCTGGGAGAAGAGGGGGAGGAGCGCGTGCGGGCGGCCTACGGCGGGAACTATGAGCGGCTCGTGTCTCTCAAGAACACGTACGATCCCGACAACCTTTTCCGCCTGAACGCGAACATCCGGCCGAGCCGGCGGTGATACCCAATAGATGCGTCCTCTCCGGGTCACAGCACGAGGGGGCGTCTTGCCGATCACAATGCGCGTCAGATGAGCACCGGCCCGTCGATGCGTTCCGGTCGGCGCCATGGTGGAGCGACGAGTTCCGCCGGGCGCGGCGGCGCCATGACGCGTGTTGCCGGGGTGTTCCCACGGGAACACGGATGGCCGATCATGCGGGTGGATGCGGCCAGATGCGTGAAGATGCGGGCCGAAGCGCCGAGCATTGGCGCAGGTGAGAGAGAAGCCGCAAGGTCAGGGGCGTTGTAGAGAGCCCACTGTGCGGGGGCTCCGGCCGTCCCCTTTTTACCGCCGCTTCCCCGCCGCCCGAAACGGGTACGACTCACTGGTAGCACCCACCGGTAAGCACTCCCACTCTCGGCGGCGAGGTGAGTCCCCTCATGTCGGCAGCACAGCCCGGCGGCACGCAGCCAGCACAGCCCGTACAGCCCGTACAGCCCGCAGAGCCCGTACAGCCCAAGGTGACCGAGCGCGAGGCACGGCAGGTCGCGGAAGCGGCCCGGGAACAGAACTGGCAGCGACCGAGCTTCGCCAAGGAGCTCTTCCTCGGCAGGTTCCGGCTCGACCTGATCCACCCCCACCCGCTCCCCGCCGACGAGGACGTCCGGCGCGGGGAGGCCTTCCTGGCCCGGCTGCGGGAGTTCTGCGAGAGCTCGATCGACGGAGCGCGCATCGAGCGCGAGGCGAAGATCCCCGACGAGACCGTGCGCGGGCTGAAAGAGCTCGGCGCGCTCGGAATGAAGATCGACCCGAAGTACGGGGGCCTCGGCCTCACCCAGGTGTACTACAACAAGGCGCTCGCCCTCGTCGGCTCGGTCAGCCCGGCGATCGGGGCCCTGCTCTCCGCCCATCAGTCGATCGGCGTACCCCAGCCGCTGAAGATGTTCGGCACGCAGGAGCAGAAGGACGCCTATCTGCCCCGCTGCGCGACCACCGCCATCAGCGCCTTCCTCCTCACCGAGCCGGACGTCGGCTCCGACCCGGCGCGGCTGGCCACCACGGCGGTCCCGGACGGGGAGGACGCCTACGTCCTGGACGGCGTGAAGCTCTGGACCACCAACGGGGTCGTCGCGGACCTGCTCGTCGTCATGGCCCGCGTACCCAAGAGCGAGAACCACCGGGGCGGGATCACCGCCTTCGTCGTCGAGGCCGACTCGCCGGGCATCACCGTCGAGCACCGCAACGCCTTCATGGGCCTGCGCGGCCTGGAGAACGGCGTCACCCGCTTCCACCGGGTACGGGTACCGGCCGCCCAGCGCATCGGCGCCGAGGGCGCCGGGCTGAAGATCGCCCTGACCACGCTGAACACCGGCCGGCTGTCGCTGCCCGCCATGTGCGTCGGCGCCGGGAAGTGGTGCCTGAAGATCGCCCGCGAGTGGTCCGGCGTACGCGAGCAGTGGGGGCGGCCGGTCGCGAAGCACGAGGCCGTCGGCGCCAAGATCTCCTTCATCGCCGCCACCACCTTCGCCCTGGAGGCCGTGGTCGACCTGGCCTCCCAGATGGCCGACGACGACCGCAACGACATCCGGATCGAGGCCGCCCTCGCCAAGCTCTACGGCTCCGAGATGGCCTGCCTGATGGCCGACGAGCTGGTCCAGATCCGCGGCGGACGGGGCTTCGAGACCGCCGAGTCGCTCGCGGCGCGCGGAGAGCGGGCCGTCCCCGCCGAGCAGATGCTCCGCGACCTGCGCATCAACCGGATCTTCGAGGGCTCCACCGAGATCATGCACCTGCTGATCGCCCGCGAGGCCGTGGACGCCCACCTGTCGGTCGCCGGGGACCTCATCGACCCCGACAAGGCGCTGGGAGACAAGGCGAAGGCGGGCGCCCGCGCCGCCGGGTTCTACGCCCGCTGGCTGCCCAAGCTGGCCACCGGAGCCGGCCAGGTCCCCGGCACCTACCGGGCCTTCCACCCCGCCGGCCACCCCGACCTCGCCACGCACCTGCGGTATGTCGAGCGCGGGTCGCGCAAACTCGCCCGGTCCACGTTCTACGCCATGTCCCGCTGGCAGGGCCGCATGGAGACCAAGCAGGGGTTCCTCGGCCGGATCGTCGACATCGGCGCCGAGCTCTTCGCGATGAGCGCGGCCTGCGTGCGCGCCGAGCACCTGAGGGAAGCGGGCGAGCACGGCCGGGAGGCCTACCAGCTCGCCGACGCCTTCTGCCGGCAGTCCCGGCTGCGGGTGGAGGAGCTCTTCGGCCGGCTCTGGGACAACACCGACGACCTGGACCGCAAGGTCGTCGACGGCGTCCTGTCCGGTACCTACACCTGGCTGGAGGAGGGCATCCTCGACCCGTCCGGCGACGGCCCGTGGATCGCCGACGCCGCCCCCGGCCCCTCCACACAGAAGAACGTGCACCGCCCGATCCGCTGACCTGCGATCATCGCCGGACACCGGACGGGTGTACGACCCTGGTGGCAGGCAGTGGACACGGCGAGGAACAGAGCGATGGACCAGCACAGGGACAACAGAAGGCTCGCCTGGTGCGTGGCGCTCGTGCTGCGCCACGCGCCACAGCACGTCGCCACCGCCCTGATCGGGCGCCTCGACTCCGCCACCCGCAACTACCTCACCCGGGACGAGTGGCTGCCCGCCTCCGCGGTCAGCCTGCTGCTCCGCGACGGCAGCGACCAGGACCGCCGGTCCGTGGCCCGCAACCCCCACGTCCTCGGCCGCCCGCTGCCCGGCCTGCCCGGACCCGCCCGGTACGCCGCCCGCCGGACCCCGCCCGCCCTCCTGCCCGTCCTCGGCGCCGAACTCGGCCGGGATCCCGCCGAGGCGCCCCTGACCTCCGAGGCGTCCCTGACCTCCGAAGACCTGCTCCTGCTGCTGCGCCGGCACGGCACGCACCGGCCGGGGGTCCCGCTCGACATCCTGGCGCTCCCGCACGAGGCGGACCCCGAGCTGCTCTGGTTCGCGCACGCCCGGGAGCCGCTGCCGCCCGGCTCGGTCGAGGCCCTGCTGCTGCGCGGCGGCCTGCCCCCGAGAGCCGCCCGCGGACTGCTCGACCTCCACGCCGCCCGGTCCTACGGCCGCTCCTGGTACCGGCCCGCCGTCCGCGCCGTCCGGATGGGCCTGATCACCCAATCCGAGCTCGTCGACGACGTCCGCCCCGCCGGCCTCGCGCTGCTGCTCGCCGACCTTCCCGCGACCCGCGGACTGCGCTGGAGCCTGCCCGAACTGGCCGGGATGCACACGGCGCTGCGGCGCACCCTGGCCCCGCTGGGGGACGATCCCCGCCTGTGGGCCGAGCTGCTCCGCCACGCCCACACCTTCCCCGGCCCGCTCACCGAACTCGCCTCGCGGACGGCCGCCGGCACCCTGCCCGAGCCCCCGGACGGCCCGTCCCTGCCCGGACTGGCCCGCGCCGTGGCCCGCCTCGCCCCGACGGCCGTGGAACCCACCGGGGGAGTGGAGCGCGAACTCGCCCTGGCCAGCCTCGCCGTGCCCATGGACACCGTCGAGGAGGACATCCGCTGGGTCCGCGACTGCCTGGACCGGCAGCTGCTCACCGGCGTCGACGTCATCCGCCACAAGCTCCCGGCCGTCTGGGCGCTGGACGAGGACCACTGGCTGGGCGCCGTGGACCACCCCGACCGGTACGACCGGCCCGAGGCCGTGCTCGCCGCCCGTGCAGAGGCCGACCGGCTGTTCGCCGTGGCCCTCGGCGACGACCCGGACGCCTGGTGGCGGGCCGCCAGCACGCTCCCGGACTTCGCCGGAACCCTCCCGCACCTCCTCCTGCGGGTCACCGAAGGGGGCTCCGTGTCCGGCCGCCCCTGACTTGCGGCAACAATGGGGGCATGAGCGACCGTCCAGCCCCCCTCGCCGATCCGCACCTCCTCTTCGACCCCGCGGCCGGCCGCCGGGACATCGTCATCCTCGGCTCCACCGGTTCCATCGGGACCCAGGCCATCGACCTGGCCCTGCGCAACCCGGACCGGTTCCGGGTCACCGCGCTGTCCGCCGCCGGCGGGCGGGTCGCCCTGCTGGCCGAGCAGGCCCGGCTGCTGCGCGTGAAGACCGTGGCCGTCGCGCGTGAAGACGTCGTACCGGCCCTGAAGGAAGCGCTGGACGCCCAGTACGGTGCCGGCGAGCCGCTGCCCGAGATCCTCGCGGGGCCCGAGGCCGCGACCGAGCTCGCCGCCTCCGAGTGCCACACCGTCCTCAACGGCATCACCGGCTCCATCGGCCTCGCGCCCACCCTCGCCGCGCTGCGAGCCGGCCGGACCCTGGCCCTCGCCAACAAGGAGTCGCTGATCGTCGGCGGCCCGCTGGTGAAGGCCCTCGCGAAGCCCGGCCAGATCATCCCGGTCGACTCCGAGCACGCGGCGCTCTTCCAGGCGCTCGCCGCCGGCACCCGCGCCGATGTGCGCAAGCTCGTGGTCACCGCCTCCGGCGGGCCCTTCCGCGGCCGGACCCGCGCCGAGCTGGCCTCGGTCACCGTCAAGGACGCCCTGGCCCACCCCACTTGGGCGATGGGCCCGGTGATCACCATCAACTCGGCGACCCTGGTCAACAAGGGCCTGGAAGTCATCGAGGCGCACCTGCTCTACGACATCCCCTTCGAGCGCATCGCGGTCGTGGTCCATCCGCAGTCCTACGTCCACTCGATGGTGGAGTTCACGGACGGCTCCACGCTCGCCCAGGCCACCCCGCCGGACATGCGCGGCCCGATCGCCATCGGCCTCGGCTGGCCCCAGCGGATCCCCGACGCGGCCCCCGCCTTCGACTGGACCAAGGCGTCGACGTGGGAGTTCTTCCCGCTGGACACCGAGGCCTTCCCGTCGGTGGGCCTGGCCCGGCACGTGGGCACCCTGGGCGGTACCGCGCCCGCCGTGTTCAATGCGGCGAACGAGGAGTGCGTAGAGGCGTTCCTGGCCGGTCGGCTGCCGTTCACAGCAATCATGGATACGGTCTCTGCCGTGGTCGATGAGCACGGGACCCCGGACACGGGAACTTCTCTCACGGTCGCGGACGTCCTTGAAGCGGAGACCTGGGCCAGGGCCCGGGCACAGGAGATGGCGGCTCGGGCCGCCGTGGAGGCGCGCGCATGACCGTACTGCTGATGGTGATCGGTGTGCTCGTCTTCGTGGTGGGGCTGCTCCTCTCCATCGCCTGGCACGAGCTCGGCCACCTCTCGACGGCCAAGCTCTTCGGCATCCGCGTGCCCCAGTACATGGTCGGCTTCGGGCCGACCCTGTGGTCGCGCAAGAAGGGCGACACCGAGTACGGGCTCAAGGCCATTCCGATGGGCGGCTACATCCGCATGATCGGGATGTTCCCGCCCGGTGAGGACGGCAAGGTCACCGCCCGCTCGACGTCCCCGTTCCGCTCGATGATCGAGGACGCGCGCTCGGCGGCGTACGAGGAGCTGCAGCCGGGCGACGAGACGCGGCTCTTCTACACGCGCAAGCCGTGGAAGCGCGTGATCGTGATGTTCGCGGGACCGTTCATGAACCTGGTCCTGGCGATGGCGATCTTCTTCGGCGGATGGATGACCTTCGGGGTGCAGCAGACGACCACCCAGGTCGCGACGGTCACCGACTGCGTCCTCATGCAGAGCGACAAGCGCAAGGTCTGCAAGGACGGCGACCCGGTGGCCCCGGGCAAGGCCGCGGGCCTGCAGGTCGGCGACAAGATCGTGGCGTTCGACGGCAAGCCGATCGAGGACTGGGACGCCCTTCAGCAGAACATCCGCAAGACCATCGGACCCGCCACCCTCACCGTCCTGCGCGACGGGCAGAAGATCGAGCTCCGCCCGAAGCTCGTGGAGAACCGCGTCGGCAAGACCGACGGCCACGGCGGCTTCGTCAACGGCGAGTACGTGTCGGCCGGCTATCTGGGCGTCAGCGCGAAGTCCGTGGTCGCCCCGCTCACCTTCAGCCAGTCCGTGGACCGCGTGGGCGAGGTCGTCCAGGGCAGCGTGGAGTCCCTGGCCAAGCTCCCGGGCAAGATCCCGGCACTGTGGAACGCCGCCTTCAACGGCGGCGAGCGCGAGCTCGACTCCCCGATGGGCATCGTCGGCGCGGCCCGTATCAACAGCGACATCGCGCAACTGTCCATCCCGGCCGAGCAGAAGGTGGCCGGCTGGCTGCAGGTGCTCGGCATGTTCAACCTCGCACTTTTCCTCTTCAACATGCTGCCGCTGCTGCCGCTGGACGGCGGGCACATCGCGGGGGCCCTGTGGGAGTCGGTGCGCCGCGGTTTCGCACGGATCTTCCGGCGGGGCGACCCGGGCCCGTTCGACGTGGCGAAGCTGATGCCCGCCGCGTACGTGGTGGCCGGCGTCTTCCTCTGCTTCACGCTGCTGGTGCTCGTCGCCGACGTGGTGAACCCGATCAGGATCACCTGATCGAACGTTCGGTGGACGGCCGTGCGAACGCCGGTACCTCAGCCGTAACGGAGCCGGGCACGCATCGTGCCCGGCTCCCTACGTTCGGGTGGCGCGCCCCCTGCGATGCGCGGGGCGCTCGCTGCTTGGCGTAATCTCGAAGGCTGGAGCCCGCCGATCTCGGGACCTTGATCCACACCTTGATCCACACCTTGGGGTTGCACAGCAGATGACTGCCATCTCTCTCGGAATGCCGGCCGTGCCGACGAAGCTTGCCGACCGCAGGGTCAGCCGCAAGATCCAGGTCGGCTCCGTGGCCGTCGGCGGCGACGCACAGATCTCGGTGCAGTCGATGACCACCACCCGGACCTCCGACATCGGCGCCACGCTCCAGCAGATCGCGGAGCTGACCGCCTCCGGCTGCGACATCGTGCGCGTGGCCTGCCCGACGCAGGACGACGCCGACGCGCTCGCCGTGATCGCGAAGAAGTCCAACATCCCGGTCATCGCCGACATCCACTTCCAGCCGAAGTACGTGTTCGCCGCGATCGACGCCGGCTGCGCCGCCGTCCGCGTGAACCCGGGCAACATCAAGCAGTTCGACGACAAGGTCAAGGAGATCGCGCGGGCCGCCAAGGACGCGGGCACCCCGATCCGGATCGGCGTCAACGCGGGCTCGCTCGACGCCCGACTGCTGAAGAAGTACGGCAAGGCCACCCCCGAGGCGCTGGTCGAGTCCGCGCTGTGGGAGGCCTCCCTCTTCGAGGAGCACGGCTTCAGCGACATCAAGATCTCGGTCAAGCACAACGACCCGGTCGTCATGGTCAACGCCTACCGCCAGCTGGCCGCCCAGTGCGAGTACCCGCTGCACCTCGGCGTCACCGAGGCCGGCCCCGCCTTCCAGGGCACCATCAAGTCCGCCGTCGCCTTCGGCGCGCTGCTCTCCGAGGGCATCGGCGACACCATCCGCGTCTCGCTGTCGGCCCCGCCGGTGGAGGAGATCAAGGTCGGCAGGCAGATCCTGGAGTCGCTGAACCTCAAGCAGCGCCGCCTGGAGATCGTGTCCTGCCCGTCGTGCGGGCGCGCGCAGGTGGACGTGTACAAGCTGGCCGAGGAGGTCACGGCGGGCCTGGAGGGCATGGAGGTCCCGCTGCGCGTCGCGGTCATGGGCTGCGTCGTGAACGGTCCGGGCGAGGCCCGCGAGGCCGACCTCGGTGTCGCCTCCGGCAACGGCAAGGGCCAGATCTTCGTGAAGGGCGAGGTCATCAAGACCGTGCCGGAGTCGAAGATCGTGGAGACCCTGATCGAGGAAGCGATGAAGATCGCCGAGCAGATGGAGAAGGACGGCGTGATGTCGGGCGAACCGACGGTAGCGATCGGCGTGTAGCTCCGCGGTCTGCTCCTCCGCCCACACCCCCCAACGGGCCCGGCGCCGCCCCAGGCGGCCCCGGGCCCGTTGCGCTGCTCGGGCCTGCGGCTGCTCGGGCCTGCGGCCGGGCCGGTGGCCCGTTGGGCCGGGGGGCTGGGGCGGCACGGCTGCTGCGCGAGGCCCGCCCGTGGCGGCCTGACGCCGGGCCCTGCGGGGCTGCCCCCTCCCCACCCTTCGACCGTTCCCTGGAGCTCCGCACCGGCACCCGGATGCCCCGCCGAGGCCACCCGGCGAGCCGGCCGCCAAGGCCCCCGCAGGGGCCGCGCGGCATCCCCAAGCCGCTCCGGGTACAGTGCGGAGATCAGCAGACTTGCATGGTGAGGCCCCAGTGTTGACGCAGACCACCACCCGGGTCCTAGAGCCCAGTGATCTTGACGCCGCGCTCGAGATCCTCGGACGCGAGCCGGTCGAGAACGCCTTCATCACCTCCCGGGTCCAGGTCGCCGGGCTCGATCCGTGGCGCCTGGGCGGCGAGATGTGGGGCTGGTACGCCGACGGGGAACTCCGCTCGCTCTGCTACGCCGGCGCCAATCTGGTGCCCGCCTGCGCCGGCCCCGAGGCCATCCGCGCCTTCGCCGACCGGGCCCGCCGCACCGGCCGCCGCTGTTCCTCCATCGTCGGTCCGGCCGACGCCACCCGACTGCTGTGGCAGCTTCTGGAGCCCAGCTGGGGGCCGGCCCGCGACGTCCGCTCCCATCAGCCGCTCATGGTCACCGACCAGCCGTCCACCGAGGTCGCCGCCGACCCGCGGGTCCGCCGGGTCGGCAAGGACGAGATGGACCTGATCATGCCCGCCTGCGTCGCCATGTTCACGGAGGAGGTCGGCATCTCCCCGATGGCCGGCGACGGGGGCCTGCTCTACCAGGCCCGGGTCGCCGAGCTGGTCGCCAGCGGCCGTTCCTTCGCCCGGGTCGAGGACG
The DNA here is from genome assembly GCF_018614195.1 of Streptomyces sp. ISL-43. Classification (GTDB taxonomy): domain Bacteria; phylum Actinomycetota; class Actinomycetes; order Streptomycetales; family Streptomycetaceae; genus Streptomyces. The sequence continues at coordinate 139,588 of NZ_JAGGOT010000012.1, forward strand.
GCAAGGTCGTCTTCAAGGCGGAGATCGGCGCCGCCACCCCGCGCGCCTGCCAGATCCAGGGCGTGTGGGTGGCCCCCGAGTTCCGCGGCCGCGGACACTCCGAGACCGGGATGGCCGCCGTCGTCGAGTACGCGCTCAGGGACGTGGCCCCCGTGGTGAGCCTCTACGTCAACGACTACAACACCGCCGCGCGCGCCTCCTACCGCCGGGTCGGCTTCCGCGAGGTCGGCGCGTTCATGAGCGTCCTGTTCTGAGCGTCCTGTTCTGAGCGCCCTGTTCTGAGCGCCCTGTTCTGAGCCTCCCGTTCTGAGCCTCCCGTTCTGAGCGTCCCGTTCCGAGGGGCCCGTCCGAGCTCCCTGCTCCGAGGGCGTCCCGCGTCCCGATCCGGGCGTTCTGTTCCGGACGCACCGCCCGCCCCCGCCCCCGCGAGCCCGCCGGTGGCATACCCGCAGGCCGGGGCGGCCCAGTAAGGTCGCCGCATGCTGCCAACCCCCGGGGGAGAAGACCCCGCCCGGCCCGCCGGACTACGGATCGGGCACCTCGACCTCGCCGACCGGGTCGACGAGGCCCTGCGCGTGCAGGCCGTGGCCTTCGGGCTCAGCGAGGAAGAGGTCGGCATCCGGCGCTACATCGTCCAGCGCCACATGACCTGCCGCGGCGCCCGCGCGCTCGGCGCCTTCACCGAGGACGGGGCGCTCGCCGGGTTCGTCTACGGCATGCCCAACGACCGCGCGCACTGGTGGTCCGGGGTCGTGGAGCCGTACCTGCGGGCCGGCGGCCACGACGGCTGGCTCGACGGCTCCTTCGTGATCACCGAGCTCCACGTTCACCCCGGTTTCCAGGGCCACGGCGTCGGTCGCGCCCTCATCACCACGATCACCGACACCGCCGAAGAGCCGCGCTCGATCCTCTCCGCGATCGACATCGACAGCCCCGCCAGGGGGCTCTACCGGACCCTCGGCTACCGCGACCTCGCCCGCCCGGTCCACTTCCCGAGCGCGAGCCTCCCGTACGCCGTCATGGGCGCCCCCCTGCCCCTGCGCAGGCCCTGAAAGCGTTTCCGCCGCCCCGGGTGGCCCCGGTAGCCTCCCGTCATGTCAACGCAACACGTGCAGCGCATGTCCCGCCTCATGGCCAAGACCCTCCGCGAGGATCCGGCCGACGCCGAGACCCTCAGCCACCGCCTCCTCGTCCGGGCCGGCTACGTCCGGCGCACCTCCGCCGGGGTGTGGAGCTGGCTGCCGCTCGGCAAGCGGGTCCTGGACAACGTCTCGCGCGTCGTCCGCGAGGAGATGGACGCGATCGGGGCGCAGGAAGTGCTGCTCCCCGCGCTGCTGCCGAAGGAGCCGTACGAGGTCAGCGGGCGCTGGTCGGAGTACGGGGACCTGCTGTTCCGGCTCAAGGACCGCAAGGGCGCGGACTATCTGCTCGGCCCCACCCACGAGGAGATCTTCACCCTGCTGGTCAAGGACCAGTGCACGTCCTACAAGGACCTGCCGGTCATGCTGTACCAGATCCAGATCAAGTACCGGGACGAGGCGCGGCCCCGGTCGGGCGTCCTGCGCGGCCGCGAGTTCCACATGAAGGACTCGTACTCCTTCGACGTGTCCGACGAGGGCCTGGCGCAGTCGTACGCCCTCCACCGCGCGGCCTACCAGCGGATCTTCGAGCGGCTCGGCCTCGACCACCGGATCGTGTCGGCGGTGTCGGGCGCGATGGGCGGCTCGGCGTCCGAGGAGTTCCTCGCGCCGGCGGCGGCGGGCGAGGACACCTTCGTGGACTGCCCCTCCTGCGACTACGCGGCCAACACGGAGGCGGTGACCTTCGCCCTGACACCGGCCGAGGGTGAGCACGGCCCGCTGGAGGAGATCCCCACCCCCGACACCCCCACCATCGAGACCCTGGCGGCGCACCTGGGCGTCCCCGCGTCGACGACGCTGAAGAACCTCCTCGTCAAGGTGGACGGCGAGATCACGGCCGTCGGCGTACCGGGGGACCGGGAGGTCGACCTGGGCAAGCTCGGCGAGCATCTGGCCCCGGCGGTGGTGGAGTTGGTGACGGCGGAGGACTTCGCCGGCCGGCCCGATCTGGTACGCGGCTACGTGGGCCCGCAGGGTCTGGGGAAGGTCCCCTACCTCGCCGATCCCCGTATCGCGCCCGGCACTTCATGGGTGACCGGGGCCAACAAGCCCGGTACGCACGCCCGGAACGTGGTCTGCGGGCGGGACTTCGAGGTGGACCGGTACCTGGACGTGGTGGTCGTCGAAGCGGGCGACCCCTGCCCTTCGTGCGGCGCGGGGCTGCGGCTGGACCGGGCGATCGAGATCGGGCACATCTTCCAGCTGGGCCGGAAGTACACGGACGCGTTCGGCCTCGACGTCCTCGGCAAGGAGGGCAAGCCCGTCCGGGTCACGATGGGCTCCTACGGCATCGGCGTCTCCCGCGCGGTGGCCGCGCTGGCCGAACAGACGGCGGACGAGCGGGGGCTGTGCTGGCCCGCGGCGGTGGCGCCGGCCGATGTCCACGTGGTGGCGGCGGGCAAGGCGGTGCCGCTGGCGCTCGCCGAGTCGGCTGCCGAGGCCCTGGCGGAGGCGGGCCTGCGCGTACTCCTGGACGACCGCGCGGGCCTGTCCCCGGGCGTGAAGCTCACCGACGCGGAGCTGATCGGTGTGCCGTGGATCCTGGTGGCGGGGCGCCGCTCGGCGGAGTCGGTGGTCGAGCTCCAGAACCGCGCGACGGGCACCCGCGAGGAGCTCCCGCTCACGGAGGCCCTGGCCCGTCTGACGCCGTAACCGGACGTGGCGCCGCTCGGCTACCCGGGTTCCGACGGGGGCGGCGGCGAGCCGTCCGGGGACCGGCCGACCCCCGACGCGTCGTCGACCGCGGTCGGCCAGGGGCCTTCGCCGCCCGGGCCGACCGCGGCGGGGCCTTCGGGCGCCGGGCCGACCGCGGCGGGGTCCTCGGGCGCCGGGCCGGCCGGCGGCGGGCCTTGCGCCGGGGCCGTCGCCGGAGGCGCCGCGCGTTCCAGGAAGCGCAGCAGCTCCACCGGGAACGGCAGCACCAGGGTGGAGTTCTTCTCGGCGGCCACGGCGACGACCGTCTGCAGCAGGCGCAGTTGCAGCGCCGCCGGCTGGTCCGACATCACCGCCGCCGCCTGGGCCAGCTTGTGCGAGGCCTGCAGCTCGGCGTCCGCGTTGATCACCCGGGCCCGGCGCTCACGGTCGGCCTCCGCCTGCCGGGCCATCGACCGCTTCATCGTCTCCGGCAGGGACACGTCCTTGATCTCCACCCGGTCGATCTGGACGCCCCAGCCCACCGCCGGGCTGTCGATCATCAGCTCCAGGCCCTGGTTGAGCATCTCCCGGTTGGACAGCAGATCGTCCAGGTCCGACTTTCCGATGATCGACCTGAGCGAGGTCTGTGCCATCTGCGAGACGGCGAAGCGGTAGTCCTCCACCGCCACGATCGCGTTCGCCGGGTCGACGACCTTGAAGTACACGACCGCGTCCACCCGCACCGTGACGTTGTCCCGGGTGATGCCCTCCTGGGCCGGTACCGGCAGCGTCACGATCTGCATGTTCACTTTCCGCATCCGGTCCATCCCGGGCACGATCACGGTGAAGCCCGGCGCCCGGATCTCGTCCCGCAGCCGACCGAAGCGGAAGACGAGGCCCCGCTCGTACTGTTTCACCACACGGGCCGCGGCGCCCACGTAGACCGCGATGCCCACGCCCGCGGCGATTCCCGCTGTCAGCAGTTCTTCGATCATGACGGCCCCTTGCCGGACATACCCCTTTCCTTACGGTATGCCCTACAGCCAGCCCGCGAACTCCAGCAGCTGCTCCGCGTCCCGCCGCCGTCCGGCGGCCAGCGCCCGGTTGCCGGACTCGACCGCCCGGAACAGCGTCCAGCCCCGCAGCCGGTCACGGTCCACCTCGAGCGCGTCGGCCAGCTTGTTCACCCGGCGGCGGGCGCCCGCGGCCCCCGCCGAGGAGGCCACCTGGTCCTCCAGGCGGTCCCGTACCAGCCGTGCCAGGTCGTACGCCCGCTCGCCGACCATCGGGTCCGGGCCCACCGCCAGCCACGGCGCTCGCTCGCCGGCGAGGACCTTGCCCTGCCGGAAGTTCCCGTGAAGCAGCAGTTCCTCGGCCGGCGCGGCCGTGAGCTCCTCGCGGGCCGCGAGCGCCGCCGAAGCCAGCTCCGCCGCCTCCGCGGGGGCCTTCCGCAAGGCCTCGGCCTGCGCGGACGTCCGCTCGGCGACCGTCTCCCAGCCGTGCCCGGGCGTCGGGGCGACCCACAGCCTGCGCAGCGTGCCGCAGGCCTCCAGCAGCGCCTTCGCCTCAGGCAGCGAGCGCAGCGAGACCTCGGCGTGCAGCCGCTCCAGCAGCAGCGCCCCGTCCTCGTCGTGGTGGCGCGTGTCGAGGACCCGTACGGCCCCGAATCCGCCCCAGTGGGCCAGCGCGGCCAGTTCCCGGTCGGGCCGCAGGGCCGGCGGGGCCAGCTTCAGCGCGGCCGGGGTGCCGTCGGGGTACCGGACGAGGACGACCAGGCTGCTGCGGCCGCCGGGGGCCTGCACCCGCTGGGCCTCTACCCCACGCCGGGCCAGCGCGGTCTCCGTCAGCCGGGGCAACTGCTCCAGCCAGTCAGCGATCCGAGCAGGTTCCGGCAGCTCGCCGAGCGCCCGTACGAGCCGCTGCGGCGGTTCGAAAGCCATGCGTGAGTGGTCCCTTTCAGCTGTGCGCGGGCTCGTCGCGCATGCTTGCGCGCTGGTTCCGCACGGGGTCTGCGCCGGTTCCGCGCTAGTTCTGCGCCGCGGACGCGCGTTCCGTGAGCCCAGGGAAGGCTACGCCGACACCGCGCCAGCGTGCCGCGCGCACGGCCGCGGCGCTCAGCGCGTCGGCCGCCTCGCGGCGCAGCCGGCCCTCGGCGGCGCGCACCAGATCGGAGTACGCGCCCGCCACCCGGTCCTCGATCACGGCGGCCAGCCGCTCGGCGTCGGCGGGCGTGCGCACGGTGAACGGCAGCGTGTACGCGGCCTCCGACGGGCGGGGGGAACCACCCAGCTCACGCACGGTGCGGGCGAGCGCGTCGCGACGCGCGAGGTGGCCGCCGTGGGCCTCGCGGGCCTCGGCGCCGCGGGCGCCCGAGGTCCGGGCGCCGATCACGCCGTAGCCGTACGCGGCGGCGTGCTCGGCGGCGAGCGCGGACTGCGCGGCCTGGAGGACCTGGTCGGCGGGGGAGGGTTCGGGGGTCACGAGGAGGCTCCCGGGGTCGAGGTCAGCAGGTAGGCGTGTACGTGGCCGCAGGCGGCCAGCGAGGCCAGCATCCGGGCCAGCTCCCCGGGGGCGCCGGCCAGCGAGATCGTCCGTGCCTCGGCCAGGCTCCGCTCGGCGTCCGAGAGCGCGGTCAGCGCGTCGGCGGGCTTCGGGGGCACCGGTTCGGCGCCGGGGCCCGGCGCCGCGGCGGCCGCCGTGGCGGAGGCGGAAGGCGAGGGCGGGGCGGACCGGGAGGGAGCGGGCGACGGGGCGTCGGCGAGGGCCGCGGTGTGCGCCGCGACCGAGGCGCGCAGCGGAGCCAGCCGCGGAGCCAGGGCCGGATGGGCGGCGACCGTGGCGTCGTAACGTTCCAGCAGTCGCCCACTGTCACCTGCGGCGCTCTCTCGCATCCGCCGTTCGAGTGGAATCTCGGGCTCCGCGCCGGGCGCGTCCCCGTCGGAGCAACCGCTGAGCAGCGCGGCGCCGGCGATGCCCGCGGCACCGGCGAGCAGGCTTCTTCGCGACGGCAGGATCGAGGGCACGGGGACGTCCTTGGGGTGAGGGCGGGGCAGGGTGTGATCACGGTACCCGGGGCCCCGTCCACAGGGCGGACGGCAACACCCTCCGCGACCGGATACCCTTTGACCTGACACACGACGGAAATAACAACAGCACACGCGGCCGAGGAGTCACCCGGATGAGCACCACCCAGAGCGACAGGCTGCGCGGATTGCTGGAGCCGCTCGTCGCCGCCAAGGGCCTGGACCTCGAGGAGATCGAGATGTCCAAGGCCGGCAAGCGCCGGATGCTGCGCATCATCGTGGATTCCGACGAAGGCGTGGAGCTGGACGCGTGTGCCGAGCTGAGCCGCGAGGTCTCGGACCTGCTGGACGCGACCGAAGCGATGGGTGAGGACGAGTACGTCCTCGAGGTGAGCTCTCCGGGCGCGGACCGCCCGCTGACCGAGCACCGTCACTACATCCGGGCGACCGGCCGTCTCGTGAAGTTCCAGACGTCTGACGGCGGGGAACTGATCGCCCGCATTCTCGAAGTCGACGACGAGGGCATGGACCTCGAAGTCCCGGGCGTGAAGGGCCGCAAGGCGACCGCCCGGCGCATCGCATTCACCGACATCGCCAAGGCGCGTGTCGAGATCGAGTTCAACCGCAAGGACAAGAAGGAAGAGGAGGCGTAGCCGTGGACATCGACATGAGTGCCCTGCGGGGTCTGGTCAGGGAGAAGGAGATCTCCTTCGACCTGCTCGTCGAGGCGATCGAGTCGGCCCTCCTCATCGCGTACCACCGCACCGAGGGAAGCTTCCGGCGCGCACGCGTCGTGCTCGACCGCACCAACGGTCACGTGATCGTGTGGGCGACCGAGGACCCGAGGGACCTGGAAGAGGGCCAGGAGGCCAAGGAGTTCGACGACACCCCGTCGGACTTCGGCCGCATCGCCGCGACGACCGCCAAGCAGGTGATCCTGCAGCGTCTGCGCGACGCCGAGGACGACCTGACCTTCGGCGAGTTCCTGGGCCGCGAGGGTGATGTCATCACCGGCGTGGTGCAGCAGGGCAAGGACCCGAAGAACGTCCTCGTCGACATCGGCAAGATGGAGGCCATGCTGCCGGTGCAGGAGCAGGTCCCCGGCGAGGAGTACACGCACGGGCTGCGCCTGAAGTCGTACGTCGTGCGGGTGGCGAAGGGTGTCCGAGGTCCCTCCGTGACCCTGTCGCGCACCCACCCGAACCTGGTGAAGAAGCTGTTCGCGCTGGAGGTCCCGGAGATCGCCGACGGCAGCGTCGAGATCTGCGCGATCGCCCGTGAGGCCGGTCACCGCAGCAAGATCGCCGTCCGGTCCATGCGCTCCGGCCTCAACCCGAAGGGCGCCTGCATCGGCCCGATGGGCAGCCGCGTGCGCAACGTGATGGCCGAGCTGCACGGCGAGAAGATCGACATCGTCGACTGGTCGGACGACCCGGCGGAGATGGTCGCGAACGCCCTGTCACCCGCCCGGGTGAGCAAGGTCGAGGTCGTCGACTGGGACACCCGCTCCGCGCGGGTGACCGTGCCCGACTACCAGCTGTCGCTGGCCATCGGCAAGGAGGGCCAGAACGCCCGCCTCGCCGCCCGCCTCACCGGCTGGCGCATCGACATCCGTCCCGACACCGAGCAGCCCTCGGACGGTGACGGCCGCGGCGAGCGCCGGGAAGAGCGTCGGGAAGAGCGCCGCGACGACCGGCGTGACGACCGTCGCGATGACCACCGCGGGGAATAAATCCGGTACCGCCCGGGGCTGACCGGGCGGTAGAACAAGAACAAAGAGACTTGGTCCGGGGTACGCGGCCGGCCGCCGCCGAGGTTTCGGCGGCGGGGCCCGACCCGGTGGATCACGACAACGTCCGTTCGATTTTTCGCCCGAAGGGGTGAGGTCGGTGCGGGGAGGTAGACTTAAGCGTGTCTGGCCGGACGCAAGCCCGCGCATGCCCCGAACGCACCTGTGTGGGGTGTCGGGAGCGAGCGGCCAAGAGCGATCTGCTGCGCATCGTGGCGGTCGGTGACGAATGCGTCTCCGATGCACGCGGTACGCTGCCCGGCCGGGGTGCCTACGTGCACCCGGTCGTGGTCTGCCTCGACCAGGCGGTCCGCCGCAGAGCATTCCCCCGGGCCCTACGGTCCGCAGGAGCGCTCGACACGGCAGGACTGCGCAATGCCGTGGCCGGTGAGGCCGAGGCGACACCGTAAGAAGAACGTAGTACGGCACGGATCACCGTGCGGTCAGGTACCTCGCGAGTTGGAAGTAGGTCGAGATTGCGATGAGCACCACTCGATGAGTACGCGATGAGTACGCCCATGAAGTAGCGACGGTCCGGCGTAACCCGGACCTAAAAGGAGCGAAGTGGCTAAGGTCCGGGTATACGAACTCGCTAAGGAGTTCGGAGTTGAGAGCAAGGTCGTCATGGCCAAGCTCCAGGAACTCGGTGAGTTCGTCCGTTCGGCGTCCTCGACCATCGAGGCGCCGGTCGTTCGCAAGTTGACCGACGCACTGCAGGGTCCCGGCGGCAACGCCGGCAAGGCCCCTGCGAAGCCGGGCGCGCCCCGTAGCGCCGCGCCGGCCAAGCCCGGGGCCCCGACCCCGGGTCCCGCACGTCCCGCTGCGCCGAAGCCCGGCGCACCGGCCCCCAAGCCGGTCGTCGCAGAGGCTCCGGCCGCCGCGGCGCCCGCCCCGGTGACTCCGGCCGCCTCCGGCCCGCGTCCCGGCCCGAAGGCTCCGGCCGCCCCGAAGCCCGCTCCGGCGGCTCCCGTGGTGACCGAGTTCTCCGCGCCTCCGGCGGCTCCGGCCGCCCCGGCGCGCACCGAGCGTCCCGCCGCCGCGGCTCCCGGCCCCCGTCCGGCGCAGCAGCGTCCGGCCCAGGGTCAGGGTGGCCAGGCCGGCGCCCGTCCCGGCGCCCCGCGTCCGGCCGGTGCCGCTCCGGCGCGCGCCGAGCGTCCCGCCGGTCCCGGTGTCCAGGCTCCGCGTCCGCAGGGCGCCCGTCCGGCCGGTCCCCGTCCGGGCAACAACCCCTTCACCTCTGGTGGCTCCACCGGCATGGCGCGCCCGCAGGCGCCCCGTCCGGCCGGCGCTCCCCGTCCCGGCGCCCCCGGCGCCGACCGCGGCCAGGGTGGCGCTCCGCGTCCGCAGGGCGGCCCCGGCGGCGCTCCGCGTCCGCAGGGTGCCGGCGCTGGTCGTCCGACCCCGGGCGGCATGCCGCGTCCGCAGGGCGGCGCACGCCCCGCTGGTGGCCCTGGCGGTGCTCCCGGTGGTAACCGTCCGAACCCGGGCATGATGCCGCAGCGTCCCGCTGCCGGTAGTCCCGGTCCCCGTCCCGGTGGCGGCCCCGGTGGCCGTGGTCCTGGTGCGGGCGGTGCCCGTCCCGGCGGCGCCGGTGGCGCCGGTCGTCCCGCGGGCGGCGGCTTCGCCGGTCGTCCGGCCGGTCCGGGCTCGCGTCCCGGCGGCGGTGGCGGCTTCGGCGGTCCCCGTCCCGGTGGCGGCGGCTTCGGCGGCGGTCCGGCTGGTGCCGGCGGCGGCGGTCGTCCCGGCTTCGGCGGGCGTCCCGGTGGTCCCGGTGCCCGTGGTGGCACGCAGGGTGCCTTCGGCCGTCCCGGTGGTCCGGCGCGTCGTGGTCGCAAGTCCAAGCGTCAGAGGCGCCAGGAGTACGAGGCCATGCAGGCCCCGTCCGTCGGCGGCGTGATGCTGCCCCGCGGCCACGGCGAGACCGTTCGCCTGTCGCGCGGTGCGTCCCTCACCGACTTCGCGGAGAAGATCAACGCCAACCCGGCGTCGCTCGTCGCCGTGATGATGAACCTCGGCGAGATGGTCACTGCCACGCAGTCCGTCTCCGACGAGACCCTCGAAATGCTGGCCGGCGAGATGAACTACACCGTTCAGATCGTCAGCCCGGAGGAAGAGGACCGCGAGCTCCTTGAGGGCTTCGACATCGAGTTCGGCGAGGACGAGGGCGGCGAGGAATTCCTCATGCCGCGTCCGCCGGTCGTGACCGTCATGGGTCACGTCGACCACGGTAAGACCCGACTGCTCGACGCCATCCGCAAGACGAACGTCGTTGCGGGCGAGGCCGGCGGCATCACGCAGCACATCGGTGCCTACCAGGTCGGTACCGAGGTCAACGGTGAAGAGCGCAAGATCACCTTCATCGACACCCCGGGTCACGAGGCGTTCACCGCCATGCGTGCACGTGGTGCCAAGTCGACCGACATCGCGATCCTCGTGGTCGCGGCCAACGACGGCGTCATGCCGCAGACGATCGAGGCGCTCAACCACGCCAAGGCCGCCGGCGTCCCGATCGTCGTCGCGGTCAACAAGATCGACGTCGAGGGTGCCGACCCGGTCAAGGTGCGCGGTCAGCTCACCGAGTTCGGTCTGGTCGCCGAGGAGTACGGCGGCGACACGATGTTCGTCGACATCTCCGCCAAGCAGGGTCTGCACATCGACTCCCTGCTCGAGGCCGTCGTCCTCACCGCCGACGCCTCGCTCGACCTGCGCGCCAACCCGGAGCAGGACGCTCAGGGTATTGCGATCGAGTCCCACCTCGACCGCGGCCGCGGTGCCGTTGCCACCGTCCTCGTCCAGCGCGGTACCCTCCGCGTCGGCGACACGATGGTCGTGGGCGACGCCCACGGCCGAGTGCGCGCCATGCTCGACGACAAGGGCAACAACGTCGAGGAAGCGGGTCCGTCGACCCCCGTCCTGGTCCTGGGTCTCACCAACGTCCCCGGCGCCGGCGACAACTTCCTCGTCGTGGACGAGGACCGTACGGCCCGTCAGATCGCCGAGAAGCGTGCTGCGCGTGAGCGCAACGCCAACTTCGCCAAGCGCGTGCGTCGTGTGTCCCTCGAGGACCTCGACTCCGTGCTCAAGGCCGGTCTGGTCCAGGAACTCAACCTCATCATCAAGGGCGACGCGTCCGGTGCGGTCGAGGCTCTCGAGTCCTCGCTGCTCCAGCTCGACGTCGGTGAAGAGGTCGACATCCGGGTCCTGCACCGCGGTGTGGGTGCGGTCACCGAGTCCGACATCTCGCTGGCGATGGGCTCCGACGCCATCGTCATCGGTTACAACGTCCGTGCGGCCGGCCGTGCCGCGCAGATGGCGGACCGCGAGGGTGTCGACGTCCGCTACTACTCGGTGATCTACCAGGCCATCGAGGAGATCGAGGCGGCCCTCAAGGGTCTGCTCAAGCCGGAGTACGAAGAGGTCGAGCTCGGTACGGCGGAGGTCCGCGAGGTCTTCCGCTCGTCCAAGCTGGGCAACATCGCGGGTGTTCTCATCCGCTCCGGCGAGGTCAAGCGCAACACCAAGGCGCGGCTCCTGCGCGATGGCAAGGTCATCGCCGAGAGCCTCACCATCTCCGGTCTGCGCCGCTTCAAGGACGATGTCACCGAGATCCGTGAAGGCTTCGAGGGCGGTATCAACCTCGGTAGCTACAACGACATCAAGATCGACGACGTCATCGCGACGTACGAGATGCGCGAGAAGCCCCGCGCGTAAGCGCGTGGCGGTTCGTACCGTGTCGTAACACCGGGGCCGGTCGGCGGAATATCCGTCGATCGGCCCCGGCCGTTGCGTGTACGGTTCTGGTGACCCTGCCGCGCGACGGCCGGCAGGTCACCGAACCCGCACCGGCGGGATATCCGGAACTGCATGTACGTGGGGACTCTGTCCTTCGATCTGCTCCTCGGCGACGTTCACTCGCTGAAGGAGAAACGCTCCGTCGTCCGGCCCATCGTCGCCGAGCTCCAGCGCAAGTTCTCCGTGAGCGCGGCCGAAGTGGGCGACCAGGACCTGCACCGAAGGGCCCGTATAGGGGTCGCTCTGGTGAGTGGGGACACGGGGTTCCTCTCGGATGTACTGGACCGCTGCGAGCGGCTGGTCGCGGCACGTCCGGAAGTGGAGCTGCTGTCGGTGCGCCGACGACTCCACGGTGATGAAGACTGAACGCAAGACTTGAGAAGGAGACGGACCAGTGGCCGACAATGCGCGGGCGAAGAAGCTGGCGGACCTTATCCGGGAGGTGGTGGCCGAGAAGCTGCAGCGTGGTGTCAAGGACCCCCGCCTCGGTACGCACGTGACCATCACGGACAGCAGGGTCACCGGCGATCTGCGGGAGGCCACGGTCTTCTACACGGTCTACGGCGACGACGAGGCCAGGACCAATGCGGCAGCGGGCCTGGAGAGCGCGAAGGGCGTACTGCGCTCCGCGGTCGGCCGGGCGGCGCAGACCAAGTTCACGCCGACCCTGACCTTCGTGGCGGACGCCCTCCCGGAGACCGCCAAGGGCATCGAGGAGCTCCTCGACAAGGCGCGTGCCTCCGACGCGCAGGTGCGGGAGGTGTCCTCCGGCGCTCAGTACGCCGGTGACGCCGACCCGTACAAGAAGCCGGACGAGGACGAGGACGAGGGCGCAACCGCCGAATGAGCAGCAACGCAGGGAAGACTCCGGACGGCTTGGTCATCGTCGACAAGCCGTCCGGCTTCACTTCGCACGACGTGGTCGCCAAGATGCGCGGGATCGCCAAGACCCGCCGCGTCGGCCACGCCGGCACGCTCGACCCGATGGCGACGGGCGTGCTGGTCCTGGGCATCGAGAAGGCCACCAAGCTCCTCGGCCACCTCGCGCTCACGGAGAAGGAGTACCTCGGCACCATCCGGCTGGGCCAGAACACCCTGACGGACGACGCCGAGGGCGAGATCATCTCCTCGATCGACGCCGCCGGGGTCACCCGCGAGGCCGTGGACGAGGGCATCGCGAAGCTGACCGGCGAGATCATGCAGGTCCCGTCCAAGGTGAGCGCCATCAAGATCAAGGGCGTGCGCTCCTACAAGCGTGCCCGCGACGGCGAGGACTTCGAGATCCCGGCCCGGCCGGTGACCGTCTCGTCGTTCCAGGTGTACGACATGCGCGAGGCGCAGGCGGAGGACGGCACCAAGGTCGTCGACCTCATCGTCTCCGTCGTCTGCTCCAGCGGTACGTACATCCGCGCACTCGCCCGTGACCTGGGCGCCGACCTCGGCGTCGGCGGACACCTCACGGCGCTGCGGCGCACCCGGGTGGGCCCGTACAAGATCGACCGGGCGCGCACGCTCGACCAGCTCCAGGAGGAGCTGACCGTCATGCCGATCGGTGACGCGGCCGCCGCGGCGTTCCCGCGCTGGGACCTGGACGCCCGGCGGGCGTCCCTGCTGGCGAACGGCGTGCGCATCGAGATGCCGCAGGAGTACGAGGCCGGCAAGGCGATCGCGGTCTACGGACCGGACGGGCAGCTGCTCGGGCTCGTGGAGAGCAAGGGCGGCAAGGCGAAGTCGCTGGCGGTCTTCGTCTGAACCGGCTCCGGCCGGCGCGATCCGGCCGGGTGCACTGCCTCGACGAAGGCCCGAAGGCCTTCGACGTGGAGCGGTGAGCGCACATGGACTGCCGCTCACCGCTCCACGACCCCCCTCGGGTAGGTCTCTATCCACCCGGACCCCGATATTCACCCGTCCGAGCAGGCGCTCGGAGTGAATGGAGGGAGTGCAAGGGGGCGCTTTCGCCTCGCGTGCTTTTCCCGCTGATCTTCATCTGCCTACCGTCGTGGATACGGCGCGCGCGGGGCGGGGAGTGGTGCGGTGACGGCGGAACTGGTCAGGATCTGCGATCTAGCCGGTCGCCCGCGGGGCACCGGCTTCGTCGCCGACGACCGCGGGACGGTGGTGACCGGCCACGAGACCGTGGACGGCATGGCCCGGATGGTCCTGCACGGCCCGGGCCCCGGGGAGCGGACGTGCCCGGTGGGCGCCTCGGACGTGACGGCCCTGCCCGAGCTCGGGCTGGCGCTCGTACGCAGTGACGGGCTCGGGGTGCGGCCGCTGCCGATCGCGCTGCGGGAGGAGGTCGCTCCCGGGACGTACGTACGGGTCGCCGCGCGGGGCTGGCGGCAGGCGCGGGTACTGGGCGGGGCGAATGTCACCTACCCGGCGACGGACCGCTCCCACGTGCTGCCGGCGGCGCTGGAACTGGCGATCGGGACCGACGGGCGCGACGCGCTGACGCGGGGCGGGGAGGTCCGCGGGGGCCCGGTGCTGGACTCCGGCACCGGAGCGGTGCTCGCGGTACTGGGCACCGCTCTGCGCGCGGACCACCGCTCCGGAGGCTTCGCGGTGCCCCTCTCGGCAGCGGCCGCCGCCGACCCCGGCGGGCCCCTCGCCGCGCTGCTGCGGACCAATGCCGCCACCGTGCCCGGCCACGGCGGCGACCTGAACCTCGCCGGAGCCCTCCAGCTCACCGGAACCACCCTCGGCGGGGCCTTCGCCGCACTGGGGCCGGAACTCGTGGACCGCCCCGCGATCGCGGCCGAGCTGGACGCCTTCACCGCCGCGGACCGCCCGGTCCTCGCCCTCGTGGGCCTGCCCGGCACCGGCCGCACCACGGCCCTCGCGGCCCTGGCCGTACGCCGCGCCCACGGCCCGATCCCCGCCCCGACCCTCTGGCTCCGGGGCGCCGACCTGTGGGCCCAGGACACCTCGCTGGCCGACGCGGTGACCCGTGCGCTGGCCGGGGCGTCGCGCATCCTGGCGGCTCCGGGGCCCGCGACGACGGCCTCGGCCGCCGCCTCGCTGGTGGCCCGCGCCGGCCGGCCCCTGCTCGTGGTCCTGGACGCGCCGGAGGAGATGCCGCCCGGGCTCGCGCACGCCCTCGGCCCGTGGACCGACGCCACCGCCGCCTGGCTGCGCGCCACCGGGACCCGGCTGGTGATCGCCGCCCGGCCCGAACACTGGGAGCCGGCCGGGAGGTTGTACCCGCCCGGGCTGCTCCACACCCCGGCCCGGCCGGCCCGGCGGCTGCCGCCCGCGCTCCCGATCGGGGATTTCACCCCGGACGAGGCGGAACCGGCCCGGACCCGCCTGGGGATCCCGGCCGACGCGGTCGGGGAAGCCGACGCCCGGCACCCGCTCACGCTGCGACTGCTCGCGCAAGTGCGCGCGGCCGGGGTCACCGCCGGGCGCCCGAGCCGTGACGAGGTCTTCGACGCGCACCTGGACCTGCTGTGCCTGCGGGTGGCCGTCCGCGTGTGCGCCGCGGTCCCGCAGCCCCGTAGACCCGCGGAGCAGCCCGCGGACCAGGCTGTCGGCCTCGGCGGCCTCGGCGGGTCCGGCGGGTCCGGCGGGGACGCGGACGCGGGGACGGGCGTCGACGCCGCACCGGGTCCGGGCCCCGGTGCGGGCGGCGCCGGGGCCGGACCGGCGGACCCGGGCGGGATGCACGGCCCCGGGGTGGCGCGGCTGGCCGCGCGGGTGGCCGGGCGGGCGCACGAGGCCGCGCGGCGATGTCTGGGCCCCGGGCAGGGGCAGCTGGACCGGGCCTCCTTCGAGGAGCTGTTCCCCTGGCGCACCGGCTGGGCCTCCGCCGCGCTCGCCGAGGGGCTGCTGGTGCCCGCCGGCGACGGCTACCGCTTCGCGCACGAGGAACTCTCCGACTGGTTCCAGGCCGCACACCTGGACCTCCCCGCCGCCCTCGACGCCCTGGGCCGCGGCGTCCCCCGCCACCGCATCGGGCCGGTGCTGGAGGCCCTGCTGCGGCTGCCCCCGGGCGAGAGCGGCACGGCGCTGACGCGGCTCCTGGCGGTGCTCGGCGCGGCCACCGACCCCGAGACCCTCTGGTGGGCCGGCCGGCTCCTGCGCGAGACCCTGCTCCGCGCCCCCGACGCCACCCCCCACCTCCCCCTCCTGCACGCCCTCGCCGCACACGTGGCGGACAGCGTCCGGGCGGAGCCGCCCGACGGCCCGGTCGCGGAGCAGCTGGCCGCCACGGAGGCGGCCGCGCATCCGCTCGCGCATCCGCTCGCGCATCCGCTCGCCGGGGAATTCGGAGGATGGTTCTGGAACCGGCTGCGGCTGGCCGAGGAGGATCGCTTCGATCTGCTGCGACGGCTCGTCCCCTGCGACCACCGCTACCTCGACGCCGCCGCCCGGCGGCTCGTCCGGGCACCGCGCCTCGTGCAGCCGCTGCTCTGCGCCTGGTTCCGCGACGAGCGGCGGCTGCTCGGACGGCCCGGGGCCACCGTCGCCACCGCCGCGCAGGCGCTGCTGCACACCCACCGGCGGCTCGCCGTCGACGACCTCGCCGAGGCGCTCGTCACCGCCGCGCACCCCCGGGCCGACGAACTGCTCGCCGTACTCGCCGAGGACGAGCCCTCCGCGCTCTGCCGGGCCGTGGACCGCTGGGCCCACGACCCGCGGCCCGGCCGCCGGGTCGCGGCCGCCGCCCACGGGCCGGCCACCGCCGCGCACGTGCGGACCCCCGCCGACCGCGAGCTGCTGCGCTACGCCGCGCAGGCCCTGCTCGCCCGCCCCGACGACGCCCCCCTGCACGGCAGCGCGCTGGGGATCCTGCTCCGCGACCCCCAGGTCCGGGCCCGCTACCTGCCCGACGCCCTCGCCTGCTTCCGCGACCCCGGGTGCGGGACGCGGCTGCCCGCCTCCGCGCTGGTCGCGGCCCTGCCCGTGCTGCCCGACCCGGACGCGGTGTTCGCCGCCCTGCGGGACCGGGCCGACGGGGAGGTGGTGCGTGCGCTGGCCGCGCTGACGACGCCGGGTCTGGCGCGGCGCGCGGGCGACCTCGTACGGGAGCACCTCGCGCGCCACCCGCAGGACGCCGCGCACGCCGCCGAGTTCGTGGATCGCAGGCTCGAACAGGGGCTGGCCGCCGCCCCCGTGCTCCGCCCGTTCGTACTGGACCTGCTGCGCTGCGGCCCGCCGCGGGTACGGGCCGCGCTGGCATCCGTACTGGCCGCGCCGGGCACGGAGCCCTCGTACACGCTCCGAGGCGAGCTGGCCGACGTACTGCTGGGCGAGGAGCCCGACCCGGAGGTGCTCGACGCGTTCCTCGGCGCGCTGGCGGCGGGGGCCGGCGCGCGCGCCGAGGACCGTACGCGGCAGATGTTGCTGCGCGCCGGCCGCCGGCTGCTGCGGGTACCGGGCGGACCGGCGGTCTTCGAGCGCCGCACGGTCGAGCTGGCCCGGGCCGAGCCGGCCTTCGGAGCGGTCGTGGTCCGCTGGCTGGAGGGGGCCCCGGACGAGGCATCGGCGCTGTTGGGGCCGAGTGCGCGCCGGACCGTGGAGACCCTCGTTCACAGCGCGTCCCGCCCGGCCGACGCCGATGATGGGCACCGGCCACCGGCATGGCAGTCTTAGACCTGCAATCGGCAATCAGTACAGGGCCTACACGGTTCGGGCGAGGAGAGCGGTCACAGTGCAGCGCTGGCGTGGCTTGGAGGACATCCCCCAGGACTGGGGACGCAGCGTCGTCACCATCGGCTCCTACGACGGCGTCCACCGGGGCCATCAGCTGATCATCGGGCGGGCCGTGGCCAAGGCGCGCGAGCTCGGCGTCCCCTCGGTCGTCGTCACCTTCAGCCCGCACCCGAGCGAGGTCGTCCGCCCCGGCAGCCACCCGCCGATCCTGGCCCCGTACGACCGGCGCGCCGAGCTGATGGCCGGACTGGGCGTCGACGCGCTGCTGATCCTGCCCTTCACGGCGGAGTTCTCGCAGCTGTCCCCGGCCGACTTCATCGTCAAGGTGCTCGCCGACAAGCTGCACGCGTGCGCGGTCATCGAGGGGCCGAACTTCCGCTTCGGCCACAAGGCCGCCGGCAACGTCGACTTCCTGCGAGAGCTGGGTGCCACCTACGACTACGAGGTCGAGGTCGTCGACCTGGTGGAGCGCGGCGAGGCGGGCGGCGGAGTGCCGTTCTCCTCGACGCTCGCGCGGGCGCTCGTGGCGCAGGGCGACATGGACGGCGCGGCCGAGATCCTGGGACGGCCGCACCGGGTCGAGGGCGTCGTGGTGCGCGGTGCGCAGCGCGGGCGCGAGCTCGGCTACCCGACGGCGAACGTCGAGACGCAGCCGCACACCGCGATCCCGGCGGACGGGGTGTACGCGGGCTGGCTGACGGCGGACGGCGAGCGGATGCCGGCGGCGATCTCGGTGGGGACGAACCTGCAGTTCGACGCGACCGAGCGGACCGTGGAGGCGTACGCGATCGACCGCGTCGGGCTGGACCTGTACGGCATGCACGTGACCGTCGACTTCCTCGCGTACGTGCGGGGGATGGCGAAGTTCGAGTCGCTCGACGGGCTGTTGGAGGCGATCGCGGACGACGTGAAGCGGGCGCGGGTGCTGACGGAGTCGTATGACGCGGAGGCGCGCGAAGCGCACTAGTACGGGCACCGGCGTGCTGGGCACGCCGGACGGGCGAGGGCCCGTACCGGTCTGGAATGCAGACCGGTACGGGCCCTCGCGCGTTCTTCGGCTGCGTCAGCCCAGGCGCGGGTCGCGCGGGGGCTGGCCCGGCTGCTGCTGCGGCGGCTGGGACTGGGACTGGGACTGGGGCTGGGACTGGGGCTGCGGTTGCTGCTGCCAGGGCTGGCCGGGCGTGGGGTAGGGCTGCTGGGGCTGGTTGTACGGCTGCTGGGGCTGCTGGGGCTGTGGCGGCTGGTTGTACGGCTGGCCGGGCTGGGGGTGCTGCTGCGGCGGCTGCTGGCCCCAGTGGTTCTGCGCCGCCTGCTGCTGCGCGCGCGGGAAGTCCTCGGCGACCAGGGCGGAGAGGTTGAAGTACGCCTCGCGCGTCTTGGGCTTCATGAGGTCGAGGTCGACCTCGGCGCCGGCCGCGAGGTGGTCGTCGAACGGCACCACGACGACCCCGCGGCAGCGGGTCTCGAAGTGCCGCACGATGTCCTCGACCTTGATCATCTTGGCGGTCTCGCGGACCCCGGAGATCACGGTGAGGGAGCGCGAGACGAGATCGGCGTACCCGTGCGCGGAGAGCCAGTCCAGGGTGGTGCTGGCGCTGCTCGCGCCGTCGACGGACGGCGTGGAGATGATGATCAGCTGATCGGCCAGGTCCAGGACGCCGCGCATCGCGGAGTAGAGGAGGCCGGTGCCCGAGTCCGTGAGGATGATCGGGTACTGGCGGCCGACCGTCTCGATGACGCGGCGGTAGTCCTCGTCGTTGAAGGTCGTCGAGACGGCCGGGTCGACGTCGTTGGCGATGATCTCCAGCCCGGAGGGGGCCTGGGAGGTGAACCGCCGGATGTCCATGTACGAGTTCAGGTACGGGATCGCCTGGACCAGGTCCCGGATCGTGGCCCCGGTCTCGCGGCGCACGCGGCGGCCGAGGGTGCCGGCGTCGGGGTTCGCGTCGATGGCCAGGATCTTGTCCTGGCGCTCGGTGGCGAGGGTGGCGCCCAGAGCGGTGGTGGTCGTGGTCTTGCCGACGCCGCCCTTGAGGCTGATGACGGCGATGCGGTAGCAGGACATGACCGGCGTGCGGATCAGCTCCAGCTTGCGGCGCCGCTCCGCTTCGGCCGCCTTGCCGCCGAAGCGGAAGAGGCTGCCGCCGGGGGCGTTGCTGCCGCTCTTGGCCTTCTGCTTGCCGCGCAGCAGGCGGTCGGACGACAGCTCGACGGCGGCGGTGTAACCGAGCGGGGCGCCGCCGGCGGGCTGGGCGGCGGCATAGCGGGGGTCTTGCCCCGGCTGGGGGCCCTGGGGGCCCTGGCCGGGCTGCGGGCCTTGCTGCCACTGGCCGGCGGCGCGGGGGTCGGTGTACGGGGCGTTCGGCGCCTGCGGGGCCTGCGGCGGCTGGGACTGGGCGTACTGCTGCGTGGGCGGCGGGAATCCGTATCCGGCGGGCTGCGGCTGCGGCTGCGCCTGCTGCGGTGCGGGCAAGGGGATCTCGTAACCGGCCTGCGGCGCGGCGGCCGCGGCGGGCGGGAGCTCCCAACCGGCCTGCGGCGGGGTGGATGAGGCGAACTCCGGCGGCAAAGGCGGGAGTTCGGCGGAGGGCGGCACGTCCTCGGGCTCCGAGACAGCCCCGGCGGGGGAGTCCTGGAGCGGGTGTTCCGCCAGGGCTGCCGGAACGACCGTCCCATGGGCGGGAGTCGGCGTCCGCACGGGTACGGGTACGGGCGCGATCGCCGGGGCCGGCTCCGCGGGTGCGTCAGCGTCGGCCCGAGGGGCCTCCGGGGCCCAAGGCGCGGGCACGGCATCGGCCGGGGCCGAGCTCCTGTCCGCGGCCCCTTCGGGAGACACGCTCCCCGGCTCCGCACTCGCGTAGGACACGGCCGAGGCCGCCGGCGCGGCCGGGCTCGAGTACACCGAGGGCGCGCGGCCCCCGTCGGCCGGAGCGGCGTACGGGTCGGCCGTCGGGGTCGGGGCGGCCGGGTACGCCGAGGGCGTCACGTCGGCCGGGGTCGTGAAGGGCGCGCGGCCCCCGTCGGCCGGAGCGGCGTACGGGTCGGCCGTCGAGGCCGGTGCCGTGTGGCCTGCGGAGGGGTACGCCGAGGGCGCCACGTCGGCCGGGGCCGACTGCGCGGCCTGGAACGGGGAGGGCGAGGGGGCCGCGTCGGCCGGGGCCGATGGTGCGGCCGGGCTGGGGAGCGGCGGGGGCGTCGCGTCGGAGGGTGCCGTGTAGGGGTCGGCCGACGGGGTCGGTGCGGCGGGGTACGCCGGGGGTGCCGACTGCGGGGCCGGGATCGAGAACGCCGAGGGGCTCGTGCCGGCCGGAGCTGAGTACGGGTCAGTCGACGGGGCTGGTGCCGTGGGGCCTGCGGCGGGGTATGCGGGGGGCGTTGCGTCCGACGGTGCGGCCGGGGTCGGAAGCGGCGGGGGCGTTGCGTCGGCGGGGGCCGATGGTGCGGCCGGGATCGAGAACGCCGAGGGGTCCGCGCTGGCCCGGGCCCTGTACGGGTCGGCCGACGGGGCTGGTGCCGTGGGGCCTGCGGCGGGGTATGCGGGGGGCGTTGCGTCCGACGGTGCGGCCGGGGTCGGAAGCGGCGGGGGCGTTGCGTCGGCGGGGGCCGATGGTGCGGCCGGGATCGAGAACGCCGAGGGGTCCGCGCTGGCCCGGGCCCTGTACGGGTCGGCCGACGGGGTCGGTGCCACCGGGCCTGCGGCCTGGTAGGCCGAGGGGGTTGCGTCGGTGGTGGCCGACGGTGCGGCCGGGTGCGGGAAGGGCGAGGGCGCCGCGTCCGCCGGGGCCGACGGTGCGGCCGGGATGGAGAACGCCGCGGGGCTCGTGCCGGCCGGTTCCGACGACGGGGTCGCCGAGGGCGTTGCGTCCGACGGTGCGGCAGGGATCGGAAGCGGCGGGGGCGTCACGTCGGCCGGGGCCGACGGTGCGGCCGGGATGGAGAACGCCGAAGGGCTCGTGCCGGCCGGGGCCGACCGCGCGGCCGGGATCGAGAACGCCGCCGGGTCCGTGCCGGCCGGGCTCGCGTACCCGGTCAGGCCAGGGAGCGGCGAAGGCGCTGCCGGGGCCGGGGTTGCGTACGGGGCCGGCGGCGACGGGTACGCCGGCGGGGCGGAGTCCTCCGCGTCGGTCGGAGCCGCCGCGTGCGGAGCGTCGGTCGCGGGGCGCAGGGCCGGCGGGGTGGTCGGCGCGGGCTCCGCCGGGCGGTGGGGCTCGAAGCCGCTGCCCTCGGGCAGGCCGGGGACCGGCGCGGTGGCCGGGGTCGCGCCCTGCGTGTACCAGGCCGGCGGGGTGTAGTCGATGGTGAACTCGCCCGTCAGCTCGGGCTCCGCGTCGGACTGATCGTCCGTCGGGACGTCCCACGTCCCGCCGCGCCTCTCGTTCCGATCGCCGCTCACTGATCCTCCTGGTCTGTCGAACACTGGTCCGGCGTCCGGCACCACGCCACGCCGACGTTCAGCCTAATCGCGCCCGGTAGCCAGTATCCGCCCCCGCCGCTCCGTCCCCGTCGGCCCGTCCCCGTAGGCCACCCGAAGTCAGCCCACCGGACGGGGACCGTCCGCACCCCGCCCCCGAGACTCCGTCACCCGGCTTGGGGGGAGCAGCCGTACCGCACCCACCCCGACGGCCGGCCGCTCGCGGCGTCCCCCGTGCGGCTGAACCTCCCTCACCCCCGAGGCCAGGGGTGTCGCGCGCCCCGGCAAGCCCTCCCGGCCACAGCACCAGGCCGTCTCTTTCGGATCTCGCCGGGCGACAAGATCGGAAAGAGACGCCTAGTCGATCCGCCGCGCCGGACCCAGCAGGCCCGTCTCCGTGTCCGTCGGCCGCGTCATCACGAACTGCCGGTCCCGCCGCGTGCACCACAGCGTCACCCCGTCGCCCAGCGTCGGCAGCGACTCCACCGTCGCCTGAGGCAGCCGCATCAGCCGGCCGATCTGCTCCGCCTCGTCCGGGGAGACCCGCTGGACGCCCACCAGCGAGGCGTTGCGCAGCAGCCGGGGGGCCGTCGGGCTCAGGTACGGCAGCAGGGTCAGCACCGACTGCCAGGGGCCCGCCGCGACGCGGCCGCGCGGCGGGCGCATTCCGCAGTCGCGGATCACCAGGACCGGACTGCCCGCCGACGCGCCCTGCGGCGGCACCCGGCCCACGTCGTGCAGGGTCACGCACTGCCGGCCGCCGCCCGCCGCTTGGGCGAGGCCGGACCACACCTGGCCGCGCCCGGTCTCCACCGCCACCCGCGCACCCGTGGCCACCGCCCGCAGGGCCAGGACCTGGGCCGTCCACAGGCCGCCGATCAGCGTGACCTCGTACGGGGTGGGCCGGTTGACGCCGAGGACCGCCGGCCGGCCCTGCGCGTCCTCGCCGATGACGACCCCGTCGTCCCCGACCGGCAGCGCCAGCGCGTCCAGGTCCGCGGCCTGGACCACGTGCCGCTCCCCGCGCGGTCCGACCAGACCGAGGCCGCCTCTCGTCCTGATCCTCATCGCGCTCCTCCCAGCGGCAGCGAGGCCAGCAGCCCCGGCACCTGCTCCCGGTCCAGGCGCACCAGCCCTGCCTTGACGCCCCGCGCCGAACGCTCCAGCGCCCGCCGGGCGGCGACCAGTTCCTCGTCGCTGCACCCGGTGACGCGGACGTGCCCGGTCAGGGCGACCTCGTGCCGGGCGGCCGGGGCCATCGTCAGGCTGAAGTTGGTGGCCAGCGCGGGCAGCGAGGTCAGCAGCGCCACGAACTGCGGCAGCCCCGCCCCGGCGCCGCCCAGTTGCGGCCACCGGCCGATCCAGTACGTGGTGTGCCGCCGGTCGTCGCAGCGCCAGGTCCGCGGGGTCTCCTCCGTGCGCCGTTCCGTGGCGGCCGAGCGCCCCGCCCGGGTGATCGCCATCGGGTTCGCGCACGAGGAGGTGGCCAGCGCGCCCGTGAGCTCCTGCTCCGTGAGCACGGTCGCCCGGAACCCGGCGCCCCAGAGCCGGCTCGCCAACTGGTCCGCCACCCGCACCAGGCAGCGCTGCGCGCCCGCGAGCCCGCCGCCGCGCGCGGTGACCGCCTCGGGGCACAGCTCCGGATCGAGCTTGAGCGCGATCCAGGTGAGGCGCACCGCCGGACTTCCCGTCAGGGCCTGGAGCGGGGCGTAGTTGCGCGTCGCCATCGACTGGGCCGGCAGGTGCGGCGCCGGCGCCGGCTGGGTGTGCTGCACCAGTTGCGCCGACTCCAGCCGGATGCCGTCCACTTCGAGGACGTCCCGTACGAGGGCCAGCGGCAGCGGCCGGGCCCCCCGGTCGGGCCGCAGGGCGGTGGCGTCCATGTCGACCTGGACGACCGCCGTCAGGAAGGTGCCGTCGCCGACCATCCCGACGGGGCGCCGGTCACGGTCGCGCTCCCGCCCGCTGAACGTGAGGGTCCGCAGTGCCGGATCGGCCTCGACGAGCGGGGCCAGCCCCGGCTCGGTGCCGGCCGGCACGGCGCCGGCGGCGGCCCGGCGCCGACGCGTGCGCAGCGCCAGCGCGCCGCCGATCCAGTCGGGCAGCGAGCGCCGGTGGCGCCGTACGACCGCGAGCGGCACGAGGACCAGGGCGAGCACTCCGGCCGGGGCGAGCAGCAGCGGTTCCACCACCCAGGCCACCAGGAGTGCGGCCGCGGCGACTTGGAGGAGTACGAGTTGTTGCAATCGGAACGGGCCGAGCCGCCGCGGGCTGGACATCGGATGCGGTGTCACCCCGGCTCGCGCGGGTGCGGCGGCCCCGGCCCGCGGCCTTGCGGCAGTGGCCATCACTCGCGCACCTCCCCTTTCGAGTGCTCGGAACGGTGAATTCCGACGTCACGCACGACCGTCCGCCACGCGCCACCGGAGCCTTCCCCCTCCGCCCAACACCCCTTGTTTCCCCGGCCGGAGGGCGTGGAGCGGCTGCCTCACCCTACTCGGCCCACGCCTGCCCCGCCGTCAAGGCATAGTGGGTGGCCGGTCGGACAATCGGGGCCCGGCGACCGCATCCACCGACCGGGCCGCGCGGGGAGGAACAGGCGGCCATGGCGTCACGACGCGACGAGCTCAATGCGTACACATTTGCGAAGCGACGCACGGTGGCCGCGTTCCTTCGGCCTTCCGCGACCGGGACCGAGGAGGGTGCGCCGCGGCCGCTGCGCGCGGTCGTACCCGGTGTGGTGACGGCGGCGCTGGTCCTCGCGGCCTTCGGCGCCTGGGGCATGTTCCGGCCGACGGCCCCCAGGGGGTGGGACACCCCGGGAGCCCGGGTCATCGTCGGCAAGCAGTCGACGACCCGGTACGTCGTCCTGACGACCAAGGTCGACGGCAAGGACCAGGCCCGGCTGCACCCGGTGCTGAACCTCGCCTCCGCCCGGCTCCTGCTCGATCCCGCGCAGGTCAAGGTCGTCCAGGTCGAGGACAAGGTGCTGGACGCGGGCAAGCTGCCGCGCGGCCCCGTCGTCGGCATCCCGTACGCCCCCGACCGGCTGCCCGCACCCGAGGACGCGGCGAAGGCCAAGCGGTGGGCCGTCTGTCAGCAGCCCGGAGGCAACGGCCGGGGCGTGCAGAGCGCCACTTTCGTCCTCGCCGACCGCGAGGCGGAGCTGACGGACGACGACCGCCGGCTCTCCGACTCCCAGGCCCTGTACGTCCAGAGCACCGGCGCGGCCAAGGGCCGCTACCTCGTCGACGCGGCGGGCACGAAGTACCGCTTCCCCGAGGGCACGGCCGAGGCGGGGACGATGACCAACGCCCTCGTCGGCGGCAGCGCCACCCCGCAGCCGGTCACCGAGGAGTGGCTGGCCACCCTGAACTCCGGCGACGACCTGGCCTTCCCGCAGCTGCCCGGCGCGAAGGCCGGGACCCCCGCCGGGGTCGAGGGCCTGGCCGGCGCCGACGACAAGGTCGGCATGGTGCTCAAGGCCGAGACCGGCTCCGGAGCGCAGCACTACCTCGTCCTGCCCGGCAAGGTGGTCCCCGTCTCCGAGTTCGTCGCCTGGCTGGTGATCTCCTCGCCCGCGACCGACGGCCTCGACATGCACGGCAAGCCCCGCGAGGTCGACCTGCAGTCCATCGACCCGGACCCCGTCCCCTTCGAGGGCGACGCGCTGTGGCCGGCGAAGAAGGCCGACCGGATCAACGAGGTCCGCCCCGCGGGCGCTCCCGCCACCGGCGCCGAAGGCGACCGCGACACCGTCTGCTCCGTCCTGCGCTCGGTCGACGGCCACGGCGACCGGACGCTGAGCACCTGGGCCGGCACCGGCTTCCCCGCCGACATCACCGCCGGCGGTACGAGCGCCTACGTCACCCCGGGCACGGGCCTGCTCTACACGCAGGCGCAGGGCCGCCAGACCACCGCCGGCGGATCCCTCTTCCTGCTCACCGACACCGGTCTGCGCTACGCCGTCCAGGCCAACGGCGACAGCGACTCCGCCCAGCCCCCGCCCGCGGTGTCCGGGGCCGCCGGCGCACCCGCGGCGCCCGGCGCGCCTGGGCAGCCCGCCTCCGACGGCCGTCCCGCACCGAGCCAGGCCCAGTCCCGCCTCGGCTACGGGGACGTGGTCCCGGTGACGGTGCCCGTCGCGTGGTCGGAGTTCCTCTCCAAGGGCCCGCGCCTCGACAGCAACGCCGCCCGCCAGCCCCAGGGATCGTGATGCGGAGCACCCCGGAACCGGTCCGCGGGCCGGTCGCCGGGCCGGTCCCCCTGTCGATCCCGGGGCCGGCCCCCGAGCAGGCTCCCGAGCCGGCCCCCGAGCAGGCTCCCGAGCAGGCTCCCGAGCAGGCGCGCGAGCAGGCGCGCGAGCAGGCTCCGGAGCCTGCCGCGAGGGCCGTCTCGAAGCCCGCCCTCGCGGGCCTGCTGGCGGCCGCCGCCCTCGCGCTGGCCGCCGCGCCGCAGTCCTCGTACGCGAGCGCGCGCGAGGCCCCGTACACCCCGCGGCCGGCCGGCGCCGGCGAGTGCGCCTTCCCCATGAGGAAGCAGATGGCGGACCGCCCCTGGGCGCTCCGGAGGCTGCTGCTCGACGAGCTCTGGGCGCAGACCAAGGGCCGCTCCGAGGACGGCAAGAGCGTCCGCGTCGCCGTCATCGACACAGGCGTCGACCGCGTCAACCCCCAGCTCGGCGACGCCCTCGACATCGGGGCCGGCCGGGACTACCTCGACCCCGGGGGCGACGGCACCCATGACACCGTCGGCCACGGCACCAAGGTCGCCGGGCTGATCGCGGCCCGCCCCAAGCCCGGTACCGGCTTCGTCGGCCTGGCCCCCGAGGCCACGGTCATCCCGATCCGGCAGAACGACGGCCAGGGCAGCGGCAACGCCGAGACCCTCGGCGAGGCCATCGGCCACGCGGTGGCCAAGGGCGCCCAGGTCATCAACATCTCCCAGGACACCGACGCGCGGCTCGCCCCGGACTCCGAGCTCGGCCGGGCGGTCGAGAAAGCGGTCGAGGCGGACGTCGTCGTCATCGCCTCCGCGGGCAACGACGGGCTGAGCGGCCGGAAGCGCCCCACCTACCCGGCGGCCTTCCCCGGCGTCCTGGCCGTCGGCTCCTCCGACCGCAACAACGAGCGTGCCGCCTTCTCCCAGCCGGGCTCCTTCATCGGGATCGCGGCCCCCGGCGTCGACATGGTCTCCACCGTCCCCGGCTTCGGCCAGTGCGTCGACAACGGCACCAGCTTCTCCGCGCCCTACGTCGCCGGGGTCGCCGCCCTGGTGCGCGCCGAGCACCCGCGGTGGAGCGCGCAGGAGGTGGTCTGGCAGCTCCAGAACACCGCCGAGCGCTCCGTCAACGGCCGCGACGACTACGTGGGCTGGGGCGTCGTCGACCCGGTCCGCGCCCTCACCCAGGACCACGAGACCCCGAGGCCCCCCGTGCCGGACCCGGGACCGCCCCCGGCGGCCGCTCCGGAGCCGGCCGCGATGCGCACGGGCGAGACGGCGCGGGAACGGGACGAGCGGCTCGGAACCTACGCGCTGGGCATCGGCGGCGTGCTCATCGCCGTGATCTCCGGGACCGCGACGGTGGTCCGGGACGCCCGGACCCGGCGTGGTCGTTTGCAGTGAACGGTCACGGTTCGTCAACTCCTCCCCAAAGGCCTTGTTGGGCAAGGTCGATGAACTGACTACAGTGCTCGCATGCTTCGCGACTGCGATCGGGGAACCGCCGGTTCCGCCGGTTCCGCCGGGCGAATCGAGAAATGAGGAGCTTCGGATGACCGACAATTTCGGACTCGCTGATACCCCGGTACGCCGGGCGATGGACCGGATCGCGCAGACCGCCGACAGCGTCACCCGGCAGTCCCGCGAACTGGCGGACATCCTCTCCACGGTGAGCGCCGGCTGGACCGGTGTGGGTGCCTCCGGGTTCACCTCCGCCCAGGTGGTCGTCAACGAGGACCACGACGAGATCCGCAGGCTGCTCGGCGTCCTGCACCACGCCGTGTCGCAGACCAAGAACCTGAGCAACGCGCAGGACGACGACGTGGTCGCGGCGTTCCGGTCGGTCAGGGCCGCCGCCGGCGGGGGCAACACCTCCGGCCTCAACGGCATCTGAGCCGGCCCCGCTTCCCCCACCACCCGCCCCGCCCCGTGCGAAGGAGAAGAGCATGACCGCGAACGACGGGCACACCAAGGTCCGGTACGAGAGCGTCCAGCTCATGGCGGACCGCATCCGCACCGTCTCGGACAAGATCAAGCAGGACCTGGAGGACATGGACCAGGCCCTGACGGTCGTCACCGACACCTGGGACGGCCAGGCGCACGTCCAGTACATCGAGCTGCAGCGCAAGTACAAGGGCAAGGCCGACCACATGCGCGCCCAGCTGCGCCTGGTCGCCGACCTCATCGAGCGCGGCAAGAACGACTATCGCGCCACCGACGTGAAGGCCTCGCGCCTGTTCACCGAGGCCTACTGAGCCCGGCGGACACGTCACGCGGCACGGGGAAGGGGCGCGCCCGCACCGGGCGCGCCCGGTGCGGGCGCGCCCCTTCCCCGTGCGCGAGCTGCGCGGACCACGCGCTACGCGAAGGCCGGTACGGGCCTCAGCGCGGGCCCCGGTCCAAGTCGAACTCCCCGTCCCTGGCCCCGAGTACGAACGCCTCCCACTCGGCCGCGGTGTAGCGCAGCACGGTGTCCCGGTCCAGCGAGGACCGCATCGCCACAGCGCCCTCGGGCAGCCGCGCGATCTCGACCCGCTCCTCGTCCGGGCTGGACCCGGGCGGGCCCTCCCATTCGACGCCGCTGATGTCGAGCGCGTACAGCTCGTCCTTCTCCTGCTGAGTGCCCATGTGCGGCCTCTCCTTCGGTGGTGCGGTCCCTGCCGATTATCGGTGCCGGCCGGCCGCGTGCGGGAGGCTTTGCGGAACCTTCCCGAACCTCGCCGCCCCCGCCCTCCCGCCCCCGCCTACATCGCCGGCGTCCGGCCGATCTGCACCAGCGAGGTCCCGCGCTTGCGCGAGACGAAGGACGCCCGGCCCGGCGGCATCGGACGCGGCCGGACACTGCCGACCAGGTCGCCCTCGGACGGATCGCCCGACAGCACCAGGCCCTGCGCGCCCAGCTCCTTGATCCGCTGCATGAACGGCTCGTACAGCGCGCGCGAGGCACCCGCCGAGCCGCGCGCGATGACGAAGCGGACGCCCGTGTCCCGCGCGAACGGCAGGAACTCCACCAGCTGCGCCAGCGGATTGCCCTGACTCGTGGCCACCAGGTCGAAGTCGTCGATGATGACGAACAGGTCCGGGCCCGTCCACCAGCTGCGGTCCCGCAACTGCTGCGGAGTGACGTCCTGCGGGGGCCGGCGCCGCGCGAACACCCCGCTCAGCGCCTCCATGTGCATCTGCAGGGAGCTCGCCACCGGCGCGTACTCCAACAGGTGCTCCTGCGGCAGCGCCCCGAGCAGGCTCCGCCGGTAGTCCCCGACCACGAGCCGCGCCTGGTGCGGGCCGTAGCGATCCGCGATCTGCCGGGCGATGAGCCGCAGCAGGTTCGTCTTGCCCGACTCGCTCTCGCCGAACACGAGGAGGAACGGGTCGGTCTCGAAGTCGACGAACACCGGCTCCAGGTCGGTCTCGTCGATGCCGATCGCGATCCCGCGCTCCGGGCACTCCCCGCCCCTGGGCAGCCGGTCGGCGTGGAGCAGCCGCGGCAGCAGCCGGACGCCGGGGGCGGCCTCGCCCGCCCATTCCTGCTTGACGCAGGCCACGAAGGCGGCCGTGGCCTGCGAGAGGTCCTCCGCCGCGTGCGAGCCGTCGATCCGCGGCAGCGCGCCGAGGAAGTGCAGCTTCTCCGCGACCTGGCCCCGGCCCGGCATGCCCGTCGGGACGTTCGCCGCGACCTTGCGGTCGAACTCGGAGTCCATGACGTCGCCGAGGCGCAGCTCCAGCCGGCTGAGCATCTGGTCCTTCAGCGCCGCCCGGACCTCCATGTACCGGGAGACCGTGACCACCACGTGGATGCCGTACCCCAGGCCCCGGGCCGCGATGTCCGTGACGATCTGCTCCAGGGCCTCGTACTCGCCCCGGAAGCCGCCCCAGCCGTCGATGATCAGGAAGACGTCGCCCCAGGCCTCCCCGGGCAGCTCGCCCGCGGCCCGCCGGCGCCGGTAGGTGCCGATCGAGTCGATGCCGTTCGCGCGGAAGGACTCCTCGCGCCGGCGCAGCACGCCGCCGACCTCCGCGACCGTACGCCGCACCCGCTCCGGGTCCAGCCGGGAGGCGATCCCGCCCACGTGCGGCAGGCCGGCGACCGACGACAGACCACCGCCGCCGAAGTCCAGTCCGTAGAACTGCACCTCGCGCGGGGTGTGCGTCAGCGCGAACGAGGAGATCAGCGTCCGCATCAGCGTCGACTTGCCCGACTGCGGGCCGCCGACCACCATCATGTGGCCCGCCGCACCCGAGAAGTCCCGGTACAGCACCTCGCGCCGCTGCTCGAACGGCTTGTCGACGAGCCCGAGCGGTACGACCAGCCCGCCCGGCCGCGTGTACCCCCGCGCGTGCAGCCCGCGCTCCGCCGAGGGCGCCAGCGCCGGCAGCAGCTGGTCGAGCGGCGGAGCCTGGTCGAGCGGCGGCAGCCACACCTGGTGCGCCGGCACCCCCTGCCCCTCCAGCCGTCCCACGATCACGTCCAGGACCGTGTCCGCCGGCGCGTCGCCCCCCTGCCCGGCCCGCTCGGCCTGCGCCGCCCGCGCCGACAGGTGGGCCGGGTCCGGAGCCGCGTGGACCACCGGCACCGGCGCCGCCGTGAACAGCACCGGCCGCCGCTCCACCGGGAACGGCCCGGCCGACAGGTCAGGGCCGCCCGTCCGGTAGGTGCCCGAGACGTACGCCGCCTTGAAGCGGGTCATCTCGTCCGTGCCGAACTTCAGATAGCCCGAACCGGGCACCGACGGCAGGTGGTAGGCGTCCGGCACCCCGATCGCGGTCCGCGACTCCGCGGCCGAGAAGGTCCGCAGACCGATCCGGTACGACAGGTAGGTGTCCAGCCCGCGCAGCCTGCCCTCCTCCAGCCGCTGCGAGGCCAGCAGCAGGTGCACGCCCAGCGACCGGCCGATGCGGCCGATCTGGAGGAACATGTCGATGAAGTCCGGCTTGGCCGTGAGCAGTTCCGAGAACTCGTCGATGACGAGCACCAGCGAGGCCAGCGGCTCCAGCGGAGCACCGGCCGCGCGGGCCTTCTCGTAGTCGTGGATGTTCGCGTAAGTGCCCGCCGAGCGCAGCAGCTCCTGCCGGCGCTGCAGCTCGCCGCGGATCGAGTCGCCCATGCGGTCCACGAGCGTGAGGTCGTCCGCCAGGTTGGTGATGACCGCCGCGACGTGCGGCATCTTTCCCATCCCGGTGAAGGTCGCCCCGCCCTTGAAGTCGGCGAGCACGAAGTTCAGCGTCTGCGAGGTGTGCGTGACCGCCAGCCCCAGCACCAGCGTGCGCAGCAGCTCCGACTTGCCCGAACCGGTCGCGCCCACGCACAGCCCGTGCGGGCCCATGCCCTCCTGCGCGGCCTCCTTCAGGTCCAGCATCACCGCGGAGCCGTCCTCGCCGACGCCGATCGGCACGCGCAGCCGCTCACCGGCGGACCGCGGCCGCCAGGTCCGGGCCACGTCGACGGAAGCGGCGTCGCCCAGGTTCAGCAGGTCCGTGAAGTCCAGATCGGCCAGCAGCGGCTCGTCGTCGTCCCCGCCGCCCGTCCGCAGCGGCGCCAGCTGCCGGGCCAGCGCCTCGGCCGCCGGCAGCGACAAGGTGTCCGGCACGCCCTCGTAGGCGACGCCCGCGCCCGACTCCAGCCGCAGCCTGCCCGGCCGCACCACGACCGACAGTCCGCCGCGCGCCTCGTCCAGGTCGCCCGTCACCACCTCGACGACGGTGACGCCCTGCAGCCCCTCGTCCGCCGCGAACACCGAGTCCGCCGGCACCAGGCCCCCGCGCGAACCGGCGTCCAGTACGAGGACCACGTGCGGCTGGTCCAGCACCGGCGACCCCTCCCGGCCGAACCGGGGCCGCCCCTCCAGCCGGGAGCCCAACAGCCCCTCCAGTTCACCGAGGTCGTCGCCGAACAGCCGCTTCGTACCGGCCCCGTCGATCTGCCCCGGCACCTGGGTGTGCGGCAGCCACTTCACCCAGTCCCAGTCCGGGACCGCGCCCGGCGCGGCCACCACCGCCACCACCAGGTCCTCGGGGGAGTGCAGCGTCGCCAGCTGCGCCACCAGCGCGCGCGCCGTCCCGCGCGCCGACTCCGGCTCCCCGGACACCGTCACGTGGTAGAAGGCCCGCAGCGACACCGCCACCGGCAGCCCTTCCAGCGAGGAGTGCACGTTCAGGAACCGCTGCATCGCGCCCGCCGTGAGCGGCTCCAGCTCGTCCACCGGAGCCGTGTCCGGAGCCACCAGCGGGGTCGCCAGGCGCTGCGCGCCCAGCCCCAGCCGGGCCTGCCCGAAGTCCGCGTCGCCGACCCGCCGTTCCCACAGCCGCGAGCCCCCGGCCACCACCGACCACAGCTGCTCCGGAGCCGGGTGCAGGTACAGCTGGGCGTCACGCTGGGCCCGCGCGGTCCCGCGCACCTGACGGCGCGTCTGCGCCAGGTACCTCAGATAGTCCCGGCGCGCATCGGCCATTTGCCCTTGCGTACCGCGCCGGTGGCGCACCAGCTGGGCCACCAGCATGGCCGCCGTCGACACCATCATCAGCATGCCCATGATCCGCATGAACGACGGGATGCCCGGCAGGAAGAAGAAGACGGCGGAGGAGCCCATCCCGAGCATCGGGAGGACCTGCATCAGCACGCCCTCCTGCTGCCCGCGCGCAAGCTCCGGCGGGGCCTCCAGCCGCAGTTCCCCCGAAGGGACTTCGGGCGGCAGCGACCGGGGCGGACGCTTGACGACGATCTGGCTCACCGGAGCATCAAATCCCTAGAAAACAGAGGGGACATCGCAACCGCCGCCCTCAAGTCCCGGGCGCGGAGGGAGTCTCCTCCGCAAGGAGGCGATGCTACTGGCCGACCGGCACCCGCACGCCCGCTACGCTGGCGCGCGCACCTTGCGCATCCGCGAATCGGCTGCGACCGGCGTGCGTACCGGCCCGCCGGGGCCGGACGCGGCACCGACGCGGACACCACCACACCGACGCACGCACGAACGAACGCACCAACGCACCAACGCACCAACGCACACACCAACCGGGGGCACCAGGTGAACACCGCCGAGGCGACCGGCTTCCGCAGGGTCACCGTCGTGGCTCCGGACAGCCGCGTGGACGTCGCCCTCCCCGAGGACATCGCCGTCGCCGACATCTACCCCGAGCTGCTGCGCCTCACCGGCCAGACCCAGCCCGTCGGCGCCCCCACCGGCTTCCACCTCGTCCTGCGCTCCGGCACCGTCCTCGACGGCGCCCGCACACTCGCCGCCCAGCAGGTCCTCGACGGCGAGGTGCTGAGCCTGCGCCCCTTCGCCGACTCCCTGCCGCCCGCCGTCTTCGACGACGTCTCCGACGCCGTCGCCTCCGCCGTGGTGCGGGGCCGCCACCGCTGGAGCGACGACATGCTGCGCGGCGCGGGCCTGGCCGGCGCCGCCGTCCTCTTCGTCCTCCTCGGCTTCGTCCTCTGGTACGCCGACCCCGTCCTGCACGACATGCACGGACTGCCCGGGGCCGTCGCCGGCTGCGTCGGCCTGCTCCTCACCGCCGCCGCCGGCGTCCGCGCCCGCGTCTACCGCGACCGCGGCTCCGCCGTAGCCCTCGGCCTCGCCGCCGTCCCCCACCTGCTGCTCGCCGGCGCCGGCATCGTCGCCCCGGCCGCCGGCCAGGGCCCCGGCCGGCTCCAGTTCCTCCTCGGGTGCCTCTGCGCACTCGTCGCCTCGGTCGCCCTCGTCGCCCTCACCCCCGACGGCGACGCCCCCTTCGTCGCGGCCACCTTCCTCGCCGCCACCGGGTCCCTGGCCACCTTCACCGCCATCGCCACCGACACCGGCCGTGCCGCCGCCGCGGCCGTCTGCGCCCCCGTCGCCATCGGCCTCGTCGCCTTCCTCCCCGGCCTCTCCGCCCGCCTCGCCCGGCTCCCCATCGGCTACGCGGCCCCGCGGAGCGCCGTGGCCGAGTACGAGACCCCGGACCGCGACGAGACC
Organism: Streptomyces sp. ISL-43; assembly: GCF_018614195.1. Classification (GTDB taxonomy): domain Bacteria; phylum Actinomycetota; class Actinomycetes; order Streptomycetales; family Streptomycetaceae; genus Streptomyces. Next base: position 173,208 of record NZ_JAGGOT010000012.1, read on the forward strand.
GAGCAGCCCTACGGGGAGCGCGCCGCCGCCGGCCGGCACGACTCCGGGGTCCCGCTCGACGCCGAGGCCATCGCCGCCCAGGCCCGCCGCGGCCACGAGACGCTCCTCGGTCTCGTCGGCGGCTGCGCCGCGGTCGCGGTCGGCTCCGCCGCCGTCCTCGGCTTCTGCGACGACACCTGGGCCCGACTCCTGGCCCTGGCCACCGGGCTCGCCATGCTGCTGCGCGCCCGCCTCTTCCGCTACACCTCCCAGGTCGCCTGCGCCCTCGTGGCCGGCCTCGCCGCCCTCGGCCTGCTCGTCCTCGGCCTCGCAGCGCACCCCCCGGCCGCCCTGCTCCGCGAGCTCGCCCTGTACGGCGACCGCAGCGGCCTGGACATCCGTACGATCTGGCTGTCGGCCGCCGTCACCGCCGCCGCGGCCCTCCTCGTCGGAATTGCGCTGGCCATTCCCCGCAGGGGTCTGTCACCCTTCTGGGGGCGCCTGCTCGACCTCACCGAGGCGGCGGTCCTGCTCAGCCTGGTCCCGCTGACCCTGGCCGTGCTCGACGTCTACGCCCGGGCCCGCGCTCTCACCAGCTGAGACGGGGCCGAGCGGCAGCCTGGTACGCTGTGTGACGGCCGTTTGTGTACGCGCCCTCGGATTCCTCCGGGGGCTGCGCTCAGCGGACCCCGCCTCCCGAGTTACGGAAGATCCCCAGAGAATTCGACCTGGGGCACTCGGTGGCTACGAAGACCTATTACGAGGAGTACGCGTGCCGCTCGACGCCGCAACGAAGAAGCAGCTCATCGCAGAGTTTGGTGCCAAGGAGGGCGACACCGGCTCCCCCGAGGTCCAGGTCGCGATGCTGTCCCGCCGCATCTCGGACCTGACCGAGCACCTGAAGGCCCACAAGCACGACCACCACTCCCGTCGTGGTCTGCTGATCCTGGTCGGCCAGCGCCGCCGCCTTCTGCAGTACCTGGCCAAGAAGGACATCCAGCGCTTCCGTACGCTGGTCGAGCGCCTCGGCATCCGCCGCGGTGCGGCCGGCGCCAAGTAAAGACGCTGTGAAGGGAGCGGTTCCCACACTGAGGGGGCCGCTCCCTTTGCTGTACGTGCGCGACGTACCGGACGCTTTGTAGTCTGGAACCACGTGCACAACTGAAGAGGAGGAGCGCCCTCCCTACGCCGCCGGTCCTCGGTAGTGGCACCCGGAACGCCCGCCACGGGCTCGAACCCCGGATGCTTCGATCGAAGACCGGCCCGCACGCAAGGAGCGCTTCTCCGCAACCGTCCACCACCACACGGGTGGCGGACGGAGACGACGAAAATGGAGAAAACGCTAGTGGAGAACGAGACCCACTACGCCGAGGCCGTCATTGACAACGGTTCCTTCGGCACCCGCACCATCCGCTTCGAGACGGGCCGTCTGGCCCGCCAGGCCGCCGGCTCCGCCGTTGCCTACCTGGACGACGACACGATGGTGCTTTCCGCCACCACCGCGTCGAAGAAGCCCAAGGACCAGCTCGACTTCTTCCCCCTGACGGTCGACGTCGAGGAGCGGATGTACGCGGCAGGCAAGATCCCCGGCTCCTTCTTCCGCCGCGAGGGCCGCCCCTCCGAGGACGCGATCCTCACCTGCCGCCTGATCGACCGCCCGCTGCGCCCGTCCTTCAAGAAGGGCCTGCGCAACGAGATCCAGGTCGTCGCCACGATCATGGCGCTCAACCCCGACCACCTGTACGACGTCGTCGCGATCAACGCCGCGTCCGCGTCCACCCAGCTGGCCGGCCTGCCCTTCTCCGGCCCGATCGGCGGCGTCCGCGTCGCGCTGATCCGCGGCCAGTGGGTCGCCTTCCCGACGCACACCGAGCTCGAGGACGCCGTCTTCGACATGGTCGTCGCGGGCCGCGCGCTCGAGGACGGCGACGTCGCGATCATGATGGTCGAGGCCGAGGCCACCGAGAAGACCATCGCGCTGGTCAAGGACGGCGCCGAGGCGCCGACCGAGGAGATCGTCGCCGCGGGCCTCGAGGCCGCGAAGCCGTTCATCAAGGCCCTGTGCAAGGCCCAGTCCGACCTCGCCGCCAAGGCCGCCAAGCCCGAGGGCGAGTTCCCGGTCTTCCTGGACTACCAGGACGACGTGTACGAGGCCCTCTCGGCCGCCGTCAAGGGCGAGCTCTCCCAGGCGCTGACCATCGCGGGCAAGCAGGACCGCGAGGCCGAGCTGGACCGCGTCAAGGAGATCGCCGCCGAGAAGCTCCTCCCGGCCTTCGAAGGCCGCGAGAAGGAGATCTCCGCCGCGTACCGCAGCCTGACCAAGGCCCTGGTCCGCGAGCGCGTCATCAAGGACAAGGTCCGCATCGACGGCCGCGGGCTCACGGACATCCGTACCCTCGCCGCCGAGGTCGAGGCCATCCCGCGCGTGCACGGCTCGGCGCTGTTCGAGCGTGGCGAGACCCAGATCCTGGGCGTCACCACCCTGAACATGCTCCGTATGGAGCAGCAGCTGGACACCCTTTCCCCGGTGACCCGCAAGCGCTACATGCACAACTACAACTTCCCGCCGTACTCGGTCGGCGAGACCGGCCGCGTCGGTTCGCCGAAGCGCCGCGAGATCGGCCACGGCGCGCTCGCCGAGCGCGCGATCATGCCGGTCCTCCCGACGCGCGAGGAGTTCCCCTACGCGATCCGCCAGGTGTCCGAGGCTCTCGGCTCCAACGGCTCGACGTCCATGGGCTCGGTCTGCGCCTCCACCATGTCGCTGCTGAACGCCGGTGTGCCCCTCAAGGCCCCCGTCGCCGGTATCGCCATGGGTCTGATCTCCCAGGAGATCGACGGCAAGACCCACTACGTCGCCCTCACCGACATCCTCGGTGCGGAGGACGCCTTCGGCGACATGGACTTCAAGGTCGCCGGCACCAAGGAGTTCGTCACCGCGCTCCAGCTGGACACCAAGCTCGACGGCATCCCGGCCTCGGTTCTGGCCGCCGCCCTCAAGCAGGCCCGCGACGCCCGCCTCCACATCCTCGACGTGATGATGGAAGCGATCGACACGCCGGACGCCATGTCCCCGTTCGCCCCGCGGATCATCACCGTCAAGATCCCGGTGGACAAGATCGGTGAGGTCATCGGCCCCAAGGGCAAGATGATCAACCAGATCCAGGAGGACACCGGCGCCGAGATCACGATCGAGGACGACGGCACCATCTACATCGGTGCCTCCGACGGCCCGGCCGCCGAGGCCGCCCGTGCCACGATCAACCAGATCGCCAACCCGACCATGCCGGAGGTCGGCGAGCGCTACCTGGGTACGGTCGTCAAGACCACCACCTTCGGTGCCTTCGTCTCCCTCATGCCCGGCAAGGACGGCCTGCTGCACATCTCGCAGATCCGCAAGCTCGCCGGTGGCAAGCGCGTGGAGAACGTCGAGGACGTGCTCGCGGTCGGCACCAAGGTCCAGGTCGAGATCGCCGAGATCGACTCCCGCGGCAAGCTCTCCCTGGTCCCCGTGATCGACGGCGAGGCCGCCGGCGACGACGCTGACAAGGACGACTCCGACAAGTGACGTCGCGTAGTTCCCGTGTGACGGCCCGCCCCTCTTCGGAGGGGCGGGCCGTCGCCCGTACCCAAACAGTGCTCAAAGGCACGAACGGCATCGGCACCGTCCGGCGCACGGTCCTCCCCGGCGGACTGCGCGTCGTCACCGAGACCCTGCCGTCCGTCCGCTCCGCCACCTTCGGCATCTGGGCCCACGTCGGCTCCCGGGACGAGACGCCTTCGCTGAACGGCGCCACGCACTACCTGGAGCACCTCCTCTTCAAGGGCACCGACAAGCGCAGTGCCCTCGACATCTCCTCCGCGATCGACGCGGTCGGCGGCGAGATGAACGCCTTCACGGCGAAGGAGTACACCTGCTATTACGCGCGGGTGCTCGACACCGACCTGCCGCTGGCCATCGACGTCGTGTGCGACATGCTCACCGGCTCGCTGATCCTCGAATCCGATGTCGACGCCGAGCGCGGCGTCATCCTCGAAGAGATCGCGATGACCGAGGACGACCCGGGCGACATGGTCCACGACCTGTTCGCCCAGACCATGTACGGGGACACCCCGCTCGGGCGCCCCGTCCTCGGCACTGTCGACACGATCAACGCGCTCACCGCCGACCGGATCCGCCGCTTCTACAAGAAGCACTACGACCCCACCCACCTGGTCGTGGCCGCCGCGGGCAACGTCGACCACAACAAGGTCGTACGCCAGGTCCGCGCGGCCTTCGAGAAGGCCGGCGCCCTGACCCGCGCCGACGCCGAGCCGATCGGCCCGCGCACCGGCACCAAGCGGATCCGCACCTCCGGCCGCGTCGAGCTGGTCAACCGCAAGAGCGAGCAGGCCCACGTGGTCCTCGGCATGCCGGGCCTGGCCCGCACCGACGAGCGCCGCTGGGCGCTGGGCGTGCTGAACACCGCGCTCGGCGGGGGCATGTCCTCCCGCCTCTTCCAGGAGGTCCGCGAGAAGCGCGGCCTGGCCTACAGCGTGTACTCGTACACCTCGGGCTTCGCCGACACCGGCCTCTTCGGCGTCTACGCGGGCTGCCGCCCCAGCCAGGTCCACGACGTACTGCGGATCTGCCGGGACGAGCTCGACAAGGTCGCCTCCGACGGGCTCACCGACGAGGAGATCCGGCGGGCCGTCGGCCAGCTGTCCGGCTCCACCGTCCTCGGCCTGGAGGACACCGGCGCGATCATGAACCGCATCGGCAAGAGCGAGCTGTGCTGGGGCGACCAGATGTCGGTCGACGACATGCTGGCCCGGATCGCCTCCGTCACCCCGGACGACGTGCGCTCGGTGGCCCAGGACGTACTGGCCCAGCGGCCCTCGCTCGCGGTGATCGGCCCGCTCAAGGAGAAGCAGGCGGCCCGCCTCGACGAAGCCGTGGCCTAGGTCCCCGGACAGGGAAAAGTTCCGTACGTCGTCAGTCTGTATGCATGTAAGGACGCAAAATGAGCAAGCTGCGCGTGGCAGTCCTCGGCGCCCAGGGCCGCATCGGCTCCGAGGCGGTCAAGGCCGTCGAGGCCGCCGAGGACATGGAACTGGTGGCCGCCCTCGGCCGCGGCGACAAGCTGGAGACGCTGGCCGAGGCCGGCGCCCAGGTCGCCGTCGAGCTGACCACCCCCGACTCGGTGATGGAGAACCTCGACTTCCTCATCCGCCACGGCATCCACGGAGTGGTCGGCACCACCGGCTGGACCGAGGACCGCCTCGCCCAGCTCGACACCTGGCTCGCCGCTTCGCCGGCGACCGGTGTGCTCATCGCACCGAACTTCTCCATCGGCGCCGTCCTCACGATGAAGTTCGCCGCCCAGGCCGCCCGGTACTTCGAGTCCGTCGAGGTCGTCGAACTGCACCACCCCCACAAGGTCGACGCACCCTCCGGCACGGCGACCCGTACGGCCCAGCTCATCGCGGCCGCCCGCGCCGAGGCCGGCCTCGGCGCGCAGCCCGACGCCACCACCACCGCCCTCGACGGCGCGCGCGGCGCGAACGTCGACGGCGTCCCGGTGCACGCGATCCGCCTGCGCGGCCTGCTGGCCCACCAGGAGGTCCTCCTCGGCGGCGAGGGCGAAACCCTGACCATCCGTCACGACTCCCTGCACCACAGCAGCTTCATGCCGGGCATCCTGCTCGGTGCGCGCCGCGTGACGCAGACCCCGGGCCTCACGTTCGGCCTGGAAAACTTCCTCGAACTCGGCTGACGAGCAGGCAGCGGAACCATGCGCGCGAAGATCACCTACTTCATCACGGCCGCGGTCCTGGCCGTCTACTTCGTCCTGGCCGGCGGCCGGGGCCTGATGCTGATTCGGCTCGGGACCCCGATCACCGTCCCGTTCGGTCTGGCCGTGCTGATCCTGCCGGTCATCGGCGTCTGGTTCCTCTGGCAGAACACGCGGTTCGTCACCAAGGCCAACCAGCTCGCGACCGAGCTGGAGGCCGAGGGCGGACTGCCCGTGGACGAGCTCGAGCGGGACAAGTACGGCCGGATCCTGCGGGATTCCGCCGACGAGGTCTTCGCGCGCCGCAAGGCCGAGACCGAGGACGCGCCGGGGGACTGGCGCAGCTGGTTCCGCCTCGCGGTCGCCTACCGTGACGCCCGCGACACCCCGCGGGCGCGCAAGGCGATGCAGCGGGCGATCTCCCTGCACGACGTACCGGCCCCATGAGAAGAGCCCGTACAGGACCGGTCCTGTACGGGCTCTTCTGTACGGGCTCTTCGTGCCCGCGCCGGCGGATCAGGCGGGTACGCCCCGGTACTCGGCGGCCCAGGCCTCGACCGAGTCGGCGGCCCGGTCGAACGCCTCGGTGCGCGAGAGGAAGTCGGCGTTGTGGTCGGTCAGCAGGACCGGCAGCCCGGCCCCGCCGCGCGCCGCCACGGTCAGTGCCTGCCCCTGTACGGTCCTCGGCAGTCCGAGCCAGCGCACGGGCTGCTGCACCGTGCGCACCTCGGCGACCTGGCTCCACGGGATCGAGCGGGTCCCGAAGAACCCCACCCGGCGCAGCCCCTTGCGGCTCACCCAGACGCCCGTGCGCAGCAGTCGCAGGGCGGATCCGACCACGGCGAGCGAGGCGGCCAGGCCGCCCAGGGCGCCGGTCCAGGTGCCCGCGGCGGTGATGATCACCGTGGCGAACAGCATGAAGGAGCCGAGCAGGAGCAGCAGCGCGGCGATGGCGACCCGCCAGGGCCCCGGGCGGTAGGGACGACGCCAGCGGTCGTGGTCCTGGTAGGGGAGGGTGTCCCCGGTGTCGTGCGCGTCGAATGCGCCGTCGGCCGTCAGGAAGGGCAGGGGCACGGCAGGACCTCACTCACATGCACGTTCGGTTGGGCTGTGCCCGTGAGGCTACCGCCCCTCGGACGCCTCCGACTGCTGCGACTTCGCCGGTACCTGGCTCGGCTGCAGTGCGGGCATCCCGAAAAGCAGCGAGCCGACGAGTCCCGCCACCACGGTCAGTCCGACCAGACTACGGGCGGCGATCTGGGTCTTGCTCAGACTCTCGGGCGGCGGCGGAGTGACGTTGCTGCGGAATCGGTCGGCCTCGGCGACGAAGGCGAACGGGACGGGTTCGCGCCGGCGGAACATGGGAGCGATTCTCCTTACGGTCGGGGCCCTGGGGCCCTGGGGCGGTGGGGGCGGGATGAGCTGGCGTTCTAGTAGGTAGGACGCACAAAAGCCCCGATCGGTGCCGGATGTCGGGACATTAACCAAATTTTATGGCGCAGCGTCAGATGTACCGGCCGCGGAACCGGGGGATTCCGGACTGCCCGGTCCGGTCCGCGGACCGTCGTAGAGTGGGCGCGGCCCCAAGTAAGACCAGCTCGGAAGGACCCTCCCGGTGAGCGAGACCGCCGCTTCAGACCTGAAACCCAGCTTCCGCAGCGATGTGACGGTGGAGCTGGTGAAGCACTCCGCCGCCGACTCCGACGTGCTGTGGGCCGCCCGTGTCTCCACCGCCGGCGAGCAGTCCCTGGAGGAGCTCCGCAAGGACCCGGAGCGCTCCAAGGGCCTCATCAACTACCTGATGCGCGACCGCCACGGCAGCCCCTTCGAGCACAACTCGATGACCTTCTTCATCAGCGCCCCGATCTTCGTATTCCGCGAGTTCATGCGCCACCGCGTCGGCTGGTCCTACAACGAGGAATCGGGCCGCTACAGGGAGCTGGATCCGGTCTTCTACGTCCCGGACGCCGAGCGCAAGCTCGTCCAGGAGGGCCGCCCCGGCAAGTACGTCTTCGTCGAGGGCACCGAAGCCCAGCAGGAGCTGACGGGCCGGGTCATGGAGGACTCCTACCGCCAGGCCTACGAGGCCTACCAGGAGATGCTGGCGGCGGGCGTGGCCCGCGAGGTTGCCCGTTCGGTCCTGCCGGTCGGTCTTTTCTCCTCGATGTACGCCACCTGCAACGCGCGCTCGCTCATGCACTTCCTCGGCCTGCGCACCCAGCACGAGCTGGCGGCGGTCCCGTCCTTCCCGCAGCGGGAGATCGAGATGGTCGGCGAGGAGATGGAGCGGCACTGGGCGGGTCTCATGCCGCTCACGTACGCGGCCTTCAACGGCAACGGCCGCGTTGCCCCATAAGGCTGGAAGGGCCTGACCGTACGGATGTGCGGTCCAAGTCCGAAGTGTCCGTATTGCGGCGTTTCGTAAAGTTCATCTAGGCTGATCAAACGGACCCGGCACTGCCTGAACCCCCGAGCAGGCAGTGCCGGGCTCCAACACCCTCATCACGTCCCCCGAGGGGACACCGCGAGCATGGCAGCGAGTAGCGTGTTACCCATGGCTCCGATCTCGACTCCGCAGACCCCCTTCGGGCGGGTCCTCACCGCCATGATCACGCCGTTTACGGCTGATGGCGCACTTGACCTCGACGGCGCGCAGCAGCTCGCCGTCCACCTGGTGGACGCAGGCAACGACGGCCTGATCATCAACGGCACCACCGGTGAGTCGCCGACCACCACCGACGCGGAGAAAAACGACCTCGTACGAGCCGTACTCGAAGCGGTCGGGGACCGGGCCCACGTGGTCGCCGGCATCGGCACCAACGACACCCGCCACACCCTCGAGCTCGCCCGCCAGGCCGAGCGCACCGGCGCCCACGGCCTGCTCGCGGTCACCCCGTACTACAGCAAGCCGCCGCAGGAGGGCCTCTTCCGGCACTTCACGGCGATCGCCGACGCCACCGAGCTGCCGGTCATGCTCTACGACATCCCCGGCCGCAGCGGTGTCCCGATCAACACCGAAACTCTCGTCCGGTTGGCCGAGCACCCCCGTATCGTTGCCAACAAGGACGCCAAGGGCGACCTCGGCCGCGCCAGCTGGGCCATCGCCCAGAGCGGCCTGGCCTGGTACTCGGGCGACGACATGCTGAACCTGCCGCTCCTGTCGGTCGGCGCGGTCGGCTTCGTCTCCGTGGTCGGCCACGTGGTCACCCCCGAGCTCCGCGAGATGCTCGAGGCCCATCTGGGCGGCGACGTCCAGAAGGCCACCGAGATCCACCAGAGGCTGCTCCCCGTCTTCACCGGTATGTTCCGCACCCAGGGCGTGATCACCACCAAGGGCGCGCTGAACCTGCAGGGCCTGCCCGCGGGCCCGCTGCGGCTCCCGCTCGTCGAGCTGACCACCGAAGAGGCGGCACAGCTCAAGATCGATCTTGCCGCGGGCGGGGTACAGCTCTGACACCAGACTTCACAACTGAATAAGCGGAACCAAACAAGACAAAGCAAGTGCACGAATGACATGCGCGCCACGTGCCTCCACGGTTGCGTGGCGCGCGTGGTGAAGGAGAACCTTTTGAGCCATCCGCATCCTGAACTCGGTCCGCCGCCGAAGCTCCCCAAGGGCGGCCTTCGGGTCACCCCCCTGGGCGGCCTCGGTGAGATCGGCCGCAACATGACCGTCTTCGAGTTCGACGGCCGTCTGCTGATCGTCGACTGCGGCGTCCTCTTCCCCGAAGAGGAGCAGCCGGGTATCGACCTGATCCTGCCGGACTTCTCGTCCATCCGGGATCGCCTGGACGACATCGAGGGCATCGTCCTCACGCACGGCCACGAAGACCACATCGGCGCCGTCCCCTACCTCCTCCGGGAGAAGCCGGACATCCCGCTGATCGGCTCCAAGCTGACGCTGGCCCTCATCGAGGCGAAGCTCCAGGAGCACCGCATCCGCCCCTACACCCTCGAGGTGAAGGAAGGCGAGCGCGAGAACCTCGGCCCCTTCGACTGCGAGTTCATCGCGGTCAACCACTCCATCCCGGACGCCCTGGCCGTGGCCATCCGCACCGGCGCCGGCATGGTGGTGTGCACCGGCGACTTCAAGATGGACCAGCTGCCGCTGGACAAGCGCCTCACCGACCTGCACGCCTTCGCGCGTCTGAGCGAAGAGGGCATCGACCTCCTCCTCTCGGACTCGACGAACGCCGAGGTCCCGGGCTTCGTCCCGCCCGAGCGCGAGATCTCGGGCGTCCTGCGCACGGTCTTCGCGAACGCCAACAACCGGATCATCGTGGCCAGCTTCGCCAGCCACGTGCACCGCATCCAGCAGATCCTCGACGCCGCCCACGAGTACGGCCGCAGGGTCGCCTTCGTCGGCCGCTCGATGGTCCGCAACATGGGCATCGCCCGCGACCTCGGCTACCTGAAGGTCCCGGCCGGCCTCGTCGTGGACGTCAAGACCCTCGACGACCTGCCGGCCCACGAGGTCGTCCTGGTCTGCACGGGTTCCCAGGGCGAGCCGATGGCGGCCCTGTCCCGCATGGCCAACCGCGACCACCAGATCCGGATCGTCCCCGGTGACACCGTGATCCTGGCGTCGTCCTTGATCCCGGGCAACGAGAACGCGGTCTACCGCGTGATCAACGGCCTGACCCGCTGGGGCGCCAACGTCGTGCACAAGGGCAACGCCAAGGTGCACGTCTCGGGCCACGCCTCCGCCGGCGAGCTGCTGTACTTCTACAACATCTGCAAGCCGCGGAACCTGATGCCGGTCCACGGCGAGTGGCGCCACCTGCGCGCCAACGCCGAGCTCGGTGCCCTCACGGGCGTCCCGAAGGACCGCATCGTCATCGCGGAGGACGGCGTCGTCGTCGACCTCATCGACGGCAAGGCGCGCATCTCGGGCAAGGTCCAGGCCGGCTACGTCTACGTGGACGGCCTGTCGGTCGGCGACGTGACGGAAGTCCACCTCAAGGACCGCAAGATCCTCGGCGACGAGGGCATCATCTCGGTCTACGTCGTGGTGGACAGCACCACGGGCAAGATCGTCAGCGGCCCGAACATCCAGGCCCGCGGCTCCGGCATCGACGACTCGGCGTTCGCCGCCGTCCTGCCGAAGATCGAGGAAGCCATCGCCCGCGCAGCGGCCGACGGCGTGGCCGAGCCGCACCAGATCCAGCAGCTCATCCGCCGCACGATGGGCAAGTGGGTCTCGGACGGCTACCGCCGCCGCCCGATGATCCTCCCGGTCGTCGTCGAGGTCTGACCCTCGCCGTAGCGATCTCACCGGAGCGGGGCAACCGGATTTGCATCCGGGGGCCCCGCTCCAGTACGTTTACGTCTCCACCTCGCACGACACCTCAGCACACACGTGTGCCCGGACGGGTCGATGCGGGCGGGCGGAATCCGGACCGGGGAAACCTGATAAAGTCTGGCTCGCCCGAAAGGGAATGGCTCTCCAACGGCCATCCAATTCAAATCCAAGCACTGTGACTTTCGAGAAACAGACACGGAAATGATCTGGTAGAGTTGGAGTCGCAGGAAAGGGAAACGCGAAAGCGAAGAACTGGAAAGCGAAACCCGCTTCGACCGGGAATCGGACACGAAAGAGTCTGATAAAGTCGGAAACATAAGAACGAAGGAAGCGCCCGG
>NZ_JAGGOT010000013.1:0-302 GCF_018614195.1 Streptomyces sp. ISL-43
CGCGGTCGTGACGACCGTGGTGGCGACCGTCCGTCGTTCCCGCGTCGTGACGACCGTGGTGGCGACCGCCCGCCGTTCCGTGGGAACGACCGTGGCGACCGTCCCACCGGTGGTGGGTTCCGCGGCCGTGACGACCGTGGCGACCGTCCGAGCTTCCCGCGCCGCGATGACCGTGGTGGCGACCGCCCGTCCTTCCCGCGTCGTGATGACGAGCGTGGTGGCTTCCGTGGCGGTCGTGATGACCGTGGTGGGGACCGTCCGTCGTTCCCGCGCCGCGATGACCGTGGTGGGGACCGTCCGTC